>CAZTAM010000003.1:0-404363 GCA_964611625.1 uncultured Nitrospiraceae bacterium | reverse complement strand
AAAAAGTGGGGAATAAATCTGGTCCCGGGGTGGGGAATAAAGTTGAGCCTCGACAGGGGGATGAAGAATTCAATGACTGGAGCATCAGAATAGGAAAAGAGCAAGCGGAAGAGAGACAGCGTCTCGTCTTTGTCAATATCAGAAAACTTGGTCCTGCTCATTCAAGAATCAAAGAATTGGATCTTGTAGCTGGATAAATAAGCTCGCTTAATTGGTTATCAGTTGTAGCACCTCGTTTTACTTCCTACTGCCCATATTTCAACGAATAATAAATGACCAGGCTTAAAAAATAATTAGAGTCTGTGTATAAACTCACGTTTTCATAAAAAATCGTCATTCCCGCGAAGGCTGTAATCCATCATTTTAATAGCAAAAATCAGTGCGACTCCTTATCCCAGTCTTCAGCAAAGCTGGGAAGAATAAAGGGGGCGGTTCTATTTATTAACAAAGTGCAAATAAATATAGCGGCCCCCTTTATTCTTATTAGAGTGGGAGGGGGGGAACGTAAGGGACACAAGCCAGCCGGGCTGCCGAGGTGACAATAATTTTGTGATTATTGTTATTTCAGCGGCTCGGCTTTTTTTATTTGTGGCGTAGTTCCACGAATGCATCAACTGTGAGGCCGGTATCGTCAATGATAGATTTAAGTGTTTTTCATTTAAGTACTTTGTCTGGATGGATAGGGACAGTAGTTCTCCTCCCGTCAGAGACCCTTTTATAGATGGCGTGACTTGAGCCGGATTGACGGAGGTAATTGAAGCCCAATTTGTTAAGTATGACCACGACCTCTCTGGATGTCATAGCTGGAAAGCGGGAACTCATACGGCAATCTTGAGTGATGTTACGGTAACTTCATCATCTGGAATGGGTTCACCGCTGTTGAGATGGTCTTCGATGAAATTCTGGATGGCTGCCCGCATCTCCCGGAGGGTTTCCTCATAGGTTTCGCCCTCTACATGACAACCCTGGAAGGCTGGGCAGGCAGCAAAGTATCCGCCCTCTTCGCAGGGCTCAATGATGATGGTGAATTGATATTGTTTGGAATGTGGCATTTGAATATCCCGGTAATGATTAATATGACTGAACTCTATTATAGGACAAAATCGAAATAAGACAACTCCTTATTTATGCCGCCACTGAGATTATTCGTTGGCTATAACGGGCAGCATAGGCATTTATAACATGGGGAACTAATTAAGAGCCGGACTCGCCGTAAGCGACAGACCGGGATAGTATCGTGCATCACTCATAAGTATCACATAAATTTCTTATGGCCATGATAGTAAGGCAATAAAATATATTCTAAGGGGGTAAAATGTCTGCTTATGGGATGTTCCCTCCTATGAATCAAAGGAATAGCGTGGTCCGACCCAAACAAAGGAACGGTCCGACCCAAACAAAGGCCTTCAAGCAATAAATTGACAGATAGATCTCATCCTGTTATTTTAACCTCAGATAAACAAGATCGGGGTAAATTATATGACTATATTAAAATTCAAGAACTTTGACGATGCGGATAGATTCGAAAGTGAGGGGAAAGGTATTAACTGGCATTTTAAACCAGATAAGGCCTATCTGAATAAAGCACTCATAATTCAAATCAAGGTTCCATTTGCTCATGGAGTCTATAAATTCAAAACATTTGAAGAGGCTGAAGCATGGGAAATGGTGTTTTGGGTGAAGAATGGAACTACAAAAAGAATTAGTTAGGTTGTGTGATGCACTTAATGGCGCAGGAATAAAATACATAGTAGTAGGAGGATGTGCTGTTATCCTTCATGGATACTACAGGACAACTCATGATATTGACCTCATCGTAGATACAGCGCCGGAAACTATACGGAAAATGAAAGAGGTGCTTTATAAGGTCTTTGGATCTGAAGATATATTCAATATTAATGATGATGATGTTGCACAATATGCTGTTGTCAGGTTTGCCCCAGAATCTGAAGATATAGTTATTGATCTTATAGGCAAAATAGGAGAGATTTCTTTTGAGGCGGCTGATAAGGACAAGGAAGAAGTAGAGATTGAAGGTGTAATTATCCCAGTGTGTGGTCTTTCTACACTTATTGAGACCAAAAAGGGGATAAGGCCAAAAGACAAAGAAGACCTGCTATTTCTAATGGGTAAAAAGGCATATCTTGAGAGGCATCGTAAAAACGAGCATTAATAAGAACGTTAAGAACGTTCGGCAGATGCCAATAACACATTGCAATGCGCCTGCAGTATCATGCGACACTACCTTCCCCGAAAAGAAAACGTATACTTTCGACATATCTCTCCAATATTGACCTCCTGCCCATATTTCAAAGGATAATAAACGGCCAGGCTTACAAAATAATAAGTAGCTAATTGTTTCTTGACAAGCGATTATTATTTAGCTATATATATAAGTACCTTCTATCATGGCAAACTGTCTGAGAGGGCAGGGCGCAAAGCCAACGGGGCTTATATCAGGTATTTAAGCAAGCCGGGTTGCCGAGGTGACAATGATTTTTTTAATTGTTGTCCGTTTGGCAGACCGGCTTTTTTATTTATGGGGGTTTATCATGACCAGCACTAATTCTATTTATCGTGATCTCCGGAGTGCAGCGACTCAAGTCGTTCTACAGAAATCCCCCCATTTCTTAGAGGGGGTTCAGTATTTCCCCCCCTTTAATAAAGGGGGGCAAGGGGGGATTTCACTCAGGCTCCCGACCCTCTCGTGGCCATCAAATTGCATTCATTCATTCATTCATTCATTCATTCATTCACCTTTTAACCTTTCTTAAGAACTATAATCTATCAAACCTGACAGCTTTTGCAAGGTGGGCTTGCCCTCCACTAATCCTGAAAAAATTCTGTGCCGGTATCAGGATTCCCAGAATAGCGGGACAGGGCAGTGCCTGCATTGAGCCCTTCGGCTGTGCTCAGGGTAAACTCCGCGAAAAATGTTCCGCCTGGCGGTATGATTATTCCAATATAAAACATAAGGAAAGGAGGATTCATAATGGTTAAAAACAGACTGGTTGTCTTAATGACGGTGGTATTGATTTTGTTTCTCCCTGTTTTTGTCCTGGCAGGGACGGTTGAGCTTCCGGAGACAGGGCAGACGACCTGCTATGACAGCTCGGGAGGTGTGATCGCCTGCCCGGGTACGGGCCAGGATGGGGATATAAAGGCAGGTGTAGCCTGGCCCAGTCCGAGGTTTACGGCAGGCACAGGAACAGAGGCTGCTTGTGTCACAGACAATCTTACTGGTTTGATGTGGGTAAGGTCGCCTGACAGTGTTACAAGGACATGGCAGCAGGCCCTGGATTATGCCAATGGCTTAGATCTATGCGGCTACACCGACTGGCGCCTGTCCAATGTCAACGAGCTTGAGAGCCTGGTAAATGCAGGACAGTCTAATACGGCTGCCTGGCTGAACACGCAGGGATTCAGCAATGTGCAGTCGAGCTACTACTGGTCGTCTACTTCCGTCGCTGACTACTCGTACGACGCGTGGGTCGTCAATATGTGGAATGGCAGCATGGGCGCCGGCAGTAAGTCCTACTACTATTACTACGTGTGGCCAGTACGTTCCGGACAGTGATTTGGTAATTTGAGTATTTGGTTATTTAAGAAAGATGGCACAGTATGAACATCTCCCAATATACAAAAAGGCGTTTGATATGACCATTTATATTGAAAACGCAGTAAGAGGTTTTTCAAGGTATCACAAATATACACTGGGGTCAGACCTCAGGGATATATCCCGCTCAGTAGTGAGGCTTGTTGTCAGGGCAAACTCCGAGAGGGAGAGGCTTGCCACTCTTGTGCAGTTGAGAGATACCATTGAAGAACTTAAGGTTACTGTCAGGGTATGTAAGGAGGTGAAGGCACTTAAAAATTTCAATACCTTTAAGTACATGATGGAGGAGGTGATCTCCCTGGGCAGACAGTGCGAGGGCTGGATAAAGAGTTTGAGGGGGAGGGGGAATGAATGATGCCGGAGCTGACCTTCTTAAATAGATTGTCAGGAGTGCATAGTAAAACCACTGTGCGCCCATCCCGCCCTTCGGGCATTGGCAGGCAATCAGGCATACCCTTGTGGCAGGGATTGCCTGATGAAGAACTCACAAGTGGGTGGGCAAGTGTGCAGTCGAACAACTACTGGTCGTCTACTTCCAACGCAAACAACACGAACAACGCGTGGATCGTCAATATGTGGAATGGCAACATGAACGCCAACAATAAGTCCAACAACAATAACTACGTGTGGCCAGTACGTTCCGGAGAGTGGTTAACCCCCCTCTTCTCATTCGAGGCCCTCTACAGGAATTATCTCAAATGCAGGAGGAATAAAAGGGGTACCATAAATGCCCTGAAATTTGAGATGAAAGCTGAAGAGAATCTGTTCCTGCTCCTGGAACAACTTCTCAATAAAAGCTATCAGCCCTCGCGATCTGTCTGTTTTATAGTTGAAAGGCCCAAGATGCGGGAGATCATTGCCGCTGATTTCAGAGACCGGGTGATCCACCATCTCCTTGTGGAGAGGCTTGAGGAGATTTATGAGCCGGTCTTTATCCATGACTCATACGCCTGCAGAAAAGGCAAGGGACTGCATAAGGCAGTAGAGCGGGTGAGGAAATTTATCAGGAAGGTCAGTAAAAATGGGAGTGAGAGGGCCTACTATCTGCACCTTGATATTAAGAACTTTTTCATGACCATTGATAAAACAATTCTCTTCAGGATAGTGGAAAGAAGGGTAAAGGATGAGAACATCCTCCGGCTTGCCAATACGATAATCTTTCACAATCCTGTGGATAATTGCATTATCAAAGACGGCAGGCATCTGATAAAACACCTGCCACCCCACAAGAGCCTTTTCCATGCCCCGGAAGATAAGGGGCTGCCTATAGGAAATCTCACCAGCCAGTTTTTTGCAAACGTCTATCTTAATGAACTTGACCAGTATGTGAAACATGTCCTGAAGTGTAGATATTATGTACGTTATTGTGATGATTTCCTGATCCTCGATGAGTCCCCTGAGAGATTAGAGGAAATAAAAGAGCGCATCAGGGGATTTGTCGCCGACAGGTTAAACCTTTCGCTGAATGATAAATACAATAAAATTGTCCCTGTCTCAAACGGTATCGATTTTCTTGGGTATATCATCAGGCCTGACTATATGCTTGTGAGACAACGGGTCGTAAATAATCTGAGGGAAAGACTTGCGTGGTTTGAAAAAAAGCTTGTTTCAGAAACAGAGGGGATACAGATTGTCAAATACGACTATGAACTTATTGAACAGCTCAGGTCTGTCCTTGCCTCCTATCGTGGGCACATGAAATGGGCGGATACATATCGCTTAAGAGTGGCCATACTTAAACGATACTGTTTTTTAAAGGAATATTTCTCGTTTGATGGCAGCAGGATAAGACCCATTTATAAATACTGTGAAATATTCCCATCTGCAAAGAGTCAGTATCTCTATTATATGTGCCTGTTCAGGGGTTCATTTATCCTCTTTCAAGTAGGCTGCTTCTATGAGTTTTACGGGGTGACTCCATTTATGGAGGACAAGATTGCCTTGCTCAATCTAAAGAGAGTCGCTCAAAGCAAAAGAGGGGTGATGTATGGTTTCCCTGAAAGACTTGCAGATCAATACCTGAAGATACTTGTAGAGAATGGTGTCACCGTTGTCATTATTAAAGAGACGGATAGATATATCGGGAAGATTAAAGAGCGATTACCAGTAATGAAAATAGTAAAGAGGGAGGGTTAAGATATGTTAAGGCGAATGATATTTACAGTCTTGATGGTTCTATTTTCTGCCTGTCTGTCCTATGCACAACAGGCGCCGCTATGGGAGACAGGCCAGACGACCTGTTACAATAGCTCAGGAAGTGTGATTGCCTGCACAGGGACAGGGCAGGACGGGGATTTAAAGGCCGGTGTGTCCTGGCCCAGTCCGAGGTTTACAGCGGGTACAGGAACAGATGCCGATTGTGTCACAGACAATCTTACCGGCCTGATGTGGACGAAGAATGCAAATTTACCAGGGACTTATAAGACATGGCAGCAGGCCATTGACTATGCAAACGGGCTGAGTCTGTGCGGCTATACCGACTGGCGCCTTCCAAATCGAAAAGAATTGCACAGCCTTACAGATTTCTCCCGATATAGTCCGGCCCTGCCGTCAGGGCATCCCTTCCTTAATGTGCAGTCGTACAACTACTGGTCGTCTACTTCCTACGCAGACTACACGAACTACGCGTGGTTCGTCGGTATGTGGAGTGGCGGCATGGGCGCCGTCAGTAAGTCCTACTACGATTTCTACGTGTGGCCAGTACGTTCCGGACAGGTTGGTCCTTCGGTTCATTCGATCATTGGAACCGTCACGGAAAACAGTGTGGGCCTGAGCGGGGCAACTATGACACTGAGCGGAGATGCCTCTGCAAACACCACCACCGCGGCCGACGGGACATACAGCTTCCCCAACCTTGCCGATGGGGGTTATACGATTACACCGGGTATGGGCGGCTATACCTTTACACCTGAATACCGTTCGGTGACAGTAGCAGGGGCGGATGTGACAGCTCAGGATTTCTCAGCTACTTGTGTGCTGAACACCTATTATGAGGACTTCGACTTTGACACCTATGGTGACGCGTCGAGCGTTATCCAATCCTGCGTGCAGCCTGCCGGGTATGTAACGAATGGTGATGATTGCAACGACGGCGAACCTGACATCAATCCCGGAGCAGTTGAGATCTGTAATATGGTGGATGACAACTGTGACGGAGTGGTGGATGAAGGGGGCACGAACCCCTTTTGGCCAGACGGGGACGGTGATGGATATGGGAATGATGCATCTGTGCCGATACTTGCCTGCTTCGCTCCGGTTGGATATGCGCCGAACAATGTGGACTGCGATGACAGTAAACCGGAAATTCATCCCGGTGCAGTGGATATACCGGGTGATGGGATAGATCTGGACTGCTCCGGATCAGACGCGGCAGCGGTTGCGGATTTAGCGCTCACCAAGGTGGGTGTTCCCGGCTCGGCCTTAGTAGGCCAGAACCTGACGTATACATTGACCGTGACCAACAACGGGCCTAACATTGCAACAGGAATTACAGTGACGGATACCCTGCCGTCCGGTGTGACATTTGTCTCCGCAATACCGAGCCAGGGGGGCTGTTCTTTACAGGACGGTATTGTGACGTGCAGTCTTGGAGTGTTGGCGAATGGCTCCAGCGCGACGTGGCCGATTGTGGTCAAACCGATTACAACCGGGACACTGAACAATACGGCCTCTGTCACAGGGAATGAGTCCGATCCTAATCTTGCAGACAACAGTGACGCAGCAGCGACTACTGTCACGGCAACTACCACCAATACAGCAGACCTTTCGGTCATGGTCACTGATTCTCCGGACCCGGTCTTTGTCGGCAGTGGTTTGACCTATACGATAATAGTTACGAACAATGGCCCTAAGAATGCGACAGGGGTAGTATTAAACGACGTTATTCCAACCGGAGCGACCTATGTCTCCGGAACTTTCGGTACAAAATCGTGTTCACAGGCAAGCGGTACGGTGACCTGCAACATTGGCACGCTGAATAACGGTGCGAGTAAGAGCGTAACGATCCGGGTAACCCCCACGGCAACCGGGACACTGACGAATACCGCCGGCGTCTCCGCCAACCAGGCGGACCCGGTCCCTGGAAACAATAGTGCAACAGCTGCCACCACGGCCATTACACCCGTCATCAACACGACATCCGGGAGTAATGTGACTGTGCCGGTTGGAAACGGTCTTACCATAACTTTCCCCACGGTGACATCGCCGGGGATTACTACGGTCACTATTACGTCCGGCGGAACTCCGCCACCTCCGACCAGCTTCAAAATATACGGCAGTATTTACTACGATGTGAACACGACCGCGACGTTCTCGGGATCTGTGACCCTCTGCTTCAACTATGATGACACGCAAGTTAAAAGAGAGAATAACCTGAAACTCCGCCATTGGAACGGGACGACCTGGGTCAATGTAACTACCAGCCTGGATACGACGACCAACATGATCTGCGGCACTTCGACGACCCTTTCTCCTTTCTTTATAGGAGAGCCTGAGGTGGCGGATATGATCAACATCTCGACCCGCGGGATGGTACAGACTGGTGATGGTGTAGTGATCGGTGGTTTTATCATCGAAGGGACTGAAAATAAGACGGTACTCATCCGTGCCCGCGGCCCGAGTCTGACAGACTTCGGCGTTTCAGGAGCCATGGCCAATCCAACATTGGAGCTGTACTCAGGGCAAACGGTGATTGCTAAAAACAATGACTGGCAGACTACTGATCCTCAGTGTGACGCCCCTGCGACCAGTTGTGGTAATGATCAGGATATACAGGACACTGGTTTAGATCCTTGTTCTGTGACGTCCACAGGGTGCACTCTGGATTCAGCCATCTATGTGACGCTGCCTCCTGGCGGTTATACGGCGATTCTAAGCGGATTCAACAACGGTACAGGTGTTGGGATTGTCGAGGTCTTTGATGTAGACAGCGGCTCTTCTTCTATCCTGACCAACATCTCCACCCGTGGACCTGTGCTCACCGGAGACAGTGTGATGATCGGCGGCTTTATTGTCAGCGGCGGTGATAAGACGGTTCTTTTACGGGCCCGTGGGCCGAGCTTAGCTGATTTCGGAGTCTCGGGGGCCATGGCCAATCCTATATTGGAGCTCTATTCCGGTCAGACCATGATTGCCGCAAACAATGACTGGCAGACGACCGACCTACAGTGCGATTCCCCACTGATATCCTGCGGTAATGCGACAGACATCCTGAATACAGGATTAGATCCGTGTTCTGTCACTGCCACAGGCTGCACGCTGGATTCTGCCATGTATGTTACTCTTCCTCCGGGTGGCTACACAGCCATCCTTAAGGGGGTAAACAACGGTACTGGTGTCGGGATTGTAGAGATGTTTGAGGTGGTACCTTAATTCGCAACTTAACGCAATCTGACTGTTAACTATTCTGATTGTCAGGTTTGATATAACGCCCATCAGTCATTGAAGGCTGGCGGGCGTTTCTTTTCCTTAATCCCTCAGAGAGGTTCATATACGATCCTCTCTGAGACAATTTATATATTCCTGCGCATCCTCCCCTTTCCATAAACCCTTTCCAAGTCCATAGAGTTTATTCCAGTCAAGTTCCTTCTTTATTGAAAGCCCCCCCTTCCTCAATTGGTGAATAAGCCTTTCTGCTAATCGCAACTTTTCCTGAGGAGAGAGTTTTTCTATCTCTTTTTCAATTTTTCCCAGGGCAGCCCCTTTTCTCATTTTTAGCCTCCTTTATTCTTCTGAACTGCAAAGTCCACTAAAATTCGGCATCAGAGAAGTAAAGCAAATGATTCACCGGATTAGTTCCCCTGGACGCCGGACATCAACAATTTTGACGATGCGGATAGATTCGAAAGTTCTGAGGATGTGCTGTTATCCTTCATGGATACTACAGGACAACCCATGATATTGACCTCATCGTATATACAGCACCGGAAACTATACGGAGTCAAACAATAGATTTAACACACACTATTATGTTAATCTTGTTTCCGTGATCAAAAGGATTATCCCTATACTGATCGTAGTATCCCTTCTCGTTCCCTCGTCTGTTTACAGTGAACAGGAGGCGGTCCGTCCATATGCTGCAGAGGTAAAGGGGGTCTTTGTCCTTGAAGACAGCCGTTATCTTGATTCCCTCCTGGAAAAGATTAAGAGCTCACAATCCAGTATCATTGTCAGCATGTACATATTCAAGACATCCGGTAAAAAAACTGGCGGATCAAATAAAGTAAAAGATGCACTCATAAAGGCGACAGGGAGAGGCGTTAGAGTTAAAGTGTTGCTTGAGGAAGAGGGCGGTAACTCATCATCACTGAATAAGGAAAACAGGATTACAGCGGAAAAACTGGAAAGAGGAGGGGTAAAGGTCTATTATGATTCACCCCGCAGGCGTACCCACGTCAAGGCCATAGTGATTGATGACAGGTACACCTTCATCGGAAGTCACAATCTTACCGCAAGCGCCCTCCAGCACAATAAGGAACTTTCCCTGATGATTGACTCAGTTGAAGTTGCAAAAAAGACAGCCGGTTATATAGAAGATATGATAAACAGGGGCAGGCGTTGAAAAAAACCGGCATAAAATCTCCTTGACATGGAATGTCTTAATAAGATAGGTTATTTTTATCGGAGGGAATGATGAGAAAAATATTTATGTTTGTTGTGCCATCGCTGTTTAGTTTTCTTCTTCTAATTGCCGCCTCCTCATACGCTGTTGCCGGAGGCAATGACATTCAACTGAAGACCGGACTGCTGGAGAGCGAGTTCAAAGACCTTAGCAAAGATGTCGGCCTCCTGATAAGCTATGTGCCGCTTGCACCGGCGGAACCGCTCGGCATTCTGGGTTTCGACATAGGGGTTGAGATGACGGCAACAAAGATCAGTTCCGGGTCACCTCACTGGAAAAAGGCCATTTCTGACAGCAACCCGCCGGATTATATCATTCTGCCAAAAATTCATGCACAGAAGGGACTCCCGTTTGGCATAGATGTCGGTGCAGTATTCTCTGCAGTTCCCGGTTCCAATATTAAAATTTACGGAGGAGAGATTAAGTGGGCGTTCCTTAAGGGGAGTATTTTGACACCGGCTGCAGCAATTCGCGGGAGCTACATGACACTGGCAGGTGTTGACGACGTTGATGTATCTACTTATGGCCTTGATGCGTCAGTCAGCAAGGGATTTGGTCCTATTACGCCATATGGCGGGATAGGACAGGTATGGATCCGCACATCAGAGAATGTCAGTTTTCTTGATTTTGATGATGTAAGCACAAGCGCTGCCAAAGTGTTTGTCGGTACAAGGTTGAGTTTGCTCATCTTAAGCATTGCCCTTCAGGCAGATTTCTCTGATATAAATATGTACAGTGCAAAGGTTGGTATAAGCTTCTGATAAAGAAGCAGGATATCCTGCCGTATTTAAACTGAAACTGATAAATACTTTGACATAATGTTTGATCGCGCCCTTCCGGCAAGACGCCGGGAGACTGCGCTGAACACCTGAGAGATGCTTATCTTTTCCATGCAGCTTTCCGTACCCCTGTCACACTGTATGCGGCCGCATGGACTGCAGTCAAACTGACTGTATATCACTGTATGGTCATCTCCCCACGGCCTCCAGACTTCAGGCGATGTCGGCCCGAATAGGGCAATAACCTTTGTGCCTGAAGCTGCAGCTATATGAGCAGGACCGCTGTCATTGCCTATGAACAGGGCGGCTTTTTTCAGCAATGCTGCCAGGTCAAGGATGCCTGTCCTTCCGGCAATGGAGTATACAGGTGTTGTCATCAGGGAAGATATGGCGCTGACATCGTCCGATTCTTTTTGTCCGCCGCTTATGATTACTGGAATGCACAACTCTCTCTGAATAAGGTCAATCGTACCAGCCCATTTTTCATTTGACCAGCGTTTGAACCAGTAGCGTGCGCCAGGGTGGACAACCACATATTCCTTGTGCAGCAGACCGTTGCTGTGCAGCCATGAATCAATATAGTCTTCCTCTTCTGAACTTGTATAAAGTTCCAGCATTGTGTCTGTCCTTGAAAGATTAAAAGCCTGTTCCACCAACATCAGGTTTCTTTCAACAGTATGGGTACGGCCATTGATCCTTACCTGCCTGTTGAAGATCAGTTTACGTATACCTTTTGGATGTCTTAATCCGATCCTGATTCTGGTATTGCTTAATAAAGATAGAAAGGCGGCCCTTTCTCCGCTGTCGAAATCTACAGACAGATCACACGGCTGTGCGCGGAGAGCCTTAACCATGTTCCATTCATACTGAAGTCTGGAGTATAAACCGGCATCCTCAATCATTCTCCTGTCAATGGTAATGATATTGTCAATATGCGGATTGTATCGTATGACATCTTTAGTGCCGCTGTTAACCACCATGGTAATATGGGCATCCGGATAAGACTGACGTATAAGCCTTATGGCAGGTGTTGTAAGTAATACGTCGCCTATGTATCTCAGCTTGTAGAGCCTGATAAATCTGATGTCCTGAATATATGCCTCCATCTAAATATATTATTTCAGGAAATATCCAAGGTTTTTTGTAACTTCTATTAGATTTCCCATCTTCAGCTTAAGAATAGCCTTTGAATCCTCTGCAATTTCATAATTTCCAATATGAACATCCGCCATTCCTGCATTGTAGGATTCAGTAGACAGGACAATGGCTGTGTCCTTATCTATCATGGCAAATGTATCCCATCCGCTGACAACGACATAAGGATGTTCCTGTTCTTCGAGGAGCGATCTTCCCTGTGAATAAAGAGAAGGATCTGTTCTAATGCCTAATAAAGAGAGCATGGTAGGAGCCAGGTCATAATGACTCGTCAGACGTTCGATCTTCCGCGGCTCAAGACCGGGCACATAAAGGATAAATGGAACCTGGGCCTGCCAGGAAGAGAAGGTTGTGTTATGTCCGTAATATCCGGTTTCAAAGAATTCTTCTCCATGGTCTCCCGTAATAACGATGATAGTATTATCCATTTGTCCTGCATTTTTAATTTCCCTGAGAATCCCTCCCACAACAGAGTCATCAAAGAAGATTGCATTCCTGTAACGGTTAAAGAGCGGATGGTTCTTGTTTACTTCTGTTCCGGTTTTTTTTACATGGAAATAATTTACCTCCTCAACTACCGGTTTATATTTTTCGTAGTCTTTGGGAAAACGGTACGGGGCATGAGGGGCATCAAGAAACATGAAGGAGAAGAAAGGCCTCTCTTTGTCTCTTTCATTCAGGTAGTTCCTGAAGAGTTCCGCCATTCTGGTGTCACGCTCATCGCCTGCCTTTCCCGGTATGCGGTCTTCTATGGAGTGTTCAGGTATCTTTACAAATGCAGTGCTTCGCATCTCAGGATAAGTCAGCTTAGTGCTGGATAATATCTTGAAATCATAATCCAGCTTCATCAACGTATCCATAAATACAGGGGAGCGGCGTTCTGCAAGAAACTGGTGCCAGTAGGTGCCGTAAATGCCATAGAACATGGAAAATACTCCGAAACGGGATGCATTGCCTCCGCTGTAATGCCTGGTGAAAATAAGCGCGTCCTTGCTGAAGTCAGAAATGTTTGGAGTTATATCTTCATTCATCATGTCAAAGCGCCAGGACTCGATGGTAATCCAGACGATGTTCCATCTCCGGATATCTCCGCTGACATCAGGATCCTTCAGCGGATAGTTAATCATGGTTCCGGCTTGATAGGGCGGCAGGACAGGCGGTTTGTCTTTCTTCCATCCAAGGTATTTCTCGAATGTCTCATCCATAAAAAGGGGCTGATATAACGGAAATAATTTCTGATAACGGGTGATATGCGTCAGCTCATGAAAATTGGCATAGGCAAAGAGCAGTTTGTCTGTTGCAACAACAATAAAAAAAGGGAGAAATAGATAAATAAGACCTCGCTGCCATTTCAGTCGCCTGCGGCTGACTTGACGTCTGCGGGTCTTTGCGTTAAGCCTCAATAATAAAGCCATGCCGCCCCATTCTGCAATCGCAAGGAGCAGGATGACAGCGACAATCGTCATGATAGTCATGTTGCCAAGTTTTACGGAATCCCATGAGCCTTCAGTTGTAAGTGTGTTCAGGACCAGGCCGTTGAAGTGAAAGCGGAACAGCGAATAAATCTTTACATCAACAAAGAGCATCGTCTGGTAGATGAACATTATTAAAGTCGGAAGTATCCACATCTGTATCCTGTGGCGGATAAGCAGGGTAAAAGGGAGAAGAATGATGCCGATTATCATCAGCAGCATTGCAAAATGAGAAAAGAAGGCAATGCGTGTATAGAACCATCCCAGGTGCGACTGAAATGTCGGTGCGAAGGAGAGGTATTCTCTTGCCAGAAAGAGGGACAGAATATAATTGCCGAGGAGAAAATAGACAAGTTCTTTAATGTAATGTGAATGTTTCAAATGAGTATATCCCGGAAAATCTCAGCTTTCCCAAGTAATATATATGAATGCATCTTCCATGATATTTTCCAATGTGTCAACTCTTCTTTCTGCACCACGTCAATTAATGAGCTTCAAAATATCAGAGAGCTGTTTTCCTATGACAGGAACCGAGAAATGTTCTTCAACCCTTTTGCGGGCATTTCGCCCAAGTTCCATTCTAAGGTCCGGACGCTCAATGAGGGTCTTTAATGCCTGATAAAATCCCTCTTCTGATTGTACTATAAAGCCATCCCTGCCATTTTCAATAATATCCCTGTTGACCCCGACATCCGAGCATACAGGCGGCACTGAGGCAGCCATGTATTGCAGCGCCTTGTATCCGCATTTGCCTTCAGTATATTTGTCATCCGGCAGCGGCATTACCCCGATATCAAACTGCGCAATCTCTCTTTCCTGAGTATCGAGTCTCCATGGTATGAATGTTACTTCTACAGACGGGATTTCGATGGTCTTGCTGCTAAGTATCCTGAAATCTATTTTATGTTCATTGAAGAGTCTTGGAAGTACGGAGTGCGATAATATCCGGAGGTAGGGGAGGTTTACCTCTCCGCCCACCCAGCCTATGATCGTTCTGCCTCCCGGATCCTTGTGATCGTTTAATGGTATATTGCGCGTTTCTACTGCAGACGGGACAATAAACGTATTCTGGTTAAACCTGCGCGCTTGATCAGCGAGAATCCTGTTTCCGGCAACGACGAGATCCGCTTTCCGTATCAGGTATCTGAACTTTTTATACCGTGACCAGCTATATGAAGAATTATTATCATGCTGTTTGTAATATATGGCATCATCAAAATCATAAATCAATTTTCCGGCATATTTTCTCAAAAGGAATGCATCCAATGGAGTCAATAATTTCTTTTGCAGATAGGTTATGTCGTATTGTGCGCATTTCTTAATAACACTGATCTTGTCGAGAGTATTTCTGGGATATTGAAAAACCTCAGTTTCAATTCCATATTTTTGTATCTCAGGCAGCAGATTTAAAACCCTGATCCTGCTGCTGGGAAGTTTACTGTCCTGGATTATGAATAAGACTTTGATCATTGCATCCTGACCTGATCTGAATACAGATACATGTATTCAGAAATGAATTTAAAAATTTATATGTCAAGCCGTCCAGTTCATTTTGTGTTGCAGATTACTGACAGCATATTCTTTATTGTCCTGTCAAATGTGA
Source organism: uncultured Nitrospiraceae bacterium (assembly GCA_964611625.1). Classification (GTDB taxonomy): domain Bacteria; phylum Nitrospirota; class 9FT-COMBO-42-15; order HDB-SIOI813; family HDB-SIOI813; genus RBG-16-43-11. The sequence continues at coordinate 389,119 of CAZTAM010000003.1, read as the reverse complement.
AATCTGCTGCCCTGTTCCTGGCAGACTGTTCAATCTTTGATGTACCCGTCTTCTCTATCGCCTGACTGATTCTTGCGGCTATTTCTTCCGCGTTGGTAGGATCATCAATGAGCCAGCCATTTTCCCCCGCCGTAACCACTTCAGAGTTTCCGCAATCCCGTGTCGTAACTACCGGGATGCCGGTTGCAAGGGCCTCCAGTATGACATTAGCCATAGGTTCATAGAGTGTTGGTGCAACAAGCAGGTCTGATGCAGCGTAGTACCGCTCTGCACCATCTACAGGGCCGATAAATCTTACCCTGTCAGACACAGAAATCCTTTCAGCTATTTCATTGTATGACCTGACACTGCCCTTTCCTATTACTGCCAGGAATGTGTTGTCAGGCAGATATTGCAGGCTCTCGATAGCGTATCTGAGTCCTTTTCTCTCGAATCCTGTGCCTATGAATAAAAGCAGTTTGTCCGCTGCATTTATCCCGAGTTGTTTACGGATCATATCCCGGTATTTATTCTTATTGGCAGGAAGGAAACGGTCAAGGTCTACTCCATTGTATATGACAATGATGTCGTCAGGATGTACATTACTGAATTCTCTCAGGATATTACGCTTGATGAATTCAGATGGCGCTATTATTCTGCTGAACGCCCTCCTGTTGAAGATATGCCAGTCGAGGAGGCGTATGGACAGGTGCAGCGGATTAATTATGTATGACAGCTTCTTCAGGGGGGATGAGTACCTCATCCTGATCCTGAGCCATGTACTGTGTACACCATCTGATGTTCTCAGTATATCCTGTGTAAACAGCCTTTCATTGCTGAATATTATATCACAGTCAAATCGTTTTAAAACAACCCAAGCTGCTATGGCAAAACTCCAGACCTTGAGCACTGACAACCCGCCAATCATCGGTATCTTATGGAAGGTTACACCGTTATCTGTTCCTCCCGGCCACTTGTTGGCAAATATATGGACATCATGTCCCTCACGGACAAGATTGGATGCGAGCAGGTTCAGGTAACGCTCTGCGCCGCCATATGGGTTGTATTTTTTTCTGATAATTGCAATCTTCATCCGAGACGTCAGGCTGCCTGTAATGGACGACTGTCATCCCGGGCTTCTTTCGGAATCTCCTGACCAGGAATCGTTCGAGATCCTGAAACAAGTTCCGGGTGACTGATTATGGGTGACAAAATTGACATTACCCTTCTTTACGCCTTCTTTCCTGCAGTTTCTTATCGTGCCGCCTTATCCTGTCCGTTTTACCAATTACCTGACGGATGAGGGACAGGTTCTGTCTGACTTTATCTTTGCCATTCATGTAATGTATCATAAAACGAAGCCGGTCACTCACGGAAATTATTTGTGAGGGTGCAGAGTAGTTTAATGCTGCAAGGTCTTTAATAATCCAATGCCTTCGGAACCAGCGCCTTTTGTCAACTCTCTGAAGGTCGAGCACCCGCAGTTCTCTGCTGCCATCATCAGTTCGTCTTATAAAAATATGACAGCAGTAGAAATCCCTGTGATTAAAGCCTGCAGTGTGCATTTTTTTTGCTATTTCGGAGACTTCCCGTATCAATGCCCTTTTTTCAATTATCTTTTCTACCGGCAGGGGATATGTGAAATATTCCTGCAGGAACTTTTCAAGAGACTGGAAACCGGACAGTTCCTGTGTCATTAGAAATGATTCCAGCCTTAAGATAGAGCCCCTTTCGCCTGCTGCTACAGGAGTCAGTGTCGGGATGCCGCATTTTCTGAATGCCTCAATAACCTCCCACTCCTTTCGTCCCCATGACAGGGAGAATCCTGACAAAAATGTTCGCAATAATTCGCCAGGTTTTGCAGTGCCCATATGACGCTTCAGGAAAAATGTTGCGTTATTATTTCCATCCGGAAGTTCTACCTTTGTTATTGTTCTTGAGGGGAGCCGCTTTAAGACATTTCCGCCTGAATAGGTCATGAAGTCTGTGAAATGTTTCAGGCCGTTCTGATGTAATATTTCACTGTATCTGTTGTTTAGATAGAGCCACATTATTTTTTGACGAGAATATAACTGCCGCGTCCTGAAAATCTGTCGGTTATATGTTCCACCCACATGGTTTTAATCAGGCGCATTCGTTCCTTCCATGACATCTCAGTCCGCCACAGGGGAGAGGAGAGGTCAATGGCAATCTTATGTTCTTTAATCCTGTCTTCCATAACCTTTGGATGCGGGCCATCATATGGGGCTACAAATTTCCTTGGCAGGTTATAATACGTACTGAAGGCAGACTGAGCGGATTCAGACTCACTCCAGTAATTTGAGGTTGTGCGGGCCTTCGCCTGCATTGCCTTCTCTGATTTGACGCTGCAATAGTGAAACAGATTTATGCCGGTATCAATAACCCTGATTCTTCGGCCCTTTTCTTTGTATTTGGGGTGGACGGTAAAGCCTGCTGCATCTCCCCTTGACAGGACAAAATGATGGGGCTTTACGATCCGGCATCGCCTCCTCCTGCGCTGAGGGTAGACATTAACAACGGTCTTATAGTCTCCCCAGAAACTAAGCTCAGTGAATGCAAGGCCATCGACTCTGTCATCATCCTGATAGCGGTCCAAAAGTGACATTATTGACGGCAGGTCGTTCTCATGGATGACTTCATCTGCCTGAAGATAAAATGCCCATTTGCCCATGCAGTTAAAGAGGGCGATATCGGTTTGCTGAGCGTATATATAAGCCCCGGTGGTCATATTGGGATTCCACTGACTGTGTATTATCTTTATTTTAGGATTTTTGATTGACTGTATCAGCTTTGTTGTATCGTCATTATCAGGGCCTATGTTGACGATAAATTCTTCTGCAGCCGGAAGGATGGAGGAAATACTTTCGACAACAGGGTAGTCCAGAGAAACGGCATTTCTGATGAATGTGAAACCTGACAATTTTACCATAACACTAAATTGCTTTGCACAGCACTACCCATTTATCAGAAAACAGCCGCAAGGTGGGAAATATCCGGATCAAATTTATCCCGGCAGCGCTCAGTTCACTTTGCAGGTCAGACACAGAAATACGGTATGAAGGAGGTTTGCCTATGCCGAGACGGCTGAGTGCACTCTTAATCCAGTATTTTACAGTGTAGCGATGACGGTAATCAATTATCAGCCATCCTTTGCTGATCCTTGCCATCTCCTTTAAAATATTGTGTCTAACCTCTCTGGGGACATGGAACATGAATCTGATGCTTACTACAGAATCAAAAGACCTGTCCCTGAACGGCATGGATTCTGCGTCGCACCTCACCATCCCATTCAACAGGCCTGAATTGCCAAACCTGTTTCTTGATACCTCCATCATTTCTCTTGATATGTCAGCGCCCGTGAAAGAAATTTTATTGTCTATGAACAGCGGGACTAATCTGCCGGTACCGCATGGTATGTCTATAACATTCCTTATCTCATACCCGAGCTCAGCCGCTGTTGATAAAGCCCTCTGAATAGCGGCAAGCTTTCTCCTGTTGCGCAGCCTGTGCGATAGTTTTATGAAACGGACGTCATCATACTTTGAGGCGACAGAATCATTCTGATAATGTTTTTTCTTCTTCTCGTATTTCTCTGCTGTTTCGCCCGCAACTGCCTTACTCAAATCCATCCTGCCTTATCCCTGACGTATCCCTTCTCAGTCAGATACTCCTTCAATGCCGCCTTCCATGGTTTCATGTCGTCCAGGCCGAGCCGTTTCAGATTCCTGTTTTCAAGAACTGACCAGGCGGGTCTGCGGGCCCTGGCACCGAACTCAGATGATGAAGTTGGGGAAACATCGGCGTCAATTCCTGTCAATTCAAATATGGCACATGCAAACTCATACCAGGAACACCCCCCGTTATTTGTGATATGATAGAGTCCATATTTATCTGTCCGGATCAATTGGGAGACCTTTGCTGCAAGTTCCTTTGCATAAGTAGGTGTTACGAACTGGTCTGATACAACCCTTATAGTTTTTCCATCTTTAGCCAGCCGTATCATTGTCTCAACGAAATTACCCCCCTTGCCGCTCAACCCCCTGGCTCCGTACAGACCGCATGTCCTTATTAAATAATATTTGCTGCAGATATTTCTGACAAACAGTTCTCCGGAAAATTTAGAAACTGCGTAGACACTGCGTGGATTGGGGCAATCGTCTTCGATATAAGGGGTATTCTTTTCACCGCCGAATACATAGTCCGTGCTGAAATGAACAAATGTGATTCCCAGGTCACTGCATGTCCTTGCAAGGTTCCTGACTGCGAAGCTGTTTACATAAAAACTGAGATTAACATTATCTTCACAGTCATCAACCCTGTGATAGGCTGCCGTATTGATTACTACATCAGGCATATTAGAGGAGAGGATATTGTTAACCTCCTGTTCATCAGTCATTTCAATATCCCTGTGCGTCAGCGGTATAAGCGTATCATCCTGCAGTATGTTCACCAATTCACTGCCAAGCTGGCCGCCGGCGCCGAGAATAAGAATCTTCATTATAATGATCTTCCCTGATTAACCTTATTACGTTGTAATCAATACTGCCTTTGCGATAAGGATTATAAGCCCTGCAATAATTCCCAGCCATGTATTATATTCTCTGTGCTTAAGCACTAATTGCCATTCGAAATGCGAATTTGAATCATCACCTGATTCTGAACCTGAGGAGAGCAATTTAACTGGAAAAAAAACAGGTACCCTCTCTTTATATACTGCAAATATTTCACCGAATTTATCTGATAAAAACTTCTCTTCGTTTTGAATTGTTAATTTGTATATATATAAGAATCCGGCTAAAAAGAGAAGTAAGAGTATTACTCTTCCGGTCATTATGCTGAATCCGGTACCTATAAGGAAATTACCGACATAGAGAGGATTTCTTGTGATGGCATATGGTCCGCTCTGCGACAGCACTTCATTCTTCTTAATGTAGCCAGAAGCCCAGGTTCGCATAAATTCCCCAAGGATTATAAATGGTATGCCTGTAAAGACTGATGTGCGTGAAGGTGTCGCAAAGTATAAAAAAAATGCCGCACCCGTGAAGCTTATTGTTACCCTGTTTCTGGAAATAGAACGTCTGAGAAATTCTGAAAAAGTCTGTTGCATTTAAAGAGACCTGTATTTGTTATTTACGTGAAAATGTTAAATCCGGCATCAATCGATTCTGGCAGCCTCGTCTATCAGCATGACTGGTATATCATCTTTAATGGGGAAGAGGAGTTTGCATTTGTCACATATGAGTCCGTCTCCCTTTTCCGTAAGCCGGATGTCACCTTTGCACCCGGGACATGCAAGAATTTCAAGCAATTCTTTAGTTAACGCCATGTGCTTCTCCTTTAAATTTACCAAGTACTGCCGCTGCGACATCTTCCACTGAAATAGTGTCCATACATACGGTTTTGCCCTGGCTGCACGGTTTTCTCATGCAGGGACTGCATTCAAGGTTCTTCCTCAATACCACATGTCCTCTTCCGTATGGTCCGGTCAGCTCCGGGTCAGTGGGGCCAAACAGTGCGACTACCGGTGTGCCCATGGCTGCCGCAATATGCATCGGGCCGGAATCATTTGTAATCAGCAAGTTAATCTTTCCAAGTAATGCTGCCAGTGTCTTGATAGAAGTCTGACCTGCAGCTATGGCTATCCTTTCATGTACCATGGAAGATATTTCTTCTGCAATTGGGACATCATCCTTACTTCCGACGATGATTATACCTGCATTCAGCTCTTTAATCAATTTGTTTATTAAGGCGGAAAATGAGGCAGCAGGCCAGCGCTTCTTGATCCACCTTGCCGATGGATTGATGGCAATAAGGGGGTACTTATCGAATAAATTGTTTTCCTGCAGGAACAACTTTACCCATTCTGCATCTTCGATATTTGTGTAAAGCGGAAAATGGATGGATGCAGGGGTGTTGTTATGAACTGTCAGAAAATATCTGTCAACGGCATGCATTTTTACTGCAGGAACAGTAACCTTATTGTTATAAAACAGGCGGGCAAATTCCCGTGCATTAGAAAAGCCTGTACGGGTCCGTGCCCCGGAAAGATAAGTGATGATTCCGCTCCTGAAGAGGCCCTGAAGGTCAATAACAGTGTCAAATCTCAAAATGCGCGTTTCACGGACAGCAGAGATAATACCTGATGCACCTTTATTAAGTATAATCAGATGGTCAATCAGGGGATTATCCTCAAGTACTTCCCGCCAGACCTCTTTAACAACCCAGCCAATGTAAGCGTCAGGGCAGGTCTTCCTCAGGGCCCGGAGTACAGGGAGGCTGTGTATGATGTCTCCGAGAGAGCTGGGCTTTACTATCAGTATACGCCTGGATTCACCCGCTGCTGCCTGCTTACTGATACCTTTCACCTGATTTATTATCCATGACACTGCCTCATTCAGATTAGCTGCTATGTGGTCCGGCCTGCCTTCCGAATCCCGGTCAGCCAGGCTTTTTATCTCTTCTGCACCAAAACCGGTCTGCACAAGGATGCCTTTGGCGCCAACGCTGTGAGCTGTTTTCATATCAATAATCTTATCTCCGATGACAAACGATCTGCGAAGTGAAATGCCATGCTCCATGGCAGCCTTAAGCAGCATTCCCGGGCGGGGTTTTCTGCAGGCACATCCATCATCAGGGTGGTGAGGGCACAAATATATGCCGTCTATAGTGCAGCCCATACCTGCAAGTTCAGCTATCATGCGGTCATGCAGTTTATTAACAAAGTCTGAAGAAAAATATCCTCGTCCGATGCCTGACTGGTTTGTTATGACAATAGCCGGTATATTGCAATCATTTAATTTTCGTATAGCATCTGACACTGCGGGCAGTAAGCGAAACCTGTCGAAACTGCCGACATAGCCGACCTCCTCGTTGATAGTGCCGTCCCTGTCAATAAATACCGCAAACTTATTCATTGTATAATCCTGTCCACACCTGCCATCACATCTTCCACCGTTATCATATCCATGCACTTCAGGTCAGTCGGGCAAGTTCTCTCAAAACATGGACTGCACTCTGCATTCTTCCTTATTACTATGTTTCTGTTTCCCATTGGTCCGGTCTTTCCAGGGTCGGTGGAACCAAATATAGCTACTACAGGTACCTTAAGAGCTGCTGCGATATGCATTGGACCGGAGTCGTTAGTAATAAATACAGCACACTGCTTAATCAGTGCCATAAGCTCCCTGATGGACGTCTTTCCTGCCATGTTGATGACCGGAACAGTTGAAAGACTCTCAATCTCTTCTGCTATAACAGACTCCTTCTGGCTCCCGAAGATCATAACCGACGCATTGTGTTTTTTGACTAACGCACTGCTGACCTGCGCAAATCTCTCAGGATACCAGCGCTTTGCCGAACCATATGCAGCGCCAGGATTGATGCCTATGATAAGAGAGCCTGAGGGGATGTTGTAATTCTGCAGTATTTTATTTGCATGCTGAGTTTCTTCCTGAGAGATGTGCAGCCATTCAAATCCCCCCTTACCCCCCTTTTCTAAAGGGGAGAATATTATTCCCTCATTGAAAAGGTGGGAACTGATTTCCCCCTTTGAAAAAGGGGGAGTAACATAATTTACAATATTCATATAATACTCTGTCTGAGAAAGCTCTTTTGTCCGTGCATCAACTTTTATGGCCATATTCAGCATAAACCCACGTCCGTCCCTGCTATAGCCGCAGCGGAGGGGTATACGGGCAAGATGAACTATGAGCGCTGTCCTGAATGAGTTGGGTAGTAAAATCGCTAAATCAAACTTCTCCTTTTTTATTTCGCGTACAGTTGACATCATTGTGTCTGAATATTGCATTCTATTATCAACATACGGACTCTCTTTGAATAACTCACATATATGTGGAAGGCCAAGGACTGTTATGCGTGCAGCAGAGAATTTCTCCCTGACACATGCGATTGCAGGTAAAGCGAGCACAGCATCCCCAAGCCAGTTGGGGGCGACAATAAGAAGCTTTTTTACATGTGTATTATGGTTCATTCGGAAATTCTCGTTCAAATCCCCCCTATCCCCCCTTTTCTAAAGGGGGAGTAAGGGGGATTTTTTATCTTAAGGCCTTGTCTTCCACCTCCGGTGCATCCAGAACCATTGCTCCGGATGGTCTCTTACAAATGCCTCAATTATACTTGTAAACTTCTGGGTGTACGTACCTACGTCTCTGTCAAGATCTTCGCTTCTCTTAATATCTATCTCCGGCAAATATACAACCCTGTGCCTGTATTTATGTTCTCTGACGATAAAGACTGGAATTACAGATGCCCCGCTTTTCATGGCAATAAGCGCCAATCCCTTGTTGGCGGCTGCAGTCTGACCGAAATATTCTACAAATACCCCTTCTTCCCTTGAGCAATTCTGATCAAGAAGGATCCCGACAGCCCCCCCTTTTTTTATCACCTTCAGCATATCCCTTAGCACACCCTTTTTTGACAGGACATTTGCCCCCAGCACACTTCTAAGAGAAATGATGATCCTGTTCAAGCGATGATTATCGATTGGCCTTGCTATTACATTAAATGCACACTTATTTTCAGACAGGACCTGTCCGAGCAACTCCCAGTTTCCGAAGTGGGCGCCGAGGTAGATGACACCCTTATTTTTCATGATCGCATTATTAATATGTTCTTTACCTTCTATTGTCACCCATTTGTCAAGCATATCTTTGACATAGACTGGCGGATGGCTTGCTATATGGGCAAATTCTGCAACAGACCTTCCAAGGTTCTCAAAGACCTTTCCTGAAATGATGGCAAGCTCTTCCTGATTTCTGCCGGGAAATGACCTGGTTAGATTTTCTAATGTGATATTCCGGTGCCTTTTATCCAGCAGATATCCCAGACGTCCTATGAGACTGCCTGTATCAGATGCAAGCCTGTAGGGAAGAATAGCCAGAATGCGCAAAAAAGCAGCCACAACTATATATTCTGCAAAATCTTTCCAACTGTTTCGAACTTTCTTCTTACTCATAACTCAATGCTTTTCACTCATTGCCTCTTTTATCCACCTCATGAATCCCTCTTCAATAATCATCTCAACATGAAGTATGAGTAGTTTCACCTCTCCTCCTGTCTTATCATAAAGACTCAAGCCGTGCAACCTGACTGCATCCTTTGTGGTGGTAATCACTGCCTCTGCTGACAAATCTGATGCATCTTTAATGATAGCCCGCAGATCATCATTACTATACCAATAGTGGTCCGGGTATGACGATTCACCAACTACCGTTCCCCCGATATTTTCTACGCTTTTTCTAAACGATTCAGGATTAGCAATGCCGGAGAAGATAAATACCTTTTTGCCATAAAGAGTATCGACTCCGTACGATAAACCGTCAGGATCTGTTATATCATCTGCCTTATAGGATGCGTAAAAGAGAGGGGCATCAGGATTATATTTCCTCACTATAGCCGCTATGCTCCCTTTTGCCGCTTCATTTGCCCTTGTTACAATTACACAGTGGGCCCTTGAAATGCCATTGAGCGGCTCCCTCAGGATACCTCTGGGAAGCATATGTCCATTGCCGAATGGATTGGACGCGTCAATCAGAAGGATGTTTATATCCCTGTGAAGCTGGATGTGCTGGTAGCCGTCATCAAGTATAAAGATATTGGCGCCGGTATGTGTCACTGAATGAATACCTGATTTATATCTGTTTGCGCCGACTACTACCCGGATATTTTTTACAGATGAGGCGATCAGGTACGGTTCATCACCGGATTCTTCGGGAGTTGCAAGAATGGATTTTCCATCACTGACAACAAGTATCGGAACAGTCGACTTTCTCTTATACCCCCGTGAGAGTACGGCAATCTGAGACCCTGAATCAAGTTCAGGGTGACACACATTCGTTTTACGGCGGGGCATGCCCATTTTATTAATAATTCCAGTTATCGCAATTACAGCCGGTGTCTTTCCCGTGCCTCCGGTTGTGAGATTTCCAACGCAGATAACAGGGCAGGGCAGTTTCCTGGTTCTAAGAATACCGGTGTGATAGAACCATTTCCGAATGCCCCAGATAAGGCGGTAAATATGTGACAGGAGTGTAAGTAATGATGTGAGAAGCATTATTCTTTTTCAGCAAATTGCATATCATACAGCCTCTTGTATAAACCACCTGCCTTAAGCAGTTCCTCATGCCTGCCCATTTCAGCAACCTTCCCGCTATCCATTGCAATAATCAAATCCGCGTTCTTAATAGTTGATAAACGGTGTGCAATAACAAATGTTGTCCTTCCAATCATCAGGTTTTCAAGCGCCATCTGGATTATATGTTCTGATTCCGTGTCGAGAGCAGATGTCGCCTCATCAAGTATCAGTATTGGAGGATCCTTTAATAAGGCGCGCGCTATTGCTATCCGTTGTTTTTCTCCTCCGGACAACTTTGCCCCTTTCTCACCAATAAAACTATTATATCCGTCCGGCATCCTGCTGATAAATTCGTCGGCATAAGCCTTTTTTGCAGCATTAATTATTCCGTCTGTGCTGATATCCTTTTTCCCGTATGAAATATTGCTGAGGATTGTATCATTAAATAAAATAACATCCTGACTGACTATACCTATCTGGTTTCTCAAAGACCGGAGCGTAAAGTCCCTGATGTTCGTTCCATCAATGAAAATACCGCCTGCATCAGGTTCATAGAAACGAAGCAGGAGGTTGCCTATTGTCGTCTTTCCTCCACCGCTGCTGCCGACGATAGCCACTGTCCTGCCATGCCTGACAGAAAAACTGATATTGGAAACTGCATGTTTGGATGAACTTTCATATCTTAAGGAGACATCCCTGAATTCAATACTGTCTCTTATACCGTTAAGTTCTCTTGTCCCCTTATCTATATGCTTCTCGTTTTTCAGGTCGAGGATTGCAAAGACCCTTTCAGCCGCTGCTATTGACTGCTGTATTGCGGAATTCACCCTTGTCAGGGCCTTAAGAGGGCTGTACATCATTATGAGAGCGGTCAGGAATGAAAAAAAAGTGCCAGGCGTTGTTATGCCCTGTACCACCTTATATCCTCCATACCATATTATAAGTGATGCGCCGGCCGCGCCAATAAATTCCATTATAGGTGTGCTGAGTTCCGTAAGTTTCACACCCTTCATGCTGATCCTGAAAAGGCTGTAATTCCTTTCCCTGAATTTTGAGATCTCGAAATCTTCCATTCCAAAGGCCTTTACAACACTTGCGCCGGTAAATGTCTCATGCAGTATTGAGGTAATACCCGATATCTCTTCCTGACCCTTACTGCTGACCCGACGTAATTTCCTGCCCAGCTTTATAAGCGGGTAGTAAGCGAACGGGAGGACGATACATGATATGGCGGCGAGTTTCCAGTCCTGGTAAAAGATGACACCGAGAAGCGCAAATACAGTGATGGTATTCTGCACAAGGTCTTTAATTGAGGATGAGGCTGCATTGTTTATAATACCGACATCATTAAGCAGCCTCGACATTAGCTTGCCCGTTGAATGGTCGTTATAAAATTGCATTGGCATCACAGCGATATGTGCGTAGAGGTCATTACGCATATCCATTATGACACGGTTTCCAACGTACCTCATCAGGTAGGACTGGTAGTAATTACACATGCCTTTAATGAAATATATTATGAGAATGGCAAACGGTATCATAAGCAGCAATTGCACATTTTTCTCAATGAATATCCTGTCAAGTGCAGGCTGTACTAACCATGCCGCTGCTGCTGTGGTGCCGGATACACCAATAGCGCAGAGTGATGCAATTACTATTCTTATCCAGTATGGCTTAACGTATTTAAGGATTCGCTGATACATATCTATAGCATTCCTGCTATCTCCCTTGCCACTCTTTCAGAGGCCCCCGGCGGGCCGAGCGTCAGCCTGACAGCGTTTAGCTCCTTTATGGTCTTCTCATAATACTGGGCATCATACAGAAACCTTTTTGCCTCTCCGGCTATATTCTCAGGAGTAGCGTCATATTGTACTAATTCAGGGACAATCCTCTTTCCTGCCATTATATTTACCAGACCTATATGTTTAACTGTGACCAGCAGTTTTGCAATAGCATAAGTAAGCAGCGACATCTTATAGACAATCACCATAGGTTTTCCAAAGAGTGCTGCCTGCAGTGTTATAGTTCCTGATGCAGCCAGTATAACATTACTGACATTTATTACATCATTTGCCTCTCCCTTAATAATCCTTATATCAAGTGATCTGCTGTTGTCTGACGCCTTCCATTTATCAACAATCCCCTCCACTTCATTAAAATCAAGCGATTCCGCTGCTGCCATGATTATCTGAATATCCTGGTTTCCGTCTGTTATAATCCGGGCGGAATCGAGAAATAACGGAAGCAATGTCCTGACCTCTCCTGTCCGGCTTCCCGGAAGGAGACCAAGGACTGTCTTGTTTTCATTCAGCCCGTAGAGTTTCATGGAATCTTCTGCTGCCCTGGTTGAAATCACTTCGTCTACAAGCGGATGGCCCAGGAATGAGCAATCAATTCCTTCTTTCTTGTATATTTCTTCTTCAAAGGGCAATACTACAATCATCTTTTTTATTCTGCCTGCCAGCAGTTTTATTCGTCCCTTTCTCCATGCCCACACCTGCGGGCTGATATAATATACTGCAGGCACAGCTGCTTTTTTTGCAACTCCAGCCAGCCTGATATTGAATCCAGGATAGTCGATGAGAACAACGAGGTCTGCTCCTCCGGATTTTATTATGTCAGATACAACATTATAAGCTTTTTTTATTACACGCAGCTTTGGCAGTATTTCAGAGAAGCCGACCACGCTTATGTGCGAGATGTCGAAGAGGATCTCAACGCCTGCATCCCGCATCCTCTTTCCACCTATGCCGGAAATTTTCAGATCCGGTCTGGACCTAAACAGATGTTTTGCTAAATCTGCGCCATATATATCTCCGGATGCCTCGCCAGCTATGATAAGGATTTTTTTCACTCGAAATTACCCGCGATTTGAGCGTCATTAAATTTGTGTGGAGGCCAGGCGTTTTTCAGCATCTTCCCGTATCATTATGGCGATTCTCAAGGCTTCCCTTCCATCTTCACCTGATACTGCCGGGGTCGATCTGTTACGGACTGCATTTATGAAGGATGCAAGCTCGGATGACAGAGGCTCACCTTTTTCAAGCGTTGTATCTTCCCCTGTTATTTTTGGAATGTTATTCTCCAGTACTCTCCTGTATATTCCCATACTCTGATGAGCATAATCGATAGTAATGTAGGTATCAGCCTGAAATATCCTGATTTTCCTCACCCTTTCCCTGGATACCCGGCTGGCTGTAAGATTCGCCACGCATCCGTTTGAAAACTCAAGCCGTGCATTAGCCATATCAATGCTGTTTGTCAGGACAGGGACTCCAAGTGCCCGTACATCAACGACTTCGGACTTGACGATGGATAATATTATGTCAATGTCATGAATCATAAGATCAAGTATTACGTCAACATCTATACCGCGTCCTACATAAGGGCCAAGCCGGTGAGTCTCGATGAATCCGGGTCTCCCGATATGGTTCTGTAAACTCTTATAAGCAGAATTGAATCGCTCAATATGACCCACCTGAAGAAGGACACCGCGTTCGCGTGCCTCATTAATCAGAGTATCTGCCTCTTCAACTGTAGTTGTAACAGGTTTTTCTATCAGGACGTCAATATTGTGTCTTATGAAATCGAGTGAAACGCTGTGATGGAGACTGGTAGGGACAGCAATGCTGACTGCCTGAACATCACCCGGCAACTCCCTGTAGTCATAGTATGCCCTGGTAGAGTATTTTGCAGCTATCTCATCCGCCCTTGCCCTGTTAGCATCCACAACTCCGACAAGAACAACATCATTCATGGAAGAGTAGATGCGTGCGTGATGTTCACCCAGATACCCGACTCCTATAACAGCAACTTTTGTTTTTTCGATCATATTCAATTATCCCTTCTCATTACCCTATTCCTACAACCGATATGCCGGCCTCATCTGCAGCCCTCAGCATCTGATCCTTGTCTATCATGACAGTCAGTCCTGCTTCAATTGCGAGTACCCTCGATTTTGTCTCAGCCATTCGGGCAATTGTTGCCGGTCCGACTGTGGGGAGGTCAAACCGTGTGTCCTGATCAGGTTTGCACAGTTTTATTACAACGGCTCCTCCATTGGCAAGTCTTCCTCCCCTGAGTATGGTTTCATCAGTTCCTTCAACAGCCTCCACTGCTATTACTGCACGGTTTTTGACTATTATGCACTGCCCTATGTCAAGTCTCCCTATTTCCTTAGCTATAACAGTGCCGAAACGGATATCCTCCCACTCATCAGCCTCAGGTCCTGTTTTAGTCAGAGTCCCATTTTCAGCAAGAATAGTCTTTATATATGCTGTCGCTGCATTGATGGTTATGCCCTCTTTCTCCAATTGTCCGGCAATGGCCCTCAGGATTGTGTCATCTTTTCTGTCCTTAAGCCTTGCCAGAAGTGCCAGTGCCTTGATATCAGGCATGATATTGGTAAACATGAGCCGCTTACTTACACCTCCGGCCATAATAGCCTCTGTAATTTCCTCTTTTTTTAATATGTTAATTAACGCCGACAACTGGCCTAATTTAGTCCAGTAAACCTTGTCAGCTGCATTTTCAATATCCGGTGACGTGAGCCCTGTATGTGCAACGACAATCGTCTCATAGCCGTTTTTTCCTGCCGCATCTGCAATAATAACAGGAAACCTGCCATCACCGGCTATAATACCGAGTTTCATCTGCATATTCCACGTTTGGTTTCTTTAATGAACTTAATCATACGGTCCATATCTTCTGATACAGGCACCTCTTTGATGACGCTTTTTACTGCCTCTTTAAGCTGCAGCTTCGATCTGAATAGTATGTTATAAGCCTTTTTTATTTTCTGCACCCGAGCCTTGTCAAAACCCTGTCTCCTCAGACCTACTATGTTTAAACCAAAGAGCTCAGCCCTGTTACCGACTGCAGATACGTATGGAGGCACGTCGAGAGACACTGCAGAGCATGCCCCCACCATGGAATATGCGCCGATGCGGACGAACTGGTGTATGCCTGTAAGCCCTCCGATAATTGCGTAGTCGTCTATCTTGACATGGCCGCCCAGGGTTGCCGCATTTGCCATCACTATATGGTTTCCAATGATGCAGTCATGCGCTATATGAACATACGCCATTATATAATTATCAGAACCTACAGTAGTAATACCGCCGCCTTTTTTAGTCCCCCTGTGGATAGTTGTGTATTCGCGTATTGTGTTTCTGTCGCCTATAACAACTTTTGTTTCTTCACCAGCATATGAAATATCCTGTGGAGGCGTCCCTATGGATGTAAACGATGAAATCCTGCATTTACTGCCAATCGTAGTCCATCCTTCAATTAATGCATGTGAATCAATAACTGTTCCATCCCCAATTATCACATGTTCGCCTATGACAGAGTAGGGGCCGACAGTCACTCCCTCGCCTAACTCAGCCTTAGGGTCAACAATCGCGGTTTCATGGATTCTATTCATTATTTACACTCCTCAGAGTTTTTTTGCTCATTGCCTGTCTTTACTTATCACCCAGCATCGCCATGATCTCGGCGTCACAAGCCGTCTCTCCGTCAACAATCGCGGCACCCTTCATTTTCCAGAAGGTACCCTTTGCCCTCAGCAGTTCTAATTCAAATCTGATTTGATCGCCTGGCACTATTGGTTTACGGAACCTGGCATTATCTATCCCGGCAAAGTATACCAGCTTGTTTGATATATCCATTGTTGTTTCCGCTGATTTATATGCCAGGACACATCCTACCTGTGCCATTGCTTCAATAACCAGCACACCGGGCATGACAGGAAAATCAGGAAAGTGTCCCTGAAAGAATCCCTCATTCATTGTTACATTTTTTATCCCGACTATACGCCTGGATAATTCTAATTCTGTGATCTTATCAATAAGCAGAAAAGGGTATCGATGGGGGAGTATCCGGAGTATTTCTTTTATGTCCATATAATGCCTCCTTAGGGTCTTCGAAAAAACAATTATTTCGCTTCTATCTCTTCCAGTCTTTTCTCAAGCTCTGCAATCCTTTTTTTCATTTCAGGCAGGTCCTCAAAAACAGCCATTGACTTGAGCCAGCTGCGATGGGGCATGGAGGTAACGCCTGAGACTGTCTCACCGTCTTTTATATCCCTTGTCGCTCCGGACTTGCCGGTGAGGATAACATTATTTCCTATATTGATGTGGTCTGACACCCCTGACTGACCTGCCATTACTACGTAATTGCCTGTTGTTGAACTTCCTGCTATTCCTGACTGAGCCGCAAACAGGCAGTGCTCTCCTATGGAAACATTGTGGGCTACCTGTACAAGATTATCTATCTTTGTGCCCCTTCCGATGATTGTGTTCCCTGTTGTTGCCCTGTCGATTGTAGTATTGGCGCCAACCTCAACGTCATCGCCAATAACGACGCCTCCAATCTGAGGTATTTTATGGTGAGTTCCCTGATGAGTCACATAACCAAAACCATCACTGCCAATGACAGCTCCGCTATGTATGATAACACGGGCGCCTATTCTGCACATTTCCCGTACCGTGACATTTGAATATATGACAGAATTACTTCCTATAACAGAGCCCTCACCTATGAATGTGAAAGGATATATGGTGACATTGTCCCCTATTACTGCATTATTCCCGATATAAACATAAGGGTAGATTGATATATCCGCTCCCAGCTCCACGTTGCTTCCAACAGATGCACTGCTGTCAATTCCTCTGGCAGAGTAGGGCTGGTCATGGAACAAGTGTAATAGCTGTGAGAATGCAAAGTACGGGTTGTCAACTTTAATGGCAGGCAGTTTGTCAAATACCATGTCCTTCGGGATAACTAATGCAGAAGCAGAAGTCTTATCAATGTCTTTAAGAAATCTGCGATGCGAAATGAAACTGATTTCTCCCTGCCGGGCATCTTTAAGGCCTGCTGCATTTGATATCAGCGTATCATCAGACCCGTTTATCAGTTCGCCGCATATAGCTTTTGCAATATCTCCAAGCTTTATTTCTCGTTTCCGCTTCACCCTAAAATAGAGTCTCCCTGTGTCATGCCATACAATTTTCCCGCAACCCACTTCCTCTCATCCTGAATCATATTATAATCTACTTCTTTCCGTCTTTTTCCTTTGTAAGTCCCTTATCAAGTTCCTGTATTATCCTTTCAGTAAGGTTAAGGGATGGTTTTGCATAAATGATGATGTTTACGTCAAGGTTAGTTAAGATCATGGAATATCCTTCTTTTTCACCCAGGCTTTTTGTAATCTTTTCCAATTCAGTATTAAACTCATCCAGCTTTTCAGTCCTTCTCTGCTGAATCTCTTTTTGTAATTCTGATACCTTTTTTTGATATTCCATGAATTTTCGCTGGAACAGATCTTCCTTCTCCTGTTTCGCTGCAGGACTCAGGACAGCCCCCTGCTTGGTCAACTCATCCTGAAGATTTTTCAATTCTGATTCTTCAATATCAACTATCTTCTGTCTGCTCTGTACATATTCATTCAGCTGGTCTTTAACCAGTTTACCCCTTAAGCTTTCATCAAGTATCTTCTGGGCATCTATAAAGCCTATTCTGGCTTCCTCTGCTCCTGCGGGAAGAACGGAAAAAACGGCAAGGAAGAGAACTGTAATTATTGAGTACATCACCTTCTTACTGAGATTCATTGTATATTCTCCTTTCAGTTTTTAATACTGCTAAAACAATGTTCCAATGGAAAATTCCCAGATACTCTGCCGCTCTCCTGGTCTCGGATCAAGATTATATCCCCATTCAAGGCGTAACGGCCCGATAGGAGAGAACCACCTGAAACCGCCCCCGGCACTCGTCCTGAGGTCAGACAATGCAACGGTGTCAGTTTTTCCGAAACCTGAACCGGCATCATAAAATAATACCCCGTTTATCCTGGCATCCTTAACCAGAGGGACAACATATTCTATATTAAATATCAGTTCCTTGTCAGCACCTAAAAGATCTCCGTGCACGGGATCGCCTGATACTGTTGAAGGTGTTGTAGCCCTGCCGTAATCAAAGCCCCTTACTGTATAAATACCGCCGACATAGAATTTCTCATTTGCAGGGAGGTGATCTCCATTGAATCCCCTTCCTTCTCCATATCTGCCATGAAACATGATAGCACTGTCGAGCGGCAAAGGGTAATACCATGTTGTATCAAGTATATATTTCACAAATAAATTGTCACCGCCCAGAAATCTGTCAGCATATTCTAAAGAGATGCTGTTTCTGTTACCTGAACGAGGATCCCAGTAATTATCCCTCGTATCCCTGGACACTGACGTCATTAAGCTACCGGTAGTAGATGTACCCTTATCAACACCGGATGGAGGTTCACCGCTGACGGTAATATTCTGTATCCCATATGTAATGCTGCCGCCCCAGTATTCACCGTATGACTTGCCGACACCGATATTACCGCCGCTGCTGTTTACATCGTAGGCATCGAATGTCCTGACGGTATCGAAAAGATTTACCGTTACTGAAGTAGGTTTATCCATAAACCAGGGCTCTTTGAATGTTAGATTATAGCTTGTCCTGAGTCTTCCAAACTCACCCTTTACCTTAAGAAGTTCACCTCTGCCCAGGAGGTTGCCCTCAGTTACATCCAGCATCCCTACCAGTCCATATACTGAGCTGTAACCGCCTCCCATGCTGAATGCCCCCGTAGGTTTTTCCCTGACCCTCACATTAAGGTCAACCATATCCCTGCTGACAGTATCAGGGACAATCTCTACATTCTCAAAGAAATTCAGGTTATTTATACGCTGAAAACTCCTTCTCAGGGCAGTTGTATTAAGATAGTCCTGCTCGCTTAATCTTACTTCCCTCCGAATTACCTTGTCCCGCGTCTTTTCATTACCGCTGATATTAATCTTCCTTACCTTTACCTTTTCTCCTTTTTCAATGTTGAATATTATATCAATGGTCCTGGAGTGATCATCCGGCCTTATATCAGGGAATACATTTGCAAATGCGTACCCCTTTTCACCATACATATCAGTTATCAATCCAATATCTTCACGCAAGGTCTTTCTGCTGAAGATCAATCCCTTGCGAAGTTTGATCCTTTCTTCAATTTTATCCCTTGTAAATATGTCATTACCTTTGAAATCAATCCCCCTGATGCTGTATTGTTCTCCCTCAGTTACATGGAAGGTGAGTCTCATCCATAACCCGCCTTCCAATATTTCAATGTCAGGACCGCTTACCTGCACCTGTACATAGCCGCGGTCCAGATAGTAGTCACGTATCCTGTCAACATCATTCTGGGCTTCAACTTCCTTGTAGATGCCTGCCCCTGTTATCCATGAAGTCAGCAGCTTGTAGCGCTTTGTACCTATGACCTTTATGAGGCTTGATTCGGATATTTCTGATGTACCGGTAACAACCACATCTTTAATTTTTATTTTTCTGCCCTCTTTGATAAAGAAAGTAACGGAGACAGCATCCTCCGATGTCCTGGTTACGACTGGTATTATTGTTGCCTCATAATAGCCGTCTTCCCTGTAAAGCTCCCGCAGTCTCTCAACATTTTCTTTTACCTGTTTCTGGCTTACAGTAACGCCGGTAATGAAGGTCACCTTCTCCTTCAGCCTGTCAGCAGCTATCTTGTCATTGCCGTCATATGCCACATCCCTCAGGATTGGCCGTTCTTTAACCTTATAGATTAATATAACGCCGTCTTCTGATGTCCCGGTCTCCACCCTTATATCTTCGAAGTAATCTGTTTCGTACAGGCCTTTTATATCTTCCCGAACTGAAGCTGCTGAATAAATATCACCGGTCTTCAACCTGATTTTTGAAAGAATAGTTGATGTCTCTATGCGTCTGTTTCCGCTTACTTCAATCTGTATTATATGGGATTCACCCTCTGCGTGACAGATAGTGGATAATGGGAAATATATTCCAGTGCACAATAACAGAAATATAAAGAAAGAAATAAGCCGGCAGATCATAATATTAAAAACCTTTCGATAAGCGAAAAATAATAACATTTCTAAGATGATAGTGCAAAGGATATTTGGTTTATGAATATGAGTGAATGATAAATCATGCGGACTAACAATGGAGTTTAGGTAGAACTGAAGTCTGCGGTAGAGACTATCTGGCAGTAATTGGTGGGCTCTCGCAGAATTGAACTGCGGACACGAGGCTTTTCAGGCCTCTGCTCTACCGACTGAGCTAAGAGCCCACTGATTGATGCTGAAAAATGCCCATCTGCTGTGTCAGCCCTGCGGGTTCTTCGCTTAAACGTACCTAAAAAGTACGCCATGGCTCGAACCCTTGTTCTTCCCTGCACCTGGGCATTTCTGATCGTAAATTCTACTATCACTCTCCAGATGAGCTTTTCTCAGCGTACCTGACCCATTTTGAGATTAATTTCGGCTGTATGAAGCGTAAAGTCCAATGCTATATGGTCATGTCGCCGACATCTGGTACGTGACTTATTTTAGTGCTTCCCTGGGCCAGTCACATTTCCTATTGTTTGTCGCTTAGTCTGACGTGGATCTTTTTCAGGAAAGACCTGTCATAAGAACTTAAGGTGTCATCGTATTCTGATGGTTCATCATCGTCTTTCGCTGTTACCATTGTTATTGAGGCTATAATCATATCGACAGGATATCCCTCCTGTTCCATCATGGAAAGGGTATTACGGATGTCATCGTTTCCATTAACAACCTCACCTATGGTATCAGCCAGTGACCTCATCAGTTCCCTAAGTCGTTCATCTGAACTATCCATTATGTAAGTCATATTAAATTAATAACCTGATTATTGTCAAGCCCTTCATCGGCAAATATCGGTCAACGGTATCCTGTGTATATCACAAACTTCAATATGGTATTTCTTTAAAGATTGACAGGTCATCTCACTCCTGTTATTTTAAACTTTACTAATCGCATTACCATCCTGACAGCAGTACAGATGCATTATTAATATACTGATTCCTGCGAGGCACATAATGAGGTTAATTAATATTAAATGGCTGATACTTATATTCTCCATAACTGTGTTGTCTGCATGCGCCCTTAACTCCCCGAAAACGATCTTTAATCCTGATGCGCTTCCATCAAATCAACATTGGGTCATGATTGAGAATGTCCCCATTGTGTATACAGACCAGGGTGATGGCGACGCTATCATCATACTATCTACCTATCCTTTAAGAGCAGAATCATGGAACGTATTGACCAGCCTTTTAAGAAAGGATTTCCGCATTATTGTAGCCGAGCCTCCATGGCTGACGGAACCAGGAGCTATGCAAGGTGACTTCTCTTCCGAACACATACTTCAGATATACCGTTCTTTTATCAGAAAGCTCGGAATCAGGGAGGTCCATGTCCTTGGTGTGGGAGAAGGCGGCGGGCTCGCTGTTGCTTTCGGCCATCATTTTCCTGAACATATTAAAACAGCGATAAGCATCAATGGGTTCGAAGGTGTTACATGGTCTGATGAATCGAAGGCTATGCTTGACCTCACGTATTCTGCAAATGAAGATGGAATGAGTAACTACTTAAGAATTTCCTCAGTACGCTTCCAGCAGGAGATGCCTTCTGTTGCAGATATGAAGCAAATAGTGAGAGTTCCTGAGAATAAGGAGCAGAAAAAGGCTTTGCTCAAACGGCAGGATGATTTTAAACAGGATATAACCTCCCTGTACATAACTGCCATGATAGAATACATTGACTTTCCAGTAATGATCATCCGCTCTGGAAAAGATGCCGTACTTCCGGAGAAATATACTGAGTGGTCGCATAATCGAATTCGGGGCGTCCGGTATGAACTCCTCCCAAATGCCGGACATTTTGCATTTCTGGATCAGCCTGAAAAGACGGCTGAACTGATACGTGAATTCATACAAAAATAATATAGCGAACCCATAGGAAAATTAAAAAATACGAGTTTCATACTACTCTCCGGATTACTGGGATCAAGGCAGTATTTTAGAGATATTTAGTTTTTTGGAGAGATAAATAGAGATAAATAGGGACAGCGCCTATTTATTCAATTACAGCAATAGTCTCTTCTGTATCTTCTTCTGCTCCTAATGACGTTTAAATCTCAGCATATCAGTGTTTCGATCAATCGCCCGGCGGATCACGTTTACGAATTCGTCTCAAATCCTGAGAATCTGCCCAAATGGGCCGCAGGACTCAGCGGTTCTATAAAGAACGTCAATGGTGACTGGATCGCCGAATCCCCGATGGGAAGAGTCAAAATAAAATTTACTGACAAAAATAAATCCGGCATTCTGGATCACTACGTCTTGAAAAATAACCGGCCTGCCTTTATTTTTCAAATGGCACGCTGAGTTTATAGCTGAGCATGTCCAAAAGACGTAAACTCTCACTTTATTTTGCACGGATTTAAAGATATCTTTTCACGATACTGGCCATTTTTGCTATAATACAATTTAACGAAAGATTAATAGACAAGATGACTTAAAGAATATTGAGCCCATATTTCGTATATGAAGAAAAAGAGAATAAGAGACATTTATTTTAACCGGGCAGATGACAGAAACTTCTACGATGTCTTGCCGCATCTATCTCTTTCTCTTTGCAATGGCCCTTCTCCTGGCCTTATTACCATCCCTATTTATTTTTCATTCTCCTTATTATAAACATTCATCAGCATGCGGCATATCTCAATATTTTGATTTTTCGTGATTACAGCCATATTGTTGGCGGTGCCTGCTCAAATAATGAATAAGGTGTTGACTCTTTGCAGGGGATGTCCGGGAAGCCTGATTCATACCCGTTGGATATTCGGAATATGGCATAAAAACCCTATTATTTAACAGGTTATGAACTATAGAAAAAAACTGTTATGACGATAATATATATCCTGAATGGATACAAAAAATAATTCATCACACAGCATTATCAGAGGCTACAGTATGTTCATCAGGATCCTTTGCATCATGTTTGTTGCAGAGTTCCTTGTTATGTCCATGCTATGGCTAATTGATATGCCAGCCGGGGTTATGGAGTTTATTCTTGATTCTGCCCTTCTTTCGATTCTGAGCGCACCGTTCCTCTATTTTTGTGTCATTAAGGTCATAGCAAAAAAACAGCATGAGGAGGCTTTACTAACGCAGCGTGCCCGCGAAAAAGAATTAATAGCTACTGCCTATGCAGAAAATCTTTCAGTCAAGGCGTATGCTGACAATATAGTAAATAGTGTTAATTCCGGTCTTGTAGTAGTAACGCGTGATTTAAATGTGTTCAGAGTAAATCCTGCCTTTACCAGGATGTTTTCTATGAAACCTGAGGATGCTGAAGGCAGGGGGATTAAAGATATCCTGCCAGTTGCTGATTTGATGGAGGCAATAAAAAACACATTTATAAACGGATACAAGTGTCAGGATATCGTGATTGAGTATGCATCCGGTGGTAACCGGTACTTCACGGTTAATATCAGTATGATAAAACCATCTGAGTCTGAAGATCCGGAGAGTCAGGTCCTTCTTGTTATTGAAGATATTACTGAACGTAAGGAGTCAGAAGAGAAGATTATCCAGATGGCAAATTATGATAATCTGACAGGTCTTCCCAACAGACGTCTCCTGATGAATTATCTTAATCAGGCAATCACGCTGGTTGGCAGAAGGGCAATTTATGTAGCAATATTATTTATTGACCTTGACCGCTTTAAATTGATTAACGATACTCTTGGTCATTCTGCAGGTGACGATTTGCTCAGGGAGGTTGCAGAAAGGCTGAAGAAATGCGTAAGATTAAGCGATACAGTTGGCCGGCTTGGAGGTGATGAGTTTATAGTTCTCCTCCCCGACATCGAACAGATGGATGACATAATTATAATTTGCAATCGGATATATTCGATCTTTGAATCACCCGTTAAATTGGGTGAACAGGAAGTAAGTGTCACGATGAGTATAGGTATCAGCATCTATCCTACAGACGGGGATGATGGGGCGAAACTCCTCAGAAAGGCAGATTTTGCAATGTACAGGGCCAAGTCTGACGGCAAGTCATGCTACAGATTCTATGCTGAAGGAATGAGTCAGAATTGTATGGAAAATCTGAGACTTTAGAGAAGACAGCGCCTGGCTCCTATCCTGCAAAAATCTTCTTTATAACATCTTCTATTTCGACATCCTCTACAGACAGGTCATCAACAGGCAGGTCGTTGAGAATCCTTGAAGTGGCCAGTGCTATAGTATTCCGTTCTGTTTTTAACACTGCATTGAGCCTGTCTCTCTCCAGAACTTCGCCATATTTTTCGAGGCCATTTTCTGCAAACTCCGAGGAGAAGCGCAGTCTTATTATCTTATGATCCGCATAGGTGGTCATAAGGTCTTTAACAGATCCGTCATATATGATAGTTCCATGATTGATTACAATCACCCTTTTGCAAAGTCTCTCTACATCCCGCATGTAATGGCTCGTCAGAAGGACTGTTGTTTTCTTAAGCCTGTTATACTCTTCAATATATGTGATGATCTTGTCCTGGGAGATTATATCAAGCCCTATGGAAGGCTCATCAAGAAAGAGGACTTTAGGGGAGTGGAGGAGCGCTGCAACAAGCTCGCACTTCATCCTCTGGCCCATTGATAGTTTTCTTACAGGGACATCCAGCAGGTCTTTGATGTCAAATAACTCCGTAAGTTCCGACAGATTACGGCTGTAAGTCGAACCGTCAACCTCGTAAATTTCCCTGTTCAGCGTGAACGATTCCTGTGCAGGGAGGTCCCACCAGAGCTGGTTCTTCTGACCCATGACGATGGAGAATTGCTTCTGATAAGCCGGTTCCCTTTTCCATGGGATATGACCGAGAACTGATGCCTCGCCACCGGTAGGGTATAGTATACCGGAAAGTATCTTGAGAGTGGTTGTCTTGCCGGCGCCATTAGGACCTAAAAAGCCGACAAGCTCGCCTTCCGAGATTTCAAAAGATATCCCCTTTAAAGCCTCATTATACAGTTTTTCCCTCCAGAACAGACTCTTCAGGGAACCGGCTAGACCGGGCTCTTTCTTGAAATAGTCGTAGGACTTACGGAGCTCTTTGACACGTATTGAATTCGGCATATTACCCACTGGCAGACGAATAATGTTCAATGCTCATCTTCCACACTAACAGACCAGCTCCCAGGAATGATATCCCGATTAAAAGCGAAAAGATGGCGAAATTAAATCCTAATCGTCCGGTTAATACCGATGCCGGCACAGTAGCGATGATTCCTATCGGTATGATAATTGTGAATATCACCTTTCCTATACCCCTGTATATATCACCGGGATAGCGGGATGTCTCCATGAAAAAATATACCACTGTATTCAACTCCTGTGATTTTACCACCCAGAATACTATACTGTTTATAATGAGGCTGAATCCGTAATATATCATAAGAGAGTTTATCAGAAATAATATGTACAGAGGGAAGGCTATCCAGGTCCAGTTGTCAAGATGGCTGAATCCGTAGATGACAAGGGCAATGCCCATCATACCTTCACCAAGGCTTTCTGATATGGAGAGATGCCTCATGCCGAGATGGATTCCGGATGCTATCGGTCTTACCATAAACATATCGAATGTGCCTGTTCTTATGTGGTTTCCAAGTTCCAGGAAGCCGCGCCTGAATGTCAGGTATGCCATCTCTCTGACAATACCAACGGTACCGATCAGAATTACAGACTGATTAAATGTCCATCCGGCTATAGTATTGACATGTCCGTATATGACCTTAAACAGGATAATGCTAACGCAGACAAATCCTATATCCATTATTACCAGAGTCAGGAAGTTCGACCTGTAAATCATGTCTTCCTTCAGGCACTGGTAGAAGAATGCCTTATAGAGCCTCATGTAACGGGTAAATAACCTGATCATTTACGCACCAACTGCCTCATATCGCTTTATACCCCTTAACAGGAGTATCCTGGAGAGGACCAGGAATAGTATGATCCAGACTGCCAGTATAGCGAAAGAAGGGAGAGGATCTTCAACCTTTCCCAGGTATATGCTGATAGGGAAGTATACGAGATATCTGAATGGGAGCAACCCTGCCACCTTTGTAAGGAGCGGCGGGAACAGATCAAGTGGAAGCATAGCCCCCGCAAAAAACAGTATCATGGTCTGGAGCATGTATTTAAATGTCCTGACCTGAGTCAGCCAGAAGGTGATCATGCCTATACAGAAATCCATTTCAAAGGCAAGTATCAACCCCAGTATTATTGCGATGATGAAATATATGATGGTGCTGATGTGTTGAGGAAAGGATATATAATCGCTTACAAAAAAGGATACAATGCCTGCTGTGATAATGATGAACACAGCTTCCAGCATCTTGCCTGATATGTTTATAGTAAACCAGTACATATAGTAATCAAGCGGTTTTGTCAGAAAGTTTGAAAAATTTCCGGTCTTTATGTTATCTATGACATCCCAGCTTACATAAGAGAAGATGATCGAGTTGATCATCAGCTGAAGGATATAATAAGTTACAAGCTGGGATAATGTATAGTTTCCTACGGTCTGGCCCTCACTGTATATGGCGGACCAAAGGTACAGGAGAACGCCGATGTAGATGGAGTAGCCGCCTATATAGACGACAAGTGCAAACCGGTATTGAAGTGAGTTTTGCCAGTTTATGTGGAAAAGCGAGATATACTTATTCATAGTGCTTTAACGCCAGCCCTGCTGCTCCCACTATGCCTGCAGAGTCAATCAGCTTGCCTCGTACTATTTTTGTCCTCTCGACAAGGACGGAGAACGCCCGTTTATTGATTTCCTGTCTTGCTGCTGGCATAAATAAATCCGATGCACCGGACACAGCCCCGGCCAGGACAATCATCTCCGGATTCAGGATATTAATCAGGCTGGCAATGGCTATTCCGAGATATGTGCCTGCTTCTGCCAGGATCTCAATTGAAAGCCTGTCTCCTCTTAATGCCGCATCATAGATCATTATTGCCGTTATGCCACTGCTGTCTCCTGAAGAAAGCCTCTTAAGGCTTGACTTCCTTCCGGATTTGAGGTGGCTGATTGCACTCCGTACCATACCCGTAGCAGAAGAGTATACCTCCAGACAGCCGGTATTTCCGCAATTACATAGCGGTCCGACAGGATTTACAGTCATGTGGCCTATTTCACCTGCCATTCCGTCACTGCCATGCCAGACTTCCCTGTTAAGAATAATGCCTCCACCTATTCCTGTACCCATGGTAAGGCAGACCATACTATCCACCTTGCGTCCAACCCCTTTCCATTTTTCGCCATATGCGGCGGCATTAGCATCATTATCAAGTATGACCGGCAGATTGAATTCATTCTCTATAATAGTTTTTAACCTTACTTTTTTCCAGTCCTTAAAATTGGGTGACGTCAAGACTATACCTCTCTTTATATCAATGATACCGGGAGAGCCAATGCCTATGGCAATGACCTCGTTGCGACTGCCATTTTCAATTGCTTTAAGCTCCTTAATATTAGTTATGATTGAGGAAATGACATAATCTTTCTCACGTCGTTCAGATATGTCCACCCTCTTAGAGTATCGAAGCCTTCCATTACTGGTTACAGTTGAAAGACGTACGGCTGATCCTCCCAAATCTATACCTATGACTACGCTATTATCCAATCATCCTCCTCATATACTAATAATGGATTCAGGTGCCCCTTTAATTTTAAACATGTTTCTGTTATATTGGCTATGCAAAAATACATGGAGGATTAATGGGCGCCTTAAACAGTACACTTAACATAGTAACCATATTATACGGCATAGTCCTGATCCTTGCTGCCTTTAAAAGCAACAGGGTTACTGAAACCTTCAGGCTCGACACATTTTTTACGCCGCGTCCGACTCAGACCACAAGGATGATAAATCTGCCCGCCGGTTTGCTTGCTATTGGATATACTTTATATACAATGCTTAAATAGCGAACTCAATCATAACAGAGACCGGTATTTATCGTCAAAGGTAATCTCCATTCCAACTGATGTCAAAATATGTTTACAACATATCATGAAAACAATGACAATATAATCATAATAAATATGATTGCTGATCTTGTAGTTATCCTATATATATAATATCTCAGTTAGGTAATTAACTTATGTGTGATGCAAGGGAGGCAATAAATGTATGACCTGATTGATTTGACTGCCTCGAGAATAGATTCACTTGTTAAACAGCGGGGAAGTATTACGCTATCAAACCTTGAATATGCTATCGATGCCTCATATAATGTGATTTTCCTGGCAGTTGAAAGGCTTGTGGCAAAGGGTGATCTTCGGATTAATAAAAACGAAGGGGATTACTTAATATCAATACCTGTTACGGAGTCAAAGCCCGAAAGCCATTTATCTGTATAATCAATACTATTTATTATTCCGCCATGATAATCTTTCTGATGTCAGGTGATCACCGCTGACGCCCCTTCCGGCAGGCATATATCCTTAAAATGAAACATTCCGGATAACGCAATTGCTTGACAGTACAAGGGTCATTTCCTTATAATCCATCTATGAAATTTCAGGACGTTATTCTTTCACTTCAGAGGTTTTGGGCAGACAGGGGCTGCGTCATCAGACAGCCATACGATATCGAAGTCGGGGCAGGCACATTCAATCCGGCTACATTCTTCAGGGTACTGGGGCCTGAACCATGGCGGGTTGCCTATGTTGAACCTTCCCGAAGGCCCACTGATGGAAGGTATGGCGAGAACCCCAACCGCCTCCAGCATTACTATCAGTTCCAGGTAATCCTTAAACCAGTACCTGATGATATTCAGGATATCTATTTACAGAGCCTTGCGATCCTTGGTCTAAAAAAAGATGAGCATGATTTCAGGTTTGTTGAAGACGATTGGGAATCGCCTACACTCGGGGCCTGGGGGCTTGGATGGGAGGTATGGCTTGACGGTATGGAGATTACACAGTTTACATACTTCCAGGAGGTTGGAGGTATTGAGCTGGAACCTGTGTCTGTTGAGATTACATACGGCCTCGAGAGAATAGCCATGTACCTTCAGGGAGTTGATAATGTGTTCGACCTGGTCTGGACTGATGGCATGACGTATGGAGATGTTCATCACAGGAGTGAGGTGGAGTTTTCCAGGTATAATTTTGAAGAGGCAGATATAGAAATGCTGTTTTCATTATTCAAGATGTACGAAAAAGAGTCATCATCTCTTATTGCAAAAGGTTTAATACTCCCTGCCTACGATTATTGTCTTAAGACATCTCATATATTCAATCTTCTTGATGCAAGAAAGGCCATCAGTGTGTCTGAGAGGACAGGTTATATTACGAGGGTAAGAAACCTGGCTAAGCGATGTGCTGAGGGATATTCAGGTCAGGCGATAATGAAGGGATAAGGAAGAATGAGCGGAATAAATTTTACGCTGGCTTTTCTGGTGAATAATGAATAAAGACTTTCTTCTGGAGATTGGTACCGAGGAGATTCCGGCAAGGTTTATGCCTGCGGCTATTGCCGGTCTAAAGGACTCCGCAGAGAGGCTATTTAAGGAAAACCGCCTCCATTACTCTGATATTGCTGTCTATGGTACACCGAGGCGCCTCGCCTTGATTGTCAAAGAAGTTGTTGATGTACAGGAAGACATAGTTATTGAGGTGTCAGGTCCTCCAAAAAGCGCGGCCTATGATGCAGAGGGCAACCCTACTAAAGCGGCAGTTGGTTTTGCAAAAAGTCAGGGTATGGAAATTTCGCAAATAAAGATTAAAAAGACGGATAAGGGTGAATATCTGTTTGCAGAGAAACAGGAGAAAGGGAAAAATACAAAAGACGTCCTGTCTCTGCTCCTCAATAACCTCTTATCTTCAATCAATTTTCCAAAATCCATGCGATGGAATGATACAAGGGTACGTTTTGCAAGACCGTTGAGGTGGCTGTTGACCCTTTATGGCGAGGAAGTTATCACCCTTGATTTTGCAGGTGTGACAAGCGGACAAATATCTTACGGTCATCACTTCATGTCGCCTCAATCTTTTGTGGTTAAAAGCTATGATGGCTACATTCGCTCGCTTGAGGAGAGGTTTGTAATTGTTGATCAGGCTGAAAGGCGTAAGATCATTGAGGTACAGCTTGGGGCGGTTTCACATGAAAAAGGTGGTCTGGTTATTCCTGATGAGGAACTCCTTAAAGAGGTAGCATATTTAACAGAATATCCCGTTGCCGTCTGCGGAAGGTTTGATGAGAGTTTCCTGTCGCTTCCAAAAGATGTTCTTGTCACAGTGCTCAGGGAGCATCAGAGATCTTTCCTGGTTGAAAATGAACGCGGAGAAAGCCTGCCGTATTTCATTTCTGTAAGTAATACGATGCCTAAAGATTTGGATGTTGTCAGGTCAGGCTACGAGAGGGTTGTCAGGGCAAGGTTATCCGATGCAAAATTCTTCTTTGATTCAGATTGCAGGGTGAGGCTTGAGGAGCGGTCTTTGAAACTGGGTCAGGTTGTCTTCATGGCAAAGCTTGGAACTATGTCTGAGAAGGTTTTAAGATTGAAATCATCAGTTAATCATTTATCAGAACTTTTTGCATGGCCAGTTATCGCATCTATTGCAGAAAGGTCTGCAGAGCTGTCGAAAGCGGATCTTATGACAGAGATGGTTGGCGAGTTTCCTGAGCTTCAGGGGGTCATGGGGAGGGAGTATGCCTTAAGGCAGGGGGAAAAGAGTGAAGTCGCTATGGCAATATTTGAGCACTACCTTCCCCGGTTTTCCGGGGATATGCTGCCTGCAACAAAGGCAGGAAAGCTGCTTGCAGTTGCAGAGAAGATGGATAATATAGTGGGATGTTTTGGGTCAGGCAATGTTCCTACAGGTTCGAATGATCCCTATGCCCTCAGACGCCAGGCCCTCGGCATACTGCATATCCTCATAAAGGGGGAGCATCATGTCTCTCTAAATAGGGCGGCAGAAGGCAGTCTTACTGCCTACAGCAGTTTTATTGCTGATTCAAGGCATGGTGCCATAATAAAGGACGTTATAGATTTTTTCAGAGAGAGGCTTAGTACACTTCTTGTGTCAGAAGGATACAGGTACGATTGCGTGAGGGCAGTGATTTCAGCAGATCTTGATGACCCGTATGATGCATTTCTAAGAATAACTGCATTGGACCGCTACAGGATCAAACCGGAGTTTGATGCCCTTACTGTTTCATTCAAACGGGTGATGAATATAATCCCTCCGGATTTCATGAATCTGTTTAAAGAGGATCTGTTGATTGAAGATGAAGAGAAGGGACTTTACGAGGCATACAGAGATGCCGAGCGCAAGGCTATGCTTGCAAAGAAGGAATATAATTTCTGGAAGGCATTCTACTCAATTGCAGAATTAAAACCCAGGGTAGACCTTTTTTTTGACAAGGTACTGGTGATGGATAAGGATATTAATCTGAGGAATAACAGGCTGTCATTGATGAGTATGCTCAGGGATCTATTTCTGAATTTTGCAGATTTCAGGCAGATAGTAGTGGAAGGAAAGCAATGAGTATAAGAAGCAATGAGCAATGAGTTATCAGAAAGGGGCATATGCTTTATAAGTCGCTCATAGATGCTATTGGCAATACGCCGCTGGTTGAGATAGTCAGACTTAATCCCAACAGAAATGTTAAGATATATGCTAAGCTTGAGGGAGCAAATCCGACAGGGAGTGTCAAGGACCGTATTGCAAAGTTCATGATTGAAAACGCTGAGAGTGAAGGTCTGCTCTCTAAAGATAAAATACTGCTTGAACCAACGAGCGGCAACACAGGTATTTCTCTTGGGATGATAGCGAGGATAAAGGGCTACAGGCTTGTTGCCGTTATGCCTGAGTGCATGAGCGTTGAGAGACGGGAAATACTCAAGGCATACGGTGTTGAGATAGTGCTGTCTCCGGGTGATGAAGGTACAAACGGGGCAATCAGGGTTGCAAAGAGGATGGCAGAGGAAAATAAAGAATATATTATGCTGGATCAATATAGCAATCCCAATAATCCGGGAGCCCATTATTATACTACAGCAGTGGAGATCCTGAGAGATGTGCAGGAACCGATAGATTGTTTCGTTGCGGGTCTTGGCACAGGAGGAACCCTGATGGGAGCCGGCAGACGATTAAAGGAACATAATCCACGGACTCAGATAATAGCAGTACAGCCATATCCTAAAAGCGGTTTGCAGGGACTGAGAAGTTTGCTGGATGGATACGTTCCGCCGATTCTTGATCTAAATCAACTGGATTATTGTGAATTTGCAAAAGATGAAGATTCCTTTATCATGGTTAAAGAACTTGCAGATAAAGAGGGAATCTTTGCCGGCATATCATCCGGGGCTGTAATGCATCATGTCATAAAGATCGCACGCAAGATGGAAAAAGGTGTCATTGTAACTTTGTTTCCTGACGGCGGCTGGAAATACGTAAGTGAGAAGCTGTGGACAGAGGATGTTAAGGATATCAGTGATAATATCAAGGGACCGTTATGGTAAAAGGGGGGATTAGTTATGGCTAAGAAGAAATTTGTTTACTTCTTTGGTGATGGCAAGGCAGAGGGCCGCGGTGATATGAAAGACCTTCTGGGAGGAAAAGGTGCGGGTCTGGCAGAGATGACAAACCTCGGGATCAGAGTGCCTTCCGGTTTTACCATAACGACCGAGGCATGCATTGAATATTACAAGATGGGAAAGGCATATCCGGAGGGTATGTGGGATGAGACACTGGAACACCTGCACAGGGTAGAGAAGTCTATGGGGCATAAGTTTGGAGATAGTAATAATCCGCTGCTTGTTTCGGTCAGGTCAGGCGCCAAAGTTTCAATGCCGGGTATGATGGATACTGTCCTTAATGTGGGTCTTAATGATTCTACCGTGCAGGGGCTTGCAAGAAAATCCAGCAATGAAAGATTTGCATATGATGCCTACAGACGTTTTATAACTATGTTTGGCAGTGTTGTTATGGGTGTTGAAAGGACCAAATTCGAGGATATACTGGACGAGAAAAAAGATGCACTTAATGTGAAAGAAGATACGGGACTTGATGCTGATGCACTTAAGGACGTCGTAGCAAAATATAAAAAACTTGTAAAAAAGGATACAGGAAAGGACTTTCCGATGGACCCGCTTGAGCAGTTGATGATGGCGACCAATGCAGTCTTCGACTCCTGGTATGCCCAGCGTGCAATTACGTACCGAAGGATTCACAATCTGCCTGAAAACATGGGGACAGCAGTAAACGTATGTGCCATGGTATTTGGCAATATGGGGGAGACATCCGGAACTGGTGTTGCATTCACGCGCGACCCGAATTCCGGTGAAAGAATATTCTTCGGTGAGTGTCTTATGAATGCACAGGGTGAGGATGTAGTTGCAGGCATCAGGACACCCTTTCCAATCGAAGGTCTGAAAAAACTTGTTCCTGCTGCCTATGATGAATTGATGGATATATATAAGAAGTTGGAAAATCACTATAAGGAGATGCTGGATATCGAGTTTACGATTCAGGAGGGCACTCTCTACATGCTTCAGACAAGGAGCGGCAAAAGGACAGCAGCAGCAGCCATCAGGATTGCCGTAGAAATGGTTGAAGAAGGACTCATAGATAAAGAGACTGCAATCATGAGGATAAATCCAGATCAGCTCGACCAGCTTCTTCACCCAATGATTAACCCGGATGTAAAATTGGATG
Source organism: uncultured Nitrospiraceae bacterium (assembly GCA_964611625.1). Classification (GTDB taxonomy): domain Bacteria; phylum Nitrospirota; class 9FT-COMBO-42-15; order HDB-SIOI813; family HDB-SIOI813; genus RBG-16-43-11. The sequence continues at coordinate 355,416 of CAZTAM010000003.1, read as the reverse complement.
TGGTGGCTAAGGGGCTCCCGGCTTCTCCTGGTGCGGCCGTTGGGCGTGCAGTATTTTCGCCGGAAGATGCAGAGAGAATGGTGCGGGAAGGGGAGAGGTGCGTGCTGATCAGAATGGAGACATCTCCTGAGGATATAGGCGGCATGCATGCCGCAGAGGGTATACTGACGTCGCGAGGCGGCATGACATCTCATGCAGCTGTTGTGGCGAGAGGAATGGGTAAGCCATGTGTTGTTGGGTGCAGCGACATCCAGGTAAAGGAAAAGGAAAAATACCTCAGGGCCAATGACAAAGTCATAAGAGAAGGTGATTTTATTACGATCAATGGGTCAACCGGTGAATTGATATTAGGAGAGGTAAGTCTCATAAAACCAAAATTAAGCGGCAGCTTTGCCACAATGATGAAGTGGGTAGATAAAATACGTAAACTCAAGGTACGATCAAATGCAGATACATCGCACGATGCACAGGTAGCCCGGGATTTTGGCGCTGAAGGAATTGGTCTCTGCAGAACTGAGCATATGTTTTTCGATCCAGACAGGATAAAGGCTGTCCGCGAGATGATTCTGTCAGATGATACTGACGGCAGAAAAAAAGCCCTGGAAAAGATCCTTCCAATGCAAAAAGGTGATTTTACGGAAATATTCAGGGTGATGAAAGGACTTCCTGTTACCATCAGATTACTCGACCCGCCCCTGCACGAGTTTCTTCCTCATACAGAACAGGAGATCGAAGAACTTTCCCGGGATATGGGTGTGCCGCCTGATCGTTTAGCGGCACGAAATAAGACGCTGCATGAATTCAACCCCATGCTCGGACACCGTGGCTGCAGGCTCGGCATTACCTATCCGGAGATATATGAGATGCAGGCCAGGGCAATATTTGAGGCAGCATGCGATCTTGTATGTGAAGGTGTACAAGTAATACCTGAAGTTATGATCCCCCTTGTCGGTTACCCAATGGAACTCAGGAAACTTAGAGAGACTATTGACCTGGTTGCCGCTGAGGTAATGAAGGCGTACAAGGTCAAGATCAAATATCAGGTGGGGACAATGATAGAACTTCCAAGGGCGGCACTTGTGGCTGATGAGATTGCAGTACATGCGGAGTTCTTCTCATTCGGGACAAATGATCTTACGCAGACGACCCTTGGACTAAGCAGGGATGACTCAGGCAGATTCCTGCCAGTATATGTAGAGAAGGGTATTTTTGATGTTGATCCGTTTGTTTCGCTGGATCAGGACGGGGTAGGACAGCTTGTAAAGATCGGGATCGAGAAGGGGCGCTCAGCCAAGTCTAATCTTAAGGTTGGTATTTGCGGTGAGCATGGCGGTGATCCGAGGTCTGTTGAGTTTTTTCACAGGGCCGGCATGGACTATGTAAGCTGTTCACCATACCGTGTTCCTATAGCAAGGTTTGCTGCCGCACAAGCTGTGATAAAAAACAAGTAAAAAAAAGGTCAAGAAGGGGCCATGTCCTGAAACCTGACATCTTTTAAAAAAAGATGTCAGGTTTTAAGGCCTGGCCCCTTTGCCTTTCGGGGGACAGGTTGAAGATCGGATTTCCGGATAAAAAATACATGCGTATGGCCCTGACGCTTGCCAGAAGAGGGTTAGGCATGACGAGTCCCAATCCAATGGTAGGAGCTGTCTTAGTAAACAACGGGAGGATAATCGGCAGGGGTTACCATAGAGGACCTGGTCAATTGCATGCAGAGGCCGTTGCCATAAGAGAGAGCGGCAGTGAAGCTGCAGGTGCGACTCTCTATGTAAATCTTGAACCATGTTGTCATACTGACAAAAGAACACCTCCCTGCACACGGGAGATTATAAGATCCGGGGTAAAACGGGTTGTAATTGGTATGACAGATCCAAACCCTCAGGTTAATGGTCGTGGCATTGATGAATTACTTAAAGCAGGAATATCAGTCGAAAGTGATGTCTTGAATAATGACGCGTGCAGGATTAATGAGATATACAGTAAGTTTATTACATCCAATGTTCCATATGTGATTCTAAAGACAGCCGCGAGTCTTGACGGAAAGATTGCCCTTGCGTCAGGTGAATCGAGATGGATAACAGGAAAGGCTTCAAGGGTCTCCTCTCATAAGCTGAGATCAACAGTGGATGCGGTTTTAGCAGGCATAGGCACTGTAATTGCTGATGACCCGGTGCTTAGCGTCCGGCATGTGAGAGACAAAGGAAAACAGCCGCTCAGGATAATAATAGATTCAAAGTTGAGGATTCCGCTAACCTCCAGGGTGCTGGATGTAAGCACTGGTCAGCAGACGATGGTTGTATCGACTGTACTATCACCCTGCGGTAAATTAAAGGAACTCGAAAAGCTTGGTATAAGGACTATCATAGCAGACATGGTTGAACCCCTCACGAGCCGACGGTTCATAGAGGATGACGAATATCCCCGATATCATACTGAATTTATTTCAGGATCGCAAACGATGCCGGAGCAGGACATTATGAAACAGGTTCAGAATGACAGGTGTACGGGAAATGGCATGGAGGCTGTATTTTCTAATGAAGCAGGAAAAGTTAATCTGCGGTCTCTTATGAATATCCTTGGCAAGTCAGGTATTACAAGTGTCCTCATAGAAGGCGGTTCAGAGATTAATGCCTCAGCCCTCAGGGAAGGGATAGTGGATAAGATCGTGATTTTCTATTCAGCAAGGATAATAGGCGGGCGTGACGCCATAGGTATTGTTGGAGGTAATTCACCTGAGAGCCTTGATGATTCTATATTCCTCATGGATGTGCGCGTTAAAAAGTCTGGGGAAGATTTTATGTTGGAAGGGTATGTGAGACATTAAATGTTTACAGGAATTATAGAGGAGCTTGGAACAATAAAGGGTGTGAGGAGGCAATCTGAAGGTATCCTCCTGTCCGTGTCAGCAAAGGTAATAATGGACAGTATGAAGACAGGAGACAGTATTGCTATAAATGGCGCCTGTCTTACGGTCACAGATTTCGACAAATTATCATTTACAGCTGATGTGTCGGGTGAGACCGTAAAAAGAACAAATCTTGGGAAACTGCGTGGAGGTGACAAGGTTAACATAGAGCGCCCGATGAAACTGTCTGACCGTCTGGGAGGACATCTCGTGTCCGGTCACATTGATGGGATAGGTTTTATAAGGGGAGTTGACAAGAAAGGCGGCATGTCTTTGTTTACCCTGGAAGTCCCGAAGGAAATCCAGGGGTATCTGATTCAGAAAGGTTCCATAGCAATTGACGGCATAAGCCTTACTGTTAATGAAGTCAATGGAAACAGGTTTTCAGTAATGGTAATTCCCCACACGGCGAAAATGACAACGCTGGGATTCAAGAAGTCCGGAGATATAGTAAATTTAGAGGCAGATATGATAGGTAAATATGTAGAAAAATTCATCAAAACTCGTACCTGACAGTAGTAAACAGGTTGTCGTTCCTGTCAAACTGTCCGAAGAATGTTCTTGTGTCCTTTCCTCCAAATATATTGATCCCAGCAGATATCCATAAGGAGTCCGTAATGTTATATCTGGCTTCCGGAATTATAAAGTAGTCTTCATCGTCCGGGCTGTAGAATGAAAAAAGACTTAACCGTACCGTATTGTATTTGAGCATCTGTGTCAGCCTCAAGGTTATCAGCTGATGAATCTGATCGGTTTTGGGAAAACCTTCAGGAAGGGAGTCTTCATATCTGTTATAATCCTGCATATATTCTCCGTAGAATTGCACACCTGCTGTGAAATCAGTCCAGACTTGTTTTGAATAACCAAGGATATATTTTGTGGACGAGTTAGATATTGCTGGGTCATCTCCATTCCTGTCATCAAGGGAGTCATAGTAGCCGCTTTCTATGCTTATAACACCGTCTGCAAAAGCCCCCTGCATGCTGAATCCATAGACGGCAAGCTGAGGATAGAAGAGTTCTGCATCAGCCGGGGATATCGGTTTCACCCCAGGTATTTTATAAAATCCCCGGTACAAATAGATGGATGTATCAAAGCGTCCAAACTGCCTGTACACCCTCAGGGCAGCTTCAGTATTTTCGATCTCTTCCCTCGGCAGTTCTGTACCGGTTATATTCATCGGCTTATACATAAAATATCTCTCAGAGTCAGGAAGCTGATAAGGTTCAAAGAAGGGAATTACTACTAAATCAGCAGAAAACATCTCAGAATATACAGACAACTTTACAGCATCTGAACCTGTCTTAAGATATTCCAGCGGTTGGCCTGAGAACAGGGCTGAATAATTTTTGGGATATGTGTCATTGATGAACAGCAGATCCCCGGCTCCCCATGTAATTATCTGTCTGCCGGCCCTCAGGTCATAGTTATGTGACCTGTAATCTATATAGCCCTCCCTGATGTCAATCCTGTCTTCATCTGAAACAGAGTCATGGACAAAGTCCGTCTTCAGTGTAAAGGCAGCAGATCCGGAGCTGCCGGTAATCTCCCCCCGGAATCTTTCTTCCCCTGAGAGATAGTCTCCTCCTTCACTGCCGTCAGGTGTCTCTTCCCCTGTAATCCTGGCAGACATGTTTCCCTGTATAAAGCCGTGAAATGAGATATCCTGGGCATAGACGCCGGCAGTTATATTTGAAATTATAATAATTGTGAGAAGATAATGTATTATATTCATTCGGCCTATTTTATCCACTTATCTGATGGTTTCCTCAGATACCTCTCTGAGAAAACATCATCAGTAATACCGACATTGTAAGAGACATTATCGAATACTACTTCTGTCTTATGGCCGTTCTTTATATTGGCCATGCTCCTTTTTGTTATTGTGGGTAGTCCTTCGACGATATCAACCTTATCTGCTGTAAATACCTTATAGAGTGATCCCTGGACATCATAATACTCATCTTTAAGCGGCAGATACGTTGCCTTGTCAACCCATGATATCTTTCTGGTATATTCAGCAGGGTTCTTCGGGGTACTCTCAATGACATGACACTGTTTTCCCTGAAGCGGTTCTTCTCTGAGGTATTTGTGACTGTCAGCTTCGATATCCCGTCCTGACACATCCTCATATGTAAAGTCTGATCCGACAAAGCTTGATCTGCTGTCTTTGGCCGCGATACGGTTAACGAGTTTTATGGACGGAATGAATATCCACCTGTCGTCATCTTTTCCAGGATACTTATAGACCATGAATGATGTGCCGCGAACATCACCCGGGTTGTGAAAATACATGAAGTATTTCTGCTCGCCCCCGGTGCCGTTCCTGCGCAGCATTGTAAGTTCTCTCAATCTCTGCTGACCTGATTTGGACAACAGGGTCATTTTTACCCTTGCCTTCATATCCCTGCCCTGAGAGAAAAAGGCATCCTGAGATTTGCTGACAATATCAGATGCATCTTCTGCATGAACTAACGACGGATTAATGCTGACAGCCAGAAAAAACAGTATAAGTAATTTTATACATATCTTCATAACATCCCCCTTTTCTATAGTCTGCCCCCGGACTATTTACCACTGGCTATCACCAGCCTCACACCACCCGCCTGCCCGCAACCCGGATAATTGCCGGCAGAAAGAGAAGCGTCAAAATGGAACTTATCACCATCATCCCTGCGATAAAGATTCCAACTGTTACATACGGGGTCAGAGGGGCAAATATCATTACTGAAAAAGCAGAGGCAAAGAGGATGGCATTTCTGATTATCCCCTTGCCAGGCCGTGCAGCAGTCCATATTATCGCCTTCTCCTGATCCCTCTCTTCTGCATACTTCTGCTGAAACCGCCTGATGAAGTGAATTGCAAAATCGACAGCCATACCGAGCGACATGGCGGACAGCACTGAAATAGGCATATCAAAGTCCTTGCCAATAAAGCCGACAAACCCATAAATGATTAAAATAGTAAAGAGCAGGGGAACGAAGCTTATAAGCCCCCACTTTACTGATCTGAAATTAATCACTAATATAATAAATACTACGATCAGCGCCAGGATGAATCCCTTAATCATATCAAACAGGACCTCATCATTCCATACCATATTAAAATATGATATTCCGGCGGGTTTAAACTGCAGGCTGACACCCGGATTAGATGACTGAAATTCCCCGATTTTCTTCAGTACTTCCCGCATGGCAATTGCGTCCCACGTCTTTAGCTGAAGCAAAATATTCGCCTTATCATAGTCTGCAGTTACTACGTTCTCAAGATCACGCGGTTTTGCCGACATGCCGAACAGAAACAGATATTGTGCAATCTCTTCAGATGACTGCGGAATAGTGTCATATTCAGGATCATTTCCGTGCAGCACCTTGTTTACCCTCTTGACTATATCTGCAATGGATGTCGTCTTGCCAACAACAGGAAGTTTACCCAGCTCTTTTTGCAGTTCCTCAATTGCCTTGAGATTATGATAATCTTTCATGGCATCAATATCAGGAGACTCGGCAACTATGTACGCAGAGGCAGTACCTGCAAGCTTTCCATTCATTGCCGTGTCTGCCTGTCTTATGTCACTGCTTTTCTTGAACCATGAGACCATGTTGTTGTTTACACGTATCTGGGTCAATCCGACTATTGCCAAAGCAAGCATAACAACACCGACAATGATAACAATGCCGGATTTGTGGTAACCGGTATCCCCGAGCTTTCTGAGCCATGCATTTCCGCTGCCTGACTCTGCATCTTCGCGATCAGCCATGCGCAGCAATTTCTTATCACTGGTCAGCATCATTAATGCCGGTATGAAGCTGAAGCTCATTAATCTTATTACTATAGTCCCGAATGCCACAAATACACCGAATACCTTTACCGGTATAATATGCATGAACACAAGCACGCCGAAACCTGCTGCGGTTGCTAAAGCAGTATATCTGACTGCAGGGCCAACAACTGTAAGCGTCTCAAGGATTGCCTGCTTTTTATTACGTACCTCCTTCAGCCTGAAATAAAATTCATTGAATATATGTACACTGTCAGTTGCAATTGCCATTAGAAATACAGGTATCATGGAACTCATGATGTGCACAGGAAAGCCCAATCCTATTAAAAGTCCCATACTCCATATGATGCTTAGAAATGCTACAGACATCATGGCCGCGACAAGTGTGATGTTGCGGAACATTATAAAAAGGGTAATCATCATGATAATTCCTGCGATTGGCGAGAATATCCTCATCTGAAGGAACATTGTGCTGCCAAACGTGTCCCTTGCAACTGGATCACCCGCGACATAATAGCGCTCATCTCCTTTTTCTTTGCTGACTATTTCCCTTATACCGTCGGCAATCACCTTCGCATTCGCCCCCTCTTCGAGAGGTACATAAATGGCAGTAGTTGTCCTGTCTTGCGAGACAAGCCTTCCAATCAGTATGGGATTGTCAAATATCTCGTTCTGAAGTTTTTCCAACTCTTCCCTGGATTGAGGGATATGATCCATGACAGGGCGTACTGTCAATTGTCCATTTTCAGACAGGATATTATCAACGGTCGTAAGACTCATAATATCAGGTATGACAACACCTTTAAGCCTCATAATCTCGTCCGTAAAACGAGCTACACGTTCAAGCGTTGCCCGGTTGAACAGGCCCTGTGGATTTTCTATTCCGAGGACTATCATGTCTTTGTGAAGTGAAAAGAGAGATTCAATCTGATCGTTATATACACGGACAGGAGATGTCTCCGGCAGCATGTTCTTAGGGTCAGTATCAATCGAGATCTTTGGAAATTGTAATAGAAATATAAGCGTCAATATTATAACTGTAATGACAGTAGTCTTAGGTCTTTCTACTGAAAACTCAGTAAGCTTTGATGCCATAATAATTCTCCAGAAAAGGGATTACTTCATTAGTTGCATAATATCGAAACAAGACTTAATATTAGAATAATGACTTGATCACACTTTGTCAAGTGGGTCATCTGTTTTTTTAATATCAACTTGTAGGATAACATTCAGTGTGTTAACCTTAAATCAGGATATAAATTCAACTTACTCAGGGAGGTGCGTTATGGCTGCTGCAAGAATATTAGTACTGTTTTACAGCAAGACAGGACATATGCTCAAGATGGCCCGCTCTATTGCAAAGGATGTTGCGGCATCAGGAGTTGAATTGCGACTTAGAAAAGCTGCAGAACTTGCTCCTGCAGAAGTTATTGAAAATAGCACTGAATGGAAGGCTATGTACGAACAGATGTCAGATATTCCCGATGCAGTAGTAGATGACCTGATATGGATGGATGGCCTCATTGTTGGTTCACCAACACGATTTGGCAACATGGCTGCTCCTATGAGGAATTTCTGGGATCAGACCGGAAAACTGTGGATGGAAGGGTCATTAATAGGAAAAACTGTCTCGGCATTTTCTTCTGCAGAGATGATACATGGCGGACAGGAGGCAACACTGCTTTCCATGTATCCCACATTTCTTGCCCATGGTATGATAATTGTAGGAATCCCTGGAAATGTCAAAGAGCTGTATAAGGCAGGTTCGTACTATGGTGCATTGTCATCAGGTGAGCCTAACGAAACAGACCTTGTTGTTTCAAGGTTTATGACAAACAGGCTGATTGAAGTAACAAAAAAACTGCGCTGCTGAATTTAAACAGGAATTTAAACAGGGACAGCGCCTATTTATCTGTGAATATATTGCCGCTGTCCCTGTTTATCAATATAACGCCATGTTAAATGTTTACCTTGGTAATTTTCATCCTGATCTGGAAGAAGCACTCGTACAGCATGTAATTGAGATAAGGAAAAAAGACGAGCTTGCGGAAATTGCAGTGGTAGCACCGTCAGAGCATATCCGGACGCGCATCAAAACCCTCCTGGCGGCAGAGCACAGGATGTGTCTCATAGGTGTACACTTTCTTACCTTTCACGCATTATCCCTGAAACTTTACGAAGAGAAATATGCCTTAACGAGTCATATGATCTGTGACGACTTCTTCTTTACAGAAGTGATACGGCACATTCTTGTGACTGATGCTGCAGAGAATAATCTGTTCAGCAGCTTTGCCGGGAGCCCGGAAGGCTGCAGGGCAATCTGGAGAACGATACGGGAGCTGCGGGAGGCCCGGGTGGATCCTGATAATGTAATAGAAGGCATCCGGGATGGATTGTTTGATCAGGAAGATTGTGAAAAGATATTAGCGCTGCTCGTTATATACAAAGAATTCCTTCAGATTAAAAGAGACAGGGATATTATAGATTATTCAGATCTTCCTGATATTGCGTCTGAGGCAGTACCGTCATCTGCATATCTGAAAAAAATCAGCAAGGTTATTTATTATGGTTTTTATGACCTTACTCAGGTACAGTACGATTTGCTCAGGGCTGTTGTCAAGCAGTGCCCTGTCACCATGTTCTTCCCTTATACAGAAGGTGTTAAGGCTGCAATGTTTGCCGGACGATTCTACGATTCATTCATTCAGGGATTGATCACTGATGATTCAAGGGTTATCCGGCTTGCAGGCAGAGAGGACAGCAGTGTCCTGTTCCCTGTTAAAGCGTGGACTGCAGTAATCAGTGCCTCTGGAACGGAGGATGAGATATCTGTTGTGGCCAAGACAATACTGAGATTAGTGGAGGTGGATGGATATTCCTTCTCAGGTATCGGTGTTGCTGCACGAGATCTCAATGACTATATCCACATTATTAAGAGGGTGTTTACTGCACACAATATCCCTTTCGTATCTACCGGGAGTGAGAGTGCTGACAGGTATCCTGTCATAAAGGCGGTTCAGATACTTATGTCTATGCATGAGAATGACTACAGGCGTTCTGATATCATTGACCTTATTTCATCACACTGTTGTCAGAACCGGTTAAAGGAGTTTTATCCTGCGGGAACAGAGCTTCGGCCGGATAGCCTGGATCTGTTCACACGCATGGCCGGAATATCAAAGGGAATGAAAGAATGGGAAAGGCTTGATAAATATATCAGGGAGGGGTTTGTCATAAATGCTTCTCACGAAGACGATAACGAAAGGGTAAATATAGTAAGCAATGCAGAGATATCCGGCCTGAAGGCCTTTGTTACATCTCTTAACAGTGATTTTTCATCTCTTCCGCCAGTCAATTCATGGAGTAACTATATAGACAGATTTGCCGTTATAATAAGTAAATATATTGAGCCGGATGATTTACCGGCAGAACATCAGTCAGAATCTGTATTGGAGTCTTTGGAATCTCTCAGGAAACTTGAGAAGATATATCCTGAGGTTAGCCTGCCGGATTTTATTAAGACATTTATACGCAGCTTAAATGAAATGCAATTTAAAGTCTTCGGAAAAGCAGTGTCCGGAGTGCAGGTGCTTGATGCCATGTCTGCACGCGCAGTTCCCTTCAAAGTATTGTTCGTGACCGGTATGAATGAAAAGGTCTTTCCGAGAAATATCAGGGAGGATCCATTACTGATGGATACGGCAAGGAAGGTGATGGAGAGTATCCTGGGATACAAGATAGATGCGAAGCTTAGCGGTTTTGATGAGGAAAAGTTGCTGTTTTATCTGCTTGCCAATTCAGCAAGTGAGAGATTATATATTACGTATCAGAGAACAGGTGACTCTGGTGAAACAAGGATACCTTCCTGGTACATATCTGAAGTAAGCCCGCCTGAGCCGTTTAAAGAATGGAATATTCCCAGAAGATTAAGCGATAAGTATTCCTTAACAGAATTTTATGATTATTATTTTCTCCCCCCTCATGAACTATCCACAAGGCTTATTATTGAAGGTATTGATGCTTCTCCTGTATTGTCCAAGATGTGCTTTAATCCGGCATTGTATCATAACGGGAGAGAAACCATAATGAAACACGATAAAATGACATCAGGGCTGACTGAATTCGACGGACTGACTGGGTTTGTGGAGAGATATTGGAATGATATTGCAAGTCGGGGTATATCACCGACATCGCTGGAGGCATTTGCTCTATGTCCTTTTTCATATTTTGCACGTTATTTGCTTGGTTTGAAAACAATAGTAAGACCTGAAACCATTAATGGAATTCAACCTGTTGATGCAGGAAATATCTGTCATATGATATTGAAGAGGTTTTATTCTCGATACAACAGGGGGGCAGACACTGATATCAGTGTCTATCTTAAAGATACTGCAGATTCTGTATTTACTGAATTTGAACGTGACAACCCTGTTGGATATGCGGTGCTATGGGAGATAACGCAGGAAAAGCTGCTGACCCTGATCAGGGATTTTGTAGAAATGGATCTTAAAGAGTTGTCTGTATCCGGATATAGTCCCTGTATATTTGAAGCATCAGTCTATGGCTGTTTGAGCGCGTCTCTGCTTAGTGATTACAAGGATGACATACCTGTTCATGGGATTATTGACAGGGTGGACATTCATGAAGACCGGGTTCATTTCAGGATAATAGACTACAAGTATAAATCCGGAAGTTCGATTCCATCCAGTGAGAAAGATCTGTGCGTTGCTGCGATACGCGGACAAAAACTTCAGCCCCCGATTTATACTTTAATGATGGCTGAGTATCTGAGGGATAAGGAGGGGATGTGCAATCCTGTGTGCGATGACGTTAAGTTTAGTTATTTAGCGCCAAACTGGACTGATGTCCCGGTTGAAGAAAGATTCAGGGCATTTCCCGGTGACTGCTGGACGTCAAACTCCAGAAAACATATTGTTAATGCGATTAAACTGCTCCTGGACGGCATAAGAAATGGCCTTTTCTTTATTATGCCTGGCAATTATTGTAATACGTGCGACTATTCGGAGATATGCAGGAAAAATCATTTCCCCTCAAGATCACGCGCAAATAAGGATGACCGGATTGTCAGGGATTACAGGGAGCTTAGAAAAAAGAAGACAGACTTATAGAAGCTGAGATATACATAAATGACAGAACTTCCTGACGACAAAGACCGATTGCTTGCAGTTACTACTTTCGATAAGAATATTGTAGTTACCGCAGGTGCCGGTACAGGCAAGACCACTCTCCTTGTAGACCGGATTACACATCTCCTCATGCGGGAGACAGACCCGCTGAAGATTACAGATATTATTGCAATAACATTTACAAAAAAGGCTGCAAATGAGATGAAAATACGCCTGAGGAACAGGCTGCAATATTTTATTAACATGTATGAAAATCTTATTACCCGTCGGTTAAATGAGGGAGTTGAACGGGCTATTTCGGATGAGAATAAAAATTATGAGGCACGATTACTCGATGATTTGATTCAGAGATACAATCTCAGCATGGAGGTGATAGCCCGGAGGGCTGAAGAAGCGGTCAATAACATAGAGCAGGCCCAGATAGGAACTATCCATAGCTTTGCAGGCCACATACTCCGGCTTTATCCCCTTGAAGCCGGAATCGACCCTGACTTTGAAGAGGATGACGGCTCGGGTTTTGAAAGTCATTTTGAGGATGAATGGGAGGAGTGGCTTGATAAGGAATTATCATCTGATTCCAGGTGCAGGGAGGAATGGAAAGACGTCCTTCGCAGAGTATCCGTTGATAGCGTGAAAGTACTGGCGAAATACCTGTGCAGGGAGACAATTCCGCTTGCATCCATAGAGAATAAAACGGGGTCTGGTCAGGAGATCCTGAATCAGGTTCAGAATGACAAGGAAGACCATCGGGAGACGGTTCTTTCGAGTGGAAGAATGTTTCAGCAGCCTGTCGGCAAGATGCACGAGTGGCTTTCGGAAGAGAAGAAAAAGGCCTGTGATATATTGAGTACGTACGAGGACTTCAGGAAGGTCAAGATGCACGATCTACTAAGGAAATCAATCGGTCTGCTGGATAACGTAATTTCGGGTGCTGATGTCACTCCCTTTGAAGATAACGTTCCGGCAAGATATCCTGCTGATTGGAAAGAGCATGATTATAATGAGGCCTTTCGTATTGTTTATACGACACAGGAACTATCTGTCGCAGATGAAAAGTTTATAAGAAAACTATCGAAACTTATTCTGCCTTTTGCAGTCTCGTGCAGAAAAAGTTTTGTTTTATCAGGAAAAATGTCATTTGACGGGCTGCTTTCCTTCAGCTGTAATATCCTTAATAAACGAAGGAGTATACGCAATAACCTAAAGAATAGCTTTAAGTCAATCCTGATTGATGAGTTTCAGGATACTGATCCGCTCCAGTATGAAATTATCCTGTATCTGGCAGAGGAACAGGACAGGTTTGAGCAAGACTGGCGTGAAATAAAACTCGCGCCTGGCAAGATATTCATTGTCGGAGATCCAAAGCAGTCTATTTATGCATTCCGGGGAGCGGATATTGAGGCATATCACAGGGTGGTTGATATGATAGTGTCGCAGGGAGGAGTTATCTCAAATCTGTCTACCAATTTCAGAAGCCATAACGGAATAATTAATGTGGTCAATTGCGTTTGCAGGAAGATTATACGGGAGCGTGATTATATTCAGCCTGAATATGTTGACATCAAAGAGTGTCCCGGACGTGAGGCTGTAAAACCGCTTCAGAGGGTTGAAATGAGGCTGGTTGATTCAGGCAATGATGAAGATAGTGATTCAACCGGGACTGCAGAACTTGAAGCCCAGGCAATCGGGAAATTCTTAAAAGAGGAGATGATAGGAAAAGAGATTATATCATCAGGTTCAGACGGCGGTGAGATGCCTGTTTCTCCGGGGCACATTGCCATATTGCTGCCGAAATTGACCCAGGTGCATGAGTATCTGGATGTATTTAAACGACTGAGGATACCTTATATAGTTGAAGGTGACCGGCACTTTTACGGTACTCAGGAGGTCATAGACTTTGTGAATCTTCTTCGTGTCCTTGACAATCCACTCGACAGGACAGCCATGGCTGGTGTCCTGCGGTCTCCGCTGGGTGGAATATCTGACAGGGAGCTTTATGAATTATACAGGTTGTCTCTGGATGATTTCCGTATTGAGGAAGACAGGCTGAATAAGGGGCTGGAAAAATTAGACAATTCAGTATTTGGAGAACAACGCATGGATGAGTTTAAGAGACTTATCCCGGCATTATATGATCTTTTGAAGCGTCTTAACATCAATGTTTCTATATTGCCTGTTCCTGACGCCCTTCATTATATATTTGACAATTCACCTGTCCTCGAACTTGCGGCCTCTTCATATCACGGTGAGCAGTCTGTGGCCAACCTTCAGAAGATATACAGGATTGCAAATATAATGAGTGATAAATCCAGTCTTACACTTAAGGGTTTAACAGTGCTGCTGGAGAAGCGAGTCGCCTCCAGGGAGAAAGAGGGGGAGAGTCTTCTTTCGGAAGAGGGTGTTGATGCGGTGCGAATATTAAGCATTCACAGGTCCAAAGGTCTTGAGTTTCCGGTTGTTATAGTGGGAGGAATTCACAGTATCCCAAACAGGGGAAGTGATCCTGCGGCTGTGAGCTATGACTGGTCCGGCGGTATGTCTGGAATCAGAGTAGCCGGTATATCTGATTTTACTTCTGTCATGCTGCATGATAAGGAACGTCTTGTTGAAAAAGAGGAGCTAAAGAGGCTATTGTATGTAGCCATGACAAGGGCTAAGGAATGTCTTATATTGTCAGGAGTACTCGGAAAAAGAACGTATAAGGACAGTTTTCTTTCAATGCTGAAAGGTGCATTAGGAAACTCAGTAGGAGAACGATCAGCAGACGAAATCAGGATCGAGAAGGGGATATTAAAGCAGACTGTGATTGGGTATAACGCATGCACAATTCCAGCACCTCCTGCAAGAGAGGTAAGGATGAGTGATGACAGGATCTCACCGGAGAAGATTGAAATGCTCTCAGGTGTTTGGGAAAAAAGAGATAAAGAATACAGGGCTATACTGGATATGCCTTTTTTCGTAACACCTTCATCGGTAGAAAAGCAACTTGTTGAGAAATCGGGTAAAAAGCGGAAATATGCAGATGATAGGCTTAAAGCTGGAGATAAGTCTGTTCTCATAGGAAATATTGCACATTATATTCTTTCTAACTGGGATTTCTCTCTTAATTCAGCCATGTTAAAGAATGCAGTAAAAGACGCATGCCGCAAGTTCATGCCTGATAATTCCCTCCTGTCTGAGCTTGAGGACTTGTTTGAGACATTCTCTGCTTCACCTGCCTACGAAGAGTTAAAGACGGCAGAGATATTGGGAAAAGAGGTCCCTTTTGCGATGCCGTGGAATGGGGCGGTAATGGAAGGAGTAATTGACATCATATACAGGTCTAAAGACAAGTTATATGCAGCGGACTACAAGACAGACAGGGTCAGTGAAGGAGATATAGAGTCTAAGTTTAAAGAATATTCTGTATCGGTTGATATCTACATGAATGCCGTACGGAAGTGCATGGGTTCTGAAATAGCCGGGTTTAAACTTATTTTCATTCGCTATGGAAAGAGTATACAATATTAGCTTGACAATTGTTATTTGTTCATGTTTAATGTGCAATTGGACATTTGGTCTACGGTTAAGATGTTATGTTTCCCACTAAGAAAACTTACCACTGTAATTTCATATCTGTCATGCACAGAGTGGAACCCGATGATTGTGTAATCCTTTAGCAATATTTAAATAATGTTTAATAAAATTAGAGAATATGACTACGAACGATAAATTTTCGAGAAGAAAGGAGGTGAATGAATAAATGAAGAAAGGTCTAATTATGCTTTTAGCGCTGGCTATGGCAGGTACACTCGGTTTCACTGCATGTCAGAAAAAGGAACAACCAGCACCTCCTCCACCGGCAGAAGCACCAGCTCCGGCAGAACAGGCGCCAGCAGAGCAGGCACCAGCAGAAGGCGGCGAGGCACAGCAGCCAGCAGGCGAACACAAGTAAAAATAGTATATTTGTTAAAGAAAAAGCCCACTGGATTACTCCAGTGGGCTTTTTTATTCTTATATGGACAAGACTCTAATAACTTCTTCTCTGAGGTCTGCCGCCGCTTTTACTGCCGCTGCCTCCTCCGCGTGATGAACGGTTTCCAAACCCTCCGCCTCCACCCCCGCGTGGTGACTTGGTCTGGGGCCTTGCCTCATTTACAACCACTGCGCGGTTATTAATCGTTTTTCCATTGAGTTCGTTCATAGCCTGATTTGCTTCTTCACGGTTGGACATCTCAACAAAACCGAATCCTTTGGAGTTCCCTGTAAACTTGTCAGTGATAATCCGGGCGCTTTCCACAGTACCAAATGGTGTGAAAAGGTCGTTTAATTCTGATTCTGTGACCTCATAAGACAGATTGCCTACATAAAGCTTGACTGACATGACTACACTCTCCTTGTAAGATTGTTAAAAAGCTATTGCCGCTATTACTTAATAGCGGACTTTGTCACCACAACCTCTTATGGCTGTGGAACTTCCAGTATGTTAAGCACCCTGACTTCAAAGTAAAGTGTCTTGCCTGCTAAAGGATGGTTGAAATCGAGCACTACCTTATTATCTTTTATCTCGGTAACGCGTGCAGTAAAGACATTTCCATCATTATCCCGGCCCTGAAGCTGCGAACCTATCTTAGCAGAGTCTGCTGGAATCTGTTCCTTATCCACCTCAACAAGCGCCTTAGTATCAACCAGGCCGTATCCGTCTTCAGGCTTAACAGTAACTTCCTTCTTGTCTCCGACCTTCATGCCGGTTAACGAATTTTCAAGACCTGGTATGATCTGGCGTGCGCCATGGACATATGTAAGCGGGGCTGCGCCAACATTACTGTCAACTATAGTCTTGTCTTCCAGTTTTAACGTGTATTCAATTGATACCTGTCTGCCTTCTGAAATACTCATATCTGTCGCTCCTTTAAACTGTCCTGACACAGCAGGGGATACTGATATTATTCCCAACATCCATAAGCTGGCGAATGTATAAATTGCGGTGCGAAATGATAGTCGCGCAAATGGGTATCTTACGAAGTCGGCAATATTCATTATGCTCATATCAGGCAAGATAGACTGGAAGGCTCTCATTACATGGTGGGTATAGGACATGCCAATCCATACTATCAATCTTATCGCATACTATAACAGCTAATCGTAAAATATGCAAGGATTCATTGTGGCTTATAAGTTAAGATTATAATCATTAGCTGCCAGCGGATTAATAAATACCGGATGAAGACAGCAATTGACAAAGCCCGATTTGTCTCAAAAAAAATCGTTATGTTTTAGGTTCAAGATTGCGGCGTATTGCTGATAGCGTATCCTTAAGGTTATTCAATTGGGTCTGGCTCAGACCCGTAGTCGCCCGCTTTTCCATGCGCTCACCACATTCAACGATTTTATTCCATCTGGTGGTGACCCTTTCGGTAGGACGAATGATTTTTTTTCTTCGGTCCAGTGGTGATTCGCACCGCTCTATCCAGCCGTCCCGTTCCATCCTGTCCAGGATGCGCACGAGTGTCGGGGGCTCTATTCGCAATTGAGCAGCCAACTCATTTTGTGCCAGGTCTCCATACAGGGCAAGACATGCAAGCACCTGTACCTGCCGCAGCGTGATGCCTGTACCAACCAACTCATTATTAAGAGCTGTCTCGAAGATGTGTGAAGTCAGTCCCACCCAGAAACTTACGCTATTTTCGAAATCATAATCAATCATGTCCGTTTTCTTTGAAATAATTGCTTGACTAATAGTTAGTATAGCACTATATTAGCATTATAACGTTTAATGTCAAGGTTTTTCTTGCAGGCAACTTTAATTACTTACGTGGAGTATAAATGTCAAAATCCGGAGACCAGTGATGAAGCTAAAGAATATTCTCCTGAATCACCCTGCCTGCCTTCCGCTTCTTCTGGTGGTACTTCTTTTCAGCGGATGCGATAATTCCGGCAGTGATGAAACCAAAGTAGTATTGCCAGATCCGCATCGGATAAAGGTCACCAACGTTTCCCTCAGCACTGTCGTAAAGCAAAATCTCTCGGTGAACCTGACTCTCCCCGGAACTCTGGAAGCCTGGGAGGATCTGACCCTGGCAGCTGAAATGTCCGGTCCTGTGAAATGGATTGGCCCCAAAGAAGGAGACAGGGTGAAAAAGGGAGATACCATCCTGCGCATCGATCCGGAAAGACTTGAAGCGGAGTTGGCACGTGATGAGGTCGAGTACGAACTGCAGAAAAAGCGCATGGAACGCCGCCTCTCCCTTGTTCAGAGCAATCTTATCAGCCAGCAGGAATTCGAAGATTCCACTAAGGCATTTGAACAGGCTCAGGCCCAGTTGAGGCTTTCAAGGGTAGCCCTTGACAAAAGCACAATTCGCAGCCCTGTGGACGGTATTCTCGATCGCCTGTTGATAGACCGG
Organism: uncultured Nitrospiraceae bacterium; assembly: GCA_964611625.1. GTDB lineage: Bacteria > Nitrospirota > 9FT-COMBO-42-15 > HDB-SIOI813 > HDB-SIOI813 > RBG-16-43-11. The sequence continues at coordinate 337,197 of CAZTAM010000003.1, read as the reverse complement.
GGCGAGTATATTGCCGAAGGGAACGCCGCAGCGGTTGTTATGCAGGTCAACCGGCTGCGGGCACTGGTAGATGTACCTGAGAAGGACATAATGAAACTGACTGTTGGAGAAAAAGCCCGGGTCTTTGCCGCTCCGGTAGAAGGAGGGGCAGGTCAGGGATTCGCAGGTGAGATCATCCATCTATCCTACCAGGCAGATCCGGCAACCAGGACTTACCAGGCCAAGATCGCTGTCGACAACAAGGCGGGATCACTGCGCCCTGGGATGATCATTCGTGTCGCTTTCCTGAGCCGTAAGCTCTCTCAGGTAATCGCAGTCCCACTTTATTCCCTGGTGGAACGCGATGGGATCAAAGTCGTCTATGTCGAACAGGGCGGCACAGCACATCTTCGTCAAGTAAAAGTCGGGCCTATTATCGGCAATATGGCAGTGATAGAAGAAGGGCTCACACCTGGTGAGCGGCTCATTGTAAAAGGTCAGCACCTGGTTAGCGACGGGTCCGCAGTTGCTGAAGAGGGAACCGGAAATGCTGATATCTGATGCAGCCATTGGCCATCGCAGCACAATCTTCGCCCTGATGGTTTTTTTTATTGTAATTGGGGCATACAGCTACATTACACTTCCGCGTGAATCGTCCCCTGACATCACAATACCGTATGTTATGGTGGTCACCTCCTATGAGGGGGCTGCGCCATCGGACATTGAAACCCTCATTACCCTGCCAATAGAACGCAAGCTAAAGGGCCTCAGGGACGTGGAAGAAATCAGATCAGTCAGTGCCGAGGGTTCCTCAGTGATTACTATTGAATTTACTCCCAGGGTAGACATCGACAACGCCATACAGTGGGTGCGCGACAAAGTTGATCAGGCCAAAGGGGATCTCCCCGAAGATCTGGAAAACGATCCTGTTATCTTCGAGGTCAACCTTTCGGAGTTTCCGATTCTGATGCTTGCTGTTTCCGGTGATGTTGAGGAAACGGTTCTCAAACGTGTGGCGGAAGAACTGGAGGACAGGATTGAAGCGATTCCAGGCGTTCTGGAGGTGAATCTTGCGGGTGGACGGGAGAGGGAAATCAGGGTGGAATTCAACCCTGACAGAATGTTCGCCTACAGACTCTCTTTTGCCGAGATACTTCAGTCCGTTCAACGCGAAAATGTCAACATCCCAGGCGGCAGCCTCGATATAGGGCGGGGAGAATACCTCCTCCGCATACCCGGGGAGTTCACCAGCCCGGACGAGGTGGACACCCTGATGGTGGCAAGCCGTGACGGCCGCCCGATCTACCTCAAGGATGTTGCAGTGGTCCGCGACACTTTTGAAGACCGCACAAGCCATGCCAGGCTCAACGGTAGAAGCAGCGTGACACTTGCGGTGAAGAAGCGGACTGGCGAGAACATCATCGCAGTCGCCGACCATGTATTTGCGCTGCTTGAAGAGGCCCGGAAGCAGGTTCCGGCGGGGGTCGAGCTGTCCGTAACGCTGAACCAATCCAGGGACATCCGGACCATGGTCTCTGATCTGGAGAATAACATCCTAACCGGCCTGATTCTTGTGGTTGCGGTACTCTTCTTTTTTCTGGGATTGAACAGCGCCATATTTGTCGCATCGGCGATCCCATTTTCCATGCTCCTGTCCTTTGCCGTCATTCAGGCGATGGGAATCACCCTAAACATGGTAGTATTGTTCAGCCTGATCCTGGCACTTGGGATGCTGGTAGACAACGCCATCGTAATCGTTGAGAACATATACCGGCACATGCAGGAAGGTGATGACCGGATCAGCGCTGCACGCAGGGCGGTAAGCGAGGTCGGCTGGCCGGTTATATCCTCGACACTGACCACTCTGTGCGCATTCGGTCCCATGTTGTTCTGGCCTGGGGTGATGGGCGAGTTCATGAAATATCTTCCCATGACCCTTATCATAGTTCTGACGGCATCACTGCTGGTAGCCCTGGTCATCAACCCGGTACTCTGTGCTTCATTTATGCGTGTCAGCCGCAGCAGCACAGGCGGCGTTGATGAGCAAATGCGCATATTAGGTATGTATCGCTGGATTCTGGGGAAATCCCTTGATCATCGGGGACTGGTAGTCGGCGGGGCGCTTACATTGCTGCTTCTTATCATTGCCGGATACAGTCTGTTGGGTCATGGGGTAGAGCTCTTCCCGGATACGGAGCCTAACAGGGCATTCGTCGAAATCAAGGCACCGGAAGGGGCTAACCTGGAGACATCCAACCAGTTGGCTATGATTGTGGAGAAGGCTGCCAGTCCGGAAAAGGATCTTAAATTCATTATTGCTGAGGTCGGAGTTGGCGCGAGTGGCGAAGCCGGCAGCAGTGCCGGTGCTCAGTCTAATTTTAGTAAAATTTCCCTCGACTTTGTCGAGCGGGAGAAGCGCAGAGAGAATTCCAATATCGTGCTGGGACGCATACGGGAGGCGGTTGCCTCCATGGCCGGGGCAGAGATCAAGGTGGAAAAAGAAGAGACGGGTCCACCCACAGGTCCGCCCGTAAACATAGAGATCAGCGGAGAAGTGGTCGAAACTCTTGAGTCGCTGGTAGAGAAGTCCAAATCCCTGGTAAAAGATGTTCCGGGACTGGTTGATCTCAAGGACGATTTCTCAAAGGCCAAACCTGAGATAAGGGTGCTGGTTGACCGGAATAAAGCAACCCTGCTGGGGCTCTCCACCGCGGAGATTTCCAGCACAGTCAAGGCTGCAATCAGCGGAAGCAAGCTTGGAGTTTACCGAGAAGGCAAGGACGAATATGACATCATTGCCCGCCTGCCTGAACCCCGACGGCAGAGCCTTAGTGATATCGGCAGCCTCCTTATTCCGACGAGGACAGGAGCCCCCGTTCCACTCTCCACAGTTGCCAGGATAGAGATGGAGACTGGTTTCGGAGCCATCCGCCACATTGATCAGAATAGGGTGGTGACCATCTCCGCCAACACTTTCGGCCGAAACAGCAACGAGGTATTGAAAGATGTACAGACCCGGTTGTCAGGAATCGAGCTGCCCGCCGGTTATAAGATCAATTTCTCCGGCGAACAGGAAGAGCAGCAGAAGGCATCTGCTTTTCTTGGGAAGGCCTTCATCGTTGCGGTCTTTCTAATAGCACTTGTCCTCCTTACCCAGTTCAATTCAGTTCTACAAATGCTGATAGTCATGACATCCGTTATCCTGTCGCTAACCGGAGTTTTCATGGGCCTGCTGGTTACCGCAACACCTTTCGGCATTATCATGACCGGCATCGGAGTCATATCCCTGGCAGGTGTGGTCGTAAACAATGCCATCGTACTCATTGACTATATCAATCAGTTAAGAAATAAGGGAATGGAACTGCGTGAGGCGCTCATTCATGCTGGTCTCGTGCGCTTTCGCCCGGTCATGCTCACGGCAGTGACAACAATCCTGGGCCTTCTTCCCATGGCAGTCGGGGTGAGTTTCGACTTCCGAAATTTATCCCTGGAAATCGGAGGCGAATCAGCTCAGTGGTGGGGGCCAATGGCGGTAGCAGTCATATTCGGCCTGGCTGCAGCCACACTGCTGACACTGGTGGTTGTGCCGGTGCTCTATTACCAGTCTCAGACGTTATCATTGCGAGGTATGTTCAGCCGGAAAAGGGGGTCTGAATAACCAGGCAGAAATGCTGCGTTTTCTTTCGAATATGCAGTAACAAAACCGCACTATTCCAGCTTCTTAAGAGCCGATGGGATGACAGCGCGTACTCCGTACCGTCTGCCTCCATGCCGGCCATCCATTGTTATATTCTATGGAACTATTAAATGTTTATGAACAGCAAGTACTTGAAGGAATCTTCTTTGAGGTATTGTCTTCACAACAGGTTTCTATTGGTTCAGCGGCTATCATTTTTGAGGCTGCAATAAGTCCAGCTTTAATAATGACGTCAGATGGAATTGTTTCATAAGTATTTTTTTCTATCTCAAGAGTTCTGCATTCTGCATCGCCGCAAACGTCACAGCATCGGCTCTGTCCAACTTCTGCTCCCAATAACTCTTCAATAGGTTTATCATCAATCCAGATTCGGTTTGATTCTAAAACATCTCTTGCGAAGGTAGCAGGATCAAGAGCTTTCTTTTCAAGAACTACTTCTATTCCCAATGGAGCAAGTGATTGATTCAGTGTGTGCGCTGCCTTCTCAAGTTCCTTTTCGGTTGAACCACACCGCGGGCAAGTTTGACCGCCTTCATCTGCAATAAGACGATGCCATTTAATTTTGAGAACCATCATATGTATATGTTACCACAAATTATCAGTATTTATTTACATGAAACTAAAATGATTCGACATACTGTATGCTGGTGCCGGGAGGGGGAATCGAACCCCCATGGGGTTGCCCCCGCGGGATTTTGAGTCCCGTGCGTCTACCTGTTTCACCATCCCGGCATGCTTATAACCTGATATGTGAAAATTCACTACATATTCCAATAATTGATTTTAAAAGTCAAGATGATGCAGGTGTCTTAAGAAGGGTTTGAAAGATATTTACTTTGCCTTGCTTTTTTAATTTTACTATGCTATAAGAAAAATACACAGTTGAGCTCTAGTTGATTGAGTGGGCGGTGGTTATGCCCACTTTTTTTGTTTGAAAGGGAGGAAATGATTCTCAATGAGCAGAGAACTTATTAATGTAATAGAACAGATTAGCAGGGAAAAGGGTATTAACGGGGCAATTATTCTTGATGCTGTAAAGTCTGCTCTTTTATCAGCGGCAAAAAAACGCTATGGAGTTTCGGATAATATTCAGGTAGAGATTGACCCTAAATCCGGAGAGATTCAGGTCATATTAATCAAGAAAATTGTTGAGGATGTAACCAACCCCAAGGAAGAAATATCTCTTAATGAAGCAAGGTTGATGGATAATGAGGCTGAACTGGGAGATGAGATAGGGGCATTGATTGAGGTAGGTGATTTTGGCAGAATTGCTGCGCAGACTGCAAAGCAGGTTATATTTCAGAAGGTCAGGGAGGCTGAGTGGGACACTGTCTATAAGGATTTCATTGACCGTCAGGGAGAGCTGGTGCATGGAGTAATTTTAGGGCACGAGAACAGAAATTATATCGTTGATCTTGGTAAGACAGAGGGTCTGTTGCCGGCAAAAGAACAGATCCCGAGGGAGACCTTTAAACGAGGTGACCGTATCAAGGCATTTCTGCTGGAGGTCAAGCCGTCTGCAAAAGGCCCCCAGCTTATCCTGTCCAGGAGTCATCCAAATTTTGTCAGCAAGTTATTTGCAACTGAAGTTCCGGAAATTTATGAGAGGATAGTGGAGATAAAAGATGTTGTAAGAGAACCTGGTGACAGGACAAAGATATCCGTCTTATCCAAGGACACTGCTGTAGATCCCGTCGGGGCTTGTGTTGGAATGAAGGGATCCCGGGTGCAGGCAGTAGTTCGAGAATTAAGAGGGGAGAAGATAGATATTATTCCATGGTCTGACGACCCGAGGATTTTTATTGCTGAGGCCCTGAGTCCTGCTGTAGTTGACAGGGTTGGAATAAATGAAGAGGAGAAATCAGCTCTTGTAGTAGTAACAGATCAGCAGTTGTCACTTGCAATAGGTAAAAAAGGTCAGAATGTCAGGCTTGCAGCCAAGCTGACCAATTGGAAAATTGATATAATCAGTGAAACTGAATATGAACAGAAGCGCGCCAAGGAAAAGGAATCGGAGATTTCCGAGAGTATGGCCAGAGAGATGGAGGCAGGACAGGAACTCGTAACTGAGAAGACCGGAAGTGCTGAGAATACTGAGAATGTCGAGATCGCTGAGAATGTTGAGGAGGCCTGATAGTTTACAAGGACGAATTTAATTAATAACTGTAAACTAAGGAGTAAATATAAATATGAGTGGTAAAAAGGTTTTTGAATTAGCCCGTGAATTTAATATGAAGAGCAAGGAACTTCTTGATATTCTGAAGAGTATCGGCATAGCTGCGACAACACACATGTCGGTGCTTGATGAAAGCTCAATTGCAGTCGTAAGTGACAGGTTAAACAAAAAAGCGGATAGTACCGCCAAAGCAAGCGAGTCTTTCAAGGAAATTAAGGGCACTCCCAAGACCATCCTTATAAAGAAAAAGGTTGTTGCACCCTTGCCTGAGGAGGCAGAGGCTGCTCCTCAAGCCGGGAAGACAGAGGAAATTACAGGGGACATCAGTGCAGTAGAGATAAAGGACGAAGAAAAGAAACTTGAAGAAAATGTAGTTAGAAAATTAAAGGAGTTCAGGGAACTTGGCGGGTTAAAGGAAGATTTACTCCCAGGACTTGATGCAGCAGAAACCGTTGAACAACCTTCAGTGGAGACTGATTTGAAACCAGAGCCTGTGGCAGAAATTATACTGCCGCAGATTACTGAAACACCGGTCATAGAAACTAAGCCATCCGTGAATGTTAAACCATCAGAAGAGAAGCCTGAGGTCAAGGGACAGAAGAAAAAGGGTATAAAGGTTATAGCAGGAGAGGTTGATGAAGACCTTGTAATTGCTCAAAGGTGGAAGAGCTTTAAGGTAATTCCGAAGAAGGTCAAGAAGTTCAAATCAACAGTTATGGACAGAAGGACCAAAGGCAGCCTGCAGGCAGAAATAACCAAGCCGAGAAAGAAGATTATTAAACTGTATGAAGGGATTACGGTAAAGGAGTTTTCTGATCTGATAGGCCATAAGTCCAATGAGGTAATAGCCAGGCTTATCGAGATGGGTATGATGGTTCCCGTTAACAACCCGATTGATGTTGACGCAGCCATACTTATAGCAGATGCCTTCGGATTAAAGGTAGAGGTATCTGCCGAGAAGAAATTGGAAGAGTATATAGAAGAGGTCGAGGATGTTCCTGAGACATTGCAGGGTCGGGCGCCTGTTGTAACAATCATGGGACATGTAGACCATGGGAAGACCTCTCTGCTTGACGCCATAAGAAAGACAAGGGTTACTGAGGGGGAAGCCGGCGGCATTACTCAGCATATAGGTGCATATGTTGTAGAGACGAATGGGAAAAAGATTGTATTTCTTGATACCCCTGGTCACGAGGCATTCACTGCAATGAGGGCTCGCGGGGCCAAGGTTACTGATATTGTCATCCTTGTCGTTGCTGCTGATGACGGTATTATGCCGCAGACCATTGAAGCGATTAATCATGCGAGAGCGGCTAATGTGCCAATCATTGTTGCAATAAATAAGATAGATAAACCTGGCGCCAATACTGAACGCATCAGGCAGGAGCTGACAAAACACGGTTTAGTCCCGGAAGAGTGGGGTGGGCAGAATATCGTTGCAGAAGTATCTGCAAAACAGAAGATCGGGCTTGACCACCTGCTTGAAATGATCCTGCTGCAGGCAGAGGTACTTGAACTTAAGGCAAACCCAGACAAAAAGGCAAGAGGCGTCATTCTCGAGGCTAAGCTTGATAAAGGCAGGGGGCCTGTCGCTACGGTATTAGTTCAAAACGGGATGCTGACGCAGGGGGACCCGTTTGTATGCGGGACTTTTTATGGAAGGGTGAGGCTGCTGCTGAACGATGTAGGAAAGCCTCTTCAGGCTGCGTATCCTTCAACACCTGTGGAGGTTATCGGGTTGTCAGGAGTTCCTCAGGCAGGTGATACATTTGTGGCTGTTGAGGATGAGCAGATAGCGAGATCAATCGCGACTGACAGACAGCAGAAGCAGAGAGTAGCCGGACTGGAGAAGGCAAAGAAGGTAACACTCGATGAATTATATACCCAGATAAAAGATGGCGTTGTCCGTGAGCTGAAGATAATTATAAAGGGGGATGTCCAGGGATCTGTCGAGGCGGTTAATGAGGCACTGGAAAGACTCGGAACAGAAGCTGTCAAGGTCAGGGTAATACATGGAGGTGTTGGCGGTATAACTGAAACAGATGTAATGCTTGCAGCTGCATCAAATGCCATAATCACAGGTTTTAATGTGAGACCTGAGCCGAAGGCAGTTACACTTGCGGAAAAGGAGAAGGTTGATATCCGCCTCTACAACATCATTTATGATGCTGTGGCAGATGTCAAAGCTGCTATGGAGGGACTCCTTGAACCTACATTTAAAGAGCATATTAAGGGTAGGGCAGAGGTAAGAGAGGTATTCACTATTCCTAAAATCGGGAGTATCGCGGGTTCATACGTTCTTGATGGGGTAATATCAAGGTCAACTACAGGTGTAAGACTGATACGGGATAATGTTGAGATATATAAAGGCAAGATCTCATCACTGCGCCGTTTCAAGGATGATGTCCGTGATGTTCAGGCTGGTTATGAATGCGGTATTGGAATTGAGAATTTCAATGACATCAAGGTTGGAGATATCATTGAGGCATTTTTTATAGAAAAAGTAGCGACTAAACTATAACCACATGCTCGTAGGTCTCTGTACTGTAGAACTTTTTATCCCTGACAGCGGTTCTCTGAAAGGAAAACGGCAGGTCATCAAGAGTATAAAAGACCGGATTCGGCAAAAGTTTAATGTTTCAGTTGCTGAGATCGGTGATCATGATCTCTGGCAGCGATCAGTATTCGGTATTGCCTGTGTAGGGACTGAAAAGAAGTATATTAATGCCGTACTGGATAAGATAATAGATCTTATTTCAGCGGAACATTCAGTAGAATTGTTGAAGCACAATATAGAGTTTGTGTGAAAGTTAATTATATCCAATGCAACAGTATAGACGGACAGACAGGCTCGGCGACCAGATCAGGGCTGAAGTAGCAGATATAATTGCGAAGAAGTTAAAAGACCCAAGGGTTGGTTTTGTTACTGTCACGTCTGTTGATGTAAGTGCGGATCTCAGGCATGCAAAGGTCTACGTAAGCATATATGGAGATGAGAAGACTCAAACGGAGACAATGAAGGGACTTAACAGTGCCTCTGGTTTTGTAAAGGGAGAAATTGGCCGGAGGATTAAGATTAAATTTACCCCGGATATAGTTTTCAGACTGGATAACTCACTTGAGAAGGCAGCCCACGTCCTTGATATTCTTGATCACATTCAGAAAGAGGAAGACAATTGAGCATAGATAAGATAATAGACACGCTGAAAAATAAGGAAAGTTTCATGCTGACCACGCACATGAATCCCGAGGGTGATGCTATTGGCTCGACACTTGCGCTCGCATTAGCCTTGTCTTCACTGGGCAAGAAGGTTACGGTTAATACAGCAGATCCTGTTCCAAGGATCCTTAAGTTCCTTCCTTCAAGTAATATGGTTCAGCAGGTAAAGACTGTTAATGAACGGTTTGATGCTGTTATCGTCCTCGACTGCGGCGACCTTGAAAGGGTGGGATTCTTAAGAAAAGACAATATACCATCAGATATCCTTATAAATATTGACCACCATAAGACAAATCTTGGTTTTGGGACAATTAACCTCGTGGAAGAGGCAGTTGCCTCAGCTGATATGGTATATACCATCATAAAGAAGATGGGCATACCGGTTACTACTGATATTGCTGTATGTATTTATACCGCTATAATGACTGAGACAGGTTCGTTCAGATATACGAATACTACAGATCACACTCTCCGGGTAGCGGGCGAGATGATCAGTTATGGCGCTGATCCAGCGGTGATAGCTGACAATGTGTATAACAGAAACAGTGTTGGCAGAATAAATCTGCTGGGGCTTGTGCTGTCAACACTTAAATTCAGCGGAGACGGGAAGATAGCGTGGGTTGTTGTACTTGAAGAAATGTTCAAGGAAACAGGGACAACAAAAGAGGATACAGAGGATTTGATAAATTACCCGAGGTCAATAGACGGTGTTGAGGTTGCTGTTTTATTCAGGCAATCAGGCAATGACTGGAAATTGAGCTTTCGGTCAAATGGAAAGGTTGATGTTGCGTTAGTCTCCCTGGAGTTTGGAGGCGGGGGGCATAGTATGGCGGCAGGCTGTTTCTTAAAGGGATCACTTGATGAGGTATTAGAGCGTGTAATAGGGAAGGTGGCTGAAGCTGTTGGAAGGATTACTTATCATAAATAAGCAAAAAGGCTGTACATCTCATGACGTCGTGGCCCAATTACGCCGGATCTTATCAATACAGAAAATAGGTCATACTGGTACTCTTGATCCGGATGCAACAGGGGTTCTGACTGTTTGCATAGGAAGGGCGACGAGGCTTGCCCAATATACCAACGAGTCAGACAAAGAATATGAAGTTGTCATGAGATTAGGGATAAGCACTGATACTCAGGATGCCACAGGCAGGGTTATTAAAGAAACAAAAGACTTTGATATCACCATGGCACGGATAGAAGAGGCTTTAAGAAAATTTACAGGTAAGATCAGACAATTGCCGCCGATGTATTCTGCCGTTAAGGTCAAGGGGGTTCCCCTTTATCGTCATGCCCGCAAAGGTAAAGAGATTACAAGAGATCCCAGAGAAGTAAACATTGCTGAAATCAAACTTCTCGAATACTCCGGAGACCTCGTAAAATTCAGGGCAACATGTTCGAAGGGGACATATATCAGGACACTCTGTGCTGACATCGGTGAATTTCTTGGAGTGGGTGCACATATGTTCAGTCTCGAGAGGACAAGATCGGGAGAGTTTACTATAAATGACTCCATGACAGTTGAAGATGCTGCCGGACTTAACCTTGCCGGCAAACTGGAGCCGCGGCTAAAAAGGCTGGAGCAGGTCACATGCTGGATGCCTTCTGTCACTATAAACAAATATGGTCATAAACTGGTAAGAGACGGCAGGTCACTCGATATGCAGGCTATAGATGGAATAAAAGGGGATTTCTGCACTGATGATACTGTTGCAGTAATTGACGGCTATGGTGCACTTAACGCTATAGGTAAGGCAATCTGTAATAGTAATGAGGTCAGCTGCGGCAGTAATGAAAAGATTTTAAAAATTGAGAGAGTTTTGATATAATCATTTAAATTATTTATTCATGGAGGGGGGCAAATAAATGAGTCTGGAGAAACAGGAAAAACAAAACATCATAAAGGGATACAGCAGACATCCGTCTGACACAGGTTCCCCTGAGGTACAGGTTGCTATTTTGAGCAACAGGATTGCCTATCTTACTGAGCACTTTAAGACGCACACGAAAGATCATCATTCACGCAGAGGTCTCTTAAAACTGGTAAACCAGAGGAGAAGACTGCTTCAGTATCTTCAGCGGATAGATACCGGCAGATACAAGGATTTGATAAAAAGGCTCGGACTGAGAAAATAGATTACCTTACGGGGGGAACACAATAATGATCCAGAAAGTGGAAGCTGAAATAGGTGGAAGGAAACTGACCCTTGAAACAGGGTGGATGGCCAAACAGGCTGATGGTGCAGTTGTTGCCCGGTATGGTGACACTGTTGTTTTATCAACAGCAGTTGCCTCTAAACAGGTCAGGGTGGGGATAGATTTTCTCCCCATGACGGTAGACTATCAGGAAAAGTCTTATGCAGTTGGAAGGATCCCGGGTAGTTTCTTCCGCAGGGAGGGTAGGCCGACCGAGAAGGAAACGCTTACAAGCAGGCTGATAGACAGGCCATTAAGACCGCTGTTTCCAAAAGGGTATTACAATGATACGCAGATTATTTCATATGTATTGTCAGCTGATTTCGGCTATTCAACAGACCTGCTGGCAATAACGGCCTCGTCAGCAGCTATTTACATTTCAGAGATTCCGTTTAATGACCCCGTCGGTGCAGTGCGTGTTGGATATATAAACGGTGAGTTTATTATAAATCCCGGTTTCTGCGAGCTGGACACCAGTGACTTAAACCTTGTTGTTGCAGGTACGCGTGATGCAGTAATGATGGTAGAAGGCGGCGCAAAAATGGTGAGTGAGGAGATTATTCTGAAAGGCATTGAGCTCGCACACGCTGAGATTCAGAAACTCATTGATGCACAGGTCGAATTGAGGAAGCTGGTCGGACGTGAAAAGATACAGGTAGCTGTAACTTCTGTTGATGAGAATCTTATGGCAGATATTGAGAAATTATCTCTTGATAAGATATCAGATGCCTTGATAATACCGAATAAGACAGAGCGCCAGTCTACCCTGGATTCGATTCTTAATGATGTTCTCTCTCAACTTAACCCGGAGGGGACAGAAGGAGACAAGAACAGGGATATTAGGACTATATTCCACAAGATTGAAAAAAGAGAAATGCGGAACATGATACTGAACAAAGGTGTAAGGGCCGATGGCAGGGGGCCTTCAGATATCAGGACTATAACGTGTGATGTCGGGATCCTGCCAAGAACTCATGGCTCAGCCCTTTTCACAAGGGGTGAGACTCAGAGCCTTGCTGTAGTCACCCTTGGTACTGCAGATGATGAACAGTTTGTTGAGGCCCTGGAAGGTGAGTCTACCAAGGCATTCATGCTGCACTATAATTTTCCTCCGTTTAGTGTAGGAGAGGCAAGGCCGCTTCGCAGTCCAGGAAGGAGAGAGGTTGGGCATGGAGCATTGGCTGAACGTGCGATTAAGCCCATTATCCCCGGTAAAGATCTGTTTCCATACACCCTCAGGATTGTCTCTGATATCCTTGAATCAAACGGCTCTTCATCCATGGCGACTGTTTGCGGCTCTTCTCTGGCCCTTATGGATGCTGGAGTTCCAATTACGGCGCCAGTAGCAGGGATTGCAATGGGATTGATTAAGGAAGGTGATAAAGTTGAAATATTGTCGGATATATTAGGAGTCGAAGATCACCTTGGCGATATGGACTTCAAGGTTACCGGCACTGCTGATGGCGTGACTGCCATTCAGATGGACATTAAAATTGCCGGCATAACAACTGAGGTTATGGGCAGGGCGCTTGAGCAGGCACGCAAGGGCAGGCTTCATATACTTGACAGGATGATTGAGGCTATATCTGTACCACGGGCTTCACTCTCTGCTCATGCCCCAAGGATATTTACCCTGAAGGTAAAACCGGGCAGGGTTGGCGAGGTAATAGGGCCGGGCGGAAAGATGATAAGAAGTATCATCGAGCAGACAGGGGTCAAGATTGACATTGATGACTCAGGTTTGATCACTATAGCATCTACTGATGAAGAAGCTGCTAATAAGGCAATCGGGATAATAAACAAGATTACAGAGGAAGTTGAAGTCGGAAAGATATACCGTGGAACGGTTAGAAAGATTATGGATTTCGGTGCATTTGTTGAGATACTTCCGCGTACGGATGGTCTTGTGCATATATCCCAGCTTGCTGATTTCAGAGTGAACAATGTCTCTGATATTGTCCAGGAGGGAGATGAAGTCTTTGTCAAGGTGTTAGAGGTAGACAAGCAGGGAAAGATTCGCCTCAGCAGGAAGGATGCAATGAAAGAAAAAGGGTTAAAGGACGAGAGAAGTGAATCTTAAATGAGTGATACTACTTTTCGTAAAGAACATCTGGAAAATGGCATCCGGGTCGTTGCTGAACGAATCCCTACTGTGAAGTCAGTATCTCTTGGCATCTGGGTTCGTGTCGGTTCAAGAGATGAAGAGGCAGAAAATGCCGGCATCTCTCATTTCACAGAACATATGTTCTTTAAGGGAACTGCCCACCGCTCTGCTCATGATATTGCCCTCGAGATGGACTCGCTTGGCGGAGAATTAAATGCATTTACAACCCGTGAAACAACTACATTTTATGTAAAAGTCCTCGATGAGCACCTGTCCAAGGGCATTGAGATCATATCTGATCTGTTTCTGCACTCTTCGATGGCCAGGAAGGATATGGAGAAGGAAAAACAGGTAGTTCTTGAAGAGTTAAAGATGGTAGAAGACGATCCTGAGGACTACATTCACGACATGCACTCAAGACTCGTGTGGGATGGTAATCCACTTGCCAGGCCTATAGTAGGAAGTGTTGAAACTATCAGGGGATTAAACCGTAACAGCATGCTTGAATTCATAGGCACACATTATCATGCGGCTAATATAGTGATCTCTGCTGCCGGAAATTTTGAGTTCTCAAATCTTCTGAAGCTTTTAAACAAAAGTATTGGAAAATTGAGGCGGAAAGTCACTGAAAACAACAGGATCCGGCCATCATTGAGAAACGGATTAGCAGTCAAAAACAAAAGCATTGAACAGGTACACATGTGTCTCGGGACAATGGGACTGCCCCAGAATGACAAAAAGAGATATGCATTATATGCACTAAATGCCATACTCGGAAGCAGTATGAGTTCCAGGCTGTTTCAGGAGGTAAGGGAGAAAAGGGGCCTTGTCTATAGCATTTACTCATATCTGTCATCTTTTACAGACAGCGGAGTTATGAATATTTATGCCGGCACCAGCCAGAAATCACTACCGGTGGTGCTTGAACTTGTGCTTAAAGAGATAAAGAAGATAAGAAGAAACGGCATTTCGCGTAAAGAGATGAACAGGGTAAAGAATCAAATGAAGGGTAATCTCATGCTGGGGCTTGAGAGTACAAGCAACCGAATGAGCCGCATAGCAAGGGATGAAATATATTCCGGCAGGTTTTATACCACAGATGACATTATCAGAGAGATAAACAGAGTAACGCCATCACAGATTCAGGGGCTTGTAAATGATCTGTTCAAATCTGAGTACTTGTCGCTTGCCATTCTTGGTCCGGTTAAGGAAGATGTTGTATCCGCAGATCTTCTGAAAATTTAAGAAAACTGCTGTGGGAATTGAAATTGTTTTTTAGAAGTAAAAAGGGTGACATGACTGGCATTTTAATGGTCTGTGCCTTCTATCTGATTATTATATCTTTCATACTGTATCCTTTTATAGTTAATGCCGGCACTGCCCCGAACACTCCACTCAACAGCCGAATATATAATTACTTAGACATACTTGATGCACGTGGATTCATTAAAACCGGTATTCTGTCAACTAAACCCTTCAGCAGGGTGGAGGTGAGGAGGCTTACGGATGAAGCACTCAATACATGGAACAGCCTGCCTGATAATAAGAAAAATGAGATGCCGGACATCCGTCTGATGCTCGCTGAGCTGGATAATGAGTTAAGCGAGCCAAAGGCGAAAGATTCTTCTTATATATTTCTAAAACCTGTTGATACGGCCTACCTCAGATACACGTTCAGTGATGATAATCCTGATTATTTTAACGCGAATAATAATGGCGATGTCATTAAGGCAGGAAGCAATGTAAGGGCCGGCATTTCTTCAGATCTTAGATTTGGCAGCAGCGTATCTTTCTATCTTAACCCTGAATTCAGGGGGCGGGAGGGTGGTTCTGAAGGGGAGGTGATAACTGGTTACGGATTATTGAATGCAGCCAATATTGAACTCGTAATTGGAAGAGAACCTCTCTGGTGGGGACCGGGTTATCACGGCAGTTTTCTTCTGACTAATAATGCAAGGCCGCTTGATATGATCAGGTTAACATCGCAGAGTCCTTTTATCCTGCCCTGGCTTTTAAGAGGGCTGGGAGAATTCAAACCAACTCTTTTTGTTACACAACTTGAAGAGAAGAGAGATTATCCTCATGCGAAAGTGATGGGCATGCGCTTTGATTTCAGGCCATTGCAGTCATTCAGATTTGCATTATCAAGGGTAATAATGTTCGGCGGTGAAGGGAGAAAGGGTCTTACCATCTCAGACTGGTTCAATATACTTATTGCAAATGACAATACCGAGCATGGATGGGAAAGTTCAGATATTGATAATAATCAGATTATGTCTCTTGACTTCTCGCTTATGATAAACAGACTAAACAGGTCATGGCCTTTTTCCGGGATGAAAATATATGGAGAGATCGGGGCTGAGGATTCTTCAGGCAACGGGTGGCCTAAAGAAAAGGCATTTCTTGCAGGTATATTTGTTGATGAACCTTTTTTACTTGATAATACGAGCGTAAGATTAGAATGGGCTACGACTGCCGTAAATACCGGCTATAATGCATGGTATGCCCACGGCAGGTATACCTCAGGATATACCTATGAAGGAAGAATAATAGGACATCATATGGGGGCAGATGCAGAAGACATATTTGCAAGGGTGGAGTACTTCCCTGTCAGGAGTGTTAGAATTGGCCTTGAGACGGACTATGAAAGAGTGCGTGTACACGCTGATACTCCGGATAACAGGACATGGAGCGGTTTTGATGTTATGTATAGGTTAACGGATAATCTGGGTATAAGCGCAGGTTATGGTTTAGAAGATGTTAGTGATGCATCTCACGTCATATGGCTGCAGATGGACCAGGAATTTTAGCTGCAGTTCTATTAAGATAGATTTGGCTGGGGGACGAGGGCTCGAACCTCGATAGACAGATCCAGAGACTGTCGTCCTGCCATTAGACGATCCCCCAGTTTTAGCTGAATATTATTGAGAAAAAACTGAATTACTTGCGTAAGCGACTATTTACTTTCCAGTAAGTCTCAGCTAACGACTTTACAAAAAAAATGTCTTTATGTCAATAGGTGGAATGATGTTATAACTCACCGCAGGCGCTGTATACTCTTTTTCCCACAAGAGAAGTGGATAACCTGTTGATAACCCCTTCTCTTATGCCCTCTGTCCCTCTTGAATGCTGATTTCTATGGTCAATGCACATTATTTAGTCATATCAATTATTCTTAAATTACAATAAGTTGCAAGCATCTGACAAGGAGAATAATTAAAACATCCAATATGTAGATGTATTTATTATTTCTCCACAAGATACTTCATGTCACTATACAATACAGTTATTTCTTTTTAAATAAATGTGTGATAAACTACCTCCACTTTTTAGCATATTTACAGTTATAATGAGGTGAAACGTTATGCGTCTCATAACACGAAGTTTCGATAATATGCCCTCTGATTCGCTTGGCTATACTGTTTATGCTATATCAACAACGAAACCCCAGCGACTGAGGGACATGACTATTCTGTGGCTGTTTACTCCAACCTACGATGTCCAGATAGAATACAATAAGACAAAGGATTCTGAAAAGCTGAATGAAAAGATGACGACTATTCTTAAACAGCGGTCGTCAGCTATAGAAGACTGGGTTAAATCCAATTCCGATGCAAAGATATGTCTCTTATGCTGGGAGAATGTAAATAACTGTCACAGGAAACTGGTTGCAGATGCAATCAGGGAGGCAGGAGCGAAGGCTGAAGTATCCGTTACAATTGACATTGGTTAGTTAAAAAAACATGGAAATAAGATCCGAAAACAACATAAAGGATTTCCTGGATATAATTCTCAATGTAAATAAGTCTCTCTTTTCTACACTGGAAACAAAGGACTTGTTGTTTCTTATTGTTCAGAAGATAGCTGAAGTAATGCCTGTTATCCGGTGTTCTATAGTAAATGTTGATAAAGAAAAAAACTCTGGTAACGTTCTCGCAACATTTGAAGACCCTGGTCTTGATTCAATAACATTAAACCTCGAAAAATATCCTGAGATCAGCAGGTCTGTTAAAGACAACAACATCGTATTTATAGGAGATGTTGCTACAGATCCGATGCTTTCTGAAATCAGGGACAAGATTGTAGGGTTAGGTATTAAATCAATTATTATAATGCCTATTCGTTATTATGACAGTGAAGGAGGTTCACTATTTCTGAGGACATCCAGAAAGGATAATAAGTTCAGTGAGAATGACCTTAAACTCTGTCAGGTAATTATAGAGGGGGCGGCTGTTGCACTTAAAAATGCCCATTTGTTTAATGTTATGAGGGAAGAGAAGCTGCTCCTGGAAAAGATGGTCATCACGGATGATCTTACGCGGCTTTATAACCACAAATATTTTGTCCGGAGGCTTGAGGAGGAATTTAAAAGGGCTAAAAGATATCACGGTTCTCTCTCATGCATGATGATTGACCTCGATAATTTCAAGCGCATTAACGATACTTACGGACATCAGGCAGGCGACAAGGTATTGAGGGATGTTGCAAGAGTGCTTAAAACATGTGTCAGGGAAACTGATATTATTGCAAGATATGGAGGTGAGGAGTTCTCTGCTATACTTCCCAGCAGTATAAGGGAGGATGCAATGAGACTGGCAGAGCGTATTCGCAGCTCTGTGAGAGATTTCAGATTTGACAGCATTAAGGAGGGTGAAATGATAACAGTAAGTATCGGTGTTGCTACTTATCCTCACCCTGATATAACTGAAATTGACAATCTCATCAGGAAGGCTGACAACGCATTGTATAAAGCCAAAGAGGGCGGGAAGGACAGGGTAGTCAGTTTATGACTTTATTTGTCATTTCTCTTCTGCCGTTGTCTCCTTCTTAGCAGCTTCTTCTCCTGATTTATAAATATCAATGATACTGATTACTTTAATATTTGCAGTTTCAAGGGCTTTCTTTATCTGAGACATCTTTGCATCTTCCACCTTAACTATGTAATTAATGGTTGCCATTCAGTCGCCTCCGTATGGAATTATGTTTCGTGATGTTGTAGAATGTAGCAATATTAAAATTTGTTGTCAACAAGTTATGCGAACTGCATAAATGTAACATAAATAATGATAAAAATTATACCTGTTATTCTCGTCCTTCTTTTTTTTGTTGACAACTTCGCTGCTGACACTGCCGGTTTGTTCAGGTCTCCTTATCTCAATAACATCATGTCATGGCTGAGTTACCTTGGGAAAGGGTGGGTCCAGGCCCTGTTTTGTTTTTTTATTATACTCATTGGTCTGATTATAAAAAAAGAGGAAAAAATAGTTGAAGCAGGGAAGAAGGGGATTTATGCTGTTGCTGCCGCAGGTGTATTGAGTCAGATAATCAAACACATAATAGGCAGACCTCGTCCAAAGGTATTGGAGGCTTTTGGATTTACCCTTGGACCTTCTCTCCTCCCGGGATTTGACTCATTTCCTTCAGGACACGCAACCTCGTCTTTTGCGGTTGCATATACCTTATCTGCATACTTACCCTGGATGAAATACCCCCTTTATGGATATGCGATTCTCGTCAGCGTATCGAGAATTTACGTTGGCGCCCATTTCCCGTCGGACGTCTTTGCGGGGATTATATTAGGGACTGTGACAGGGCGTATGATTGCCGGAATGGGAATAGAGGGTTTAAAGGATATGGCAAGAAAGTATGGTCCTCCAATAGGCATAGCCGCCTTCAGCTTTTTTATTTTTTTCTATAATATTGGTTCACCGGGACTCTTTGATGTTGATGAGGCGGTATACGCTGAGGCCTCAAGGGAGATGATCGAAACCGGTAACTGGATTACACCTCAGTATAATTATTCAAACCGGTATGATAAACCGGTCTTTTTTTACTGGCTGATGGCATCATCATTCAGGGCCTTCGGAATAACAGAGTTCGCCGCACGTTTCTGGTCTGCGGCATTTGGAGTCATGCTCACTCTGATGTGCTACTATCTTCTTCGCTGGATTGGACATCCGAAATGGGGTGTCATTACTGCAATAATATTTGCTGCATCTCTTGAAGTAATAGTGCTTTCACATGCATCCATCACGGATATGACACTGGCGTTTTTTATATCTTCATCACTATTTTGTTTCTTCCTTGGATACATCAGAGAAGTCAAAGGAACTGGTATGGGTTTGTGGTACCTGGGATTCTACTTAAGTCTTGCCCTCGCTGTTCTGACTAAGGGTCCTGTGGGAGTTGTGCTTCCGGGCGCCATAATTTGCATCTTTCTTATTCTGAGGGGGGAATTGATAAATTCATTAAAAAAAATGCATCTTCTTTCAGGTATATTGATTTTCCTGGCAGTTGCCCTTCCGTGGTATATAGTTGAGATATGGATTAACGGATGGGAATATATAAATGCCTTCTTTATAAAGCACAATGTTACCCGCTTTACCGGTGTTGTCTCAGGACACAAGGGGTCTGTTTATTATTTTATCCCTGTAATACTATTTGCTTATTTCCCCTGGAGTACCTTCCTTCCTCAGATCTTATACAAGTATATACCGCGCTCGAGGCATAGAGGGCGAATTGACCCGAAAGAATCTATTATTCTTTTTTCTATCATATGGTTTCTTGTTATATTTATCTTTTTTTCAATATCAAGGACTAAATTACCAGGATATATTGTACCCCTGTCAGCTCCGCTTGCCATAATGGTTGGGAGATTATGGTATGAGTATATTTTCCCTGATGACGAAAATCAAGTTTGTCATCGTGAAGTTATTTCAGGATCTCAAGGATTAAAGTACTCTTTCGCCTTCATGATTATTCTCTTGCTTATTGGTGCTGCAGGCGCAGTTTACTTGCCGCATTACCTGGCTGATTCCAGGGTAGTCCTGAAGCAGTTTACTGAGCCTGTAGAGTGGGGATATGGGTTTTACTATATTGCTGTGGTCCTGGCGTCTGCCATCCTGCTGTTTATTTTGGCTTTGTGGCGCAAGAGGAGGGGACTTGCCTTTGGAGTCCTGGCGGGTATGGTAACCGTTGTTTCATGTATTCTCTTTACTTTCGTAACTCCGGTTGCTGACAAATATCTCCAGTCGACATTGAGGAATTTCTCAAGGATAGCGTCTGCTCAAATGGGCCCTGATGACAAACTCGTTGTATATGGTCTTAATAAACCAAGCATATTGTTTTATGCTCAACGGCCTGCTAACATACTGTCGTCAAGGGAGCTGGATAAATTGACAGAATTCATAGAGTCAGAGGAAAGGGCTTTTATTATTTCAAAGACATCAGGGATGGAAAGTCTTACGCTGCACCCGGACCTTCATGTCCTTTATGAAGAGCGGGGTTATACACTTGCTACAAATAAGCCGTTTAATAAGATGAGCAATGACTAATGGATACTGATAAAGACAAAACGTATATTTCTGTTGTTATCCCTGTTTATAACGAGGCAGAGAATATTCCAGGGATGAACGCAGCCCTTCTGGCAGTCCTGCACAAGATGGGGATTATTTTTGAGATAATTTACGTTGATGACTGCAGTACAGATGAGACCTTTTCAATACTAAAGAAGATTTGTTCTCAATATGAGTATATCAGGACTGTCAGGCTGAGGCGTAATTTCGGACAGTCGGCGGCGATGTCTGCTGGATTTGACTTTGCAAGGGGTGAGATAATTGTAGCCATGGACGGCGACATGCAGAATGACCCGTCGGATATACCGGCATTAATATCTAAACTGGAGGAAGGATATGATGTTGTAAACGGCTGGAGGAAGGATAGGAAAGACCGGCTGTTCTCCAGAAGGATTCCGTCCGTAATTGCGAACTGGATAATTGGCAGAACAACCGGGGTTAGATTACACGACTACGGTTGTTCTCTCAAGGCTTACCGGGCAGAGGTCATCAAGAACATACCGCTGTATGGCGGGCTGCATCGTTTTATCCCGGCACTGGCGAGTATTTATGGGGCAAGTATTACAGAGATGACAGTCACTCACCACCCGAGGCTGTATGGAAAGAGCAAGTATACCCTGTCTCGCGCCTTCCGTGTGCTTATTGATCTCATATCCGTTATTTTTCTGAAATTCTTCCTTGAAAGACCTCTCCACATATTCGGGTGGTCTGGTATTATATTACTGATAACAGGTACAGTAATTGACGGATATCTTGCGTTTCAGAAGATATTTTACGGTGCAAGCCTTTCCAACAGGCCATTACTGCTCTTTGGGACATTACTGATATTGGCAGGTCTTCAGTTGTTCAGCATGGGTATACTTGCTGAGATACAGGTGAGGACATATTATGAGTCTCAGGGTAAGCCCATTTACAGCGTGAGAGACAGGATTAACATAGAGGGGGGTTAGAAGTTTATTCGGGTGAAGAAGATAATTACGACATTGTTAAAGGCTGGAGTCAGCGCAGCCATTCTTATTTACCTGTTTAGAAAAATAGATTTTGCAGAGGTGTGGCAGCTATTCAAGAATATCCACGTCGAATATCTTTTAATAGCACTCGGGCTTTACCTGCTTGGACAGGCACTTTGTGCATACCGGTGGAAGCTGGTCGCCATGGTAATGGGTTTTCAAAACAGCTTTCGCGAATTCTTTATTTTCTATTATATAGGGATATTCTTTAACCTGTTTCTCCCGACGGCTATAGGCGGAGATGTCGGTAAGTGCTATTACCTTGCAAAGGGGAACAAGAAAGTTCTCAGGGCAGTTGTATCAGTACTGGCAGACAGAGCGTCAGGGTTAATTGTGCTGGTAATGATCGCCGGCATTTCTCTTACATTGTTAAACACGATTACGCTTCCTTCTTCATTACCTGCGGTTATATTAATCGGAAATATACTTATTTTAACAGGGTTTATCGTACCGGTATTTGCAGGTAAATATCTTACTGCTGTAAGTGAAAAAGTATCACTTCTTTTAATCTTCTGGAAAAACCCTGTACCATTAATGAAGGCCATAGGTATCTCTGTTATATTCCATTCACTGGTAATAGTTATCCACATCTTGATAGGCATGTCACTTGAATTGATAATCCCATGGCAGTTTTATCTCCTGGTGGTACCACTTGTAGTTACGGTGAGCATGCTTCCTGTAAGTCTGAGCGGCATCGGTTTGAGAGAAGGGGCTTACGTCTTCTTTTTATCATTCGTAAACATTCCAAAGACAGAGGCGCTGACATTCGCCTTTGGCTGGTTTACAATTCTTGTCATGTCAAGTCTGGCAGGCGGGATAGTATTTGCCATTCATTCACTTGTTGGCAACAAGGCTTGACTACCTTCGGTTTTACAACTGAGTCTTGTTTTTGACCTGAAGAAATAAGAGTAAGACCCCCACCGCTGCATAGCATGCGGCGAACTCACCGGCTGCCCCCAGTTCAAACCTGTTGGCTACTCCGGACATTGTTAGTGTATAAGCATGAATAATCCCGATGTATGATAATATTGCTGCACTGAAAGCCCATAGAGATGCCTTCCAGTAATGTCTCTCTATCACATGTACAGACATGGCAGCAAGAATCATTGATGTGAATATAAAACCCTGGCTCAATGAAATAGCCCCTGTGACAGGCATTATCCCCTGAAAGGAACCGCTGTTTACCGCGTTGTAGAGATTGGTACCTCCTGCCCTGAGACCTGTATCAACCATATTCAATCCCCACGCGGCAAATGATGGGAATAAACCCAGGGCAACTGCAATTGCATGGTGTTTCGGAGTCTCCTGAAATGCCTGTGCGGCTATTATCAACCCTATCCAAAGCAGGATGCCTATTCCAGCTTCAATCGGGATTATCTTCAGCACTGCGTCCATGGTGCCTGTTAGACATATTGCAAGGATGAAAATGCCATTCATGACTGAATATCCTGTGCGTGCACCGAGTGCCTTCCATCCTGGATGACCAATATATATAGTAGTTGGAAAACAACTGCCAAGGAATGAAGCAAGAACGGTTCCGAGTCCGTTTGCCAATAAAGAGGATTTTGTGTCGAATTTGTCTCCGGCCGCCTCAGCACTCTCAAGGTTTTGCAGGGAGCCAACGACATTAAAAAGCCCCATTGGAATAATTACAGACATATATCGCCAGACATATTCACTTGTGATGAGTTCGAAGACACTGTCAATAACCGGTAATGGAAGGTACAGGCTTACTTGAATGCCCCTGCTCCAGTCAGGGTCAAAATAACCGCTTATCCCTGATAGTTTCATCAGCCATGCAATAGATGCCCCGACAATAATTGCAAGCAGCCCCCCGGGAAGTCCTCCCGGTATCCTTATGTGTGACATATAGTAAAAAAGAATGATAGCCATTGGTATGAATGCCAGCGCAGGTTTTGCAAATATCTGAAATGTAAACTCCATCGAAATAAATGTAATTGCAATACCGGCGAGAGTGGACAGGAGGGCAGCCCTGGGAGTAACCTTTCTAATCCATCCTCCGACAAACGCGCCTGCAATCTCTATCAGTCCACTGAATAAACAGGCGACTAAGCCAATCTTCCATGTAAATACCGGGTCCTGCGTCTCATTGTAAACCGGAGCCATTATGAAAAATATGTAAGCGAATAGACTGACGGTATTAATCCCGTATGGGAGGGCAGTTACGTCATCCCTGCCGGTCCTCATGGCGAGTCTGCGTGCCTGGATTGAGTAGAATATGTTGCCGCCTATTATTGAGATGGCTGCGCCCGGGAGTATATAGTTGAATATTATCTCTGATGGAATACCTGCTACCCTGGTGGTCAGGGCAACGATTAGCATTAGCTGGATAAGGTTATCAATTGCAAGACCAAAGAAACCGTCCAGGTCTTTGCGAACAAACCAGGGATATGTATATCTCGAAGCCATATCAGGCGATATTTATAGCATAATTGCAGATATTCTTCCATAATATCCTCGCTGCTATCAATACCGGTTAATGGAAACTCTATTGTGGTCATTGTTCACTATTAAAATACCTTGTTTCTCT
The DNA here is from genome assembly GCA_964611625.1 of uncultured Nitrospiraceae bacterium. GTDB lineage: Bacteria > Nitrospirota > 9FT-COMBO-42-15 > HDB-SIOI813 > HDB-SIOI813 > RBG-16-43-11. The sequence continues at coordinate 312,909 of CAZTAM010000003.1, read as the reverse complement.
TAAATTGAATCATAAGGATACTTGCCTCCCCACTTGCTGCAGCGTGGTTGAACCTGACATTCCCTGCAGAATGGGACCGGGATAGGAAGGCCGTCTTTAAGGACTCCGGTCTGCATATCCAGTGTATAACCATTAGCATCAAATGAAAGTTCTCCGTCCAGGTCTGTACAGCTTTTCATATTATCTACAATGTCCTTCGGCACTTCAGGATGAACATTCTGATGCCAGAACCTTTTTATTGAAGGTATTTCGGGATGATCTCCGAACCCCATGAAATCATCACACTTGCTGCTGTCCAGCCAGTACGGCTCCTGCTCATTATGGATTGCCCCGGCCGGACAGGCTAAACGACAATCTGAACATCCTTCACATCTTTCCCAATATTGTAAATTAATTTGCTCAGGGACAGGACTTTCAATGATTTTATCCTCAAATCCGACAATGCAGATTTTCATATCAAAGCCAAATCTGTGGTTATAAATAAGAGAGTTTTTGGCCCTTACCCCCAGTCCGGAGAGAATGGCAGCTACCTTATAATTAGTATAGATAGGAAACCAGTTCTCAAGACTACTCATTTTGAGGATATCATCTGCCTCTTTGTAAAGAGAGTAATCCCAGGAATCCGGTGAATGTCTGACGAGAACGATGGAGTTAACAACAGACAGGTAATGTATATTATTCGTATAGTCTGCGCCGTACTCCTGTGCCTTCCCTTTAATGGGAGAATAGGCACATACCTTCAGTTGATCTTCAGTCAGGTAACCGACATCCCATTTGTCATGATGAAACAGATTATATATATCTGAAAATTTAATAGTTCTTTTTATAGACATTAAAATTCTCTAACTGAATAATTATACATGGATATAATTCTATTTTCTCAGCAATAGGGATATAAATGCAAGTCGCTTTTAAATTATCCTCAAGGTCAGCCATTCTTCTAACCCATGGCTGCAGTACCTCTTTTTACAGCGATCCTGCCTTATCTCCTTGATTAACATTTTAGATTATTTTACAATTTTAATATCTGAATTTCATCCTGATGAGAGGTGTTTTCATGTATCAAAGACGGCCTGAATGGCTTAAGACAAGATTACCTGTCGGTGAAGATTTTCTTAATATAAAAAGACTGCTAAGGTCGTCAGAACTGCATACTGTCTGTGAAGAGGCAAGCTGCCCAAATATAGGAGAGTGTTTCAGCCAGAGGACTGCAACATTTCTGATACTTGGAGATGTTTGTACGAGGGGGTGCAGATATTGCAATGTTGAAAAAGGGGTTCCTGTGCGTCTTGATTATGATGAACCGGCGAGGGTTGCAATAGCAGCAAGAGAGATGGGTCTTAAACATATTGTAGTTACCTCGGTCACAAGAGATGACATACCTGATGGCGGTGCATCTGTTTATGCCATGACTGTCTCGCAAATCAGAAAGTATAATCCTGAGAGTACGATTGAGGTTCTGATACCGGACTTTAAAGGCTCTGACGATGCATTACATACTGTAATAAGAGAAAGGCCTGAGATAATCAATCATAATATTGAGACTGTTCCACGGCTATACAAGTCAGTAAGACCTGGCGCGGAATATGAAAGATCAATCAGACTCCTCAGACTCGTCAGTGAAAGCAATTATCCCATTGCTGCCAAGGCCGGATTGATGGCAGGTTTGGGTGAACAATTTCAGGAGATTGTTGAAGTCATGAAAGATATAAGGGACGCCGGCTGCGGCATCCTGTCGATAGGGCAATATCTTAGTCCCACGAGAAATCACCTGCCCGTGCACAGGTATTATCACCCGGAGGAGTTTAAGGAGCTTAAGACCATTGGAATTAACATGGGATACAAACATATTGAGTCAGGGCCGCTGGTCAGAAGCTCATATCATGCGGCTATGCATATCAAAAAATAGTCTGCATGTAACCACTCGGTTAAGAATGGTTATTTATCACCCTGAATTTGCTTCAGGGTCAATATGAGATGCTGAACCGGGTTCAGGATGAAATGATGCCCCCGTTTACCGGGGGTTACTCCGCATTATAAATGCGTTTGACATAGGGTATTGCCCCTGATATTCTGTTTTTAAGTCCTAAATCACATATCTTACACAGGAGGTTCTAATCATGAACGAGTCCGGTACCTCTGAAAACATCACTTTGATTGATATAGTAAAGGAAGCAATTCAAAAAGAGATAGCTTCCTACAACTACTACTACAAGGCTGCATCAATGGCAGGCAAGCCTACTGCAAAGAGGATGTTTCTAAAACTTGCCAAGATGGAGGAGGGGCATGCCAGTGAACTTGGCAAACAGCTCTCAGACCTTGAGGCTCAGGTCCATATTGACAGGGCTATTACCGGACATTTTTGATTTGCAGCATCTGGATGTGCCTGCGACACAGTTTTACATGATTTCACTGAATGCCGCCAGGTTTGGGAGGGTATATGGATATTGAAAAGTCCGATTTGCTGAGATTGTACTACTTTCTTAAGTTAACCCGAAGCTTTGAAGACCGGATTACTGCACTTTATCGTCAGGGCAGGATACTTGGAGGGGTTTGGACAAGTAATGGAATGGAGGCCATCTCAGTAGGTTATGCCTGTGCCCTTGATAAGGATGATGTTATTGCGCCTTACTTCAGGGATATGGGCGCATATATCGCCCGGGGTATTACACTAAAGAGGATAATGGCACAATATCTGGGGAAAAAAACTGGAGTTACTGAAGGCAAAGAGGGGAATGTGCATGTAGGAGATATCAGACTTGGCGTACTCGGTTACCCAAGCCATCTTGCTGATAACTATCCGGTAGCAGTCGGCGCTGCCCTGTCATTTAAGATAAGGGGGGAGGGCCGGGTTGCACTGGCGTGTACCGGAGACGGGGGCACGAGCCGTGGAGATTTTCACGAGGCAATGAATATGGCCTCAGTATGGAAGGTTCCAGTAATATTCGTCTGCAATAACAATCAATATGCCTATTCAACACCTTTAAATCTGCAGGTGGCGATAGAGAATATTGCAGAACGGGCACTGGCCTATTCTATACCTGCTGAGACTGTGGATGGAAATGATGTTATCTCGGTTTACCTGGCTGTAAAACGCGCATGTGAAAGGGCAAGGGGCGGAGATGGCCCTGCGTTTATTGAATGTAAGACTATGCGTATGCATGGACATTCGGAGCATGATGCAGCAAAGTATGTACCGCGGGAATTACTCGATGAATGGAAGAAGAAGGATCCAATAATGAAAATGGAAAATTATCTGATATCCAATAATATCGTATTTAGTAAAGATATAACGGAGATGGATGCAGGTATAAAGAAGGAGATTGAAGAGGCCCTGGAGTTTGCAGAGAAAAGCCCTTTACCTGACGGAGAAGATACACTTGAAGGAGTTTATGCAACACCGTTATGATGCGAACGTGCACTGCACGAATTAACGGTCAGGAGGATAATCAGTTGAATGAAATAACTTATCTGGATGCAATTCATGATGCGCTTGATGAGGAGATGGCGCAGAATAAGGATGTCTTTCTTATGGGAGAAGATATCGGATATTATGGCGGGGCATTCAGGGCAACAGAGGGGCTTTATGAGAAATATGGAAGGTGGCGGGTAATTGATACGCCGCTGTCAGAATCAGGTTTTACAGGTGCAGCCATAGGGGCATCGCTAATGGGAATGCGGCCTGTTATAGAGATGCAGTTTGCGGATTTCATCTCCTGTGCCTTTGATCAGATAGTTACAGTAGCGGCGAAGAACAACTACCGCTGGGGAGGAAAAACTCCGATTGTAGTCCGTGCTCCGTTTGGCGGCAACGTTCATGGCGGGGCGTTTCATTCGCAATGTCCTGAAGGCTGGTTCCTTAACGTACCCGGCCTTAAGATTGTTGCACCTTCAAATCCATACGATGCAAAGGGACTCCTTAAGGCGTCTATACGTGATGATGATCCGGTCTTATTCTTCGAACATAAATTTCTCTACAGGCGTATAAAGGGCGAAATACCGGATGAAGATTATACAGTGCCAATAGGCAAGTCCAGTATTATCAGAGAAGGAAAAGATATAACTGTAATTACTTATTCTGCCATGGTGCATGTTGCCCTGGAAGCGGCAGGAATACTTGAAGGGGAAGGGATCAGCCTTGAGGTACTTGATCTTAGAACTCTGATGCCATTGGATAAAGATGGGATTTATGCTTCCGTTAAGAAGACCAGCAAGGTAATCATACTGTATGAGGCGCCAAGGACAGGAGGGATTGGGGGTGAGATATCCGCACTCATCTCTGAGGATGTATTTGATTATCTGGACGGCCCGATTATGCGCATTGGAGCGAAGGATACCCCAGTTCCATACAGCCCGACAATGGAGGAATACTATTTGCCTAAGGCAGAGGATGTAATAGAAGCAGCTAAGAAATTAAGCGCCTACTAATTTTGTGCAGAAATAGCGCCGGCCTGTTTGGTCGTCTTAATACGCCAATTATGGAAGCTCGATTCGGATGAAGAATGTCAACTAAAGTCATAATGCCTCAGATGGGAGAAAGTGTCGTTGAGGGGACTATCCTTAAATGGCTGGTCCAGGAGGGGGACAGGATTATAAAAGACCAGTCCCTTGTTGAAATAAGCACAGACAAGGTTGATACAGAAATACCATCGCCTGTAACAGGAATTCTTAAAAAGATCCTGCACAGTGCAGATGATACAGTACCGGTTGGTTCTGTTATTGCTGAGATCAGTGAGCTGACAGATGAGGTTGAAGAAGTCCTGAAAACACCGGGGATACAACCTGTTAAAACGACTCAAGTTACTGACACGAAGGTTGGCGAGAGAGGAGCAGGAGAAAAGAGATATTCTCCTCTTGTAAGAAAACTTGCCAGGGAATATGGCATAAACTTACAGAAAGTCAAAGGAACAGGAATCGGAGGAAGGATTACGAAACATGATTTATCAAGCTTCGTCGAAGGTTTGCGAAGAAAAGATGTCCCAACCGGACCGGAAGTTAAAGGGGCCGTGAAAGCAGAAAAGACAGGAGAAGTGATAGTCCCTCTGACACCAATACGCCGAATAACAGCGGAACGAATGTTGCAGAGCATTAAGGCTGTTCCTCAAGTGACTACTACGTTTGAGATGGACATGACAGCCATAGCAAGGTATCGGGACGCATATAATGATGAAAACAATAAAATACAGGATGTGCATCTGACATATCTGCCTTTTATCATTATGGCAACAGCATCATCCCTCCGGGATAATCCGCTATTAAACTCATACTGGTCAGACAAGGGCATAGTCATCAGGAAAAACATCAATATCGGGATTGCAGTATCTTTAGACGATGGTCTGATAGTACCTGTCATAAGAAATGCAGACAGAATGAGTCTTCTTGAACTTGCGAGGGAGAGTCAATCACTGGCCAGGAGGGCAAGAGAAAAAAAACTGAGTCCTGAAGATGTGCAGGACAGCACGTTTACTATAACGAATTACGGGATTTCAGGGAGCCTCTTTGGAACACCTATAATAATGCCTCCGCATGCAGGAATCCTGGGCATCGGGGCCATTAATAAGAGACCTGTCATAATGAATGACGCTATAGCTGTCAGGCAGATGGCCTATATAAGTCTTTCTTTTGATCACAGGATCATTGATGGCGCCCAGGCGGATAAATTTTTATCAAAGATAAAGGCAATCCTGGAAGGATGGGGCAGTAAGAGTGAAAAAGTGCCTGTTGCTGAAACCGGGTTTGGTGGAGTATGGTAGGGCGTGGGATATCCAAAAGTGGCTTTTCCATGAACGCTCTATTGACGCAGTCTCAGATACCCTGATAGTGATACAACACCCTCCCGCATATACCCTTGGACGCCGAAGTCTGCCGGTATATTATGACTGCGATAGCAGCAAAATTCCATTCTACAGGGTAGACCGTGGCGGAGGGGCTACATATCACGGGCCTGGGCAGGCCGTGGCATATCCTATACTTGGATTAAAATCTTACGCGTCAGATTATTGCAGCTACCTGCGCATGCTTGAAGATGTGATTATTAATACCCTGTCCGACTTTAACATTTCCTCTGAGAGGTTGAGTGGATTAACCGGGGTTTGGACAGGGGAAAAAAAGATAGGATCTATAGGGGTCAGGATAATCAGGGGAATTACGATGCACGGTTTTTCCCTGAACGTAAATAATGACCTCACCCCATTTAGCAGAATTATTCCGTGTAATATACAAGGAGTCGAAATGACATCAATGCATGAAATAACAGGTGCGGCTTTATCTATGAAAGAAGTAGAAGATAGTTTAATAAATAACTTTGTGAAGGTGTTTGACGTTGAAATGAGTGCGTTCATGATGTAGAATATACCTCCTGAATAATATAAGGAGGAATCTTCGATGCATATAGTATTTCTGGAAAAAAGACTTAGTGACGGGAAGTTTGAGATAACCATCCGGCAGGGAAGGGATGAGTTGAAAAGATTGATAGACAGGAAATATACATTTCCTGAAAAACTTGTTTTAACCGGGGAGCAGAGGGAAGAAAACAAGGATTGTATGAAAGACATCCTGACAGGAGCATTCTGTCTGCAGGAACTTGAGGGTGTTACATTTGTAGTTACGAATGAGCGTGGAGATACTATTGAGGATTATTACAAGAGTATTTATGATGATATAGAGGGCGGTGTAAGAATGTGACAGCTACTCCTGATTCAGGAGATCAGAGATTGTAGTAAGCACATCTTCTATATCATAAGGCTTGTTTAAGAAAATGACCCCTGATTGTTCTATTTCCGTCCTGTCAATATTCTTGTCTATATAGCCGCTGTTAAGGATTGCCTTCAGACCGGGATTAAGTTTTTTGAGTATTTTGATGAGTTTCAGGCCGTTCTGGTCTGGAAGGACAAGGTCACTAAAAACCAGATGAAAATTACCGTCTTCTTCATGAAATATCCGGAGAGCTTCAACTGAATTTTCGGCCTCAAGAACATCATATCCCTCTTTCGCGAGGGCCATCCTTGTAGAAAGGCGAACAGTAGCATCATCTTCTATCAGCAGGATTCGTTCACCTTTATTTTTTCGTTCCTCAGGTGTAACCTTGGTTTCAGTACTCTTTTCAGCAATTGCTGTGAGGACCGGGAAGTAGATTTCAAAAGTCGTCTTTACCCCTTCCTCGCTTGTGACATTAATCCATCCCTTGTGATCTTTTATGATTGCATAGACAACCGAAAGGCCAAGTCCCGAACTGCTTCCATTCTTCTTGGTAGTAAAAAAAGGTTCAAAGATGTGCAGAATATTTTGTTTTGAAATGCCAACCCCTGTGTCCTCAACAGTAAGTCTTACAAACTGTCCTGGTCGAGAGTAAGGAATCGCCGTCGTATCTTCGTCGCCAATTACTATGTTTTCAGTCTTTATTATAATTGTGCCACCTCCAGGCATTGGCATTGCATCCCGAGCATTGACGACGAGATTTGTAATAATCTGTTCCAGTTTTCCGCTATCGCCAAGTATGGCCCAGAGACCAGGGCTATATTCTGTTACAATAGCAATATCTTCGCCGATTATATGATTCAACATCTCAATGAGGTTATTGATCAGCTTATTAAGGTCTACATTTACGATCCTGGTAAAGTCTTTTCGGCTGAAGGTGAGGAGTTGTCTTGTGAGGTTCATTGCACGGTATGCTGCCGTATTTATATGATCAAATATGTTGGAGGCATAAGGGTCTGTTTCTCTGGTTCCTTTTATACCTATAGAGCTGAAATTCTTAATGGCTGTAAGTATGTTGCCAAAATCGTGGGCAATTCCGCCTGCAAGTCTTCCAATAGCCTCCATCTTCTGGGAGTGCAGCAGCTGCGACTGAAGCCTCTTGCTGGACTCCTCGGCCCTGAGCAATTCTGTGATATCGGTAATGACTGAAATGAATCCGGTAACCTCTCCTTTTGAATCCTTCCTGTAGTTCCAGTCAACCTTTACATCTATAATCCTTCCATCCTTCGTAATATTTTTTGCAATAAAAGGGGAGGGTGGGGGCTGTTCTTTAATCAGGTGCTTTAAATAAAGGCGCAGGTTGTCACGTTCCTCCTCTGAAGTCAGAAAATCCGTTATGTCTTTTCCCAGCATCTCCTCCTGCGTGTAACCGAGAATCCTGCAATGCGGTTTGTTACTGAATGTGATAATACCGTCAGTGTCGTTTTCCTGTATGCCGTACGGTATTGTCTCAACGAGTGTACGGAACTTTTTTTCACTCAGTCTCAACGCCTCCTCAGCATATTTGGTTTCAGTGATGTCATGAAATATCTCAAACTTAGAGATAGTGCCGTCTGAGTTCTTGATTGGCATGTCGAAGAGTTCAAATGTCTTATGTTTGTCCTCAATGGTTAATTCCCATTTAATAGATTTTCCGGCGAAGACCTCTTCATTTCTGCACCATGGACAGGCGTCTTTTCTGCCGTGGAAATATTCATAACATTTCTTCTTATAATCACTGCCGAAAGTCCTTTTTATTACTGGATTAAGATATTCAATTTCATGATTCTGATCAACGATGTATACACCATATTCCAGATTTTCCAGGATATTCATAAAACGGTCTCTCTCGTTTTTTAAAACTATTTCAGTATTTCTTCTCTCGGAAATATCCCGGACCATTGCGACTATATAGTCCTTATCAACATAAGAGATGAAGCGTATACTGACCTCTACCGGAAATGTCGTCTTATCCTTACGCTTATGTTCCCCTTCCAGTATCAGGGATCCAGTTTTCTTTATTTTTTCTACTTGAAGTTTCCATGATAAGTAGTCAGGAATAATAGTTTCTATGTCCATTACACTCATAGTGCTAAGCTCTTCTCTGTTGTAGCCAAGATTTTCACATGCCGTATTGTTTATGTACAAGAATTTGCCGGTCTCCGGGTCTATAAGGAATATTGCGTCATTTGACAGATTTATCAAATCCATGCAAAATTGCAGACTATCTACTGATTGAATGAGCTTGTCAGAAGTTTTTAATTTCTTTTTCATGTAATTAAACCAGTGAGTTTTTCCCACTCTGCTGTAAGTTCCTCCACCTTCTTCTTCGCGCATTTATGGGATTCAATTGTTTTAAAGAAACGGTCTTTATCGTTATACAGCACCGGATCAGCAAGCGTCTCCGTCAGATCATGCAGAATCTTCTCAGCCTCGGCTACTTCAGCCTCTATCTGAGACAATCTTTCCGTATGACGGTTTGTTTCCCTGTGCAGACGGTTACGTGCCTCTGCCTCCGCCCTTTTTTGCTCCTTAGTCTTGCGTACCCTGACTGCAGACGCTTTTGAACTGTTTGCAGGCGTTTCTGATAGAGTGGTGGTTTCCGTTCGTGCAGATTCATTCCCGGAAGACTGCGTCTTATAAATATAGTAGTCATAATCGCCGTCGAAAGATTTTACATTGCCATTCCGGACTTCAATTATCCGGTTGGCGACAGACCTGATAAAGTGTCTGTCGTGCGTTATAAAACATATAGTTCCCTTGAAACTTTTCAGCGCCTCCTCCAATACATCACGTGACGGAATATCAAGGTGATTGGTAGGTTCATCCAGAAGGAGGAAGTTTGCGGGCCGGACAAGCATCTTTGCAAGGGCAAGACGGCTCTTTTCACCGCCGGAAAGGACTGCCACTTTCTTTTCCACATCATCGCCGGTAAACAGAAACCGCCCGAGGATGGCCCTTAGAAAGGACTGATCCTCAAGAGGCGCGGCTGCCATGATTTCCTGAAGGACCGTATTATCAGGGGTAAGCAAGTCTAACTGATGTTGTGCATAATAGGCCATAGTTACGTTATGACCCGGTCTCCGCTCGCCTTTTTCAAACGGGATGGCATCAGCCAGTAGTTTTAGCATGGTAGACTTTCCTGCGCCGTTGCCGCCAACCAGTGCGATGCGTTCTCCCCTGCGAAGCTCTATATTAAGTGATTGGTAGACTCTGTTTCCGTCATAGGATTTGTCAATATCAATAAGTCGTATGACTGTCTCACCGCTCCGGGGCGGATCAGGAAAAGAGAAACGGACAGTCCGGCGCTTCTGCTGAACCTCCACCTTATCTATCTTCTCAAGCATCTTGATGCGGCTCTGCACCTGACGGGCTTTAGTAGCCTGCGCCCTGAAACGATCAATAAACTGCTGTGTCTCATCAATCTTCTTCTGCTGGTTCCGGGCAGTAGCTTCTATCAGGAGCTGTGTCTCTTCTTTGGTCTTTATGAACTGGTCGTAGTTTCCTGTATATGAAATTAATTGCTGGCGGTCTACCTCTACCACGCGGGTTACAATGCGGTTCATGAAATCACGGTCATGTGAAATCAGGAGAACAGTACCCGGATATCCGCATAGAAATTCCTCAAGCCATTTGATTGAAGGGATGTCGAGATGATTCGTTGGTTCATCCAAAAGCAATATATCCGGTTCAGTAAGAAGGAGCCGCGAAAGGAGTACCCGCATTCGCCGGCCCCCTGAAAGTTCCTCAACCGGACGTAAAAGGTGCTTTTCCTGAAATCCGAGTCCAAAGAGTATCTCCCGTGCGCGTGCCTCATATGAATATCCGCCGAGATGTTCATATTTAGCCTGAAGCTCTCCATAGCGCTCCAGAAGTTTCTCTGCTGTTTCCGTAGAGGCTGTTGCAATCTCTTCCTCAAGAAGCCGCAGATGGTGCTCGATAGAGGAGACCTCTGTACCTCCTCCCAGTACCATTTCAAGGACAGTCTTGCCCTCATGTGATTCCAGTTCCTGGGCCAGGTAACCAATCACGGCATTCTTATTGATGATGACCGAACCGCTGTCAGCAGACACCTTACCCGAAACCATCCCGAAGAGCGTAGTCTTGCCGACTCCATTAGGTCCTACAAGGGCCACACGCTCTTCAATGCCTATCTGGACAGAGGCTTCCCTGAATAATACACGGCCGCCAAAAGATTTAGACATTTGTTGCAGCGATATCATGAATTACCTTTCTCAATTATCCATTATATAAAATCAGTATAGAGTTTCTATAGATATGATGTCAATCGAAGGATCATCAGAGATGCCTGAGCAACTTTCCAATTAATTACTAAAGTAAATGAGACAAGTTTCCGTAAAATGCAGTATTAGGATAAGTCAATCTTAATAAGGGGAAAGATATGAAAGGGATAGTCTTCAATTTACTGGAAGAATACATTGAGAAAAATCTTGGGGAGGGAAAGTATGAAGAAATCATGGAGCGATGTATTCTAAATGATAAAGGACCATTTATTGGTCCAGGCACATATCCGGATGACGACTTTATGGCCATTGTAGGTGGAACTGTTAAGGAGGCTGGTATTCCAATGCCAATAGCACTTCGGTCATTCGGCGAGTTCTGCTTCCACAGGCTGGCTGAAAAATATCCAGATTTTGTAAATCCTTATACGCACCCTAAACCTTTTCTAAAGAGTGTTGAATCCATTGTTCATGTTGAGGTAAAGAAACTATATGAGGGTTCTAATCCCCCCGGTTTCAGCTATATTGATTCAGTCTCTGATCGGCTTGTAATTCAGTACAGTTCCGGCAGAATGCTCTGCCAGTTCATGGAGGGTCTGATTGACGGAGTTGCCGGGCATTATCAATTCCCAATTAATTATAAACAGACGGCTTGTATGCTGGATGGTGACGGGATCTGTGAATTTGATATTTCTTTTTTACCCTGGTGGGTGGAGGATACATGAAGAGTGATTCAGTTGAGAAAAAACTTCTCAGGGAAAAACAAAAAGTCGAACTCCTTGAAAAAATGATTGAGGATAAGACACGAAGCATTTATCTCGAAAAAGAAAAGTTAAAAGAGCAGAGCGAATTCTACAATAAAGTATTAAATTCACTTCCACATCCATTTCTTGTCATAGATGCCAATGACTATTCAATAATAATGGCTAACTCCGCTGCGCATGCAGGAAACTTATCAGAAAAGATACATTGTTATGAACTGATGCACAAAGAAACGGCCCCCTGTAAGGATGCCGGGTATTTATGTCCCATGGAGGAGGTCAAAAAGACAAAAAAACCAGTAACAGTCGAACATATTCATGAGGATGGTCAGAACAATTCGAGGCTGATACAGGTATTCGGGTATCCTATATTAGACAGCAGTAATAATGTAGTTTATCTTATTGAGTATACTATGGACATCACTGAACAAAAGGAGAGCCTGGACAGGTTCAGGGCCCTGACCGAGAGTACCAGCGACTGGATCTGGGAAATTGATGAAAACGCAGTTTACACCTTTGCCGGCCCAAGAGTCAGTAATCTGTTAGGGTATGAACCTGAGGAGGTTATAGGCAAGACCACGTTTGATCTGATGCCGCCTGAAGAAGCGGACCGTGCTTCAGATCTGTTTTACCGAATTACAAAAGAGCAGATGCCATTTAAAAATTTAGAGAATAAGGTTATCCACAAAGACGGACATATAGTTTATCTTGAGACCAGTGGTGTACCAATTATTGATGCCAGCGGTCATTTAAGGGGCTACCGTGGGATTGACCGCGATATTACAGAACGCAGGAAAAGTGAGGAAAGAAACCGAGTGCAATTGAACAGAATTACTGCACTGCGTCAGATTGATATGGCGATCACCGGAAGCCACGACCTGAACCTTACCCTCAATATAATTATCAACGAGGTGATCAGCCAATTAAAGGTTGATGCGGTAGATATCCTGCTGTACAGACCCGCTGTTCAGATTCTTGAATATGCAGCAGGTGCAGGTTTTCGCACTCAGGCGCTTCAACATACACGGCTTAAGATAGGCGAGAGCTTCGCAGGACGGGCAGCCCGTGAACGCTGCATAGTCTCTATCCAGAACTTCAGGGAAAACGTTGGCTTCAAGCGGTCCTGTTATATGGCTGATGAAAACTTCATCTCATACTATGGTGTTCCACTAATTACCAAGGGAAATGTAGTCGGTGTTCTGGAGATCTTTCAACGCAGAAGTTTAGATTCGGATCCCGAATGGGTTGGTTTTCTTGAAGCCCTTGCCGGACAGGCTGCTATTGCCATAGAAAACGGGGAATTGATATCAGAGCTGTCTAATGCAAATATTGAAATCATCACGGCCTACGATGCCACCATCGAGGGCTGGTCCAGGGCATTGGACTTGCGCGACAAGGAAACCGAAGGGCACAGCCAGCGTGTTACAGAACTGACTGTACGGATAGCCAATGCCATGGGTGTAAAGGAGGCTGAACAGGCTCATATCCGCCGAGGTGCACTGCTGCATGATATCGGAAAGATGGGCATACCTGACAGTATATTACTCAAGCCTGGTCCCCTCAATGAGGAAGAATGGGAAATCATGCGCAGACATCCTGTCTTTGCTTATGAGATGCTGTCGCCAATAGAATACCTGCGGCCGGCCCTGGACATTCCATATTGCCACCACGAAAAAGTGGATGGAACTGGGTACCCACGGGGACTAAAGGGGGAACAAATACCATTATCAGCACGAATATTTGCTGTTGTAGATATATTTGATGCCCTAAGCTCAGACCGCCCTTATCGCCCTGCATGGGTAAGGGAAAGGGTTCTCGAACATTTAAGATCCCTCGAGTGTACTCACTTAGACCCCCATGTGGTAGAATTATTTCTTGAGCATGAGAGAGACATCTTCTCTGCACCTCTTCTGTGTGTATAAAGTTACGGGGAGTGAGGGTCAGGTCTTTAATCCTGATATCGAGATATAGTACTTTATTGATACACCAAATCAGACGATGATATGCCAGAGAACATCAAAAGATAAAAAGGCCATTCATAAATCTCATGAACAAGATACTGCAAACCCCAATATTACTGCTTATGATTAACATACTGTATTTTCCAGGAATTGGAATATTTTCGGAAACTGACGTCAGGGCGGAAACTCCTCTCATGGATGTTTCTCTGAAAACAGATTCCCCTGAGACAGACGGTATGGCGTTTGTGAAGGGCGGTTGTTTTGAAATGGGAGAGACTTTAGCAGAGGGAGATCCTGATGAGGGGCCTGTACATAAGGTATGTGTTGATGATTTCTATATTGGAATTTATGAGGTGACCCAGAGAGAGTGGTTTGATGTCATGGGTACAAATCCTTCTTCATTAAGGAACTGTGATGAATGTCCCGTGGAAAATGTCAGTTATTTTGATGTCCAGGCTTTTATTAGTAAGCTCATCCGTATTAGCGGTGGAAAGTATCGTCTTCCGACAGAGGCTGAATGGGAGTATGCTGCAAGGAGCGGGGGACAGAAGCAGAAGTGGTGCGGCGTTAACAATGAAAATGAACTGAAAGATTATGCATGGTTTAGGGCCAATTCGGAAATCAAACCCCACCCCGTAGGCCGAAAAAAAGCGAACGAATTAGGTCTCTATGATATGTGCGGAAACATACAGGAATGGGTTAACGATTATTATGAGGGTGATTATTATAAAATCAGCCCCCGGAATAATCCTCAGGGCCCTTCCGGCAGTCAATACCGTGCTGCCCGCGGCGGCTCCTTTCTGAATGGTCCATGGGGTATCCGGACATCAATCCGCTACAGATTTACAAAGGATGACCGCGGGAGGGAATTCGGATTCCGACTTGCGGCTTCAAAGAAATAAGGTGTCAGTTCCTCATTCCTTCCACACTTTAGGCCTCCTGTTAGCCTCAAGTATCTTTTTCCTTAGCCTGATTGACTGAGGGGTTACTTCAACAAGCTCATCTTCTCTTATGAAATCTAATGCCTGTTCAAGATTTAATAACTTTGGCGGTATCAGCTGGATGTTATCATCAGAGCCTGATGCGCGCATATTTGTCTGCTTTTTCTCCCTGACGGCGTTAACATCAAGGTCATTATCCCTTGAATTCTCCCCGATGATCATACCCTCATAAACATGTGTCCCCTCACTTATGAATATTGACCCCCTCGGCTGGAGGTGAAAGAGTGCATAGATAGTGGACGTGCCCTGTCTGTCTGAAACGAGAGCGCCTGTCTGCCTCTTTGACATTGGACCATGCCAGGGCTCATATCCGTCGAACAAGTGGTTTAAGAGTCCCGTGCCTTTCGTGTCTGACAGGAACTGTGATCTGAAACCTATCAAGCCCCTTGATGGTATACGGAACTCAAGTCTGACCCTTCCGTGATTGTTATTCTGCATCTTCTGCATCTTACCCTTGCGCATCCCTATCTGCTGTGTAACGACTCCGGTAAACTCCTCCGGCACATCAATCACGAGGTGTTCCATCGGTTCCTGAAGGACGCCGTCAATCTGTTTTGTTATCGTCTCCGGCATTGATACGGAAAGCTCATATCCTTCACGTCTCATCATCTCGATCAGGATAGAAAGCTGTAATTCACCTCGTCCCATTACCCGGAAGGAGTCTGTATTGTCAAACTCGACCCTTATGGCAACATTGTAGAGAAGTTCCTTCTCAAGCCTCTCCCTGAGATTGCGTGATGTTACCAGCTTTCCTTCCCGTCCTGAAAATGGTGATGTGTTTACTGCAAAGACCATTGAGATAGTCGGTTCATCAACGATTATCCTCGGAAGTGGAACTGGTTTCTCTGAATCAGTGATAGTGTCGCCGATATTAATCCCCTCTATTCCTGCAAGCGCTACGATATCGCCGGCCGATGCCTCTTTCGAATCTATCCTTTCGAGCCCCTGAAATGTATACATGGAGGTGATCTTTGTTTTGACGGCATTCCCGTTTACGTTTATCACTGCTACCTGGTTGCCGGTGTTTATTGTCCCTGAAAAGACCCTTCCTATAGCCAGCCTTCCAACATAATCATTATAATCAATATTTGTGACGAGTATCTGCAATACGCCGTTCGGATCACCCTTGGGCGGAGGTATTGTGTTAAGGATGAGGTCAAACAGAGGCTGAAGGGTTTGAGAATCGTCATTAAGATTCATCTTCGCGATCCCCATCTTGGCTACTGTATAGACGATGGGAAAATCAAGCTGATCTTCCGCTGCATCAAGATCAATGAAGAGGTCATATACCTCGTTTAATACCTCCTGAATTCGTGCATCAGGCCTGTCAATCTTGTTTATGACAAGAAGCGGTATAAGTTTGAGATCAAGCGCCTTCTTTAAAACAAACCGTGTTTGTGGAAGCGGACCCTCTGATGCATCAACAAGGAGGAGTACGCCGTCAACCATCTTCAGCGTCCTCTCGACTTCACCGCCGAAATCAGCATGGCCGGGTGTATCTACTATATTTATCTTTACACCGTTATATTCAACCGCGGTGTTCTTTGCCATAATGGTGATACCGCGTTCGCGTTCAAGGTCAATGTTGTCCATGACCCTCTCCTGAACCCTTTCATTTGATCGGAATATGCCTGCCTGTCTCAACATCCCGTCAACAAGTGTAGTCTTGCCATGGTCAACATGGGCGATGATTGCTATGTTTCTTATTTGATCCTGCATAGTGTCCTCCTGAGTAAACTTAATATTATATCCTAATCTTGTTAAATAAAGCAAATATGATTAAATGAGGTCCTGAAAAACATGAAATAAAATATTTCGCCAGCTTAAGTAGGTTCACATGACAGATTTCTTACTGCAGATTTGAGCCACAGTATGATATAATTTAACCCTGTATAATTAATCCTGAAATTGGCTAAATTTATGGAATTCTGCGATCTGGAATGCAAATATGCAAAGTTTCCTGATTCTCAATCAGTGGATGGTTCAGGGAGCTGCAGGACTTTTGCAGCCCTTTACTGCAAGTTTAAGAAGAGATTAGTACACAAGAATCAACCCTGTCAGGATAAGAAATATCCTAAAAAGAAGGTTTGACAATCCTGCCGATAATCTTTAATATTTAATAATTTGAGGGGGATGGCTTTGTTAAAAAACGGGGTATCCATTGCTGCGAAGTAAATTCAATGGGTCGAGCGGCCTTGCATATGCAGCCTTTTACGAAGTCGCCTTCTGTTGAGTTTCTGAGTGATTTATAAGGGGGGCAAGATAGATATTTATGCGTGAATTTACAAGAATAAAGAGACTTCCGCCGTATGTTTTCAGTATTGTCACATCCATGAAGATTGATGCCCGAAGAAAGGGAGAAGACATCATTGATCTTGGAATGGGTAATCCTGACCTTGCAAGCCCTGATCATGTGGTTGATAAGCTGTGTGAGGCTGCAAGGAATCCAAAGAACCACAGATATTCTGCATCCAAGGGGATAACCAGACTCAGGACTGCGATGGCTGACTGGTATAAACGGCGTTATAATGTTGACCTGGACCCCGAGAACGAGGTTGTGGTTACCATTGGCGCCAAGGAAGGGATTTCGCACCTGGCGCTTGCTACTATTAATCCGGGTGACGTGGTAATGGTTCCGAGCCCGACATATCCAATTCATCCTTACAGTGTGACTATTGTTGGCGGTGAGGTAAAAAATATTCCTCTTCGGGATGATTCTGATTTTTTTGAAGATATGTGTAATACATACAAGCAGATGCAGACCCGTCCGAAGATGCTGATTATATCCTTTCCTCATAATCCCACTACTGCCGTTGTTGATAAAGGTTTTTTTAAACGGCTTGTAGACTTTGCTACTGATAACGATATTATGGTAGTCCATGATATTTCATATGCAGATATAGTGTTTGACGGATACAAAGCGCCGAGTTTTCTTGAGATACCTGGTGCTAAAGATATCGGCGTTGAATTCTTTTCAGTGTCCAAGAGCTACAATATGCCGGGATGGAGGATTGGCTTCTGCGTTGGGAACAGAGAGATGGTTGGGGCGCTTACCAAGATTAAGAGTTATCTGGACTATGGTGTTTTTCAGCCGATACAGATTGCCGGAATCATAGCTCTAAACGGTCCACAGGATTGTGTTCAGGACACGGTTGACACGTACAGGAAAAGGCGTGATGCGCTTGTCGGAGGATTAGAGAAAGTTGGATGGCATATCAGAAAGCCCCTGGGCACCATGTTTGTCTGGGCCAGGATACCTGAGCAGTTCAGGCATCTTGGATCTCTCGAATTTTCAAAGTTACTGCTGACTGAAGCAAAGGTGGCTGTTTCCCCTGGAATAGGATTTGGTGAATATGGAGATGAGCATGTAAGGTTTGCCCTTGTGGAAAATGAACGCCGAATAAAACAGGCGGTGCAGGGGATAAAGAAGGTGTTATGCAGATAGCGCCGTGTCAGGAGATCCCGAAACAATTTCGGGATGACAATCGGGATGATTTTGGTTGATTGAGAGGCAGTATTTTAAGATGAAAGATAAGATAGGAATAGGTCTTATAGGTCTCGGTACTGTTGGATCAGGCGTGGCTGGCATACTTCAGAGGAACAGAGGGTTGATCAACCGCAGATTGGGCGTACCTGTTGAAATCGTAAGGGTCCTTCGCAGGAATCCTGGAAAACCATTGCCTGCAGGTATATCCGGAGATAAGATAACAACTGATATAAGAGAAATAACAGAAAATCCTTCTGTTGATATTGTAGTTGAGGTGATGGGAGGACAGGAGCCAGCCGGGAGTTACCTGCTCTCGGCAATCAATAATGGAAAGCATATCGTTACTGCAAATAAGGCCCTTCTTGCATTGAGAGGAGAAGAGATTTTTCATGCCGCCTCAGCCGGTAATGTTGATCTCTATTTCGAGGGGAGTGTATGCGGAGGAATCCCGGTTATAAAGGCGATACGGGAGGGGTTGGCCGCCAACAGGATTGAATCTATTTACGGTATAGTCAATGGTACATCTAATTATATCATGACCAGGATGACGAACGAGGGGATGGAGTTTGCTGATGTACTGCGTGAGGCGCAGTCTCTTGGATATGCAGAGGCTGACCCGGCATTTGATGTGGATGGAACAGATGCGGCTCACAAACTTGCTATCCTTGTATCTATTGCATATGGCACTCCAGTAAGTTTCAAGGATATATATACTGAAGGCATCTCAGGTATCCTTCCTGCAGATATTAGCTATGCAAAAGAGTTTAATTACAGGATTAAGCTCCTTGCAATCTCAAAAATAAGGGATGACAGCATAGAGGTCAGGGTGCATCCGACCTTAGTCCCCTGGAATCATCTTATTGCAACAGTTGATGATGCGTTTAATGCTGTTTACATAACAGGAGACGCTGCTGGCCCTACGCTGTTTTACGGCAGAGGGGCAGGTGATTTACCAACCGGAAGTGCAGTCGTGGCTGATATAATTGATGTCTCCAGAAATATCCTTAACGGAGGTTGCGGGAAGGTCCCCCCGGCTTCATTTAAGGAAGAAATGAGGGTCCCGCTTAGGATTCTGAGTATAGATGATATTACGTCAATGTATTACTTCAGGTTTACTGTGGTTGATAAGCCGGGTGTCCTGTCCGCAATATCGGGTATCCTCGGGGAACATAATATCAGTATTGAATCCGTCATACAGAAGGGCAGGAAAGAAGGCTGCAATGTCCCCCTCGTTATGATGACACATATGGCGTGCGAGCGTGATGTAAAGAATGCCCTTGATAAGATTGACCGTTTACCATATGTTCCTGAGAAGACTGTCATGATAAGGGTTGAAGAAGGCAACTAAGACAAACGACTAAACTAAGGTGAGGATATAACGTAAGAAATGACTTTAGACAAGGCGGACAACAAAGAAAACCGCAGGCATACTTTTTTAGGTATGTCGAGGATTTTCTGAGGAGTCCAGCGCCGTATAAAGTCATTTATTACGTTCGTATGAGGAGAAGATGATGCTTTGGAAAGGTGTGATTGAACAGTACAGGGAATATTTATCTGTTTCAGATAAGACGCCGGTTGTTACGCTGAATGAAGGTAATACGCCTCTTATTGCCTGCAGGAACCTTACAAAAGCTGTCAATCCTGATCTGTCTATATACCTTAAGTTTGAAGGGGCAAATCCAACAGGTTCTTTCAAAGACCGTGGAATGACTATGGCGATATCAAAGGCAGTGGAGGATGGCGCACAGGCTGTAATCTGCGCATCAACAGGCAATACGTCCGCTTCAGCCGCAGCCTATGGGGCTCGTGCAGGCATCAAGGTTTTTGTCCTTATTCCTGAAGGAAAGATCGCAATGGGGAAACTGGCTCAGGCAATGATCCATCAGGCCTGCGTTATCCAGATTGACGGCAATTTTGACGAGGCGCTTTCAATTGTAAAAGGTGTGGCCAGTGACTATCCGGTTACTATAGTCAATTCGATAAATCCATTCAGGCTTGAAGGGCAGAAGACAGCGGCCTTTGAAGTGTGCGATCAGATTGCAGGTTATCCTGATTATCACTTTCTTCCTGTTGGGAATGCAGGAAATATAAGTGCATACTGGATGGGTTACAAGGAGTATCATAAGATCGGCAAGATAAACGGACTGCCAAAGATGATCGGTTTCCAGGCCGCCGGCTCAGCGCCTATTGTTTTAGGCCGCATAGTGGAGCATCCCAGGACCATAGCTACTGCAATCAGAATAGGGAATCCTGCAAGCTGGAAGATGGCTGTTGATGCTGCTGATGAGTCGCATGGAGCTATTGATATGGTAACAGATGATGAGATTCTTGAGGCATACAGCATGCTCGCATCTCTTGAAGGGATATTCTGTGAGGCTGCGTCAGCGGCATCAATAGCAGGAGTTATAAAGAAGAATAAAGAAGGTCTTTTCTCCGGAGGGGAAAGAATAGTCTGTACCCTTACAGGACATGGGCTCAAGGACACTGAGATGGCAATAAACAGGTCAGCGGCGCCGGTTACTGTGAAAGCGGACAAGGGAGAGGTATTGCGGGTTTTAGGGTATTAATAAATGTAAACAGTCATCAGGAATTCATCTCAGGATCTCAGAGGATGCCGCGTATGGAGATTATGAAGCAAGTTCAGGATTACTGGGGTTTTCAAGATATGGAGGCATTGTTTTTCAATGAAATACATAGTTCTGGTAGGTGATGGTATGGGTGATTATCCGGTTCCTGGGCTGGGAAACATAACCCCGCTTCAGGCGGCGCATAAGCCTAATATGGATATGCTTTCTATGAACGGGTTGTTAGGCCGTGTCAGGCTGGCTCCTGACGGATTTTATCCGGGCAGTGACGTAACGCAATTAAGTATCCTTGGTTATGATCCTGCTGTCTATTATACCGGCAGGTCACCCCTTGAGGCGGCAAGCATCGGGGTATCTCTGGCAGCCGATGATGTTGCCTACAGATGCAATCTTGTAACTCTTTCCCGGGATGGTGAATACATATCATCAGGAATTTCAGGGGATGTTGTTATGGAGGATTACAGCGGCGGACATATAGGTACAGATGAGGCACGGGAACTTATTTTGAGTCTTGATAAGGAACTTGGCAGTGACATTTTCAGGTTTTATCCGGGCATGAGTTACAGGCACCTTTTTGTCTGGAAGGGCGGAGTGACCGATGTCCAATGCACACCACCGCATGATTTTACCTGTAAGCCGCTTTCCGGCAGGTTTCCTGCAGGCAGCGGCGTGGATGTCCTGACTGATATTATGGAAAAGGCGCTTCGCATACTGTCATCACATCCAACGAATAAAAAAAGGCGTGCAAGAGGTGATAAACCTGCAAACGGGATCTGGCTCTGGGGACAGGGCAAGGCGCCTGATTTAAAGACGTTTCTTGAAAAATACGGACTTCATGGATCAATGATAGCTGCAGTTGACCTGATGAGGGGAATCGGGAGGTATGCCGGATTCGATATAGTTGATGTGCCAGGCGCAACGGGCTATCTTGATACAAATTACAGGGGTAAGGCAGAATATGCATTGAGAGAACTTGATACAAAAGATGTAGTATATATTCATGTTGAGGCGCCGGATGAGGCTGGTCACAATGGAGATGTATCAGGTAAGGTGAAGGCCATAGAAGACATCGATGAAAAAGTAGTAGGAACTATTCTGAATGGCATGAAGGATAAGGGACATTTCAGGATTCTTATACTATGTGATCATTGGACGCCTGTAAGTATCAGGACACACACTCCTGAACCAGTTCCGTTTATTCTTTATGACAGCGCGAATAGTGTAAAATCAGGCCGGTGTTATGATGAAGCTAATGCTTCCGACAGCGGTGTATTAGTAGAGGATGGGACCAGTCTTATAGACAGGCTGATTCAAAAACTATAAAATCAAAACAGTATGTTAATCGTCCAGAAATTCGGCGGTACATCCGTTGCCAACATAGAATGCATTAAAAACGTTGCACGCAGGGTTGCAGGGTGCCGTGATGAAGGCCATGAAGTAGTTGTCGTTGTGTCTGCAATGAGCGGAGAGACAGACAGGCTTGTTGCCCTAGCCCATGAAATTACTTATTCACCTGCGGAAAGGGAGATGGATCTGCTCCTTTCATCAGGTGAGCGTGTCACCATCGCCCTCCTCGCAATTACATTAAACAGCATGGGTTATCCTTCCAAGGCATTCACTGGACGGCAGGTTGGTATTGTCACGAACAGTATTCACACAAAGGCAAGGATTGAGAGGGTTGGTGCAGAAAGGGTTCGCGAGGCATTAAATCATGGTATAATACCAGTTGTGGCCGGTTTTCAGGGGATAAGTGAAGAATCAGATGTTACTACCCTTGGAAGAGGCGGGTCTGACCTCACTGCTGTTGCCATTGCAGCAGCCCTTAAGGCTGACCTGTGTGACATATATACCGATGTTGACGGCATATATACGGCCGACCCCAATGTAGTTACCGGTGCACGGCGGCTTGATAAGATATCATATGAAGAGATGCTTGAGCTTGCGAGCCTCGGGGCAAAGGTTTTGCAAAACAGGTCTGTGGAATATGCGGCCAGATATGGAGTAAATCTGCGCGTGTTGTCTTCATTTAAAGATGGTAATGGTACACTGCTGGCAGAGGAGGATGACGATATGGAGAAGGTGGTTGTCTCCGGTGTTACATGTGACAGAAATCAGGTTAAGGTCACTATTATTGGAGTTCCCGATAAACCAGGCATAGCAGGAAAGATCTTCGGGACAATCTCAGATGCCAATATAGTGGTTGATATGATAATACAGAATGTGAGTCAGGAGTCTCTCACGGACATATCCTTTACAGTCCCAAGGGCCGATTTAATCAGAACGAGGGAAATAATGTCGGGCCTTATTAAAGATATTGGCGCCAGGGAGCTTGCTATTAAAGAGGACATTGCGAAGGTCTCCATTGTGGGAGTAGGAATGAGGTCACACTCCGGTGTAGCGGCGAAGATGTTCAGCACTTTGGCAGATGAGAGTATTAATATAATGATGATCAGCACATCTGAGATAAAGGTTTCCTGCGTTATAGATGCAAAATATGCTGAGCTTGCAGTCAGGGCATTACACAGGGTGTTTGAACTGGAAAAATGAAGAACGCCATGAAAAATATTGAACTATACGATACAACATTGCGTGATGGTGCACAGTCAGAGGATGTGTCATTTACACTCGAAGATAAATTACGTATCGTTGAACAGCTTGATAACCTCGGGATACATTATATAGAAGGCGGATTTCCCGGGGCAAATCCGAAAGACACAAAGTTCTTCAGGGAAGTAAAATTAATCAATCTTAAGAAGTCGTCAATTGTTGCTTTTGGCAGTACACGCAAGGTGTCGAACAAGGCAAAGTGTGACCCCAATATCGAGGCACTTCTTAATGCAGAGACGAGCCATGTTACTGTGGTAGGCAAGAGCTGGGACTTTCAGGCAACTGAGGCCCTTGGCGTAACTTTAAAACAGAATCTTGATATGATCACTGATTCTATTGCATACCTCAAGTCAAAGGGTAAATTTGTGTTTTTCGATGCAGAGCATTATTTTGATGGTTTTAAATCAAATCCGGAATATGCACTGCAGACGCTGAAGGCAGCAGTACGGGCTGGTGCGGACAGCCTTGTCTTATGTGATACAAATGGCGGTACACTGCCTGGTGAGCTTGACAGGATAATCAAGAGTACCCGTCGTGAATGCAAGGCAGTCATGGGTGTACATTGTCATAATGATTCTGATCTTGCAGTAGCCAACTCCATCATAGCAGCGGAAGCAGGTATAACACATATACAGGGAACTATTAATGGCATTGGTGAGAGATGCGGCAATGCAAATCTATGTTCCATTATACCTAACCTTAAGCTGAAACTTGGCGTAGACTGTTTGTCAGGAGATCAGCTGAAACACCTGCGAAGAGTGTCACATTTTGTAAGTGAGATAGCCAATATGAAGCCGGACAGGCATCAGCCATATGTGGGGGACAGTGCATTTACTCATAAGGGTGGACTTCATGTGCATGCGGTAAGGAAGATGGCAAAGACGTATGAGCATATTAATCCCGATGACGTCGGTAATGTCCGGCGGACCCTCGTATCTGATTATTCAGGTATTAGTACAATTGTTCAAAAGGCCGGAGATTATGGAATAACGGTAAAGCCGGATGACCGTCCCAGGCTTAATGAGGTATTGAAGGTATTAAAAGAAATGGAAGACCGAGGCTATCAGTTTGAAGGTGCAGAAGGATCGTTTGAATTATTGATGAAGAAGGCACTTAACCTGCATAACAGGAAATTTAATCTGATAGGTTTCCGGATTATCGTTGAGAAGAGACGGGAAGATGAATCACCAATCTCAGAAGCTACTATTATGTTAAATGTTAACGGTGAAACAGAACATACGGCAGCAGTTGGTAACGGGCCGGTCAATGCCCTGGATAATGCACTGAGGAAAGCGCTGGAGAAATTTTACCCGTCGCTTCGGACTGTTACTTTGCTGGATTATAAGGTTAGGGTACTTACAGGAATGAAGGGGACAGCATCCAGGGTGCGAGTACTTATTGAGTCGGGAGATAAGGACAGGAAGTGGGGTACTGTGGGAGTCTCAGAGAACATTATAGAGGCAAGCTGGCAGGCGTTGGCAGACAGTATGGAGTTTAAATTACTTAAGGAAAGTGAGCACCAGGAGGGAAATGACTGAGGTGGCCAATAGCATGATTGAAGAAGGTATTGTAATATCGGTATTCGATGGAATGGCGAAGGTGCGTGCAGTTCGCGGCAGTTCCTGCGGGGGATGTGCATCCCGCTCCATGTGTAAACCATCGGAGTCTTCTGATGTTATTATTGAAGCAAAGAATGAAGCCGGTGCACACGTAGGAGAGAGGGTTGAGATAGCGGTAGGGGCGAAGACTTTTTTAAAGGCGTCCTTTATTTCGTATATACTCCCGCTGATCACTTTTTTCATCGGTGCTTTTGTCGGGAAATATATCGCAGGGACAGATGTGGTGGCTGCAGTGTCAGGAATGTTCACTATGCTGTTTTGTTTTTATGGCGTATGGCTGTATAATAAAAAGCTCGAACGGGGGAGTAAATACCACCCGGTAATCAAAGCAGTCTTATCTCCTTGACAGCTAAAGCTGTTTATAATAATATTTTCAAGACGTTAAGGGAGGGTCTAATGTGAAAAAAGTAGACATCGCCAATGAACTTTATGAGAAGATCGGGATTTCCAAGAAAGAGGCCTTGAATATTGTAGAGATTGTATTGAATACCCTCAAGGAAGGACTTAAGAATGGTGAAACTGTAAAGATAGCAGGTTTCGGTAATTTTGTTGTAAGGAGCAAGAGGGAGCGTAAGGGGCGAAACCCCAAGACAGGTGAAGAGATTGGTATAAAGCCGCGAAAGGTAGTTACATTCCGGCCCAGTCATATATTCAAACAGTATATCAGTGGGACAGGGGATAAAAGAGCTGATAAGTGAAATTGTTTTACAAAATAAGTGAGGCCAGCAGGGTCACTGGTCTCGAAGCATACGTATTACGTTATTGGGAAACAGAGTTTCCTGAAATTGCTCCAAGAAAAAGCAAAGGTGGACAAAGGGTTTACGAACAAAAGGATATTGATAAGATTCTTGAAATAAAAAAATTGCTTTATGAGGAAGGGTTGACAATAGCAGGTGCAAGAAAAAGACTGGGATCAGAACAGAAAACTAAGGCTGCTCCCATCACCCCAACTGGTACCATAATAGATAAGGCAATCGATGAATTGGAGGGTGTGCTGAATATACTTAAATTATAACACATCGGGGCGTAGCGTAGCCTGGTGGCGCACTCCCTTGGGGTGGGAGAGGTCGGCCGTTCAAATCGGCTCGCCCCGACCAAAAGGATTTAGGATTTAAATCTTTGAGATATACTTAATTGGCTGCAACATATAAATATTACAACACATCATGCTAATTCTAGTCTCCAATGATGACGGAGTTCAATCACCTGGAATTCGTATACTGGCTGATGTCCTCAGGTGTATGGGTGAAGTATATATTATTGCCCCGGACAGGGAGCGATCAGCTGCAAGTCATGCACTGACCCTTCATAAACCGCTGCGACTCGATAATCTCGGCAATAATATTTACGCTGTTAATGGCACTCCTACAGATTGCATAAACCTTGGTGTAAACGGACTGCTGCACAAGAAGCCTGATTTAGTTGTTTCCGGCATAAACAGAGGCGGAAATCTGGGTGATGATGTTACTTACTCGGGTACTGTCTCGGCTGCATTTGAGGGTACACTTCTCGGTATCCCTTCTTTTGCAGTATCTCAGGTTGCTGATAAAGATTATATGTTTGAGACTGCTGCTGGATTTGCACTTCAACTGGCCCGGATGATCAGGGAACATTCTCTCCCTCCAGGGGTTCTACTGAATGTAAATGTCCCGAATCTTGACGTTGATGGTATAAAAGGTATCAGGATCACTCGTCAGGGAAAGAGGATTTATGATGAAAATGCTGTCATAGAGAAGGTTGACCCGCGTGGCAGGAAATATTACTGGATTGGCGGCAGCAGGCTTTCATGGGAGGATACTGAAGACAGTGATTTTTCCGCAATAGAGCAGGATATGATTTCCATAACCCCTTTAAGACTTGATCTTACAGAGCACAAAGCCATAAATGGACTCAGAAAGTGGGAGGAAACTCTTAAAGACAGATTGAAGTCAGGGGGATAAAATTCATCTCCGGCACGCCGAATCAAAGCCTGATAGATTATAATTAAGACCTGTGCAGATGTCCGGTTTATCGGACTGAGGGGATATTGATGTATAAGCCGGGGTATTACTATGATTGATTACCAGGCAGAGCGAAACGCCATGGTAGATGAGCAGTTGATCAGGCGCGGAATAAGAGACGAACGTGTCTTGTCAGCAATGAGGAAAGTGCCGCGTCATCTTTTTGTTGGAAAGGATCTTCAACGGCGGGCATATGAAGATTGCGCCCTTCCTGTTGGAGAGGGGCAGACGATATCGCAGCCGTATATGGTGGCTGTTATGACCGAGGCTCTGGAGTTAAAGGGAGACGAAAAGGTCCTTGAGATCGGGACAGGTTCTGGTTATCAGGCGGCTGTACTTGCAGAGCTGGCCGGCGTTGTTTATACAATGGAAAGAATTGAGACCCTTTCAAGGCGTGCAGAAAGAGTGATTAATGAGCTTGGATATGGCAATGTATTTTTCAGGATATCAAATGGTACATTAGGTTGGAAAGAAGAGTCGCCATATGACGGGATTGTCGTTACTGCCGGGGCACCAGCTGTACCGGAGCCACTGATTGATCTGCTTTCAGAAGGCGGCAGACTTGTTATTCCTGTAGGAGACAAGTCAACACAGATGTTGACAAAGGTAGTTATGAAGGATAAAGGCAAGGTTACGACCCATCTCCTGCAATGCGTGTTCGTTCCACTGATTGGTGAGTACGGGTGGGATTCTTAAGAGTAATGAGCAGGAGATGGAGTGCCGGTCTCTGCTGACGGCTTAAGGGTGTGAAACATATTTTAGGATGAAAGTATGTTAAGGATATATAACACTTTAACAGGAAATAAAGAGATATTTGAACCTATGGTCCCCGGCTGCGTTGGCATGTACGTATGCGGTGTAACGGTCTATGACGTATGCCACATCGGACATGCACGGAGTGCCCTGGTCTTTGATGTTGTCAGAAGATATCTTGAATACAGCGGCTTCAAAGTATCATTTGTTAAGAACTTCACAGATATAGATGACAAGATTATCGCCAGGGCTCAACAGGATGGTGTGGACTGGAAGTACGTTGCAGGGAAATATATTGAAGAATATTACAGGGACATGGAATTACTGGGTGTCAGGAATGCTGATATAGAGCCCAGGGCTACGGAACACATAGATGAGATGCAGAAGAGCATTAATTCGCTAATGGGAAACGGATATGCATACATGAGGGATGGCGATGTATATTACCGGGTGAACAGATTCAAGGATTATGGCAAGCTATCAAAGCGTGATACAGAAGAGATGCTTGCAGGCGCCAGGATAGAAATTGATGACAGGAAAGAGAATCCGCTCGATTTTGCGCTCTGGAAGTCTTCCAGGGCAGGTGAACCTTCATGGAGCAGTCCATGGGGGGAAGGAAGGCCAGGATGGCATATCGAGTGTTCTGCAATGTCAATGAAATACCTTGGCCAGACTTTCGATATCCATGGTGGAGGAAAGGACCTGATATTTCCCCATCATGAGAATGAGATTGCCCAGAGTGAGGCGGCTACAGGAAAGACGTTTGCCAGGTTTTGGATACACAACGGTTTTGTCAATGTCAATCAGGAGAAGATGTCTAAGTCGCTGGGTAATTTTTTTACCATCAGAGAGGTATTTAATAAATATCCTTACTCATCCGGTGTGACTGCGGAAGTACTCCGGTACTTCCTTATTTCAAACCATTACAGGAGTCCAGTAGACTTCTCTGACAGGGGAATGAGTGCCGCCCATGCTGCGCTTGATGGATTTTATGCGCTGCTGCAGAAAGTTAAAGAGTCATATACAGGAAAGATGACTGCTGCACACGATGATAGAGGTGTCATGTCGTCAATAGATGAGTGTAAAAAGGAATTTGCTGAGGCCATGGATGATGATTTTAACACAGCCGCAGCTATAGGAAGTCTGCAAAAATTAAGGAGAGTTCTAAATACCAGAATAGAGCACGGGGTCCCGGAGGATGCTGCACGAGAGACATTGGGGTTATTTAATACATTTTGTATTGTTACCGGTCTTTTTTCTATTGACCCGAATAAATGGGAATTCCTGAAGTCTGATTTAAATGCGGAAGCCGGACACTTTAATATTAAGGGGACTGATACAGGTCTGGGTGTTTTTGTTTCAGATGCTGAGATTGAGAAACTGGTCAGCGAGAGAGAGGATGCCAGAAAGAGAAAAGACTGGAAAAGGTCTGATGAGATACGTAAGCAATTGTCTGACGGAGGGATAATCCTGGAGGACAGACCTGACGGCACTACAAGGATAAAACGTTGAGCAGCGGCAGAGAGGGATTATACGGAATAAATACATTGCTTGAGGCGCTCAGGTCCGGTGCAAGAGACTTTGAAAAGGTACATATTGCAAATGGTCTCCATGGCAAGGGTATAGATGAGATCGTCAGACTGTGCAAGTCAAAGAATATATACATCCATTTTGAGAACAGGGATGTAATTGCAAGGCTTTCAGGTACAGAAAAGAATCAGGGTGTCTTCGGTGTAGTCGCCGTGAAAAGATATTCATCTGTTGAAGATATTCTTGCAATATCACAGAAGCGCAATGAAAAACCGTTTATCCTTATCCTTGACGGAGTTGAAGACCCGCGAAATCTGGGGGCTATAATAAGGACTGCAGAGGGGGCAGGTGTGCATGGAATTATCATTCCGAAACATCGTTCAGCCGGTCTGACAGATGTAGTTGCGAGGACATCGGCAGGTGCTATAGAATATGTACCGATTGCAAAGGTCACAAATTTATCTCAGACGATTGGTTGGTTAAAGGAACAGGGTTTGTGGGTTTATGGCCTGGATATGGGTGGTAAAAAAGAGTTTGATGAAATATCTTATTCCGAACCTGTCGCAATCGTCATTGGTGGAGAGGGAAAGGGTATAAGAGAGTTGGTTCGAAAGGCGTGTGATGAGGTTGTCAGTATACCACTTTTTGGACGGGTAAGTTCCCTTAATGTTTCAGTGGCTGCCGGAGTCATCCTGTTTGAGACGGCCTTGCAAAGAAGAGTCGCCAATAAATCCTGTCAGGCTTTCCCGATCCATAAATAAATATTTACAAATAATCGCACTTGACTTAATATTGTATTCTTATATAATGAATAGGTTTTTGCTGGCGTAGCTCAGTTGGTAGAGCAGCTGATTTGTAATCAGCAGGTCGGGGGTTCAAATCCCTTCGCCAGCTCCATTTGCTGATTGGATGTGTGGGGGGAGGTACCCAAGCGGCCAAAGGGAACAGACTGTAAATCTGTCGCTGTATAGCTTCGGAGGTTCGAACCCTCCCCTCCCCACTTTTGCGGCAAAGTGAAACTGAAAAGTGACGAGTTTACACTGAGATTGCGATTAAGTTGCAGGCTATGCGGAGTAATGAAGTAAGCTTTCTCTCAAAAGTGCACAGGTGCAAGGAAGGACCTGCGATTTGAGGCGAGGCGTACTGTGTTGTACGTTGAGTCTCAAATCTTATGTCCTGACGCTGCAGATGGGCGTTTTTCAGCGTAAACTCAGGTGCGGGAGTAGCTCAGCGGTAGAGTTCCAGCCTTCCAAGCTGGCTGTCGCGGGTTCAAATCCCGTCTCCCGCTCCAATGACGGCCGTAGGCTGTCACTTATAGCTTATGGCCAATAGCTAATGGCTGTAAGGTGAATTTATTATATGGCGCTATCAACTACGTGTCTAAAGTTGATAGATAGATTGAGTTTGAAAAAGTGGGTTGCAAGTGTGGCACAACAGCCGCAGTTTTTCTCAAAAGTGTCCAGGTGCAAATGCGAATAGCAGTTAGGGCTTGACGGGACAAGTGGATTTGCAAGGTGGCTCAAGAGATGCAGTTTTTTTCGAAAAGTGCCCAGGTGCAAGGAAGGACTTTAAATTTGAGGTGAGGCGTACTGGATGGTACGTTGAACCTCAAATTTAGAGTCCTGACGCCGCAGATGAGTGCTTTTCGAAAAAAACTGCCCTTGTAGCTCAGTCGGTTAGAGCACCTCCTTGGTAAGGAGGAGGTCACCGGTTCAATTCCGGTCAAGGGCTCCAGAATAAGGAGGTTTTAACATGGCAAAGGCGAAGTTTGAGAGGAAGAAGCCGCATATAAATGTAGGTACGATAGGTCATGTAGATCATGGTAAGACTACGTTGACAGCGGCGATAACGATGTTATTGCACAAGCGTGGATTGGCTGATTACATACCATATGATCAGATAGATAAGGCTCCTGAGGAGAAGGAGCGAGGCATAACGATCAGCATATCGCATGTTGAGTATCAGACAGAGAATCGTCATTATGCGCATGTAGATTGTCCTGGTCATGCGGATTATGTAAAGAATATGATAACAGGTGCAGCGCAGATGGATGGTGCGATACTGGTGGTGAGTGCGGCTGATGGTCCGATGCCTCAGACCCGTGAGCACATATTGTTGGCGCGTCAGGTAGGAGTTCCTTACATAGTTGTATTTTTAAATAAGGCAGACATGGTGGATGACAAGGAGTTGCTGGATTTGGTTGAGTTGGAGGTGCGGGAGTTATTGAGCAAGTATAATTTTCCTGGGGATGATATACCAATAGTAACCGGCAGTGCATTGCAGGCAGTTGAGTGTGGTTGTGCCAAGGATGAGTGTGAGAAGTGCGGTCCGATATTTAAGTTGATGAAGTCAGTTGATGAATATATAGTTACGCCGAAGCGTGA
Organism: uncultured Nitrospiraceae bacterium; assembly: GCA_964611625.1. Lineage (GTDB taxonomy): Bacteria > Nitrospirota > 9FT-COMBO-42-15 > HDB-SIOI813 > HDB-SIOI813 > RBG-16-43-11. Next base: position 281,245 of record CAZTAM010000003.1, on the reverse strand, counting down.
TATAGAGAGGCCGTTTATGATGGCTATAGAGGATGTGTTTACGATATCTGGTCGTGGTACGGTTGTGACCGGCCGTGTAGAGACAGGGATAGTGCGTGTGGGAGATGAGATAGAGATAGTTGGTATACGTCCTACGCAGAAGAGTGTAGTGACAGGTGTGGAGATGTTTCGCAAGGTATTGGATGAGGGTCAGGCAGGAGACAATCTTGGGGTATTGCTGAGGGGAACCAAGAAGGAGGATGTAGAGCGCGGCATGGTATTGGCGAAGTCCGGCAGTATAACCCCTCACACTAAGTTCAAGGCTGAGATATATGTATTGACAAAGGAGGAGGGAGGCCGTCACACTCCATTTTTCAATGGATACCGTCCTCAGTTTTATTTCAGGACGACAGATGTTACTGGAATAGTGAAGTTGCCTGATGGTGTAGAGATGGTTATGCCTGGAGATAATATAGCGGTTGAAGGTGATTTGATAACGCCCATAGCCATGGCAGAGGGGTTGAGGTTTGCCGTTCGTGAGGGTGGCAAGACCGTCGGGGCAGGGGTCATAACAAAGGTAGTAGAGTAAGCAGAATAGACAGCGGCAGGTAAAACGCTGCCTGCACGGTGCTAACAAAGGAAAAAAGATATGAGGGAAATAATTACATTAGCATGTACAGATTGTAAAAACCGCAATTATTCTACAACAAAGAATAAACGGAATACGCAGGAAAAGTTAGAGATCAAAAAATATTGCCCCTGTTGCCGGAAACATGTAGGCCACAAGGAAGTAAAATAATGATCATTAAGAGCGGGTGTACAGGCCAGTAGCTCCAACGGCTAGAGCACCGGTCTCCAAAACCGGGTGTTGTGGGTTCGAATCCCTCCTGGCCTGCCAGTTATATGGATAAAGGATGTGACCAATGTTTGCCAAGGCAATTGAAAGTATAAAGATATTCTATGATGAGGTCCGGAGTGAATTAAAGAAGGTGACCTTTCCCACAAAGGACGAGACACTGGGTACGACCGCTGTAGTACTGGTACTCGTGTCATTAGCAACGGTTTATTTATGGGTAATTGATGTTGCCTTGTCAGAGCTGATAGCAAAGATTCTGCCATAACCAGGGGGGAGTACGAGGACGTGATGACAAAAAAGTGGTTTGTATTGCATACCTATTCAGGATTTGAAAATAAGGTAAAGGCTGGAATCGAGGAAAGAGTTGAGACCCTTGGATATAAGGACAAGTTTGGGCAGATACTTATTCCCACAGAGAATGTAGTAGAATTGAAAGAAGGCAAGAAGAGGGTTGCTACGAAGAAGGTATTTCCAGGTTATATATTGATTGAGATGGAGATGTCGGATGATACATGGAACCTGGTTACAAACATCCCGAAGGTAACAGGGTTTGTAGGAGGCGGGGGCGCCCCTTCGCCGTTATCAGATAAAGAGGTCGAGTCAATTATTCAACAGATGGATGCGAGTGTATCAACTCCGAGAAGCAGGGTTCAGTTCAGCAGGGGGGATGCTGTAAGGATCATTGTAGAACCATTTCTTGGATTTAATGGTACAGTAGACGAGGTTGACGTTGATCATGGCAAGGTAAAGGTGCTGGTTAGTATATTTGGCCGCGCAACACCGGTAGAATTGGATTTTCTGCAAGTTGAGAAATTATGATAGAAGGGAGAAGGTGATTTATGGCAAAAGAAGTTATAAGGAATATTAAGCTTCAGTTACCTGCAGGCAAGGCAAATCCTGCTCCGCCTGTTGGACCGGCGCTTGGCCAGCATGGTGTCAACATCATGGAATTCTGCAAGGCATTTAATGCAAAGACTCAGGGGCAGGAGGGCACAATTATTCCTGTACTGATAAATGTTTATTCTGACAGGTCTTTTGATTTCATTTTAAAGACTCCTCCTGCATCGGAGCTGTTAAAGAAGGCGGCCGGGATTGTGAAGGGGTCAGGAACTCCAAATAAAGATAAGGTGGGAAGACTTACATCTGCACAGATTCGTGAAATAGCAAAAAGCAAGATGACTGATTTGAATTGTCATGATATTGATGCTGCATGCAATATCATTTCCGGAACAGCAAGAAGTATGGGGATAGAAATCAGCTAAGCTGGTGTCATGCAGCGGTAATTGGTAATCTTACAAGAAGGAGTCATAACATGGGTAAGAAATATTCAGCAAGTCTTGAGAAGATAGATAGGTTCAAGGCTTATTCTCTGGAAGAGGCAATCAAGACAGCTAAGGAAATTGCATGGGCCGGGTTTGATGAGTCTGTTGATCTGGCTGTCCGTCTTGGTGTGGATCCAAGGCATTCTGACCAGATGGTAAGGGGGGCGGTGGTACTGCCTCATGGAACTGGTAAGAGCGTGAAAGTCGTAACATTTGCGAAGGGTGATAAGGAGAGAGAGGCCAGGGATGCAGGCGCTGACTTTGTTGGCGCTGAGGATCTTGCTGAAAAGATAACTAATGGATGGCTTGATTTTGATTTTGCAGTTGCCACTCCGGATATCATGGCGCTTGTCGGAAAACTTGGAAAGATATTGGGCCCGCGTGGTTTAATGCCAAATCCCAAGCTTGGCACCGTGACTTTCGAGGTTGGAAAGGCTATTCGAGACATCAAGCTTGGTAAGGTTGAGTACAGAGTTGATAAGACTGCAATTGTTCACGTCCCTGTCGGAAAAGTCTCATTTGACAGCAGGAAACTCTTCGAAAATGCTATTTCTGTTATGGAATCTATTATTAAGAGTAAACCGGCTACAAGTAAAGGACGTTATCTTAGGAATATAACTGTTTCTTCTACAATGGGGCCAGGTATTAAAGTTGATTCTGTGGCAGTTGGTAATCTTTTTGAATAACAACTTTTGATGTTGTGTTAGTTGTCTGAGACAGTAGGTGTCTTTTGACTTAATAGAACCATAATGGTTCGGCCTGCCGAGACGAGATAAACAGGGGTTCAATAATCCTTTCTCGGCAGATGCTTATTCTACAGAGAAAGGAGGGATAAATCTTGGCGGTACAATCCGGAAAAAAAGAAAAGGAAAAGTTAGTTAACGACCTGAATGACAAATTCAGTCGTGCTACATCGGTAATTCTTACTGATTATAAAGGCCTTAATGTAAAAGACCTGTCCGATATTCGCAATCGTCTAAGGGGCTGCAGTGCAGAATACAAGGTAGTTAAAAATACCCTTGCGCTTCGCGCGGCTGCAGGCACCAGCGTACAAAACCTTAATGATTTCTTTACAGGTACAACAGGTGTTGTGATGAGTTATGGTGATATCATGACACCCATGAAGACTCTGCTTGAATATTCCGGTAAGCTTGCACCTTTTAAGATAAAGGCGGGTGTGCTGGAAGGGGCTGTATTAAGTCCGGCAATGATTAAAGATGTTGCCAGTCTTCCTTCAAGGGAAGTCCTGCTGGGCAAGGCGCTTGGCGGCATGAAGTCGCCGATGTTCGGGCTGGCGTCCACGTTACATGGAGTTTTAAGGCAGTTTGTATATGTTATTAATGCAGTGAAACAATCTAAAGAAAACTAAATAATAAAAGGAGAAGAAAATGGCGGAAAATTTAACAATGGATGATGTACTTACTTTTATAGATAACATGAAGGTTTTGGATCTGGCAGAATTTGTCAAAAAGATTGAAGAGAGGTATGGAGTTTCTGCTGCAGCAGCGATACCTGTTGCAGCTGCAGGAGCTGTTGCAGGAGGCGGAGCGGCTGCGGTGGCCGAAGAGAAGTCCAGTTTTGATGTAGTACTCACAGGCGCCGGGGACAAGAAGATCCAGGTTATCAAGGTTGTTAGGGAGTTAACAAATCTGGGACTTAAAGAGGCCAAGGACCTTGTAGATGGAGCGCCTAAGACAGTCAAGGAAGGTGTATCCAAGGAAGACGCTGAGGCAATGAAGGCAAAACTTGTTGAGCAGGGTGCGCAGGTGGAAATTAAATAACATACAGGGACCAGGCAGGGAACATGTGGTTGCCCCTGGTCCCATCGAATTCTTGGACCCTTTATATATGTATAAAGTTTAACTTTTATCAGGGGGTGTTAAATAATATGAGTAATCCCATAATCAAAGGTTGTATAGAAAGAAAAGATTTTTCAAAACTTCCTTCGAAGATAGAGATTCCTGAACTATTGGAGATTCAGAAAAAATCGTTTGAAAAATTTCTTCAGAAGGATATTGGTCATGAACACAGGGATGAAATGGGACTACAGGCGGCGTTTGAAAGTGTTTTCCCTATCTCGGATTTTAATGGGACAGCTATATTAAGATTTACTGAATATTCCCTTGGTGAACCAAAATATGAGATATGGGAATGTATAGAAAGGGGCATGACTTTTGCTGCACCTCTAAAGATCAGGGTGAATTTGGAGATTCTTGAAAAGGATGAAAAAAGCGGTGCCAGGAGCACTAAAGAGGTAAGGGAGCAATGGGTCTATCTTGGCGAGCTGCCGCTTATGACAGAGAACGGTACATTTATTATTAATGGAACAGAAAGAGTTGTTGTCAGTCAGCTTCAGCGCTCACCTGGAACATTTTTCACTCATGATAAAGGGCGTACGCATATAAGCGGCAAGGTATTGTTTTCAGCAAGAATAATTCCATACAGAGGTTCATGGCTTGACTTCGAATTTGACACCAAGGATATCCTGCATGCGAGGATAGACAGGCGAAGGAAGTTTCCTGTTACAATTCTGCTGAAGGCTATTGGTTATTCAACACATGATATATTAAAACTTTACTATCCAATTGAAGATGTATCGATACGGAATGGTAAATTCTACAGCAAGATTGATTCACGAGTAATTAATGGAAGCAGGATTCCATATGATATTTTAAATGAGCAGTCGGGTGAGGTTGTTGTTAAAAAGAGCAACAGAATTACTTATGGCATTTTAAAGAAGCTGGACAACATGGGCATTAAAGAGGTTCCGGTTACAGTTGAAGATATGGTGGACCGGATAATATTTGATGATGTAGTTGACACTGCAACCGGGGAGGTTATAGTTGGCAGCAATACAATATTGACAGAAGCACTTGTTGATAAGATATTGCAATCTGGAATTGAAAATATAAACCTGCTCTATATAGATAATTTTCAGAATTTTACCATTATCAGGGATACCTTGTCACATGAAAATATAGAATCGCAGGAAAGCGCTATAATAGAAATATACAAGAGACTGCGTCCTGGAGAGAGTCCGACTCCTGAAACCGCAAGGATAATATTCGATAATCTTTTCTTTAATGCAAGACGTTATGACCTCGCCCCTGTGGGGAGGCTTAAGTTAAACAAGAAGCTTGGTATTGATGTGCCGCTGACACAGAGGACTCTTACACCGCAGGACATTGTTGAGACAATACGATACCTTGTTAACCTTAAATCCAACAAGGGTGAGATTGATGATATAGATCATCTTGGAAACAGACGGGTCAGGTGTGTTGGTGAGCTCCTTGAAAATCAGTTCAGGATAGGCCTCTCCAGGATGGAGAGGAGCATCAAGGAGCGTATGAACATACTGGATCTTGAGAGTGCGCTGCCTCATGACCTTATTAATGCCAAATCAGTGATAGCGGCTGTAAAGGAGTTTTTCGGCAGCAGTCAGCTTTCTCAGTTTATGGATCAGACTAATCCATTGTCTGAGATTACTCATAAGAGAAGGTTGTCGGCTCTGGGGCCGGGAGGTCTGACGAGAGAGCGTGCAGGATTTGAGGTTAGAGATGTCCATCCTACACATTATGGGCGCATATGTCCTATCGAGACACCTGAAGGCCCTAATATCGGACTTATTACTTCTCTTTCTACGTATGCACGGGTTAATGAATTCGGCTTTATTGAGTCGCCTTACAGGAAGGTTGCAAATAGCAAGGTCTCTGATGATGTCATCTATCTTTCAGCCATAGATGGTGACAAGTATTTTATTGCACAGGCCAATACACCGGTAAATGACAAGGGCATGATTGTCACTGAAACTGTATCTGCACGTAACGGAGGTGATTTTGTTACAGTTCCGTCAGAGAAGGTGGAGTTTATGGATGTATCCCCAAAGCAGATTGTAAGTGTGGCAACTTCGCTGATACCTTTTCTTGAGAATGACGATGCCAACAGGGCTTTAATGGGATCAAACATGCAGAGGCAGGCAGTTCCTCTTATTCATACTGATGCACCGCTTGTTGGTACAGGCATGGAGAAGATTGTCGCAAGAGATTCAGGCCGTGTGGTCCTTTCCAAAAGGCCGGGTACAGTAGAGTACGTTGATGCCAACCGTATTGTTGTAAGGGCTGAGGAAGCAAAGACGAATGAAAAATCCAGGAAAGACAGACCTCAGTCTGATGGTATCAGTCTTGATATATATAATCTAACCAAGTTTAAACGGTCAAATCAGAATACTTGTATTAACCAGAAGCCTATTGTTGCTGCAGGTCAGAAGGTTGATAAAGGGGAGGTTCTTGCAGACGGGCCGGCAACCAAACTGGGAGAGCTTGCGTTAGGTCAGAACATCCTTGTCTCCTTTATGCCGTGGGAAGGATACAATTTTGAAGATGCTATAATAATCAGCGAAAGGCTCGTAAAGGAAGACCGGTACACCTCTATACACATAGAGGAGTTTGAAATAGAGTCAAGGGACACAAAACTCGGAAGAGAGGAAATTACCCGTGATATACCTAATGTAAGCGAAGAATTATTAAGAAATCTTGATGAGAGTGGAATTGTCCGTATCGGTGCTGAAGTAGTACCGGGGGATATTCTGGTTGCGAAGGTTGCCCCAAAGGGAGAAACGCAGCTGACACCGGAAGAAAAACTGCTGAGGGCGATATTTGGTGAAAAGGCCGGTGATGTTAAGGATGTATCCCTAACCGTTCCTCCAGGTATTGAGGGGACTGTAGTTGATGTCAAGATTTTCTCAAGAAAAGGTGTTGAGAAGGATGAGCGTTCCAAGAGTATAGAAAATGATGAGGTGTCGAGACTTCAGAAGGAACAGCAGGAAGAGATACGAATCATTGAGGACGAGAGGAACAGAAGGCTTAGGAGATTCCTGACAGGCAAGACAGTTGGTAAGGCCGTTACTAATCCTGCTAATAAGAAGATTCTCCTGCCTAAGTCAAAAGAACTCACTGAAAATATACTAAAGGAAGTCAATGATGAAGATCTGGCTGATATAGTACTGGACAATCAGGAAGATATTGAGCGGTTTGATGATATATGCAGTTATGCACAACAGCAGACAGAACTGCTTCAGGCCTTTTATGAGGATAAGATAGGAAGAGTCAGGAAGGGTGATGAGCTTCCTCCTGGTGTTATAAAACTGGTCAAGGTTTATATAGCTATTAAAAGAAAACTTGCTGTTGGTGACAAGATGGCTGGACGGCATGGAAATAAGGGCGTTGTTTCAGTTATCATGCCTGAAGAAGATATGCCATTTCTCGCTGATGGTACACCGGTTGAGATGATTCTAAATCCTCTTGGTGTTCCGTCAAGAATGAATGTGGGACAGATATTGGAAACACATTTGGGGTGGGCAGCCAGGGCGCTTGGCATTCATGTAACGACATCGGTATTTGACGGTGCATCGGAGAATGAGATAATAAACCTTCTCAAAGAAGGAGGATGCTCTGTAACGGGTCAGGCAACATTATATGACGGCCGCAGTGGAGAGCCTTTTGACAGGGAAGTAACGATTGGTTATATGTACATGATGAAACTGCACCATCTGGTTGATGATAAGATACATGCCCGGTCTATTGGACCGTATTCACTGGTAACGCAGCAGCCATTAGGCGGGAAGGCGCAATTTGGCGGACAGAGGCTTGGAGAAATGGAGGTCTGGGCGCTGCAGGCTTATGGTGCTGCGGCAACACTGCAGGAATTTCTTACGGTCAAGTCAGATGATGTCCCTGGACGTTCAAAAATGTATGAGGCAATTGTAAAAGGCGAAAATTTTCTTACGCCGGGACTGCCTGAATCATTTAACGTTCTGATAAAGGAATTGCAGAGCCTTGGGCTGGATGTGGAATTGTTGAAGTCTAAAGATGTAAATTAAAGGGGGTCTAAATGGCATTTACAGAAGACAGGGATTGGGAAAGATTGTACAGCCTGTTTGAGAAGCCTAAGGAATCAGTCTCTTTTGATGCAATAAGGATTCGAATTGCATCATCTGAGAAGATCAGGACATGGTCTCACGGCGAGGTCAAAAAACCAGAAACTATCAATTACCGCTCATTCAAGCCTGAGAGAGACGGATTGTTTTGCGCCAAGATATTCGGTCCAACCAAGGATTGGGAATGTAATTGCGGAAAATACAAGAGAATGAAGCACCGCGGCATAGTCTGTGATAAATGCGGTGTTGAGGTTATCCAGTCTAAAGTCAGGCGTGAGAGAATGGGGCATATTGAACTTGCTGCCCCTGTTGCACATATCTGGTTTTTGAAGGGTCTTCCAAGCAGGATCGGGAATGTCCTTGATATGACACTCAGGCAATTAGAGAAAGTTCTGTATTTTGAGAGTTATATTGTCATTGACCCGGGACCGGCCGACCAGACCGTGAACGTGAAGGATGTCCTGTCAGAAGATGAATACAGAAGATTGCTTCAGCTGCATGGCAATGCGTTCAAAGCAGGTACAGGCGCTGAGGCTATTAAGGAACTTCTTGTAAAGATAGACATGGAACAGCTCTACATTGATGTCAAGACCAGGATAGAGGAGGCGAGCAGTGTAGCTGTCAAGAAGAAGCTGAGTAAGAGACTCAAGATTATTGACTCATTCCGCAAGTCTGGAAATAAGCCTGAGTGGATGATTATGAGTGTAATTCCTGTAATTCCACCGGAGCTTAGACCATTGGTTCCCCTCGATGGAGGAAGATTTGCAACATCAGACTTGAATGACTTATACAGAAGGGTAATAAACAGGAATAACAGGCTGAAGAAGCTGATGGAATTAAAGGCTCCTGGTGTTATTATCCGCAATGAGAAGAGAATGCTTCAGGAGGCAGTTGATGCACTCTTTGATAACGGGCGCAGGGGGAGAGTTATAAGAGGACCTAACAAGAGGCCACTGAAGTCTCTCAGTGACATGTTGAAGGGAAAACAGGGCAGGTTCAGACAGAACCTCCTTGGCAAGAGGGTTGATTACTCCGGCAGATCTGTTATCGTTGTCGGTCCTGAACTTAAGCTCCATCAGTGCGGGCTTCCAAAGAAGATGGCGCTGGAATTATTCAAGCCATTCATTTTTCACAGGCTTGAAGAGAAGGGTTACGCTACTACTATTAAAAGCGCAAAGAAGATGGTGGAAAAGGAAAGGCCCGAGGTTTGGGATATATTGGAAGAGGTTACAAAAGAGCATCCTGTGCTGCTTAACAGGGCGCCAACTCTTCACAGGCTTGGAATACAGGCGTTTGATCCTATCCTTATCGAAGGCAAGGCAATAAGACTTCATCCTCTTGTATGTATGGCCTTTAACGCGGATTTTGATGGAGACCAGATGGCGGTTCATGTTCCGCTTTCTGTCGAGGCTCAGATTGAAGCGAGAGTATTAATGCTTTCTGTAAACAATGTCCTTTCACCTGCTCATGGAGCACCTGTCCTGATTCCAACACAGGACATTGTGCTTGGCTGTTATTACCTGACAAAGGAACGTTCAGGGGCCAGGGGTGAAGGAAGGATATTTTCCTCACCGGTAGAGGTAAGGGTTGCTTACGAGGCTGGAGTAGTCGATGAGCATGCAAAGATTAAGATGCGGCATAATGGAGAGCGTATTGATACTACTGTTGGAAGGGTTATTCTCAGCGAGATACTGCCGCCAAGTCTTCCATTTGCACTTGCAAACAGGGTAATGAATAAAAAAGAACTCACAAAATTAATTGACAGGTGTTACAGAGATGCCGGGCATCGTGATACTGTTGCATTCCTGGATAATATAAAGAAGATTGGTTTTAAGTATGCTACCAAGTCAGGACTTTCTATCTGCATAGGAGATATGCATATCCCGACCAAAAAGGCTGCAATTATTAACGAGGCAAACAGTGAAATCTCTGAAGTTGAACAGCAGTACTCAGAAGGCCTGATAACCAAGGGTGAAAGATACAACAAGGTTATTGATGTATGGGCTCATGTTACAGAGATGGTTACTGCTGAAATGATGATGGAGTTGGGTGGAAGCAGTGCAGAAAGGCGTGCCTTTAATTCTATTTTTATGATGGCAGATTCCGGTGCGAGAGGCAGTACACAGCAGATAAGACAGCTCGGAGGAATGAGGGGGCTTATGGCAAAACCTTCAGGCGAGATCATTGAGACTCCTATTACAGCAAACTTCCGTGAAGGTCTGACCGTGCTGCAGTATTTTATCTCAACACATGGTGCAAGAAAGGGATTGGCTGATACAGCGTTGAAAACTGCTAATTCAGGTTATCTTACAAGAAGACTTGTGGATGTGGCACAGGACGTAATTATCACTGAAGTAGATTGTGAGAGTCAGGACGGTATATTTGTTACACCTCTTGTAGAAGGTGGCGAGATAATTGAGCCAATTGAGGAGAGAATACTTGGTCGTATCCCGGTTGAAGATATCAGGGACCCTATAACCAATGATGTGATTGTGCCTGCTCGTGAGGAGATTAACGAGGCCAGGGTAGATGCTATTGTAGAAGCTGGTATTGATAAAGTCCTTATCAGGTCGGTGCTTACATGTCAGACCAAGAGAGGTGTCTGCATAAAATGTTATGGAAGGGATCTCGGACGGGGCGTTCTTGTAGATATAGGGGAGGCAGTTGGTATCATCGCAGCTCAGTCTATTGGCGAGCCCGGAACCCAGCTTACGATGAGAACGTTCCATATCGGTGGTACTGCAAGCAAGGTGGTGGAACAGACAATTCTCGAGGCAAAAAATGGCGGAATAATAAAGTATGTAAATATAAATACAGTCAGGAACAAAGAAGGTGACTCTGTTGCCATGAACAGAAACGGTAAGATTATAATTTATGATGAAGAGGGCAGAGAGAAGGAAAAGTATTCAGTTGTTTATGGTGCCAGGTTAAAGGTATCTGATAATCAGAAGGTGAAGGTAGGACAGAAGCTTGTGGAATGGGATCCTCACTCAATGCCTATCCTGACTGAAGTGGGGGGTAAAATAGCATTCGGCGACATAGTTGATGGTGTCACAATGAAGGAAGACGTGGATGAAATAACTGGTCTTTCGAGAAAGGTTATTGTTGATTTTCAGGGGACTTCGTTAAGGCCAAGGATTTCAATTAAGGATGATGCAAACAAGACTGTCAAGATACCGGGGACTAACACAGTTGCCAGATATCTTCTTCCAACAGGGGCCCATATCGTAGTTGAAAAAGGCAATGTTGTTCACCCTGGTGATGTGCTTGCCAAAATCCCCCGTGAAATAACAAAGACAAAAGACATAACAGGCGGTCTTCCGAGAGTAGCTGAGCTTTTTGAGACCAGAAAACCCAAGGAACAGGCAGTCATAAGCGAGATTGATGGAGTTATTGATTTCGGCGGTTATGTTAAGGGAATGAGAAGGGTTATTGTAAAGAATGAAACAGGTGATACAAAGGAATATTTCATACCTAAGGGTAAACATATAAATGTTCATGAGGGTGACTGGGTTAATGCAGGAGAGCCGCTGATGGACGGATCCGCTAACCCCCAGGACATATTGAGTATCCTGGGGCCGAAAGAATTACAGAAGTATCTTGTTAATGAGATACAGCAGGTATACAGGCTGCAGGGTGTAACTATTAATGATAAACATATAGAAGTGATAGTCAGGCAGATGTTGAAGAAGGTCAAGATCGAGGACACGGGTGACACTGATTTCCTCATTGGAAGCCAGGTTGACAAGTTCGCATTTGAAGAGGAGAATGAAAGGGTCGTGAAAAATGGCGGAAAGCCGGCTATAGGGATGCCTGTGCTTATGGGTATAACCAAGGCCGCTTTAACGACGGACAGTTTTGTATCAGCCGCATCTTTCCAGGAGACCACAAGAGTACTGACTGAGGCAGCAGTCAGCGGTAAGGTTGATGAACTTCTCGGCCTCAAGGAAAATGTAATTGTGGGTAGACTAATACCATCAGGTACAGGGCTTCCATTTTACAGAGAGTCTTATCTGATGTCGGTGCAAAAAAAAGAGGCTGATTTATCAAAAGAGAATAAACAAAAGTGATAAATATCACTTGACAAGTATGTCGTATTCTATTAGAATTGCAAAGTTTTGGTGAGAAACACCGTTTTTAGTTTATTCAAGAAGGAGAGATAGTGCCGACTATAAATCAGTTAGTCAGAAAAGGCAGGATAAAAGTAAAAAGCAAGACTAAAAGTCCTGCGCTTAAGTCAAGCCCGCAGAAAAGGGGTGTATGTGTCAGGGTGTATACATCAACACCAAAAAAACCGAACTCTGCATTGAGAAAAGTTGCCAGGGTACGGCTTACTAACGGGATGGAAGTTACGGCGTACATTCCGGGTGAAGGGCATAATCTTCAGGAGCATTCAATTGTCCTTGTCAGAGGTGGAAGGGTAAAAGATTTACCTGGTGTAAGATATCATATAGTCAGGGGAACCCTTGATTCTGCCGGCGTGCAGAAAAGAAAAAGGGGACGTTCAAAGTATGGGGCGAAGACGCCAAAGTAAATAAGCGGGAGAGTTTTTATTATGCCGAGACATGGATGGGTTAAGCAGAGAGAGTCAAGACCGGATTTAAAATTCAATGATATCCTGGTGACAAAGATTATAAGTATTATCATGAAGCAGGGCAGGAAGAGTGTCGCAGAGGGTATATTTTATGGTGCGCTTGATGTGATCAAGGATAAAACTGCTGCAGTGGATCCTGTAAAGATATTTCGTGCAGCCATGGATAACGTAAAGCCTGTAGTAGAGGTCAAGTCCCGCAGGGTTGGCGGTGCATCATATCAGGTTCCGGTAGATATTCGGACCCCAAGGCGTAATGCGCTTGCAATCAGGTGGATAGTGTTTTATGCAAGGGCAAGGTCGGGTCGTAATATGTGTGAAAAGCTGGCAGCAGAGATTATGGATGCTGCAAATGGAACAGGCGGGGCAGTAAAGAAGAAGGAAGATACCCACAGGATGGCAGAGGCCAACAAGGCGTTTGCTCACTACAGATGGTAAGACAATAATACAGACCAGCAAGTATTGTTAATCAAAAACATTTGGTTTTTGATAGATCTGTTATTAATTTGGAGGTTTAATTGTCGAGGCAGTATTCATTAGAAAACACAAGAAATATAGGCATAATGGCTCATATTGACGCCGGGAAAACGACATCTACTGAGCGTATTTTGTATTATACGGGTGCTTCATACAAGATTGGCGAGGTTGACGAGGGTACCGCAACAATGGACTGGATGGAGCAGGAAAAGGAGCGCGGTATAACGATTACTTCTGCGGCTACTACCTGTTTCTGGAAAGATATTCGTATTAATATCATTGATACTCCAGGTCATGTGGATTTTACCATCGAGGTGGAGAGATCGTTAAGGGTTCTTGATGGTGCTGTCGCGATATTTGATGCCGGACAGGGTGTTGAGCCGCAGTCTGAGACGGTTTGGAGGCAGGCAGATAAATACGCGGTTCCAAGGATAGCCTTTATCAATAAGATGGATAAGGTGGGGGCAGATTTTCTGGAAAGTGTTCAGTCGATGGTAGACAGGCTCGGTGCTAATCCTGTTCCGATACAGCTTCCCATAGGGGCTGAAAACACATTCAGGGGGCCTGTGGACCTGATTTCTATGAAGGCAGTCTACTTTGATGATGAGACTCTTGGCGCAAAATACGTTGTTGATGAGATTCCGGAGGAGTTGAGGGGGCTGGCGCAGGAGTACAGGGATAAGATGATTGAGAGGCTGGCAGATTGTGATGAGAGCATTATGGAGAAGTATATTGCAGGTGAAGAAGTAACGCCTGATGAGATAAGGAGTGCTCTTCGCAAAGGTACGATTTCGATGAAGATAACCCCGGTTCTTTGCGGTTCTTCATTTAAGAATAAGGGTGTGCAGCTGCTGCTGGATGCAGTATTGAATTATTTGCCGTCACCTCTGGATCTTCCTCCTGTTAAAGGGATCGATCCAAAGACCAATAACGAGATTGAGAGGCGGTCTGATGATAGCGAGCCGTTCTCGGCCCTGGCATTCAAGATCATGACTGATCCGTTTGTGGGGCAGTTGACATTTTTCAGGGTTTACTCAGGGGTCCTGAATTCGGGTTCTTACGTTTATAATTCTACTAAGGATACAACTGAGCGTATTGGCCGCATCCTGAAGATGCATGCCAATAAAAGAGAGGAAATCAAGACTGTGTATTCCGGTGATATTGCTGCAGCAGTTGGATTAAAGAGCACCACTACGGGAGATACATTGTGTGATAAGGATAATGCGGTAATTCTTGAGAGGATGGAGTTTCCTGAGCCGGTAATAGGTATTGCAATCGAGCCTAAAACAAAGACGGATCAGGAAAGGATGGGTGTTGCACTTCAGAAGCTTGCCCAGGAGGACCCGTCTTTCAGGGTTAAGACTGATGAGGAGACCGGCCAGACCATTATATCCGGCATGGGAGAGCTTCATCTTGAGATTATCGTTGACAGGATGCTCAGGGAGTTCAAGGTAGAGGCCAATGTAGGGAAGCCTCAGGTTGCGTACAGGGAAACCATCAGGGGTAAGGTGGAGAGTGAGGGTAAGTATATAAGGCAGACCGGAGGACGCGGTCAGTACGGTCACGTCTGGATTACGGTGGAGCCTCAGACCGCCGGGGATGGTTTTGTATTTGAAAATAAGATAGTCGGCGGAACTGTTCCAAGGGAGTATATTCCAGCCGTTGAAAAAGGAATACGAGAGGCGTTGGATTCCGGTGTCCTGGCAGGTTATCCTGTGGTAGATGTGAAGGTAACGCTGTTTGACGGGTCATATCATGATGTGGATTCATCAGAAATGGCCTTTAAGATTGCCGGTTCCATGGCGTTTAAGGATGGCGCTAAAAGGGCTAAGCCTGTGCTTCTGGAGCCTATAATGTCGCTGGAGGTTACTGTTCCTGAAGAATACATGGGAGATGTTATAGGTGATATAAACTCCAGGAGGGGAAGGATTCAGTCAGTAAGGCCAAGGTCGGCAGCTCAGATAATAACGGCCGAGTCGCCTTTGTCTGAGATGTTTGGTTATGCAACTGATCTGAGGTCTTTGACTCAGGGACGTGCTACGTTCACTATGCAGTTTGCAAGATATGAAGAGGCCCCCAGGAATATATCTGAACAGATAGTAGCAAAGGTTAAGGGATAAATAAGCAGCGCATTGCTTAAAAAAAGGAGGAGGTTTTAACATGGCAAAGGCGAAGTTTGAGAGGAAGAAGCCGCATATAAATGTAGGTACGATAGGTCATGTAGATCATGGTAAGACTACGTTGACAGCGGCGATAACGATGTTATTGCACAAGCGTGGATTGGCTGATTACATACCATATGATCAGATAGATAAGGCTCCTGAGGAGAAGGAGCGAGGCATAACGATCAGCATATCGCATGTTGAGTATCAGACAGAGAATCGTCATTATGCGCATGTAGATTGTCCTGGTCATGCGGATTATGTAAAGAATATGATAACAGGTGCAGCGCAGATGGATGGTGCGATACTGGTGGTGAGTGCGGCTGATGGTCCGATGCCTCAGACCCGTGAGCACATATTGTTGGCGCGTCAGGTAGGAGTTCCTTACATAGTTGTATTTTTAAATAAGGCAGACATGGTGGATGACAAGGAGTTGCTGGATTTGGTTGAGTTGGAGGTGCGGGAGTTATTGAGCAAGTATAATTTTCCTGGGGATGATATACCAATAGTAACCGGCAGTGCATTGCAGGCAGTTGAGTGTGGTTGTGCCAAGGATGAGTGTGAGAAGTGCGGTCCGATATTTAAGTTGATGAAGTCAGTTGATGAATATATAGTTACGCCGAAGCGTGATATAGAGAGGCCGTTTATGATGGCTATAGAGGATGTGTTTACGATATCTGGTCGTGGTACGGTTGTGACCGGCCGTGTAGAGACAGGGATAGTGCGTGTGGGAGATGAGATAGAGATAGTTGGTATACGTCCTACGCAGAAGAGTGTAGTGACAGGTGTGGAGATGTTTCGCAAGGTATTGGATGAGGGTCAGGCAGGAGACAATCTTGGGGTATTGCTGAGGGGAACCAAGAAGGAGGATGTAGAGCGCGGCATGGTATTGGCGAAGTCCGGCAGTATAACCCCTCACACTAAGTTCAAGGCTGAGATATATGTATTGACAAAGGAGGAGGGAGGCCGTCACACTCCATTTTTCAATGGATACCGTCCTCAGTTTTATTTCAGGACGACAGATGTTACTGGAATAGTGAAGTTGCCTGATGGTGTAGAGATGGTTATGCCTGGAGATAATATAGCGGTTGAAGGTGATTTGATAACGCCCATAGCCATGGCAGAGGGGTTGAGGTTTGCCGTTCGTGAGGGTGGCAAGACCGTCGGGGCAGGGGTCATAACAAAGGTAGTAGAGTAAGCAGAATAGACAGTTTTAATAAAGGAAAAAGATAAAATGGCAATGGGTCAGAAGATAAGGATAAGGTTAAAGGGATATGATTACAAATTGCTTGATCAGTCTGCTGCTGAGATTGTTCAGACAGCGAAGCGGACCGGCGCCAGGGTATCAGGTCCTATTCCCCTGCCAACGAGTATAAATAAGTTTACTGTTCTCAGGTCTCCTCACGTTGATAAGAAATCCCGCGAACAATTCGAGATGAGGACACATAAGAGGCTGATAGATATTTATGAGCCGACCCCTGAGACGGCAGATGCTTTAATGAAGTTGGATATATCAGCTGGGGTTGATGTGGAGATTAAATTATAGAAGTGGACTGCCTGTATTTCAGGTTTACGGGAGAAAGACGGAATATAAAATGATTAATGGATTGATTGGGATAAAGCATGGAATGATTCAGATATTTTCAGCAGACGGGCGTGTAATACCCGTAACAGTTGTTGAGGCCGGGCCATGCACGGTTATACGTAAGAAGACTATTGAAAAAGACGGGTATGAATCAGCGCAGGTATCGTTTATGAAAGCGAAAGAAAAGCATCTCACAAAGCCGGTACTTGGACATTTCAAAAAATACAAGGTATCGCCTGCGAGGCATATAGTGGAATTTGGCGGAGATATGGCAGCGATGAATCCCGGTCAGGAGTTCACGGTAGAAGTGTTTCAGGAAGGCGATATGGTTGATGTAAGTGGTGTTACCAAGGGTAAGGGTTTTCAGGGGGTTATGAAAAGGCACAAGTTTGCAGGTGGTCCGGCAACGCACGGCTCAATGTTTCACAGGGCGCCTGGTTCGATAGGATGCAGCGCATACCCTTCAAGGGTCAGGAAAAACAAAAAGCTTCCGGGACAGATGGGAAACAAAAGACGCACTGTTCAAAATCTTGAGGTGGTTGGAGTGCGTAAGGAGGATAATCTTCTTTTGATAAGGGGTGCGATACCCGGCAGTAAGGGGTCCCTCGTATATGTAAATAAGGCTGTAAAGGGCAGATAAATTACAAGAAAAGTGAGTGTGGGTGATTATGTTACAAATACCTGTTGTAGATTTAAATAATAATGTAGTAGGTAATGTGGATCTTGATGAGAAGATATTTGGCCTGCCCGTTAATGAGGCGCTTCTGCATGAGGCAGTTACCATGTCATTGAATAATCAGAGGCAGGGGAATCATGCTACAAAGACAAGAGGGGATGTCAGCGGCGGCGGGAAGAAGCCATGGAGGCAGAAGGGTTCAGGGAGGGCCCGTTCAGGTTCTTCGAGGTCTCCGGTATGGCGGGGCGGAGGTATAGTTTTTGGGCCCCATCCAAGAGATTATTTTTACACTATGCCAAAAAAGAAGGGAAGGCTTGCTTTATTCAGTGCTCTTTCATCAAAGATAAAGGATAAAAATCTTATAATACTTGATTCGTTTGGTATAAAGGATGGGAAGACAAAAGAGGTTGTGTCCCTTCTGCGAAGGCTTGATGTCACAGATTCTGCGTTGATTGTTTGTGATACTCAAAATGAATCAGTATACCGGGGCGGGCGTAATCTTCCGGGTGTTGAAGTGATGGATGTTAATCAGATAAATGTATATGATCTGTTGAAATTCAAGAACCTGATCATTACAAAAGATGGTATTGAGAAAGTAGCTGAGGTGTGGTCGTGAATATTGATATCCATGACATAATTCGCTATCCGATAATAACCGAGCGCAGTACCGAGCTTCGTGAGGTAATGAATAAGGTATTATTTATTGTCAATCCACGCGCCAATAAGATACAGGTCAAGAGGGCAGTTGAAGAATTACTTAAAGTAAAGGTTGAGAAAGTGAACTTGGTGAATATGCCGGGTAAGAAGAAAAGGCTCGGCAGATTTGAAGGCATTCTGCCGGGAAAGAAGAAGGCAGTAGTTACCCTGAAAAAAGGGGAGAAGTTAGAAATTTTTGAGGGGGCGTAATTTATGGGACTAAAAAAGTTTAAGCCTACCTCGCCTGGTGTGAGGGGAAAGACGAGCCTTACTTTCGATGAGATAACAAAGTCGACACCGGAGAAGTCGTTAGTTTCATCGAAAAAAAGATATGGTGGAAGAAACAACAATGGTCGTATTACTGCTGATCATAAGGGAGGCGGCCATAGAAAATTATACAGGAAGATAGACTTCAAGCGCGACAAGGCAGCTATACCTGCCAAGGTTGCAGCAATTGAGTATGACCCGAACAGGTCTGCAAGGATTGCGCTGCTTTATTACGCTGATGGAGAAAAACGGTACATAATAGCTCCGGAGGGATTGAAGGTTGGCGATATGCTCAGTTCAGGCCCGGAAAGTGAAATAAAGGTGGGGAACGCACTTCCCTTGTCAAATATTCCATTGGGGACAATAATTCACAATGTTGAATTATTGCCTGGCAGGGGTGCAAAGCTCGCGAGAAGCGCTGGTGCTGCAGTCCAGCTCATGGCTAAAGAAGGTGATTATGTGACTATCAGGCTGGGGTCCGGTGAGATAAGAATGGTGCATGCAAGATGTATGGCAACATTGGGCCAGGTCGGAAACATGGAGCATTTCAATGTATCCATAGGCAAGGCCGGAAGGTCAAGATGGCTTGGAAAAAGACCTCATGTCAGGGGAGTTGTTATGAATCCTGTTGATCACCCGCATGGTGGTGGTGAAGGCAAGACATCAGGAGGAAGACATCCATGTACTCCATGGGGTAAGCCTACAAAAGGCTATAAGACCCGCAGGAACAAGACTTCAGGCAAATTAATTATTAAGCGGAGGAAGTAAGTTAATGGCACGTTCGGTTAAAAAGGGTCCTTTTATAGATTCTCATCTGGCTGTAAAGGTAGAGAAAATGAACCGGGCTGGTGAGAAAAAGATTATAAAGACATGGTCAAGGCGTTCAACTATAATCCCTGAGATGATAGGACATACAATAGCAGTTCACAATGGAAAAAAGTTTATTCCTGTATATGTAACTGATAACATGATTGGTCACAAGCTGGGAGAGTTTTCACCAACGAGGACATTTAAAGGTCACTCCGGTAGTAAAACAGAAAAGTCATCTTCGCTAAAATAGTGTTGAGTTAATAGTAATGAGTACTGAGTATTGTGTAATCATAATCAGTAAAAAAGGGAGTTTTTAATTTATGGAATCAAGAGCCATTTTAAGATATGCCAGGGTGGCGCCAAGGAAGGCGAGGCGGGTGATGAATCTTGTCCGAGGAAAGAATGTCGGGGAGGCGCTGAATATACTTAAATTTCTTCCTCAGCATGCATCGTTTACGATAGATAAAGTGCTGAAATCTGCCATAGCTAATGCCAAGCAAAAAAATATTGGCGATATAGATGATCTGGTTATAAGTAGTGCCTATGTAGATCACGGGCCGGCACTCAAAAGAGTTAAAGCCGGGCCTATGGGCAGGGGGATGACGAGAAAGAAGCATATGAGTCATATAACAGTAGTTCTGTCTCCTAAAGAGGCAGCGAAGCGGAGTTCAGATAAAGGGAGGGGTTAGCTTGGGACAGAAGGTTCATCCGATTGGGTTCAGGTTAGGGTATATTAAGTTATGGAATTCGAAATGGTATGCAGAGCGTGGATATGCTGCATTGCTGCACGAGGATCTGAAAGTGAGGACTCTTGTTAAAAGCAAGCTTGCTCATGCTGGCGTTTCATTAATAGGAATAGAACGTTCTACACAGACGGCGAAAGTAAACATCCATACGGCCAGGCCAGGTATAATTATAGGAAGAAAGGGATCTGAGGTAGATAAGTTGAAGAAGGATTTGGAATCCCTTACAGGCAAACAGATCTCTGTCAACATCCTTGAGATTAAGAAGCCTGAAATAGATTCTCAGCTTGTTGCAGAAAATATTGCGGCCCAGCTGGTAAAAAGGATAGCCTTTAGAAGGGCAATGAAGAAGAGTGTAGCCTCAGCAATGAGGTTTGGCGCCCAGGGGATAAAGATACAGTGCTCTGGTCGTCTTGCAGGTTCAGAAATAGCAAGAACTGAATGGTATCGTGAAGGTCAGGTTCCTCTTCATACCCTGAGAGCTGATATTGACTATGGATTTTCAGAGGCTAAGACGACGTATGGACAGATTGGCGTCAAGGTATGGATATATAAAGGTGAAGTACTTTCTGACAGGGAGGATATAGCTGGTGTTAGCGCCTAAGAAGATAAAGCACAGAAAGCGTCATAAAGGACGCACTAATGGAAAGGCGACGAGAGGGGCTGATCTGAGTTTCGGAACATTCGGTATAAAGACTCTGGAGCCTGGATTGATTACTGCACGGCAGATAGAGGCTGCACGTATTGCAATAACGCGTCACGTTAAACGTGGAGGAAGGGTCTGGATAAGGATATTTCCTGATAAACCAGTAACCAAAAAGCCGGCTGAAACAAGGATGGGAAAAGGTAAAGGGCCTGTTGAAGGCTGGGTAGCCGTAGTCCTTCCAGGTCGCATATTATATGAGATGGATGGGGTTACGAAGGAGGTCGCCAGAGAGGCGTTGAGGCTGGCGTCTCATAAGCTTCCTGTTGCGACAAAATTCATCGAGAGAGGCGGGGAAGTAATATGAAACTGACGGAAATGCTGGGAGCCACTCTGGAAGAGCTTTTAGTACGAGAGAGTGAACTGAAGAGAGAGATGTTTAACCTCAGGTTTCAGCAGGCTGTAGGCGGCAGTCTTGAAAACCCGATGCGTATCAAAAATGTAAAAAGGGAAATTGCAAGGATTAAGACAGTGGCTCAGCAGCGAAAGGCGGAGGGGTAATGGCTTTAAAGAGGCGAAAAGAATTCGTGGGCATGGTAATAAGCGACAAGATGAATAAGACAGTTACGGTTCTTGTTGAAAATCGGTACAGGCATCCCAGATACGGTAAGGTAGTCAAGATGAGGATGAAATTTAAGGCTCATGATGAAGAAAACAGGTGTCATACGGGTGACAAAGTCAAGATAATCGAGACAAGGCCTATAAGTAAGGATAAACATTGGGCAGTTATTGATATAGTTGAAAGCAGTCAGGCAGGGGAATAGGAAATAATATGATTCAGCCACAGACAATTTTGGAAGTTGCAGATAACTCAGGTGCAAAGAAGGTTATGTGTGTAAGGGTAATGGGTGGATCCAATAAGAGATATGCCGGTATCGGAGATGTCATTGTTGTCAGTGTTAAAGAGGCAATTCCTGACGGTACGGCAAAAAAAGGGCAGGTTGCAAAGGCTGTTATTGTAAGGACTGTTGACAGTGTTCGCCGTGACGATGGTTCATACATCAGATTTGACAAGAATGCTGCGGTTCTGATAAATGCCCAGGGTGAACCTGTTGGCACAAGAATATTCGGCCCGGTTGCCAGAGAGCTGAGATGGAAGAAATTCATGAAGATTATATCTCTTGCTCCGGAGGTAGTGTGATGCAGTTAAGAATTAAAAAAGGCGACACAGTAGAAGCTATTTATGGTAAAGAAAAAGGTAAAAGGGGCAAGGTACTGAAGGTGCTCTCCTCGAAAGGCAGCAGTTATGTCCTTGTAGAGAGTATCAATATGATAAAAAAGCATATGAAACCTTCTCAGAAGAATAAAGAAGGAGGTATCCTTGAAAGAGAAGGCCGCCTTCATATATCCAATGTATCCATGGTATGTCCGAAATGCAGCAAGGCAACCAGGGTAGGGGTTCAGGGTAGTGATGATAAGAAGATGCGCTATTGTAAGAAGTGCAGGGAAATTATCGATTAGTTAACGTTTTGCTTGAATAAAGGTATATTATGCGAAAAGGTGAAATAAAAAAGAGTATGCCAAGGTTAAAAGAAAAATATAAAAATGAAGTTATTCCTGCACTTATACAGGAGTTTTCTTATGAGAACCCCGTTAGTGCGCCTCATCTTGAGAAGATTATAATTAATGCGGGAATTGGAGAGGCTGTTCAGAATGTTAAGCTGCTGGATATGGTCGTTGAAGAGATGAGGCAGATATGTGGACAGCAGCCCCTTGTAACAAAGTCTAAGAAGGCGATAGCCAGCTATAAACTTCGCGAAGGCATGCCCATTGGTTGTAAGGTTACCCTCAGGGGGGACAGGATGTATGAATTTCTCGACAGACTGATAAGTATAGCATTGCCAAGGATACGAGACTTCCGGGGTATTAATGGTAATTCGTTTGACGGTAAGGGAAATTATACCCTGGGTTTAAAGGAACAGATTATATTTCCTGAGATCAAGTATGAATCCGTGACATTTATGCATGGATTCGATATTACAATAGTAACGAGTGCGATAAATGACAGCGAGGGTAAGGCCCTGTTAAAGCTTATGGGAATGCCGTTCAGAAATTAAGTTTACTGATGGAGGGAATGTGGCAAAGAAGTCTCTTATAGCAAAATCAAAACTGGAACCAAAGTTTAATGTCCGCAAATATAACCGTTGCCCATTATGCGGACGGTCCAGGGCATTTCTGCGTAAATTTCAGATGTGCCGTATATGTTTCAGATCTCACAGTCTCCTGGGTAATATACCAGGTGTTATTAAGTCGAGCTGGTAAGTGCAGAAAGTCAGGGTTCAATGGGTTTGAATCCTATTAATTTGGAGTAATTAAATATGGTAATGACAGATCCAATAGCAGACATGTTGACAAGAATAAGGAATGCGAGCAATCAAAAGCATGCGGTTGTTGAAATCCCGATGTCAAAGATGAAACTTGAGATGGCAAGAATACTAAGTGAAAGTGGTTTTGTTTCCAGGTATAGTGTTGGTGGAGAGGGCAAAGATAAAAAGATATCAGTTCAGTTGAAGTACAGCAGGAATGATGTCCCGATGATAACAGGTATTAAACGTATAAGCAAACCTGGCTGCAGGGTCTATGTGGGTAAAGACGAGGTACCACGGGTTGTAGGAGGAATAGGGGTTGCCATACTTTCTACATCGAGAGGACTTCTTTCAGACAGTGAAGCAAGGAAAGATAAAGTTGGCGGTGAAGTTTTGTGCTATATCTGGTAATAAATACTGAGGAGTAAATAAAGTGTCAAGGATTGGTAAGAGACCGATAGCAGTACCCAAAGGGGTGGAATTTAAAATAGACAGTAATGTGGTATCCGTGAAGGGACCGAAGGGCAGTTTACAGAGAACATTCTCAAGGGATGTTAATATTACCAGTAATGATGGTGTTATATCTGTGGCATCTGTCGGGAATGAAAAACAATTCAGGGCTCTTCATGGTCTGACCAGAACGCTCATATCTAATATGATAGAGGGTGTAACTAATGGATATGAAAAAGTGCTTGAAATCAGCGGAGTTGGTTACAAAACAGCACTGCAGGGCAGGAACATAATGCTGAATTTAGGTTTTTCACATCAGGTGATTTATCCGCTGCCGGATGGAATAGACGCCACAATTGACAAACAGACTGTAATTACGCTTAAAGGATCTGATAAGGAATTACTGGGGCAGGTTGCGGCTAATATACGCGGAATGCGCTTGCCTGAACCATATAAAGGTAAAGGTATAAAATATAAGAATGAGAGGATAGTAAGAAAGGCCGGTAAGACTGGTAAGAAATAAGGAGGACAGGCGTTGTCTAAGGAAGATTTGCGGGAAAAAAGACATAAGAGGGTCAGAAAAAAGATTACTGGAACGCAGGAGAGGCCAAGGTTATGCGTCTACAAGAGTAATCGTTATATATATGCCCAGCTTATAGATGATATGAAGGGACATACAATCGTGAGTGCCTCATCTATAGAGAAGGAGCTTCATGCTGCAAATGTCAACTGTGAACTGTCAAAAAAGGTTGGCCTTCTCATAGGAACGAGGGCAGTGGAACGTGGTATAAAGATGGTAGTATTCGACCGCAGTGGTTACAGGTATCATGGCAACATCAAGTCTCTTGCAGACGGTGCAAGGGAAAGCGGTCTGGAATTTTAATATTGCTGAATTGATAATGGGGGGTGTCTTGAAGAAGATTAATCCAGACGAGCTTACTTTAAAGGACAAAGTTGTTCATATTAATCGAGTTGCAAAAGTAGTTAAAGGCGGCAGGAGATTCAGCTTCAGTGCACTCGTGGTAATTGGCGATGAAAACGGATGTGTCGGATATGGCAAGGGCAAGGCTGCAGAAGTCCCGGAGGCTATACGAAAGGCAATGGAACATGCGAAGAAGAATCTTGTGAGGTTTCCCTTGAAGAATTCTACAGTACCGCATGAGATTATTGGACATTTTGGTGCGGAGTCAGTTGTTATCAGGCCTGCATCATCAGGGACAGGGATAATAGCCGGAGGGGCTGTCAGGGCAATGATGGAGGTAGCCGGCGTGCAAAATGTGTTGTGCAAATCCCTGGGAAGCGGCAATCCTTTCAATGTTGTGAGAGCAACCTTAGAGGGTTTGAAATTATTAAGGGTACCTGAGGAAGTCCTGAAATCACGAGAAGCAGTCATAGAGAGTGCGTAATCGCCGCAGGCAAGTCCTGTGAAATGTCCGGAGAATAATAATGAAAATGATTACAATAAAACAGGTCAGGAGCGGGATAGGAGCTCCATTGAAGCATAAGCAAATTATCAGAGGGCTCGGTTTGAGGAGAATAGGTCATACTGTTTTAAGAAATGATACACCCGAAATAAGAGGAATGGTCTGGAAGATAAAGCATCTTGTGACGGTGCAGGAGGGGGTCGATGAAGCTTAATGAGTTAAGGCCTGCAAAAGGTGCTAAAAAGAAAAGAAAGAAGATTGGCAGGGGGCCTGGTTCAGGTCACGGCAAGACAGCTACAAAGGGACATAAGGGACAGCTTGCGCGATCCGGTGGAGGTAAAGGCCCTGGTTTTGAAGGCGGTCAGATGCCGCTACATAGAAGATTGATCAAGAGGGGGTTTAATAATCCGTTTAAGAAGACGTATGAAGTAGTTAATCTTGATACATTAGATAAATATTTTAATGCAGGAGAAGCGGTAACACCAGATACTCTTTCAGGAAAGGGTATCATCAAACGATCTGCAGAAGCGATAAAGATCCTAAGCCGCGGAGAGTTAAGCAAGCCATTATCAGTTAAGGCCAACAAATTCAGCAAGAAGGCAAAGGATATGATATTGAGCGCCGGTGGAACTGCAGAGGTAATTTAATTGCTTGATAGAATAGTTAACAGCATTAAAAATGTTTTAAAGATTGAAGAGCTGAGAAGCAGGATCCTCTTTACATTTGCCCTGCTCGCTATTTACCGCCTGGGAGCGCACACCCCAACCCCAGGAATTGATGGGGCTGCACTGAGTCAGTTTCTGCGTGAAAAGGGCGGCGCCCTCATGGGATTTTTCGACATATTTTCAGGCGGAGCCCTGTCAAAACTTTCTATATTTGCACTCGGCATCATGCCTTATATTTCTGCATCTATTATCCTGCAGCTGCTTACAGTAGTTATACCGAAACTCGCCGCTCTGGCTAAGGAAGGCGAAAGTGGACGCCGTGTAATAACACAATATACAAGATATCTGACTGTGTTGATAAGTCTTGTGCAGTCATTTGGTATTGCTGTAGGTCTTGAGGGTATGCAGAATGGAATGTTTATTCAAACGCCGGGATGGTCATTCCGTTTAATGACTGTTCTTACACTTACGACTGGTACGATCTTTGTTATGTGGCTTGGTGAACAGATCAATGAACGCGGAATTGGAAATGGCATATCAATTATTATATTCGCCGGAATTATCGCAAATATACCTCAGGCCGCAATTAATACATTCAGGCTGTACTTCGCAGGTCAGATTGGCGCCTTCTTATTGATAATTGTAGGTATCATGATATTAGCTGTCACTGGCGCTATCGTATATGTTGAGAGTGCGAGAAGGAAGATACCTGTTCAATATGCCAAACGTGTCGTCGGCAGAAAGGTGTATGGAGGTCAGAGTACTCATATCCCGCTTAAATTAAATACAGCGGGTGTTATACCACCGATATTTGCGTCATCACTTATAGCATTTCCTGCTATGGTTGGAGGATTCATTGCAATTCCGTGGGTTAACACAATCGCAAATCAGTTTGCACCGGGATCATTTCTCTACACGTTTCTTTATGCAGTGTTAATAATATTCTTTTGCTATTTTTATACTGCAGTTGTTCTGAATCCTGTTGATATGGCTGATAATATGAAAAAGTACGGAGGGTTTATCCCTGGCATTAGGCCGGGGCAGAGGACTTCGGACTATATATACAAGGTAATGTCGAGACTTACTTTAATCGGAGCATTGTATTTAACAGCTGTGTCAATCCTGCCGGAGCTGCTTGTAGCTTACGCAAAAGTTCCTTTTTACTTTGGCGGCACTTCAGTACTCATAGTAATTGTAGTTGCGATGGATACTTCACAGCAGATAGAGACGCATATGATTAGCAGAAATTATGAAGGTTTTCTGAAAAAAGGGCGTGCGAGGAATAAGGGTTATTAATAACCGGAGAATTTGGAATGAGATTTATCTTGTTAGGGCCTCCTGGCGTAGGTAAGGGAACACAGGCGAGCAGGCTTGCTGAAAAATTTGGAATCCCTCAGATATCAACTGGCGATATGCTCCGTGAGTCTATAAAAAAAGGGACAGAACTCGGCAAAAAAGCCAGGTCATATATGGATAGTGGAGGCCTTGTGCCTGACGAGGTTGTAATTGGAATAGTGGAAGAGAGAATGAGAATGAGCGACTGTTCCGATGGGTGGATACTTGATGGATTTCCAAGGACTCTTCAGCAGGCAGGGGCATTAGACGTCATGTTGAATAAGAATAATTCAGGGATTGACCATGTCCTGAGTCTTGAGGTAAAGGAAGAGGATGTAGTAAAAAGACTTAGCGGAAGAAGGAGCTGCGAGGTTTGCCAGAAGACGTTCCATTTACATTTTAATAAGCCAGAGGTAGAAGGGATTTGTGATAGTTGCGGAGGCAGACTAATTCAGCGAAAAGATGATGAGGAAGAAACGGTCAGGAAGAGAATTATGGTATACAGGGAGAGTACAGAACCCCTGATTTCGTATTACAATGGGCGTGGTAAATTGAAGAGAGTAGACGCCAGCGGAGACATATCGGGAGTATTTGATTTAATTTGTTCCATGCTTTAGAATATGATAATTATTAAGTCCCGGAAAGAGATTGATAAGATCAGGGCATCATGTATAATTGTTGCCGGAGCGCTGGCAGAGTTAAAAAAAAAGGTAAGTTCAGGGATAACAACAAGGGAATTGGATAGAATCGCAGAAGAATTTATAGTTAAGAATGGCGCGAAGCCGGCTTTCAAGGGATATAAGGGTTATCCTAGCGCGACATGCATATCAGTAAATGAAGAGATAGTGCATGGAATACCATCAAACAGAGAATTAAAAGATGGTGACATTGTCAGTATAGACATTGGTGTGTTGCGTGATGGATATTATGGTGATGCAGCCATTACCGTACCGGTCAATGAAACAGATAGTGAGAGCAAACGGCTTCTTGATGTGACTGAAAGGTCGCTCTATAAGGCGTTAGACCTTGCTGTTGCAGGTAACAGGGTGTCAGATATTTCCTGCACCATTCAGGATCATGTAGAAAAAGAAGGTTTTTCTGTTGTAAGGGAGTTTGTTGGCCATGGTATAGGTAGTTCTCTGCATGAAGATCCTCCGGTCCCGAATTTTGGTGAAAGGGGAAAGGGGCCCAGGTTAAAGGCCGGAATGGTACTGGCCATAGAGCCGATGGTCAATGCCGGAAGCAGTGATCTTGTTATTCTGAATAATGGTTGGACTGCTGTTACCAGGGATAAACGCCGGTCAGCACATTTTGAACATACTGTAGCAATAACAGAAAGTGGTCATGAAATATTGAGTATGCTATAATGGTCAAGCTTCAGAATCATAAGCATAACGTTAATTCATAAATATGGCAAAAGAAGATTCAATTGAGGTACAGGGAACAATAATGGAGACATTGCCTAATGCAATGTTCAAGGTGACATTAGACAATGGACATAAAGTATTAGCTCATGTTTCAGGAAAGATGAGGATGCATTTTATTAAAATTCTGCCTGGTGATAAGGTTACGATAGAATTATCTCCATACGACCTGACGAGAGGACGAATTGTCTATCGCTTTAAGTAGCTGATGAGAGAGGAGTTTTTTATGAAAGTAAGATCATCTGTAAAGAAGATGTGCATAAAGTGTAAGATTATCAGACGCAGGGGTACGTTAAGGATCCTCTGCTTAAATCCACGACATAAGCAAAGGCAGGGATAAGGATCAAATAATTGAGAATCAAATATAAGTAAGCAAATGGCAAACAACTAAAGTCTAATAATATTGGCTTTATTAAAGAGGGGATTAAAAAATTGGCAAGAATAGAAGGTGTTGATTTACCGGGTGTAAAAAGAGTTGAAGTCGGCCTTACTTACATATATGGTATTGGCCGCAGCGCCTCAAGAAAGATTCTGGCTGCGGCTAATATTGATTATAATAAGAAGGTCAAGGATCTTACTGAAGAGGAAGTAGCTGGAATCAGGGACGAGATAGGAAAGAGTTATACAGTTGAGGGAGATCTCAGGCGTAAGATTGCTATGAATATCAAACGGCTTATTGATATCGGAAGTTACAGGGGATCGAGGCATAGAAGGGCGCTTCCTCTGCGAGGTCAGAGAACAAAAACGAATGCGAGAACAAGAAAAGGACCGCGCCGTACAATAGGTACAAAGAAGAAGGAAACAAAGTGAGGCAATAGAAATGGCTAAAAAGACACCAAAGAAAAAAGAAAAGAAGAATATTCAGACAGGAGTTGCACATATTCAGGCATCTTTCAACAATACGATTGTCACGATAACAGATGTTGGTGGAAACGTCATCGTCTGGTGCAGTGCGGGATCTGAAGGTTTTAAGGGTTCAAGGAAGAGCACACCGTTCGCCGCCCAGAAGGCGGCTGAGTCGGCTGCTAAAAAGGGTATGGAGCACGGACTCCGGCATGTGGAGGTGCTTGTTACAGGTCCTGGGGCCGGCAGGGAGTCTGCAATAAGGGCGCTTCAGGCTGCAGGGTTAAAGATTAATGCAATCAAAGATGTTACACCCATTCCTCACAATGGCTGCAGACCGCCAAAGCGGAGAAGGGTGTAGGAGGGAGACTTAGTTGGCAAGATATATTGGTCCTGTCTGCAGGATGTGCAGAAGGGAAGGGATGAAGCTGTTCCTCAAGGGAAACAGATGTTTGACTGAAAAGTGTGCATTCGAGAGGAGGGGTTATCCTCCCGGAGTCCATGGTCAGCGTGCACAAAGGGGTTCGAAGGCTACTAACTATTCCATTCAGTTGAGGGAGAAGCAGAAGGTCAAACGTGTATATGGACTTCTGGAGACACAGTTCAGAGGTTATTTTCAAAGGGCTGCAAAAAGAAAAGGGGTAACTGGTGAGGTACTGCTGCAGATGCTGGAGAGAAGACTGGATAATACAGTATTCAGGGCAGGGTTTGCTGAATCCCGAAATGAGGCCAGACAATTAGTGAGACATGGACATTTTCTCGTTAATAGTAAGAAAGTGAATCTGCCGTCATATCTTATTAAAGAAGGTGACGTTATTGAAATAAAGGATAAGAGCCGCGAAGATATCAGATTAAAAGACGCAATTGCAAACCTTGGGAATAAGAATATTCCTTCCTGGTTAGGTGTAGAGGGTGAGAATTTCAGGGCCCGTGTCACAGGACTTCCGGCGAGAGATGAGATTCTGTTGCCGATTAACGAGCAATTGATTGTAGAGCTCTACTCTAAGTAAATAAGGCTGTCAGGAAGTAGTTGTTCCAGGTTGGGGCGGTATTTAACCTGAGCATAGCGAAGGGTCTGATAAAAGAAAATATTATTCAGGGGGAGCTTATGATAATAAGGACTAAAGACTTTCAGATTCCAAAAAAATTAGAAGTAAACAACGATACATTAACGCCGACATATGGGGAATTTTATGCAGAGCCATTTGAAAGGGGATTCGGTGTAACAATTGGAAATTCGCTGAGAAGAGTTCTCTTGTCATCAATAGTTGGAGCAGCCATAACGTCGGTTAAAATAAACAGTGTGCTTCATGAGTTTTCTGCTATTCCAGGGGTAAAAGAAGACGTAACGGACATAATACTAACTTTGAAAAACCTCAGGCTGAAGATGTACACCGATAAGCCCAAGACCCTTTATCTCCAGAAGAAGGGCGCCGGTACAGCGCTTGGCAAGGACATAATTCATGATGCCGATGTTGAGATATTGACACCTGATCTTCTTATTGCAACCATAGAGAAGGATGCAACACTTGACATGGAGATGACAGTTAAGCTTGGAAGGGGTTATATTACATCAGAGCGTAATAAAGAAGACGGTTTGCCCATAGGTGTCATACCCATAGATTCTATATTTTCACCTGTTCAGCGCGTTAACGTTCGAATTGAAAATGCACGTGTCGGCAAACAGACTGACTATGACAGGCTTATCCTCGAGGTTTGGACTGATGGAAGTATAAAACCGAATGAAGCTATCAATCATGCAGCAAGAATAGTAAAGGATAACTTGAATATATTTGCCGAAGGTGAGTATGATGAGAATGAAGAAGAAAATGATGTAAGTATTGAAGAATCTCATGTTGGTAGAGAGAATGTAATTGAAGGGGATAAGTCTGACGTTGCGAAGAGCCTGTTCAGGAGTGTTGAAGAACTTGAGTTGTCAGTAAGGTCTGCTAATTGCCTGAAGAATGCAAACATATATACACTGGCAGATCTGGTGAAAAAAACAGAGAATGAAATGCTTGAAACAAAAAACTTTGGCAGGAAGTCACTTAATGAGATCAAGGAGCTGTTGATAAGCATGGGGCTGTCATTCGGTATGGATGTAGACAGTCTTACAAAAAATGATGAAGGGCAGAAGCTATGAGACATAAAAACGCTGGAAAACAATTAGGCAGGGATTCTAAGCACAGAAGATCATTATTCAGGAATCTTGTAACTGCACTGCTGGAGCATGGCAGAATCGAGACCACCCTTGTTAAGGCCAAAACAGTCAGGCCTATTGCTGAGAAAATGATTACTATAGGTAAGAGAGGAAGTTTGCATGACAGGAGACAGGCACTTGCGTACATTAAGAGTGAGACTGTCGTTACTAAGTTATTTGATTCCCTGTCTCCCCGTTTTCTTGACAGGTCAGGCGGTTACACACGCATAATAAAGACAAGAAGAAGACTGGGTGATTCTGCCGAGATGGCAATATTGGAATTGATCGGCATAGGAAAAGATGCCGGTAAGAAGGAGACCACCTGAGTCTGCGTTGTTATACCTGTCTCTATGTTCAGAAATAATTTCAATACAATATAATCAGGACTTGCCGTTTAAAAAAAAGTGATTATATAAAAACCTTGTCATTGTATGAATGAAAGCGTTTTTTAACATTAATTTAATCAAAGAAAGGAGGCGAAGACATGTCAGGAACTGCAAAAATCAATCAAAAATTCAGACCCTTAAAGGATCGCGTATTTGTCAGTTATGCTGAGGAGGGTGAGAAAACAGCAGGTGGTATTTATCTCCCTGAGACTGCTAAGGAGAAACCCCAGAAAGGCAAAGTTGAGGCAATAGGTAGTGAAGTAAAAGAGATTAAGACCGGAGATACAATTCTCTTTGATAAGTATTCCGGGTCAAAGACAAACATTGATGGTACCGAGTATCTGATTCTTAAGGAAGAAGATATCTTAGGCGTATTGGAAGGTTAGTAATAAAATAATTTATAAAGGAGGGATGTTGGAATGCCTAAACAGATAATGTACGGTGATGACGCAAGGGCAGCCATTTTAAGAGGTGTTAATCAATTGGCTGACGCAGTAAAAGTAACCCTTGGGCCAAAAGGACGTAATGCATTACTTGATAAGAAATTTGGTGCCCCATCAATTACAAAAGATGGTGTTACTGTTGCTAAAGAAATTGAGCTCAAGGATTCCTGGGAAAATATGGGCGCGCAGCTTGTCAAGGAAGTCGCAAGCAAGACCAGTGATGTAGCAGGCGACGGTACTACTACGGCTACTGTTTTAGCCCAGGCTATCTTTAGAGAAGGTGCAAAGAATGTTTCAGCCGGCGCTAATGCAATGGAGATTAAGCGCGGTATTGATAAGTCAGTGGAGTTGATAGTAGAAGAGATAAAGAAGATGAGCAAGCCATGTCAGGATCGTTCGGAGATTGCCCAGATTGGGACAATTTCTGCAAACAACGATAATACTATTGGTGAGTTGATTGCTGAAGCCATGGAGAAGGTCGGTAAAGATGGTGTTATTACTGTAGAAGAGGCTAAGACGATGGCTACATCCCTGGATGTAGTTGAGGGTATGCAGTTTGACAGAGGATATATATCACCTTATTTCGTGACTGATCACGAGAGGATGGAGGCAGTACTGGAAGATGCATTGATCCTCATTTATGAGAAGAAAATCAATTCAATGAAGGATCTCCTTCCTGTTCTGGAACAGATTGCAAAGATGGGTAAACCGTTGCTGATTATCTCTGAGGACATAGAAGGCGAGGCCCTTGCTACATTAGTTGTTAATAAGTTGAGGGGTACACTGAACTGTTCAGCGGTTAAGGCTCCGGGGTTTGGTGACAGGAGAAAGGCTATGTTGGAAGATATTGCTATCCTTACAGGTGGTCAGGTAATATCAGAAGACATTGGTCTTAAATTGGAGAATGTAAAGATTACGGATCTTGGACGTGCAAAACGCATCACCATTGATAAAGATAATACTACAATAGTTGAGGGTGCGGGTTCACATGACAAGATTCAGGGTCGTGTAAAACAGATTAAGGCGCAGGTTGATGAGACATCGTCAGATTATGACAGGGAGAAACTTCAGGAACGTCTTGCAAAATTAGTTGGAGGAGTAGCAGTAATTAATGTAGGAGCATCGACAGAGACCGAGATGAAGGAAAAAAAGGCGAGGGTTGAAGATGCTCTGCATGCCACTAAGGCTGCGGTAGAAGAGGGTATAGTCCCTGGAGGTGGAGTTGCACTCTTACGCTGCATTCCTGCACTGGACAAACTGAAGCTGGAAGGTGATCAAAAGATAGGTGTTAATATTATACGCCGGTCTCTTGAAGAGCCGATTCGCCAGATTGCCAATAACGCTGGTCTTGAAGGTTCAGTTGTGGTCGAGCGTGTTAAGCGTGATAAAGGCAACGCCGGATTTGATGCATCAAAAGAAGAGTATGTTGATATGTTAAAGGCGGGAATTATTGATCCTACAAAAGTCACCAGGGTTGCTCTGCTGAATGCATCAAGTGTTGCGTCACTTATGCTGACTACTGAGGTAATGGTATCAGAAATTCCTGAAGATAAGGAAAAGATGCCGCGCATGCCAGCAGGCGGCGGTATGGGTGATATGTATTAAACTATCTTATTAGAATTATTCATAAAAGGCCTCCCGGCGGAATGCTGCGGAGGCTTTTTTTTTGTTCTGATCTTTTACTGCTAAAGAAAATATGATTGTATTACGATTTATATTGTTGAAAGGGAGGCATTAACTTGTCAATAGATAAGAGCAAAATATTAGAGACTGCACAACAATATACTGTCAGGGGACAGATACAAAAGGCCATAGAGGAATGGAAAAAACTTCTTACGGAGACCTCCAATGATGCAAATATTTTTAATACCATCGGAGACCTGTGTCTGAAATATCAGACAACTGAAAAGGGGAAAGACGATGCAATATCCAACTATGTAAGGGCAGCTGAGATATTTGAGTCATCAGGTTTTGCCTTGAAGGCGATAGCTGTCTATAAGAAGATCCTGAAAATTGTCCCTGATAATAAAGATATATACATCAGGCTGGGAAATCTGAATTGTGAACGGGGACTTATAGGTAATGCGCGTGAAGACTATCTTGCCGCTGCTAAACTGTACACGCAGGAAGGTCAGATACGGGAGGCCCTGGATGTATACAGAAAAATTGCAGACCTGGATCCGGCAAATCTTAATGTCCGCCTAAAAATTGCGGATATCTTTTTGAAAGAAAATTTAAAGAGTGAAGCCATTGAAGAATATAATAAAGTTGCTTCTGTTCATCTTGAATCAGGGCGCAGGGATGAGGCAGAAAACATATATAAACTTATACTGCATGTAGACCCCGATAATACTGATGCAATAATATGTATCGGGAAATTTCGTCTGGAAGACGGGTATTTTGAGGAGGCAAAGGCCTACGTAAAGAAAGCCACTGAACGGTCACCTGATTCAGAAGAGGCCTTTTCATTACTTGTAGATATATATGATAAGACAAAGATGTATGATGAGGCTGAAGAACTCATAAAAAGGCGAATTGATGACTATCCTGATCAGATATCCTACAGGGAGATGCTTGCATCTATCTTGTTGAATAAAGAGGATATTAAGCTTGCGGCAGACGCATATCTCGATCTATGCAGGGATTATCTGGAGAGAAATAATATAGAAAAGGCATTTGGATATGCTGAAATGACTATTGATATTGCCCCGGATAGAATAGCAGCGCATGAGCTATTGTTTGACATATCAATTACACTGGGCAAAAAAGAGAATGTGGATGAAAAAGGTTTATTTCTGGCTAAATATTATTACGAAAGTGGAGAAATAATAAAAGCCGCAGATTATTATAAGAAGATACTGGAAGTAAATCCATATTCTATTGAGGCTAAAGAAGGATTCGCTAAAACTCAACCTGAACCTGATCCTGAACCGGAAAGCGCGCACATCGATTTGTTACCTGTACCAGCTGACATATCAAGCCAACTTGCCTCAGCTGATGCCTATATGAAATATGGCCTTGTTGAAAAGGCAGTGCTTGAATATCAAGCCGCAATCAGCATTGATCCTGAAAGTAAGATTGCTCATTCCAGATTAAAAGATGCCTATAAGACAACTGGTGAACAGGACAAGGCAATTGAAGAGTGTATCATTCTTATAAGAATGTATGAAGAAGAGGGTGACGGTGACAATTTAGTGGAGCTGATTCAGGAAGCAGTAGCTATTAACCCTAAAGACCACAGGATACAGGCGTATCGAGACAAGTTACTGGCTCAGGTACATAATGATATTTCTGAACTACTTGAAGAAGCAGGGTTTTACGCACAGCAGGGAATGATTGATGAGGCTGCAGCAGTATATGAAAAGATACTGCTATTAAATCCTGATAATCA
Source organism: uncultured Nitrospiraceae bacterium (assembly GCA_964611625.1). Classification (GTDB taxonomy): domain Bacteria; phylum Nitrospirota; class 9FT-COMBO-42-15; order HDB-SIOI813; family HDB-SIOI813; genus RBG-16-43-11. Next base: position 245,576 of record CAZTAM010000003.1, on the reverse strand, counting down.
GGAAGCTCAGCAGAGACTGCTTGAGTTTAAAGGAGTTAAATCTGATACTGTTTTACCAGAGGTTGAGGTTATTCGCGGAGATGATGATTCAGCATCGTCTTTTTTTGATCTCGGGGAGGTCTTAAAAGATGCTGTTATTGAAGATCCTGTTAGAATCTATGCCAGGGAGGAAGAGCCGTTAATAAAGAGCTTTGATGATCTGTTTCAGGAATTTCAGGACGGAATCAGATCCCAGCTTAGCATAGAGGATTATGAAACGCACTATAATCTCGGGATTGCCTATAAAGAGATGGGACTGTATCAGGAGGCAATAGAGGAATTCAAGCTATGCGTACCTGGCGTGAATAGATTTCTTGATGCCTCTTTTATGATTGCACTGTGCCACAAAGACATTTGTGAATATTCAGAGGCAGTGGATATACTAAGGAAGGCAATTGCCAGCCCTGAATATGATGTCCGTAACCAGCTTGCAATAAAATATGAACTCGGAGAGTTATTGGAAATACAGGGTAAGAGAGATGACGCCTTCGTCGAATTCAATGAGATATATGAAATGGATTCAACCTACCGGGATGTATCAGAGAAGGTCCTCAGTCTTCAAAAAAGTATATAGCCCCATCTTCTTTAAAAAAAACTTATTTTTTGTCAGTTATGATAAAATAGCTGATTATCATGCCATTCATCATTTATTTAATAGTGATTTTATCTTCATTAATTATCCCTATGATATCTTCAGGAGAAGAAGTACCGAAATCAGTCCTTCTTAGTTCTACAGAGAGATTTTATTTGAATCAGCTTGAATCTGTCTTTAACAGCAATACAAGTGATGTGACATTGAAGACGTACCATTCGGATGCTGATTTCATGCAGGATGGAACAATGACGGTAATGGGGATAAGAAAGAGATGGAATAAGTTCAGTCCGGAATTCAAAGAAATTGCATCTCAATATTTTCTCTCAAAACCTTCACCAGAAAATAATCAGTCTCTTCAGAAAACACTAATGAGAAATGCAAAATCTGTCCGAGTGGCCCACCTGCTTCCAAACTGGGTAGAGACTGAGCACTTCAATATAGAATGGGGAAATAATCTTTACAAGGGTGATAGCGGGGTAGACTCAGTTAAAATAGTTTCATGTTCAGCGGCATTTAATAGCGGCGCCGCATGTTCCAGAATACCTGATTTTGTTGACAAGTGGGCTGATTATCTCGAAGAGGTCTGGGATTATGAGATCGGTCAGTTGGGAAATATTAAACCTGTGGGAACCGATTTTTATCTTTATGATGTCTATATTGCCAATACCAAAGATAATATCAATGGCAATGCCGATGACTTGACGCCTTCATTAGGTTACAAATATCTGGGGCTTACCATTACTGACTGTGATAAGGATTATTCTAAAATATGCAAAGATAATAATTCCAGTGAACCATATTCCTATATTATATTAAATAATTCTTATGCAGATGATCAGACAATGAAGATCACTGCAGCCCATGAATTCTATCATGCGATACAGTTCAGTTATCCGACCATTGATAAATGGTGGTCGTCTCCTGATAATCACTGGTGGTTGGAGGCAACGGCAACCTGGATGGAAGAAGTAGTTTATGATGAGATTAATCTCTATTACCCCAGGGTCCGGTCCTGGCTCCGGAGTCCTGAACTTTCATTGAAGAATGCAGGTACGAGTTATTCCGGCCATGAATATGGTGACGTAATATTTATACTTTATCTGACAGACGTTTTTCTGAAAAACAGGGATTTTGTGAGGGATGTTTGGGAGAGTGAAGAGAGCGGGATTGACGCATTAAATTTAGTTCTTAAAACTGAGAAATATGGCAACTCCGATTTCGAATCTGCCTTCAAAGGTTTTATAGCATTAAATGCAGTTGCTGATATTGGACATGCTAACGGAGGATATGAGGAGGGTAAACAGTACGGCAGGGCTGAAGTTACAGGAAAGCACGAAGTCTATCCGGCGACAGTATCTGTATCATCCGATTCTGCACCCCACGAGCTTGGTTCAAACTATATTCACTTTTTACCTCCTGGCAACGCTGATAACAGTCTAACAATTGAGTTTGATGGTACTGATCGTATAAACTGGGCTGCATTGCTTGTCAAGGTTAGGAGTGATGGAAAAGGCTTTGAGGTGGAGAATATGTACATAGATCCATTATTAAAGACAGGTTGTCACTCAGTTAATGGATTTGGTTCTATTTTTAGTGAGGTTTTTCTAGTAGCATCAGTATTGATAGAGCCAGGCCTTGCTGATACAGCTCCTTATAGATACAAGGCTGATATTGGAGGTGATTGTTCTTCAGTCAGCGACTTACAATTCCCTGCTCTGATGAGTGAAACTGAGTCCAGGGATAATGGCCGATCGGATAAAAGATGTTTTATAGCGACCGCTGCATTTGGTTCTTCTCACTCCCCATATGTACGAATACTACGGGAATTCAGAGACCGATACCTTATGAATTCAGATTATGGACGGCTGTTTATCTCAACTTACTATTCAGTCAGCCCCTCCGCAGCTTATTACCTGGAAAAGCATCCTGCTTCTGCGGTAATTGTCCGGTTTGCCCTTTTCCCTGTTATAGGTATAGCATTCTTTTGTCTTAAGACTTCGTTACTTACCAAGATAGTCTTAACCGTTATCTTACTGTCTGCTTATAAACTGCTGTCAATATCTGCAAGACATAATAAATAGTATAATAAAACCTGGATTTACATAATTGACAAGTGTGGATCAAATCTGTATAATTTTTTATTCGGTCAGAAGGTAATATTAATCTCTTCCGGCGAAGGCAGTATATACCTCAATGAAGATAATAGTGAGTAAAATACCGGATGAAGGTGTTGAAATTCATAGCATTGAAACGGCACACAGTTTAGGTGTTTCTCCGCTCGACCTTATACTGGATGATGTTGTCCAAATAGATGCCATGGTTAACCGGAAGGAGCGGGTGTTCTTTGTAGATGGAACAATAAGGACTACTTTACACCTCACCTGCAGCAGGTGTGCAGGTGAGTTCTCTTATCCGGTAAATACCAGTTTTTACTGTCAGGAACAACCTTTCAGTAATTATAATACTGATGTAGAGGCAGTACTTCATAAGGGAGACCTGGATATAGATCACTATACGGGAGATGAAGTAGAGTTGAATAATATCTTCAGGGAGCAGGTTATACTATCGATGCCAATGCATCCTTTATGTAAAAGAGATTGCCGTGGCCTCTGTCCTAAATGCGGGCAGAACCAGAACATGATTAATTGTGATTGCAGAGATGAGGAAGAAGAAAGTCCGTTTAGTGTAATAAAAAAACTATTTGAATAAGGAGATTGATACAATGCCTAATCCTAAACACAAAATATCCAAATCCCGTGGAGGCAAGAGGAGATCACATAAGAAGCTTGCTATGCCAGGATATATACAGTGTCCGGAGTGCCGCGAAACTAAATTAGCTCACCATGTATGTCCTTCCTGCGGAACATATAAAGGCCGGGAAGTAATCGCTGTCGTCGAGAAATAGCCGGTAGAAAATCAATATGAGGATTGCATTAGACGCTATGGGTGGAGACAGCTCTCCGGCTTCAGAAGTTGAGGGCGCAGTCTTAGCCGCAAAAGAGTACAATACAGAGGTGGTGCTTGTTGGCGAAGAAAAACTTCTCAGGAATGAACTCGATAAATATAATACTTCCGGTCTCGGTATAACTATCTGTCATGCATCACAGCGGGTTGAAATGCATGAGAGCCCTGTCTCTGTCATTCGTAAGAAAAAAGACTCTTCCATACTTGTCGCTACTAAGCTGGTGCGTGACGAAAAGGCATCAGCTGTTGTAAGTGCCGGTCATACGGGTGCAACCATGGCTGCTTCCCTCCTGATATTGGGGCCTGTAAAAGGTGTTGAAAGACCTGCAATTGCCACAATCCTGCCTACACTCGAAGGTATAGCTATTATGCTTGATGTTGGAGCAAACGTAGATTGTAAACCCAAGCATCTTTTCCAATTTGCTATTATGGGGCATGCGTATGCAGTAAAGATGCTTCAGAAGGAGAACCCGAGGATAGGATTACTGAGTATAGGTGAAGAAGATACCAAGGGAAACGTTCTTACCAAGGAGACATTCAGGTATTTGAAAGAAAGTCCGCTGAATTTTGTGGGAAATGTCGAGGGAAAGGATGTTTACAGCGGCAGTGCAGATGTTATAGTATGTGATGGGTTCATCGGTAACGTAGCGCTAAAGATCAGTGAAGCAGTAGCTGAGACGATGGGAAAAATGTTGTCTCGTGAAATAAGGAAATCGTCAACCGGAAAGATAGGGTATCTCCTGCTGAAAAAGGCATTTGCAGCTTTTAAGAAGAAGGTTGATTATGCAGAGTATGGCGGTGCGCCTTTGCTTGGCGTAAATGGTGTCAGTATAATATGTCATGGCCGGTCCACGTCAAAGGCTATCAAGAATGCAATCGGGATGTCTGTGAAATTCTCTGAAGTTCAAACTGTCCAATTTCTTCAGAATGACATATCAGAGTTGATGAAATATTATAAGGAGGATGTGGCTTAGGATGGTGATTCGTTCCAGAATTATTGGCACAGGTTCCTACTTACCGCCTGGAGTCCTTTCTAACAGAGACCTTGAAGAAATGGTAAATACATCTGATGAATGGATTGTTGAAAGGACAGGTATATGTGAAAGACGGATTGCTTCAAAGGATGAGGCTGCTTCTGACCTGGCTTTTTATGCTGCTGAAAAAGCAATCAAAGATGGGGGTATTAAGCCTTCTGACATCGAGTTTATAATTGTGGCAACAGTAACGCCCGACATGTTATTTCCATCCACAGCGTGTCTTGTTCAGAGCAGGCTGGGGGCAAAAGGCGCTTTTGCTTTTGATCTCTCTGCGGCGTGTTCTGGTTTCATTTATGCCCTCTCTGTTGGTGACCAGTACATAAGATCAGGGATGTACAAGACAGGACTTGTTATCGGTTCTGATGTTTTTTCAAAGATGATAGACTGGACTGACAGAAATACCTGCATTTTATTCGGAGATGGTGCTGGTGCTGTTGTACTCCAATCGGATTCCAGTGAAAGGGGCATTATTTCATCACATCTCTACTCTGACGGAACATCGTGGGATATGCTATATGTGCCGGGGGGAGGATCGCGCATTCCGCCGGGAGAGGATATGATAAATAACAGGCAGCAATTCGTTAAGATGCGCGGTAACGAGACGTTCAAGGTGGCTGTGAACACTATGTGTAATTCAATTAATGAGGCATTAAAGAGTAATGGCCTCACTCCTGACGATATAAAATTATTTATTCCACATCAGGCAAATTTGAGGATTATCCAGGCAATAGGGAAAAAGCTCAATGTATCGATGGAGCGCTTCATGATAAATCTTGACAGATACGGCAATACATCGGCTGCATCCATACCAATTGCACTGGATGAGGCATTACAGGAAGGAAGAATAGAAGAAGGAGATTATGTTCTGCTTGAAGCGTTTGGAGGTGGTCTTACATGGGGGGCAGTGCTGATAAAATGGTAAGGAAGATTGCGTTTCTGTTTCCTGGACAGGGTTCACAATATGTTGGTATGGGGAAGTCTCTTTATGATAACTATTCCCCGGCAAAAGAAGTATTTGACGATGCCGAAGGAATTCTCAAGTGGGACATAAAGGGGTTATGTTTTAATAACTTCGGTGATAAAATCAATTTGACAGAATATACTCAACCTGCTATTTTAGTCACGAGCATTGCGGCGTGGAGTGTCCTGGCAGAGGAGAAAATAACACCATCAGCGGTTGCAGGTCATAGTCTGGGAGAGTACTCTGCAATTGTTTCGGCAGAAGGACTTCCTCTTTCAGATGCGCTTCCTGTCGTACAACAGAGGGGCCGGTTTATGCAGGATGCAGTGCAAGAAGACAGCGGCATGATGGCGGCACTGCTCGGGTTATCAAGGGCTGATGTTATTGAGGTCTGTAAATCGGCCACAACAAGCGGGACAGAGATTGTAACACCTGCTAATTTTAACACCCCGGAACAGATAGTTATTGCAGGTACTTCCGGGGCTGTTCAGAAGGCGATGGAGTTGGCAAAAGTGAAGGGGGCAAAGAAGGTAATACCTCTTAATGTGAGTGTACCGTCTCATTCGCCTCTTATGAAATCAGCTTCACAGAAATTATCAGAGGTGCTGAACAAGATTACTTTTTCAACCCTTAAGATCCCGTTAATTACAAATGTTGATTCTGTTATGATAAATGATTCAGGTGATATAAAAGATTCACTTGTCCGGCAATTGACAAGCCCGGTAAAATGGGATGACGCTATGCAGTTTCTCATTAAGGATGGATATAATACATTTGTTGAGGTGGGTCCTGGACGTGTATTGACAGGATTACAGAAGAGGATTACAAAGGAGTTGCAAACGACTGCTGAGTTGTTTAATGTAGAGGATGCTGAGAGTTTTGAAAAAACTTTAAACGGGTTGAGGAGTTAAGAACACGATGACAGATAACAGGGTTGCACTAATTACCGGCGCAAGTCGAGGCATAGGATATGCGATAGCCGAGGCACTTGCAAAGGATGGCGTTGATATAGCAGGTATAGATATTAATATAAGTGAACTGCAAACGGCAATGAAGGCGATCGGAGACAACACAGGAAGAAGTACTCTGGCAATACAGGCAGATGTCGGAGAGTTTGAGAGCATGGAGAGAGCAGCGGCGGAGGTTTCTAAGGTGTTTGGCAAAATCAGTATTCTTGTCAATAACGCAGGAATAACAAGAGACAATCTTATCCTTCGCATGAAAGACAGTGAATGGGATGATGTAATGAGAATAAATCTGACCGGCACCTTTAATAGTACCAGAGCTGTGATAAAGGGGATGGTAAAAAACAGGTATGGAAGGATTATCAGTATTGCATCAATTGTCGGTCTTATGGGAAATATTGGACAGGCAAACTACGCAGCATCTAAGGCCGGCATGATAGGATTTACCAAATCCATTGCAAGGGAGTATGCTAACAGAGGTGTAACTGCTAATGCCATAGCACCTGGTTTCATTGAAACAGACATGACAAAGAAACTGCCTGAAGATGTTACTAAGGCGCTGCTTGGTCAGATACCAATGGGTAAACTCGGTATGCCCGGAGATGTGGCGAATGCTGTGAAGTTCCTTGCCTCAAATGAGGCAGAATATATAACCGGACAGGTTCTGCATGTTAATGGCGGAATGTATATGTGAAAAGAGAGTACAGGGGCGGATTGATTCTTTGAATTCTATTATATTTAAAAGGAGGTGATTTACTCGTGGCATTATCAGTAGAAGAAAAGGTAAAGAAGATAGTTGGAGAACAGCTTGGTGTGGACGAGGAGGAAATAACTCCGGATGCTTCATTCGTAGAAGATCTCGGAGCAGATTCACTGGATACAGTGGAACTGGTTATGGCCTTTGAGGAGGAATTCAGTATTGAGATACCTGATGAAGATGCAGAAAAGATAATCACTGTACAGAATTCAGTAGACTATATAAAAGAAAGGATGTAGCCTTGAAAAGGCGTGTAGTTGTAACAGGCATAGGACTTGTAACACCCCTGGGTACCGGGGTTGAAAAAACATGGCAATCACTGTGCGAAGGTAAATCAGGGATAGACAGGATATCCCGGTTTGATCCGTCAAATCTCCCCTCTCAGATTGCTGCTGAGGTAAAGGATTTCGACCCGGCAGACTTTATCGAGAAAAAAGAGATAAAGAAAATGGACAGGTTTATCCAGTTCGGAGTTGCTGCTTCAAAGATGGCTGTTGAAGATTCGAAGCTTGACATTACAGAGGCAACAGCTGACAGGGTAGGTGTATATGTAGGCTCTGGAATTGGCGGAATATCTGCAATAGAGTCAAATCATATCAAATTTCTTGAAGGTGGTATTAAGAAATTAACACCATTCTTTATCCCGATGGTAATAATAAATCTTGTTTCAGGACATATTGCCATAATGGTTGGTGCAAAAGGCCCAAACTCAGCAGTAGCAACAGCATGTGCCACCGGGACCCATGCCATCGGAGATGCATTTAAAATAATACAGCGCGGGGATGCTGATGTAATGATCGCCGGTGGTACTGAATCAACTATAAGTCCGCTCGCTGTTGCAGGATTTTGTGCCATGCGTGCATTATCTGTGAGAAACGATGAACCACACAAGGCAAGCCGTCCGTTTGATGCCATGAGAGATGGTTTTGTAATAGGTGAAGGTGCAGGAGTAGTCATTCTGGAAGAGCTCACAGCAGCAGAAAAACGGGGAGCCAGGATTTATGCAGAAATATGCGGTTATGGAATGACAGGTGATGCATACCATATAACGTCACCTGCCCCTGAAGGGGTTGGGGCAGCACGCTGTATGAATATTACTCTTAAAGACGCCGGACTGTCCCCTGATGATATTTCTTACATCAATGCCCACGGTACATCCACAAAGTTCAATGATGAAAATGAAACATCAGCAATCAAGGATGTCTTTGGAAAAAGAGCTTATGATATCCCTGTAAGTTCAACAAAGTCGATGACGGGACATTTATTGGGTGCTGCTGGCGGTATAGAGGCTGTATTCTCAGTATTAGCGATTGAAAAGGGTATAATTCCTCCCACAATGAATTATGAATACCAGGACCCGGAATGTGACCTGGATTATGTTCCCAACAAATCACTCAGTTCCAGTGTAAATGTTACAATGTCAAACTCCTTTGGTTTTGGCGGGACTAATGCCTGCTTAATATTCAGGAAATATACAGGCTAAAGTTCATGAAAGATGACCTGATCAGAGACCTTCAGAAGAGGCTTTCCTATAACTTCAGCAATATCTACCTTCTTAAGGAGGCCATAACACACAAGTCATATGTTAATGAGAACCCGAACTTCAATATTAAAGATAACGAGCGGTTGGAATTTCTTGGTGATGCAGTCCTGGACCTTGCAATAAGTTCATACCTTGTTGAGAATTTTCCCCTTTACCAGGAAGGAGAACTTTCTAAATTTAAGTCTATGATGGTCAGCGAGACATCATTATCAAAGATAGCCTCTGAGCTGGATATTGGTGAATATCTGTTACTCGGCAGAGGGGAGGAGCATACTGGCGGCAGAAAAAAGGATTCTTTGCTTGCTAATGCATTAGAAGCTATTATAGCTGCTATTTATCTTGATGGGGGTTTACCTGCAGCTGACGGATTCGTAAGGATGGTATTTGTTGCTCAGATACAAACCGTGACTCGTGAGGGAATCAGCCTTGATTATAAAACAGATCTTCAGGAATACTGCCAGGGTTATGATCTCGATTTACCCACTTACAGGGTCTCAAAGGAGACAGGGCCTGATCATAAAAAAACCTTTGAAGTTGAACTTTTAATAAAGGGAGAGGTATTGGGACTGGGTATTGGAAAGAATAAAAAAGAGGCTGAACAGAGAGCGGCAAAAGAGGCATTAAAATACTTGACAAGCAAATCTTAAACATGCTAAGTTAGCTCCCCATGAATAAAAAATATCTATTAGCTCCAGGGCCGACACAGGTGCCACCCGATGTTCTTCTGAGAATGGCACATCCAATGATTCATCACCGTTCTCCGGATTTTACGCCTGTAATGGAGGATGTGAGTTCCGGTCTCAAGTGGTTATTTCAGACCAGTAATGATGTCCTTATACTGGCGTCAAGCGGTACAGGTGCGATGGAGGGATCTGTCTCAAATTTTTTATCCCCGGGGGATAAGGTCATAACTGTAAATGGTGGAAAGTTTGGCGAGCGGTGGGGAAAGATCTGTAAGGCTTTTGGTATTAATGCCACTGAAATCAAAGTTGAATGGGGAGATGCTGTAGATCCATCCATAATATCAGATCTGCTAAAGAAAGATCCTTCAATAAAAGCTGTCTATGTGCAGGCAAGTGAGACATCTACTGGTGTTGCTCATGATGTAAAGACTATTGGAGAGATAGTAAAGAACTACCCGGACACGATGTTTGTAGTTGATGCTATAACCGCTCTCGGTGTTTTTGACATAAGGCCGGATGAATGGGGCATTGATGTCCTTGTGACCGGATCTCAAAAAGCATTAATGCTTCCTCCAGGTCTTGCCTTTGCCAGTGTCAGTGAAAAGGCATGGAAGAAGAATGAAACGGCCAGGTGTTCGAGGTTCTATATAGACTTTAAAAAGGAACGGGATAACATAAAGAAGAATACTACTGCTTATACCCCTGCCGTTTCCCTTATTATCGGACTTCAGCAGGTACTCAAAATATTAAGAGATGAGGGACTTCAAAATATATTTGCCCGGCACAAGCTTCTGGCTACTGCAACAAGAGAGGGGATGAAGGGGTTTGGTCTTGAATTATTGCCAAAGACTTCGCCTAGTGATGCAGTGACTGCAGTTAAGGCTCCTGAAGGGTTCGACGGGCAGCAGATATATAAGAGATTGAGAGAGAGTCACGGGATTACCGCTGCCGGTGGCCAGGATCACCTTAAAGGTAAAATATTCAGAATATCCCATATGGGTTACTGCGATAAGTTTGATGTTATAACGGCAATAGCCGCTACAGAGATGGTTTTAAAAGAAATGGGTTATGCTGGTGCTGAGCTCGGAAGTGGTTTGAGAAGGGCAGAGGAGGTATTTCTTAATATCTGAGGTCTCTTATTATCTTATTAGAGCTTTCGGGTTTAATTAATATTATTTGTTATGCGTGTACTGGTAAGTGATAACATATCTGATAAGGGCGTAGAGATTCTAAAGAACGCCGGTCTTTCTGTAGATGTTAAAACCAAGTTAAGCCCGTCTGAATTAATTAATATCATCGGAGAATATGAAGGGTTGGTTGTACGCAGCGCTACCAAGGTTACAGCAGAGGTTGTTAACGCTGCAAAGAAACTTAAAGTGGTTGGAAGGGCAGGCGCTGGCCTGGACAATATAGACGTTCCTGCGTCCACAAAGAAGGGTGTTGTTGTCATGAATACACCTGGCGGCAATACAGTAACGACGGCAGAACATGCTGTCGCTATGCTTTTGTCTCTTGTTCGAATGATCCCGCAGGCAACTGCATCCACGAAGAGCGGCAAATGGGAGAAGAGCAAGTTTACAGGTCAGGAGTTCTACAATAAGACACTTGGCATAGTTGGTATGGGAAGGGTGGGCGGCCATGTTGCTAAACTTGGGCAGGGTCTTCTCATGAATGTTCTTGCATACGACCCATATCTGTCACAGGAAAATGCCCAGAAAATGGGTGTTGAACTGGTGTCTCTTGATGAGATTTACAGACGATCAGACTTTATTACTATACATTCTCCGCTCACGGCTGAGACGAGGAATCTTATAGGTGCTGAAGCAATCAGTAAAATGAAGGATGGTGTCCTTATAGTCAATTGCGCACGCGGCGGCATTGTTGATGAAGCTGCACTGTATGAGGGGTTGAAATCCAGTAAAATAGGTGGAGCCGCCTTTGATGTGTTTGTGCAGGAACCGGTCGATGCACAGAACCCTCTGCTTTCCCTTGAAAACTTTGTCTGTACACCGCACCTTGGTGCGTCGACAACAGAGGCACAGGAAAATGTCGCGCTTGCCATAGCAGAACAGATGGTAGACTATCTTACAAAAGGCGTAATAAGGAATGCTGCCAATTTTCCGTCTGTTTCGCCGGACGTTCTTCCCAGACTTCAGCCATATATTTCCCTCGCTGAGAAGTTGGGGGCGTTTCAGGCATGTATTAGTGAAGGTGCTATAGAAAAGGTAAGTATTGAGTATCGTGGAAAAGTCGCTGAACTCTCAGCAGCTCCTCTTACAATAGCCGCACTCAAGGGATTGCTTACACCGATTCTTGAAGATTCTGTTAATTATGTCAATGCCCCTATAATTGCTCAGGAAAGAGGCATTGGGGTTGAAGAGTCGAAGAATCGAGATGCAGGAGATTATATAAGTCTTATAACCATTAAAGTGCAGACAAGTGCCGGCAATAATGAGGCAAAGGGCGCGTTATTCAGCAGGAGAGATCCAAGGATAATTGAAATTAATGGTTATCCTCTGGAAGTTGTACCTGAAGGATATATGATAGTCTTATCTAACGTAGACAAACCCGGAGTAGTCGGCAATATAGGTTCAATCCTCGGGCAGCACAATATTAATATAGCACGCATGCAGTTTGGAAGAGATGTGCCTGGTGGAAAAGTCTTATCAGTAATTAGTATAGATACGCCTGCCTCGTCTCAACTTATGGAGCAGATGAGTAAGCTGCCAAATGTACTCTCAGTAAAACAGATAAGACTGTGACGCTTCGTAAAAGGCAGGGTACCCATTGCTGCGAAGTAAATGCAATGGGTCGTGCGGCGTTGCGCGGCATCCTTCGTTACTGCAGCATACTTAAAAGTCAGCCTCTCATTCTTCCTTCCGGATTTGCGCGCCTTTCGTACAGACCGTTTACGAAGTCATCCGCTGCATATGTGTTATGATCCTGCCTTAAAAGCAGTATATTGTTATCCCGAACTTGCTTCGGGATCTTACTGAACTTCGGCTTACAAGTTTGCAATTAAACTAATAAAATGTTATATGTTATAATCTGAATAATATAAATTTATCATGAAAATTTCAGCAGTATACAGATTGATATGAAAAAAACCATCCAGCCGTCCAGTACTTCAACCCCTCGCGGAATGGCAACACATTTACCAGCCAGTGCATTGCTCCGGCGGAATGTACAGGACACTGTGCTTGCCACTTTTCTTAAATGGGGGTACAGGGAAGTTATCCCCCCCGTTTTTGAGTACCTTGACGTCCTTGCCAGAGGTCTTAGCAGTACACTGCTGGAAAAGAGTTATAAATTTGTAGACAGGGATAGCGGAAGATTGATGCTGCTGAGACCGGATATTACTCCGCAGGTTGCAAGGATGGTTGCCGGCATTCTCTCAGATGAACCTAAACCCTTAAGGCTGTGTTATTACGGAAATGTGTTCAGATACGAAGAATCTCATGCAGGATTGGAGCGGGAAATGTTTCAGGCAGGTTGTGAACTTGCTGGTGTGGCATCTCCGGAGGCTGATGCAGAGATTATTGCGGTTGCCTCAGAATCAATCAGGAAATTCGGGATAGAAGACTTCAAGATTGTTATCAGCCATGCAGGTTATCTGTCAGGGATAGTGACTCACCTTAAACAATCAAAAACGGGGTCATTTTCGCAGGATAGCGAAAATGCCTTAAGGGATGCGATATCGAGAAAGGACGGGTGCCGTATTGATGCAGTGCTTGACCATTCCGGGGCAGAGAAATCAGTGAAAGAAAAAGTACTGAATGTTTTAAGACTCTTCGGAAGTGAGGAAGTATTTGACAGGGCTGAAGGTGTCATAAGTAATGCAGAATCAAATGAAGCATTACAAAATCTGAAAGAAATTTATAACCTGTTATGTGTGTATGGGCTCAAAGAGCATATATTGATTGATTTGTGTGAGTTCAGGGAAATTGATTATTATACGGGGTTATTTTTTGAGATATTTCATGATGGAGTTGCCTATCCTCTTGGACGAGGGGGTAGATATAATAATTTGATCGGTAAGTTTGGCCTCGACTCCCCGTCAACAGGATTTGCAATTGATGTGGAATCAATCATTATGGCAAAAGAAAAGAGATATGGTGTCTCATTGCCGGATGAGAGCATTAAGTACCTGGTCTTTTTATGTAATAATTCCATTGATTACGGTATTGAGCTATCGGGTGCATTAAGGGATGCCGGAAACAAGGTGATCTTCGACACAGGTCTGCAATCTATTGATGCTGCAACTGAGTATGCCATTAATAATAATATAGAAAATATCGTGACAGACGGCAGTGAGAATGAACATTTTTCTGTTATTGATGTTAAAACCGGGAATATGGTCTCTATGGACAGAAGCAGATTAATCGATGGTAATTAATGTTTATTAATACATGCATTTCCTTCGTATTTTATTATTAAAAGGATTAACATGAGTGTATATACAACTGATATAGAAGATCCGACATATAAAATACCTCCACAAAATATTGAAGCCGAACAATCTGTCCTCGGTGCAATTCTGATAGATAACAGCGCCATCTATAAGGCTATTGAGATTATAAATGCCAATGATTTTTATAAAGAGTCTCATAAAAGGATATTTCTTTCCATGCTTGACTTGAATGAAAAGAATGAGGCAATAGACCTTGTAACGCTTACTGACTATTTACGAAAGAAGAATGACATTGAAATCGTTGGCGGAGTAACCTATCTTTCCATGCTTTCCAATACAGTTCCAACTGCTGCGAACATAAGATATCATGCAAAGATTGTTTCTGAAAAATCATTGCTCAGGAATTTAATTAACACGGCTACTGAGATTGTTACAAGGGGATATGAGAACTTACAGGATATTGATGACCTTCTCGATTTTGCTGAAAATTCAATTTTCAGCATATCAGAAAATAAGATAAAGCGGTCGTTTATTCATATAAAAGATATCATCAAAGACAGCTTTGAAACTATCGAAAAGCTGTCGGAGAGGAAGGAACGTGTAGTAGGCGTTCCATCAGGTTTCGTTGATCTTGATAATATGACTACAGGGTTTCATCCTGCTGATCTTATTATTATTGCAGGACGTCCATCTATGGGGAAGACTGCGTTTTGTCTGTCTATCGCACAGCATGCAGGTATTGAAAGAAAAGAGCCGGTTGCGATCTTCAGCCTTGAAATGACCAAGGAGCAGATAGTTACGCGATTGCTGTGTTCAGAGGCTAGAGTTGATGCGCATAAACTACGGTCAGGTTTCATTAGTAAATCTGACTGGCCGAGGCTTACAAATGCTGCAGGCCGTATATCAGAATCTTCCATTTTCATAGACGATACACCTTCAATATCTGCTCTTGAAATAAAGGCTAAATCACGTCGTTTGAAAGCAGAACATGGTTTGAGTCTCATAATTGTTGATTACCTTCAGATCATGGGTGGGAGGAGTTCCGGCAGAAGGGGAGGCTCCGACACACGTGAGCAGGAGATATCAGATATATCAAGGTCCCTGAAAGCCCTTGCCAAAGAATTAAATGTACCTGTAATAGCGCTTTCTCAGTTGAATCGTGCCGTTGAATCAAGACATGACAGAAGACCCATGCTTGCTGATCTGCGTGAGTCCGGAGCTATTGAACAGGACGCTGATGTAATCATGTTTATCAGCAGGGAAGAGGTTTTTAAACAGACTGAAGAAAACAAGGGTATTGCAGAGATTATCATAGGGAAGCAGAGAAATGGTCCAATTGGTTCCGTAAAGCTTGCGTTCATTGATAAATATACGAGATTTGATAACCTTGAAAAAATTCACAGTCAGTAGAGATTTCTGACAGTTATACTAATAATTAGACAGAAAGGAACTGGATGGTATTACGGAAAATCATCTTAATTATGTCTTTAGTCGTTATGACTAATGCATGTATGCCTGTTAAGCAGATATCATCTGTCAACACAGTCGATACACTGGAGGAAATAACATATAGGGATGTCCAGACTGTGTCCTCCCCTGAGGCATATTATAATTATCTTCAGGGGTTCATGTACGAGCAGGATGGCAATCTTATGGAAGCTCTTAAGAAATATGAGACAGCCCTTTCTTTTGATGAGAATTCACTGTTCATGTTAACCCGTGTTGCAGCACTCCAGGCAAAGTTGGGACAGATGGAGAACGCCATTGATAGTATGAAAAAATTGATTAATCTGGCCCCGCGTCCTAACATGGCCCTATTCCTGTTGGCAGAGATGTACTATAGTGCACGGGATTATGAAAGTGCAGTCGAGACATACGATAAACTGATAGAAAAAGAACCTGGATCAGTAAAGGTATATTTGAACAGGGGAATAGCGCTTGCTAATCTGAAAAGAATGCAAGAGGCTGAGGATTCAATCAGGAAAGGCATTCGTCTCGACCCTGATAACCCGGCAGGGTATGTTTTTCTTGGGGATATTTATTTTGAGCAGGGAAATATGAATAAGGCAAAAAAATATTATAAAAAGGCAATTGCAAAGAAGAGCAATTATGAGCAGCCATACCTTAAGCTGGCAATCGTGTATATAAAGGAAAAAGATTATTATAATGCAGAGAGGATTTATAAGGAGATACTTGCGGATATCAATCCTTACAGCCGTGATGCCACAATACAACTAATGCAGCTGCATGCCCAGGAAAAGGATTATGATAGTGCGATCAATGTCCTGGAAAGGGCGCTGGAGCAGAATCCAAGGGACTATGAATTACTTTTCAAATTGTCATACCTTTATAAGGAAATTAAAAACTATCCTATGGCAATACAGAAGGCTGAGATAGTCGTTGCTGCGAGGCCCAGGGATACAAGGATGCATGCATATCTCGGTTTTCTGTATGAGGAGACTGGCGATTATGACAACGCGGAGAAGGAATTTTCTAAAGTCATTGAAGTGGATCCCACTGATGCAGAGGTTCATACCCACCTTGGTTATGTACTGGCAAGGAAAGGAGAAAAGGATCAAGCTGTCAGTATTCTAAAAAAGGCAATTGAGCTTGATACAAAACGGCCCAATGCATATCTGATACTGGGTATGCTCTACACGCAGGAAAAGAGGTTCAGGGATGCGGAAGAACTGTATTTGAGCGGCATAGAGTTGATGCCTGAATATCCTGGCATGCATTTTAATCTTGGTGTTGTGTACGATAAACTTGAGATGTTTGATGACATGGTTAGAGAGATGAAAAAGACCATTGAGCTTGATCCGGAACATGACAATGCCTTGAATTACCTGGGATACAGTTATGCTGACAGAGGTATTAACCTGGATGAGGCAGTTGAATTGATCAAGAGGGCTCTGAGCAAGAACCCGGATAATGGCGCTTATGTTGACAGCCTTGGATGGGCTTACTATAAAAAAGGATTGATTGATCCCGCACTGGAACAACTGAAAAGGGCTGTAGAATTAATGCCTGATGACCCGACTATCCTTGAGCACCTTGGAGATGTCTACCTTAAGAAAAACATGAAAATCGAGGCGAGGTCAGAGTGGATCAGGTCTCTTGAAATTGAAATTGAGAATGATAAATTAATAAAGAAATTCATAGAAACCGGGTTTGGCGAACCTGGCGATGAAGAACGATTGAAGCTTAAGTATAAAGAGTACATGGATAAAAAATCTCTGCAGCCCTGAGTCAACTATCTGATAAAGCCCGTCAAAGAATCAACCTTTAGTGACAAAAAATGTCAGAAATGACAGGATTGCTGTGCTCGTATTAGTCAGTCATTCCTGCATGTAATCATTATAACTATATGATAATATAGCTATAAATAGCACATGATAATAATTTTATTTGAAAGGCATATAAAATGCATTAACCCTGTCTTTAGATAAATAATAAACTTACATTAGAGAAAAGGAGGTGAAATAGATATATAGGATTAACAACTAAAATGCCAGTCCTTAGGGTTGGTAATAGGAGGAAGGAAAGATGGTATTTAATGGAATGATTAGAAGTACAAAGAAGATGAACAGGGAAAAGGGTTTTACACTGATCGAATTAATGATCGTGGTTGCAATACTTGGTATATTGGCTGCTATAGCTATTCCAAACTTTATGAGATTTCAGGCAAAGTCGAAGCAGAGTGAGGCTAAGACCAACCTGGGAGCTATAGGCACTACTGCTGAGGCATTCCGTTCTGAAAACGATACCTATATTGCAACAGTTGCTGAATTAGGATGGGGTCCCCAGGGGAGTACGCGCTTCGGTTATTCGTATAATGATCTTCTTGTTTCTGCAGCATCTATTGTTGACGCTGGAGCAAACACATGTGGTGCAGCCCTCGATGCCGGTTCTGATGTCACCCAGTTCACTTATATTGCAGTTGCAGAAGGAAATATTGATACTGATGATACCTGTGACAGATGGACATATAACGAACAGCGTGTGTTAACCAACACAGCTAATGATGTTGGAACCTAATCATCAGGCAGTAAGTAATGTTAGAACACAACAAATTGATAAAGGGGCGGTGTACTGTGGTCGCCCCTTTTTTTACCCATAGCTGGAGAGGATAGAATAGTTTTGGCAAAGAAAAATCATCAAGATGGCTTTACCCTCATAGAACTAATGATCGTTGTTGCAATACTTGGTATCCTGGCTGCCCTTGCAACCGGAGGTTTTCTCAGCTACCAGGCAAAGGCCAAGCAGGCCGAGATCAAGGTAAACTTAGGTGCCGTCGGTGAATTAGCCCAATCATACAAGTCAGAATATGACACATATAATACAAATTGGAATGGGCTTGGCTGGGAACCTCAGAAAATAACCAGATATCGTTACTGGTATAATGGAGTAGCTGCAGCAGGAACACCTGCAGTGCCTGAAGCGGGAATAGACTATTCCGATCCTGGTTCTGCAGCTGACGAAACAACCTTTCTGGCCGCTGCAGTAGGAAATATAGACAGAGACAACGCGACCGACCAGTGGTTCTTTAACCAGAACAGAAGCTTTTCTAACCTTCAAAATGATGTTATGACACCTTAATCAATCATCTCAATAATCATGCAGGTATTCCAACCCCGGGTATAGAAAGAATTGTGATATTGATAATAGTATCTCAATAGATTATATATTAATATGACCTATCTGAGACAGGATTGAGAATATATGCTTGATCTGTTCAAGACTAAACATACTTTTTTGATTCCATTTATGGTCCTCCTGGCGTTTTCAATATATTCTGTTCAACAGCAGATAGAAGGCAGTCAGGGAATAGAAAAAAAGATCGAAGAGTTTTTGGTTCTTCCCAGAGGAGAATATATCAAGCCTGCTGTTATGGGATATGAACAGTTGGCTGCTGATATTATCTGGCTTAAGGCAATACAGGTGATAGGTGACGATACTGTTACCCCAGATGGATATGACTGGGTATATCATGCACTGGATGTTGTGACCACACTCGACCCGAAATTTTCTTATGCCTATCAGCTTGGCGGTGTTACCCTGTCAATGCTTGGGAAGGTGCCGGAAAAGAGTAATTTATTGCTGATTAAAGGTATGAGGGAAAACCCGGAGGTATGGCAGATCCCATTTTACATAGGTTTTAATTACTTTTTTTATCTCGACGACTTCAAGAGTGCGGCAGAGTATATGGCGATAGCATCTGAACTGCCAGGGCATCCGTCATACCTGCCAAAACTTGCTGCAAGACTCTATGTGCAGGCAGGAGACCCTGATGTGGCTCTTGAGTTTCTTACCCGGCTATTTAAGGAAACAAATGACGAGAAGGTCCGGAAGGCTTTGGAACTGAGGATAAAAGAGGTTATTGTGGAGAGGGATGTAAGGCTTTTGGAAGATGCTGCCGGAAGATACAAGGATTTATATAAAGAATATCCAGACAGCTTGAAGCAGTTAGTTGAAGCTGGTATTATTTCTGTCCTGCCTCATGAACCTTTTGGGGGTTATTACTATATTGATTCCGGGGATGGGGTAGTGTACAGCAGTATTACTAAAGAGAGGATGCGGGTTTATGGAAAGTAATGCACCAGGGGCTTTAGCTATGAAGCGTGAGGGATGAGTGGGTAAAATTGTAATCAAAACTGATAAACTGACTAAAACCTTTAAAGTTGGCTTCAGAGGGAACAGTGTAACTGCCATAAAAGGGCTTAACCTTGAGGTAAGTGAAGGAGAGATCTTCGGTTTTCTTGGACCAAATGGAGCAGGAAAAACAACAACCATAAAGATTCTTATGGGGCTTATATATCCGACTGCCGGAAATGCGTGGATTCTGGATAAAGAAGTTACCGATATCGATGTAAAGAATCGCATTGGCTTCCTTCCCGAACAGCCATATTTTTATGACTATCTTACCTCATTAGAATTCCTGCGTTTTTATGGACAATTGTTTGGATTGGAAAGAGATGAGTTAAGGGCGCGGATGGATAATTTGCTTACACTCGTTGGACTTGATGGTGCTTCAGGCCTGCAGCTTCGCAAGTTTTCCAAAGGCATGCTGCAGAGGATTGGTATTGCTCAGGCATTAATCAACCAGCCAGATCTTATAGTTCTTGATGAACCAATGTCCGGATTAGATCCTATAGGCAGAAAGGAGATAAGGGATATAATCCTGCGATTGAAAGAGGATGGCAGAACGGTATTTTTCAGCACACATATAATCCCTGATGTGGAGATGATATGCGACAGGGTTGGCATACTTATGAAGGGTGAGCTTGTAAACGTCGGCAGGCTGAATGAGATTATGGATGCAAGGGTCAAATATGTTGAGATTATTGCAAGGAATGTAAGCAGGGATGTGATGGAACGAATGGATGTAATGGGAACATCTGTAAATGAGACATGGGATCATGTTTCAATAAAAGTTAAAGAGGAAGATAGTGTAGACGGAATTTTGCAAATGATAAGAGATGGAAAAGGGAGAGTCATCTCAGTGATACCTCACAGGGAGACACTTGAAGAACACTTCATGAAAAAGACCGGAGGGATTTCATGAAGGTTATGACTATAGCTCTGAACACATTCAGAGAGGCTATACGGGACCGGATCCTCTACAATCTTCTCTTCTTTGCCCTTATCATGATTGTTGTATCTCTTCTTCTGGCAACCCTTACTGTGGGTGAACAATCCAGGATAATGATTGATATAGGTCTCGCAAGTATCAACATCTTCGGTTCACTTATAGCGATATTTCTGGGTATAGGCCTTATAATAAAAGAAATTGAGAAAAAGACTATTTATAACATACTTTCTAAACCTGTGCACCGTTATCAGTTCATTGCAGGGAAGTATTTAGGGCTTCTCCTGACTATATTAGTAAATATAGTAATAATGGGTGCAGGGCTCTACCTTATTCTTATCATTAACGAACTCAGGTGGGGGAATGATATATTTAATATTAATCCTGATATTTGGAAGGCAATTTGCCTGATATTTATAGAGTTAATGGTTGTGACTGCAATTGCCCTGATGTTTTCCACATTCTCGAGTTCATCTACTTTAAGTGCAATCTTTACAATTGCAGTATACTTAATAGGACACCTTACAGAAGAACTTAAATTATTAGGTGATAAGTTTCCCGGTTCTTATATGAAAATATCCATAAACTTCTTTTATTATCTGCTGCCAAATTTTGATAACTTTAATATTAAGGGTAAAATAGTTCATGGAATGTATGTCTCTCCTTATTATATGATTATGGTCACTCTTTATGGATTTCTCTATATTGGTGCAGTATTATTGATATCAGGAGTAATCTTTCAGAAAAGAGATTTTAAGTAGCGGGTTCTGTTTTATCAGGTTTGGCTGCCGTGGGTTCAGCTGGTTTTTCTTCCTTCTTTTCAGAAACATTCTTTTCAGAAGCATTATTCTGATTATTCTTTACAGATTTTGATGGTTCATCAGAAGGCTTGCCTTTAGACGAGTAATCAGTAATATACCAACCGCTGCCTTTAAACATCAGACCTGCCGGAGATATCACTTTAGACATTGTACCTTTACATTTCTCACACACCGTAACAGGCGGATCACTGATTTTCTGCATTGTCTCAATTTTATGTCCGCAATTTTTACATCTGTATTCATATATTGGCATACGATCCAAACCTCCCTGAAAGCAATATTAAGTAAGCTTTTTTACAGCTGATTCAAGCCTGTCGAGTCCCTTTTCTATATTATCCATTGATGTGGCATAGGACAGCCTCATGAAGCCAGGGGCACCAAAGGCATCTCCAGGTACGGCTGCCACTTGTGACTCATTCAGCAAGTACTCAGCCAGTTTCACTGATGAATCCAAAGCGATACTGTTAAATTTTCTGCCCAGTAATCCAGATATATTCGGGAAGACATAAAATGACCCAACTGGAAGAAAGCAGGAAATACCAGGAATATCACGAAGCCTGTTGACAATGTAACGCCTCCTCTTGTCAAAACGTTCTACCATCATACTGATGAAACTTTCATATTTACCGCTCAGAGCCTCAAGGGCAGCCTTTTGAGCAATTGAAGAAGGATTAGAAGTACTCTGGCTCTGAATATTGCCCATTGCCTCTATGATAGCGCCTGGGCCGGCAGCATACCCAATTCTCCATCCAGTCATTGCATAGGATTTCGAAACTCCATTTACCACAAGTGTCAGATTGAATATATCACTGTTTAAAGACGCTATGCTTGTCTGTTTAAAACCATCATAGACAATATCTTCATAAGTCTCATCCGAAATAACATATATATTATGTCTGACTGCAATTTCTGCAATTTTTTCGAGATGTTGTCTGTCATATGCGGATCCTACCGGATTAGATGGAGTATTCAGTATTAACCCCCTGGTTTTCTTTGTTATCACTCTTTCCAGGTTCTCCGGTTTAAGTAGAAATCCGTCTTCTTCAGATGTTTCTGTGATCACCGGCCGCGCACCGCATAGTAGTATTTGTTCGGGATAAGTGACCCAGTATGGAGACGGGATGATTACCTCGTCACCTTCCTCAAAAAGAGCCATGGCTATATTAAAGAGGCTGTGCTTGGCACCGCATGATATAAGAATATCTTCAGGTTTATACGAGAGGTCGTTAAACTTAGCAAGCTTGTCCGCAACAGCACTCCTGAGCTCTATTATCCCCGAGGATGCAGTATATTTTGTGAATCCATCTTTTATGGCCGTAATAGCGGCATTTTTTATTCCATCCGGTGTATCGAAATCAGGTTCTCCGGCACAAAAACTAATTACATCAATTCCTTCCTTCTTCATGGCCTTTGCTTTTGCCTCTAATGCGAGAGTCGGTGATGGGCTAATTAATGATACACGATTTGTAAGCTTCATAAAATCAAAAGTCCTTTCTATCCTTAAACCTATTCTTTAAGATTATATTAACATGTCTTGGTACTAATGAAGAAATATCTCCATTAAAACTGCTGACAACCTTTATTATAGTTGATGTAAGATATGAGTATTCCTCACTCGGCATTAGGAATACAGTCTCAATCTTATCGTCAAGCTTTCTATTCATCAGGGCCATCTGGAACTCATATTCAAAATCTGAAACTGCCCGAAGGCCTCTTATGATTGCTGATGCCTCCTTTTTTTTTGCAAAGTCAACAAGAAGTCCGTCAAATGCCTCGACAGACACATTGGGAAGGTCCTTAATGGTTTCTGCAACCATATCCATCCTTTCCGCAAGAGAAAAAAGTGATGTCTTTTTTGGGTTTGGACCGATTCCCAGAACTATATTATTGAATAGTCTCAGACTTCTTTGAAGAATATCAAGATGTCCGTTAGTAATTGGGTCAAATGTCCCCGGATATATTGCCGTCTTTGTCATGTTTACTTTTACTGTAAACCGTTAAAGTTGAATCTCCGTATACATACCTTCCATATCCTTCAAGGTCATTAAGCTGTTCCGGCATAGAAATCCTTGAAGAATGTTCTATAATAAGAAATCCGGAACCTGCAATGTTAACATTATTGATTATCTTTGACAAGAGGGCAGACCAATTATTATAATTGTATGGCGGATCGGCAAATACTATATTATATGATTTTCCCTCTCTGGTAAATTTTCCCAGGACAGAAATGACATCTCCGAATATAACGGTACTTGATTTCTCAAATCCGCAAGTCTTTATATTCTCTTTGATTATTCTAATATGACTGAAATTATTGTCTATGAAGGTGGCACAACGTGCGCCGCGGCTTATGGCCTCGATGCCTACAGCGCCAGACCCGGAGAAGAGGTCCAGTAATGCCGCGTCACGTATTCTGTCACTGCCTATGATATTAAATAAAGATTCTCTGACTTTATCTGAAGTAGGTCTTATCCTCGTTCCGGCAGGCACCTTGAGATGGCGTCCCTTTGCATTTCCTGAAATAATCCTTAGCATTTGCAGATATTATCACCCTGGCATAATTGCAATTGACAATACTCTTAACATTATGTTACCTACAGTGTTAGAGGTCAATAGGGAGGCAGTTAAATGACAAAAAAAACCGGCAAGATCTACTTATTAATTAATACTGAAATTGGCAGGGAGAGGTATGTAAGGGATGAACTGAGAAAATTAGAAAACGTAAGTTGTGCAGATATGATTACCGGGAGATATGATATTATTGCACTACTTGAAGGTGAAAGCGTGAGTGACATGTGTGTTACTGCTGTCAACAAAGTCAGGGCGATTAAGGGTATTGTCAGAACCGAGACCAATGTTGTATTTGAGTAATAACCGCAGTCCTCTATGCTTTTAGAGGGAAAAACCCTCCCATCAGAATGAATGGCTTCTTGTTCTGGAGTATAGTGCTGTCTAACAGCGTACCGCAGTTAACACACCTCCACGCATAGAACACAAGAGAGTAATCAGTGCATCTCTCTGTTACCATAAAGCCTCCGCATTTTGGGCAATGCATTTTGTAGCCTCCTTGAAATTCGTGAGTTAAGTTATTTATATTGATTGTATTCAGCAAAATTAATGCCATGTTTTTGACAATCAATCGTGTTTAAATACCAAGACCCGGATAGATCAATAAAGTGTCAATAATTCAATATGTTAAAAGAAGAGTGTAATGAATCAGTTTATAATTTATATGGGTATATTATGGATTGTATGATAGTCAAATTGTGCACATAGCGACAAAAATATGTTCACTCAGGTATAATTTTAATTCAATAAACATGTTTGCGGCAGGTTTAACTGATTCTGGTTGGCAGTAATAGTACCGTCTGATAAGAGATATTATGTAAACTCATCTCTTGTGAAAGGCTTTGTTGTGAGTTCACATAATATCCGGCTTTAGTTCTGCACAAACTAACAAACGGCTCCCTACCGTTAGGAGACTATGAAACTATACTGAAACGAGTTCAGCACAAGGTTCAGGGTGACAGAAAAAACTTTATGTGGCTGATCTTTTGCGCAATATTCTGGACTGCATTTCATCGAATAGGTCATACACTACAGGTACTACCACAAGGGTCAGGAACAGTGATGTAAGTAGTCCTCCGATCGTAGCGATAGCCATCGGAGAGCGTGTTTCTGCCCCCTCTCCGATTCCGGCAGCAATTGGCAGCATGCCAAGCACCATCGCGAACGTGGTCATGAGGATGGGCCTCAAACGAACAGGTCCGGCTGTAATTATCGCCTCTTTTCGCTCCATTCCCCTTGACCTTAAGGTATTAGTATAGTCAACGAGAAGAATTGCATTCTTTTTTACAAGTCCCATCAGCAGTATAAGACCAATAAATGTAAATATATTAAGCGTTTTTCCGGTTATCAGGATTGCCAGAAATGCACCTATAAATGAAAATGGCATGGAAAGGAGTACTGTTATGGGATGGATGAAGCTTTCATATTGTGATGCAAGGACCATGTATGCAAGGACAACTCCGAGAACAAGCGCAAACATAAGATAGCCGAAGGATTCTCCCATCATTTCAGCCATTCCTTTGTATCCGGTTGAGTAATCTGCCGGGAGTATCTTTGCTGATATAGTGTTAAGTTCTGTCATTGCTTCTCCAAGAGGTTTACCCTCCAGGTTGGCAAAAAGTGTTACTGCCCGCTGTCTGTCTACCCTGTTAATTATACCGGGCCCTCCAGCGGTCTGAACCGTCACTATACCGGACAGCTCAACAAGACGTCCATCATTAGACCTTGTGTACAGTCTGTTTATATCATCAGGATTGTCCCTGTCTTCAGGATTGAGTTTCATTTTAACATTGTATCTTCTCCCACGTGTCTCATCCTTGTATTTTGTTGCCTCAACTTCACCACTTATAAGAAGATTTATCGTTTCTGCCACAGATGCAGCATTGACCCCCAGGTCTGCAGCCTTGTCCCTGTCAATGTGGACCCTTATCTCAGGTTTTCCCGTTTCAAGTGATGAATCAACGTCAACGATTCCAGGGAGTTTTGAAAACTCAGCCACTATACTTTTTGAGTATTGCTGCAGGCTTGTCAGGTCTCTTCCCCTTATAGTATACTGAATGGGAACCATCCTCTGACCGCCTCCTACAAGAGATACATCCTCTGCGAACCCTTTGAGTCCAGGTATCTTTCGAAGTTCTTTTCTTATTTCTCCCATTATCTCCTGCTGGCTCCTCTTTCTCTCAGCCTTTGGCTTTAGTCCGACAAACATTGATCCTCTGTTGGGCTCCCCGAATGTCCCCTGTCCATAGAACACTGTGATTACCTCAGGAACAGAGAGAACAAATTCCTCAGCACCTTTGAAAAGATTGTTTATCTGATTTATGGAATAGTTCTTTGGCGCCTCAAGTCTTACTATGAATCGCGACTGGTCTTCAGATGGAAGAAATTCTTTGCCGATAAACTTGACTAAATACATGCTTATAATAAATATAATTCCAGCCGAGATTACGACTATTAACCTGTGATTTAGTGCAATAACGAGCAGCTTCTTATACCAATCCTCAACGGTCTTATATCCTGATTGTATGGAAGAAGATAATTTTCCCGGCCGGTTAGTACTCCCCTCAATTTCATCATGGCTCTTTAAATAACGGGATGCCAGCATTGGTATTAATGTAAAGGAAACAAATAGTGAAACTGCAACTGCGAAGACTACTGTAAGGGCAAATTGAAAAAAGAATTGCCCTATTATCCCCTTCATGAAAGCTACCGGAAGGAAGATTACGATGATTGCGAGTGTTGTAGCTGAGACTGCAAGCCCGATTTCCTGAGTTGCAAATGAGGCGGCCTCCTTTGGAGACATACCACGTTCTATATGACGCTGAATATTCTCAATAACAATAATTGCATCGTCAATGAGTATTCCAACTGACAGTGACAGGGCAAGCATGGTCATATTGTTGAACGTAAAGCCAAATACATTCATTATTGCAAAAGTGGATAAAATGGAAGCAGGTATTGCTAGTGCACTAAAAAGAGTTATCCTTATGCTCCGTAAAAAAAACAAAACTGCTATAGTCGCAAAAAAACCGCCATAAATCAGGTGGTGCTGTACTTCGTTTATAGAGCGCTTAATGAAGGTAGATTGATCGAAGCTGATACCTATATTCATTCCTGGAGGCAGGGTCATCTCTATTTTGTTAAGTTCCTTCTTGATCCTTTCAATAATTTCAACAGTATTTGTCCCTGACTGTTTCTGTATCCCGAATCCTATAGCCGGTACCCTGTTAAATCTTGTTATAGACCTCCTCTCCTGCATCCCGTCCTCTACCCGTCCGATATCCCGGAGCCTTACAGGAGCGCCATTTCTATAGGATATGACCAGGCCATTGAAGTCCTGGACAGATCCAAATTCCCCCTTAACTTTTATTGTATACTCCGTAGTTTTTCCCTCGATTCGACCGCCGGGTAATTCCATATTCTCACTTTGAAGTTTGTTGAGAACATCATGGGCTGTAATGCCGTATGCTGAAAGTTTAACTGAATCAAGCCAGACGATAATCTCACGTAACTGAAGCCCGGAGATGCGGACAGCCCCGACACCATTTATCTTTTGCAGCTGCTCCCTGAGGACTTCGTCTGCATAGGTTGACAATTCTCTTATAGATTTATTTCCAGACAGTGCAATCCACAGGATCGGGTTTGCATCAGGATCAACTTTCTCTATCACAGGTTCATCGATGTCCCTGGGCAGGTTTCCCCTTGCCGCAGAAATCTTTTCTCTTACATCCTGAACAGCAAGGTCTATATCTCTTTCAAGAATGAATTCAACTACAACCTGAGATCTCCCCTCGGTGCTTGATGATGTAATGGTTTTAACACCATTGATTGTATTGACGGCTGCTTCAATCTTATCAGTCACATCAATATCCATGATCTCGGCGTTTGCATTCTTAAGTTTTGTTGAGATATTTACGATTGGAAATTCGACTTTAGGAAAGAGATCAACGCCTATACGCGGATAACTGATAACACCGATAAGCACCAGTCCAAGTATGACCATTGTGGCAAACACTGGTTTTTTTATAGATGTATCAGCGAGCCACATTTACCTTTACACCCTCAGACAGATTCTGTTGACCGGCTGTTACCACCATATCTCCTGTCTTTAAACCTTTCTTAATTTCCAGCATGTCATCATATTGGGTCCCAGTCATGACCTTTTGTTCATATGCTGTTTCATTTTTTACTGTGAAGACCTTGATTGTTTCTCCCTCATAGAGTAATGCCGCGGCCGGGACCAGCAATGTACTTTTAGCCGGACCTGTAAAAAGTTTTAAAGTTGTAAACAACCCGGGTTTTAAAATACGTCCTGGATTTGAAACCACA
Organism: uncultured Nitrospiraceae bacterium; assembly: GCA_964611625.1. GTDB lineage: Bacteria > Nitrospirota > 9FT-COMBO-42-15 > HDB-SIOI813 > HDB-SIOI813 > RBG-16-43-11. Next base: position 217,314 of record CAZTAM010000003.1, on the reverse strand, counting down.
GCCTCTGCCATGAGAGTTCTCGTTTTCTCATCAAGACCAGGGTAAATGATATTCAGTCTTCCGTTGAATTCCCTGTCATTGAAGGTTTCAACCTTAAATCGAAGATCCTGTCCTTTCCTTAACACACCTGAAGTCTTTTCAGGTACAGTGAAACTCAGCTTCAGTGGATCGACCTGTATGATTGAGCAGACAGGCTCCCCGTTTCTGGCAAATGTACCAACGGAAACCATATTTACCTTAACTACACCTGATATGGGAGAAAATATCTTTGTCTTTGCAAGTCTGTGTTCTGCAAGCGACAATGCAGCAACTGCATTATCTCTTTCAGACTCGGCTAACGACTGTCGAACAGACACAGAGTCATAATCGTGCCGCGAAATATGTCCCTCGTTAAACAGGGCGTTTTTTCGCTGGTACTCCAGGTTCATGTTTGACAGATTAGCTTCAGCCTGTCTCAGCGCTGCCTTAGCCTTTGTGACCCCAAGTAAATAGTCTGTGTCGTTAATTGCTGCTATAAGCATCCCCCTGGTTACTGTTGTTCCCTCATCTACCATCATAATATCTATGATGCCATCCACCTCAGCACTTATTGTAACTTCATCAAATGGAGTCAATGTCCCGACAGCCTCAATAAATGGTCTCATTGGCCTTGTTTCAGCTGCCTTTACAGACACATTTATACTTTTTATCCGGTTCACGGAAGACTCTTTTTTGCCGCAGGCGGAATGAGTGAACATAGCAGCAAAGAAAATAACAGGGATTATAATATACTTCATCATCACTAATCTCCCCTTAAAGTCCCATCTATAAATATATTCACAACTTCATTTATCGTTCGCTTTACCTCATTCTTTCCAAGGTCTCTTCCCTTCACGATTTCTTCTATATGAAAAAAAGAAAATATCATACCCAGAAAAGCCTTGGCTGCAATCTTTGAGTGGAATTCTCTTAATATTGCATTTTGCTGCCTGATACGGAAATAATCAGCAAGCAGGTTAATCATTTCATCGATTAATTTACTGTGTACCACTTTAACTTTTTCAGGATATAGCTGTGTTTCACAGATCATGATCCTTACTAAGGATTTCCGTTCTTTCAGCGCTTCAAAAAACCTTTTGCCTATAGTAAAAAGTCCAACTCTATAATCGAAAGAGTTATTTTCAAGTTCAGGCAATAGTTCTATGAGCTCCGGCAGGAAAGAATACCTTTTGAGCATTTCCTCAAAGAGTCTTTCTTTAGTACCGAAGTGTCTGAATAATGTAACTTCCGTAACGCCTGCTTCAGATGCTATCTCTCTCGTAGATGTACCTGTATATCCCTTCTGTGAGATCAACTTCAATGTTGCTGCCAGAAGGCTGTGATAAGTACTTCCAGATTTCTTTCCCGGGTATTTTTCTTTCATTATTTCTGCCCGCTTACATCAATCATCTGTTCGTTCGCAACTACCTCATCTAAAAGCAGACCCATCCTTTTTTTTAATTCAATTATTGCCAGTTGAAGGTCAATAGTGCTGTTTGACAGCGACTTCTGAGCGGTTACAAGGGTTGAATTTGCATCTGTAACATCTGCATTAGTGGCAAGACCATACGTGTATTGTTTAAATACGGTGTTATAATTCTCCTCTGCAAAGGAGACCTGAGTCCTGTAAAACACTATTGCTGAATTAATTGCATCTATGTTATAGGATGCGTCCCTGATTTCCAGTTCTATCTCTTTTGCAAGGTTGAGTCTTTTTAATCCAGCCTCTCTGAATTTACTTTCTGCCTCCCGCACCTCTGCGACTCTCAAACCTCCCTCATATATGGGATATGTGAGGGTAATGGATGCAAATATACTCTCTTTATTAAAGAAGGCGGAGGAAACAGGATCCTGATCCCTTCCTGAGTATACACCGTCAAGTCTGAGAGTAGGCATGAATCCACCCCTGGCATAGCGAACACCCTCACTGGCAATTTCTACCTCAGCATTTGATTTTAAATAATCCCTCCTTTTATTCAGTGCAGTCAGAATTAAATCTTCAACCATACCGGAAGGCACTTGCTTCTGAGGCGGCTCTGTAATATCGAAACCAGACTGCAGGCCAATTAGTCTGGCCAGCCTGTCTTCTGCAATACGCAGTTCCTTATTTACCCTTGAAAGATCCGCCTGTATACCAGCTGTTTCTGCGTCAGCCCTGAGTACAGCAGATTTGGTTACCTCACCCACCCTGAACCTTGCCGATGCTACTCTGCTCCATTCTTCGGCTCGCTTTAAATCAGCTTCCTTTATTTCTTTTTCCTCCTGAATCTTGAGCATGCCCATGTATGCATGGGACACAGCCAAAACGACATCTTCCTTTGTAATGTTCTTGCCAAGCTCACCAGCCTCAATCATATGCTTTGCCTGTCTTAGGGCACTCCACTCTTTTCCCCCCGTGTATAGCGGCAGAGATAACCTTAAGCTGTAATTAAGACTGTCTTCAGGCTGTATTACAGTGATAGATGAACTTTTTTCTTCTGAAAACTTTGTATAACTGCCATCCGCCGTTAAAGATGGCAGGATGTTTGACACAGCCTTCTTCCTTGTCTGTTCCAGCTGATAGAGCCCCTCGCCCGCAATTTTCACTGCCTCATGGTTTATCAATGCAAGATTATATGCCTCCTGAAGTGAAACAGTGCGTTCGGCCGCACCTGCAGCAGGGCATAAAAAAAGAAGCATTGCTGATAAAATTGGTAAAATGATCAAGTGCATAATTTACCTCCTGATTTCAGTGTAAATAATCCGGCACGTTATTTCCCGGCAGTAATGTAAGTGGTTACTAACATTACAATAATAATATCAACATGTCAACAGAGAAGGGGATATTGCCGGAGATATACTCTATTTGCAGTTCATGACAGGAAGGAGTAAGGAAGTGTTCCTTAATGCTGGTGACTTCTAATAAATGTCATCATCTGTCAATGCAGCATTGTCTTTGCCTCTGCTGTATAACCTGTAGCCGAAAGACGAATTATCGATACGATATTTGTCATATACGAACGGATTGTGCCACTCATCCGAAGCAGCGCCGGTTCCTATGTAATCTTCCGACGACAGAGTTGATATTGAATCTGGAATAGTACCATTAACCATAAAGTAATAACTGATTGCTCTTTTGAGATAAATCAGTTTACGTGCAGTCTGCTGCTCTCTGAGCAAATCTGATATCTCCTTCATTCTATTTACCCCTATCATTTCACCGGCCGGAAACAGCAGCAGAATGGAACTGACTATAAATATAAGAATTGCCACCTGAAACGCATACTGAAGTCTTATCCTGTATTCAGCCCTGTCCTCCTGCAGTTCCGCATTTGCTTCTTCTTGCCCTGCAAATTGCCCTGATCCGGTAAAACCATCCTTAACTGGCGATGATGATGTCTGTATTATTAAGCCAGACATCATCAGAGTCAGCATTATCCTGAAAATGGAGAACTTGCCAAGTTGAGACAAATTAAGTATTTCGGATACGTCACGATTACCGTCCACCAGATTGTAAATCGCTACTTCATCAGGACTTAATCTGGAGAACAACTGTTCGATTTCGCTTCCTCTGTCAGTTTGTGAAAAGATGATGTTTGTGGAAGGTATTTTGCTCTCTATATATCCCCATTCATCAACCATCCTTGAGCCTTCCATCAGGATAAAATCAGTCTGTACAGGTATTTGAAAGTCTCTGTCATATTCTATTTCACATGCATTAAACTTATAGAACCCATCCTTCCATCTCAATACATGAAAAATAACATCCATAAGCTGCTGCTGTAACGCCTCCTTTACATCATCAGTGGAGACTAAACCCGAAGAAACAAACAGATTTCCTATTTTATCTTTTACCTTTTCCTGAAGGAGCAGTGTTTCATTCAGATTATTTTCCGTCAGTTTTCCGGAATCAACAAGTATCTCACCAAGCCTCTGGGTTTCTCCTCCACAGATAGATGTAGCGAATACAAGCTGACCATTGTCAAAGTGAAGAGTTGTAGATTCATTCTCATGTGATATTGACACAACTCCACTCTTCTTCTGCATGGATATGAGTTGCAGAATCTCTGCCAAACCGAATTCTTTGATTGAACCTTCTAATGACATTCCTATATTTCTATTCCAGGATTATTATCATTGTATATGCCCTTCCATGCTGAGGCTGGAGCGGAACGGCCGGATTCCGATAAAAAACAGAATAAAATAAGATAGTATTATCAAAGATATCCAGATTATCGAAGACCATGCAGGCATATAGTATGCAGTATTCCAGGTATCAGAAGCCCTCCATGTAATAAGCCCGGACAACCCAGTGCTGAAGATCATACATAATATAAAACCACTGCTAATTTGTCCTCTTAACATATGCCATAAACCAGGCAGCAGAAAATATAATTGAGTACTCCTTAAAGACGGCAGAATATTTTTCTGCTCTCCAGACTTACACGTCTTACAGGTACCGCCGAATATTCTTGAGCCAGTGCAATGGCTGCAAACACTCTTGCTGCACGAAGGGCAGTAATAAGCCATAGGAGTTTTAGGTTTAAAATAAGAAAGCACTGAGAGGATTATACCAATGCTTATCCCGAGAAATGGAAATCTTTCCGCCGGAATTCTGATTAGAGCATGAAGTATGCTGTTAATTATTTCTTTCGCTTCGTCAGGAACGGATAATGCTGCATGCCATAAGTCACGTGAGCTTACAGGAAAATCAATGACGCGATAACCGCTTCCCTTTGCTGAGAGTGATGTAAAATGTTCAACATCCTGAATGCTTATTTTCTTGGCCGCTTCATAATGTTTCTCTGCATCGGCAAACAGCAGTTTCTCTCTGTATGCCTGACTGAGATTATAAACAGGTATAGGTGACTCCGGCGCTTCCTTAGCAGTGTCCGTATAATATGCTATGGCCTTATCATAATTACCTCTATGGAAATTAATATTTCCTAATGAATTATTGGCATTTATTCTAATATTCCTGAGGCTGGAGTTAATAAGTTTTTCAAAGTAATATTGTGCCTCGGCTGTCCTTCCTTCCTTATTAGAAAGGTATGCTATGCTGTAAGTCAAATAATTGTTTGAAGGCTCACTGTGCAGATGATCTATCAGCATATCAATCAGTGCCGGTTCACCGTATCCCCTGTCTGCAGCGAGAAGTCCCTGAAGTGTGACATTACTGTGAGCTGTGACATTGATTGTGCTGTACCTGAGCCAAAATGGTAAAAACAGAAAAAAGATAACGCAGATTACCGAAAATATCCTGTCATTTCTGCCCATATATATCCACGTTATAACAATCCAGAACAGGACAAACCAGGCAATTCCAAAAAGCAGGGGGACGAAGGCAATAATAATAAAGAATATTGTGTTGAACGGACTGAAAGTAAATCCGGACGTTAGTTCCCTGAATGTATGCATGTAAACAGGAAAATAACGGCAGCAGAGTGCAGCAACAAATACCAGGATTGACAGACCAAAAGCAAGAAGAATTACTTTGCATAATCTTCCTGCGTAGCTGAATAACGTCCAGAAGTCCCTTGAAGATGCCTTAATTCCTTCCACATAATCAGTTATGATTTCTCCTATATTAGCATTAGACATCCTGCGAAGTGACTTAGCCGACAGATAATAAGATGGTGCATAGTCCGGTGAGATCTCACTGGCGATTTTACTCAGACGATGAGCTTCTTCCGGTGCCCCCTTTTTTATTGCCAGATATCCCTCCCTGACAAGCAGGGCCGATATAACGTCTATTCTGTTTATCCCAATCCGGTACCTGGCTTTAATAATTTCATCAAGAAAAATGTCTGCAGATTTGCTGTCTCCGGAATTAATAGCACCCTGTCTTTCATTCCACAACTTTTCCACTTCTGCCGGTATCAGTCTTTCATAAGCAAAAGCAGTTTCTGCGATTGCTGAATTTGATGATATTAGCAGAGTCAAAAATACAAGTATTATGACCTTGCTGCGTCCGGCACCGATCCTGCCCTCCTTACCGCTAATAAGTCTCCTGATATTTTCTGCATGTCTTACGAAAAGCAGTGAAGATACAATAACAGAAAAGATAATGAACGAAAGATTTTTTTCTCCTGCAGCAGTAACTGCAGGCAGTAATCCAAATGCTATAAGCGCTGCGAGTGACGAATACCTCCATATAAACATGCTTCCTATCCATATGCCGACTGTAATCAATCCGATATAAGGCCATAGCGCAAGGAGGACGCCAAGACTGGTAGCAACGCCCTTTCCTCCCCTGAATCTCAGAAATAAAGTAAAGTTATGTCCCAGAATTGCCGCTAATGCAATAGCAAGCGTCCAGATATCAATTCCAAACCATGCCTTGGCAATCAATACCGGAATGGCACCTTTAAGAGCATCCAGCAATAACGTCATGGCGCCACCCAATTTCCCCGTAGTCCTTAATACATTTGTGGCTCCTATATTACCGCTGCCCTGTTTCCTGATATCTCCGGTTCCCATTACGGCTGCAATCATTACTCCGAATGGTATTGAACCAGCAAGATAGCTGATAATGACCAGTAGTATCTTTGTAGTAATCATGTCTTTTTCACACTTACCCAGAACTTGTAAATGTAGTCGCCTGCTGAGACCATTGCGAGGAAAGCTGAATACCAGAGTATTACAATTCCAATAGTATGTAAATCTATAACCCTTGATCCAATGACAACAGGATAATTCAGAATGAGAAATACTAATGCAATTATTTGCACTATTGTTTTCATCTTTCCGATTTCTTTAGCGGCAATTACGATTCCAATTGATGATGCTATAGCCCTGAGACCTGTTATTGCTACATCTCTTCCGATAATTATGATTGCCAGCCAGGCCGGGACCCTCTGCAATTCCACAAGCATGATAAGTGCAGACAATACAAGAAGTTTATCAGCAACAGGATCAAGCAGTTTTCCTGACAAAGTTACCTGTCCATATTTCCTGGCAATATAACCGTCAATCCAGTCTGTCAGTGATGCAATAATGAAGATAATTGCTGCCCAGTTGGATCGTGATACAGATGGTTCAGCAAATAATATTATAAAAAATGGTATCAGTAATATTCTAAGAATAGTAAGGATATTGGGTAGATTCAAATTCAACCCTTCGCCTTAAGAATGAAGTCTGTAACCTCTCGTACTGCCCCGCCCCCCCCCATTTTATCCGATATCAGATCAACCTCATCTCTGACTTCTGCAACTGCATCTGAAGCAGTAGCAGAAAATCCGACTATACGAAGCAGAGGGAGATCTATAAGATCGTCACCCATGAATGCTACCTGTTCCTTTGACAGGTTGTATTTGACGGCTAACTGTCTGTAAACTGAGACCTTGTCAGTGATGCCCTGAAAGACTTCTGTAATATTGAGCTCCTTAGCCCTGAATTCAACAGACTTGGAACTTCTTCCTGAAATTATTCCAATTCCTATTCCCGACTTTTTCAATAAAACTAATCCATGTCCGTCATGAATATGAAATGTTTTCAGTTCATTTCCATTACTATCAATAGATATCCTGCCGTCAGTGAGTATCCCGTCAACATCCAGCAGAAGGAATTCAATCTTACTGGCCTTCTCTCTGAGTATCTGAATGTTCCGTCCTATGCCGATCTGCACTTATTATACGATCCCTTTCTTTAACAGGTCGTGCAGGTGAATTATACCTGCTACAGTTGAATCTTCATTTAAAATAACAAGCGAGGTTATTGAATATGTCTCCATTATCTGAAATGCTGATACAGCCAGCGCATCTCTTTTAACGACCTTAGGGTTTATTGTCGCAGCCTCTCCGGCTGTGAGTTTAAATATTTCACTATCATGTTTGACCTCACGCTCAAGTAATCTTCTCAGATCACCATCTGTTATTATTCCAAACAGTCTGTTTTTATCATCAAGGACAGTCGTAACTCCTAACTTCTTGGAAGTCATTTCAAAGAATACATCCTTCATAGGACTATTAATATAAACTACAGGTATATCCTTTCCAGTATGCATGAGGTCTTCTACATGAAGAAGAAGCCTTCGCCCAAGCGCTCCGCCGGGGTGAAAAAGGGCAAAATCCTCCTTACGGAATTCACGTTTTTCAAGAAGGGCTACCGCCAGTGCGTCTCCCATTGCAAGCGCAGCCGTAGTACTTGCAGTAGGAACTATATTCATGGGACATGCCTCCTCCTTAATGCTTACATCAAGTACTACGTCGCTGTTTCTGGAAAGTGTCGAATCTGTTTTGCCGGTAAGGCAGATTATACGCAAATTTAATTTCTTGAATACAGGCAATAACGCAAGGATCTCATCGGTTTCTCCACTGTTTGATATAGCCATTATAGTGTCATAAGGCATTATCATGCCGATATCACCATGTATCCCTTCAGCCGGATGCAGAAAAAATGCAGGGGTTCCCGTACTTGCCAGGGTAGCAGCAATTTTTCTGCCGATTAACCCTGATTTTCCCATACCTGTAACAACTATCCTCCCCTTGCATTCATAAAGAAGAGATATCGCATCAGAAAAACTGTGGTTCAGCCTGGATTTCAGGGTGTCCAGCGCCCTTGCTTCAATATCAAGAACTCTGCGGCCCGTCTCAATTTCCTTCATTAATAAATTGCCTTTCGATTCAGCCGTCCTCTCTAAGAAAGTTTCCTAAACGGCTGAGTTCCAATATAAGAGATCTGACTTCCTTCAGGGGAATCTGTGTTGGCCCATCTGACAGTGCCCTTGCTGGATCTGGATGGACTTCCATAAAGATCCCGCTCGATCCTGCAGCCACAGCGGCCATTGACAACGGCCTGATGTATTCCCTTTGACCTCCTGACGAAGTACCTGCACCCCCTGGTAGTTGAACACTATGTGTGGCATCGAATATAACAGGATAACCAAACGTCTTCATTACAGGTATAGACCGCATATCTACGACAAGGTTGTTGTAACCCAGCATCGTTCCACGCTCTGTAACCATTATATTATTATTTCCGGTATGTCTGATCTTTTCTACAGCATTCTTCATATCCCAGGGTGACAGAAATTGCCCCTTTTTTATATTTACTGCTTTTTTGCTCAGTGCAGCTGACACTAAAAGATCTGTCTGCCTGCAAAGAAAGGCCGGTATCTGCAATACATCAAGTACATCTTTAACTTTATTGACGTCTTCAGCATTATGTATATCAGACAGGACAGGTAAACCGGTATCAGCCTTGATCTTTTCAAGGACTTGTATGCCTCTTTCAATACCAGGCCCCCTGTATGAATTAACGGATGTCCTGTTAGCCTTATCGTATGATGCCTTAAATATAATAAAGATATTGTAATCCCTGGAAATGCTCATAAGTTCTGAAGCGACTTCTAAGGCCATTATATCGTCTTCAATCACACAAGGGCCTGCAATGAAGAAGAGCGGGCTTCCGATAGTTATTGAGAAATTTCCAATTTGAATACTCATTTAATCTGTCTTACAGCAGCTCCTATAAAGGAGGCAAACAACGGATGAGGAGCCGTAGGCTTTGACTTGAATTCCGGGTGAAACTGAGTCGCGAGAAACCATGGATGTTCCTTTAACTCTACAATCTCAACAAGGTCGCTTTGTGGATTCAAACCGCTTATGACGAGGCCTGCCTTTATGAGATTATCCCTGTATGAGTTATTGAATTCGTATCTATGACGATGGCGTTCACTGATCCTGGCGCTCTTATAGGCATGATAGGCAGTAGAATCAGGCATAAGGATGCATGGATATGCACCAAGCCGCATTGTCCCGCCCTTGTCTTTTCCCTCCTGGTCAGGCATTATGTGTATTACCGGCTGGGTAGTCTTATCATCAAACTCAGTGCTGTTTGCTTCATTGATGCCAGCCACATGCCTTGCAAATTCAATGACCGCGCATTGCATCCCAAGACATATTCCAAAGAAAGGTAAATCATGCTCTCTTGCATATTGTATAGCTGTTATCTTCCCCTCAATACCACGGTTTCCAAACCCTCCCGGAACAAGGAGGCCATGAACATCAGACAGGACTTCCTTTGCTCCTTTGTTTTCAATCTCCTCAGCATCAACTAAACGGAGAATTACATCAACATTATTGGCAAATCCGCCGTGTATCAGTGCCTCACAAAGGCTTTTATATGAATCCCTGAGGTTAATATACTTGCCGACTATGGCTATGACAACACTGCCACCTGGATTTTTTATCCTCTGAACAATTTCAGTCCATTTGCTCAGATCAGCCTTTCCTACGTTCAGATTCAGTTTTTTTATTATTATCCTGTCCAGTCCGTCATCGTGAAGCATAATCGGGATTTCATAAATATTGTCTACATCCCTGGCAATAATTACCGCCTCAGCCTCCACGTTACAGAACAGGGCTATTTTCTTTTTTATGTCTTCGGATATTGGCCTGTCGGTTCTGCATACGAGGATATCAGGCTGTATACCAATCTCTCTCATCTTATTCACACTATGCTGAGTAGGTTTAGTCTTAATTTCATCTGCTGCCTTGACAAATGGTATAAGGGTAAGGTGCATATAAAGAGTTTTATCGCTCCCAATATCAAAACGGAATTGCCTTATAGATTCCAGAAATGGCAGGCTTTCGATATCGCCAACTGTACCACCTATCTCTACTATCACAATATCCATTCCGTTTGATGCCTCAAGAATACATCTCTTGATCTCATCAGTAATATGAGGGACCATCTGAACTGTGCCCCCAAGGTATTCGCCGCGCCTCTCTTTAGTAATAACGTTGTAGTATATTTTACCTGTCGTGTAATTATTCTTAGCTGATGTAGTGACTGTAGTATACCTCTCATAATGTCCCAGATCTAAATCTGTTTCAGTCCCGTCATCAGTAACAAAGACCTCTCCGTGCTGAAACGGGTTCATCGTTCCAGGGTCAACATTTATGTATGGGTCAAACTTAAGAAATGTCACTTTCAGACCATAACATTCGAGGAGACTTCCGGCAGCAGCTGCAGCCACACCCTTACCGAGTGAGGATACAACCCCCCCTGTTACAAAAATAAATTTGGCTTTCACTGCATCATTGCCCATAAATTAGCCCCTCTTCAGGTTTTTCAGGTCTTCGGGTGTATCTATCCTGACAGATTTATGTGAAGTTTCATTTAATTTAATCCTGTGTCCGAATTCCAGGGCCCTGAGTTGTTCAAGTTTCTCCAGATCCTCAAGAGTGCCAGTGGGAAGAGAGCTGAAGAGTAATATGAAGTCGCGCCTGTATGCATATATACCCAGATGCTTATAATAAATCCCGGGAGTGAACACCGAACTGTCTCTTCTATCACGGATATGCGGGATAGGTGATCGGGAAAAATATAATGCATAGTTGTGTTTATCCGTAACCACCTTCACTACATTTCTGTCCATTAATTCCTCAGGAGAGGTTATAGCTGATTTTAAACTCCCCATTTTTATTGATTCATCCTCTTCCATCATATGAATGAGTTCATCTATCATTTCAGGCCCCTGCACAATTTCATCCGCCTGAAGATTGATGATGATTCCGGCACTGAGTTGCCGTGCGACCTCTGCACATCGGTCAGATCCTGTCCTGAGACTTGAGGACGTCATTATAACATTTCCGCCAAATTCCCTGACCGTATCATATATCTTCTGTTCATCAGTTGCAACAATAACATTGTCAGTATATACAGACTCTTTTGCAGCATCGTATATCCACTGAATAATGGGTTTTGAGTCAATAGTTGCCAGCGCCTTGCCGGGAAACCTGGTCGAACTGTATCGTGCAGGAATGATTATTGCTGCTTTATTTGAAACATTCATATCTGTCCTGAACCTTTAATTGACTAAAGCTGCCAGAAGCTGATCCTTGTGTACTGTTGCAGTGCCAACAATACCCACTACAATGCCTCCGGCATAATTTGCGAGCAGCGCAGCATCCTTGAGAGAAGCCCCTGCAGCTATTGACAATGCCAGAGTGCTGACGACTGTATCTCCGGCCCCGGTAACATCATAAACTTCTCTTGCAACAGCAGGGATATGAGTTACGTCGTTATCTCTCTGAAACAGGCTCATTCCGTGTTCACTTCTGGTTATAAGGATTGCTTCAGCATTTGCTTGTTTCAGAAGGATGTTTCCGGCAGTTAAGAGAGTTTCATCATCGGTAATTGTGAGCCCGGATGCAATTGAAGCCTCTGAGGTGTTAGGTGTTATAACCGTTGCCCCTGTGTAAAAATCAAAATGTTTGAGCTTGGGGTCAACGATAACGCATAAATTAGACTCGGCAGCCAACTGAAGAATATTCTTTACCAATGTCCTAGTAATCACTCCCTTGGCATAATCAGAGATGACTACAACTTTTATATTGTTAATATGCGTCCTTATATATTCGAATATCATATCCTGAGACAGCTGGTTTATCTCTCCCCTGCTTTCATGGTCAAAACGTACTACATGCTGATTATGGGCTATCACGCGCGTTTTTTTTGAAGAAGGACGACCTGTTTCAATAACGATACCATCCGTGCAGACTCCATCTGACTTTAATCTGTCTATAATCCACCGGCCCATATCATCCCTGCCTACAACTCCGCATATCTTTACCTTTCCTCCGAGGGAAAGAATATTGTTAGCAACATTCCCTGCTCCGCCAAGCATAAAACTTTCACTCTGGACATCAACTATAGGCACAGGTGCCTCAGGCGATATCCGCTCTACCTTTCCCCAAACATAATGGTCAGCAATAATGTCACCAACAACAAGAACTGTAGCACTATTGAATTTATTAATATATTCAGACAACGTGTCCATTTATTTAATTCGCATCCCCAGCCTGCCCCACCTGACCCAGCTATCATCACCATTCCACGACCAGTATATTATAAATGCCTTACCCCTTATCTTGTTTAGTTTGACGAAACCCCAGTAACGGCTGTCAAGACTGAAATCCCTGTTGTCTCCCATGACAAAATAAGAATCTTCAGGTACGACTGCAGGGCCGAAATTATCACGAGGCTGAATAGCACCAGGATATAGCAGTGGATCGTTATGTGCTGCAAATTGTTCCTCGACAAATTTACCGTTAATGTATAACTTCTTATCTTTGATCTCGATACTGTCTCCAGGTTGTCCAACGACGCGTTTTATAAAATCCTTTTTTTCATCTTCAGGGAATTTAAAGACTATAATATCACCATAACCGGGTCTGTTAAAAGGAATCATAATCCTGTCTGTAAACGGGATCTTTACACCGTAGATGAATTTATTAACAAGTATATGATCTCCTATCTGCAGTGTTGGAATCATAGAACCAGATGGTATTTTGAATGCCTGAACAATAAAGGCCTTGATAATAAGGGCCATAATTACTGCGATCAGAATAGACTCTATATATTCCCTTACTATATGTTTCTTTTTTTTCTGGTCTTGATTTTCCATATGATTTATTCTTTCACCTTCAGTATTGCAAGAAATGCCTCCTGCGGGATTTCAACTTTTCCAAACTGCTTCATTCTTTTTTTACCTTTCTTCTGCTTTTCCAATAACTTTCTCTTTCGTGATATATCTCCTCCATAACACTTTGCGATTACATTCTTCTTTAAAGCCTTGACAGTCTCTCTCGCAATTATCTTTCCACCTATTGCAGCCTGTATAATAACCTCAAACATTTGTCTTGGTATCAACTCCTTAATCTTCTCTGCAAGCATCCTGCCCCTCGACTCGGCCTTATCCCTGTGTGTAATGAACGAAAGGGCATCGACCAGTTCACCATTAAGCAGTACATCAAGACGTATTACATTCGACTCCCTGTAGCCGAGTAATTCATAGTCAAGTGATGCATATCCCTTTGAAATTGATTTAAGTTTGTCATAAAAATCGAGGACTATTTCATTAAGCGGAAGTTCATAAGTCAACATCATCCGTTCTTTGCTGACATACTTCATATCTCTCTGAATTCCCCTTCTGTCCTGACATAGTCCGATTATACTTCCTACATATTCAGCAGGCGAAATGATTGTCGCTAAAATAAAGGGTTCTTCAAATACTGCAATATTTTGCATAGGGGGCAGATCTGCAGGACTGTCTATGGTAAGAGTATCCCCGGCAGTTGTAGTTATCCTGTATACAACAGTGGGTGCTGTGCTGATGAGGCTCAGACCGAACTCACGCTCGAGCCGTTCGTGGATTATTTCCATATGCAGAAGTCCCAGAAAACCGCATCTGAAACCAAATCCGAGCGCCAGAGAACTCTCTGGTTCAAAGGTAAATGATGAATCATTAAGTCTCAATTTCTCAACTGCCTCTCTCAGCACCTTGTATTCCTCGGTGTCTGAAGGATATAGTCCGGCAAATACCATAGGTTTAACATCACGGTAACCCGGAAAGGGAGATGCAGTAGGTTTTACCGCATCGGTCATAGTATCTCCAATTTTTGTCTCTCCCATTTTCTTTATACCAGCAACTACGAATCCTACATCCCCGGCAGCCAGTTCATTTACCTGAACAGGTTTAGGTGTGAATATACCCAGCGACAGGACTTCATATACATTTTTTGTGGACATCATCATTATATGCTGACGCGGACGTATTACTCCATCAATTAAACGTATTAATACGACGACTCCCTGATAGTTGTCATACCATGAGTCAAAAATCAGCGCTTTCAGTGGCTTATTCTGATCTCCTGCCGGATGAGGAATCTTTGATATAATTGCCTCAAGGATTTCAACCGTTCCAATACCCTCTTTTGCACTCGCAGGGATTGCCTCACTTTCATCAAGACCAAGGACATCCCGGATCTGTATCTTCGTATCATCAATATCCGCTCCAGGAAGGTCAATCTTGTTGATAACCGGCAGGATTTCAAGGTGAGTATCTATGGCAAGATAGGCATTTGCTATTGTCTGCGCCTCGACCCCCTGAGAAGCATCAACAACAAGGATAGCCCCCTCGCAGGCAGCAAGACTCCTTGAGACCTCATATGTAAAGTCTACATGTCCGGGGGTGTCAATCAGGTTTAAAATGTACTGATTGCCATCCTTTGCCTTATAGTTGAGCCTGACCGCATGGGCCTTTATAGTAATACCTCTCTCACGTTCAAGGTCCATAGCATCCAGTATCTGATCCTTGTATTCTCTCTGAGCTATAGCGCCGGTATGTTCCAGAATCCTGTCGGCAAGCGTAGATTTGCCATGGTCTATGTGCGCGATAATAGAAAAATTCCTGATTTTATCCTGTTGTGCCATAAATTATAGTTTGTTAAACTCTCCATTATAATGGAAATAAAAAAATGATGTCAAATCAAATCAAATCAAACCGCATCGACACCTCTCTTAATGACCCTGACTGGAAGGTATATATTAAAAGTTGTTCCTCTGGACAATTCAGTCTCTACAGTTATTATTCCATGATGCTGTTCAATTATGCCGTGAACTATCGAAAGCCCTAGACCAGTACCCTTGCCAACTTCTTTAGTTGTGAAGAAAGGATCAAATATTTTATCTCTTAATTGATCATGTATTCCCTCAC
This sequence comes from uncultured Nitrospiraceae bacterium, assembly GCA_964611625.1. Lineage (GTDB taxonomy): Bacteria > Nitrospirota > 9FT-COMBO-42-15 > HDB-SIOI813 > HDB-SIOI813 > RBG-16-43-11. Next base: position 201,812 of record CAZTAM010000003.1, on the reverse strand, counting down.
CGGTGTCAGTAAATCTGAGCAGTGCGTAATTGCCGTGTTGTCTGCTGTTTGCTGATTTTAAAGGTACATTTTCTGATGAAATGAGGCTTGTCTCTATTGTAATGGTTCCACCATCGAGCATGGCATCTTTTGAATTTGCAGCAAGGTTCATTAATACCTGATCTATAAGAGATGAGTCTGCCATGACGGGAAGTTTATCGTCTGTAAGTCTGCTTTCAACCTCAATATCTCTGCCTATAATCCCGGTTAGTATATGAATAAACCTGTTTATTATCTCATTCAGGTCATGTACTTCCGTATTCATTATCTTCTTCCTGCTGAATGATAGGAGCCCCTGTGTCAGGTTAGCTCCTTTTTCTGCTAAAGCGACAATATGTGAGGCATATCCCTTAAGCACAGGGTCTATTTCAGTCTTCATGGATAAAAGAGTACCGTATCCCGTTATCCCGGTCAGTATATTGTTAAAATCATGTGCTACTCCTGCTGCAAGCTGACCGACCGCTTCCATCTTCTGTGAAGATCTAAGCTGTATCTCAAGATTTCTTAGTTTTGTGACATCCTCGACTACTCCGTCAATGTATATCTTTCCGTCCTTGTCTTTTTTCTGAACCGCAGATAATGAAGCATAATATTTATTTCCCGTCACCGATCTAAGTCCAGGCTCCATATTAGAAATAGCCCCCTCTGTCATAACTGTTTCAATAAAGTCTCTGAACTCTTTACCTTCTAAAAAAAGATCACGTAAATTATATCTCAGGAGTTCCTCTCTGTTTGCGGCTCCTGACAGCATTATTGCCGTACTGTTTGCTTCAATAATGTCTCCAAATTCAGAAATCCTGAATACACCAACATTAAGATTATTGACGAGCTCCTCGTATTTCTTCTGTAATTCCAACCTCTCCTCTGTAAGTCGATTTCGCTCAGTTATGTCAGTAGAGATACCGCAAACTGCAAGCGAAACTCCGGAGACGTTGGCGACTGGAAATTTCACAGAAATATAGTCGTGTATGCCGTCATTCTGAAGGACCTTTTCGTCAAACTCAAGATGGGTATTTGACATCAGCACCTTAAGATCATGTTCCCTGTAGCTTGCTGCAAGTTCATTCGGAAACAAATCAAAATCTGTCTTTCCCTCTAAGTCCCGGCTTGTGACACTGAACAGCTCCTTAAATCTTCGATTGACGAGAAGATATTTACCGTCAGTATCTTTAAGATAAATCACAGATGCTGAATTATCTATTATTGCCCTGAGTCTTTCCTCGCTGTGTTTTAGTAAGTTTGTTCTACTTTCAATCTCAGCACCCATTTTATTAAACAAACCGGCAAGTCTCCCGATTTCATCACGTGAATGGACAGGTACTGTAATTTCATAGTTTCCTGATGCGATACCCTGAGCTGCACCGGATAACTTTTGTAATGGAACAATAACGTATCTGTACAGGAAAATAAAAAATAATATGATAAGTCCTATTACACCCAGAGTAGCAATAAAAGCATTTCTGCGCATAATTTCTAAAGGAGCAAGCACCTCGCCTGTATCAATCTCTGCCAGGAGTGTCCATTTCAATGAAGGTATGCACGTTGAAGCGCCTGCAACCTCAACACCACGATAATCCAGGTATATCCCACTCATCTCCCTCTCTTCTTCCAGACAGGCCTTTACCGGTTCTGTATTAACCTCTTCCCTGAGAATACTGTCTTTAATAAATCTCGACTCAGTGATCATTCGCCGGTCCCTGTTTACAAGATAAACCTCAAATGTTCTCCTGTTGCGGCCATCATCGCTTATTACACCCAGCGATTTTTTTAATTTCCCTGAAAGAAGACGGTTTAATTCTGTCAGAAATATATGATTAACTATGATCCCGAGCGGTTGTTCCTGTCTGATACTGAACACCGGGGCCAGCGACACAATCTGCTCCATCCCCGAAAAATGGATATCTGAACCGATAAAGGGGCGTCTATCCTTCATCATGACCGGTTCTGCTTCTATGGTGAAATCCTTTCCTATGCGTGAACTGTCCGTTGATGCCAGGATTCGTCCATCAAACGTCATAAGACTGATTGCATGAATAGATTTGTCTAATGATTTTTTTTGTTTAATAAGATAGTCATTAAGATATGTCTCACCTGACTCTCTTCCTTCTAATATTTTCTGAAAATGTTCCCTTATTAATCCGTCACTTGCAAAGTCGTTTACCCGGCCTCTCGACATTTCAAGAAATTGATAAACCTGTCCCTCATATGCTTCTGCAATGACATTCAGTTCTTTCTGAATGTTATCTGTCAGGTACTGTTTGTCACTATAGTAAATATATACGAATGAGACAATAATCGGGAGCAGGATGACAATTATGGCGGCTAGAATCTTATGCAATAGTGAAGATCTCAATCTGAAGTCTTTTCCATATTGTGACAGTAGAGGCATTTATCCTGTGCTGCATGATCTGATGGCAATGGATTTATATCGGTGACAATATGACAATTTATGCATTCACTGACATTTATGACACTGACGTGAACGTTATTTCCTGGAATATCGGGTATCTCCCTTTGAATCCTCGGGATTAAGAAGATGGTAATTACAGTCAGGAGTGTAACTACGGAAAAGGCAATCCATTTGAACTTCAACTCTCCTGAGTCTCCATATTGATAGTATTGTCTGGCTCATTTATAGATGAATCAGGCCCCGGCATGACTTCTTCGTTGATCTGCGAATCATCCTCCTGCATGAGCTCTGTAAACTCCTTCAATGTTGGAAGGTCAGATATATCCCTTAAACCGAAATACTGGAGGAATTCTCTCGTAGTAGAATATAGTATCGGTCTTCCGGCCACATCCTTGCGTCCTACAATCTTTATCATATGTTTATCCAGTAGTCCCTTGATTACACCTGAGGAGTCAACACCACGAATATCTTCTATCTCTGCCTTAACAATAGGTTGTTTGTACGCAATAATGGCGAGAGTCTCCAGTGACGGCTTTGACAGCCTGCTTGATTGTTTTACCTTCCTGAGACGTTTTATCCACTGAGCAAGTTCGGGCCTTGAGGCAATCTGAAATCCTCCGGCCACTTCAACTATCCGCAGTCCTGAGAGACGCATATCATATTCATGTTGAAGTTCCCACAATATGGCCTGAATAGACTTCTTATCTTCATCCTCCAGTATGGCCTTTATCCTGTCAATGGATAAAGGTTCTCCTGCAACAAAAAGTAATGACTCAATTATACCTTTGAGTTCATTGTTTTCCACTAATATATCTCCCTGGTTTCATCCGATTCTGCCAGCGGTTCTTCATTCCTGTACACCCTTATAGTTTCTGAACTGCCAGCCTGCATCAGCTTAATCAGCCTTATCCTTGCAAGTTCCAAAAGTGCAAGAAAGGTGACTACTATGGTCATCCTGGTGCACTCCTCGTCGAGGAGCGACATAAGCGTTACACCTTCTTCTGCTGCCATATCGAGTCTTTCTATTATAGCCGACATCCTTCCACGAACGGTTAATTCATCAGGAGCTATGTCCAGCGATTTTTTATCAGGGATATTCGAGATAACATCTCTGAATGCCTCCAGCAGGTCAAATAACCCTACCTCGATAAATACCTCCTCATCTCCAAGTGTCTTATCAGGCGGATTATAGAATATATCTCTCCATGTCTCCTCCCTCTGACCAAGTTCGTCAGCAACTTCCTTAAAACTCTTATATTCAAGGAGCTTTCTGATAAGTTCTGCCCGCGGGTCTTCAGTCTCCTCATCCTCCCCAGCCTTTTCTTCCCTGGGCAGCAGCATCTTTGACTTTATATGGGTAAGTGTTGCAGCCATCAGAAGAAACTCACCGGCAATCTCGAGGTTTAAATCCTTCATAAGATCGATATATTCAAGATATTGCTGAGTAACCAGTGAAATAGGGATATCATAAATACTGACCTCATTCTTTTTTATCAGATGCAACAGCAGGTCAAGTGGACCTTCAAATGCCTCAAGCTTTACCTCATAAGACATTAAAACTCCTTTCAGTCCGGACATAATTCATCTTCAATCTAAATTACGGGAAAAGTATACTACATTGGACTCTACATTAACAAGGATAACTATCTTTACAGTTTCCTTTTAAACAGGACAAAGAATCTTTCCATAAAACGTTCTGACAGCGGCCTTCTTCCCCACTCCTCTTCCTTAATCTCGATTGAACTTTCCATGTCTTCTTCAAATACACATGTCATCCTCTTGCCAAATCCTTCATCGAGAATCCCCACATTCCCTTCATCGTTCCTCCGGAGTGATAAGAAATCCAGGTTGGCAGAACCTACAATGCTCCATCTTCCATCAAATACATAACTTTTTGCATGCAGAATTTCACCCTGATAATTATATATCCTTATCCCTCTCTTTAGGAGCCAGCTGAAAAAGGCCCTCCCTGCATAATGGGCAGGAGGTACATCACTCTTTCCTGACAGTAATAACTTAACGTTAACCCCCCTTTCAACAGCCTTCTCCAGGGTGTAGAGCATTCTGAGGGTTGGGATAAAATATGCTGTAGTAATAAGTATGCTTTCCATTGAATTATTAATACTGAAATATAGTAACTTGCGGAACCTCCTTCTCCCTTTGGCCGATGAAGCAAATATTGGGATAACAGAGAGACCGCTGCTCTGCTGAGTGTCATTATTCTGATATTGTGAATTAGTGTCTGATAGTAATTCAGATAGTGAGGCGGGAAGTAAAATCGGCCTTCCACCCATTGACTCCCATGTCTTCCGGAATGTACTGAATAATTCCGATACGACAGGTCCTTCAAGAATAATACCGGTGTCCCTCCATCCCTCTCGCTTTAGTCTGACATGAAAACCCCTGTATTCATTCCCTATATTGAATCCTCCGGTGACTGCCTTTATCCCGTCTATTATGATTAATTTTCTGTGGTCCCGGCGTGTGTAATGAAGTGGGGAGGACCATATGAATGGTCTGGAGGCCAATATATTTACACCCTCGCTCGCGAGGTTATTCCAGAAGCTTTTCGGTGTAAAGAATGATCCAAAGTGGTCATAGAGAATAAAGATCTTCACCCCTTCACGCGCCTTTTTTTTAAGAAGGTCGGCTAATTCTATCCCGGTCTCGTCATTTCGAAAGATATAAAATTGAAGGGCGATCAGATATTGAGCATTTTTAATATTATAAAATATAGCTTTGAAAGACTGACTTCCTTTATAAAGGAGCGTAACTCTATTATCATCCGCAAAGGTACTTCCGTAAACCTTTTCGATGGATAACTTATCAAACAGCCCCATATATAAACCCCTCAGAACTTCCGCTTGTTCTTTTCCCTTGGTTTTTTAGCTGGCTCTGAGGGCGGGACATTGAACTCCCTGGAACGGGGTTCGGCAGGACGATAATAATAATAGCGGCGGTGCGGGGTGTAGGAATAACTATAGTAAAAATATAGATCATAGGGATAGTAGATGTAAGGATAATAGTATGGATACCAATAACGCCTTGGATAAACAGGTGCATAATAATATATCGGCTGTTCCAGGATCAGGTTTTCATATTTCCTCATATCATCTACCTGCAGATATCGGACAGCCCTTGATCCTGCTTTATCATCATAAATCAGACGTCCCGGCCTGTCTGATTCCATGGTCGTGGATGGGATTTCGAAGGCCGCGTAACCGGAAACTGTATCATAAGGCCCCGCCAATTTTGTTTCCAGCGGTTCCGGGGTCGCATGAGTCAATCTGCTCAACGGGATCGTAACTCCCTTCTCTGTAATCAGGGATAGATAATTCGGGTCAATCATGATACTAACTCCTGAGTTATTTCGGAGCCAGATGTAATAGACTTCCGGAATTATATCTTCCTTCTCATCGATCTGTAACACGTCCCAGTATGCAATGGAATAGCCCATACTAATCCTGCCATCAACGGGAAAAGACGACCTGTGCTCAGAAATTACATCGTTACGTTCGTTATAGAATCCGTAGCGTTCATACCCGCCGGTAGTAGCACATCCACTGAGAAATGCTGCAACAATAAATGATATTACCGCTAATACCATAACTTAAAACCTATCTTGAGTGAGAACTGGTCTATTAATGAAGCCTCTGCATTGAAGGCAAAGTTTTCCCGAGGATCAAAATAGATATTCGTGCCTAATACCATGCCCAGGTTGACATCCTCTTTAAGAGACAGTCTGCCTATGCCTGGATGGTCAATTGTATCGTGTGCGTCGATCCATGAAAATCTTGCACCAATAAAAGGCTCCCAGTTCCTGGACCTCCATACACCTATCCCGTCAAGGGCATACTCACGCCACCTGATAGTCTCCCTGACAAAAGTGTCCTGTGATTGAATTTCAATTAAAACATTATCTGTTGTCTTGAAGGTGAGGAAGTCGACCCGCGTGATAACCTTAAACTTCTCAGGCCCAGGGTGTTCATACAGAGTCAGGGATGCACCCCCGCCCATGGCAAACTCATAGTCACCCCTGTAATTATTAAACTGGTCTATGATAAGGTTTGCCATACCGGCCTGAAGATAAAACTCAACTGGACGCAGCGGCCTTGTTGCGAGTTTAACCATGACCCTGGTGGATTCAGCATCTCCTTCAAAGTTTACACCGGGGCGAATTTCTTCAACTACAGTTCTTGAGGCACTCTGAGTGTACAGATTGACCTCCCAAAACCCTTTTATATCCCTGGAGGGTCCGGAACGATTGACCGGTTCGGCAGCATTTACGGGGTGTGAATAAAATATGATAGACATAATACCATAGCACAGGATTGACAGAATACATCTTCTAAGGAATGCGGCGTTCATATTATTACTTTATCTCATTTCACTATGTTTACGCAAGTTAATGCAGTAATTATTCTGCTTCTTCAAACTCATCCTTGCCGGCTCCGCATTCGGGACATGTCCAGTTCTCAGAGATGTCTTCAAACGCAGTACCAGGAGGGATACCATTATCCGGGTCTCCAACAGACGGGTCGTAGATATATCCGCACACAACACAGACGTACTTTTTTAAATTCATTGTTCCTCCTTAAATGATTTTGCATTCCTTATGCCTGCTCTGAATAGCTTCTGCCAGGTTATCAAGCTTTCTTAAGTCATCTTCCCTCGGTTTTCCCTTAGCAATAACAGGTTCCAGCATCTCTGCTTTAAGATTGGACATGACCCCTTTCAATTGCTCTATCATCTTCCCTCCCCAGCCGTAAGACCCTATTATTGAGGCAAACTTTACCTTTGGTCTCAGGGCATTTACCATGAATGCTGCGGAGATAGCCAGCGGGTGAGCACCGGAGAGGATGGTCGAAGAACCTATTACGATAGTTGCCGCATCAACCAGTGACATGGCCAGCTTCCCGGTATCAGCTACAGTAAGGTTATAAAGTTCAACATTAACCCCACGTTCTATGAGTGCCTCTGTAAAATATTCCACCATGAGCTGCGTGCTCCCATGCATCGTAACATAAGGGATAACCACGCAATTTCTAAACGAGTCAGATACCCATTCCCTGTGGGATTGGACTATGCACTCGGTTTTCTTAAATGCCGGTCCGTGACTCGGCGCAATGATGTCAATCTGATAAGTCTCAAGTTTGTCCAGATGTTTTTGAATCGTCTTCCTGAACGGCATCATTACCTCTGCATAATATCTCTTTGCAGCCTCGCATATCCTGGTCTCATCATCATAGAACGGATCAGAAGTGGCAAGGTGAGAACCAAAGAGGTCGCATGTAAAGATTATCCGGTCTTCACGAAGATAGACAGCCATTGTCTCCGGCCAGTGGACCCAGGGCATGTAAATAAACTCAAGGGTCTTGTCGCCGAGTGTCATAGTCTCTCCATCGCCTACAGTGATTATTTTATCGTCCGGGATATGAAGGTGGTCTGACAGCAGCCCTTTTCCCTTTGGATTTGTAACGACATATGCATCCGGAAATTTGTCCAGAACATCAGGAATAGCCCCTGAATGATCCTGTTCAGAGTGAAGGGAGACAACAAAGTTGATATCCTCAACCTCATCCAATTGCGACAGAAAAGTTTCAATCTTACCCGGGTCAACCGTGTCTATCAGAGCTGTCTTCTCACTTCCACGAATGAGATAGGCATTATAAGTTGTTCCATCAGGCAGTGGTATCAGGCCATCATAAAGACGCCTGTCCCAGTCAACAGATCCTACCCAGTATATATTATCTTTGACCTTTTTTGGATGCATTCTTACCCTTCCCCCCTGAACTTATCATAACAGCGGATGATCTGTTTTACAACTAATTAGAATGAATAGCTCCAGCGGGAGATTCAGAAAGGCCAGATTATGGGGATAAAATATATGGCAATACACCAGAAAAGCAGGTTAAGGGGGACTCCAACCTTAATGAAATCAAAGAACTTATAGTTGCCGGCGGAATATACCATTGTATTGGTCTGATAACCAATGGGTGTTGCAAAGCTTGTTGAAGCTGCAAAGGTTACGGCCATCAATAACGGACGCGGATCGACTCCCATCTTTACAGCAGAAAAAATGGCTATCGGCGCCATGAATACTGCCGCGGCATTGTTGCTCATGGTTTCGGTAAGAGCTGCCGTCAGGAAATACAGCATTGCAAGAACAGCCACCGGGCCAAGGCCGCCAACCCATCCGAGTGAATGGTCTACAATCGCTTCAGCAACACCGGATTTCTCCATTACCAGTCCCAGAGGCAGGATGCCGATTAATAAGGTGATCACCTTCCAGTCTACAGCACCATAAACCTCTTCAAGACGCAGGCACCTCGTCAGAAGCATCGCTACGCACCCAAGGACAGAAGAAACAAGAATAGGCATTATCCCTGATACGGCAAGAAGCACAACCGCGGCTATAATGGCAAGCGCTACTGGCGCCAGTCCTTTCCGCAGCGATCCTGATTCATGTTCGCGCATGACAATGAAATCACGGTCCCGCCTGAGGCGGTCAATGTCCTCTCCGGTTCCCTGTACCAGAAGCACATCTCCGACATGCAGCCGCATCTCAACCAGATTTTCATGACGTACCCGTCTCCTCCTGTGGATTGCAAGTACAATTGCATGATAGCGACGGGCAAAGGCCATGTCAGCAAGAGTGCGGCCGAGCAGAGGGGATCTTGGCGGCACTATCACTTCCACAAGGGTAAATTCGTCAGACTGCAGCATTTCATCCTTCAATTCGAACTCAGGGGCCATCTCAAGCTTCATGCCGTCTTTGACTTCCATCAATCTCTCAAGGCGGCCCTCAACAAGGAGAACATCACCAACCTGCAGCAGAGTCGACACCCCCGGCCATATATTCTGCTTTCCCCTCATGATCTTAAGCACCTGGATACCAGGTTTTGCTAACTCCGATTCCTGAATGGTCTTGCTTAGCAACGCGGAGTTTTTTCCCACGCGAAGTTCTGCAATATATTTCCTCAATTGGTATTCCTCGACCAATTGTCCTCCTCGATGTGCAGGGAGCAGCCAGCGTTCGACCAGGATAAGGTATAATATCCCTGCCACCACCATGATTAATCCAAGTTTGCTGAATTCAAACACCGAGAAGGAACCGTAACCTGCCTCCTCAGAGATAGCACTGACAATCAGATTAGTCGATGTACCCATCAGCGTACAGACTCCTCCGAACTGAGATGCAAATGAAAGCGGGATTAACAGTTTGGATGATGATATTTTACTGCGTGATGCAGCAGTCAATACCAGAGGAAGAAATACCGCTACTGCTGCGGTGTTATTAATGAATGCTGATATCGCTCCAACACTAATCATCATCAGGAGCATCAAGACCTTCGGTTTTTTCCCAAGGCGGATGAGGGTGTGACCGATAGCGCTTACAGCACCGGTTTTTTCGAGCCCTGCGCTCAGAACGAACATCGCCAGGACGGTTATAACGGCGGGATTACTGAAACCGGACAGGCATTCATTAAGGCTGATCCAGCGGTCCTGATCTAGTCCAGGAATTCTTCCGGCCAGAACAGTTATAAGCATCAGAATTCCCAGCACGATCAGAGCAACCTGATCTACCGGATATTTTTCCGTGACAAAAAGCGTTACAGCCAGTCCAAGAATGAATAATACTATGGTTATTTCCATAATTAAGGCTCATACTATCACAGAATGTTGTCCTTCGCCAGAATATCAGAAATATTTCAGAAATAAAATAATACTATTACTACTGCCAGTTCATTCGCACAAAGACGGTCAATCCGCGTGGTCCGAATGTGGCATTATTCCAGTCGGTATCGTTTGCTCTGAATGATATCTCGTCCTGAAATCAGGTTGATTAATGCGGACGAGCCTAAATACTTCCAATCAGAATGATCAGGCCTGCAGCGACCAGCAGGAAAAATATAAACCCCGAGGTTCCTGAGGTAAGTTTTAATTCAATGCTGTCAATCTTTGTCAGCCACTTATCATGAATCCTGAATCCAGAAAGTTTAGTCTCCCTGACATGTGATTTATTCCGGGAGATAGTCCCTGACAAAGTCTTAAGCGGGCCGGCAAGACGAACAAAGAGTTCCAGAACATCTCCGGGCGGTATCGTAAATCGCTCGAACAATTTCTCCCGGAGCCATATAAAGACAAGATACGACAGCGCCCCCGCCAGGAGTGGGGCAAACGCACTCTTTATTCCATGATATGAGTAGACCAGCTCTAAAAGCTGCCCTGGCTCGACAGACAAATACCTGAATCCATACGGCGAAAATAAAAGTACCATGAATATGATCAAGACTGCCCAGGGTATCAGTACCCCTCTGGCATGCCTTTCAGAGTTCAGTCTGGCGTCCCTCACCATAACATCAATGAATCTGGCCATTAGAACTGCAGTTGCCGCAGCAGCGGCCTGGAGAAGGAACGCGATGTATGGTGCGGCCCCGGCTGGGAGAAAATAAAGAGTCTGCTTCAATGCCGTCTTGGCAAACACCCCGCTTGTTAAGGGTGCACCTGCAAGGGCAAGCGCAGACAGCAGCATCCCTATGTATATTATGATGCGAAGGAAATGATTATGCAGTGCCCCGGTAAGGCCTGTTGACAGAAAAAGCGCCCCCTTTGCAAGGGCATGATGAAATGCATAGATGAGAATGGCCGTCATGACCAATGGCCAGGCATCGGCTCGAAAAAACCCGATACCTATTCCGGTCGTCATTATCCCCATCTGGCTGATGCTGGAGTATGCAAGAATGATTTTTCTGTCTGCCTGGAAGATCCCCACCGCCACTCCAAAAAAAGCCCCGATCAGGCCTATTGAGATGCAAATCCAGGCCCACTCCTGAAGAGAGACCTCCCCAAGCGGCAGAAATCTGATCCAGCCCAGTAGTCCGGCATTGATCATGCTGCCGCTAAGGAGTGCGCTTGCCGGAACCGGAGCCGCCAGATAAGACAGCGGAAGCCACATATGGAGTGTCAGCAACCCTGCTTTGATGCCGAAACCTGCGAGAATAAGCGCTACTATGATATCGCGGTATTCGGATACGGATATGGCAGCACCGGCTCCGGCAATATCTGTTGATCCGGAAGCATCAGCAACAAGAAAGAGGCCGACAGCTATAAGCGCCTCACCAATGATTGCCATCGTTATATACACCCGTCCTGCCCGGAAAGCAGCCGGGGTTCCATCATGAACAACAAGGCCGTAAGCTGCAATGCTCATGAGGGCGAAGAACATGTAGAATCCCGGTATATCCTGCGAGAGGATGACTCCGATATTGCCGCTCATGCACAGGAGATGGAAGAAGAAAAATCTGCGTATTCTGTTGTCCTCACGAAGGTAATAAATTGCGAAAACCCCGGAGACTCCCCATAAGAGAGTGGTAAAGAGGAGAAATACCTGCGCAACCTCGTCCATACCAAGTTTAAGCCCCAGAAGAATTCCAGGATAAAACGAAATATCTGTGATATACCTGCCGGATAATACCAAAACGACAGATGGGATTAGCGGCAGAACTACAAACGGGAGCAACGGCACTCTCCTGAACAAATACAATAGATGGGCCGACAATAACGGCAGTCCTGCAGAAAGCACAAGGACCCAGCTCATCTGTATTCCCTTTCAGTTATCAGCCTTGCCCACTCAAGAGGACTAAAGAACTCTCCGGCAAAGATACCTGCCAGGATTGTAAAGCATGCTATCATCAGTGTAGGGACAAGCAGCCAGGGGTCTGCCTCAAAAAAGCCTCTCTTTTTTTTCTCCTCAGGCCAGTCGCCGGTTTGTTTAACGAACCAGGCTGAGTTTATGATTGGAAGAAAGTAAGCCGCATTCAGCAATGTACTTACGCCAAGAACAGCCAGTACCCAGTTCTGTCCGGCATCTATCGCGCCAATTCCGAGATACCACTTGGTAATAAAACCCACGGTTGGAGGTACTCCTATCATGCCGATGGCAGCAACCGTGAAGGCAGCCATTGTGAGAGGAAGCCTCCGGCCAACACCGGCCATTTCGCTGACCCGGTGAATGCCGAGGGTCTCCGCAAGAACTCCGGCGCAGAAGAACAGGGTAATCTTCATAATGCCCTGATGGACGATGTGGGTGATGCCGCCTATTGTAGAGAGTGGACCGGCAATCGCAACCCCGAGGACTATGTACGAGATCTGACTGATGGTCGAGTATGCGAGCCTCTTCTTCAAGTCATCCTGGCAGAGGGCTTTAAAAGACGCGTAGATTATGGTTGTAGAGGCAGCAAACGCCAGTGGAATCGTTACACCCAGTGTTGAGGCAAACTCAATCCCATATACATTGTTTACGACCCTGACTATGCCAAAGGCGCCAGCCTTTACCACTGCGACGGCATGAAGAAGGGCGCTGACCGGCGCCGGTGCAACCATTGCAACAGGAAGCCAGCCGTGCAGGGGCATGATAGCGGCCTTAACGCCCAGCCCAAGCATAAGGAGTGCAAAAATTACAGTAAGCGTGATTGTGTGTCCGCTGCCGGAATGATTTAAATAACCGCCCTGTGTGAATTCTAATGACCCGGCCTGCACGTGGAGCCACACTATGCCGGCAAGAAGAACAGCCCCGCCTGCCAGGGTATAACGCAGATAGGTGGCTCCTGCATCAAGTGCCTTAAGGGTCCCCCTGTGGACTACCAGGGGATAGGTTGTAAGTGTCAGAATCTCGTAGAAGATAAAAAAAGTGAAAAGATTTCCCGCAAGGGCGATGCCCATTGTTGATGTAACGCAGAGGCTGAAGAAACCGAAAAACCTCCGGCGGTTTGGCCCCCCCTCAAGGTATCCCACAGCATAGGCCGTTGTTACCAGCCAGAGCCCGGCTGAGAGTATGAGGAAAAACATGGCGAGGGCATCGGCCCTTAATATAATCTCAATGCCGGGGACAGCAGGAAAATGCATGACATAATTGCGTTCGTTAAATACCCCCCATGTCATTATACCAACCAGCATCAGCTTGACTACCGCCCCTATCATGTTAATGACAGTCCTCAAAATATGTTGTCCCTCATCCAGCAGGAATATGATAACCGCAGGGACTAATGAGCTCAAAATCAGGAATACTGGCATCAGGCTATCGACGTTCATTGGCCTCCCCGTAAAACGGAAATAGGCAATGCCGCAACAATTCCAAGCAGAAGAGAAAATAAAGCAAGTGCAATTGCTGCAGCCTCCATTCCGAAGGGAACTCTTTTGAATGCAGCAGGTATATGCGCCTGTGAAAAAAAGCTTCTTAAGACCGGAATAAGATATCCAGCGGCGAGAAGACCGCCGGCGATGATTATAACAGACCACCACCAGTGACCAGTTTCTATGGAGGCCTTAAGGAGCTGCCATTTAGCAATGAACCCGCCGCTGGGGGGGAGTCCGATAAGGCTTATTCCTGCCAGACCGAAGGCGAAAACACTGATATTGAGCCTCTGTCCAAGGCCGCTCAGGTTTTCTATAAGGTCGTTGCCAAGGGCCTTGATCAGGTTGCCTGCAGCAAGAAACATCGAGGCCTTTGCCAGCGCATGCGCCATGACCTGGTACACGCACCCAATGAAGGCATCAGCAGACGACGACAGTGGGAAGAAAAGAAAGAGATAACCGATCTGGCTGACCGTGGAGTATGCAACCAGCATCTTCAGCCTTCTCTGACGCAAGGCCATAACACCGCCCCATATTATAGCAATAGACCCGAGGACGCCGAGCAGCAATCCTGCATGTGATGTGATGCCGGGCGAAAAAACATCAGTCCATAAACGCAGAATTATGTAGAATGGTGCCTTGACAACAAGAGCGGATAGCGCGGCGCTAACCGGTGCGGGAGCAGATCCGTGGGCGCCCGGCAGCCAGAAGTGAAGAGGAAAAAGCGCTGTCTTGGCAAGAAGTCCGGTTATTATCAATACAGCTGCAATCACTGTTGCAGGGTCAGACATCATAGTCTTTCCAAGCATGCCTATATCCAGGACGCCGTATGAAGCGTAAAGCAGGGCCACACCCATCAGGTATGAAAGAGAGCCCAGAACAGCTACCAGGAAATAACGCATTCCGGATGCCAGTGCCTCACTTTTACCCTCTATCGCTACAAGCGCAACCGCCGTTATCACCATAACCTCGAGAGTTACATAAAGATTGAATACATCACCGGAAAGGAAAACCCCATTAAGACCAGCCCATAAAAACATCCACAATGGCCAGAAAAACCTTTTCCTTGAACCACCCCCGGCAAAATAGAATACTGAATAGCAGCTTACAGCCGCTACTATCAGGACTGTCATAAAAAGCATCAGTATACTCAGTCCGTCGGCGTAGAGGTCTATTCCAAGCGGAGAACCCCAGCCCCCTATTTGATAGCGTACTGCACCGGTAAACAACACCTCTCTTGAAAGGCGCACAAGAGAAAATAATGATGCTGATACAGCAGCCGTTGATATAATTATGTTTGCCGATCGCCAGGGCATTAGAAAGGACGCGACTGCTGCTGCAAGAGGGATAACGACCATAAGTGCGCCCCATGGAGCAGTTGTAATTATTTCCTGAAGCTCAGTCATTCGCCCTCATCTGAGTCTAACGGATCTGTCATACTATCAAGTGTTTCTGCGCCGTTTACGGAGTTTATTGTACGCAGCAGCGCAAGCGCGAAGGCGGTAGCGCTTACAGTAACCACAATGCCGGTAAGGACCATTGCGTGCGGCACAGGGTCCGGTTTGTCCCCGGTGCGTAGGGCTATGCTGACTAAAAAAAGGAAAACTCCGCTGCCCATGATGTTAAATGACAGGATTTTTCTGAACAGATGTTCGCATGCTATCAGCCCGTAAATACCGATGCAGAAGAGCAATACACCTCCTATGGAGTATATTATTGACTGCATCAATCTGCCCTGCCTCCAGGATGGCTGCGGGGCGGAATAGCAGAACCTTCATAAAACAGCGTATAAAGGATTATCGCAATGGATATGGTTAGTGCGGCTTCAATGGCCAGGATAAGGATATGAGCACTCTTGTGAGAGTACTCAATGAAGTTTCTCCCCGCTGCTAACGGAATGACTGCTATAGACAGGAAGGAAGCAAACCCAAGCATGGAGGCCACAAGGAAAGAACTGTTGTATCTCTCAAAATGCGCCAGACCGGCAAGCCGGGAGAGAACTATAGCAGAACCGAGTACAGCTCCAGCCTGAAAGGCGCCACCCGGGGCATGCGAACCTGCATATAAGAGATATCCGGAAACCAGCACCATCAAAGGTACAAGTACTCGCGACACTTCCGAGAGAACCGGGTCGTGGGCATGTACCGGCGCTGTATTTCTACCGCCGGTCAGGGTAAGCACACCGAGGGGCGCAAGCAGGAGTACGCAGACTTCAAGAAGGGTATCATAGCCTCGGAAGTTCAGCAGTACAGCCGTTACAGTACTATCGACACCGCTTTGCTCCAGAGAATCCAGTACAGCCCCGGAGAGTCCCGTGCCTTCAGGAAGGCGAAGTACTGCCAAAGACAGCAGCAAGGCGAGGCCAGCCGCCAGGAGTGACGTTATAAGCCGCTGGTTTATTTTATCTGCCGGCTCATCCGCTTTCATCCATATCCTCTTCGCTATTGTCTGACTCAGGCCTGTCCGGTAAGTGCCTGTTTCTCTGCAGGTGACCGATTGTATCGATAAGCAGCACGCCTGTTATTCCTGCTCCTATAGCTGCCTCGGCAAGGGCGATATCAGGGGCCTGCATACGAACCCATGCAAGTGCCATCATGAGGCTCAGCGTAATGAAGAGTACTGTTGCCTTGAACAAATCCGAATATACTATAAGCTTCAGGGCCAGCCAGAGCATGACAGCCACAAGAAGGAGATCAAGAATGTCACCCGATTTTATCATTACGCCTCCATGGGCGCACGCCGCTGACTCTCGCGTTATGTGCTAAAAGATAACTTATCGTGGAACTGCTCGCAATAACCAGCAGCCAGATAAGAAAAAGTTTTAGTGCACCTGGGATCGAGTCCGCCTGGAGCATAAGTCCGGCAACAGTCAGGCCTAGACCGAGGTTATCGGCCTTGGTAAGGGCGTGCAGACGTGTATAAACATCCGGAAGCCGCAGCACTCCGATTGTCCCGGACAGGAAAAAAAAAGCCCCGGTAATCAGGAGGGCTGAAGACAATATGTCTGCAATACTCATGTACCGTCTCCGGCAGATCGTGCATTGCGACGCCTCCCCAATAGCCTGACGAAACCGGCAGTCATTATTACAGAAAGGATGGCAAAGACCAGGGCTATATCCCGGAGCATTGGAGCTCCCACAGCTTCTGAGAGAAGAAGAATTACCGCTACTCCAGTCGTGCCAAATAGCTGTATTGCCAGCATTCTGTCTGTTTCGGTCGGTCCCCGAAGAACGCGCGCAAGCCCGGCAATTATGTTCAATACAAGGAAAAGTACAAGTCCAGGATAAATCCAGTTCATTTGCCACCTCAGCTAATCTGATGCCCGAATACAGCCGCTACACGATTCTCGAGATTACGGATCTTGTCCAGGGATGAAACATCAGCATCAAGCAGATGAATCTCGAGTGACTCATCGGACATCTTTACATTTAAAGTCCCGGGCATCAGGTTTAGCGTATCAGACAGGAATACCCTCGAAGGACCTTCCGGCAGGCGCAATGCATAATCGACAACAGCAGGATTTATAGGAAGGCTTGGGCGCATAACTCTTAATGAAACATCAATTCCAGCCTTTAATGATTGCAGGACGAAATAAATAAAGAACAGCGACAGAGCTCCTATCCTGACAGGGATTGGGCTGTTTAATAAACACCAGAAAACAGCAGCTGCGGCAGCAAAAGGCAGACCAGCCCAGAGCGAACCGGAATCACCTTCAGTTAATGCCCACCAGATGAATGTCATAAGGGCCATACGATAGAAAAAACTGGCAACATAATGACTTGTTATTTTTTTCAAATGCATGCGCTGATTATAGTGCAGGCGAATGAAATTCGCAAATAATAATGCTTACTGTCAGTGATGAGTCCGTAATAGTTGTAAATACCATCATTCCAGCAATTGCTTTATTCCCTTCATAGGAATATGCACCCAGTCAGGTCGGTTATTTAATTCATAACCCAGCTCATACACCGCCTTTTCAAGCATAAAAACCCGCAAAAGAATGTCGAGTTCCTCAAGATCATCCGGGACAAACCCTGCATCGCCGGCAGTATCAAGGTATGACCTTAAGAATGTTCCTCCGACATGGGAATACCACAGGTCTATCCATGGTTTAAGTAATGGTATATCTTCGTCTCGTAAAGACGAACATTTTGAAAGGGCTGAATGACCTGCATAATGAAATGACCTGATCATCCCTGCGACGTCTCTGACAGGAGATCTTTTAAGTCTCCTTTCATTCATAGGTCTTCCTGGTTCTCCTTCGAAGTCGATTATTATGAAGTCCTTGCCTGAAAACAGCACCTGGCCAAGATGATAATCTCCATGAACCCTTATCTTGGTTGCTGATATCTTCTTGCGGAGAATGGTCTTGAACTTATCAACTATTGTCGATTCAAGACTCATAAACTCCTCCGATTCTGACCTTAACGATTCGGGAAGAGTCTTGAGATTTCTCCTGAGCATCTGAAATACCCTCTTGGTAAGGCTCTGTACAGACTGATAAATAGATTTTTGATAGAGCACTGAAAAAGGTTCCGGAGAAAAATCAGGCTCCTGACATGCAGAGAGTGCCAGATGAAGCTCAGCCGTTCTCTTCCCCAACAGACCGGCCATTTCGTGGTAAAACCCGAATATCAGCTCTGTCAATGCAGGTGACATCTCCTGATATGCAATTTTTATAAATGATGACGGAACATCCGGTACATTTTGAATTACATCCCTTTTTGCAATAACCCTGTCAATATATCTCTCAACGGCATCTATCGTGTTCCTCCACGCATCCCCCTGGTTAGGAATGAATCCCTGCAGGATGCTGATTGCCATATGCTGATAGCCTTTTCTTCGGTATTCCAATGAACCGGCAAATGGCGGTATGTTAGAGAATGAAGCGGTTTCAGTGAGGTAACGTCCAACCTCCATCTCCGGATTAATACCTTCTTCAAGACGGCGGTATAGTTTAAGAAAAAGGTTATTACCATACAACAGTGATGAATTGCTCTGCTCGGCCTTGAATACCTGACTCTTTTCAGAAAGAGGTTCTTCAGCCGCAAGATAAAGTGCTTTGAGGTATCTGCCGGACTGGGGGGTAATCTCTCCTTTATGTCCCCTTACACCCTGTCTTCCTGAATGCATTTGCAGAAGATTCTTCCTGAAATTCTCGTTATATATACCATCATACAGGATACCTTCTGTATCACTGGTTTTGAGTATCGTAATTATTGCTTTAGGAAAATCGGTCTTTATCCTTTCAGCCTCTTCGCCTGAAAGAAATGATACAGGCAGCAGATAGGTCTCAGGAAGTCCGTCCGAATACTGGACTTCAATGAACAGCATATAAGCTATAACTGTATTTTTCCCGACCGGAATAATTTCGATTATCCTCAACTGTTGAATATTTCGAGCCTTGCCGGCAAACCATCTCTGCTTCAACATGAAGTCAGGCAATATGTCTTTCTCCAGCCTTTCTTTTGACCTGCCCTGAAGAGCTGTTCCCCATGAGCCATGACAGTTTAAATGGGGAATGGTTTCTATCTTACACTGACCTGTTAACTCATCTTCCTTCTTCAGGGTAAACCAGTAATAATCATAAAACCCAAGCGTAAGTACATACGGAGTTTCCTTTATGGACGGAAAACGATTTCTGCTGAACACCTCCTCCGGGAGGTATCCGGCAAACTTTGTAAGATCAATCTCAACGACCTGTGAAAACCTGGATAAATTGACTACAACCAGCATATTCTCATCCCTGAAGCTGCGGACAAAAGCGATGACCTTTGGATTATCTGTATAGAGAAATTCAATCTCCCCTCTTCCCAGCGCCTTCGAATGCTTTCTCATAGTGATGACACGCTTCATCCACCAAAGCAAGGCTGCCTGATTACTCTGCTGAGTGTCAACATTAACGGCCTCATAGTGATATTCAGGATCAATAATTATAGGGAGAAAAAGCTTCTGAGGATTAGTTCTCGAAAAACCGGCATTCTTATCTGCACTCCATTGCATAGGGGTTCTAACCCCATTTCTGTCCCCAAGATAGAAATTATCCCCCATTCCTATTTCATCTCCATAATATAAAACCGGAGTTCCGGGAAGAGAAAGAAGGAGAAAATTCATCAGTTCTATCTTTCTCCTGTGATTACCAAGAAGTGGTGCCAGCCGCCGGCGTATTCCTAGATTTATCCTTGCCCTGGGGTCTTTTCCGTAGACCCTGTACATGTAGTCCCGTTCTTCATCTGTTACCATCTCAAGGGTAAGTTCATCGTGGTTTCGCAAAAACAAAGCCCATTGACAGACTTCTGAAATAGCAGGTGTCTGTTCAAAGATGTCAATAATAGGGAATTTATCTTCCATCCATATTGACATGAACATCCTCGGCATAAGAGGAAAGTGAAAGGCCATCTGGCACTCATCTCCATCCCCGAAGTATGCTACTGCATCCTCAGGCCACTGATTTGCCTCAGCAAGAAGCATTTTATTCCTGAAAGTCTTCTGGACATGTTTTCTGAGATATTTCAGGAAGTCATGTGTCTCCTGCAGATTTTCACAGTTAGTTCCCTCGCGTTCAAACAGATAAGGGGCTGCATCGAGTCGTATTCCATCCACACCCATGCCCAGCCAGAAGTCAACAATCTTCATCATAGCCTTTATGACATGTGGGTTATCAAAATTCAAATCCGGCTGATGAGAATAGAAGCGATGCCAGTAGTAAGCTCCGGCAACGGGGTCCCATGTCCAGTTGGATGTCTCGAAATCCTTGAAAATAATCCTCGCATCCTTATACTTTTCAGTATTATCTGTCCAAACATAAAAATCTCTCCAGAAAGACCCAGGCTTAGCCCTCCTTGCCTTTTGAAACCAAACGTGATCTGCAGATGTGTGGTTTAACACCAGCTCTGTAATTACCCTTATGCCACGACTGTGTGCTTCCCGTAAAAAATGTCTGAATTCTTTTAGTGTTCCATAATCCGGGTTTACTTCAAGGTAATCCGCTATATCATATCCATCGTCCTTCAATGGAGAAGGGTAAAAAGGGAGGAGCCAGACAGCTGTTATTCCAAGATCCTCAAGATAATCGAGCCGTTCCGTAAGTCCTCTGAAATCACCTATACCATCACCATTGCTGTCATTAAAGGACCTTACATGCAATTCATAAATAATCGCGTCCTTATACCATAATGGGTCATCTTCAAGATAAGCCTCGCGTTTTTTTCGCATCAGTCCCCCTAAAAGAAATAATCAACATCCATTTCGCTGCGCATCCTCTTTCTAACTTTGAAAATATGCACTGGGCATATATTGGGATTCAGTTCTATATAATTTCTGTCACCCTGCCAGATGTATTTCTCTTCGCTTATCAGATCGTGAACCATGTATGGATGATCCGCTGCTATCCCGAATTCATGGACAGGAATACTCACCCAGCCGGACTGAGTGTGATATGGATCGAGGCTGATAGCTACAAGAATTATATTGGACAGGTCTTCACTGGCCTTTCCAAAAAAGAGTATGTTGTCATTGTCAACATCATAGAAACTAAGATTATTTGTCAACTGAAGTGCCGGATTCTCCTTCCTGGCAATATTAACCTTAGTAATGAAATCTCTTATGTTGCCTGTTTCGGTCCTGTCCCACTTTTTGATTTCATACTTCTCTGAATCCACGTATTCCTCCCTTCCCGGGAGGGCGGCACTAATGCATAATTCAAAGGCAGGGCCGTATATGCCGTAATTTGATGAAAGTGTTGCCGCAATGGCATGTCTTATCATGAATACCGGTCTTCCGCCATTCTGAAGATGCTCTGGCAGGATGTCTGGTGTATTAGGCCAGAAGTTGGGTCTGAAGTACTCCCGCACTTCTGTCCTTGTCAGTTCAGTTAAATATTCCATTATCTCTTTTTTTGTGTTTCTCCAGGTAATGTATGTATATGACTGGGTGAAACCGGCCTTGGCAAGCCTGTACATTACCTTTGGCCTCGTAAATGCTTCTGCAAGAAATATAACCTCAGGATAATCATTTTTAATTTCTCTAATAAGCCACTCCCAGAATGGAAAAGGCTTGGTATGCGGATTATCCACGCGGAAGATTTTGACGCCCTTATCTATCCAGAAGAGGAAGATGCTTTTTAATTCCTTCCATAACTCCTGCCATTCATCTGACTCGAAGTTTAAGGGCAGGATGTCTTCATATTTCTTTGGCGGGTTTTCAGCATACTGTACAGTCCCGTCCGGCCTCCATTTGAACCACTTCTTGTGTTTATTGACATAAGGATGATCAGGCGCACACTGAATTGCTATATCCATGGCAATCTCTATGTTGTAATCTGCTGCCCTGCTTACGAGCCTCTTGAAGTCTTCAATTGTTCCAAGCAGCGGAGATATTGACTTATGTCCTCCTTCATCAGAACCAATAGCCCATGGACTTCCATAATCATTATGATCCGCAGCAGGAGAATTGTTTTTTCCCTTTCTCTTTATTTTCCCTATAGGGTGAACAGGAGCAAGATACATGACATCAAAACCCATACCTGCAATATCCGGCAGAAGGTTTTCACAATCTCTGAATGTGCCGTGCCCCTTATTCCCATCGCCTGCTGACCTCGGAAACAGTTCGTACCATGAGCTGAAAAGGGCCTTCTTTCTATCTACTATAACGGGAAATTCCGTGTGATAAGTTGTTGAACTGGACTTGTCCTGATATGACTGCAACAGAGTCATAAGCTCAATGTTTCCTGCAATTGACAGGATCTTTCCTTCGTCTTTTGTCTTACTTATAATATCTGCCCATTCTTTAAGCCTTTTTTTTCCTTCTCCTTTTGATCTTTCTGCATTGTTATTAATATATTCAGCACCGATTAATAAATCCGTTTCAATATTGACACCGGCATTAATCCTCTTTTCGAGGTCTTTCAGCCAGGTTAAATAATGGTCAATCTGACCACGGATAGTGTAATAGTACATGCCGATGTCATCTACTGAAAAAACTCCTTCCCACCGGTCATTTCCAACCGGCTGCATGGCCAGTTCCCGCCACTCTTTTTTTTCAGGTCCCCTGTAAAGGAGAAAGGCTGAAACTTCATCATGTCCGTCTGCATATATATCAGCCCGGACTAATACCTTATCTCCTGAAATTCGTTTGATTGCAAATTGTCCGCCATTTATTTCCGGCTCTACTTTTTCTATAATTATGCGTTTTCTTCCTTCTAATGTCATATCAGCTCTCCCTTTATTATAAATAAATATCAGCTTATCTTTTCAAGTAATGCCACAGGAAAATTTATCATAACCTGATTAAGACTTATTACTGGTAAAGCATCATTCATGGAGACATGAACTATTTCTTCTGTAAAAATATTTCTGTACATTTCTCCTGATACGGCAAACGGTACGTTAATAGATGAGCCATTCCAGACTTCTCCAAGAGGAAGCATATCCTGAATGTTGACGAGCTGTGAATAAAACCTCGGTGCAATAACTATAATATTTTTACTACCGCTGATCCTGGCAAAGGATACAACATGATTTGCATTTACCCCGGCTGCCTCGATTGGCACATAATCACCTTCTTCAAATAATTCTCTTTTATCCCGTCTGTAGTTTAGCGCCTTATAAATCAGATAAAGTTTTACCTTTCCATTAATTTTATTCAAAGTTAATTCTCTTGCAATTTCCGATGGCAAGGTGCTGGCCTCACGTTTCCTCAGCTCCTCCAATATACCTGTCCTTAATGTGTAATCAACCGGTCTTCTGTTGTCAGGATCTACCAGGCTGAAATCCCATAGCTCTGTACCCTGATAAAAATCAGGAACTCCCGGCGATGTTATTTGAAGAAGTGTCTGAGAGAGAGAGTTGAACATTCCCAGATTGGAAATCCGTTCCTGACACTTCTCAAAATCTATCAAAAAAAGGTTTCCGGCATTTCTGCTCAGAATGCCGTCAATAAAGGCAAGCACTGCCTCTTCATACAGATGGTTGGGATTTATCCAGCTTGTATTAACCTTCGACTCCCTGATTGCCTTTAGCATATACTCCTTCATCCGTTTCTTGAATATTTCATGTTCCTCATCGCTGTCGCGGGAGACCGGCCATGCACCGGCCAGAGTCTGATAGAGCAGATATTCTTCATTAAGATCAGGAACGGACTGACCATCAACAATTATCTTCTTTTTTTTATTCAGACGTTTCCATCTTAAAATGCACTCTTTCCATTCATCCGGTATTTCTGAAATAATATTGATCCTTGCCCTCAAATCCTCACCCCTTTTTGTATCATGAGTCGAGGTGGCAATAAGTGCATGAGGCCAATTCTTAGATCTCTCAATGTTTTGGCCATGAAATGCCTCAAGAGGAGTGCCTAATCTTTCCGGATTACCTCCCACCTCATTGAGGGAAACAAGACGGTTGTAGACGTAGAAGGTTGTGTCTTCAACTCCCTTTGCCATTACGGGGCCCGTAATCTGCTGGAATCTCATAACAACATCCTGCCATTCTTTGATATCTTCAATGTCGAGATTAGTCGGATAATCCAGCAATAAGACAGCCTTCAGAAAATCAAATACAGATTCGCTTGTAACAGGATTTCTGCGTTTTGCCTTGTATACTGCGTGTTCAACGTACCTCCGGTCTCTTTCATTAACTCCGGTTGTGTCAATATAGGTTCTGTATACAGGGAAACAGGCAATGACTTCAATCATTGCCTCCCTTAAACTGCTTAAAGTAAAGTCCCTTGTGTGCCTGTTTTTTTCTGAAAGATAGTTAAGATAATGCGCCAGTGTACGTACCTCACTTGACATTGCTGTCTGCATTATTAATTTCTTTTTCTCATACACAATTTCGCTTAAATTGACATCTGATTTAATAAATCTGGTATAGATTTCATCAAGTTTCCCGGCATTTGCTGTATCAACAAAGATCCCGTTCAGAATGTTTAAGAAGGCATATCCTGTAGTGCTGAAGATAGGCCAGTCATCCGGCATCCGTTCTCCTTTTCCGAGTATTTTCTCGCCTATAATATAAAAAGGCTTGTAGTTAGGATATGAAGACAATAATTCATAGTATTCCTTCATTAATTCTGATTCAATAACCTGTGATTCATCAATACCTGTCCTAAGACTTACAAAACATCTTCTTTGCAGCCTGTGAAAATATTCTGAAGGATTGTATAATCCATCCGGATGGTCAATCCTCAGACCCGTGACCTTACCTTCCTTTATCAGTCTGAATATCAGTTTGTGGGTTTCCTCAAACACCGCAATATTTTCAACACGTATAGCCCCAAGTTCATTGATATCAAAGAACCTCCTGTAATTGATCTCATCAGTTGCAACACGCCAGTGGGAGAGCCTGTAGACCTGATTATTGAGAATGGCATCAAGAAGATTAAAACTCTCAGGATCCCCTTTCAGGCCATTGAATATTTTCATATTTTCATCAATGAATTCTCTTAGAACGGAACTTTCATTATACAGATTTAAGATACGCCTCTTGATAATCTCCTTCTCCCGATATCTTTCAGCAATCCTCTCATTGTCAGTCTCCCTATATGGCGGGAGATGATTTAGCGCGGTTATTATACTTAGAAGCTCGCAATAGGCAGGGTCTTCATGGGATAATGTCTGTTCAATAATTTCAATACGGTGCTGCAGTATAGATATATATGTCTCAGGCGCTATCGGGAATTTATTGTCATAATAATAGATGAAAAAACTGCCATTCTCAAAAACAACCTGAATCTCCTTATTTTCCAGGACATTTCCGTACTGGTCTCCCAGAACCGGAAGGAGTATCTTATCTTTCAGCTCTTTTTTTACAGGTTCCCAGTCAATATCAAAGAAGTCTGCAAATATCGAGCTTAGCCCATTCTCAAGTACATCCATCCACCAGCTATTCTCCCTGCTGGCGATGCACATGTGGTTTGGAACAATATCAAGGATCTGTCCCATACCTCGGCTTTGTATTTCATCAATCATTTCGTTATATTCTTTTTCTGAACCAATTTCCGGGTTAAGCAAACTATGGTCAACGATATCATAACCGTGAAGGCTCCCCTCTCTTGCTTTAAAATATGGGGAGGAATATATATCACTTATACCAAGGGCATTAAGATATGGGACTATAGCCTTTGCATCAGTAAATCTGAAATGTCTGTTAAACTGCAGTCTGTAAGTAGAAACGGGTATTCGAGCTTTAATATTACATTCAGGAGACATTTATAGCCCCTCTCTTAATTTATTACTATACAGGATGACACTATGAGGATTGATATTCAGATTTATTACCTTGCCACTGGATTCTATACATGGTTCTGAGTCTTTGCCGCTGCCTCCCCACTTCTCAGTCGATGAATCGAGCAATTTAAACCATCGACCTTTTGAAATTGTTAAGTCTGCGTTTATTCCTTTATCACTGAAATTATAAACATAGAAAACCTCATTATCTTTAAACCATCTCCTGACATGAATTCCAAATTCATTATTAAAGACCCTGACCTCAATATTCCCCCGGATTAAATTAGAAAGTGCAGGGACTTCCTTTCTAAGTCTTATTATTGCCTTGTAATATTCAAAAATATATTTATGTACTCCTATGCCATGAAGCTCAGAACTTACTTTTGAGTTTTGATGTGTTTTACTGTCCTGAGGATCCGGAACGTCACCCTCCCACCGGAATGAGGAAAACTCATTAAGTCTCCCTTTTCTGACAGCTTCAATAAGAGATTCATCAGAGTGACTGACGAAGTATTGAAATGGGGCGGTTTCAGCATATTCTTCTCCCATAAATAATAACGGTATGTATGGTGAAAGAATCACCGCGCCTGCTGTAAGCTTGAGCTTCTCCACTGATTGAGTCTGGCTAAGCCTGTCGCCTGTCATCCTGTTTCCAACCTGATCGTGGTTCTGAGAAAATACAATAAACTGGCGTGCATCCCGGTCTTTGGATGAACTCCCATGTCGGCGCTTTCTGTGTGCTGAGAACTGTCCCGAGTAAACAAATCCTTCTGTCAGCGCTTTTTTAAGTTGATTAATCTCACCAAAATCTTCGTAGTAACCACGTCTTTCACCTGTTATGAGGGTGTGGAGTACATGATGATAGTCATCGTTCCACTGTGCATCCAGACCATATCCTCCCATTTCAACGGGATTTATGATCCTTACATCATTAAGATCGCTCTCCGGAAAAACAAAAATCTTTCTGCCAAGTACCTTGGCCTCCTTATGCACCGCTTCGCCCAATTCCTGGAGAATATGCCTTGCGCTGAAATCGAAAATTCCATGAATCGCATCCACCCGCAATGCATCAATGTGATACTCTGAGATCCAGAAAAGGGCATTACTGATGAAGTATCTTCTGACTTCATCACTGTAGGGGCCGTCATAATTGACCGCATCGCCCCACGGTGTTTTATATCGCTCCGTAAAATAATGTCCGAACTGGCTCAGGTAATTTCCTTCAGGACCAAGGTGATTGTAAACAACATCGAGTATGACAGCTATGCCATTTCTGTGACATGCATCAACAAGCGTTTTTAGGCCGACTGGACCTCCATAGGTATTCTGGGGGGCAAAATGGTATACGCCATCGTATCCCCAGTTTCTATTGCCTGGAAACTGGGACACAGGCATAATTTCAATTGCTGTTACGCCAAGTTCACATAAATAATCCAGCTTTGAGATGGCTGCTTTAAAAGTTCCTTCCTCTGTAAATGTACCCACGTGCAGTTCGTAGATTAGATAATCTTCAAGAGGCAGCCCTTTCCAGTCATTATCTCTCCACTTGAATTCGGCCGGGTCAACTATTTCAGAAGGCCCGTGCACACCATCTGGCTGAAATCTTGAGGCAGGATCAGGGTACGCTGCATTTCCGTTCAGTAAATATAGATAACGGTCTCCTGCACATGCATTGACCTCGCTACATCTGAAATATCCCATTGGGTCCTTCTCCAACGGTATATCCCCTTTTCTGCTGCCCGATACTATCCTGACTGATAATTCATTGACCCTGGGTGCCCATATGTTAAAACTGACTTTGTTTTTATCAATTACTGAAGCGCCAATAGTCAATTTCCACTTCTTTTCGGGCAATCAGGTTTCCTTTCTATTTATCTATTGCGAGAGATGACGAGCGAATCTGAAAGAATACACAACGCGTGTCAGTAGTATAACGCATTTTTAGTCTCTATTTCAAGTATCAGACAATGTTCATGAAATTTCCGGTATTAACTGAATTATTTTGGATTGACCCGCGTCCACAGCGGGGGTTATACTGATAATCAGGTTAATATCTGATGCCGGCACAGCCCACCGGCGACTGTAACTTATTTCAGGATGCAGATGTATCATGTATCATAACTCTTTAAAAGGCATGTCATGGGAATACAGAGGAAGATTGTCTTAGCCATCCTGATCGCAGGTTTTGTAGCCCTGCTCACTGGCCTGACAGTAACCTATTATGAAGTAAAGGATGTCCTCACTGAGGCTATAGGGAACAACTTCGCCGAGATTGCCAAAAAGACTTCCGATCGTTTTGATGCCGCAATAAAAAAAGAGATTGTAACATTCCACTATCTGGCAGGCGATCCGGCACTTATCGATGCAATTCGAAATAATGACAGGGATAATATTGAATCTTATCTTATCAGGTATCTGAAACTTCCTGAAGAATTGGAAGTGCACCTTGGACTCTTTGTAGTAAACGAAAAGGGTGTCATTATTGCCGGCAGCAGGAGATACAATGAAGACCAGTCCAGAGAAGAACGATGGATAGTTACATATAATCGTGGAGAGGGTAAGGTATATGCCAGCGATATATACACAGACTCTCTTACAGCTATGAGTGCCATGGACATAGGTATCCCTGTCAGGGATTTATCAACCGGCAGAGTTGTTGGCGCCATAATGACTATTGTGAATGTAGATGAGTTTTTCAAGTTTATTTCTGATACGAGTTTTGCAAGGACCGGACATGGCATGATCATCAATTCAGGCGGAAGATCTCTGATCTGTCCAGTCGTTCCGCCTGATAAGCATGAAATTAATAAATCTTTGATTGACTTAGTCACAGGTAAGGGGGGTGGATGGAGTCTTGTTGAAGAAGACCTTCATGGGGGCAAGAACTCTGTTGTTGGATTTAGTGAGTTAAGGTACCTGAACTCCTTAGGTGATGATACCCTTGGCGGCTACAAGTGGTATTCATATATAAGTCAGGATCCTGCTGAGACATTTGCGCCTGTCAAAAGCCTCATGTTAATGATTCTTACTGTTGAGTCATTCCTTGTGTTATTAATATGTGCCCTGGGTGTCTATCTTGTCCAGAGACTGGTGTTAATCCCGGTTAATTCCATTCATGACGGAGTTGAGCAGATTGAAAAGGGACACATGGATTACAGGATTAATATCAAGACTGGTGACGAACTGGAATCGCTTGCGAATAGCTTCAACAGGATGAGTTCATCCTTGAAGGATCTTTATCAAAATCTCGAGTCAATGATCAGGGAAAGGACTTCAGAGCTGGAGACGACAAAGAATTACCTTGAAAGCATACTCAGACACTCTTCTGACATGATAATTACCACAGACATGGAGGGCCGCATAGTAACATTTAATGAAGGTGCAGAGAAAATGCTTGGATACAGGCAGAGTGAAGTTATCGGGACACTCATGTCAGATTATTATCAAAACAGGGATGACAGGCTGAAACTGCTGATGATGGTCAGTTCAGGCAAGATGGTCACCAACTACGAGGCTAAACTCAAAAGGAAGGACGGCGGGTATATAGATATAAGTCTTTCCATTTCTGAACTCAGAAACGAGAAAGGTGATGTAATAGGGACTGTTGGAATAAGCAAGGATATTACGGAATGGAAACTGGCACAAATCAAGCTGAAAGAATATTCTCTTGAGCTGGAATCGATGGTAGAAAAAAGGACTATGGAGTTATGGGAGAGTAAGACTCATCTTGAAGCTATGCTTGGCGGAATAGCTGAAGGGGTCGTTTTTGTAGACAGTAATAACCATGTTACACTAATCAACGATGCCGCTGAGATGATATTTGGAATCAGACGGGAAGATTGGTATGGCAGGGATTTCAAGGGTGCCCACTCTGAACAGGCCCATGCTAAGGCAATTGAGATTATATCTGACATGAGGGAAGGGAAGATAAAATCATACTCTTCCGAGATTAAGACAGGAGATAAAACAATACTGGCCCATTTCTCTCCGATTATGCACGGTCCGGAATATCTTGGTGTAATTTTTATTGCTACGGATGTATCAGAGATTAAGAGGCTCCAGACAGAGCTTGTGCAGTCTGAAAAACTTGCACTGGTTGGAAAGATGTCATCAGCCGTAGCCCATGAACTTAGAAATCCCCTCGTCCCGATTGGAGGGTTTGCCAACCTGATCTATAAAAGACTTGATGAAACATCTCCTTTAAAGAAATATGCAGGTATTATAGTCGGGGAAATAGACAGGCTTGAAAAGCTTCTGCATAATATTCTTTATTTTACAAAAGACACTAAACCCGATTTAAAGCCTTTTAACCTGAATTCGATTATTAACGAATTGCTTTTTTTCTATAAAAATACTTTTGAAGAACACAATATAGATCTGAACATAAAGCTTTCTGCTGATTTACCTGTAATCATGCTTGACCACTCCCTCATGAAACAGGCACTTATCAATATAATAATTAATTCAATTCAGGCTATGGAAACAGGAGGAGTGCTTTCAGTGGAGAGTTTTACCAGAAAAGAGAAAGATTCCATCCATGCAGTAATTGTAGTTAATGACACTGGCGCCGGCATACCGGAAGATATCATGAGAAACATCTTCGACCCCTTCTATACGACCAAAATTCACGGGCTGGGTCTGGGATTATCACTGACACGCAGAATAATAGAGTCACATAAAGGGGAAATAGAAGTAGAAAGTGCCGAGGGAATCGGCAGTACCTTTACCATAAGCCTGCCTGCCTCGTGAAAAGATCCAGATTAAAACCCTACGGCTTCCCGGACCTCTTCAAGAACTGACCGCGCGACTTCGTGCGCCCGCTTTGCACCTGCTTCAACAACACTGCTGACAAGGGCAGAATTTTTTCCAAATTTTACGCGCCTGTTCCATATCGGATCGAGTTTCATCAGTAGTGCGCTATTTAACCATTTTTTGCAGTCAATACAGCCGATGCCTGCTGTCCTGCACCCTTCATCCACCTTCTGAATTATATCAGTTGATGAGTAGACCCTGTGCAGGCTGAACACAGGGCATACTTCAGGATCACCCGGATCTGTGCGCTTTATGCGTTTTGGATCAGTAACCATGGTTCTGAGTTTTTCCCATACCTCCTCCTTTGTATCAGCAAGATAGATTGCGTTGTTGTAGCTCTTGCTCATCTTCCTGCCATCTGTTCCAGGAATTTTAGGAAACTCTGTCATCAGCGGTTGTGGTTCAGGAAAAACAGGAGTATAGAGGAAGTTGAACCTGCGGGCAACTTCTCTGGTCAATTCAAGATGCGGAAGCTGATCAATCCCGACCGGGACAAAGTCAGCCTTATATATAAGAATATCTGCCGCCTGAAGTAATGGGTAACCCAGAAATCCATAAGTTGAAAGGTCCCGGTCTTTCAGCTCCTGCTGCTGTTCCTTATAGGTTGGCACCCTCTCGAGCCAAGGCAAAGGTGTGATCATTGAAAACAGGATAAGGAGTTCGGCATGTTCCGGTACCTGCGACTGGATAAAAATAGTGCATTTATCAGGATCCAGGCCGGCAGCAAGCCAGTCCACAAGCATATTATGCGTATACTCCCTGAGATTGCCCGTCTTTGCATAATCAGTTGACAAGGCATGCCAGTCAGCAACGAAAAAGAATGATTCATAGTCATCCTGTAATCTCATCCAGTTATCGAGAGCACCACTGAAATTACCGAGATGAAGCTTGCCACTCGGCCGCATACCGCTGAGAACGCGTTTTTTTATATGTTCAAACTCATTGCTCATTCTGTTATTCATTTTTTTGCCTAAAATACCGGCATTCCTGCAAATAACCTCGTTAACACGCTCATTATCGGCCATATTATGTATGTCATAAAACCAAATGGATTTAAGAATACAAGGAATGAAATTATCAATAGTCCGTATGGCTCCAGTCTGCCAAGAAATTCAGCCTGTTTATAAGGCAGCAGACCTGCCAGTATCCTGCTTCCATCCAGTGGAGGTACTGGTATAAGATTAAAAATAGCAAGTACGATATTCCATTTAATCCCCTCCTTTAACATCAGGATAAGAGGAACCAGGATGAATGAGAGAAAACCGGATTGAGAAGTTATATACACAGATTTCGAAACGAGGAACTGAAATAAAATACCGCAAATTAATGCCATAAGGATGTTAACCCCGGGTCCGGCTGCCCCTACCCATATCATGTCCCTCTTGGGATTCCTTAGATTCGCAAAATTTACCGGTACCGGTTTTGCTGCACCAATTATGAATCCTGCAAATATATATGTAATGATGGGCAATAGTATTGTCCCGAATGGATCTATATGTGCTATTGGATTTAACGTTAATCTTCCGGCATGTTTAGCAGTAGGATCACCCAATTTGTATGCAATCCATCCATGAGCAGCCTCATGAAAAGTGATCGCAAGAACTACCGGAATTGCCATTATGGCAATATTCTGGAGGATTGTATTGTAATCAGTGAGCAATATATTA
The DNA here is from genome assembly GCA_964611625.1 of uncultured Nitrospiraceae bacterium. GTDB lineage: Bacteria > Nitrospirota > 9FT-COMBO-42-15 > HDB-SIOI813 > HDB-SIOI813 > RBG-16-43-11. The sequence goes on along the minus strand of CAZTAM010000003.1, from coordinate 169,525 downwards.
TTATCCCTGTTTATCCCTAACCTGTACCAGGACCTCATCAGGGTTTACGCTGTCACCCTCCGAAACATATATCTTTTCAATTATGCCCGATATGGGTGTGTGTACCTCATTTTCCATCTTCATTGCCTCAACAATCAGGACGGTATCACCTGCCTCAACGCTGTCCCCAATCTTAACCTTTATTCTAACGACAGAGCCTGGCATCGGAGTAGTAACATCACCAACCTCTTTGGCCTTTGGTCTGATTGAGTGACCTGTTGCCCTTGCATCGATGACACCTGATATGCTTGGAACCACCTCAACAAGTGATTCGACCAGCACTTCCTGAAGCAGGTCATCAACATAAATGAAAAAGGGTCTTCCGCCCTCCCCTGGGTGTCCCATACCGCCAACTTTTACATGATATGTTTCACCATGCAGTTTTAAATTAAATTCACTCGGGGCAAGGTGTGATATGGTGGCTTCATCCTTTATTTCAGGTACTGTGCCTCTTTCCTGTGCAGCCATTTCTTCAGGCAATATGCCCTTTTCCCTCGCATCAAAGAAGTCAAGAGCCACCTTGGGGAAAAGTGCATAAAGAAGCACATCATCAATATTGCGTGCCTTATCTCCGACCTCTGCAGTCAGTTTTTTTAACTCAGGATCGAGGAGGTCGGCCGGCCTCCGTTCTATAAACTCCTCGTTGCCAATCGCCTTTTTTCTAATGGCTTCGTCAATTGGAGCTGGCGGCCGGCCATAAAGACCCTTAAGATAGTTTCTTGTCTCAGTGGTGATGACTTTATACCGTTCACCTGTAACTACATTAAGGGCGGCCTGTGTGCCGACTATCTGACTCATAGGAGTAACAAGCGGTGGATAACCAAATTCCTTCCGGACAATCGGTACTTCCTGCAATACCTCCTTCATCTTATCGAGGGCCTGTTGCTCGCTCAGCTGTGATGCCAGATTTGAAGTCATTCCCCCTGGTATCTGATAAATTAATACGGCTGGGTCCACTCCGGTATATTCACTCTCAAAAAGCTTATATTTCTTTCTCACAGCCCTGAAATAATCTGAGATATCGGATATGAGTTCCTGATTAAGATCAATTGAATACTTTGATGAACAATTCATGATATTGGCAAATGTCTCAACAGGGGGTTGAGAAGTGCCGGAAGCGAGTGCAGAGACGGCTGTATCTACTATGTCGATGCCTGCTTCGGCTGCTTTCACATATGTTGCCACAGACATCCCGCTTGTATCATGAGTGTGGAGATGCAGCGGAGTTGAAAGAGACTGCTTAAGCTCGCTTATCAGGTCGAAGGCATCATACGGTGAAAGGAGTCCGGCCATATCCTTTATACATATAGTATCGCATCCCATGTCCTCTAATCTTTTGCCCATATCAACAAACAGGCTGTTACTATGAACAGGACTAATGGTGTAACATATTGTACCTTCAACCTTGCCGCCATGTTTCAGGGTTGCCTTTACAGCCGTCTTGATGTTTCTGAAGTCGTTTAATGCATCAAATATCCTGAAGATGTTAATTCCGTTTTCAACTGCCCGCTCAACAAATTTATCAACAATATCATCTGAATAGTGCCTGTATCCAACGAGGTTTTGACCCCGAAGAAGCATCTGGAATGGTGTGTTAGGCATATGTTCTTTCAGCAGACGTATTCTTTCCCACGGGTCTTCCTTCAGATATCTCATGCTCGAATCAAATGTGGCTCCGCCCCACATCTCAACAGACCAGTATCCTGCCCTGTCAATCTTTTCTGCAATGGGAAGCATATCCGCTGTCCTGAGACGAGTAGCCAGCAGCGACTGATGAGCGTCTCTGAGCGTCGTATCAGTAATATGAATCTTGCGTTTCTTATTTTTCAATGTGCGCCCTCTTTCTAAACAACTAAAAGTAAGTTAACAACGCCATCCAGAGCTGTTAATGCTCAATCATACTCATATGCACGAAAGGTCATGAGATTTGAGCTGAGCGTACTCTGTTGTACAGCGTAAACGGCTACCGATGAGTATGTGCTGCAATAGCCGTTGCAATTGCATAAACCATATCGAGCCTGTCATTTTCGTCTTCATACACCAATGCATCGACGTTGTTGTCAATATAGTGTGTATCAAATTCACCCTTGCGGAACTTTTCATCCCGCATTATCATCCGGTAAAAAGGTATTGTAGTCTTGACACCCCTGATAACAAATTCATCAAGGCTTCTTACCATCCTGTCTACAGCTTCATCCCAGTTGCGTCCCCAGACTGTAAGCTTGGCGAGCATGGAATCATAATAAGGCGGAACAAGATATCCCCGGTATCCATTGCCGTCAATTCTGACTCCAAAGCCTCCTGGAGAGTAGTATGCGGTAAGCCTTCCTGTTACCGGAAGAAAATTGTTTCTCGGATCTTCAGCATTTATCCTGCACTCAATTGCAGCACCGCTGACCTGAATGTCAGATTGAGTAAATTCAAGCTTTTCGCCGGCGGCAATTTTTATCATTTCTTTCACAATATCAATCCCCGTTATCTCCTCTGTAATTGTATGCTCAACCTGTATACGGGTGTTCATCTCAAGAAAATAATAATTCTTGTGTTTGTCAACCAGGAATTCAATCGTACCTGCATTGTTATAACCGACAGCCTTCGCTGCGGTGACAGCATCATGCCCCATCTTCTCCCTTAATTCATTGTCCAGAAAGGGAGAAGGTGCGACCTCAATTAATTTCTGATGTCTCCTCTGAATAGAACAATCACGTTCCCCAAGGTGTACAACATTTCCGTAATTATCAGCTAATATCTGAAACTCGATATGCCTTGGTGATACAATATATTTTTCTAAATAAACTTCATCCTTTCCAAACGCCTTGAGCGCTTCGGATCTTGCCTGATCATAGTTCCTTTTTAAATCATCCGCGGTCTGGCAGAGCCGTAAACCTCTGCCTCCGCCTCCTGCAGATGCCTTCAGCATGACTGGATAGCCAATCTCTGATGCAATACGCTCAGCCTCTTTCAGAGAACTTATGCCATGGTCTATTCCAGGGACAACCGGTATACCTGCCCTAATCATCATCTGGCGAGCTAATATCTTATCCCCCATCTCCCTGATAGACTTAGGAGAAGGCCCTATAAAGGCGATACCTTTTTCCTCGCAGGCCTGAGCAAACTCATGATTCTCGGCAAGAAACCCGTAACCAGGGTGTATTGCATCTGCCCCTCTCTGCCTGGCAAGGTCAATGATTCTGTAAATATTAAGATATCCTGCAACAGGACCAGGCCCTACGAGGCATGCTTCATCAGCCTTTTTTACATAAAGAGTTGTTGCATCTGCCTCAGAGTGAATGGCTACTGTAGAGATATTAAGTTCCTTACATGCGCGAATTATTCTGAGGGCAATCTCTCCCCTGTTAGCTATCAGGACTTTTTTAAACATATTACATATACCGGTTTCTTTAAGGTTTCAGGGCGAAGTAGTACTCGCCTGTTAAGTTTGACAATTCTATACTATTGACGTGTTCCCGTCAAGATATTGAAAGTTCTTCGATTACAGCAGCGGAAAGCAGCGGTAACATGATTTCATGGTGACCAGTCAGGGTGTAGCCTCTGCCTGTACCGTCTTTGGTTGGTCGCTTAACTACATTCGTAAGGGGTCTGTAATGTTGTATGAAATCCATGTTAACTGTTGAAAAATTCTGTACTTTATGGCCAAGATTTCTTGAGAGGGTTATAGCCTTCAGAAATACCTCAGGTAAAATAACCGCTGATCCTATGTTCATGTAGATGCCTCCTTCAAGCCTGGATACTACCCCTGCAAATAATGAAAAGTCCATGCTGCTTCCTTTTCCTGTTGCATTTCCATCCATCTGAGGATGCAGATGAATAATATCTGTACCGATCCCAACATGAACAGTCACTGGTATCCCAAGTCTGGCGCCGGAGGCAAGTATACTGAGGTTTTTATACGGGTAATCAGAATCGTTTATCATCTCTCCCGTTGATCTACCTATCCCCCAGCCTTTCCTTGCACCATTTTTTATAGCCTTATTTAAATATTTCCCTGTCTCCTCAGACATGCCGAATGTGCCCTTTGATATTTCTGCATCTACGTCCTCAGATGTCTTGCCTGCAAAGGCGATCTCAAAGTCATGCACAATGCATGCTCCGTTCAGGGCTACAGCATTAATGATCCCCTTTTCCATAAGGTCTATGATCAAAGGACTGAGTCCAACCTTTAGCACATGCGCCCCCATAGCAGCTATTACTACTTTTTTATTTCTATTAGCAGCAGCTATAAGGGATGCAATCTCCTTCAGGTCTTGTACTGCCAGTATCTGAGGCAGATTCTTCAAGAAATCATTGAAGGTACTGCCTGCCTCATATGGTTTAGCAAAATCATTGATATTTACTTTACTCTTCCTTGATTTGATGGAATATGTTTTGATCTTCCTGGAAGATAAAGGACGAAACTTCATAGCCATTGTTGCCTCCAGAGGATTTTTCTATACGTCACACAGAAAGGAGACGCTCAAAAAAGCCCCTATTTATCCGCGTCTCCTAATAGCGCCACATAAGACCGGCAATAACCCCCTTCCGTGAATGATAATCAAAGTTAAGAAGGAGTCTTCGGTTCATTTCTACGCTGATCCCTGCCAGGAATGTCATAAAGTAGTCTTTATCAACCTGTCCCCAGGTCTCTCCATATTCGACCTTTTGAATACATTCCCCTTCTGTGCGATAAGTACAATACTCCTCGGAGAAAACATAAAGTTGGGCAGTCTTCTGAGCAGACAGCCCCAATCCTGAATTAAAATATAAGGAAGACACCAGGGGGAGTCTGACGCCTATCTTTCCAAAGACTTCCCATTCATCTCCATCGTGGAACGTCCCCGCTGACGTACATTTTTTTCTAAGTTCATTTTCCGGATCTGATTTGGTATTAAAGTATTCACAAGGTTCGATCAGTGTCTCTCTTGTCTGAACATAACTCCAGGGGGCATCGGTAATGAATCTTGAAGAAAGTCCAATTAATGCATATCCGAACTGTATATCAGTCCCGATACCAAAACCGGCGCTCTCTTTTCCCATGTCAATTAAAATAGATGCCGCATTAGCCGGTTTATAAGCAATGAGCATGATCAGAATAATTATAACGGATTTTAACATATAGTTTTACTGCGCCTTATTTGCAGACTCTCAATACGATAAGAGCGACACAACATTGTAGCCGTCCAGCTTGTTTCGTCCCCGGAGTTCAGTCAGTTCGATTAAAAATGCTACTCCATGAATAATGCCTCCGAGCTTTTTTACAAGCTGAACAGTAGCAGCTACTGTTCCACCTGTAGCAATGAGGTCATCTACGATCAATACCCTTTCTCCAGGAGCTATTGCATCCTGATGAATTGATAATGAATCAGCACCGTATTCCAATTCGTATTTTGCTTCATAGACGTCACTCGGAAGCTTACCAGGCTTTCTTACAGGGACAAATCCGGCACCGAGACGATATGCTACCGGAGCACCGATGATGAAACCACGTGATTCCATTGCTACTACTTTATGGATCCCGTCACCTTCGTAAAAACTGCCTATTTTATCAATTACCCGTTTGAATCCACCAGCATCTTTGAGAAGCGTTGTTACATCATAGAACAATATTCCTTCTTTTGGGAAATCAGGTATCTCTCGAATCTTCGCCTTTAAATCCATTTCGTCACCCCCATCTTATTTATAGTATTTCTTCTTTCTTTATTGACCTCTTAGCAATAATAGAACGGAGTTTACTAAGCGCTGAGGACTCAATCTGCCTTATCCTTTCTCGTGTGAGGCCGAACTCCGGACGATTTCCTATTTCTTCCAGCGTCATGGCCTCCTGCCCTTCGAGCCCGAACCTGAGACATATGACCTCACGTTCCTTATCTCTGAGCAGTTTGAGCCATTTGTCTATCTCTTCACGCGTGCTGATTCCTTCTGCAAACTGCGAAGGAGACATTATTGAATTATCAGCTATAACATCCATCAGTACATTGGCTTCCTTGTCCCCTACAGGCGTCTCTAAGGAATAGGTCCTTCTGATAAGTTGTTTGAGATCTTCAACTTCTTCAGACGTGGTATTCATCTTATTTGCGATCTCCCTGAGTGAGGGCTCTTTTCCCAGCTCCTGAATAAGTATTTCCGATGTAGAAAGAAACCTGTTTATATGTTCTGCCACATGTACGGGAAGCCTGATAGTCTTTGTTTGATTTATGATGGCCCGTTCAATTGATTGCCTGATCCACCATGATGCATATGTGCTGAATCTGAACCCCTTTGTATAATCAAATTTCTCTACTGCCCTCATAAGGCCCAAATTTCCCTCTTCTATGATATCTGCAAGGGGAAGTCCTCTGTTTAAATATCTCTTTCCTATATTAACGACAAGCCTCAGATTGGCTTCAATCATCTGTTCTCTTGCCTTCTCATCTCCTTTTTCTACTCTTGCTGCCAGATCCTGTTCTTCTTCAAATGTAAGAAGTGATGTTTGGCTGATTTCATGAAGATATGATCTTATTACATCTAATTCTGTACTCGATTCGTCAACATCTGTCTTGTCATCCTCACCCTCCTCGATTGTAAGAATGACAGTGTCATCTTCGAGTTCGCCGGGTTCCTGGGATTCAATTTCTTCATCCACATTGTCATCTTCCGAATGCTCATTTTCATTGGAATCATCGTCTCTTAATGTCTGATTGATACTGTCAGTTTTTTTTGACTTTCGCTTTCCCATGATGTGAATCCCGGGTTAATATGGTCGGGGCGAGAGGATTTGAACCTCCGGCCCCATCGTCCCGAACGATGTGCGCTACCAGTCTGCGCTACGCCCCGACAGTTTACGTTGAAAAGTGCTCATCTGCGGCGTCAGTACGACGCGTTCTTTCCTGCATTCTGAAATTTTCGGCAACAACTTATGGCTAAATTAATAATTTCCCTTTTACGGTGTTAAGCTGAATTTTATTGTTCCCTATAATAATTGAGAGGGGTTTTATTGTCAACAGAGTGGCTCGTGACGAAGGCCGAAGGCGTTGGCGACGCCGGCGCATGTTACTCTGCCTTCTGCTATATTTAATCCCTTAGCAAGGGCCGGGTCCTCTTTTACAGACATCTTCCATCCAAGGTCAGCAATTTTAATGATGTATGGCAGAGTTACATTGGCCAGCGCTATCGTTGATGTGTGTGGATATGTGCCAGGCATGTTAGTTACGCAATAATGAATTACCCCATCCAAACTATATACTGGATCTGAATGTGTAGTTGGTCTGGAGGTCTCCGCGCAGCCTCCCTGATCAATGGACACATCTACGATGACAGAACCCTTTCTCATCTTTCCTACCAGATCCCTGCTTATAAGATAAGGTGCCTTTGATCCCGGTATCAAAACTGCACCGATAACTATATCAGAAGATAACACTTCCTCTTCGATATTAGGTTCATTGAGTGAAAGTGTCATAATTCTTCCGTTGTGTATGTCATCAATGTAACGCAGATTCTGAAATCTTCTGTTAAGCATTACTACTCTTGCACCAAGACCTACAGCTATTCTGGCTGCATTCTGGCCTACTGTTCCAGCACCAAGTATTGTAACTTTGCCTGGTGCTACACCTGGTATTCCGCTGATGAGAATTCCGGATCCGTCCCGGGCCTTTTGCAAATGATAGGAGCCGGCAATTGCCGCAACCCGACCTGCAATCTCGCTCATAGGAATAAGGATAGGGAGTGAACCATCATCAACTTGAACAGTCTCATAGGCGATTGCTATTATACCGCTGTTGATCAGCGCTTCAGTCAGGTTACGGTCTGCAGCGAGGTGTAGAAATGTGAATAATATCTGTCCGTTTCTGAGAAAAGAATACTCAGTCTGGAGAGGTTCTTTGACCTTGACTATCATCTCTGAAGTATGGAATAATTCCTCAGCAGAATAGATGATCTCACCTCCTGCAGCAATAAATTCATCGTCTGATATACCGCTACCTGTACCCGCACCGCTTTGTATTAATACAGTATGACCATGTCCTCTTAATGTACGAACACCAGCGGGGACCATTGCTACCCTGAATTCCTGGTCTTTAATCTCCTTTGGAATGCCAATGATCATTTGTTATTCTTATATGGAAAGATTAGATGAATCTGGTTTTTATTTAAACTGACGAAGTCGGAAATATATTTTAATTGACTATCTAACATAGAGAAACACTCAGCGTTATTAACAGGAATAAATGAATCTGTATCACCCCCCCCGAGTGTTCTGTTCAGATAGTCAGTAAGCCTTCCGCTCTTAGGGATATATATATCTCCGATAATCTTAAAATGATGCGTAAATATGATAACGCGCAGCTTCTCTTTATCAACATGCAGCGGTCTTTTTCTCTCTGTTTCCACTTTATTGTCCCCCTCTATTTTTTATATTACTCTAAATAAAACAAATATAATAATCAAGCATTAAATAGCTGATAAAGGAGGACTCATCTGATTTAAAGTGGATTATCACAGAAAAATATTATAATATACGTACTTATTAGTAAACTATGAAGGATCACCCCTATAAAAATATTCTTGTTGCGATTGACGGCACTTTTCATTCCAATTTAGCGGCACGATATTCTTATCAGTTTGTCCGGGCATTTAACTCCAAACTATTTGTAGTTACTGTAATCTCAAAAGGTATGAGCGAAAGGGAGGAACAATCCGCCTCAAGTTCAATAGTAAAGATAACAGATGAAGCGAGTGCGGCTGGATTAGATGTCGAAGGTGTAATATTAAGAGGAGATGTTATTGAGGCCATAAATAGATTTGTCAGGGAGCACAAGATTGATATTGTGTTTACATCTACAAGAAGGCCCCATAACAGTAGGCGATTCTTTGTTAAATCTGTTACAAGCGGACTGATGTCAGGGCTTTCGTGCAGTGTTATTGCAATCAAGATATCTCATCCAGGCCGTTCATTAAGGTCAAGAAGGGTGCTTGTGCCGGTAATAGGTGACGGATACATGGATAAAGAGCGTGCTGATATAGTAGAAGCACTTGCTGACGGAGTCAAATCCAGCATAACTGTGTTTCATGTTAATGAGCTTTCTTCATCCATGAAAAAAAGTCTTGACGAGGCAAAGCAGGGACTGCTTTTAGAGGCATCTGAAATTAAGATTTCATCATTTGTGAAAGAGTTGAGAACACGAGGCATAAATGCCTCAGTAAAGATCGTATCAGGCAGTAAGGTTAGGGATGAGATTATATCTGAGGCCTCACATCATAAATATGACCTCATAATACTCGGGACAACTAAACGCAATATTGTAAAAAAAGCAGTATCCGGTAATCCTGTGGAAGAAATTCTGAGGGATGCACCGTGCGATGTGATGCTGCTGCACTTTATATAGGGGATGTAGAAAAATACTCTTTTTGCTTTGCGTCCTGTTGCTCTGCATGGGAAATGATTCACTGAACCCACATATTTTATGACTATACAGGCATTAACTGCAGATGAAGTATATAAGGCGCTTCATACAAGTCCGTCAGGTCTTGATGAAGAAGAGGTATCTGAAAGATTAAAGACCTTTGGTTTAAATGAGCTTAAAGAAACGAGAAAAATATCCCTGTCTGGAAGTATAGCAAAACATTTTGTTAATCTCTTTGCACTCCTTCTGTGGTCAGCATCAATAACAGCCTTTGCCGGAGAATATCTCAAACCAGGTGAAGGTTTTTTAATACTCGCAATCGCCATTTTGTGCGTTGTTTTCATTAACGGAGGATTTGCATTTTATCAGGAGTACAAGGCTGAGAAGGCGTTCGCTGAATTGAGAAAGCTTCTACCCTACAAGGTGACAATAATAAGAGGCGGGAACGAATTGGACATATCAGCAACTGAAGTTGTACCAGGAGATATAGTGTCCTTAAGGGAGGGTGACCGGGTTCCTGCAGATATAAGACTTTTGGATGTTTCAGAGATGAAGGTTGACAACTCATCACTGACAGGAGAATCACGGCCTCAGAAAAGAGACGCATCTGTTCATACTGATATTGAATTGAATGATAGTCAAAACATAGTGTTTGCCGGAACGACCGTTATAGAGGGCCGGGGACGGGGAGTGATCTTTGCTACCGGCATGAGCACTGAATTCGGCAAGGTTGCAAGGCTGACGTCAGAGGTTGCAAGCGGGATGAGCCCACTGGAGCTTGAGACTGTTCGGGTAACAAGAACTATAACCGCGATAGCTGTCAGTCTTGGCATCATCTTTTTCAGCGCTGGCATATTAATGGGCCGGGGTTTCTGGGATAACTTTATATTTGCCCTTGGAATTATAGTCGCAAATGTACCTGAAGGCCTGCTTCCTACGGTAACTTTGTCGCTTGCAATGGCAAGTCAAAGGATGGCCGGCAAAAATGCACTTGTTAAAAAACTAACGGCAGTTGAGACTCTGGGTTCTGTGACTGTCATATGTACTGACAAGACAGGAACTCTTACTCAGAACAGGATGACTGTAGTTAATATATCCAGTAACGGGGTATTAAAGAATATTTCTGCAAAGGAAGATGATGAGGATATTGGCACCAAAATGCTGATAAGAGGGTGTACATTATGCAACGATGCATATATAAGGGATGGTCAGGTGGCAGGTGAACAGACAGAGAAAGCACTTCTTGAATTTGCACGAAAAAATATAGATACAGATGTTCTCAGAGAGAATTTACCAAGGTTAGCGGTACATCCATTTGATCCCTTCAGAAAGTGGATGGCTACACTCCACAGAAATGAATCAGGCAGCATCATATATGTCAAGGGAGCACCTGAAGTTCTAATGCCAATGTGTACCTCTGTTATTCAGTATGGGGAGATTTCTGGATTCGATGATTTCAAAAAGAAAGATGCCGAAAGAACCCTCGATGAAATGACTGGCCGGGGCCTGCGGGTCATTGCTGTAGCCTACAGGGATGGAATTGATGCAGCAGTTTCAGGTGAAACCATCTGCCCTGAATGGGAAGAAATTAATGACCTTACATTTGCAGGTTTCGTAGGCATTGAAGACCCGCCCAGGCCTGAGGTACCAGAGGCTATAAAAGCCTGCAGGGAAGCCGGAATAAAAATAATAATGATTACAGGTGACAATCCTGAGACCGCAAGGGCAATTGGCCGGGAGATCGGTATGTTTAATGAGCCTGATATTATAACAGGCATGGAACTCAGGGAGATGCAGCATAAGGAGATACTTGATTTGCTTGCCAAAAAAGAGATCTCATTTGCCCGTGTAACACCTGCCGACAAGATGACAATAGTCTCTGCCTTGAAAGATTTAGGTGAGGTCGTTGCTGTCACGGGAGATGGGGTTAATGATGCCCCTGCATTAAAGAGGGCTGATATAGGAATAGCGATGGGACTCAGCGGAACTGACGTAGCAAAGGAGGCAGCAGATGTAGTTCTCCTTGATGATAATTTTGCTACAATAGTTATGGCAATAGAAGAAGGTCGGGCCGTATATGAGAATATAAAGAAATTCACAACATATATCTTAAGCAGTAATATACCTGAAATCATACCTTATATGGCATATATGATCCTTGGTATACCACTGCCGTTAACAGTGGTGCAGATTCTGGCAGTTGACCTGGGGACTGATATGCTGCCTGCCCTGGCCCTGGGAGCTGAGCCACCTGAACCGGGAATATTGAAAAGACCTCCAAGGTCAGTCCAGGAAAGGCTGCTGTCTATTCCACTTCTAACAAGGGCATATTTCTTTCTCGGTCCCATGGAGGCAATAGCGGCAATGTCCGGTTTTTTCTGGTTTCTTTCAACAAATGGATGGCAGTGGGGCGATAAGCTTTCGGCTGATGCCCCGCTCTATCTTCAGGCAACGACTGTGTGCCTGACGGGGATAATAATTACTCAAGTGGCCAATGTCTTTGTATGCAGGTCAAGATTTCTTTCTGTATTCTCCTTATCACTTCGGATTAACAAGATGCTTCTTGCAGGCATCGCTGTGGAACTGATAATTATCATGCTCATAGCATATACATCTTATGGAAACATCATGTTTGGCACGAACCCAATACCAGTATCTGCCTGGATTTTTTTTATACCGTTTGCCTTCTTATTACTCGGATTCGAAGAAGTAAGAAAAATATTTGTAAGGATCCGTATGCGCCGAATCACATCATAATTGTCGTAATACCAACAATGATGTTGCCTGCAATTGTTGGCATAATAATTCCTGATGTTTAACAATCTGCTTAATATCCTGATTTATTAAGTAGTTAAGAGATCATCACAGATATGGCAAGGGATTTGAATATTATCCTGTAGTGAGAGGAAGGATATTCATATGAATAAATCAAAACGTCTCATAGTTATAGGAAATGGTATGAGCGGGATTGCAGCCGTAGAACATCTGCTGAAAAAGACCACGGATCTGGATATTACTGTATTTGGGACAGAACCCTATGTCAATTATAACAGGGTTCTTCTATCTTCTGTACTGTCAGGTGAACTATCTTTAAATGACATTGTTCTCAATTCACTGGAGTGGTACGAAAATAATGGAATTAAACTTCATGCCGGAACTTCAATAGTCAGGATTGATAAGGAAAGGAGTATTGCAGTAAGCGATAAAGGTGAAGAATATTTCTACGACATTCTGATATTAGCGACAGGGAGCCAGCCTTTCATACCGCCAATAAAGGGTATAATAAATAATGACGGTATCCACCATCCCGGTGTATTTACATTCCGAAATCTTGATGATACAAGAACGATGATTGAATGGGCCCGTAAAAGCCGTAAAGCCATAGTCATAGGAGGAGGTCTGCTTGGATTAGAGGCAGCTAAGGGGCTCGTAAATCAGGGAATGGATGTTACAGTGGCTCACCTTATGGACAGACTTATGGAAATGCAGCTGGATACGGCATCGGCAGAGATCCTTCGTCAGGAGATAACGAGACTTGGTATTAATGTCCTGTTAGAGCACAGCGCTGATGAGTTAATTACTGATGAAGGGTTAATCTCGGGTGTGCGCTTTTCAAATGGGAACGCATATGAGGCAGACATGATAGTCATTGCTGCCGGAATCAGGCCTAACATAAACCTTGCTGCAGACGCCGGCATCTCAGTGAACCGCGGTATATTGGTTGATGATTATATGCAGACGAGTATATCTGGAATATATGCGGTCGGTGAATGTGTTGAGCACAGGGGAAAGGTTTATGGGATGGTTGCGCCAATACTTGAACAGGCCAAGGTTGCAGCCAATGCAATAAGCGGGGATGGCAAAGACCTGTATAAAGGGACAGTTGTAGCGACAAAACTCAAGGTTGCAGACATTCCTGTGGCTGCCATCGGTAATATAAGGCAGAGCATAGGATGTGAAGAGATAGTATTCAGCGATGCCGGGTCATCAGTATACAGGAAGCTCGTCATTCAGGGAGGCATAATAGTGGGTGCGATACTGCTGGGAGATTTTCAGGGTTACGAAAGATATCGTCAATTGATACAGGATCAGGAAGACATATCCCTTCAGAGAAAGACAATCCTGTTTGATCAGCCTGAAGCCTTTAAAACAGTCGCTTCCATGCCCGATAATACGACCATTTGCGGTTGTATGGGGGTCAGCAAGGGTGAAATAATAAAGGCTATAGAGGAATATGAATTGACAGGCATTCAGGGTATTTCTGAGAAAACCAGGGCATGTACATCATGTAAGGGCTGTGCCCCTCTGATTGAACAGATTTTACAAAATGTACTGGGAGGAGAATATGTAAAAAATGAACGTTTGCAGGTATTTTGTGAATGTATTCCCATGACCTGGGAGGAAATAAAAAAAGAGGTAATCCTGCTTGGTCTTAAATCAGTAAGCACAATCCTTAAGGTCATGGGTAATGGCCATGGATGTTCAGCATGTAAACCAGGACTTCATTATCTCCTTACAGAATTATATATTGATGATTTTGAAAAAGAGACTGGAACACTTCCTTTAAACGATATGGTGCATGCCAATGTACAGAAGGATGAGACCTTCTCAGTTGTCCCGCGTACTTACGGCGGAGTTATTACCCCTGATGAACTCAGGGTAATTGCTGACGTAGCTGACAGATATGAAGTTCCCATGGTAAAGATTACGGGAGGACAGAGGATTGATCTCCTTGGTATTAAGAGAGAACAGCTTCATTCAGTATGGTCCGATCTGAAAATGCCGTCAGGACACGCATATACAAAGGCATTCCGAACTTGCAAGACCTGCGTCGGTGAGATGTTCTGCCGTTACGGTGTGCAGGATTCCGTTGCCCTGGGTATCAGGATGGAAAAACTGTATCAGGGAATCCCCTGTCCAGGTAAAGTAAAGATGGGTGTTGCAGGCTGTCCGAGGAACTGTGTCGAAGCAAGGGTAAAAGATGTTGGGGTCGTAGGTATTCAAAACGGCTGGGAGGTTTATGTCGGAGGCAACAGCGGGGTTAAGACACGGATAGCAGACCTTTTTGCTGTTGTCACGACTGCGGAAGAGGTGTTGGACATTACAGGGATCTTTCTGCAATACTATAGAGAAAATGCAAGATGGACTGAGAGGACCAGTAATTTTATTGAACGGACCGGTGTAGAGTATCTACGGGAGGTTCTGTTGGAAGATAAATTCAGTATAGTAGATAACTTGAGAAATCGTATAAAGTATGTGATCGAAGCCTATAAGGATCCGTGGACGGAAGCGATAAATAAATCATTGATATCTTAATTTTTAAATACATAGTTCCTGGGCAGAATAATCCTGAACAGACTCCCCTCTCCGGGTTTACTCTCAACTTCAATCCTCCCGCCGTGTGATTCCACGATTGCCCCTACAATTGACAATCCAAGGCCACTCCCAACTGTTTGCCCCCTGCTTGTGTCTACCCTGTAAAACCGATCAAAGATCCTGGTAATCTCATCTTCCGGTATGCCTATACCAGTATCTGCAACCTTAATAATTGCAGAACCATCTGCTTCACTGATATTAATATTTATAACTCCTTCCGGTATGTTGTATTTGATTGCATTATCAACTATATTTGAAAAGACTTCTGTAAGTCCTTCCCTGTCTCCATTTATAAAGACATCATTTCCAGTACAGCTTATTCTAATCCCCTTGCTGGCTGCGTTAGGTTCCACCAGCTTTAGTACATCGTCAATTATCTCTCTTATGTCAACCCTGACAGGCCTTATACTAACCACCTTATAGTCAAACCTTGATATGGTCAGTATACGGTTAATAATATCGCACATCCTGTTTACAGATTCACTTATTTTTCTAAGTACGTCCTTGTATTCATCAGTTGTTCTTTCCCTGTTCAGCGTAACATCGCAGTAACTTCTAATAATCGAAGTAGGAGTCCTCAGCTCATGCGAAGCGTCCGACAGGAATTGCCTTTGCCTGTTAAAAGAGATCTCAAGACGATTCAGCATCTTATTAAAACTGCTGGCAAGACCTTTCAACTCATAAACAGAATCTTTTTCATCAATCCTCTTGCTAAGCTCCTTGTCTGAGATTTGGTCAATTCTGTAAGCAAATAAACTTATAGATCGTAATGCCCATCCTGTAAGAAAAAAAGTCCCGGCACCGCACAGAAGAAATATAACAGGGTATGTTATTATTACTATCCTTCTGAAAGAATTTAACAGCATATACGTATTTTCAAGTGAATCTGCCACCTGCAGGGTTAACCACCCCTGAGAAAACCGGTAGGATACACTTACTATGCGTATTGGTACATTGTTTGGGCCGGTTACTGATTCATACCGCGGTTCCATAACATTGGTTATAATTGGCAATGTCTCATCTGCAAGACTTAAGGATGGTGAACGTGCAAGAATTATCCCGGCATCATTAATCACCTGATAGTAATGTCCTGACAGCTTTTCTGAATAAACTCCCTGAGCGGAATTAGACAACTCTGCCAGTTCCATCTGCAATTGTCCATGATCATCCTCAAGCTTCAGAAGACCGGCAATTGTGTCCAGGGTATTACTTAAGTGGTGTTCAGTCTGGCTCAATATTATGTTCTCTAATTTATAATATAGATAAATCTCGAGTGTGGTGAAAACCACAGAGAATACTATCAAAAACCATATTACTAATTTCAGGCGGATTGAGTTGAACATGGATTAGTTATGTCTGTTTGGATCTGAGCATATACCCTGCCCCGCGCACAGTATGAATCAACTTCTGCTCCTGATCCTTATCAATTTTGTTGCGAAGGTAATTGATATAGACATCTACCACGTTAGAATCCATATCACTTTCTTCATTGTATATATGCTCTACTATATCTGTCCTGCTTACGACGCTGTCTTTATTATATGCAAGATATTCCAGGAGTGCATATTCTCTTGCAGAAAGTGTTATAGGTATTCCTCCTCTGAATACTTCATGTGTTGAGGTGTGTATCTCGAGGTCGGCAACCCGGATTATAGATTCTTTAACAGCAGACTGTCGCCTGATGAGAGTGCGTATCCTTGCTAAGAGTTCTGCAAATACGAATGGTTTGGTGAGATAGTCATCAGCCCCGGTATCAAGCCCTTTGATCTTGTCAAGTATTGCATCTCTTGCTGTCAGGAGTAGAACCGGTGTCGTTATTCCTTTCTTCCTGATATTGCTTAGCAGAGTCAGACCATCTATTTTAGGAAGCATTATATCTAGGATTATAACATCAGCTGGAAAGTTCTCGGCCATGTATTGACCATTCTCTCCATCGTTGGCTTCATCAACAATATATCCTTCTTCCTCAAGCCCCTGCTTTATAATAAATGCAAGGTCTTTTTCATCCTCTATTAGTAAGATTCGCAATCTCTTCCACCCCCTGCTTTATCCGGCATTTTGTCCTAATACAACAATACTGCCATCGCGCGGAGGAAATGGACGCCCGCGCACTTCAATAAACAATAAATGAACAGGTTTAACTATATGATGTATAATATTACTACAGCTAATGTTCCAGTTACAAGGGGCGCGGCCAATTCAAATAATCTGCTCTATAGGTTTGCATTTCTCATAACTTCCACATCATGTTTGATTTATATTATGATTATATAACGTGGAAGATTAAAATTTAATTAGAATCAATATATATTATAAGGTAATTTTAATCCCCCAGTATGTAGAAAAGCCGGCAGTGCCATAGCCTCTGGCCTCTTCATATTCCTTGTCAAACAAGTTCTCAAACCTCCCATAAAGTTCAGTATCCTGTCTGAGTTTAAAACTCGCATATAAGTCAACCTTCGAATAGGCCTTCAGGACTTCCGGTTTACCATCCCAGTCAGAGTCAAAATCGAATCTCTTGCCAGTGTGCTGGTATTTTATATCAACTATAGTACTGCCTGAGGGCTTTAATGTAAAAGTGGCTCCATACTTGTTTAATGGCCTTCTTAAGAGATATGTATTGGTCATTTTATCTTCTGTTTCATCATAAGTATAATTTCCATTGATGTGGAGCGCCGCTGACAGATCCCAGTCAAAATTAGCTTCAATCCCCTTTGATTCAGCTTCTCCAATGTTCTTAAGGGTACCATCCCACTGAATAAGGTCAGTGAATTTATTTTCGTAGTAGGTCAATGATAATAATGCGCTGTTAAGGATATTTTCTTCAAATCCAATTTCCCATCCAATATTTTTTTCAGGTTTTAGGTCAGGATTACCAAACCCGGGCCAGAAAAGATCGTTTAATGTTGGACCCTGAAAACCTGTCCCATACTGTGCATGCCACTTCAAATCATTTGTCTGATTTATAGATATCCCAATCCTGTATGTTAGTGCACTTTCATAAAGATTGCTGTCATCCCACCTTAATGCTGCAAGCAGGAGTCCTGACGGATTAATTATTCTGCTTTCCTGGATATATATCCCATTATTATTAATAGATTTATTATAAGTACCTCCTGAGGAGGTAACCTCTCCGCCTTTATTTTGCCGTTCGTATCCAATTGAAAGTTTATTGCCTTCATTACTTCTTATATTAATATGCCAGTCAATCGTGTTTATGTTAGTGTGCAGAATACTTTGGTTCTCCGGTGTATCTTCGTCAATGCCCTCAATACGTTCATTTGAACTCGATATGGAAAAACTATTCTCCCAATTATTTGACATTGATGATACCATATTAAAACCCAATAGACTCCACCTTCTGTCAGTTCTGTTATTTAAGTCATCACTTGCAGCAAAAGTTGTATAGTCAAAACCGTCTATCTCAGTCATGGCTTCAGTGAGCTGTGCTGTAATACCCATCGTGCTGCCTCCACGGTGAATTCCAATTTTTGAAGAAATATTAGTATTTTCATAGCTGTCATTTTCTGAACCGGAAGATATGGTAGAGAAACCCTCTGTGTCCAGACGCGATGCAGTCAGATTAATATCATAATATTCTTTATTGACACTTGTTGAAATACTCTCCTTTGTTGTGCCGTAACTTCCTGTTTCGAATGTAATGGATCCACCGGTAAGTGCCCCTTTTTTTGTAAAAATCTGGATTACACCACCCATCGCCTCCGAACCATACAGGGTACTCATTGGACTGCGTATGATCTCGATGCGTTCTATGTTATCAACTGAGAGATCCGCAAAATCGAATCTTCCTGTTGTAGGGCTATTGACTCTTATTCCATCTATCAAAACAAGGGTGTGCGAAGAGTTAGCACCGCGAATAAAGACAGAGGACGCTTTACCTGAGCCGCCTGGCTGAACAACATCAAGACCCGGTACCTTACGTAATATATCAGATACGTTTGATATGCCGGATTCCTTTATGTCCTTCTGCATTATCACTGTCACTGCCGCCGGAATGACTGACCGCGACATTCCTGTACTTGAACCTGTTACTATTATCTCTTCCATCCGTATACTTTCAGCAAAATTATTTTCTGCATTCAACATACAGAATATTATGGCAATGATAAGATATTTGATTTTCATAATCTTTCTCCCCTTTTTTAAATTATTTATCGAGTTTGTATGTAATAGGTACGATAATGTCAATCTCTCTATAGTCCCTATGCAGAGTATTAATCTTGCCAACCATACCGATTGTTTTTATCCCTGCATCATCAAGAATCCTGGATCCGGAAGACTTGAAAACATCAATACTGGATGGGGTGCCATCTGCTCCTATGTAGAAATTTATGTAGACCGTCCCTTCAATCCCTCTTAACTTTGCAATATCAGGATAATATTTGTATCTCTCAATCTCCTTTCTAATGTATTCTTCAAGTGCAATTCTATTTATATCTTTGCTGGTGTGTCCTGTTTTAGTATTTGTAATGGCAGCAGTCCTGCATTCTTCAGATATGCTGCAATCGTTGTCTCCGCTGTAAACAAGTCTTTCCGAATGCACAGGGGCATTTGTTGTTTCAACCGTTTGTCCCCTGGATGATTCAATATCCCCGGTAAACTCAATTTCCACCTCTTCATTATTTATCAGGTCTGTACTGAGCAGAGTTGAAGGCAAAGGCACATCCCTGCCTCTTAACATGGGGATATTATTGTTTTTTTCTGTTTGCAGCTGATTTGAATCTGTTTCTTTTATTTTTTCTGAAATCTGTTGACCGGCATCAACATAACCCCAAATAACCTCCTTCTCACTAACCTCCATAGTACTTCCTGACAAATCATGTGGTATATTCAAAATAACCGCGGCAATTGCCAGGTGAGCTGCAGTGGAGAATAACGACATAAGTAATATTTCCCTGTTTAACATGATTATTTATTCCATACTGCATCTGTATGAAAGAGTGCAGGACTATCCATTGGTAAAAGACTAACGCGAGGTGTATCAGATGCAGGATTCCTGTCCACTATTACATTACAACCGTATACGTTTCGGATATTTTCCTCTGTTATGACTTCAAGTGGTGTACCTGCTGCATAGATCTTTCCTCTGCTTATTAGCATAATCCTGTCACAATACTGACTTCCCAGATTCAGGTCATGCAGTGAAGTGATGATTGTCATTTTATTTTCTTCATTTAGTCTTGAAAGAAGGCTGAATATTTCTACCTGGTGGCTTATATCCAATGATGTTGTTGGTTCGTCCATTACAAGGATGTCAGTTTCCTGAGCAAGACCTCTTGCAATAATTGTCCTTTGTTTCTCGCCGCCGGAAATGTCTGTTATAGGCCTGTCTCTTAATGAATCGATTCCTACCCATGACATTGCATCAGTCACAACCTGTTTGTCATAAGAATCTTCAAATAATTTACCTTTTAGATAAGGATATCTCCCCATTGATACTGTCTCCTTAACTGTAAATGGAAAAAGAAACGATGATTCCTGCGGGATATAGGAAACTGTCATAGATAGTTCCTCTCTTCCGATGATAGTTATATCTCTTTCTTTTAAATATAATTGTCCTCTCTGTGATGAGTTGATTCCTGATAAAAGTTTAAGCAGTGACGATTTACCTGAGCCGTTTGGTCCGATAATGCCGATAAACTCGCCTTCAGAAATATTGAAGGAGACGTCTTCGATTACCCATTGATTTGAATATTTAAAATATAAACCGTCAGCCTTATAAACAGACCTCATACCAGTCTCCTTGTTCGAAGCAAGTATAGGAAGAACGGTCCTCCGGCAAGTGCGGTTATTATACCGACGGGTATCTCTGCAGGGGACAGCAGTGTCCTTGCAACTGTATCAGCAATAGCCAGGAAGACCCCTCCCCCGATCATAGAGACCGGCAGAATAAATCTGTAATCATATCCTGCTATCAAGCGGACAGTATGTGGAATCATTATTCCTATGAAACTTATTGGACCGCATATTGATACTGAAGCAGCTACTAACAATGCCCCTCCAATCAATATCAGTTTCTTGACTCTCTCGACATTCAGGCCCAGAGTTGCTGCAGTTTCATCGTCCATAGTAAGAATATTTAATGATTTTGCCTGGGAAAACATTATAGCCGCGCCAATAAACGCAAATATAAAAGCCACAAAAAGAGTTGAATAGTCTGGCGAACTCAGGTATCCCAATAACCAGAAAAATATTTTATACAGGTTTATTGAATTGCTGATTGAAACTAACAGTAAAATTGCTGCAAAAATTATTGCATTAACCATAACACCTGACAGGAGCATGGTATGAGGCGGAATCTTTTTATCAACAGTACCAAGTCTGTAAACTATATATAGTGTGAGCATTGCGCCGGAAAAAGCAAAGACTATAGTTGACGAAATTCCAGCCACACTTATAGATACACCCAAATAAAGTGATACTATAACACCTAAAGCTGCACCACTTGATATGCCAAGCACATAAGGATCAGCAAGGGGGTTCTTTAAAGCAGCCTGAAATCCGGCACCTGCTGTCGCGAGGGCGCCGCCTGTTATCAAAGCAAGTATTATTCGCGGAAGTCTTATCTGAAAAAGGATTGTTCTAACCGTTTCTGACTCGATTTTCCCGGTAAAATAAGATTTAAGCCCAATAAGTGCATCATATGGTTTAAGTGCATCTGAACCATATAATAATAAAACCAGAGTAATTAACAGAGATATCAGTGATAAAATGGATAATGAAGAAATCCATCGCTTTAAGGTTAATGTCTGCATGGTCGAAATGTGGCAGCTTTGTTTCTGGTTAATAACACTCCTGGCATTGCATGTTTATGTTTCTGAATCATAATTTCTTATTTTTATGCATTTCATGGTTGTTATTGATATATTTATAAATCAATTCAAGTCCATCTATAATTCTTGGTCCTGGCCTGCTTACTAAATCCGGATTAACGGGATACACGCTGCCATTTCTTAAGGCTGAGATACCTCCCCACCTTTTTTTCCATCCCTGTATTTGCTCTATCAGATCAGATGGAGCAATAATAACTTCCGGGTCTTTTAATATGATATGTTCCATATCTATACGGGGATATCGTATTTGTGAATCTGATAATACATTTATTCCACCTGCCGTCATGATAAGATCATGAATAAAGCTTCCTGGTCCAGCTGATATTACAGGTTCCGTGCTGACAAGGTAGATCACGCGCTTATGCCTGCCTGCAGATGCCATCTTTTTTACTGAGTCAAGTCTGCTGGTAAGCGAGCTAACAAGTTCCTGTGCTGCGCTGCTCTGTCCTGTAACATTGCCTATAGCGGCAATGTCATTAAGTACGCTGTTTATGTCATGAGAATTTAATACATAAGTCTTAATGTTCATTCTCTCAAGTTCATCGATTATTTCAGGCTTGTTCCCCTCTGTTGTTGCAAATACGATATCCGGCCTTAACGAGACTATTTTTTCCAGGCCAGGACTTATTATCCATCCTATCTTCGGTTTCTCCCTTGCTTCTTCAGGAAAGTCGCAGAAATCAGTTACTCCGACAACCTTGTTTCCTAGTTGTAAAGAATATAGTATTTCGGTTATGTTAGGGGCAAGTGAGACAATACGTTCAGGTCTTTTGGTTAGCTCAATCTTTCTTCCTATACCATCGGTAAAAATTTCTGCGTGAGTGTAATTGGATGAATACAGAATTATTGACAACGCGAGGGCAAACAATACGCCGGCTCTTTTGATGTGAAAACGTGAAAGTGCAATATTTATGACGCTCATAAAAAATCCCCAAAGCCTATGAAACCGGCCCTGAGGATTGCACCCTGCTTCTTCACCCCTAAGGCTAAATTCTGCAACCCCTCTACCGGAGGTTATACAGCTTATTAATCAGGCAGGTCTTCTGGTTTATGGATCATCCTAATAACTGCGCCTTCCCGGGAGTCTTTGTATCCCAGTGGCATTTCACAGTTTTCGTCCCCATTCACAGCGGCGGGACCACCCCTGATTTACACAGGGTTCCCTCTTGACTTAGAACTATTAATCTAAGCACACCTGAATTATGACTATACTTATAATCCAGTTAATGAGTGTGTGTCAAGCAATTTAATTATGGTTGATCGTATGTCGCAGGTGTCAGAAGGAGACCTTGATATGAAAACCTATGGAATCTTTGTTAAATGTCATATATGGTATTACCATGTCGCTGCCTGAATATACCCTGTAACCGTTAATGATTGACTGAGTTAAAGCAGCTGCCAGGATGGCTTCTTTGCCTATTCCAGTCTCTCTATGCAGAATATTCGGGTCTGAATCCGGATTATCTTCGTTAAAATAATATGCATAAACTGAGTACCAGAGAAAGTCTGTTCCACTGAAAAACATAAGGGCTTTATTATAGGTACTGGGTTCTTTTCTGAACCTGTGAAGTGCATATTCAAAACTCATATTAACACCAATTTCACCTCCAAGCGCAAAGGATGGATATGCATTATCATCAATCTTACTGGTCGATGTATAGCCAAGAAAAAGATTGTTTTTGCGTTTGCTAAGAAATGAGACTGAAATTCCTTCGGCTCCAACAGAACTTCCTACAATGGCATGACCATATTCATGGGCAGTCAGGTTTGTAGCAAATGCGGCTCCAACCTGAATAAGGTCTTTTATTACAGGCTCATAAGCCTTTACTGGTTGTGCGGCCATCAGGGCGAACATTATTATAATACTGAGAGCTAACTTCATTTTCCCCTCCAGGCCGAAGTGGGGAAATAAAAAAGCCCATTACCACCAGTATGGTAATGGGCTTTAGTCCATTATGCACTTCGGCTACCCCGCTACCCTCTTTAAAGAGGGCCGGTGGCTATGCGTCCTACCGTTGCCAGTAGTTTGCTCTTATCGGTGGTATTACGTTTATGTAAGTTATATCTATATATTAGCCATATAATTAAAATATGTCAAACAATTATTTTGAGTATCCATAAAGAGTTTCTGAGTTTGCCAGACTTAAGAACCGCTCAGATGATAAATCAGACTCAAAATATACGATCCTGCCTGAAGCATCTGAATAAGTTACTGCATCTGCTTTGTCTATAGTTATGTTAGTAAGAGGATCTACTGAAAAACGTATCGACGGATTTTCCTTTAAGTTGAACGCATACTCTTTACCATTGGCATAGTATTTTTTACCATTAATAATAACTGCATCCTGCTGTTCACCTGTAAAACGATTAGATACCATATTCACTTCACTTGCCTTAACCTTCTTTAACCACATTTTTGACGGAACGTCTTTATTTATTCTGGCTGTATTATTATTCATCAGGGATTTTAACCGCTCATGGGCATAATAATTTTGCCTGATAGATTCTAATAATGAAACAGTATTTGTCATAAGCATTGATTCTGCTGAATAACTTATGCTGGCAGAACTTATGCATATAAACAGCAGCAGTACTATGCTTTTCTTTAAATAGTTCATAAAATTTATATTCATCATATACTTCCTCCTTTTTAATTACAGACTAATTATGTATGAAATTTAAACTTCATAAAATTATTCGCTCAGTATTTAGGTATATTATTTATCATTGGCTCCCCGGGCAGGGCTCGAACCTGCGACCTAGCGGTTAACAGCCGCTCGCTCTGCCTATTGAGCTACCGGGGATTATCAGAGTAAAACCTCATCATTATATATAAATGCTGATATATAAGTCAATTATTTTATGGCTGGAGGTGCTGGATAAAATCTTTAGACTCTTACTCAATTGATTCTTTTAACTTTCCAATAACTTGCGTTGTAATTTCCTTCAGTGTCTCAAATACCCCCTCACCGTTTATTGCAGTGGCTGCAAAATAAGGTGATTTTCTAAAATTAACAATCCGGTCAATTTCTGCTATAGGGAGGATATTGGGAAGATCTCTCTTATTGTGTTGAAAGACAAGCGGAATATGGTTAACTTCAATATCCTGTTCAAATAGATTTTTTTTCAGGTTTTCCAGGCTTTCAATGTTTGCGTCCATCCTCTCTATCTGAGAGTCTGACACAAATACTATTCCATCAACCCCCTTGAGAATCAGCTTACGGCTGTCATCGTAAAAAATCTGACCTGGAACAGTATGCAAGTGGAACTTAAGTGTAAATCCCTGCAGAGTACCAAGATAGATTGGAAGAAAATCAAAAAAAAGGGTGTGTTCTGTTTCAGGAGATACTGAAATCAGTTTTCCTTTACTCTCGGGATTCGTATTGTTATAAATGTACCGGATATTGGTCGTCTTGCCACAAAGACCGGCGCCATAATAGACAACCTTACAATTTATTTCTCGGGTTGAGTGGTGAATGTTTGACATAAATCGGGTTTAATTGTCCGGATAATTCTCATAATAAAGGATGAGATGCCATCGCCTTCAGTCTTTCCCATCTCCTGTCTACTTCTCTCTGTACCGACTCGACCAACTCTTTGTTTTCCGGCTTAATGAGATGTTTTGACTTGCCCATAAGTTTCAGCCACTCTGTTACTGGCACCTTTTTCCCCTTTTCCTCCGGGTTATAACTAATAGTCGTTATTCCATGTTCAATTTCATATAAAGGAAAGAAGCAGCAGTCAGAAGCTGCTTGAATAATTTCCAGACCGATCCTTTCCTCACTCTTCCATTCAAGTGGACATGCTATCAGTATTTTCCCATAGACGAGGCCTTCATTTTTTGCATAGTATTGAGCCTTCGTAGCCTTCTTTATAAGGTCCCTGTATTGAGTTGCTATACCGGTAAATACATAGGGAATATTACATGCAGCCATTATCTGAGCCGTGTCCTTATGTTGGAGCTGGTTGCCGGTTTGATATGGCCCTACATGCGATGTGGAAGTTATATGCCCTAACGGCGTAGAAAATGATAACTGCGCACCAGTATTCATATAACCCTGGTTATCATATTCAAGTATTATCATATTATGATTTCTCAGGGCCGTACCAATTGCATGTCCCATACCTATATCCATTCCGCCGTCACCTGTAACGAGAACAAATGTTATCTCTTCAGAGACCGGAATCTCACCCCGTCTCTGCCTTTCCTTAAAAGCCTCAACTACCCCAGAAAGGGTTGATGCACCGCTTGAAAACAGGTTGTGAATATATGTTACGTTATGAGATGTATAAGGATAACCTGTAGTTACCACCATTGCACAGCCAGTATGATATATTACTACGACATCACCCTCAATACCCTTAAAGAATGTATCCAGACCAGGGAATATGCCGCATCCTGAACATGCTGCATGCCCCTGCGATATTCTTTTTGGCATTTCATTCAATGGCCTTGCGCTTACACCTTTAATGTCAAAAACCCCTGTGGAATCATCCCTCTTTACTTTCAAAATACCGGGGGTCATTTCTTCTCGTGTTAATGGCTTCTGAAACTGTCCTGGAATGAAACTCAGGTCACCTGGTGTTGCTCCTACATATTCAAAAGGTATAGTTACCTTACCTTTACCAGCAACATCAACGACCTCTCTGATCATATCAACGGCATCTTCTATATAGAATTCCTTTCCTCCAATTCCATATATACGGCTTATAACAAGAGTCTTGTTCTCCGGGTCATCTTTGAGTGCGGCCTTCACCTCAATACTCATATTACCACCCCAGCCGCCAAAAGATTCCTGTCTGTCCGCAACACAGATAGCCTTGACATTTTTCATACACTTCCTGATTTCCCCCGCAGGAAATGGCCTGATAACGTTTGGCATCATGACTCCAACCTTAAGACCTTCCGCGCGAAGTTTGTCTACAGCCTCTTTTGAAGTCTCATAGGCAGAGTTAAGAATGACCAGTGCAACTTCAGCGTCTTCCATCATGTAAGTATCAAGCAGACCATATCTGCGGCCGCTAATCCTCGAGTATTCTTCAAATACCTCATCAAGACGGTTATATGCCGCTTCCATCGCCATAGACAGCTGCTTCTTGTTATTAATTAGATCCGGATCGTTCATGTAGGGCCCGATCGTGACTGGATTTTTCGGGTCAACTGATATGTACTTGGGCGGATGATAGCCAAGAAAATCCTGAATCACCTGCTTATCTTCAAAATGTTTGACTCTGCGCTTCTGGTGGCTCGTGAAAAAACCATCATAGGCAACAATAACGGGCAGCCGAACATCTTCAAGCTCACCTATTTTAACTCCTATGAAATTCATGTCATAAGCTGCCTGTGGGTCTTTAGCCATAAGGATAATCCAGCCACAATTAAGGGCCATCATGACGTCACTATGATCACCCCGTATGTCAAGCGGACCTGAGACAGAACGCATTACAAGGTCAAGCAGCATCGGATATCGTGTACCTGACTGTACAGGCAATTGTTCCATTGCATAGAGAAGTCCCTGGGCAGATGTTGCATTAAACACCCTTGCCCCTGTTGTTGATGCCCCATAACAGATCGCCGCTGCGCCATGTTCACCTTCGCCAGGGATCATTAGTATATTGTGTTCACCATCAGCCTTCATCTCATCCAGGTTCTCAGCAATCTCAGTTGATGGTGTGATCGGGTAGTAACCCATTACGTGGAAATTGATCTGACTTGCAGCAATGGCAGCCATTTCATTGCCACTCAAGAACCCTGTTATCTGTTTGGCCTCTTTTTTTACTTCTGCCTCCATAAATCCTCCTTTACCTCACTTTTTCCTGAATGAATGTGGAACATTTATCTCATCGACGTTGTAGTCGCTCTCTTTTCCTATTGAAATGGCCTTAGGTTTACAAATCCAGACACACTGAAGGCATCCCTTACAATAGTTGTAGTCAATTCCCTTAAGAAATATAGCCTCCTTGCCAGTCTTGGTCGATCCCTTTTCCCAGACAAAACAATAGTCAGGACAAGCGTAGTCACATTCTCCACAGTGAGTACAGGTTTCAAGATCAAGCACTGGTATAAAACCTACACGTGAAGGACTAAGATCTTTCTCGCGGGTAACTCCGGCGCTTACCACGACACCTCCTATTGGCTGATTCAGATAGCCAAGCCTTGACGGATTTCTGACATAAGGCTGATATGGATATCTGTCATCAGGTGCAAAGTATTCGATCTTCAGTTCATTATATCCTCTGTCAAAAGCCTTGAGATTACCGGCTACAGTCTGTGGATATTTCTTTCCAAAGACATTTTTTATGGTATCTCTCAGCGCATCAGCATTTATAAATCCGCTCGCCTTGCAAATAGCTCCAAGCATTGGGATATTTACCCTGCTCTTTTCCTCTATGGCAATGTTAAGTGCATCAATACAACCTAAATGACCGCCATGAAGTTTCAAGAGTTCTCTTGCCTGTGCAGGCGTCCTGGTTGTATTTAATAAAACAATAGCATCTGACTCAACTCCCTGAAGTACCGGAACCGTCTTAGTAAGCGCCTCATGAAAAATGGCGAGTATATGCGGGCTTTCAATTGGACTGTTGGCCCTGATCGGTGTATCAGGATCGCACAATCTCACGTGCGCCTTAACAGGGGCACCTTTTTTTTCCGATCCATAAGACGAAAAATTAGACCCATTTAATCCCATTCCAAGCACTCCAGCCTCAGCCATTATCTTGCCTGCTACATTAGCCCCGAGACCTCCTATGCTCTCCATCCGGATCTCATACATCCCCTCTTTGTGTTTTTTTGGGATGATTACCTTTCCTGTTTTTACTGTGCTCATTAGTATTCTCCTAAATTTACTATCATAGCGTGTTTTATTACTATAAACTTGTTTACTATGTTTTTCAACAAATATTTTAATGAATGGACATAACTGAAATATTGATTCATCATACTAACATGTGGTATTTAAAGTATTACAGGATGTCCTGAGATGAAGCAAACATGGCGGCTTATTTATACCGGTTCAAATGATGGCTTCCATAACATGGCGGTTGATGAAGCTATTGCTATTGCAGTCAGAGAGAGGCGGGTACCATATACACTGCGCTT
Organism: uncultured Nitrospiraceae bacterium; assembly: GCA_964611625.1. Taxonomy (GTDB): domain Bacteria; phylum Nitrospirota; class 9FT-COMBO-42-15; order HDB-SIOI813; family HDB-SIOI813; genus RBG-16-43-11. Next base: position 140,783 of record CAZTAM010000003.1, on the reverse strand, counting down.
TTATACATGGGCCCCTCCGTGTATTTCAATAGGTTACTTTCAAACGCCGGAGAAAACGCTGAACGGGTCTATAGTTCGCCGTATAACGGGAGGCAGGGCAGTGCATCATGGCAACGATCTAAGTTACAGTGTGGTGTCCCTGACAGATAACACTCTGTTTCCGAAAACCATAAATGGTACATATTCTACAATAGCAAATGCTTTTTCTGCCGGCCTCAGGCATATGGGATTAAGTCCGGACCCTGTTGGAGGGGAAAAAATAACCAGGGAAACAGCAGGCGAGTATAGAAGGAAACCTCTTTGTTTTAATACTTCTTTGCGACACGAAATTAAATTTCATGGAAAAAAACTAATTGGCAGCGCTCAGCGGCGCTGGTCTGACGTATTCCTCCAGCACGGTTCCATCCTTGTCAGTGCATCAATGAGGGAAAATGGGCCGTCCTCAATATCACTAGAAGAGTTATCTGAAATTTCGGGTAAAACCCTGTTTAATCTAAATGTGGATTGTTTGATAGCATCATTATCCCATGGGTTTTCAGAAACCCTTGATATCCAATTTTGCCCGGATGTCCTGTCAGATTACGAGTTAAGTCTATCAGCTGAACTAATTACAGAGAAATACTCAAGGTTATGAGTTATTTCTAAACCACTCGACAGTCGATTTCAAACCCTCATCCATGCTGAATGATGGGGAGTATTTTAAGACATCCTTAGCCTGAGATATATCAGCCAGAGAATGTTTTACATCACCAGGTCTTTCGTTCTCATACACAGGCTTAATATCACTGCCTGTAATATTGCGAATCTTGATAAAAAGGTCATTTAGTGTTGTCCTGAAGCCACAGGCAATATTAAACACCCCTCCCGATGCCCCTTCAGCATTACATGCCAGAATATTAGCAGACACACAATCGTCAACGAATGTAAAGTCCCTTGATTGTTCGCCATCACCATAAATTGTGGGCGGATTACCTTTCAAGAGGGCAGTAACAAACCTCGGTATTACAGCGGCATATTGCGATAAAGGGTCCTGCCCAGGACCATATATATTGAAATAACGTAATGATACTGTAGATAAACTATAAAGTCTGTTAAATAATACTGCATAAAATTCAGCAGTAAGTTTACTGAGGGCATAAGGTGATAATGGCGATGGCGCCATAGTCTCAACTTTCGGAAGTACAGGTGTATCACCATATACAGATGACGATGAGGCAAGGACTAATCTCTTAACCCCTTCATCTCTGGATGCAATCAAAATATTAAGAGTCCCACGGATATTCACATCATTTGTTGTTACCGGGTCAGTGATGGAACGCGGTACTGAAGGTACTGCACCCTGATGAACTACATAGGACACACCTGATACAGCCCTCCAGCAGGTATCATGCTCTCTGAGATCTCCATCAATTACAAAAAGCCGGGGATATTTGTCCTGACGTATACGCAGTTCATTGCTGTTGACAAATAAATAATCACGCTCGGGTATTAATGAGTGTTTTCTGATTACCCTCTCTATATTACTCTTCTTGCCAGATGAGAAATTATCGAGTATGCGTACATTGTGATTCAGACTCAGCAGTTTGTCTACTATATTGGAGCCAATAAACCCGGCCCCGCCTGTTACGAGGTATGTTTCCATTGTATTTCCTATAATTTCAGAATCTTCTCTGATATTATACCTTTTGTTGCATTTCTTGTGTCAACTATAATTTTAGAACAATCTACAACTTTCTGATAATCATATGATGAGTGATTAGTGACGATTACAGTACAATCATAATTGTTCAAGGCATCATAATTATTCAGTTCAACAGATGAGAATTCCATGTTCTCTTCATGAAGGTGTGGTATGTGAGGATCATTGTATGAAATCAATCCACCTTTATCTTTCAGTAATCTGATTACGTCCAGTGCAGGAGACTCCCTGACATCACCAACGTCTTTCTTGTACGCAACTCCAAGAATCAGTATTTTTGATCCGTTTATACTCTTTCTTTGAGCATTTAAAGCATCGAATACCTTACTTACCACAAAGTATGGCATGTTTGTGTTTACCTCACTCGCAAGTTCAATAAACCTCGCATTGTAATTAAACATCTTAAGCTTCCATGAAAGATAGTGAGGGTCAACCGGAATGCAATGTCCGCCAAGCCCCGGACCAGGATAAAAAGGCATGAAACCAAATGGCTTTGTGGCTGCAGCATCAATGATCTCCCAGACATCCATCCCAAGTTTATCGCATATAATTGCTATCTCATTTACGAGCCCGATATTTACCGCCCTGAAGGTATTTTCCAGCAATTTTACCATTTCTGCTGCCCGTGTTGAACTTACTGCAATAACCGTTTCAACTGCCGTTCTGTATAAAGCAGAAGCAGACTCGGTACATTTAGATGTAACTCCACCTATGATCTTTGGTGTATTCCTTGTATTATACTTTATGTTTACAGGATCAATACGTTCCGGTGAAAACGCAAGAAAGAAATCAACGCCAGCCTTAAGTCCTTTACTTTCCAGTTCTGGTAAAATAATCTCTTCTGTTGTACCAGGGTAAGTCGTACTCTCAAGAACTATAAGCTGGCCTTTGTGAAGATATTTGGCGATCATTTGCGTGGCACTGAGAATATACGATATATCAGGATCCTTGGTCTTTCTAAGTGGTGTAGGAACACAAATACTTACTGTATCGAGCTGCTGTAAAACGCTGAAGTCGGTAGTGGCATGCAGCCTGCCCTGACCCACTGCTGCCGCTATATCAGAATCAGTAGCATCTTCTATATAAGATTTTCCGTTCTTGATAGAATCTATCTTTTTCTTATCCAAATCAATACCTGTGACATCAAACCCAGCCTTGCAGAACTCCAGGGCTAACGGGAGTCCGACATACCCCATCCCTATAATCCCCAGTCGTGCACTCTTTTGTTCAATTTTATCGATCAGGGAAATCATTATTTATACCTCCTTATCCATTTTCCTCAACCTGTACACTGCTTCTTCACTAAGCCTGCGGTTTGCCGCTATAAGATCTGATATAAGACCTATAACTATCGTCTGAAAACCGAGCATCATTAATGTCGCTGCAAGTATGAGTGATTGTATATGTCCGGCGCCTTCACCCCGTAACAGATAATAAATGTATCTGAGAGCCAGCACCAATCCTCCCAGAAATACTACCATACCTATTGTGAAGAAAAATATTAGAGGCCGATACATGGCATATGTCCTCACAATAGTGGAGGCAGATCTGACTAAATAACTGCGAACACTTGAAATTAGCCGTGACTCGCGAAGAACCTGATTGGTCCTGACTGGTATATGTGTTATGGCAAGCCTATTGTGACCAGCCTGTATTATGCTTTCAAGTGTGTAAGTGTATCCCGATACGATGTTCGTACGAAGTGCTGCCTCACGACTATATGCCCTGAAACCGCTTGCGGCATCTGGTATATGTGTATCTGATGCTATTCTTACAACCCAGCTCCCAAGTTTTTGAAGAAACTTCTTCGACGCGGAGAAATGCCTGATTGATTCAACCTCCCTGTCTCCTATTACAATATCAGCCTTCCCGTCCAGTATTGGCTGGATAAGATTAACTATATCAGCACCATTATACTGGTTATCCGCATCAGTATTAACTATAATATCAGCACCAAGGCCTACTGCAGTCTGCAGTCCTGCCATAAAACCCCGTGCAAGGCCCTGATTTACCTTGAATCTGATAATATGATCTGCCCCGCACTCCCTGGCGACCTGAGACGTCAGGTCACTGCTTCCGTCATCAATGACAAGAATTTCAACAGAATCTATACCTGCAATCTTGCGTGGAATATCCATAATGGCGGCAGGCAGGGTTTCCGCTTCATTTAGACATGGGATCTGTACTATTAGTTTCATACTATAATAACCTGGTATTCAGCAGACAGCACCTGTAATGAGTTTATTAATTAATGTATCGGATATAGCCCCTTTTCTTAAGATTACAGGCTTTTCTCCCGTAACATCCACGACTGTAGATGCATTGCCGCCCTTTGCTTTGCCTCCATCTACTAGTGCATCAATCCTGTCTCCTATAGATCCTGCTACATCAGCCGGGTCATCATTACTGTTATCGCCGGAGACATTTGCACTTGTAGCTGTAAGCGGATGTCCCAGCCTGCTTATAATAACTTTGCATAATTCATTGTCAGGCAATCTTATACCTATTTTACCAGTATTTGCCGTAAGCACGTTAGGAATAGAATCTGATGCCCTGAATACCAGAGTAAGAGGTCCAGGCCAGAACCTTTCCATTAACTTTTCAGCATCATTCGAAAGCTCCCCTTTCGCGATCAAATGGCGAAGCATTGTCATATCAGATATCAGCACAAGGATTGGCTTATCAGGCATTCTTTTTTTTATTGTATATAAACGCTCTACAGCCGTGTGATTGGTAATATCTGCACCTAACCCATAAAAAGTATCGGTAGGATAGGCAATAACTGAACCAGTTTTTAATAATTCGACTATATCATTGATTATTAACGGGTCAGGCAAGGATTGGCTTACTTTAAATATTTTCATCCTGATTAAAGTCTGCTTTTCTCATTCAGCATTAAATGCACTCAATGTCAAATATTCGTTGATAGTTGCATTTCACTCATTGTGTAATACCCTTCTGCCCTATATCCTTCCTGAAATGCATTCCCTCGAAGCATATCCTTCTTACCCCGTCATATGCCTTTTCAATGGCGGTTTGAATGTCTTCCCCAATGGCAGTAACACCCAGTACTCTTCCTCCGGCAGTTACTGTTTTCCCCCCTTCAATCTTTGTCCCTGCATGGAAGACTATTACATCGTCCCTGTTTTCTAAATCTTCCAACCCGTGGATGATATGACCTGTTGAATATTTATCAGGATAACCTCCGGCTGCAATCACAACACAAACTGACGGCTTATCGCTCCACTCTATCTTCATACAGTCAAGTTTTTTGTCAATAACAGAATTCATTATTTCCAGAATATCTGATTTCAATCTCATTAATATAGGCTGAGCCTCAGGATCACCAAACCTGCAGTTAAATTCCAGGACTTTCGGACCGTCCGGAGTCAACATAATGCCAGCATATAAAATGCCTTCGTATGGACACCCTTCAGCCTTAAGGGCATTGACTGCCGGAAGCATTACGTCTTTCATAATCATATCCTGCATATTCATGTCAATGATCGGGACAGGGGAGTATGCCCCCATCCCGCCTGTATTGGGGCCACCGTCATTATCAAAAGCCCTCTTATGATCCTGAGACGGCGGCATTGGAATTATGGTGTTTCCGTCTGAGAATACCAGAAATGATGCCTCTTCCCCTTCAAGGCATTCCTCTATTACGACCTGTGCTCCGGCATCACCATACAGTCGTTCCGACATTATCACATTAACGGCGCTTACTGCCTCATCTAACCTGGAGCAGACCATAACCCCTTTTCCGGCAGCAAGACCATCTGCCTTTACGACTATGGGAACTCCCTTTTCAATGATATAGTCAATGGCTTTTTGAGCATCCCGAAATACACGGGCATCAGCAGTAGGAATGCCATATTTGAGCATAATGCCTTTAGAAAACGCCTTGCTTCCCTCTAATTGTGCTGCAAAGCTTAATGGCCCGAATATCCTCAGCCCGCCCTTTCTGAAGAAATCAACTATGCCGAGAACCAAAGGAGCCTCAGGACCTACGATAGTAAGCCCGATCTTATTTTCAATTGCAAATGAATAAAGCGATTGTATATCAGTGGCTGATATAGGTATGCACTCTGCTAATTTTGCAATACCCGCGTTACCAGGGGCACAATATATCCTTCCTGCGTGACTGCTCTGGGCAATCTTCCAGACAAGCGCATGTTCTCTGCCTCCGCTGCCAATAACCAGGATATTCATTAGAAAATTCCCACACTCACCATTCCACTCTCCCTGCAACTGTCAATGCCTGAAGTGCCTGACTCCGGTAAAGACCATAGCCATATTATATTCATCTATAGCCTTTATTACCTCTTCATCCTTTATTGAACCGCCTGGCTGAATTATTGCGGTAATTCCAACATTAGCAGCTTCTTCTATAGCATCCCGGAAAGGGAAAAAGGCATCTGACGCCATTACACACCCGGCGATAGTTCTCCTTGATTTAGATACTGCAAGTTTCACAGAGTCAACACGGCTCATCTGACCGGCGCCAATCCCAACAGTCTCTGTACCCCGTCCAAAGACAATCGCGTTTGATTTTACGTGCTTGCATACTTTCCATGTAAAACGCAGCCCCTCCATTTCTTCCCCGGTAGGCTGACGTGATGATACTGTCCTGAGATTGTTAATGTCATCAATAATACCAAGGTCCATGTCCTGCATAAGCAGCCCGCCTGTGATCCTTTTAAAATCCATAGTTCCCTCCGGCAAATCTGTAAGAGGGCCTGTTTCTAATAAACGAACATTTGCCTTTTTCTGGAAAATCTCAAGCGCTTCACCGGTATATTCCGGTGCAATGATGACTTCCACGAAAGTCTTGGCAATCTCGGCGGCTGTATATTCATCGACAATAGTATTGAATGCTATTACCCCTCCGAATGCAGAAACCGGGTCAGTATCCCGCGCAATACAGTAAGCATCCTTCAGGTCATCTGCAGAGGCGACACCACAAGGATTATTGTGCTTAACGATAACAGCAGTAGGTTCAGAAAACTCCCTTACAAGTTCAAGTGCTGAATTGGCGTCAAGGTAGTTATTATATGACATTTCTTTTCCCTGCAGTTTTTCTGCCCTGGCAACCGAGCTTCCGCCATATCCGATTTCTCTGTAAAAAGCGCCGCGCTGATGAGGGTTTTCACCGTAACGAAGATGCTGAACCTTCTCAAATGAAGGTGTGAATATTTCAGGAAAGTGTATCGTCTCTTCAGGTTTCTCAGATATCTTCTCCAGATAATGAGAAATCATTGTGTCATATCTTGCCGTTGATGAAAAAGCCTTTCTGGCAAGCCTGAATTTCGTATCGTGTGACAGGGAGCCCTCCGACTGTTCCATCTCATTTATGATTGTATTATAGTCAGACGGATCAGTTACTACTGCTACAGATTGAAAATTCTTTGCTGCAGACCTTATCATTGACGGTCCGCCAATATCTATATTTTCGATGGCATCCTCAAATTTGCAATCAGGTCTGGCAACTGCCTTATCAAACTGATACAGATTAATTACCACCATATCAATTGCCTCAATGCCATGTTCTGACATTTGCCGCATATGTTCCGGTATATCACGTCTGCCCAATATCCCACCGTGTACCTTTGGATGAAGTGTTTTGACCCTTCCATCCATCATTTCAGGAAAACCTGTGTACTGGGATACATCAGTAACATCCAGACCGGCATCCTTCAGGGTCCTGGCAGTTCCGCCAGTTGAAAGGATGTGGATACCGAACCCTTTAAGTTTACGGGCAAATTCTATAATCCCGCTCTTGTCTGTTACACTGATTATTGCCCGTCTGATATAAGCTGGTGTACCCATATTAACGCTCCTTTGAATGTCCATGACTAAAGCCTCTTCATTATTCACTATTTTCCATCAAATTAGAGAAAATGTTAACATATCACATATAGCAAAACAAGAGTCGGCTGCATCTTGTCTTACTTCCTGACAAGTAATACCCGCTGAGGGAATGGGATTTCAATCCCATCGTTCCTTAATTCAGCCAGTATCCGTCTTCTTAATTCATGCGTGACCTGGCCTCTGTCAGCTATTTCCCGGATTTGGCACTTCAGGGTAAAGTCCATAGAGTTTTCTCCAAATCCAGGAACGAACCTTACAATCGGCAGAGGCTCACATAGCAGCCCCGTGATTTCATCTGCAGCCGATCTTGCTGTCTCAACAATTAAATACTCTACCCTATCAGGGTCAGCACCATAACTGACGCTAAACTGTAAACTTATTGCCGTTTCCTTATCAGGCAGCGAATAGTTGGTAACCACACTTTGCGAGAGGTTATTATTTGGAACTATTAATATATTGTTCGGCAGCATCTTTATCCTGGTTGTCCTCCAGGTAATATCTTCTACATAGCCCTCCTGACCAGTCTCCAGTTTGATGAAATCACCCACACGTACAGATTTCTCAACCATAATATGAATACCCGCAAACAGATTTGTCAATGTATCCCTCAGGGCCAGGGCAACCGCAAGACCACCCACACCCAGAGCGGTAATTAGCGGGATTATTGAGACGCCAAGGACCTCCAGCGCCGTCAGGACACCGATGAGAATTATAGTCCATTTGACGAGGGTATTTGCCAGCCCGCTTGAAGGAACAGACGTATCTGGCTTCCGGGAGTAATTACGCAAAAATCTTTCTGACAGATCTGCTGCAGCATACGATACTGAAATGACAACAATAATATAAACAGCTCTTGTAAGGTAAAAGATATACTTTGGCGGAATCTCTGACACTTCAATGCCGATGTACAGGCTGATTGCTATAATCCAGTAAACAGAGGGTGTCCTGACTGCTCCGATAATACTGTCGTCGGTCTCAGTTTCAAGTGTATCCGCCCATCTGCGGATTACCCTGAAGGTCATGCTCCTGATAATAAATAATATTACAAGTGAGATTAGAGAAATAATCGCCGGCAGGACAAAAAATAACAGGTTACCATTATTTGATATATAAACAGACAATGTCACCTTTTCTGGCATTCATCTTTTCTGCTGCATTCTCCATAAATGCGTATAATTCTATGTGACCAAAACTGTTGACAACAGCCGCTGTTTCTCCAACCGCTGCTTCAGCATAACATTTATTTAATGACAGATCCTGCTCTTTGAATCTGATTATTATATCAGAATCAAATATGAGATCCCTGTTTTCGTTAATATCTGAGAATAGGATATTTGTAAAGAGATTCCCGAATCTGTCAATATAAATTATTTCTCCTCTTATAATTCCTTTATCAAATAAAGGCCTGCGGAAATCAATACTGAAATGATCTGAAATTCTATGACCGAAATTGGCAGGATCGCAACCCTTTGACAACCATGCGGCTACAGGCGCAAAGATATCACGGCCATGAAACGTATTCCCGACGCTTCTCAGAAAATATCTTTCTTCTGTAATTTCATAAATAACGGCATTGTTATCATTAGCGACAACGAGAGACAGCAAACCGTTGTCCGGCGCGATAAAAAAATGATCAGATGCCTTAACCAGGATGGGCCTTCTGACGGTTCCAACTCCAGGGTCCACGACAACAAGATGAATTGTTTTCTTCGGAAAATAATTGAAAGTATTATATATGATAAATGCGCCGGCAAATATGTCCTGGTTATCTATGCCATGGGATATGTCAATTATAGTGACCTCAGTATTGATAGAGTGAATCACACCCTTCATCATACCTACAAAGGGGTCTTTGAGACCAAAGTCAGATGTCAGTGTTATTAAATTCATATCGTCAATCTTCAGGAAATTTGCATCTTACCTATTAGACCGCCCAGATTACTGATGTTTCTTTCTTCCATATAGCTCGTTAAATCAGCAACTATATCAGTTGAAACAGATGGATTCAGGAAGTTTGCTGTCCCTATGGCAAATGCAGATGCCCCTGCAAGCAGGAATTCTACGGCATCCTGACAATTTGTAATTCCACCCATGCCTATTAACGGGATAGACACCGCATTATATGCCTGCCAGACCATCCTGACCGCTACAGGTCTTATCGCAGGGCCGGACAAGCCTCCTGTAATATTGGCGAGTTTAGGCTTCCATGTCTCAGTATCTATCGCCATTCCCAGCAGCGTATTAATCAATGATAACGCATCCGCCCCTTCATCTTCACAGACCTTTGCAAATGATGCTATATCAGTTACATTGGGGGATAATTTAATAATTAAAGGGAGTGAAGTGTGTTTTCTTATTCTGCGCACTACCCGCCTGGTTGCTTCAATGTCCGTTCCAAAGGCAATACCGCCTTCTTTAATGTTCGGGCAGGATATATTGGCCTCCAGTCCGTGAACCCCGTCAACACCGTTAAAGGCGTCCGCCACTTCTCCATACTCATCTACAGTTGAGCCAAATATATTCACGATAACCTTCGTATCGAAGCTGCGTAGAAAAGGAATCTTATCGTATATGAATGTCTCAACACCGACATTAGGCAATCCTATGGCATTTAGCATGCCTGACGGGGTTTCACATATTCGAGGTGGTGGATTTCCGTTGCTTGGCTTGAGAGCAAGACCCTTTACTATGATCGCCCCGACTTTGTTAAGATCACAATACTTTGCAATATCTTCTCCGTATCCCGCAGTTCCGGATGCAAGCACAGCAGGGTTCTTGAGTTTTATTCCAGCTATATCTGCTGTCAGATCAGGTTTCACTATTAAATCAGCCTTTCAGGGTTGTTATCTGACTGTCAATTTCTGTAACTCTATCATATCTCCGTCAAACACGGGACCATCCTTGCAAACCAAATAATACCCGCCGCCTCTTTTCCTGACAGCACATCCCATGCATAGACCCATACCGCATGCCATATTCGCCTCAAGAGAAAAGATTATCTCCATATTTGAACCACTTACTATATCATAGATTTTGCTGAGCATAGGGTTAGGACCACAGGAATAAAGTATCCGTCTCCTGCCAGGATTAATCTGCCGCAGGTACTCTTCAAGTGCATCGGTAACATAACCTTTCACTCCAGCAGTCCCATCCTGAGTTGCAATAATAACTTCTGTGCTATATTTCTCAAGCTCATCAACGCAAAGGAGATCATCAATACCCCTTCCGCCAAGAAATACCTTTAATGCTGTCTCAGGATAATTAAATCTTATTAATTCTGTCAGACTTAGCAGCGGTGCTACTCCTATGCCTCCGGCTACAACAATAAATTCATCCGGTTTATTACCGGTGTCAATTTGAAAACCATTTCCAAAAGGTCCAAGAAATTCAATTTCATCAGCGGAAACCAGTTTGCTTAGAAATTCTGTACCTTTTCCTATTACCTTATATAATATTTCAATGAATACATCATCAGTCATCCTGTGAATACTGAATGGCCTTGGCAGGAATATTCCGGTTGATGCTGATTCCTCTGGCTTCAGCATAATAAACTGACCTGGAACGGATTTTACAGACTGAATGGGTTTGATGATAAGTTTAAAGTATGAACCTTTGATGCAGTGATTTGAAAATACCTGCGCCTTCATTCTCCAAAAGATATTCCCTGTATCTCGTATTCTCTGTCTCCGGCCGGTGCTTTAATTGTCACTACGTCTCCCACTTTATTTCCAATAAGTGCCCTGCCTACCGGTGAACTGTGTGATATTTTACCATTTTTTAAATCCACTTCGTCTTCACCTACGATCTTGTATTTTCTGGCCTCACCCTTGAAAAGATCAATTAGAGCAACTGTAGCCCCGAATATAACCTTGTTGGAATCACTGTTCGCAGTATCTATGATCTCTGATGTGGCAAGCTTATGTTCAAGGTCAGCGATACGCCCTGCAATAAATGACTGGCGTTCTTTAGCTGCCGAATATTCAGCGTTTTCCGAAAGATCTCCATGAGCCCTGGCCTCAACTATATCCTGAATATTCTTTGGCCGCTCAATCTTCTTAAATCTTTCAAGATCTTCTTTAAGTTTCTGATATCCTTCTTTTGTAATCGGCCTTTTCACAAATCCTGCCTCCAATCTAAACCGCCTCTGCTGTTGATATTATAAATCATAACCGCGTGCCGCGCGTCTTTCAACATCAGCTTTTATGATACTCTTGTATTGATTTAATTTCAACTTTCCTCTTCTTAAGCGCCTCTATCCCGCTTACAGCAGCCCTTGCCCCGGATATAGTCGTATAATAAGGTATGCATTTTGTCAGGGCGCTCCTTCTGATATTATAAGAATCATCCTTTGACTTCATATCGCCAACTGTATTTACCACCATAACGATATCCCCGTTCTTAATATGATCTACTATATGCGGTCTTCCCTCTTTGACCTTGTTGACTAAGGTGACCGGGATACCATGTTTCTGAAGTTCCATGGCAGTACCCCTTGTTGCTTCAAGGCTGAAGCCGGCATTATTAAGCCTTTGCGCGATCTCAACTGACGCATTTTTGTCTCTGTCCTTAACACTGATGAATACCGTCCCTGAAAGAGGGAGTTCCGATGACGCTGCTGATTGTGCCTTTGCAAAGGCAGTTGAAAAATCCATGTCAATACCCATCACCTCTCCTGTAGATTTCATCTCAGGACCCAGCAAAGTATCCACACCCGGAAACTTAGAAAATGGGAATACAGCTTCCTTCACTGCCACATGTCTTAGTTCAACCTCCTGTGTAAAACCGAGGTCTTTCAGTTTTTTACCGGCTATCACCTTAGCTGCCAGTTTAGCCAGAGGAACCCCGATTGCCTTACTTACAAATGGTACCGTTCTGGACGCCCTGGGGTTTACCTCCAGTACATATACAATACTGTCTCTTACAGCAAATTGAATGTTAAGCAGACCTACAACACCAAGTTCCAATGCCAGGGCACGGGTCTGTTGTTTGATAATGCTTACAATATCAGATTTTATAGAGAACGGAGGAAGAGAGCATGCACTGTCACCTGAATGAACTCCGGCTTCCTCAATATGCTCCATAATGCCTCCTATCACAACGTCAGTACCGTCAGAGATAGCATCTACATCTATCTCTGTTGCATCTACCAGGTATTTATCTATAAGTACAGGATGCTTTGGAGATGCATTCGCTGCACGGGAGATATAGTCCCTTAAACCATTCTCGTCATAAACAATCTCCATCGCCCTTCCGCCCAGTACGTATGATGGCCGTACAAGAACAGGGTAGGTAATATCCTGTGCTATGGCGACTGCCTCATCAGCAGACCTTGCTATGCCGCTTTCAGGTTGTGTAAGGCCGAGTTTATTAATGAGGTCACGAAATCTCTCCCGGTCCTCAGCCCTGTCAATAGCATCGGGAGAGGTGCCAAGTATTCTTACCCCTGCGTTTGATAACGGAACAGCAAGTTTTAAAGGTGTCTGACCGCCAAACTGTACAATTATACCAATAGGTTTTTCTTTTTTTATAATATTAAGTACATCTTCTTCCGTCAGCGGTTCAAAGTAAAGTCTGTCAGAAGTGTCATAATCAGTACTAACTGTCTCAGGGTTGCAGTTTACCATTATGGTTTCAAAACCCTCTTCTTTTAGCGCAAAAGATCCGTGAACACAGCAATAATCAAATTCTATACCCTGACCAATCCTGTTAGGACCACCACCGAGGATTACGATCTTATCCCTGTCAGATGGGTTTGCCTCGCACTCCTGTTCAAACGTTGAGTAGAGATACGGCGTATGCGCTTCAAACTCTGCAGCACAGGTATCAACCCTCTTATAAACAGGCATTATATTCAGGCGTTCCCTCAAAGAACGTATTTCCACTTCTTCTGTTTTTAGCAGCTCAGCTATACGAATGTCTGAAAAACCAAGTTCCTTGCTTCTTCTAAGTAAGGCAGGTTCGGTCTTTGAGATATCCCCATTTGAGGAATTGCGGAGAGTCTCTTCCATATCAACAATCTCCCTGATCTGTTCAAGAAACCATGGGTCTATACTTGAAAGTCCATATATCTCTTCTAAACTCATGCCGGTTCTCATGGCATCAGGTATGTACCATAACCTCTCCCAGTTGGGTGTCTTAAGCTTCTTTCTTATCAACTCCATTGCTCCAGCACTATCCAATGAACTATCAACTTCAGAACGCTGGACGATATTGCCAGACATCTCTGTAAACCCATGCCTGTCAATTTCAAGTGATCTCATGGCTTTTTGCAGGGCCTCCTTAAATGTTCTGCCGATTGACATCACCTCACCGACAGATTTCATTTGAGTAGTAAGGGTTTGATCAGCCAGGGGAAATTTCTCAAATGCGAACCTCGGTATCTTGACAACGACATAATCTATCATTGGTTCAAATGATGCCGGAGTAACTTGCGTAATATCATTCCGTATCTCATCAAGGGTGTATCCTACTGACAATTTGGCTGCAATTTTTGCAATAGGGAAACCGGTAGCCTTTGACGCCAGGGCAGAACTCCTTGATACCCTGGGGTTCATTTCAATTACCGTCATCTCGCCATCTTTTGGATTTAAAGCAAACTGGATATTGGAACCACCCGTATCCACCCCGATTTCCCTGATTATCTTTATGGCAGCATTACGCATTATCTGATATTCCCTGTCTGAAAGTGTTTGAGAGGGTGCCACTGTTATGCTGTCCCCCGTGTGCACGCCCATTGGATCAAAGTTTTCTATTGAACATATAATTACAACATTGTCAGCAATATCTCTCATTACCTCAAGCTCATACTCCTTCCATCCCAGGAGGGAGCGTTCTATCAGTATTTCCCTGATTGGACTTGCATCAAGACCGCATTTTACTATCTCTTCATACTCTTCAATATTATAGGCTATTCCACCGCCTGTTCCTCCAAGTGTAAAGGACGGCCTGATAATAGCCGGAAATCCGACAATCTCCATGACCTTGACAGCATCCTCAACCGTATAGGCAAAACCGCTCTCCGGAACTGAAAGGCCGATTTTCTTCATTGCCGCCTTGAATTTTTCCCTGTTCTCAGCCTTGTCTATTGATTCATAATTAGCCCCGATAAGTTCAACTCCGAATTTGTCCAGGACACCCCTGCGGAAAAGATCTGATGCCACATTAAGCGCCGTCTGCCCCCCCATTGTTGGAAGCAGCGCGTCCGGCCTCTCTTTTTCAATAATCATTTCAACTATAGCAGGAGTGATCGGCTCGATATACGTTTTGTTGGCAAAATTAGGGTCAGTCATGATCGTCGCAGGGTTGCTGTTTACAAGAACAACCTGATACCCCTCTTCCATCAGGGCCTTGGCTGCCTGTGTTCCTGAATAATCAAACTCACACGCCTGCCCTATTACAATAGGGCCGGAACCTATTAAAAGAATCTTTTTTATATCATTGCGTTTAGGCATTATGGTTTCCTATCATATCAGTGAACTTCTTAAACAGATAACCTGAATCATGCGGACCAGGTGATGCCTCCGGATGAAACTGGACGGAGAATACCGGATATTTCCTGTGACGCATCCCTTCTACGGTATGGTCGTTCAGGTTTACGTGAGTCAATTCCATATCACTTCCGATTGAGTCAATGTCCACGGCAAAGTTATGGTTCTGCGCAGTTATCTCAACCTTTCGTGTTGACAGATCCATTACAGGCTGATTACCGCCATGATGACCGAATTTAAGCTTGTAGGTCTTTCCTCCAAGGGCAAGACCCAGGATCTGATGACCAAGGCATATACCGAATATCGGTATCCTGCCAATTAGTTTCCTGACATTCTCAATTGCATACGTTACCGCTTCAGGATCACCCGGTCCGTTTGAAAGCAGTATACCGTCAGGATTTATTCTCAGTATATCCTCAGCCAATGCAGAGGCAGGAACTATAGTAACATCACAACCAGCCTCTGACAGACTCCTCAGGATATTCCATTTGACCCCGAAATCGTAGACTACAACCGAAAAACGCGTGTTTACACTGTCGTTAATCCATTTATATTGTTCAACGCATGTTACCTCTTTTACAAGGTCAACACCACATAAACCGCTCTCAGATCTGATTCTTTCAATAAGGCCCTGAGGATTCGTGTCATTACTTGAAATAATCCCCATCTGCGAACCCTTTTCTCTTATGCGTTTAGTTAATGCGCGTGTGTCTATGCCCTGTATGCCTGCAATGTTATATTCTTTGAGATATGTATCAAGCGTCTTCTGCGATCTCCAGTTGCTTGTATAAGCGGACAATTCCTTTACTATGAACCCTGATACATGAGGTTTAAAAGACTCTACATCTTCACTGTTAATTCCATAGTTGCCAATATGCGGATATGTCATGGTTACTATCTGTCCCTTATATGATGGGTCAGTTAATATCTCCTGGTAACCGGTCATGCTTGTGTTAAATACTATCTCACCATATGTTTCAACTTCAGCGCCTATAGCTGTACCCTCGAAGACTGTCCCATCCGATAGCGCAAGAAATGCCTTATTTCTATTCATTCTGAAATGCTCCCTTTTTCATTGAACACAACCCTGCCGCCCACAATAGTATAATTAACCTGACCTCTCATCTTCCAACCATCAAATGGAGTATTCTTGCTCCTCGATTTGAGTTTATCGGCAGCAACGACCCATGAAGCATCAGGTTTTATAATAGTTATATCTGCTGCCTCACCAATACCGATATTGCCTTTTCTGATTCCGAGTATTCTGGCAGGATTAACTGACATCTTTAAAACCACGTCCCTCAAGGTAAGAATCTCTTCCTCAACCAATCTCAGGGCAACAGGAATGGCTGTCTCAAGTCCAACTACTCCAAAAGGTGCATAATCAAACTCCCGCTCTTTTTCCTCCTGAGAATGAGGGGCGTGGTCAGTTGCGATAGCATCAATCGTTCCATCCTGCAGTCCCGCCCTGACAGCTGCAACGTCCTTAGCCGATCTCAGCGGCGGCTTCATTTTGGCATTGGTATTATAACCCCTTACAGCCTCATCAGTCATAACAAGGTAATGAGGGCATGTTTCAGCTGTTACATTAATGCCTCTATCCTTTGCCCTCCTGATCAATTCAACCGCCCCTCTGGTGCTTACATGTGCAACATGCAGGTGTCCGCCGGTAAGTTCTGCAAGTAATATATCCCTTGCAACCATTACATCTTCTGATGCATTGGGTATCCCTCTTAGTCCAAGCTCCGTTGATATCCTGCCTTCATTAATAACACCATCATCCGTAAGTGCCAGATCCTCACAATGGGAGATCACAGGGAGTGAAAACATTTTTGAATATTCCATCGCCCGTCTCATAACGAGATTGTTCATTACCGGTTTTCCATCATCAGATACGGCTACACACCCCGCCTTTTTCAAATCTCCCATTTCTGTTATTTCATCACCCATGCTGCCCTTTGTAATAGCCCCGACAGGAAATACATTTACCAAACCATCTCTCGATGCACGTTTCATTATAAACTCTGTCACAGACTGGGAATCATTCACGGGCTGCGTATTAGGCATACAGCAGACCGAAGTAAAACCGCCTGCTGCTGCAGACATTGTCCCGGTTTTGATGGTCTCCTTATATTCGTATCCAGGTTCCCGGAGGTGTGTATGCATATCAATCAGTCCCGGAACAACCAGGAGTCCTGTGGCATCAATTACTTGTGCCTCCTGAGATACCGGAATGTCCTGTTCAATCTGAACAATTATACTGCCGCTAACAAGGATATCAGCAATTCCATCCCGATTATTGGAAGGATCTATGATATGACCATTCTTTATTAACAAGTCAGTTAATTTCATACTGAAATGCTCACGACTACCTTTCTACTCCCCTGACAAAAGATACAGCACAGCCATCCTGACTGCAATCCCATTTGTTACCTGTTCAATTATAACCGATGATATTCCATCTGCAACCTCAGGTGATATTTCAATCCCTCTATTGATAGGGCCGGGATGCATAATCATTACATCTTCCCTTGCATATCTTACCCTTTCAGGATTAAGTAAGTAAAGCCCCGCATATTCTCGCAAAGAAGGAAAATAGTTTTTCCCCTGACGCTCTAATTGAAGTCGCAGTACAATTATTACATCAACACCAGACAGTGCATCCTCAATATTATAAAATACAGATACCCCCATGTCGTTGACTTCAGGCGGTATCAGTGCCGGCGGACCAACCAGCCTGACCTCTGCCCCAAGCTTTGTAAGCCCGTAAATATTAGATCTTGCAACACGGCTATATGCTATATCACCTATTATTGCTATTTTTAAACCTTCTATTCGCCCCTTCTTCTCCTTTATTGTGAACATATCCAGAAGCGCCTGTGTTGGATGTTCATGGGCGCCATCCCCTGCATTAATAACGGAACTCTTCAGATTTTTTGCAAGTATGTGCGGAGCACCTGATGCCGAGTGGCGAATGACAATGTAGTCAGACCTCATAGCCTCAATATTCCTTGCTGTATCAAGCAGCGTCTCACCCTTTGTTATACTGCTGGTAGCGACAGAAAAGTTTATTACATCCGCAGAAAGCCTTTTTGCAGCAAGTTCGAAAGATGTCCTGGTCCTTGTGCTCGGCTCAAAAAAAAGATTAACTACGGTTTTCCCCCTGAGAGTAGGGACTTTCTTGATGTCTCTTCCGGTAATTTCCTTAAATGTCTCCGCCGTATCCAGAATATACCGGATCTCATCTCCGGATAAATCCTTAATTTCCAGCAGATCTTTGGACATCAATTCCATAATACTATTGATCTTCCTTAAGAATGACTTTGTCTTCAAACCCTTCTTCAGTCAGCAATACCTTGACCTTTGCCGTCTTTGTAGTGGGAACATTCTTCCCTACATAGTCAGCCTTGATGGGGAGTTCCCGGTGTCCACGGTCAATCAAGACACCAAGTTTTATCATGGCAGGCCTGCCAAAATCCATGAGTTCATCCATAGCAGCCCTTATTGTCCTTCCGGTATATAGAACGTCGTCTATGAGAACAACGATCTTTCCTGAAAGTTCAAAGGGGATATCAGTCTTTTTAACCTCCGGGTGTCCCTTTCTCGTTAGAATGTCATCCCGATAAAGCGTTATGTCCAATATCCCGACAGGTACTTCAGCCTTTTCAATCTCCTTTATCCTGACAGCAAGACGTTCAGCCAGATGTACGCCACATGTGCGTATACCTATTAGGACCAGCTCATCTGTTCCCTTATTCCTTTCAACGATCTCATGGGCTATACGGCTTATTGCCCTCTCTATTCCCATCTTATCCATTAAAATGTTATCCGGCATCATGACTTTCCCGAGTTTTTATTTTCGAGGCAAAAAAAAACCCTCTCGCCATTTTTTCTGGAAAGAAGGTTTTATTCGTCTTATTTCTGTATTTGTGCAACATTCCCTGATCCTTCTTAGCCTCACTGGGCTAAATTAAAGGTTTAACTTACTTTAAACTAAATATATTTTATTGTCAACACCCGGATTCAGCAGAATCCTTAGTTGCCCAAATCATATATTTCAAAAATATTTTGTTATCTGTTCTCACAAGAAGATATAAGTCCTCAAAATCCGATGTTACGAAATCAAAATGATCACCGCTGACTTTCTTGAGTTTATTTTCTTTATAGAGATCATCAAAACTCTTCAATCCCCTGTTATATCTTGCAAGGTCTATCGTCCTGATGATGACAAACTGCACATTTTCAGTCATATCTAACCTGATCTTGAGACCGGGTATAAGCGGTGTCAACCTTACTGCAGAAAGACCGCTCTTTACTGACATTTCGGTGCCTGCCCGTAATTGCTCCTCTCCGGCAAAGAGACGGTCAAGCCTCTCCTGAATATTTTCGTATGTTATATTAAAAGTAACATCTCCTCTTGATACAATATAGACAGTCTGATCTTCCAACAACGCAGGTACCGGATAAAATAGCCAGTTTATTTCCTTAAATTCTATGCCCCCTTCCAATAAACCTGATTCCTTATATTTGCTATACTGCGCTGGATACATCAGGTAAACATCAGATGGAACAGGAGAAGATAACTCAATAAATGCTACTATCCCTTTCTTTGCTTCAACTTTCTTTACGTCTGAAGATGCGGAACTAACCTCTCCTGCACCCGCAATAACCAGGGATAATCCAAGTGCAACTGGCGTAAAAAACTTAAGTAAACTCCTATACATCAAATAACCCCTGAACCAGGCCATTCTCCCAAACTGCCCTTGATCGTGCATGATCTTTCTTAGGGTCACCAGCTTCAGCATTCAGCATCTTTCCATCTTTGTCCCAGGTTACACTTATCATAAGGGCCTCACTGCTTGACACATAGGGATAACAGATATTATGAATCGGATCAGGAACTTTTACGTCTTTACCCATTGCTGCTGCAATATGGTGTGCCACGCTTCTGCCCTGAAGTGCAGCAGTGTATGCTGATTTTGTATATGGCACCTTAGCGCAGTCGCCAACAGAGTATACGTTATTATGAGTTTTTGACTTGAACGTAGCAGGGTCAACATCTACAAAGGTATCGCCGAGACCGGAATCTTTGATAAATGTCGCAGCCTTGTTAGGAGGAATAATGCTTACCAGGTCATAACTAACCTTCTCTCCCTTGTCCGTAATAACCTTCTTTCCTGAAGGGTCAATCTCAACTATCTTGCTGTTGGGCATGTAATTTATTTTTTTTGCATCGAGAACACCAGTCCATTTCTGTGCAAGCGGACCCGGCTGAGGTTTGTCGTTTGCATCGACTATCGTGATATCAGACTTGATCTTTTTCTTGTCAAATATCTCTCTAACCAGACAGGCAACTTCATATGGTCCTGGTGGACATTTGAATGGTGAACTCGGAACAGTAATTACAAACTTCCCTCCCTTGAATGCATCAACGCGTCTCCTCATCTGCACTGACTCACCCAACTCCCACGCATGTGAATTTGATGCAGGCTGTTCAATAAGATTAAGAACATCCTCATCAGCTATACGGATTCCAGTAGAAATCAGGAGATAGGAATACTCTATTTTGCCGCCTGCTGTTATTACATAATTCTTATCTGCTACAACATTTATGGCTTCAGACCTGATTATTTTGACTCCGCCTGCAGAGATCGGGTCATAACTTCTGGATATGTCTTCAAGATGTTTTAATCCAGCTATGTAATCTATATGTGACGGGCCTGAAACAAAGAAAGGGTTTTTCTCAACTACTACAATCTCAGCATCCGGGGCAACGGACCTTAGAGTCTTAGCGCAATACAGTCCGGAGAATCCGCCTCCAAGAATTACTACCCTTGTCTTACCTGAAGGTGAAATGGGCGGCATAAGCATACCATGTATAATCTTCTCTTCACCTGATGCAGCCTTAGGCAGCATACCATTAATGAAAATGCCGCCGGCGAGACTGATACCCATACCCTTAAGCAAACTGCGACGGTTGATCTTATTCATTGCGCACCTCCTGAGTTTAACCTGCTATTTCCCTGTATCCTGTCACAGGGTTTCCGTCTTTTATTACATTGAAATCAGTGTGCATTTCAGGATTACCCCTTATCTCGAAATCGTGATACCCGGCACAAGTTTCACAGGATTCTTCAATGTAAATACTACGGGACATCTCTGTATCGCCAATTCCTCAGCTTCTTTTATTTTGTCTTCAGGTGCATCACTTACTACATTGAGGGTAACCCTTACCTCTTCCATGACAGGTTGATCGCCAAGACCAAATACCCGGGAAAAATTGACATCGGCCTCAACCCTGGTAGTCAGTTTTTTTAACTTTATTCCAAGCATTGCAGCCATGGTCGCAAAAGTTGCCGTATAACATGATGCCAGTCCATAAAAGCAGTAGTGCATCGGCCCCGGCAAGGTGCCGCCCCCGCCCATAAAAGTCGGGCTGTCAACTTCAAATACCGTCTGTCCGCCTTCAAATTTGATTGCGGACTTAAACTGTGCACCCCCTTCATTAAGCAGCCATTCTCCTTCAATGACCTGAGTCTTCCTGGCTTTTTCAGCATGGCCCTTGATCTGATTGCCAAATTCTTCTACCTTGCTCAGGTCTACATTGTTCATCCTTGACATATATTACCTCCTTTCACTATGTTTGATATAAATTTTTATAACATGGCAAATCAATGGTGGTCAAGATTTTTTATGGTTGCCAGGATTATTTACTTGCTAATCATAGGCTGCATGTTATAGCATGTTTATATGTTAACAACTACGAGTTGCCCTTCATGCGGCCATAGGGGAGATTTTATTGTTTTTCTGCCAGGTTCCCTGATGATGGAAGGCCTGCTATGGATGTTGATTGTGCCGGGACTGATATACTCCATATGGAGGCGGACAAAAAAAAGAATCATCTGTCCGCATTGCAGTACTGAATTCAGGGTCTGATATACAACAGAAGTTCACCACTACTAATAATTGATACATAGACAAGTTCATCAACAGTGTGTATAATCTGTCCGAATTAACCGTTTACACAAGATCTTATATAAAATGTTATCCAGAAAATTCATATCATTTATCCTCTATAGTGTAATACTGCTGGTATTCTTTGTAGTACCCAACTTCCTGGGGCTGCTGACTGACTGGTATTGGTTTCAGGAAATCGGCTTCACCAATATATTCTCAACAATTCTGATTACAAAGATTTTTTTGGGTGCAGCAGTTGGCATCCTTGGTTTTGTAATAATCTACTTTAATCTCTGGCTTGCACAGCGCCTCGTTGTATCAAGACCTCTGATTGTCCGGATGCCATCCGGTGTCGGCGCCCAAACTGATATGGAGAGGAAGCTGGATCTGACGAGGTATATCAATACATTCGCGCTGCCGGTGTCGCTTATTCTTGGGTTTTTCCTGGGATTGGCCGGTGCCGGCAGTTGGGAAACAGTGCTTAAGTATTTTAATGCCACTCTGTTTGGTGTTCAGGACCCCATATTTAACCGTGATATAGCCTTTTATTTCTTTGATCTTCCGTTTATTCAATCCTGCACAGGTCTCGGAAGCTGGCTGATTGTGGTATCTCTGATCGGATCAGTTGCGAGTTATGCCCTGCGTGGGGCAATAGCCGTCAATAACCTTGGTCCTGGCGCGGGAATAATGAGTTCGTTTTTCATTGACAAACGGGCAAAGACTCATGTGTCAATACTGATCGCCCTGTTTTTTGTATTAACCGCCTTTAAAATTTATGCCGTCAGAATTCCAAATCTGCTTTACAGCTCAGCCGGGCCGTTTACAGGTGCCAGGTTTACTGATATTCACGCCATGCTGCCGTTCCTGAAAATATTAATATTTGTTGCGCTTGCAGCGGCTATACTGGTAATAATTAATATTAATAAATCCGGCAACTACCTGATTATAGCGGCTTTAATCATATATTCAGTGGTATCTATCATTGGCGGTTGGGCATACCCTTCACTGCTGCAGAAGTTCGTGATTGCACCTAATGAACTCATAAAGGAAACCCCCTTTATCAAACACAATATTGAGGCCACCCAGAGGGCATATGCGTTAGATAGGATAGAAGAGCGTAACCTTACCGGTGAGTCGGTTCTAACCATGGCAGATATCAATAACAACAGGTCCACTATAAGAAATGTCAGGTTATGGGATCGTGAACCACTGCTGGACACATTTGGTCAACTGCAGGAAATCCGCACGTATTATGATTTTATA
Source organism: uncultured Nitrospiraceae bacterium (assembly GCA_964611625.1). Classification (GTDB taxonomy): domain Bacteria; phylum Nitrospirota; class 9FT-COMBO-42-15; order HDB-SIOI813; family HDB-SIOI813; genus RBG-16-43-11. The sequence goes on along the minus strand of CAZTAM010000003.1, from coordinate 117,506 downwards.
TCAATTGATAATGACCGCTACCGTTTCAACGGAGACTACCGCCAGGTTCTGCTATCTCCCAGAGAGCTTAACCCTGTAAGCCTTCCCCAGCGCACCTTCATCAATGAACACCTGACATTTACGCACGGTTTCGGACTCACACTCAGCCCTGTAAATGAGGTAACTCCGGAAGGATTGCCGGTACTCTTCCTGAAAAACCTTCCCCCGTCATCAAGCGTTGAATCGCTGTCAGTAAACCGGCCTGAAATATATTATGGAGAATTGGCCGGAAACTGGGTTGTGGTAAACACAAAAACAAAAGAGTTCGACTATCCTTCCGGCGAGGAAAATGTTTTTGCCGACTATGAGGGAAGCGGCGGTGTCAGGATTGGATCAATATTCCGAAAGACGCTCTTTGCCCTGAGATTCGGGTCTTTGAAGATTCTATTATCAAATGATATTACTCCCGACTCAAGAATAATGTATTACCGTACTATTCAGGAAAGGGTCAGACGGGCATTGCCTTTTCTTAGTATGGACCGTGACCCGTATATGGTTGTTACCAAATCAGGTGAGTTGAAATGGATTTACGACGCATATACCACCTCCGACCGTTATCCCTATGCAGAACTGGTCAATGATACCTTTGGGTCTTTACCGGGCAACCGTCTCAATTATATCAGAAACTCGGTCAAGGTCGTTATTGACGCCTATGACGGCAAAATGAAATTTTATATAGCAGATAATGAAGACCCGATAATCCAGACATATTCCAAAATATTCAAGGAATCTTTTGCTCCGCTTAGTGAGATGGATGAAGACCTGAGGACACACATACGATATCCGGAAGATTTATTTGCCTACCAGACAGCGCTCTACACTGTATACCACATGGATGAGGCGCAGATTTTCTACAACAAAGAAGATCAGTGGCAGATACCTGTTATAGCGAGCGGAAAGCAGACTGATTCTATGATGCGGCACATGATCATGAAGCTTCCCGGTGAGATAAAGGAAGAGTTCATATTAATGATTCCTTTTACCCCCCGCGGTAAAGATAATCTATCGGCCTGGATGGTAGCACGAAATGATGGAGAATTTTACGGACAATTGGTGGTATATCGCTTTCCGAAGCAAAAACTGGTATATGGACCCATGCAGATTACCAACCGCATAAATCAGGACGCTGACATCTCCCGACAGATTTCGCTATGGGATCAGAGAGGTTCGGAAGTCATACGTGGAAATCTTCTGGTTATACCTATAGAAGAGGCGCTCATTTATATCCAGCCGATTTACCTCAGGGCCGAAGGGGGCAAAATCCCGGAGCTAAAAAGGGTTATCGTCGCGTATGAGAACCGCATAGCTATGGAAGAAACGCTGGATTCCGCCTTGTCAGCCGTTTTTGGCGGCAGGGTCACTCAGGACAAGGATACAGCCAGGATTGTCAAAAAGGAACCTGAGACAGGTCAGAATGTATTCCAGCAGGCAAGAGATCATTACAACCGGGCCCTTGAGGCACAGCGCCGCGGTGACTGGGCCATTTACGGTGAGGAAATCCGGAAGCTCGGGGATTTGCTGAGAAACGCAAAGTAGTGAGTATTATCATACAAGATGAAGTGAAGATTTCTTCTTTATTCTTTTTTGCTCATACATCAATTTATCACCTTTACTCAGCAACTCATCAATAGTACATGGGTATGCAGGATCATAGAATACTATACCGAAACTTACTGACAGATTGTATCCCCGATTATTGTTTTTGCTGTGAGCATTTAGTCTATCCTGCAGTCTATCAGTAATTATCGTTATATTGTCCCCTTCATATCCCACCGGAATAACCACGAATTCATCTCCGCCAATACGGGCAACGATATCAGAATCGCGTTGATTACCTTTAAGTATAATTGCAAAATCGCGTATAGCATGATCTCCTTCAACGTGTCCGAAGTTATCATTAATGTCTTTAAGATTATCCAGGTCGCCATAGAGCATATATATGCCTTTCTTTTGCCTCCTGACCATTTTAATGAGTTGTTCAATCAAGGCAAAAAATCCTCGCCTATTGTAAAGTCCTGTAAGTTCATCTGTTAGAGAAAGAGTTTGCAGTCTTTCCTCAGTCTTTTTACGCTCCGTTATATCCTGAACAGTTCCAACCATATGAAATGTCTTTCTGGAGCTATCATTGGTTACACATCCATGAGCATTCATGAAACGTTCTGTACCGTCAGGCCGAACAATGCGAAACTCAATACAATATGGTTCTTGATCATTTATACATTCAAGAACCGATTTATTGACCATATCCCTGTCATCGGCGTGAACAAAGTTCAGGAATCTCTCTAAAGTAGCTTCAAACTCCTGTGGTCTCAAACCTAATATTCTATAAGTTTCATCAGACCAGTGAATCTTGTCGTTAAGGATATCCCAATCCCAGTTGCCAAGGTGAGCGATACGCTGAGCTTCAGCAAGATTGTTCTCACTTCTCTTTAGTTCCTCAACTATTTTCATTCGATCTGTTATGTCTTCTGCTATCTTGATAAAACTGACGATATGTCCCTCACTATCTTTGATGGCAGAAATAGACGCAGATTCCCAATAGATTTCACCGGTCTTTTTTTTGTTGCACAAATAATTTCGCCATATCTCTCCGGATGAAATAGTTTGCCACATTTCCTTATAAAATTCAGGAGGATGCACCCCTGATTTAAGGAGATTGGTAGCCCTCCCGATGACATCTCCGGCGGAATAGCCTGTAATTTCTGTAAAAACTGGATTAATGTATTCAAGTTTTCCTTCATCATCTGTAATTACAACAATGCTTGGGCTCTGAGTAATTGCATACTTAAACTTCATAAGTTCATTTTCCTTCTGCCTTCGATCAAGTTCTATGGCGGCACGAATTGAGAAAATCTCCATGAATGATTTGTTTCTTGATTCATTTTCAACCACTTTATCATTCATTGCTACAAGTATACCCAGCATTTTGTCGGAGGAATTATAAAGAGGGATCCCAATATAACTTTCAATTCCCATTTCTTTCAGAATATAATCACGAGGGAAAAGTCTTTGTACATTGTCTGGATAGTAACATAGTCCGGTTTTATTAAAGACCTCGTCACAAGGAGTGCCTTGAAGTTCATAATCAAAGTTATCCACAATTTTTCCATTAAGATAAACTGCCAGTGTTCGAGCCTTTTTTCTATCCGGGCCTGCTAATTCACTTATTAAACAACAGCGGAAATCAAGTTCCGACGCAAGATTTTTGACTAATGACCGTGTGAATTCGGCACCAGACATCAAATATGTGCTTTTAATAAATCGGCCGAATACCTCTTCAGCAGACTTTCGCTCAGTCGCCTCCAATTCTTTCATTGTCAGGAGACACTGGAGTTTTTTTATCTCTTCAATCAGATCGTCATTCATTATCCTCATGTCCTTTCGAGTTTCTTATCGATATTGAACTGGTGTCTTCCGTAAGTCATATCGGCAGGCTTTATAAATAGATTTATTTAAAAAATTAGCCTTCAGACAATACGAATATAAGTATAATAAACTTCCCGCAGAGTATCGGCAACCTGCTAATCCGTAGTAAGCTATATAAGTACGCTGTGATTTGATTCCACTTTGCAGGTGTGTCTAAGGAAGAGGTTTATAGTGATAAGTCCTTGAATACCTTAGATTATCATTGGTGGCGGTGCAGGGAATCGAACCCCGGACAGGAGGCTTATGAAACCTCTGCTCTAGCCGACTGAGCTACACCGCCGGGTTTTACGCTGAAAAAGGCCCACTTGCGGCGTCAGGACATAATATTTGAGCTTCGACGTACAACACAGTACGTCTTCAGCTCAAATATTATGTCCTTCCTTGCAATTGAACCTTTTTGAGCGTAAAACCATGCTATATGACCTTAAAAACGCCTTTGAGCCTAAAACCATGCTATTTAACCTGACAAACACTCAGCATACAAAGATTTTAAATTGCTCGGCAGCATAGACATTAATAAATTTCTTCTGTTTTGTCAAGATGATGAATTTTCCAATATTGTCTTGACGTCCTTACCCCTCCTTGTATTATAATACCTTAACCTATGGAAAAAGAAATTAAATTTGAAAAGGCAATGGAGCGGCTTGAGGAGATAGTCCAGACCCTTGAGAAAGGGGACATGCCTCTGGAAGAGTCGTTGAAAGTCTTTGAAGAGGGTATAAGACTCTCAAAGACCTGCATGGCAAAATTGGATGAGGCAGAGAAGAGGGTTGACATATTGGTGAAAAATCGGGATAAGGCAGTCTTAAAACCCTTTACTACTGAGTCTACTATCAATGATAACAGTGAAAACGAAGGATAATTCCATCCTCAGATCATACCTTCTCAGAAATAAGGACATCATAGACGGATACCTGCTGCAGCTTGCCGGTACTTCCGGAAAAATACCAGACACGCTGCTAAATTCCATGCACTACAGCCTGTCTGCCGGAGGTAAGCGTATAAGACCTATTCTCGCAATTGCTTCATGTGAAGCAGTTGGCGGAAGATCAGAGGATGTTATACAGGCTGCAATTGCTATTGAGTTAATTCATACATATTCCCTGATTCATGATGACCTTCCCTCCATGGACAATGATGACCTGAGGAGAGGGAAACCTACAAACCACAAGGTGTTTGGCGAGGCAACAGCAATACTGGCCGGTGACGGACTTCTTACGATGGCGTTTAGTATACTTTCCGATGATGATAAAAATTATCCCCCCATCCCCCCTTTAGAAAAGGGGGGTAAGGGGGGATTTGAAAGACGCCTCAGGATCATCCATGAGATAGCCCTTGCTGCCGGACCTGAAGGCATGGTCGGCGGACAGCAATTGGATATAGAGTCTGAAGGTGAAAATATAGATGTTACCGCACTCGAGGAACTCCATAGAATGAAGACAGGCGCCCTCATAACGGCGGCGGTCAGGGCAGGAGGAATTTCTGGAGGAGCTACTGAGATACAGCTTCAGTCACTTACAGATTATGGCCGTAATATAGGCCTGGCCTTTCAGATAGCTGACGATATACTCGATGTGGAGGGTGACGTTAACGATGTTGGTAAATCAATAGGAAAGGATGCTGAGCAGAGCAAGAATACATATCCGGCAATACTTGGATTGGCTCAATCAAAGACACTCGCAAGGAAGCTTGTTGATGAGGCAATACAAGCGTTGGACAGTTTTGATGAGAGGGCTGATCATCTAAGGATGATCGCAGGTTATATTATAGACAGGAAGGGTTAAAAAGATTAAGCTATAAATACCTTGCGGGAAGTGAGGCAGTCTCAGGCATGCCAGGATATGTGAGCATAATAGTATGAAATACTTGGATAAAATAAATAGTCCCTCGGACCTTAAAAAGATACGCAAAGAAGATCTGCCTCTTCTTGCTGAAGAAATCAGGGAACTGCTGCTGAACGTAGTTTCAAATACAGGCGGCCACCTTGCATCAAATCTTGGTGTGGTTGAACTTACGATTGCACTGCATTATATATATGACACCCCGGAAGACATGATAATTTGGGACGTTGGTCATCAGGCTTATGTTCACAAGATCCTGACAGGCCGCAGGGGTGATTTCAATACGCTCAGACAATATGGAGGTATAAGCGGCTTTCCAAAGATAGATGAAAGCAGTCATGATTCTTTTAATGTCGGTCACTCAGGAACTTCTGTTTCTGCAGCATTAGGGATGGTTGAGGCAAGAGACAAGCTTGGTAAATCAAATAAGGTCATAGCAGTCATAGGTGACGGTTCAATGACAGCAGGCATGGTCTTTGAGGGGTTAAATCATACCGGCGATTTAAAGAAGGATATAATTGTCATTTTAAATGACAACGAGATGTCTATTTCAAGGAATGTAGGGGCTATATCATCCTATTTGAGCAAGATAATAACAGGCTCATTGTACACAAAGGTCAAACAGGAAACGGAGTTTATTATAAAAAACATTCCCCGCATAGGAGAACCTATGCTTAAGGTAGCAAAGAAGGCCGAAGAATCGGTAAAGGGGTTAGTCGGCCCCGGTACATTATTCGAGGAACTTGGATTCAGATATATAGGCCCGATTGACGGACACACGTTTGATCATCTTTTTCCCACACTGGAGAATATAAAAAAATTAAATGGGCCTGTTCTGGTGCATGTGGTAACAAAAAAAGGCAAGGGCTATCCCCCTGCAGAGAAAGACCCGGCCTCTTTCCATGGAATCCCGCCTTTTGATATTAAGACAGGTCTGCCGCTTAAGAAATCGGTAATTCCGACTTATACTAAAATATTCAGTCAATCCTTGATAAGACTTGCTGAAATTAACAATAAAATTGTTGCCATCTCAGCCGCTATGCCTGAGGGTACAGGCCTGAACTATTTTGCCGAAAGATTCCCGGACAGGTTTTATGATGTAGCCATAGCAGAGCAGCATGGAGTAACTTTCGCTGCAGGACTGGCCGCCGGAGGTTATCATCCTGTAGTTGCAATATACTCAACATTCCTTCAGCGAGCATATGACCAGATAGTACATGACGTATGTCTTCAAAATCTTCCTGTAACATTTGCGATAGACAGGGCTGGTGTTGTTGGAGAGGATGGCCCGACGCATCATGGCACATTTGATATTAACTACCTGAGGCATATACCCAACATAGTAATAATGGCGCCAAAGGATGAAGATGAATTACAGCATATGTTGTATTCATCGGTAAATTACAACTGCCCTTCTGCGATCCGGTATCCACGGGGTACTGGTGTTGGCGTTGATGTGAGACCTCAATTCATGCCATTGGAGATTGGTAAAGGAGAGGTCATCCTTGATGGAACTGATGTGGCAATCATAGCGCTTGGCAACATGGTTTATCCGGCAATAGAGGCTGCGGGTATTCTGAAGAAGAACGGGATTGACGCGGCAGTTGCAAACGCCAGATTCGTAAAACCAGTTGATGAAGCTATGATATTAGAGCTTGCAGACAAGTGCGGCTACATTGTCACTATAGAAGATGGTGCCCTTGCAGGTGGTTTCGGCAGCGCAGTGCTGGAGACCCTCGAGAAACACGGGGCAGCAGATATTCATGTAAAGAGGATAGGACTGCCTGATAAATTTATTGAGCATGGAACTATCAGGGAATTACACAAGCTGTATGGACTTGATGCGGAAAGTATTGCACGGGTTGTCTCCTTCTTCGCCCCCCGGTTATTAAAATGGGGAAAGGTGTGAAAGAAAAACGTCTGCGGCTTGATTTACTCCTGGTTGACCGCGGACTTGCAGAAACAAGACAGAAGGCGATTGGCATTATCCTTTCCGGCAACGTACTGGTTGACGGCAAACTCACGGACAAAGCAGGCACTTTATGCAGTGAGAGTGCTGAGATTAATATCAAGTATAAGATGCCCTATGTCAGCAGGGGCGGCATAAAACTGGAAGAGGCGATAAGGCACTTCCAGTTGAATTTAGACGGCATGACTGCGATGGATATCGGTGCATCAACCGGAGGTTTTACAGACTGTTTATTGCAGAATGGGGTAAGAAAGGTCTATGCAGTTGATGTCGGTTATGGACAATTACACTGGAAACTAAGGGCTGACCCAAGAATAATTAATCTTGAAAACACACACATACTGAGACTGGACTGGACTGCGATTAAGGATATCATTGAAATAGTAACCATTGATGTGTCGTTTATTTCTCTTACAAATATATTATCATCTCTGTGGGAACACCTCTCTCCTTCCTCATTAATTATAGCACTGGTCAAACCGCAGTTCGAGGTTGGAAAAGGTGAGGTTGGAAAAGGCGGAGTCGTAAGGGATGCTGAAAAAATTGCAGGTGCTGTAAATAAGATTATTCAATTCTCTGTAGGACTTGGTTTAATTATCAGGGGGAGCATCCCTTCTCCTGTTTTGGGACAAAAGGGTAACAGGGAATATCTGGTCGTAATGGAGCGATGATCACGTCAAATATCCTTATAACCGGTGCAGCCGGATTCATTGGCTCTCACCTCAGCGAAGAGCTGCTTAAAACAAATTCAAGAATAATCTGCCTTGATAACCTTGATCCCTTTTATGACCCGCAAATAAAGAGGGATAATCTAAGCCCCCTTCTGACTGTCAAAAACTTCACATTTATTGAAGGAGATATCAGGGATTTTAAGCTCCTGACCGATATATTCGAAGGCAACAGGATAGACGTTATAATTCACATAGCTGCACGGGCCGGGGTGAGACCATCTATCGCAGAACCCCTGCTGTATTATGATGTTAATGTACGCGGAACGACAAACCTTCTCGAGATGGCGAAACAACATCATGTAAAGAAATTTATTTTTGCCTCCTCATCGTCAGTATATGGCGAAAACAGGAAAGTTCCTTTCTGTGAAGATGATAATGTGGACTACCCTATTTCGCCTTACGCAGCCACAAAAAAGGCGGGAGAGCTTATTTCATTTACATATCATCACCTTTATGGCATTCCGGTGAGCTGTCTGAGATTCTTTACAGTCTATGGACCGAGGCAAAGACCGGAAATGGCGATTCATAAGTTTACGCGGTTGATCCATGAGGGAAAAACTATACCTGTATATGGTGATGGTACATCGAGGCGCGACTATACTTATATCGATGATATTATTTCAGGGATCATCTCCTCTTTAAACACGGAATTTGGTTACGAGATAATAAACCTCGGAGAATCAAAGACAGTAAAACTATCAGAGCTAATTTCCCTGATAGAGGACAACCTTAATAAGAAGGCTGTAATTGAGTGGATGCCTGAACAGCCAGGGGATGTGCCTGTAACATTTGCTGATATCAATAAAGCAAAGAAATTGCTCGGATATGCCCCATGTGTGGATATAAGTGAAGGTATACAAAGATTTGCAAAATGGTTTCTGGATCAGGAAAACAGGAGGGGGTAATACGATGAATATATGCGTAATCGGAGCCGGGTATGTTGGACTTGTTACCGGTACATGCTTTGCTGAGTTCGGATTAAACGTCACATGTGTTGACATGAATGAAAGCAAGGTTAACCTGCTTCAAAAGGGTGTCGTCCCTTTTTATGAACCAGGTCTTGAAGAGTTGATGCGCAAGAACATCAACGAGGGCAGACTGCACTTTTCAGGCAACACGGCGGATACTATAAGCAAATCTGAGGTAATTTTTATAGCGGTCGGAACCCCTTCTCTCCAGGATGGCTCAGCTGACCTCTCTTATGTAGACTCAGTAGCAAAGGCAATAGCTGAAAATCTTAACAGTTACAAGGTGATAGTTACAAAGAGCACTGTACCAGTCGGGACAGGTGAGAGAATAAAGGACATCATAAAGAAGATTAACGGCAATTGTGAATTTGATATCGTATCAAACCCGGAATTTCTTCGCGAAGGATCGGCAGTAGAAGATTTCATGAGGCCGGACCGGATCGTGATAGGCTCCGGCAGTGAACGGGCGTCATCAATAGTAAGAGACCTCTACAGTCCACTCTACATTATTGAGACCCCGTTTATAATGACTGATATAGAGACTGCTGAGATGATTAAGTATGCATCTAACGTATTCCTTGCTGCAAAGATATCTTTCATAAATGAGATGGCAAATTTGTGCGAAAAGGTCGGGGCTAATGTTCAGGTAGTGGCAAAGGCAATGGGACTGGATAAGAGAATAGGCCCCAAATTTCTGCACGCAGGACCGGGCTTTGGCGGCTCATGCTTCCCGAAGGATGTCAGGGCACTCATGCAGATTGGTGAAAGTCACGGGTATGATTTTAAGATTGCACGAAGTGTAATTGAAGTCAACATAACCCAGAAGAATCATATGATAACAAAGATTGAACACGCACTCAGGGGTGCAGGGGGAAAAACACTTGGTGTACTTGGCCTTTCATTCAAACCCAACACGAATGACATCAGAGAATCACCAGCAATACATATAATAGAGGGTCTGCTTGATATTGGAGCAAACATACGGGTTTATGACCCTGCTGCTATGGATGATGCAAAGGCCGTGCTGGGAAATAAAGTCACTTATTGCAATGACGCATTTGACGCTGCAGCCAATGCTGACGCAATTATCCTTGTCACTGAATGGAATCAATTCCGGAATTTGCCGCTCGATAAGCTGAAAGGTCTTCTAAAGCATCCTGTGTTTATTGATTTAAGAAATGTATATGAACCTGAGAAGATGAGGAAAAACGGATTTGACTATTATTCCGTAGGAAGGAGCTGAATGCGTTATCTTGTTACTGGCGGAGCCGGTTTTATAGGGTCTCATATAGTAGACAGACTAATACAGGAAGGTCACAAGGTATCAGTCATAGACAACCTTTCAACAGGAAAGACCGAAAACTTAAATCGCGGGGCAATATTTTATAAGATAGATATCGAAAATCCGAGGATTGAGAAGATAATAAAGAAGGAAAAGCCCGAAGTAATCTGCCATTTTGCAGCACAGATGGATGTAAGAAGATCCGTAGCTGATCCTGCATTTGATGCAAAGACAAATATCATAGGAATGATTAATATGCTTGAATATGCAGTACGTCACGGTTCAAAAAAAGTGATATTCTCATCTACAGGCGGTGCAATATACGGCGATGGCGGCCCCTACCCTACGGCAGAGGATCATACAACAAAACCTGTAAGCCCTTATGGTGTCAGTAAATTAACAGGTGAGCATTATCTCTATTATTATAAAGTTATGCATGGTTTAAACTATGTGGCGCTAAGATTAGCAAATGTCTATGGACCAAGACAGGACCCGTTCGGCGAGGCCGGGGTAGTTGCCATATTTACAAAGAAGATGCTCAGGAGTGAACAGCCGCTGATTAACGGTAATGGCATGCAGACTCGTGATTATGTATATGTAGAAGATGTTGTTGAAGCTGTGATGCGTGCAACAGAGATAAATGCCAGCGATATATTTAATGTCGGTACCGGCATTGAGACAACAGTAAATGACCTCTTCAGGCTCCTCGCTGATCTTACAGGAAGTAATTTGCGGGAGATGCATGGACCTGCAAAGAAGGGTGAGCAGATGAGGAGTTGCCTTGGCATTGACAAAATCAAAAAGACGCTGGAGTGGGAACCAGCAGTTCCTCTGAGGACAGGGCTCTCAAACACTGTCGAGTTCTTCAGGGAAAGAAAATAGGTTCACTCTATCCCTCTTCTGTTATAGAAGTTATCCTGTCTATAGGAATTGTGATCCACTGGCCATCACCCTGCAGCTCCACTGAGATTTGTGTAACTTCGACTAACAGCCCAATGTATGTAATATCATTTGCTGTAACCCGCACCCTCTTTCCGGTCATTGTCTGTATTGGATTATCGTACATTTGTATTTACTTATACCTCAAGGCCATATCTTGCCAGGATTAAGGATGTTGTTTGGATCGAAAGTATTTTTTATCCCCTTCATAATGCCGATTATCTTATCCCCTACCTCCATTGGCAGGAATGGGGACTTCGTCATTCCTATGCCGTGCTCACCTGAAATGCTTCCATGAAGACGCAATGTTACCTCGAATAACTCGTGAACGGCCTTTCTGGCACGTTTAAACTCTTCCTCATTTTTATCATCTGTCATAACATTTATGTGAAGATTACCGTCACCGGCATGTCCGAATGAGACAATCTTGATATTATTGGCTGATGCTATTTTATCAATCTCAATCATCAGTTCCCGTAGTTTACTTCGGGGAACTACTATATCCTCATTAATCTTGGTCGGATTAATCTTATAGAGTGCAGGTGACACAGATCTGCGCGCTGTCCAGAGCTTTTCCCTGTCCTGAGGTGTCTTTGCAGCAGAAATAATTATAGCCCCCGTTTTTCGAAACATATCCTCTATCCTGCCTGCCCCGTCATCCACAATCGCATCCGGTCCGTCAACTTCAGAGATAATCATTGCCTCACCCTTTTCCCTGACCGAATCCGGAAGCAACTCCTGGACAACACTAATTGACGCCTTGTCCATGAATTCTATTACCGTTGGCCTAATGCCTCCTGTAATTATAGTATCTACTGCTGCTATTGCATCATATACAGAACCGAATATCGCAGAAACTGTAGCTGTCTTTTCAGGCAGGGGTATGAGCTTCAATATAGCCTTTGTTATGATACCAAGTGTTCCTTCTGAACCAACCAGGAGTCTGGTTAGATCGTAACCGGCAACACTGCGGGGGGCCCTTGTCCCTGTAAATATGATTTCTCCTGTTGGCAGTACAACGTCAAGACCCATAACATAGTCTTTGGTAGTACCATATTTTACGCCACGTGCCCCCCCTGCACCAGTAGATATGTTTCCTCCTATTGTACAGAAAGTAACACTCGATGGGTCAGGAGGATAGAACATTCCCTCAGCTTCTACCGCCTTCTGAATATTTCTGGTAACTACTCCCGGCTCTGCAACTATATAAAAGTCGTCCCTGTTTACCTCAAGTATGCTGTCCATTCGCTGTAATGAAAGTATTATTCCACCCCTGGTAGGTACAGAACCTCCAGCAAATCCGCTGCCAGCACCTCTTGGTATTACAGGAATATTTTCACTATTTGCTATTTGCAGTATTTTTGAAACTTCCTCTGCAGTTCCTGGCATCAGGAGTGCATCTGGAAGACTCTCTATTCGGGTTGCATCATATGAGTAGCAGATCATGTGTTCTTTGTCACAAATGACTGCATCATTGCCCAATTCGCTTTTAAGACTTTTTATTACTGATTTTGATATCACAAGAAAAGTGTAGCATAGCAGGTGACTGTGAGCAATGCCCGGCCTGCTATACGTGCAAAGCAAAGCTGATTCCTGTGGTCTTAATCCCGGGATTGCTTATCAGTAACTTTCATCACCGGAAGGATAATTGCCGCTTTCAACATCTTCTTTAAATCGTCTGACTGCATCTGCGCAGATGTCTCTAACTTTAGCATATTGCCTCACAAACTTGGGTACTGGCTGTGAAGTTAACCCGATAAGGTCGTGCATAACGAGCACCTGGCCATCACAATGGCTGCCGGCGCCAATGCCAATAGTCGGGATTGAAAGTGTGTTTGTTATTTTTGATGCAAGCCCTGCAGGTATCCCTTCGAGTACTACTGCAAACACCCCCGCACCTTCAAGCAATAATGAATCACTGAGGATTTTTTCTGCAGCCGAATCCTCCTTACCCTGAACTTTGTACCCGCCCATTTGATGGAATGACTGGGGGAGCAATCCTGCGTGTCCCATTACCGGGATCCCTGACGCTGTCATTGCCCTGATCTTGTCTATAACGGCAGCCCCACCCTCAACCTTTACAGCTGCTGCTGCGCCCTCTTTCAGAAATCTTCCGGCATTGGACACAGCCTCAGACACGGATGCCTGATATGACATAAACGGCATGTCACCCACGATAAGGGCATTTGCAGCAGCCCGGCTTACAATCTCAGTATGGTAAATCATCTCATCCATGGAAACTGGCAAGGTAGTTTGATGACCCTGTATCACTGTGCCAAGTGAATCACCGACAAGAATAATATCTATGCCTGCATCGTCTATGATTCTGGCAAAGGCGAAATCATAGGCAGTAAGCATGGTAATCTTCCGCCTGTCGCGCTTCCTTACGATAATATCAGGAACAGTAATCTTCTGTTTCATTAATTCTCTGCTCATTGTTTCTCACTCAATGCTGTATTATGCCCCGTTAATTCTCTCAATATGGCTATAGTAGCCAGCGACCTGTTTAGTGTGTAGAAATGAATTCCCGGCGCTCCTTTTTTTAATAGCTCCCTGCACTGTTCTGCAGCATGTCTGATGCCTATTTCCATGACCTCCGCAGGGTTATCACTCGCAGATTCAAGTCTGTTCTTCAAATCATCAGGGATCTTTGCACCGCAAAGAGTTGTAAAACGTTCAATCTGATCAACACTCGTGATAGGCATAATTCCTGGTATAATTGGCAAAGTCAGCCCTATCTTCAATGTACGCTTAATAAGATCGAAGTAGTACCGGTTATCAAAAAAAAGCTGTGTTATAAAGAAATCGGCCCCGGCATCAGACTTCATCTTCATGCAATTTGTATCTTCCTCAAGTGTCCTGCTCTCTTTGTGACCCTCAGGAAATGCTGCGGCGCCCAGACAAAACCCGTACTTATTTCGTATATGACGGATTAGTTCATTGGAGTGATGGAATGCTTCATGTTTGATATCATGGCCTTCCTGTTGTGGTATATCCCCCCTGAGGGCAAGGATATTCTCAATACCATTTTCCTGCAATCTTGTAAGGATGCTGTCTATTTCACTTTCGGAACTGTTAACACAGGTTAGGTGAGCCATTGGCTCTATCCTCAATTCATGTTTTATACGGATTACGAGGTCAACGGTCTTCTCCCTCGTACTTCCTCCGGCACCGTAGGTAACAGACACAAATGCAGGCTCTAACTGACGAAGATTTTTTATGGTCTCGTAAAGTTTTTTTTCACCATCAGAACTCTTGGGTGGAAAAAACTCGAAAGAGAAAATAGGCTTTTTATTTCGCAATAGTTGACTTATTTTCATCCCAAACCCTCATGACTCTGACTACTCAGCAATATACATCAATATCCAACAATCATTTTATAGCTTTAGACAAATGGGCTATATGTTTTGCAGCCTTAACCGTGTTATACAGGAGCATTGCAATGGTCATTGGTCCTACACCGCCAGGCACCGGGGTAATCCATGACGCCTTTTCAGAAGCCCCTTCAAAATCAACATCTCCCGCCAACTTGCCGCTATCCTGTCTGTTAATACCTACATCAATAACTACGGCGCCTTCCTTGACCATGTCACCTGATATCATGTGAGTTCGTCCTACTGCAGCTATTAATATATCTGCCTGCCTGCAAACTTCTGACATATTCTTCGTCCTCGTATGGCATATAGTAACGGTTGCATTTCTTTGCAGAAGCATAAGCGCAACTGGTTTGCCAACAATATTGCTTCTTCCAACTATAACAGCATTTTTCCCTTCAACAGGTATATGATAATGTTCAAGAAGTTTTATAATGCCGAGAGGCGTACAAGGGACAAGTCCATCATGACCTGACATGAGCCTTCCCATATTTATCTCATGAAAACCATCCACATCCTTATCCGGGGAAATGGCCTTCAGAATATTTTCCTTATTAATCAGTTCAGGCAGCGGAAGCTGCACCAATATTCCATGAACCCTGCTGTCATTATTCAGCTTATCAATAAGTTTAAGCAACTCACCTTCTGAAGTATCTTCCGGAAGTCTGTGTTCTTCCGAGTAGATGCCGGCCGTTCGGCATGCCTCTCCTTTATTCCTTACATAAACCATTGAGGCTGGATTATCTCCAACCAATACAACTGCAAGTCCAGGGTGAATTCCCTCATGCCTGAGTTTTTCCACCTCTTTTGCTATATTTTCCCTTATATGCCTGGCTACTGCTTTACCATCAATAATGTTTGCTTTCATAATGCTGTTCCTTTTCTAATCCTTTTATGAATAGGATTCATTTTTTTTGCGGGTTATGAAGTCCGGTTCTTTTTGTTTTCTGCATCTTATTACGCGGCTTTCTGTAATGATTACATCAACCTTTACATCATGACCTCCGACAGGAATAATATCAACCATCTGAAGCTCATACGCAAGGGCTGCGAGAAAAGGCCGTTTATGTTCTTCACCTTCGAGCAGTCTGTCATAATATCCTGCCCCATAACCAATTCTATGACCGGATATATCAAAGGCAATGCCAGGAAGTACCATGAGGTCTACCTCATTTAATTCAATATGCCTTATGAATTCAGGCTTTGGCTCATGAATGCCATGATGCATCATCTCTAATTCCTCGTCATAATCTGATAACTTAGACAGGACAATACGTCTTTTTGTTCTCTCCATCACGGGTACAACTACATCCTTTCCCAATAACAGCGCCTGTCGCACAGCATCCTCGGTAATGACCTCACTCCTGGTTGTGATGTAGAAATGGACTGTTTTAGCCCTGTTAAATTCTTCCAGGTTCAGGAGATTACGGCATATATTTCTGCTGAGAATTATCCTCTCGTCTGAGGAAAGACCGTCACGCTTACTCAGCACCTTATTTCTGATCTCTTTTTTTAATTTAGCAAGCATCTCTTATTTACTACCGTTTCCTGCTAACTGACGTCGGCAACTCTGTCCAACATCTCCTCTGCATACCTTAATGCAGTGATGGTCTGGTCACTTCCTCCAAGCATCCTGCTTATTTCATCGATCCTTTCCTTCCTGTCTAATCGTTTGACCCTGGTTACAACCCTGCCATCAATTACAACTTTACCGACATGATAATGTGAGTCAGCTATTGCAGCAATCTGAGGCAGGTGAGTTACACAAAACAGCTGATTATCTTTAGACAATGATTTAAGAAGAATGCCAACCTCTTCGGCTACTCTGCCGCCAATTCCTGCATCAACCTCATCAAAAATAAGAGTTGGAACGCTGTCCATGGAATTAAGCCTGCTCTTTATTGCCAGGAGTATTCTTGAAAGCTCTCCTCCTGATGCAACCCGCGTTAATTGCTTTGGCTCTTCATTGATGTTTGCAATTAGAAACTCGACTGTATCCACTCCATCATGAGACAACTGCACACTTTCAAAATTTACCATGAATTTAGTATTATCCATCGAGAGTCTTGACAATTCACTCATTACCTCTTTCTCAAACCTTGCGGCGGCTTTCTTTCTGGATTCAGAAAGTTCATTTGCCAGAATTAAGACCTCTTTATGCAGTTTCTGAATCTCTTCCTTCTTTACAGATACATCATGGTCCATGGACTCTATTCTGGTTAAATCGTTGTTGAGAATCTCCTGTAAAGCAATAATATCTTCAAGTGTCCGGACATATTTCTTCTTCAGCTTGTCCAGAAGATATATTCGCTCGTTAACTCTCTCTAATCTCTCCGGGTCATGTTTGATCCTGTCCATGAATCTCCGGAGATTATCCGATACCTCCTTCAGATTCACTCTGGAGGTAATAAGCAAATCAGCAGCCTCATTCATACCAGGATCTATGCCTGCTATTTCCAGCAGCAAATGCTCTGCCCTTTTGAGTAGTGTTATTACTGACTCATCGTTTTCATAGAGAATGCTGTAAGCATCGTGACTTAACTGAGAAAGATTTTGTGAATTGACAAGAATGATCCGTTCACTTTCAAGGTCTGTGTCTTCACCCGCTTTAAGGGACGCCTCTTTTATCTCTGACAGTTGAAATCGTATCAGGTCCTCTTTTTCCTTATTGCGGCATATATCCTCTTCAAGCTTTACCAGCTGTTTCTGAAGATCTTCAAGTATCCTGTACCTGTCAGCAAATCTCTTTCTAAGTTCAGTCAGTTTGCCAAAAGCATCCACATACATGCAGTGCGACTCTTTTTTCAATAGTGTCTGGTGTTCATGCTGTCCATGAATATCAATGAGCTCACTGCATATATCGTTAAGGACTGATAGGGTTGAGAGGTGGCCATTAATATATAAACGGTTTCTTCCACTCCTGCTTATGGTCCTTCTCACAAGCAATTCACTGCCGTTATCATCTATACCGTACTTGCGTAATTTCTCCTTATGGAGATCTCTATTGATACTGTCGAATATTCCCTCGATGACAGTCTCATCGCAACCATCGCGTAAAATATCTGATGAACCCCTTCCGCCTGTTAACAGATCGAGTGCATCTACGATGATTGACTTCCCTGCTCCGGTTTCGCCTGAGAATACGACAAATCCCTCCGTGAACTCAATATAAAGTTCATCAATAATGGCAAGGTCTTTGATCCTCAACGCCCTGAGCATTTTTGATATTAAGTCGCCAGCAAGGAGTCAATCTTTTCCTTATACTGTACTTTAGAGAGGGCACCTACCAGCTTATCAATCCCCTTGCCATCTTTAAAAAACATGATTGTAGGAATACCCATGATCTGATAGCGGCTGGCAATCTCAGGATTTTCGTCAGTATTTAGTTTAACGATCCTTGCTTTTCCTTCATAATCCTTTGCCAGTTCGTCGATTATCGGTGATACCATTCTGCAGGGACCACACCAGACTGCCCAGAAATCCACTACGACCAACCCCTTCGCCTGAAGCACCTCACTATCCCACGTGTCTTTTGTAACTGCACTTACATTTCCCATAAGAAATATCTCCTTTCACCCTCCGACCATAAGGTTGCCGCTAACATTTATGCCAGTCTATCTGGCTGCCTTAGCCTGTGTTTGTGCCGGTATTATTCCCTTAAAGATATTCCAGCCCTTTAATAAATCTATGGCCCTTTGAAGCTGAAGATCCTGTTTTTCGATATCACCCTCATCCGCAACTGGCTCAGTCATCTTATCACTCTCACCTTTACCTTTATCCTTCCTTAAAGGTTCTATCTCCTTTTCTTCCTCTTCATCAATAGTGTCATTCTTCAGGTGTTTCTTAAGGTCTTTTTCTCTAATAAACTTGCTTTCTAATTCATCCCTGCCTGATACAGGCTTGACTATAATGTCCGGAGTAATACCGGTATTCTGTATCGATGTACCCTTAGGCGTATAGTACTTTGCAGTAGTCAGCCTCATACCTGAGCCGTCACTGAGGGTGAATACCGTCTGAACTGAACCCTTGCCGAACGTTTGGGTTCCCAGAACAACAGCCCTCTCCCAATCCTGAAGCGCCCCGGCAACAATCTCTGATGCACTCGCACTCCCTTCATTAACAAGAACAACAATAGGGTAATTCTCCCGTGCGCTGCGTTCAGATGCCAGATACTCTTCCTTATCATCGGTCCTGCCCTTTACAGATACAACTAATTTCCCCTCCTTTAGAAATAACTCTGAGACCTGGATTGCGACCTTCAGCAAGCCGCCAGGGTTGTTTCTCATGTCAAGGATTAAGGATTTGACTTTCTGTTTTTCCAGGTCATCGAGGGCCTTTCTGAGGTCATCACCAGTTCTCTCCTGGAATTGGGTTATACGCACATATCCTATATCTTCCTCTATTACCTTGTGTTTTATGCTTTTTATCTTAATAATGTCTCTAACGATTGTGAATTCAAGAGGATCTTTCTCACCTTCCCTGATTATCGTCAGATTAACCTTGGTATCCTTCGGCCCCCGCATCTTATTTACTGCACCCTCCAGATCAATGTCTTTAGTCGGCAAATTGTCTATCTTGAAAATATGATCTCCTGCCTTAATACCTGCATTCCATGCAGGAGTGTCTTCGATTGGCGCAATAACAACAAGTTTTTTATCCTTCATGCTGATCTGTATGCCAAGTCCCCCGAATTCTCCCTTGGTATCTACCTGCATTTCCTTATAATTCTGCGGCGACATGAAGTTCGTATGCGGATCAAGTTCTGACAGCATACCCTTGATGGCTCCATAAACGAGGTCCTTTGTCTTTGTTTCATCTACATAGTTTTTTTCTACGAGTGAGAGCGCCTCTGCAAATACCCTCAGGTTTTCATAACTCTCACCGCCAAATACAGGGTTTCCTATACCTTTGCCGAAGGTTACCCAGACACCGGCCAGGAGAAGAAGCAATAAAACTACAACCCCTGTTTTCACTCTCTGTTTTCTATTAGACATACAATTTATCCTCCTGAACCTTTTGGAAGCCATGCAAGTGGGTCTACAACATCACCCTGATGCCTGAGCTCAAAATATATTCCGTCTCTGCCTGAATTATTGCCTTTTCCTGCAATAGCTACAATCTGCCCTTTCCGGACCTTACTCCCTCTTGATACTCTAATCGTTGATGCATGGCCATAGATTGAGTAATAACTGTTCCCATGGTCAATGATAAGAGTAAGTCCATAACCCTGAAGCCAATCAGCATAGGCCACAACCCCGTCAAATGCAGCCTTTATATCTCTTGATCCTTTCGCTTCTATTTCTATGCCCTTTTTAAAGACATATGCATCAAACTCAGGATGTTTCTGACGCCCGAATCCTGATACCACATCCCCATCAAGAGGCCACATTAAATTTCCCTTATTCTTTCCAAAACCGGTACCGGGGGCCGGGACATCCTTACTGCGTTCTTTTTCATATGTTGCAATCAGTCTCTTAAGGGCTGCCGAGGCTGAAGTAAGCCTTTTTATCTCAGCTTCATATTCTGCCTTTTTTCTCTGAATGCTGGCCAGCTGCCGGCGGTCATCTTTAATGTTACGTTCAATCTTGACTTTGTCTTCAGTAATATTAACCTTTTCTGCCAAAAGGTTCTGTTGTTTCTTGTTTAAAGAAAATAACTTGTTGTTTAATACTCCGATATCTTCACTCATGTTGCCCATCATTCGGTCTGCCTCACCTATCAGACTGTCCTGATATTTTAATCTCACCTTATAATCATTATAATCCGTCGATGAGAGAAGAATCTCGGCTGAACCGCGATATCTCCACACATTCGACTTATAAATTTCCCTGATAAATCGTGATAATTCCATTCTTTTTGCTTCCAGATCAGAAGACAATGACTCAACATTTTGATGAACAGTCTTTATCTCTACTTTTTTGTGTGCTATATCCTTGCTAACCTTTTTAAGTTCCCGCTTCTTGCTTCCCAGATCTTTTTCTTTAACAACAAGCGTCCTTTTCACCTTCTTCTCTTCCTCAACTGCTTTCTTTGTCGCCTTCTTCTTCTCTTTGATCTGTTTATCTACCTCATGCAACTGCTTCTGACTATGTTTAATTTCCGTTTCAATTGATTGCAAAGACTTGCTCTCAACAGCAGATACATTCGTAATATTTAAGCATAAAATGAAAAATAAAGCTATCCCAGTCAGTCGACCAACCGATGTCCAGCTTCCGAAACAACCAACGATAATTCCTGTAACAATGATCGCTATTATCCCGTTAAATGTAATAAAACTAAACTCAATACCGCCTAACCATAAGTATACAGTTGATGGTATCTTATAGACTATCAGATTATAGATAATATAAAGTATTATAACGGAACTGCCGGCGCTGATCAGTCCCAGCAGCCCTCCTTCCAGGATATATGGAACCCTGATAAAAAGTCTCGTCGCACCGGCAAGTTTCATTATTTCAATTTCATCCCGCCGCATCAGGAATGTAAGCTTTATTGCATTAGAGACAATGAATAGAACAAGAAGGAACATAATACCACCAACAATCACACTAAGTACTTTCAATGCAGTTATTAGTGCATTCAGCCTCTCTACCCACTCTTTCCCGTACTCAACATCATCTATACCGTTTAAATGCGTCAACCTCTCTGCCAGATTACTGATATCAACAGGATTTCTTGCATCGGGGACAATTTTTATTCTGAAAGTGTCAGGCAGCGGATTTTCATTCAGACCTTTTATTACCCCCTGAAAACTTGTCAAATCCCGGGAAATAACTCCGATAGCGTCCTCCTTCGGTATTAAGACGACAGACTCAGTTTCCTGCATAGCCTCGATCTTGGACTTGATATCCTGAAGCACTTGATGGGAGGTATTCCCGGAAGAAAAAGCGACAACTTCCATGTCACTCTTTAATACTTCCGCAAATATATTCAAATTATGAAGGGATAAAAGAAATAATCCGAATACAAGCAGGATTATTGAAATTATCCCTATCGCAGAAAAAGTGGTGTATTTATTACACCTGATCTGATTGACAGCTTCTCTTAAACTGTAAATAATCATAAACAGGAATCATTCCATTTTTTCAGGCAGCGTTATTATTCTTTTACCTATCTTTCTGGCTATTTCACAATTATGTGTTGCAACAATAACCGTAGTGCCTGTACGATTTATTTTGCTGAATATATTGTAAATCTCTAAAGCATTCTCTTCATCAAGGTTCCCTGCTGGTTCATCAGCCACCAATAAGAATGGGTCATTTGCCACTGCCCTCGCAACAGCCACCTTCTGCAATTCTCCGCCGGATAGAGTTGATGGGAACGAATAGATCTTATCACTTACACCAACTAATCTCAGCGCCTCACTTACTCTGTATTCTATCTCCTTTTTTTTAAGACCGCAAATCTTGAGGACCAGAGCTATATTGTTAAAAACATCTTTATTGGAAAGCAGCCTTCCATCCTGGAAAATAAACCCTATATTCCTCCTTATATAAGGTATACGTGACTCGCTGACATTAGTGAGGTCTTCATCCTGAAATATTACTGCACCTGTGTCAGCCTTCTCAATACACATTAACAGTTTCAATAAAGTGCTTTTACCTGAACCTGTCGAACCGCAAATAAAAACAAACTCCCCTTTTTCAACGGATGCAGTAAAATCCTTTATCACCGGATTGCTGCCATAGTATTTAGTAATATTATTAAACTGTATCATCTTTTCACCTGACCACTCTGAATCTCCTGAATCATTTCATTGTGTTGTTCTTTCATTAAATTCTCCACTACGTTTATGAGTCCATCTATTTCCAGAAGATAAACATAGCTTGTCTTTCTGGTAGTTAGAAGAACCCCGCTGCAAAATATCCTGGTCAGTACTATTGGATTATTAATACCACCATCTTCCGTCTGCACGTGATATATAGTCCCATTGTAATCAATGTCACTGTTAATACCTGTTACCATAAACGATCATCCGGAAGGTCAAAGGCATTCGTGAACAGCTCTATCCTCTCATCATGGATAGACAACACATCAAATCGACAAGGTTGATTTACGATCTTATTATTAGTGATATAAGCTAATGCCACTTTTCCAATACGACTCTGCTTTCTTGCGTCTACAGATTCTGCAGGCAAACCGTGCAGCCCGGTTTTTTTTGTCTTTACCTCTATGAATACAAGGGTTTTTCCATACCGAGCTATAATGTCAATCTCACCAAAACGGTTTTTGTAGTTTTTCTCGAGGATATCATATCCGTTGACCAGAAGGTACTCTTCTGCCTTCTGCTCTCCTTCCCTTCCTTTTGCCCTGTTATTTAAGCCCGGCATATATATTCTCCTGCCCTGACACCTTCCACTCCTGTCAATTACCAATCTTAGCGGAGTCACATATTACCTGTCACTCTCTGCTGCAGATGAAAGATCGCTGATCATTGACAAATTCGTATAAGCCCATCTGCGTCGCTGCGCTTCATCCTTAGTCACTGAGTCTTACTAAAAAATGTGCTTCATTCCTCAGGGTTTGAGAGCCCTGCATATGGGCTTTTTACGCACCCGTCGTTTGCAGAGACTTTTTTTGAGGTTGTCATCAATATCCTTTTCAGAAAACTCCTCCTGTGAAGGGTGCAGGGCCCATACTGTTTCAGTCTTTCAATATGATCCCTTGTACCATATCCTTTATGTGTTCTGAAGTTATATTCAGGAAATGACAAATGATGTCCTGCCATAAGGCTGTCCCTTGTTACCTTTGCAACAATTGATGCACAGGCAATTGTAAAACTTAATGTGTCCCCTTTTATAAGGGGTAACTGTGGTATTGGCAGGTCTTTAAGCGGAACTGCGTCTATCAGCAGATAATCAGGATGTATTGCGAGAGCGTCTACTGCCATTTTCATGGCATTTATTGTAGCGTTATAAATATTGATCTTGTCTATCTCTTTATTGTCGACTATACCAACCCCAATACTGAGGGCATTAACTCTTATTATCTCAAATAAGTATTCCCTTCTGGCAGGCAAGAGTTTTTTTGAATCGTTTACCCCGTCAATAAAATATCCCTGTTGGAATATTACTGCTGCTGCAACAACAGGGCCGGCAAGACAACCTCTTCCAGACTCGTCAATCCCTGCTATATGAGTAATCCCCTGACGGTAAACGTCAATCTCATATGACAGGTCTGGTTTCGAAAACACACTTACTGTTCCCCTGCAGAAACTGCCTTATTACCCGCGGCAGCTGTTCCTCTTACAATATTATCCTTCTCAGCAATACGCATGGCACGACCCTTTTTCTTCCTTATGTAGTATAACTTAGCCCTGCGTACCTTACCGCTCTTGAGGACTTTTATGTCCTGAACATATGGAGAGTAGACAGGAAATACACGCTCAACACCAACTCCGTACGAAACCTTCCTCACTGTTATTGTCTCTCTGTTGTTTCTTCCACGTCTCGCAATTATATGGCCTTCAAATAACTGCGTACGCTCCCTGTCACCCTCTATAACCTTGACATGCACCTGTACTGTATCACCAATACTAAAAGGTGGTATACTTTTCTGCATCTGCTGTCTTTCGATACGTTCAATCACATTCATTTTTTGACTCCTCCTTAATTATATCCAATATTTCCATGTCTTCTTCTGATAATCTTGCCTTTTCAATCAAATCAGGACGTTTCTGTAAAGTATTTGCAACAGCCTGTTTCCGCCTCCACCTCCTTATTACCTCATGATTTCCGGACAGCAGGACCGAAGGAACATCCATTTCTCTCAATTTCGCCGGTCTCGTGTAATGAGGATAATCAAGCAGCTGATTAAATGACTCATCCTCCAGAGATGAACTGTCGCCCAGAACGCCTGGTATCAGCCTGACCGTAGAATCAATCATAACAAGTGCAGCCAACTCACCCCCTGTCAGAACATAATCTCCTATGGAAACCTCTTCAGGTGACAGCTGAGTCTTAACGCGTTCGTCTATACCTTCATAATGACCACAAATGAATACAACTCTTCGTTCTTCCCTGCTTAACTCAGATGCCATGCACTGAGTGAACCTTTTTCCCTGAGGGGACATCAGAAGTATGCGCAGATCATCTTCTTCTCTGATAAAATCGACTGCCTTTAGTACAGGTTCAGCCTTTAGAACCATTCCTGCTCCGCCGCCGTACGGATAATCATCTGCTGTCCGATGCTTATCGAATGTAAAGTCCCTGATGTTAATAACCCTGACATTCAACAACCCTTTGACCTGTGCCCTTTTAAGAATACTTTCACCAAGAACAGGCGAAATCATACCTGGAAAGAGTGTTAGGATGTCACATCTCATCAGACATTTTAGATTTGATAACTCATGATTTAATTTTCAGATTATATTAAACCGTCCAACAGGGCTATAACCATACGCTGCCCTTTTGTGTCAACCTCTTTAACAACATCACGAATAGCTGGTATCAGGTATTCCCGCTCATTGTCCCGTACTATATAGACATCATTGCTGCCTGTTGACAGGATGTCTTCTATCCTTCCAAGACACATCCCCTCTGTTGTAAATACTTCAATTCCAATGAGCTCGTGATAATACCATGTATCTTTCCCCAGTACCGGAACCTCGCTTTCCGGTACAGCTATATAACTTCCGACCAATTGTTCCGCCTCTGTTATTGATGTAATGCATGCCAGGGATACAGCAAATCCACCCTTTATTGCCCTGATGTTTTTTATGAATGATTCCTGCCTTTCTCCAGTTTTCCGGATAATTACTATGTTATTCAGGGAATACATCCTGTCCCGGTTATTCGAGAGTTGAATTACCTTGACATCACCCTTTAATCCATGAGTCCCGGTTATATATGCAACTGCTACAAAATCCTTATTAGTTCCGGGGTCTATTCTAATATTGAAAGTTCCCACCTTTTCCCAAGCTTTGTTCCTGCGGCGCTGAGAATAGTCCGTATTGCTCCTGCAGTCCTGCCTTGCTTTCCAATTACCTTACCGAGATCTTCCTTTGCTACCCGCAGCTCAAATATAGTGGTCTTCTCCCCTTCAATCTCTGCAACAGTAACATCAGATGGATTGTCAACGAGTGCCTTAGCTATGAGTTCTATCAGCTCCTTCATTACAACCACCTCCATTTCCTCAAATCATCACATAATCTGAAAAACAATTCTCTATGGTGCTGGACTTTTTCTGATATCATCAAATTTCTTTATAATCCCGCTTCTCTTGAAAATCTGTCTTACAGTGTCCGATACCGTGGCTCCTTTACCAAGCCAGTATAGAGCCCTGTCCTCTTTTATACTTGCCACAGTCTCTGTCTTAAGCGGATCATACACACCAAGGACTTCAAGAAACCTTCCGTCCCTTGGCATTCGGGAGTTTGCAACAACTACCCTGTAAAAAGGGCTCTTTCTTCTCCCCATTCTTGTTAGTCTAATCGTCGTGGCCACTACCTCACCTCCTTAATTAATATCCTATACCAATACCTGAATTCACTATTATAATGGAATTCCCTTGCGTTCGTCTATAATATTCTTTATTTTTTCAAGTAGTGACTGAAAATCCCTGTCTTCAATCAGCAGGCACATATTTAATTTAACTATTGAAGGGATATTTTCAGATGTATTCCATTTCAACATATTTTCCCTGAGCCTTTGAACAAATGCCTGCCCCTTGGGCTCGTCAACACCATAAAGAAGTATTACATACTCATCATCACCATAACGACTTGCAATATCTACCTCTCTGATGGTCATTTTAATAACTTTTCCGATCCCCCTGAGAATATCGTCACCAATCCTGTGTCCATGCCTGTTATTTAATTCCCTCAGACCTTCGACATCAAGCATAAGCAGGGCAATAGTACCTCCATGTCTCTGCAGTCTCCTGGCCTCTATGTTAAACAGGTCTTCAAAATACTGCCTGTGATACAGCTGCGTAAGCGGATCAAGCCGCTCAAGAGACAGAAGCCGTTCTTCCAATAACTGCTTATCTATCTCATTTTGTATTATTATGGCTGCAAATAATTCATCATCACAAGTTACACGAACAGCCAAACCTGAGAGAATGAACGGCTGTCCTGATCGGTCAGTAACCTTGACATCGAGCAAATCAGAACTCACCTTGGAATCAATTACAGCTGCCTTAGGACAACCGGCATCGCATAATTGATTTCCATCTTTGTCATAACATATAAATAACTCAGTACATAGATGCATTGACAGAACTTCTGATTTTCGCCAACCGGATATGGTCTCAGCTACACCATTCATTTCTACAATCTTCCATTCCTTATCTACAACAAATATGCAATCAGAAGAATTGTTAAATATATTTGTTAGTGATGCCCTATTTAGATCAAAACTCATGAAAACAGCCTTCTCGCCTTATTCATAATTGACATCTTGCCCTTAGCCCCTGAAAGACCTTTCATCATTTTTCTGGCTTCAAGAAACTGTTTAAGAAGCCTGTTTATCTCTTCTACACTCGTACCGCTCCCTTTTGCTATTCTCTTGCGCCTGCTGCCATTGATAATAGTATGGTCAATCCTCTCCCTAACAGTCATTGAGTTTATAATTGCTTCTACCCGCTTAAGACCGTCTTCCGGGATTTCGCCTCCTGCAGCCTGAAGCATTTTTTTGCCCCCCGGTATCATTTGAATCAGGTCAGTAAGAGATCCGAGTTTTCTTAATTGTCTCATTTGAGCCCTGAAATCTTCAAGTGTAAAACCATCACCCTTCAACTTATTCTTTAAGTTTGACACTTCCTCAAGCGAGTATGCACTTTGCGCCTTTTCTATAAGAGAAAGAACATCGCCCATGCCAAGTATACGCGAGGCAATTCTTTCCGGTTGAAATGGTTCGAGTTGATCAAGTTTTTCACCCATTCCCACAAGCCTGACAGGTTTACCTGTTACATGCCGGATTGACAAGACAGCCCCGCCCCTTGCATCACCGTCCATTTTTGTTAAAATTATACCGGTAATATCGAGAGACTTATCAAAATGAGTTGCTATATTGACAGCGTCCTGGCCAGTCATGGCATCGACAACCAGGAGTAATTCCGATGGTTTGACGGTATCCTTTATCCTGACAAGCTCTTCCATCAATTCGTCATCGACATGCAGCCGGCCTGCAGTATCAAGTATAACTACATCATGACCATACATCCTTGCATGTTCAACCCCGTCACGGCACACTCCTACCGCATCCTTACCCCCCTCAGGTGTATGCACCTGCACCTTGAGGCTATCCCCCAATATGCTCAGTTGTTTGACGGCTGCCGGCCTTCTGATGTCTGCTGCTACCAGAAGCACCTTCCTGCCTTTCTGCTTAAACATCATAGCGAGCTTACCGGCAGTAGTGGTCTTTCCAGATCCCTGAAGTCCTGATAACATAATTATGGTAGGAGGATTGGAAGCGAGGCGAATACCGTCGCTCTGCTCCCCCATGATTGAGCATAATTCTTCGTAAACAACCTTTACCACCTGCTGACCAGGGGTCAGGCTCTTCATAACATCCTGGCCCATTGCCCTCTCTTTAATTCGGTCAACAAATGCCTTCACAACCTTGAAGTTTACATCCGCTTCAAGGAGGGCTAAACGAACTTCTCTGAGTCCTTCCTGGATATCCTGCTCAGTAAGTACTCCCTTACCCTTGAACTTTTTCAGTATCGCGTCTAACTTGGATGTCAGATTATCAAACATACTACCCCATTATAAGATTTCATATATCAAACTAAATGATTTTAAAAAACTTTTTTAAAATTGTCAAGAACCAAACCACCACTTGCCGGTCCTGGCTCCGAGAAACTGCCCGAGGAGAGAAACACCGAGGGTAAAGGGTATTATCGTATAGTTATATCCTGTGTAAATTCTTATTAATATTACCGGAATAATGGGAACATGTATACACAGGAACCATGGAATCGAAAATTTACGCGTCTTAACGCGTAAAATGCCAAACGGAAAATTAAAGATGAATGCTATCAAACCCAGGAGGACCAAAGTTAACGACATTATGCAATAAAATAGTCTATCATCCTAACGATAGTCAAGAAATATTCCTATTGCCAGGAGACCGGATAAGAACTTTCAAATGCTATTATTGCCTTTATGAATATATGCTTCAGACCGAAATGGATGTATAAACTTAAAAAAACAGGTTAATATAATTAATAACAAGAAATCAAAACATGATGATTATATCTAGTCATTCGGACCCACACAGATCCCTTCTTAATACTATCACAAATATTCAGTCTATGTTTATAACAAATACAGACTCGCGAACGCTGTTCGAAGAGCTTCTTTCCTGTTTTATCTTTCACACTGAAAGCGAATACGGCTTTATAAGTGAAGTCTTTTACCGGCAAAATGGTGAGCCCTACCTGAAATCCCGGGCTCTTACCAATATTTCCTGGAATGAAGAGACTAAAGCACTGTATGATGAAAATGTATCCAGGGGAATGGAGTTTACCAACCTTAAATCCCTATTTGGAACTGTATTAACAACAGGTAAGGCAGTCATTTCAAATGACCCATCCAATGACCCAAGACGGTGTGGTCTGCCGAATGGCCACCCTGCTCTTTACGCGTTTATGGGAATACCGCTGTACAACGGAGAAACAATGGTCGGGATGATTGGAATGGCAAATCGGCCCGGCGGATACTCCCCGGAGGATGTCGAAAAGATTAAACCGCTCATTTCCACTACAGCACATATCATAGAGGGGTACAGAATAGACCAGCAGAGAAGAATAGCTGAAGAGTCCCTCAGAAAGAGCGAGAAGAGTCTCGCCAATGCACAGAGGATTGCAAAGATTGGAAACTGGGACTGGGACATAGTAAATAACGGACTATGGTGGTCAGATGAGATATACAGGATATTCGGAGTAGCCCCTCAGGATTTTGGGGCAACGTATGAGGCATTTCTAAGTTTTGTTCATCCGGAGGATAGGGAATCTGTAAAAAACGCGGTCAATGAGGCGCTTCAAAAAAAAGTAAAATACAGCATAAACCATCGCATCATACTCATTGACGGGTCAATAAAAACGGTTCACGAAATGGCGGAGGTGGTGTTTTCAGAGGATGGAAACCCTGTTAGCATGTCCGGAACGGTGCAGGATATAACTGAGACAATAATGACTGAGGAGGCGCTGAAGAAAACAGAGAGACAGTACCGCAATCTCTTTGAGGAATCCAAAGACGTTATATTCATTACCACACCTGACGGAACTATACTTGACATTAATCCTGCCGGTCTGGACCTTTTCGGCTACTCATCCATGGAAGAAATAAAATCAATGAACGCTATTGATTTTTACGTGAAACCGTCTGAAAGAGAAAAATTCAAAAGTTATCTCAAGGTGCACGGCTTTGTAAAGGATTTTGATGTGTGTGCAAAAAGAAAGGATGGTTTTGAACTGACACTGAATGTTACTGCGACTGCTGAAAAGGGGCAAAACGGCAAAATAACATCAATACGCGGCATCGCAAGAGACATAACAGAGCGTAAAAGGCTTGAACAACAACTCCTGCACATCCAGAAGATGGAGGCAATCGGCCGGCTTACCGGAGGGATTGCACATGACTTCAACAACATACTTACCGGCATTACAGGTTACGCCAATATCCTTTACATTAAAGACGATATTGATGAGACTGCCAGAGACTATTCAAATAAAATCATTACACTCACTGAACGAGCCGCCAAACTGACACAGGGACTTCTGACATTCAGCAGAAAACAGACGATGGACCTCCGTCCCATTAACCTTAATAATGTCATCAGGGATTTTGCAGGCTTACTCTCCAAATTAATCAGAAGTGACATAGAACTTTCATTGAACCTTACAGATCTTGAGCTTATCATTCAGGCTGACAGCGGACAGATAGAACAGGTGATAATGAACCTCATAACAAACGCTAATGATGCCATGCCCCACGGGGGGAGGATTACTATTTCCACTGAAGCAGCCAGTGATAATAATAGTCCTGCAAACATTATCAACGGTAATAACCATCATTGTCCCTTTGCCTTGCTCAAAGTTTCAGATACAGGTCTGGGTATGGATGAGGAAACACAAAAAAGGATATTTGAACCATTTTTTACAACAAAGGGGATAGGCAAGGGCACGGGTCTCGGACTTTCAATAATTCATGGCATAGTAACCAGCCATAACGGCATCATCACAGTTAACAGCACTTCAGGCTCCGGAACTGACTTCAGGATTTATTTTCCACTCACAGCAGCTAATCTCCGTTCTCTTCAAGTGTAGGATAGGCAATATTTGTGATATGAGAATTAATCCTGATGAGATTACTTAATACATCCAGATGGATCGCACTTGTATCAATAGACTCCTGAAGACCCATGTGGAGCCTGTTGATATGAGCCTGTCTAAGATCCCTTTCAATCTCTCCCATTCTCGCATTATGGCGAACAACCTTATGTGCAAGGTCTTTATCCCTGCTCATAAAGGCAGAAATTACAATATCAAGATTCTCAACTACTTTACCATGAAATTCTGTTATCTCATTCATACCCTCCTCTGAAAATGAGACACCGTGGTATATCTTCTTCTTTGCCAGTTCCATAAGGTTCTTGTCAATAATGTCGCCGATATTTTCCATATTTCCTGTTATAGCAATTAACCCGAATTCCCTCCTTGACTGGGATGGTGTGAGTGAAGACTGGGCAAGCCTGGTGAGATAAAGCCTTATCTCTCTGTCAAGCATATCAACTTCATCATCCCTCTGCTCAATCCTGTTCAGGAGGTCCCTGTCATTAGTCCTGAAAACTGTAATGCTTTCTTTAAGCATCCACTGGACGATCTCAGCCATTCTGAATGCCTCACGCGCAGCTTGTCCCAGGGCAAGAGCCGGCGTGCTTAATACATGCAGATCAAGATATTTTGGCGCAAACTTCTCATCTTTCCGTTCAGGTATGATTTTTCGTATGAGATTTGCGATAGGATCCGTCAGCGGGATAAATATAACTCCTATTGCAATATTAAACATTGTATGGGCGTTTGCTATTTGTCTTGGTATGTCTGAAGCAGTATACTCAATGAGTTCTTTAAAGAGTCCTGTAAAAGGAAAGAATATTACAACTCCAAGTATCTTGAACAATGTATGTGCTGCAGCCACCTGCCGTGCCTCAACGTTAGCACCGATGCTTGATATAATCGCAGTGGCGCATGTCCCTATATTAGCGCCAAATATTATAGGGATAGCAACATCCAGCGTCATAAGATTCTGGAGTGATAAGGCCAGCGCCATGCCTATAACCGCCGCACTGCTTTGGACTATTGCAGTCAGGATAGCGGCAATCAATACTCCTGATATTGGATTCTCAGCAACAGACAATAGCACAGATTCAAATAATAAGCTCTCTTTCAGCGGCATCATGCTGTCTGACATTATCTTTATAGAAAAGAAAATAAATGAAAAACCGAGGATCCCTTCGCCAATATCCCGGACAACAGCCCTTTTTCCAAGAAACATAATGGCAACACCAAAGGCTATGAAGAGGATCGCAATGTCATATACCCTGAATGACAGAATCTGAACCGTTAAAGTTGTCCCTATATCCGCGCCTAAGATAACTCCAATGGTCTGGTTGAGTCTCATAAGGCCAGAGCTGACAAAGCCTACTAACATGACCGTGGTGGCACTGCTGCTCTGGAGGATACCAGTAACTGCCGCACCAACAACTATTCCCATGTATTTGTTCTTAGTAAGAGACGTGAGTATGGAACGCAGACGGCCGCCTGCCGCCTTCTGAAGTCCGTCGCCAGCAAGCCTTATTCCATATAATAGTATGGCTATGCCGCCAAGAAAGGATATAGCGGAAAAGAATAACATTGAAGTTCATTTTAACACTAATTCTACCTTGCTGAGACCGTCAGGCATTTCGCGAACAGTAAAACCAAGCTCTTTGCAAATCCTCAGCATCTGCTTATTGTCAGTCAGTACAATAC
Source organism: uncultured Nitrospiraceae bacterium (assembly GCA_964611625.1). Taxonomy (GTDB): domain Bacteria; phylum Nitrospirota; class 9FT-COMBO-42-15; order HDB-SIOI813; family HDB-SIOI813; genus RBG-16-43-11. The sequence continues at coordinate 84,961 of CAZTAM010000003.1, read as the reverse complement.
CGTATACCTTTTCCAATCCTTTTTCATGTGCAATTCCTATGAGCATGTCGACTAGCTTATAGCCCAATCCCTTTCTCTGAAAATCATCGTGAACCAATACTGCAAACTCACCCTTCCTGAAATCAGTGTCTATAATTATTCTGCCGATTCCTATAATCCGTTTCCTGTCCGCCTCTTTTAATTCTGCCACAATAGCCATCTCACGGTCATAATCAATATTGCAGTACCTTGTCAGCATTTCATGTGATATCTTTCTCACGGCCTGAAAAAACCTGCCAACAAGGGCCTGCTCGGAAAGCGTTGAGAGCATCTCGCTTTCCATTGGTTCATCTTCGGGACGGATAGGCCTCAACAAGATCTCAGTTCCATTCATCAATTTCCAGGGCATAACATATCTTGTTGGATAGGGGGTAATGACCAGATGCTGATATGGCAAATGAGAGTCCAGTACATCCTTATCAATGACTGTCCGAGCATCAAGGGCAGATATAGTCTGCCCTGATATTGCGAGGGGGTTTATGTCCATCTCTGCTATCTCAGGAAAATCTACAATGAGATTTGAGAATGCAACAATAATATGCTCTAATTGCCGCATGTCGGCTGGAGGCCTGCCGCGGTAACCCTGGATCATTTTAAAGACCTCAGTCTCCTCCATCAGCCTTCTTGCGAGGGTCTGATTCAGCGGAGGCAGTGCAACTGAGAAGTCACGGAATATCTCTACACCTATCCCTCCCATGCCAAATAGAATTACAGTTCCAAATTCCCTGTCTTTTTTTGCACCTAGTATAAGTTCATAGTCTATCCTCTCAAGCATCTTCTGAACAGAGACGCCGCTGATAACAGCATCCGGGCGCCTTTCTCTTATACGCGCGATCAATCTGTCATACTCATCCCTTAATTGGTCATCAGAGTTAATCCCCGTTACGACCCCACCTACATCTGTCTTGTGAGTTATGTCTGGCGATACTATCTTTAACACTACCGGATAACCAGTTTCCCTGGCAGAGGCAAGGGCATCGTCAATATTTGCCGTAATGAAAGACCTGCTGACCGGAATACCATAATCCTTCAGGAGTTTTTTTGATTCATCCTCATTAAGGAGTGTCCTGCCTTCCTGAACAGTCCTTCTTATCAAGGCCTTCAAATGATGTTTGGGAGGTGCCTGATCTACTGACAACTCAGCAGGAGTCTCGTACAATAGCTGTAAATTCTTGCCATACTTGTACATATAGAGATATGTCTTGACCGCATGCTCGGGCGTCTCATAGGTAGGTATATTATTCTTGACGAACACAGCCCTGCCTTCTTTCGCCCTTTTCCCACCCATCCAAACCGTGACAATCGGCTTGTATGATTTTTTTGCAATGTCAACAATCCTTTTTGCGAGCTCGTCAGGTTTTGCCGCCCCCTGAGGTGTATATATTATCAATAAACCATTCACCTCATTGTCATTTAAACAGACATTGATTGCATTGACATATCTGTCAATATCAGCATCCCCCAGCACATCTACCGGGTTGCCTTTGCTCCAGTGGGCCGGCATATGTAAGTCCAGCTCTTTGATGCTCTCACCCGAGAGTTTAGACAGCTCACCATGAGCCTCCATCAAGGCATCAGTTGCTATGACACCTACGCCTCCGGCATTCGTAACAATTGCCAATTTGGGTCCTTTTGGGAGATACTTGGACTCGAGGACCTCTGCTGCATTAAACAGGTCAGCTATCTCTTCAATCCTGATAACGCCCGCCCTCTTGAATGCAGCATCATACACATGATAATCGCCTGCCATAGCTCCTGTGTGGGAAACCGCTGCCCTGGCACTTTCTGCAAACTTTCCGGGTTTAATAACGATAATAGGTTTACTGCGTGCAAATCCCCTCGCTGCACTCATGAACTTCTTGGCATTTCCAATCCCTTCAATATAGAGCATTATGCTCCGAGTATTCGGATCATCACCGACAAAATCTATGATGTCCCCGAAATCAACATCAATCATGGAACCAAGCGAGGCAAACATGCTGAAACCAACGTTGGATTCAATTGCCCAGTCAAGTATTGCGCTACCCAGCGCCCCGCTCTGTGAAATAAATGCTATCTTCCCTGGTTTTGGATTAACCTTTAGAAATGAGGCATTCAGGCTGATGTGCGGCCTTATAACACCAAGACAGTTGGGTCCCACTATCCGCATTCCATATCTGTGCCGGATCTTTCTCATTTCATCTTCCAGCGCCCTGCCATCTTCTCCAGCCTCTCTGAAACCGGCTGATATTATAATTACCCCTTCAATACCAGCCTTCCCGCACTCTTCAACCATTGAAGGCACAGTAACGGCCGGGGTGACGATCACAGCAAGATCAACAGAAACAGGGATATCCTGAACTGAGGGAAAGCATTCCATTCCCAGTACTTCTTTCCTGTTAGGGTTTACAGGTAAGACCTGCCGATCAGGGAAATTCAGTAAATTCTCAAGCACTGTCCTGCCTACAGCTCCCTCCCGATCTGTGGCTCCTATCAACGCAACGCTTTTTGGAAAAAATAGTTTTTTCATCCTGGAATACTCTGTCTGTGCCCTGATATGCCTTAAAGTGTATGGTATATCTGATTTATACTATGAATCCTGTGACTTATTTAAAGTTCTATTTCTATGGAATTCAAAGATGAGTTTCTGTATTTTTATCGTCATATTAACTTAAAACGATAATGAATTAATTCATTAACCCATTCAGGTCAGTTATACATTATATCATATAACCAGGATTCAAATCTCTTTCAATTTTTTAATTTAATTGATATCATTGCAGGGATCCACATGGTTATTTATTTCATAAAACGCCTGATTGAGATGATCCCGACTATAATAGGGATTACCTTGATCTCTTTTTTCATTATACACCTTGCACCTGGCAAACCAACGGATATTCTTGCTGAATTAAATCCCAAGATTACACCGGAGGCGAGGGAAAAACTTGAAAAATATTACGGCCTTGATAAACCTATAATTGTTCAGTATGGCATCTGGATAAAGCGATTGATCAAACTGGACTTTGGTGACTCATTCTCCACTGATAAGAGGCCTGTATGGGATAAAATAAAGGAGCGACTACCGATAACTATCCTTATTAATGTTCTTTCACTTATCGTTGTTATTCTGATAGCCATCCCTATAGGAGTATCATCTGCGACTCATCAGTATTCCATCTATGATAAGATTGCTACTGTTGTTGTTTTCGTAGGTTTTGCCATACCCACATTCTGGCTTGCCCTCCTGCTCATGATTCTTTTTGGCGTATACCTGGACTGGCTTCCCATATCAGGCATCAAATCACTGAATTATGACACCCTTTCCACCGGTGGTAAAATCTGGGATATGTCAAGACACCTGATTCTGCCGGTATTACTCGGTGCATTTGGCGGTCTTGCCGGTCTTTCCCGTTACATGAGGAGTAATATGCTTGAGGTCATCCGGGCTGATTATATTACAACCGCACGTGCCAAGGGACTATCCGAAAGGATTGTAATTTATAAGCATGCTATGAGAAATGCACTTTTGCCGGTAATAACAATACTCGGATTATCTGTACCTGGCCTAATCGGCGGCAGCGTAATATTTGAGACTATATTTGCAATACCTGGGATGGGACAATTATTTTACATGTCAGTAATGACCAGAGATTATCCTTTGATTATGGGGGTATTGACTATAGGTGCAGTGTTAACCCTGATAGGCAACCTGCTGGCAGATGCAGGTTATGCTGTAGCTGATCCAAGAATCAGAAACAGATGAGGTTTGATTTATTTGGGAAATTTATTCTGGAGACGCTTTAAAAAAAACAAGCTCGCTGTATTCGGCGGGATAGTAGTTGTATTTCTATTTACCATTGCTGTATTTGCACCAGTCCTGACCCCGTATGACCCTAATTCAATCAATGTATTGAACATCCTTGAACCGCCGGGTTTTAAACATCCCTTCGGTACAGATGATCTCGGTCGTGATATACTGAGCCGAATCATCTGGGGTTCAAGAATCTCTCTATCTGTTGGTTTTGTAGCTGTAGGGATTTCAACTTTTATCGGCGTCATCCTCGGGGCAATAACGGGATATTATGGAGGATGGGTGGACCGTGTAATAATGAGGTTTGTTGATATAATGCTGTCAATCCCGACCTTTTTTCTGCTTCTTGCAGTCATAGCTTTTCTTGAACCAGGTATAATCAATATAATGATAGTAATTGGACTTACTTCCTGGATGGGAGTAACCAGACTGGTGCGGGCGGAATTTCTTTCCCTCAAGGAACGGGAATTTACTCAGTCTGCAAGGGCAATAGGGGCAGGAGACTTGAGAATAATCTTCAGGCATATACTTCCTAACTCAATGGCTCCGGTCCTCGTCTCCGCAATCCTTGGTGTTGCAGGTGCTATCCTTACAGAATCTGCATTAAGTTTTCTCGGCATAGGAGTGCAGCCGCCAACTTCAAGCTGGGGAAATATCCTCACCATAGGCAAGGATAACATAGAGATTGCCTGGTGGTTATCTGTCTTTCCAGGCGTTGCCATACTCATTACAGTCCTTGCCTACAATCTTCTTGGCGAAGGTATAAGAGATGCCATAGATCCAAGAATGAAAGTATGAAAGATTACCCTATACCTTAAACTGCCCCCCCATAGTAAGCAGCTTTGATGCAAGTCTTGCGACCTCGGAGGAAGCCTCTGCTATTTGTTCTGAACCGGTTGAGGTCTCCTTGGAGACTCTCGCTACGGCCATGATATCTCCACTGATGTGCTCAGATGTTGCTGACATTTCCTCGGTTGCTGAGGCAATCTGCTGGACCATCATCTGAAGTTCACTTACACTGGATACAATCTTTTGCAATGCTTCTCCAGTTTGAGTTGAGAATTCAACACCGGTCCCTACCATCCTGGAGACCTCATCCATAGAGGTTACACTCTTTTGAACTTCATCCTGAATAGCGCCGATCATGGAACCAATTTCGGATGTAGCCTTTGCAGTCCTCTCAGCAAGTTTCCTGACCTCATCAGCTACGACTGCAAACCCCTTTCCCTGTTCTCCGGCTCTGGCAGCTTCAATAGCAGCATTCAGTGCAAGGAGATTTGTCTGGTCTGCTATCTCACTTATGACCCTGATAATATCACCAATCTGCTTAGACCTCTCCCCAAGAGAAACCATTACTTTGGATGATTCACTCACCGTTTCAGCAATATCACGGACCTCAGTGACGGACTTTTCAACAATATTTTCTCCTTCTTTTGCTACATTGGCTGTCCCACTTGCTGAGGCCGCAATGCTGGATGCATTCTTTGCAATCTCAACAACTGTCTGCGACATCTCGTGTGCCGCCGAGGCTATCTGCGCAGACCGGTCTGACTGCGAAATGACACCTTTTGACATCTGCTCTGAACTGGCACTCAGCTGCTCACTTGCTGATGCCATATTATTTGATGTCTCCTTCATGTCTGCAATAAGAGTCTTCAGATTAGTAACCATATTATCCATAGAATTCAGCAATTGACCGGTCTCATCTGTGCGATCACTCTCAATCTTAACAGTAAGATCACCATTAGCTATGGCATTGGAGACAAATACTGCACGGCTTAATGGACGAACTACGCTTGCTGTAATATACCAGGCCGTCAAAATTCCTGACACAATTGTGATTAACGACATAACCAGAAGAATAGTAATAATATGACTTATAGATTTCTGAACATTATCTGTCATTAATGATGCCTCATCTGTCTGATGTTTAACAAATTCTTCAACCTTGGCAGTTATTGCTATGCTGGTTGCATCAAATTCCTCCATCAGGACATTACCCGCTTTAATGCCTTGAGTAACATAAGCATTTGCCATTTTCTTACCAGTCTCATAATAATTATCAAACAGGACTTCTAAATCCTCTAATTTTCTCAGAGACTCCTGGTCATTCTTAGCCCTGTACATGTCCTTAAACTTGACTACATCCTGCCTGAATTTTCTTGCAGAATCTTCAGCTTCCTTAAACACCTCTGTATCCCGGGTTGCAGAAACATCAGTAAGGAATTGCTGGACCTGCACCACATTGAATGCTATGTCTTTGGCAATCAGTGCATATGGTATGCTCTCACTGCGGACAACTTCGACACTCCTGTCAGACTTAATCAGCAGTAGTGTTGTTATAACCCCACATATTACAAACAAAGAAAGAACTACTCCAAAACCGGCCATCAAACGAGTCCTGATTTTCATGTTTTTCAAATACATCCTGATCCCTCCTGATTTACTTTATCTGAATTGAACATTAATAGTGAATTAGCAGGATAAGATGTCGGAAAATTCGTTATATTTCTTTAAGAAGTGGGGGGAGCCCCCCACTTCTCAGCGCTGGTGAATAAGTGATATCTACTGGAGGACAGCTATTTTTTGGAAGGTGTAACCGGAGCTGCAGGAACTGGACTTACGGCAGTATCTGCAGGAGGCACAGATTCAGAAGGTGCCGGCTGTGACAGTGGGCTCTGAGTCTGCGGCAAATCCTGAACATCTGTTTGTTCCGGTATAACTGATGAACCACCCCTGTCACTGCCAACAAATGCAAGTGCAAAGGACGTTAATATGAAGATTACAGCTGCGACAGTTGTTAACTTGCTAAGGAAACTGCCGGGACCTCTGCTGCCAAAGACCGTCTGACTTGAGGCACCGCCAAATGCAGCCCCCATCTCGGACCCTTTTCCCCTCTGAATTAATACAACTCCTATAAGTAATACAGATACAATTATATGGATGATTACAAGAAGTATGGTCACTAATGCCCCCCTGAATATAATATCAAAGAATTAAATACCAAATTATTAAACCCGCATCCTGTCTGGGCATGTCTTATTACAGTACAGTTTATTTTTGAAATTAAACTCTATTTATTATTACTTATTGCTCCGGCTACAATTTTAAGAAAGGAATCGGCCTTAAGGCTTGCTCCTCCTACAAGTGCTCCGTCTATATCATGCTCTTGAATTAATGCGCATATGTTATCAGGGGTCACACTCCCTCCATACAATATCCTGACAGTCTCTGAAACACTTCTGCCATACGTCTCTCTCAGGATTGATCTTATGAATCCATGAACCTCTTCCGCCTGTTCAGCACTGGCATTCTTGCCTGTGCCTATTGCCCAAACAGGTTCGTAAGCAATAAGGAGACTGACAACAGCACCTTCGCTTAACCCATCAAGACCCTTCTCAACCTGCTCTCTTATGACCCGGAAAGTCTCTTCATCTTCTCTCTGCTGCAGAGATTCACCCACACAAAAGACAGGAATTAGTCCTGCATGAATCGCCCGCTTTATCTTCTTATTAATTCCCTCATCAGTCTCTCCAAACAGGTGGCGTCTCTCACTATGTCCTATAATAACATATCGGCACCCGCTATCAATCAGCATCTGGGCCGATACCTCCCCTGTAAACGCCCCCTTCTCTTCCCAGTATATATTCTGAGCCGCAACATCAATATTATCAGAAGTGACTGCATCAGCTACTGACTTAAGAGACGTAAACGATGGGGATATAACTATATCTGCATTATTGACGGTGATATCTTTCAGAAGTTTCCTGAATTCCGCAACAAACTGTAAAGCCTCAGATATCGTTTTATTCATCTTCCAGTTAGCTACTATCACCGGATTACGCAAATCTCCACTCCTTTAACATAAAATGAAACATCCATCACAGCCCTGCCATGATGGGCAGACGCAAAACTACGATAAAACCTGTTTTTTTCTCAGTTGGCTGCTTCCTTTTCATCAAGAGCCAAAATACCAGGAAGTGGTTTTCCTTCAAGCAATTGAAGTACTGCCCCGCCTCCGGTAGATATGAAAGACATGTTTTCTGACTCCCTTGCCTTGTCAACTGCGTTTGCCGTATCACCGCCACCTACAATTGTAAGTGCATATGCCTCTGCCACTGCATGTGCAATAGCGAATGTTCCTCGTGAAAATGCGTCGATCTCAAACACTCCCATAGGCCCATTCCATAATATAGTCCTGGCATTTGCAATAGCTTCAGTAAAGAGTTTTACAGAGGCAGGCCCGATATCAAGGGCCATCCAATCCTTGGGGATCTCCTGTACAGGCACTATCATTGTCTCTGCCCCTGGCTCCATATTAGGAGCTACAACGCAATCAACCGGGAGATAGAACTTGATACCGCTCTGACGTGCGGCCTTGTAAATCTGGATTGATATCTCAAGCATCGAAGGTTCCACCAGAGAATTCCCTACCTCATATCCCATAGCCTTAAGAAAAGTGAACGCCATTCCACCACCAATGATAACCTTGTCCACCTTCTTACCGAGATTCTCAATCATCCCGAGCTTTCCGGAAACTTTAGCCCCTCCAAGAATAGCAACAAAGGGTCTTGCCGGATTTTCCATTACACCATCTACATATTCAATTTCCTTCTTTACCAGAAAACCAGCTACTGCTGGTCTGACATATTTGGTTATTCCTACAACAGACGAATGACTTCTGTGGCTGGTACCAAAGGCGTCATTGACATAGACATCAGCCAGTGAGGCGAGTTTCTTCGCGAACTCATCGTCTTTACCCTCTTCTCCCGGATAAAACCGCAGATTCTCCAGAAGGACAACATCCCCGGATTCCATATTATTAATAACCTTCTCAACCTCAGGACCGAGGCAATCATCAAGAAATATGACGTCCTTGTTCAGAAGTCTCTGAAGACGCTTAACTACAGTAGCAAGCGTCAACGCCGGATTCTTTTTCCCCTTTGGTCTGCCAAGATGCGAGGCAAGAATAATCTTTGCACCCTCATCAATAGCATAGTTTATCGTAGGAAGTGCTGATCTGATTCTCGTGTCATCAGTGATATTAAGCTCAGAGTTCAGTGGTACGTTAAAGTCCACCCTTATAAACACCCTCTTGTTCCTTATATTTACATCCCTGATAGTAAGTTTATTTAAAACAGCGGTCATCTTAAGCCTTTCCTGTTCATAAACAAAATCAGATCCTTAATCCTTGTCGAATACCCCCACTCATTATCATACCAGGCGATGACTTTCACCATCCTCTTGTCCAGCACCCTTGTAAGCGTCCCGTCAACGATGGACGAATGATCATTACCCTTGAAGTCTATAGAAACAAGTGGTGATTCCGTATATTCAAGATAGCCTTTCAACTTCCCTGCAGCAGCCTTCTTAAGGGCTGAATTTACCTTTGACTCATCTGTATCTTTTTCCGTCTCTACAACCAGGTCAACCATAGACACATTAGGTGTTGGAACTCTCACAGCCATTCCATCCAGCCTGCCTTCCAGCTCTGGAAGAACCAGCGAAATAGCCCTTGCAGCCCCCGTTGAGGTAGGTATCAATGAAACTGCTGCTGCCCTCGCCCGTCGAAGGTCCTTATGCGGCAGGTCAAGCAGCTTCTGGTCATTGGTGTATGAATGTATTGTAGTCATAAGGCCGCGTTTGATTCCAAAACTGTTAAGAAGAACCTTGGCAACAGGCGCCAGACAGTTGGTCGTACACGAGGCATTTGATATAATCCTGTGACTCTTTGAATTATACTTGCTATCATTGACACCTAATACAATCGTAACATCCGGATTCTTTGCCGGTGCAGAGATTATAACTTTTTTTGCCCCGCCCTTCAGATGTTTCTCCGCATCTTCTCTCTTTGTAAAAAGACCCGTTGATTCAACTACTATATCTACACCCAGATCACCCCATGGTATCCTGAGCGGGTCCCTCTCTGCCAGAATTTTTATCTCACGACCATTAACAACAAGTGTATTCTCTCTTGCTGAAACCTCCGCATTAATTATACCGAATACGGAATCGTATTTCAGAAGGTGAGCCAGTGTCTTTGCATCCGTAAGATCATTAATTGCTGCAATCTCGATTTCAGGATTGTTGAATACAATTCGAAAGAAGTTTCTCCCTATCCTGCCAAATCCGTTTATACCTATTTTTACAGACATATAACACTCCTTTCAGAATATTTTTGCATTGAGCATAATATTAGAAACCGCCTTATAAGTCAAGGCAAATATCGTCTTCAGTCAGCAGGTTCATCATCAAGTATATATCTGGCTGGACGGGGGCCGGTAGATTTGGACACCTCAACAGGTTCAGTTCCCTTTTTAAATATTTCAACCTGAAAATCTGTCAGGTTTGGAGATGCAATAAGACCATTATATGGGTCAATCTTTACAAACATAATATCATCAGGAATTGGGAAATATGAGGGGGGCACATGACTCAATGCGCTCTGCATAAATTCAATCCATATAGGCAGGGCCGCTCGGCCGCCAGCTTCACCGTGACCAAGACTCCTCATGTCATCAAATCCTACCCAGGTTCCTGTAACAAGGTTAGAGGTATATCCAACAAACCATGCATCAGAGTAATTATTTGTCGTTCCGGTTTTACCGGCCACTGAACCTCCAAGTCCTCGCGCACGCCTTCCTGTCCCTTTTTGTATAACATCCTCCAGCATACTTGTCAGAATATATGCCGTCTGACTTGACAGCACTTCCTCTGATACTGGTGCTGACCGCTCCAGTATCCTTCCCTTATTATCAGTAATAAACTTTATAAACATCGGTTCAACCCGCACACCCTGATTGGCAAATACTCCATATGCACTTGTCAGCTCAAGTAACGATACTCCGGAAGACCCGAGGGCAAGAGACAGGTTTCGTTCAAGCTTGCTCTTTATACCCATTCTTCCAGCAAAGCTTATTACCCTGTCTATACCCGTCTTCTCTGCAAGTTTTATAGTAACGACGTTTCTTGAATATGCAAGCGCATCCCTTAATGTCATTGGTCCATAGAATTTTCCGTCATAATTATCAGGAGTCCAGTCTTTATTCCAGCCAGGGATGCTGTAACTTATCGGAGAGTCCTCAAGGATTGTGGCCGCCGAAAAATCATCATCAATTGCAGCGCCATAGACAAATGGCTTGAATGCCGAGCCAGGCTGTCTTCGTGATTGAATCGCCCTGTTGAATTCACTGCGCTTGAAGTCAAATCCGCCAACCATAGCCCGAACATAACCGGTTGCCGGATCTATAGAAAGCATTGCACCTTCAACAGCAGGTTCCTGTTCAAGTGCAAAAGCAACATTATTTTCATCTTTTATACTTAAAACCTTTACATAAACGACATCACCAACAAAAAGGATATCTCTCGCTGTAGAATCATCCTTTAAATATGTTGTTTTCTTGAATCCGGCACCGCTCAGCCTTTTCCTTGCCCACAACATGTTCTCCATTGAAATCCGCCCTGTTAGTCTTCCAGACTTAACTGTGGCAGAAGCATCCTCTACACCTATGACAATCCCCTCAACTATATCCCCTGGAAGGATATCAGCCTGGGTCAGTGCCCCGATACTGCCTTCAAGCCACTCTTTAATCTCAGAGCGCGTTTTATGCACGATGGGTCCCCTGTAGCCCTGTCTCTTATCTAAGGCCCTCAGGCCATTCATAACGGATATAGTTGCCGCTTTTTGAAGACTATAGTCAATAGTTGTATAGACATTTAACCCACCCTTGTAAACCTTCTCAACTCCGTAAACTGAAACCAGATATTGCCTGATGTATTCAGTAAAGTATGGAGCAATCTCTTCACGTTTTTCATATTTTTTCAGGAATATATCTTCCTTATACGCCTTTTTGTATTGGTCTTCAGTTATATAACCTTCATCTACCATTCTTTTTAAAACAAATTTCTGACGCATCTTTACCCTGTCTGGATAAAGGTAAGGGGAATAGAGGCGGGGTGATCGGATAATCCCTGCTAAAAGTGCTGATTCAGGCAGAGTGAGATACCTTACATCTTTACCAAAATAGATTTGTGATGCTGACTGGACCCCATAGGAACCTCGTCCAAGATATATCTGATTAAGATATATCTCAAGAATCTGATCCTTGGATAATATGTTCTCAATCCTTCTCGCAAGGATAGCCTCTTTTAATTTTCTTATAACAGTTTGCTCAGGGGTTAAAAAAAGGGAACGTGCGAGCTGCTGAGTTATAGTGCTTCCTCCCTGCTTGATATCAAGTGAAATTAGATTAACCCAGAATGCCCGGGCTATTCCTTTATAATCTAATCCCTGATGAGAGTAGAATGCATCGTCCTCGACTGCAACAACGGCCTGCTTCAGGTATACCGGTATTGCCTTGTATGGAACCAGAACCCGCTTCTCTACAAAATATTCGCCGATTATTTTGTTATCGTCTGAATATATGCGGCTTACGAGACTCGGTCTGTATTCCCTGAGGGATTCCACCCGCGGCAGATTGCGGTTGGCAATATATAAGCCAGCCCCGACAGCGATGCCAGCCATTATAACAACAGTTCCAGCTATCAGTGCTATTATCCTGAACTTCGATATCCTGTTACGATTCATTCCAAAAATACCCTCTCATTCAACCACGCCAGATTTGACGCTCAAATTATGAATCCTGATGCCGTAATTTGGCGTTTTTTTCAGAGTCAACCGCCTATGTTACTATATTTCTGTCCAACATTCTATACCCAATAGCCTCAGACACATCCTGCGGCAGTATCTCTTCCCTTGAGTCGAGGTCTGCGATTGTTCGCGCAAGCTTCAATATCTTGTCATATCCCCTGACACTCATGCCCAGTTTGTCCATTGCATACTCAATCAGGACGCCTGCTTCATTACTGATATGGCAATACTTGCTTATATGAGATCCTTTAAGATCAGCACTGCAATAAAGACCTGTATCGCTACTGTACCTTTTCCTCTGACATTCCCTGGCCACAATAACACGTTTTCTTATTTCAGCAGAAGTCTCTCCCCTGGCTGCAGTCCTTATTTCTATTGACGACACCGGTGGAAGGTTGACATGAATGTCTATCCTGTCCAGTAAAGGACCTGAAATCCTTCCCCTATACCGCTGAATTTGAATAGGTGAGCAGACGCATTTTCTGGCAAAAGCTGACAAATAACCGCAGGGACAGGGATTCATGGCGCCTACAAGCATAAAACGTGCAGGATAGTTAACAGTGCTTCCAGCCCTTGAAATCGTGATGCACTTATCCTCCATCGGCTGTCTTAAAACCTCCAGAACATCCCTCCTGAACTCAGGCATCTCATCCAGAAATAAAACACCGTTATGTGCAAGACTAATCTCCCCGGGACGTGGTGTACTGCCTCCGCCTGCTATACCTGCGTAGGAAATAGTATGATGCGCATGCCTGAATGGCCGCGATGATATAACAGGTTCATTTTGATGCAAGACTCCGGCAAGACTGTGAATCCTGGTTGTTTCAATAGTCTCTTCAAAAGTAATATCCGGAAGTATGGTAGAAAGTCTCCTGGCAAGCATGCTTTTGCCGGAACCAGGTGGTCCTACCATAAGAATATTGTGTCCCCCGGCAGCTGCAACCTCTAATGCCCTCTTAGCATGTTCCTGTCCCTTGACCTCTGACATATCAGCATCAAATTCAGGATTATTCTTCGAATAAAGAGATGGATCCCTTATGTAAGGTTTCGAAAACTCCCCGTCATCGAGTAATTTGATAACCTGCTGAAGTGTACCGACTCCATAAATATCTATTCCGCCAATCAATGCTGCCTCTGCCGCATTTTCCTCGGGAATAACAAGACCTTTCAATCCGGCATTTCTTGCAGCTATTGCAATAGACAGCGCCCCTTTTACCGGTTTAGTCCGGCCATATAAGGAGAGTTCTCCTATAAACATAAAGTTTTTTATTGACTCGCTGCTAACAACTCCTTCTGCGCATAAGATTGCTATTGCCACAGGCAGATCATACAGGGCACCTTCTTTCCTGAGATTGGCCGGTGCAAGATTCACTGTTATCTTTTTTGGAGGAAGTTTAAAACCGGCGTTTCTCAGAGCAGACTTGACCCTCTCCCTGCTCTCCCTGACAGCCGTATCAGGCAGGCCGACAATAGTAAAAATGGGGAGACCATACACTAAATCTACTTCAACTTCAACTAATGAAGCGTCAACACCTGTAATCATTCCACTTAATACACGCGAAAGCATATTCTATAGAAATTTTATTCAGTGACGGAGATCTTCAGTACGTATATAGCATATCCTTCTCTTTTAAGGACTGCTGCAACATCCTGAGCGTCTACCATTGACAAGAACTTACCTACTCTGACCTTATATACTGGAATACCGGCAGAATTATTTTCTTTAACAATATATGGTGCAAATCCGTTGGCCCTGAGATTGCCGGTCAACTCGTTAGCAGCCTTTTCCTGACTCAGTGCACCTATCTGAACCGTATAGATAATACCCTCTTTTTCTTTGGTCTCAATCTTTTTTACAATCTCACGGTTAATCTGTTCCATTTTTTCATCGCGTTGTGACTCTTTATATGGCTCTCTCTCAGGCAAAGACTTCGATGGCTCAACCTTTAGTGGTGTTATGTCATCTTCCTTGCTGTTAAGTATCTTATAGAAAGTAAAATTATCGACTTTTGCAGACTCTTCCGTTCCGGATGCCGTTTCCATGTCCTTACTATCTTCTTTTCGACTCTCCTGTTGAGCCGGATCCTTACTTCCTGTATAGATATTGCCCGGCGATAAATCAGCAGGCACGTGCCCCTCTCTTGTTCTAAGGAATGCAAATGCACCGGCTATGATTATCATAATCCCAAGAGCCACTCCAATAATAATTATTTTATTAACCGGTCTTTTTTTTAATTGTTTCTTTGTTATATGTCTTAATTCCCGCAATTCATACTCCGTTTATGAATCAGATTATTAACATCGCGTCACCATAACTGTAAAATCTGTACTTCTTTTCAACTGCCTCAGCATAGGATTTCAGTATATTTTCCCGGCCTGCAAATGCCATGACGAGCATTAGGAGCGTTGACTTTGGAAGATGGAAGTTAGATATCATAGCATCTATTACATTAAACTTAAAGCCTGGAGAAATAAAGAGGCCTGTTTCACCCTTTGCAGGACTTAATTCTCCATTAATTGCAGCATGTTCAAGTGCCCGGACTGAAGTAGTGCCTACAGCGATGACCCTTCCGCCATTTTCCTTCGTCTGCCTGATCTGTTTAACAACAGTTTCGGAAACATTAAACTTTTCATATTCCATCCTATGGTTTTCTATATTCTCTGATTTAACCGGTCTGAAGGTACCAATACCTACATGAAGCGTAATATAGACAGTACTCACACCCATGTCATTCAATGTCCCAATTAGCTCCTTAGTAAAGTGCAGCCCAGCAGTTGGAGCCGCTATTGCCCCGCATTCTGCTGCATATACAGTTTGATAACGTTCCCTGTCTTCCTCTCCTGACATTCTCTTAATATAGGGCGGCACAGGCATTTGACCAAACTCAGAAAGCAGCGCTCCGCCGTCAGAATGATAATTAAACTTAACGATGTAGTTCGATCCTGCTTCGCCTACCACCTCGCCAAAGCATTTATCCGATATTTTAATATTAACGCCGACTCTAAGCTTTTTATTTGATATAGACTCCCATGTCTGATCATCAATTTTTTTAATAAGCAAAAGTTCAACACGACCTCCTGTACCCTCTTTTTCTCCTGCAATTCTGCATGGCATGACCTTCGTGTTATTAAGTACTAAAAGATCGCCATTCCTTAGATAATCTGTTATATTGTAAAACTTCCTGTGTTCAATCTTCCCGTCAGACCTGTTCAGGACAAGGAGTCCAGACTGATCCCTGCGCAAAACCGGATATTGGGCAATAAGAGACTGGTCAAATGGATAATCGTAGTCACTTAAACTAAACATCATGTCACTATTAATAGTTGACAGGGGGGAATTTCTGCTACCTGCTTCCCAGGCGCCTTTCCTGAAACACAGGAGACATATCCCGGAGATTATTTATAACGTCTTTAAATACATCAAGGAAATAACTCAATTCCTCTTCTGTATTATCCTTTCCCAGAGTTATTCGCATGGCACTTCTTGCCTCTTCATATGACAGGCCTATAGCGGTTAATACGTGAGAAGGTCCTTTCATAGCTGATATGCATGCAGAACCTGACGACACGGCTATGCCTTTAAAATCAAGGTTAATAATCATTGCCTCGCTTTCAATATAATCTACTGTAATATTGATGTTATTCGGCAGTCTCCGGCTTTCATGGCCATTCAACCGCACCCCTTCTATCTCCAGAAGCGACTTGACTAATTTGTCCCTAAGAGATGCAACATAACTTCTCTGTGCGTCCATTTCAAGCATTGACATTTGTACCGCCTTACCCATGCCGACAATAGCAGGTACATTTTCCGTTCCCGCCCGGAGTTTGAACTCCTGATCCCCGCCATATAAATATGGTGATATTGCGGTGCCCTTTCTGACATACAGACCGCCCGTTCCTTTTGGACCATAGAACTTATGACTGGAGAATGACAGAAGATCCACATTCAGCTCATCTGCTTTTGCCGGTATATGTGAGAATGTCTGTACGGCGTCCGTATGGAAATAAACCTCATATTCCCTTGCAATCAACCCTATCTCCTTCAGAGGCTGAATAGTACCGATCTCGTTATTTGCATGCATGACAGAGATAAGAATGGTTTCACCTGTTATAGCTTTTCTGACCTCATCCGGGTCAACAAGGCCATCTCCTGATACAGGCAAATATGTAATGTTCCAGCCTTCCCTTTCAAGAAATCTGCATGGTTCAAGGACGGCATTATGTTCAATCTGTGTTGTAATTATATGCCGCCCCTTATCCCGGTTGGCATATGCTGTTCCAAATATCGCAAGATTATCAGACTCAGTCCCGCCGCTGACAAAAACAATTTCTTCATCCTTAGAACCAAGCATCTGCGCTATCCTGGAACGTGCCTCATGTAAAGCGTTGGAAGTCTCCTTCCCAAAGAAATGTACACTGGATGGATTTCCGAAACAGTGTTTAAAAAATGGCTGCATCGCCTCTATAACTTCCGGTCTTGTAGGAGTTGTCGCTGCATTATCAAGATATATCCGCTTCATTGGCTGCCCCTTTTCATTAGTTTCATTCTTCTTATATGCTTCCGGTTACAGCTGCCTTCTTGTCCATGCCTATTAATATCTCAGCAATCTGCACTGCATTCGTTGCAGCTCCCTTTCTCAGATTATCTGCGACTATCCATAGATTCAACCCGTTGGGAATGGACTCATCTTCACGTATCCTGCCTACAAAGACTTCGTCCCTTCCGGCAGTATCAACTGGTAAAGGATATATATTCCTTGCGGGATCATCATAAACAACAATTCCTGGCGATGCCGATAGTAAGGCCCTTGCCTCATTAGCACTGATATTCTCCTCTGTCTCAATATTAACAGCCTCAGAATGGCCTACATAAACCGGCACCCTTACTGTAGTAGCCGTAATCCTTATGCTGTCATCCCCGAGAATCTTCCTGGTTTCATTTACCATTTTCATCTCTTCTTTTGTATAAGCATTATCAAGAAACACATCTATGTGTGGAAGACAATTAAATGCTATCTGATGCGGAAAAACTTCAGCCCTTATCTTCTGAAAGGTGAGCAGAGATTTTGTCTGTTCGAAAAGCTCGTCCATGGCCTCTTTACCCTTGCCGGAGACAGACTGAAATGTTGTAACAACAACACGCTTTATCCTGACCTTGTCATGCAGCGGCTTTAACGCAACTACCATCTGAATAGTAGAGCAGTTGGGGTTTGCTATAATACCGTTATGCTTCATAACAGCATCCGGATTCACCTCAGGAACAACCAATGGCACATCCGGGCTCATCCTGAAGGCAGAACTATTGTCAATTACTACAGTCCCGGCCTTCACGGCAATCGGTGCAAACTTAAGGCTTATCTTTTCCCCTGCAGAAAAAATAGCAATATCAATACCATTAAAGATATTTTCCTGGAGTAATTCAACCGTGTGATCCTGATTAAGAAAGGTAAGCGTCTCCCCTGCTGATCTTTCTGAAGCAAACAGCCTCAATGACCTGACCGGAAACTTTCGTTCTTCAAGCACCTGTATGATTTCTTTCCCGACAGCTCCTGTAGCACCAACTACCGCCACATTATATTTATTCGTCTTTGTCACCTATCCTCCAATACAAAACCGATTACAAAAAATACCGAAATGTTTTTTTGAAGTCATCATTAATTCCCTGTTGTGAACATCCATACATACGGAACTCCAACAAGATTCCTTCCTTCTTTTGACTGCCCCTGTTTGATTACACACTGATAAAATGTATTAACACTCAAAGGGTTATATGGCCTGAAGACGAGGACTGTATTAGAGTCAAGCCATCTCAATGCCCCGTCAATCCTGACACCCTGCGCCAATAAATCAAAACCAAGCTCAGTGCCGGGATCCATCGCCTCGCTGAATCTTATGCTGATATCTGTATATCTTGAGATATTAAAATCACCAGTGGTTGGGTAGGAAGAAACTATATACGGGCCATCACTATTCAGACCCGGATCCATCGTTGCGCAGCTCCCTGTAAAGAGAACCATGCATAGTGATAATACAAATAATAACCTTAATAACAGTGACTTGTCAAATGCTGACATATTACGCAATCTCATTTAGGATCATATCCGTCATTTCTTTCGTGCCTGCAGGCTTATTCCCCTGAGAAAAGATATCAGGCGTCCTGAAACCGTCGTCAAGTACCTTTGTTACTGCATTTTCAATGATTGTTAAACCCTCATCAACATTAAATGAATACTTAAACATCATTCCGGCAGAAAGAATTGTAGCAATCGGATTGGCCTTATCCTGTCCTGCTATATCAGGCGCACTTCCATGAATTGGTTCATACATAGCCACATTACCGCCAATACTGGCGGAGGGGAGCATTCCGATTGAACCGGTCAGCATGGCGGCCTCATCGCTCAGAATGTCTCCGAACATATTGGTGGTGAGTATAACATCAAACTGCCTTGGGTTTCTTATTAACTGCATAGAACAGTTGTCCACATACATATGCGATAACTCTACATCCTTATACCCCTTATGAACATCAGTCACAATTCTTCTCCATAACTCGGAAGATTCAAGTACATTTGCCTTATCAACGGAACAGACCTTTCTATTGCGCCCCCTCGCAACATCAAATGCCAGTCTCGCTATCCGTTCAATCTCTGATGTTGTATAGACCTCCGTATTGATGCCCCTCTCCTCACCGTTAATCTTCTCAACTCCACGGGGTTTTCCAAAATATATACCGCCTGTGAGTTCTCTTATTACTAAAACATCAATACCGTCAATCACCTCACGTTTCAGTGTCGAAGCATCAACAAGCGCAGAGAACAATTTTACAGGACGCAGGTTGCCATATAATCCAAGTTTCTCTCTGAGACCAAGGAGTGCCCTTTCCGGGCGTACTGAATAATCAAGTCCCTCCCATTTTGGTCCCCCGACTGCACCTAACAGAACCGCATCGCATTTGAGTGCAAGTTTCAGCGCATCATCCGGAAGCGGGACACCAAATTCATCAATTGCGCTGCCGCCTATGAGTGCCTCTTCTGTTTTAATGTTTATGTTGAATTTTAATGCTACCCTGTTTAGAACGCGAAGGGCCTGAGGTATAATCTCCTTCCCGATTCCATCACCTGGAAATACCGCTATATTATAAGTTTTACCCATGATCTCCCTTCCATTTATTCAGCACAAAAAATATTCGCCCAGGATAGTTAATCCGGCGACTACCTGACCATACCGCGTTTCCTTGCATAAGCAAAAATACCGCCTGCACGCAATATTTCCTCTACATCTCCGAGAGGCTTCAGATTATATGATTTCCCGGTCGAAAGATTTGTCAATGCTGATCTATTCACATCAATCTCCGCAAGATCACCTGTCCGGAATATCTTATAGAGGTGCTCTCCGGTCTCAAAAGGGAGATAAAAACCTCCGTCAACTGAGTTTCTGTAAAATATCCTTGCATATGACTCTGCAATAACTGCCTCAACACCCGCTATATTCAATGCCACAGGCGCATGCTCTCTTGATGATCCGCATCCGAAATTCTTTCCTGCTATAATTATGTTGTACTGTGACTGGAACTGTCCCTCATCTACAAACCTTATGTTTCCGGATGGTAAACCGGCATGGCCCTCCGGAACACTGGAAAGTGCAAACCTTCCGTACTGCTTTTTCTCTTCAGGATCGCTTAGACTGTAGACTAAATGCTGTGCCGGTATTATCTGATCTGTGTCTATGTCGTTGCCAAGTACATAGGCCTTGCCTTTTATATTATCTTTCATATTAATTACCCCGCCCTCATTCCCATTAAACTTCCGGTACAGGCTATGCCCCTTATAAATACTCCCTGGGGTCCGTAATGACGCCCCGCAGGGCTGATGCCGCCACTGTCAAAGGAGATGCCAGGTATACCTGAGATTTTTTAGACCCCATACGTCCCGGGAAATTCCTGTTTGTCGTAGAGATACATACCTCATCACCTTTCGTCCGTCCAAAGGTATCATCAGGACCGCCAAGACAAGCGGCGCAGGATGGCCCTCCGGCTATTTTTGCCCCTGCATTTTCAAGTATAGAGTATACGCTCTCACCATCGATCATCTCAACCTTTAACCGTTTCTCAACCTCAGTCGTTGCAGGGACAATAAATGTGTCGACTTTGACACTATTCCCCCGCAGGATCATTGCTGCAGCCCTGAAATCCTCTACCTTTCCCCCGGTGCACGAACCGATGTAACACCTGTCAATCCTGGTTCCTTTTACATCGCTTACAACAGCCTTATTATCCGGAGAATGAGGTTTAGCAACTACAGGCTCAAGCTCATTAATGTTATATCGTTTTACAGATTCGTATTCTGCATCTGAATCCCCGTAAACCAATTCATACTTTCCTTTAAACCTTTCAGATACAAATCGAATAGTCTTCTCATCCGGTGCAATTATACCGTTTTTTCCACCTGCCTCTATTGCCATATTACACAGGGTCATCCTCTCTTCAACGGACAGCATTGATATGCCGTCGCCTGCAAACTCCATCGCCTTATATGTAGCGCCATCCACTCCAATATCACCAATTATGTGAAGTATGAGGTCCTTTGCCATCAGGAATGGCGGCAAATCACCATCGAAAACGAACTTCATTGTAGGGGGCACCTTGACCCACAGCCTGCCAGTACCCATAATGAAGGCTGCATCCGTGTTACCTATTCCGGTAGCAAACTCTCCAAAGGCACCTGCAGTACATGTATGCGAGTCGGTTCCAAATAAAACTTCACCCGGCCTTGTATGTCCCTCTTCGGCAAGGGCAACATGGCATACGCCTTTATAGTCCGGTGATCCGACATCGTAAAAGTACTTTATTCCCTGTTCAATAGCAAACTCACGCAGTATATCAATATTGCGTCTTGCATACGTATCCTGTGTAAAGATATAGTGATCTGGGATAATTACCACCTTGTCCCGGTCCCAGACCCTGGCGTCTGAACCAAATTCCTTCTTAAAGATCTCTATAGTGCCTGGGCCGCAGACATCATGAGTCATAAGCATATCAACATCAACCCAGACATTGTCTCCAGGAGATACAAACCCTTTATTTGCATGATTAGCCAATATCTTTTCTGTAATAGTCATACCCATTTGATGATCCCCGTATGAAGACAGAATTTAAATCTGTCCCGAATTATTTGCGACTCTTATACGCCAGTCTGTTTAAGGCATTCAGATACGCCTTGGCACTTGCAACTATTATATCCGTATCTGCACCCTGACCAACAACCGTCCTGCCGCCTTCTTCCACCCTGACAGTGACTTCTCCAAGCGCATCAGTCCCGCCGGTAATTGCCTTAACTTCGTAAGACAGCAGATGACTTGATGCCTTAGTAATCGACTTAATTGTCCTGTATGTCGCATCTACAGGCCCGTCACCTGATGAAACTTCTCTTACATTTACACCATCTATCTCAAGTTCAACTGTCGCCGAAGGATTCATATCGCTTCCGCTTTCAACATGAATATATTTTAGCATAAATTTCTCAGGGATACGGTAAACTTCTTCAGAGATTATTGCCTCAATATCCTCCTCAAAAACCTCTTTTTTCTGGTCAGCAATCCTTTTGAATCTGTCAAAGGCCTTGTTTATCTCCTCATCAGATAAATGATAGCCCAGCGCCTCGAGTTTGTTCTTGAATGCATGCCTGCCAGAATGTTTTCCAAGCACAAGCTTATGCATTTGGATACCAACCGATTCTGGTGTCATTATTTCATACGTTCGTTTGTCCTTCAGCAAGCCATCCTGATGAATCCCGGATTCATGTGCAAAGGCATTAGCACCCACTATTGCCTTGTTAGGTTGAACAACCATTCCCGTTATACTGCTGACAAGCCGGCTTGTCTTATATATCTCGTGCGTATTTATGCCTGTATCTGAAAGGAAGAATTTCCCCCTTGTCTTAAATGCCATCACCACCTCTTCCAGCGAGGCATTCCCTGCCCTCTCCCCGATGCCATTAATTGTGCATTCCACCTGACGAGCGCCTGAGAGGACGGCAGACAGAGAATTGGCAACAGCAAGGCCAAGATCATTATGACAGTGAACACTTATTACAGCCTTGTCAACATTAGGGACCTTATTCATTATTTGTGATATCAGATCTCCAAACTCAACTGGCAGTGCATAACCAACCGTATCAGGTATATTTATTGTAGAAGCCCCGGCTTTTATTACTGCCTCAATAATACTGCACAGGAAATCAACATCACTTCTTGATGCATCTTCTGCAGAAAACTCGACATCATCAGTCAACTGTCTCGCAAGCCTTACTGAAGATACAGCCGTTTCTAAAACCATTTCCCTGTTCATCCTGAGTTTTCTCTGCATGTGTATTTCTGACGTTGCTATGAAAGTATGTATCCTGCCCCTTTCTGCAGCAGATACAGCTTCTCCGGCCCTTTCAATGTCTTCCTTCCGGGCCCTTGCCAGTCCGGCAATTACCGGCCCCCTGACCTCTCTTGCAATCAGCCTTACACCCTCAAAATCATCCTCAGATGCAACAGGAAATCCTGCCTCAATAATATCAACATTCAGCTTTGCTAATTGGCGGGCAACCGTAAGCTTCTCTTCCTTATTCATGCTTGCCCCTGGACACTGCTCACCGTCTCTGAGGGTAGTATCAAATATCAAAATCTTCCGCAACTCAAATCTCCTCTGAAACTACTTAACCTAATATACTGTTTAAAATCTATCTTTTCATCCTTTATTAACACCAGGTTCCCGGGCCTTTCTTTTAACAAACTTGCCTGCAGGCATGAGTAATCTCTCAATCGGCCCTGATGACGCATAAAGTACACAAAGTACAAACAACATAATCTGGGGCTCTGCTATAATTACGATAAGCAGAAGGACTGCTGCAACGAGGGCAGACAGCGGTTTTCTCTCAACCAGATGTACATCTTTAAAGCTTCTGTACTTTATGGTACTAACCATAAGGTATGCAAGGAGATAAGTAATAATCAGGATTACTATTGGCCTTATTTCCTTGTCCATCTCAAGAATGTGACGATCAAAAATTACAGTTGTAACAATAAGACCTGCGGCTGCAGGAATAGGCAGACCGAGAAAATATTTCTTGTCAGATACGGATGACTGCACATTAAATCTGGCGAGCCTCATTGCCCCGCAGACAACAAAAAGAAATACAGCAAGCCATCCAATCTTTCCATAACCATGCAATGCCGACTTGTAAATAAGAAGCCCCGGTGCAACTCCAAATGATACAAGGTCAGAAAGGGAATCAAATTCCACCCCAAAACGGCTGGTGGAATTTGTAAGACGGGCAATCTTTCCGTCAAACCCGTCAAACAGCATGGCAATTAGAATGGCTATAGCCGCTGTTACATAGTCTGAATTAATAGTGGAAACAATAGCATAGAACCCGCAGAAGAGATTTGCAGCTGTCAGTAAACTTGGTATTATATATATACCATTTTTCTTATTTGCTACTTCTTTCATATTCCTCCCATCGGGGAGACCCTCCCCCTGTTACTTCATTACAGCAAGTATGCTTTCCCCGGCCTTGACTTTATCTCCCAGTGATACCCTGACATCTGTGCCTAACGGAAGATAGACATCAACCCTGGAACCAAATCGTATTAACCCGAACCGTTCTCCCATTTTCAGAACCTGTCCCTTTCTCAACCAGCAGACAATCCTTCGTGCTATCAAACCGGCAATCTGAATAAAGATTATCTTTTCACCTGCCTGTGTCTCAAGAACAACTGCATTCTGTTCATTTTCCAGAGACGCCTTATCCAGGTTGGCTGATACAAACTTGCCGGGATTATAAATTATATCAACAACCTTCCCTGCAGCAGGCGAACGGTTTACATGTACATTGAACAGGTTCATGAATATACTTATCTTTAACATCTTCTTTTTCAGGATCCTGGCCTCCTGCACTTCCATTATATGTATGATCTTTCCGTCAGCCGGTGAAATAATATTTCTATCACCCTGAGGCACGCAACGCTCAGGATTTCGGAAAAACCATACTATGAACAGGGTTACTAACGAGAATATAACGGCAGGTATTATAAGGTCAGCGACATAGAAAAATACAGATATAATCCCTGCAATAACTACAAACGGGATCCCTTCAACAGCTATAGGGGCCCGCTCCCTCTTCATCTATACCTCCATGCCTGGCTCAGTTCTTCTCCTTATCTACTAATTTGTCTTTAGACAGCCATGGCATCATTGCACGAAGACTTGCGCCCACCTTTTCTACAGAATGATCCTGTCCTCTTTTTGTCAGCGCATTAAATACAGGGCGGTTAGCCTTATTCTCAAGGATCCACTCCCTTGCAAACTGACCACTCTGAATTTCGTTCAGAATTCGCTTCATTTCCTTTTTTGTTTCTTCATTTACAACCCTTGGTCCGCGTGTTAAATCGCCATACTGAGCAGTGTTACTGATGGAATATCTCATATTGGAGATCCCCCCCTGATATATCAGGTCAACAATAAGCTTTAGTTCATGAAGACACTCAAAATATGCAAGTTCAGGGGAGTAACCTGCCTCTGTAAGTGTCTCATATCCAGCCATTATTAAAGCCGTGGCTCCGCCACAGAGTACGGCCTGTTCGCCGAACAGATCCGTCTCAGTTTCGTCACGGAAGGTTGTCTCTATTATACCAGTCCTCCCGCTGCCAATGGCAGAGGCATATGCCAGAGCAACCGCTTTCGTGTTCTTTGAAGGATCCTGATGTATTGCTATAAGGGCTGGCACACCGCTTCCCTTTGTGTACTCATGCCTGACAAGATGTCCTGGTCCTTTAGGGGCCGCCATGAACACATTAATAGAGGCATCAGGGACTATTTGTCCAAAATGTATATTAAACCCATGCCCAAAGGCAAGGTATGTACCCTTACGCAGATTTGTGGCTATCTCTTCCCTGTACAGGTCACCCTGCAGCTCGTCAGGAACAAGCATCATGATGACATCTGAGACACGGACAGCCTCACTGACAGATAACACCTCAAAACCCGCCCCTTCAGCCTTTTTCCATGAGCTTCCCTTTCTTAAACCAATTACAACCTCTGCTCCAGATTCCTTCAGGTTATTAGCGTGGGCATGCCCCTGACTGCCATAGCCAATAATAGCAATTTTTTTATCAGTAATATGTTTCAGATCAGCATCCTTGTCATAGTAAATATTCATTAAACCTCCATGTTATTATTGGTTCTGTAATTCAGGAATTACGCTCTTATCCGCTTTACTTCCAGCTGGGCAGGCATCTTGACATCTTCCCTCGCAATAGCTATCTTACCAGTCCGCACAATCTCTTTAATACCAAGGGGGCGCAGCAGATTTATTATTGCATCAATCTTATTTTCATCTCCGGTAATTTCCACAGTATACGTAGCAGGCGTAGAGTCGACCACCCTGGCCCTGAATATCTCAGTGATCCTCAGCGCCTCACCCCTGTCTTCAGCCCGGCTCGTATGAATTTTTATAAGGGCAGTCTCCCTGACTAAATAATTCTTTTCAGCCAGATCCACTACTTTTATGACATCTACAAGTTTGTTTAATTGTTTTGTTATCTGTTCCATTATACGTTCATCACCCTTCGTAACTACAGTGATCTGTGAGGTGGACGGCTCAACAGAAGATCCTACCGAGATGCTTTCAATATTAAAGCCCCTGCCGCTGAAAAGTCCGGCCACCCTCGACAGTACGCCAAACTTATTTTCAACCAGTATACTAATTATGTGTTCTGAAACGGGCATGTATTATCCTCTATGCAGGAAGAACGGAATTCTTCCTGACCTTCCTCGGTTTTGCATCTTTTGCCGATCTTCCTTTTTCTTTTTCCTCAGGCCCAAACATCATATCGCAATTGCCGCCTCCTGCAGGTACCATCGGAAATACATTCTCTTCAGGATCAACCACAAAATCTATTACGACAGGCTTATTTATGCTGATCGCCTCTTTAATCACTGCGTCCACTTCAGATGAAGTAGTTGCCCTCAGGCCTGCAGCCCCATAAGCCTCAGCAAGTTTGACAAAGTCAGGGGTATTGCCAAGGATACTGCCTGAGTAATGTCTGTTAAAGAATAGCTCCTGCCATTGCCTTACCATACCGAGAGAACCATTATTCAGTATAGCTACTTTAACAGGGAGATTGTTTGCCACCGCAGTAGCCAGTTCCTGTGAGTTCATCTGAAAGCTGCCGTCTCCTGCGAAGTTGAACACCAGCTTTTCCGGGTATGCTTTCTGCGCACCCAATGCAGCAGGAAGGCCAAAACCCATAGTCCCGAGTCCACCTGATGTAAGGAAAGTCCTGGGCTGGTCAAATTTAAAAAACTGGGCGACCCACATCTGATGCTGTCCGACATCAGTTACCACTATTGCATCACCGCCTGTAAGCTCATAAATCTTCTCTATAACATACTGAGGCTTAATCTTCCTGGTGTTCTTTTTATATGAGAGCGGATGTTCATCCTCCCAGTCCCTCACCTGAACATTCCATGCCTTCCTCTCAGCATTCCACTCTGCCTTATGATCTTCAAGCAGACTGAGTTCCTTATTTAATTCAACAAGAACATTTCTGACATCTCCAACAATCGGTATATCCACATGGATATTCTTCCGGATATTCGTCGGGTCTATATCTATATGGATAAACCTGGCCTTGGGGGCAAATTCTGTCACCTTGCCTGTAACCCGGTCATCAAACCTTGCACCTATGGCAATAACAAGATCAGACTCATGAATTGCCATATTTGCCGCATATGTCCCATGCATGCCGAGCATTCCAAGGAACAAATGATGCGTTCCCGGAAACCCGCCTAAGCCCATCAGGGTAAGGGTAACGTGAATACTGTTAAACTCGGCCAGTTCCCTTAACTCCTTATGAGCATTGGAAAGTATCACACCGCCTCCGGCATATATAACAGGCCTCTTTGATTTAGCAATAGCCTGGGCAGCCTGTCTGATCTGCCACTTATTGCCGTTATAGGTTGGGTTGTAACTCCTGAGTGAAATCTTGTCAGGATAAAAAAAATCGGTCTTTGCAGATGAAACATCCTTAGGAATGTCAATAAGCACCGGTCCTGGACGACCCGTCCTGGCAAGATAAAAAGCCTCTTTAATAGTAAATGCAAGATCATTCACATCTTTAACAAGGAAATTATATTTTGTGCACGGTCTTGTAATACCTACAATGTCAGCCTCCTGAAAGGCATCATTACCTATCATCTTGGTTGCAACCTGTCCTGTTATGACTACAAGAGGAATAGAATCCATATGAGCTGTAGCAATACCGGTGACTGTGTTTGTCGCACCCGGGCCGGATGTGACAAGCGCTACCCCGCACTTGCCGGTTGCCCTGGCATACCCATCAGCCGCATGTGTAGCTCCCTGCTCATGACGGGTAAGTATGAAATTTATATCTTTTTCATTATAAAGGACATCGAATATCTGCAATACCACACCGCCCGGCATACCAAAGACAGTATCAACCCCTTCTTTTTTTAAAGACTCTATTAGTATTTCAGCGCCGGAAAGCTTCAATCTTTACCCCGTTATAACGTAAAAAAATGTTCTAAATATTAGCACATTTTTGTATTTGTCGTCAATAAGATGAAATGGCAATGAAATGGCCATGGATACTAATACTGAAGATTTAAGCATGTCATACACTTTTGTCGCAAATGATACGATTAGGTGATTTTTGTAGTAATATTATCGTGTGACGCTATGTGTGCGATATCCGAATGAGTTTATAACAGGTTGATATCATTAACTATTTAACAGATTATACTTTAGGCAGGACTTATGCAGTAAGAATAGTTTCGTAAATGAGATGAATCAATCTAAGGAGGTGGACAATGGCAACTGTAGAAAGTGTTTCTGATGCTATTATTAATGTTATAGATAGAGAGGGAAGTCTGACACTAACCGAATTGGAAAAAAACATGGAAATCTCTTATAACCTCATTATTCTTGCGATAGACAAGATGGTGGTTAATCATATTATTATACTCCGACGACATGGAGTGGATTATATCCTGTCACGGGCCGCATAGAGAGATGATAACAGTGCCCGCTCTCCAATGTTTCGAGGAGCTTTTCTTTATGATAATAAGAGCTGTGTGAAAAATGAAGTTTATAGCCGATGAGATGCTTGGACAGCTTGCAAAGTGGCTGCGAATATGTGGTTATGATACTTTATACTTCAGGCATATCCGTGACTCGGAAATTTTAAGACTTTCTATAGTTGAGAATAGAATCTTGTTGACAAGGGATACCCTCCTGATCAGGAGAAGAGGAATACATAATTTTCTCTTTATTACCTGCGATCAGCCTTTTGAACAAATCAGGCAGGTGATCAAAATGTTTAACCTTACCTACCCGGCTGAACCCTTTTCCCGCTGCGTTAAGTGTAATTACTTGCTTGAACCTAATATCAAAGAAGAGGCATGCAAGACCGTTCCTGAATATGTATGCAAGACACAAAATATATTTGGAAAGTGCCCCGGATGCTGCAGGATATACTGGAGGGGGACGCATTATGCAAGGATGGAGAAGATACTGAGAGATTTATTTTGGAAATAATTAAACGTTTATAACCTCAGGGCTGATGATTAAATGATGCTCTGTATTCAAACATGTCTTGACTTATATCTTTCAAAGAATATATAATGCATCTGCTTCCTAAATAGAGAGGCATCTATTGCGGGGTGGAGCAGTCTGGTAGCTCGTCGGGCTCATAACCCGAAGGCCGTCGGTTCAAATCCGGCCCCCGCTACCAAATAAATATTAAAGGGTTTATGGCAATTGCCATAAACCCTTTTTTTATCTAAATTGGCAAGTCAACGAGTTCTGTTAAGGTTTTACAGAAATATTCATTAATGGAATAATATCAATGAATATTCAGGATACCTTTTCAAGACGCTCTGCACCTTCATCAAATTTCTTATCAAGTTCTTTAGCCTTCATATATTCAACCTCTGCAATAGACCTGTTAGTCCGGTGAGAAGCAGCGTATTTCCTTAACAGATTTAAGATCCTTATCAGCGCTAATTATTCCCTCAAGGTCATATGTAATAGTGACTGCACAGTGAATAGCATCTCTGGCAACTAAGGGATGTGGTCTTCCAAGGGCATACATAATAATATTAGTATCAATGAGTTTCAATATCTTTAACCCTGCCCTTTATAATAACTTTCTTTTCCTCTCTCCATTCATCAAAAGGTATTTCCATAGATGAAGAAAATAATTTCTTCAGAATGGCTTCCTTTTGTTTTTTATCCTTCTCGATGATTTTCTCATGTAATACTTTACGGACAAGACTGGCTACCGACCTGCCTTCTGCCTTAGCCTTTCTCCTGATCATTTCATATTCCTTTGGATCAAAAAGAATTTCCAATCGTTTTGTTAACATAATTCCTCCGTATTCATACGGGTAATCGTATGATAAATGACATATAATGTCAATCAGATTGCATGACATTTGGAGAGAATAAGATTGACAACGGCCCGGCAAATGATGGATAATAAAACTGATTTTTCAATCAAACTTAGGTGGATGTAGTACGAGATAGGTTGCCAGAAACTGGCATGCTATTGCAGCTTTCTTAGTAGTAAGGCGTGTGCGGTACCGCCTTCAAATGCTGTAACAACAGGAGGTCATCACATGAAAATGCTACTTACGGTCGAATTCCCACTTGAGCCTTTCAATTCCCTCGTCAGAAGTGGAAAGGTGGGCGAGGTCATTGGGCGTATCCTCGAAAGCATTAAGCCGGAGACGGCATACTTCACGGAGCAAGACGGAAAACGGGGCGGAATCTTCGTTATTAACGTACAATCTGCATCTGAGGTGCCCGCTTTTGCAGAGCCTTTCTTTCTAAACTTTCAGGCCGATTGTAAATTCCGCATTCTGATGAGTCCGGAAGATTTGCAAAAGGCTGGCCTTGATGATCTTGGAAAGAAGTGGGCATAAAATTCGCCTAACGCTGCGGTCAGGCAGGATTTCAATACAGCGGGCTTTGCCAGATTCCAGCCGCCCATTACCTCGAACGTTATACTCTCCTTCTCTCCGTAAATTGTTTACGTGCTTTAATAATTGAGTCCACTACATGACAATTAAAGATACTGATCATCTCTTTTTAAATTTTGCACTGTCAAAGACAGGTGATGCGATATTTTTAATAACCTATGGAACAAATTTTATATATGTTAATGATGCCGCATGTAGAATGACAGGATACAGCAGAGATGAACTTCTATCTATGCGCGTTTCAGATGTCAGCCCGTTCTTTTCACTTGATAGATTCAGGGTGATCTGGGGTGGAATCAAGAAAAATAAGGTAGTAACGTTCGAGTCCATTTATCGAAGCAAGGACCGCTCTGAATTTCCTGTAGAAGTTACCTCTAATTATTTTGAATACAAAGGGGAAGAATACAACTGCGCTATTGTACGTGATATAACTTCCCGCAAAGAGTCGGAACAAAAACTGAGAGAGAGTGAAGAAAAACTGCGCGCCATTATAAATAACTCTAACATGGCCATATATATAAAGGATCTTGACAGCAGGTATATTCTGGCAAACAAATGGTACAAGTTTCACTTAGGCCTGGATGAAAAAGATATCTTGGGTAGAACCTCTCATGACATATTCCCCCAGAATATTGCAGATGCCTTCAGGGCCGATGACTTAGAAGTCATCGAAAATAAGTCTCATCTTGAGTTCGAAAACCATTTGCTCATTGGTAATGAAACGCGTACGTATCATAGTTTAAAGTTCCCATTATTAGATAACTCAGGCAAACCTTATGCCGTTTGCGGAATGTCTGCTGACATTACTGAGCGCAAGAAAATGGAGGAGGCAAAAGACAAGCTGCAGGCTCAGTTACTACACTCTCAGAAAATGGAGGCTATCGGAATATTGGCCGGAGGAATCGCTCATGACTTCAATAACATCCTGACTGCCATTAGAAATTTCAGCTACATAGGAATGAAAAAATATCATGATCCTGGCATGCCTGCTAATGAATTGTTCGATAATATAAGAAAGGCCTCGCATCGCGCCTCAACCCTTGCAAGACAGCTGCTTACATTCAGCCACAGAGAACCGACAAATCTTAAACTTCTTGACATGAATATGCTGATCAAGGATCTTCTGGTAATGTTAACCCAAATCATAGGTGAAGACATTAGTATTAAAACAGTCCTTGACACCGAACTCTGGAGGGTCATGGGAGATAGTGGAAAGATGGAACAGTTATTAATGAACCTGTTTGTCAATTCCAGGGATGCAATGCCTAAGGGTGGTACAATTACTGTCATGTCAGAAAACATAACTATTGATAATGACAGTTCTTGCGGACAGCCGCCATTATGTCCCGGCAGGTTTATTCGTTTGACCGTAAATGATACGGGTACTGGTATAAAAAAAGAACATATGCAGCATATTTTCGAGCCCTTTTATACTACTAAAAAGAATGAAACCAGTTCAGGACTTGGGTTATCAGTAGTATATGGAATTTTAGAAGATCATAAGGGATCGGTTAATGTAGTGAGTGAAGAGGGAAAAGGTGCAAGTTTCATGGTCTACCTGCCTGCTGTCAGCACAGAATTACATAAAAAAGACGATGTCACAGCCTTCGCCGAAAACTATATGGGTCGTGGAGAACGAATCCTCCTGGTGGAGGATGATGCACAGGTCCGAGAATCTACCAGGATGTTTCTTACAGATGAGGGGTATGTTGTACTCGACGTAGAAAATGCCATGGAGGCCTTAAATGTTTTCAATAAGAATAAAGGAGGGTTTTCTCTGGTCATAAGTGATTATATTCTCCCGGGGAAGAATGGTCTTCAATTAATTGAGGAGCTTAGAAGACTTAATCCTCACCTTAAAACCATTTTAATCAGTGGCTATATGAACAGACAGGAAAACCTTGAAGAGATAGAACAATCAGGAATAAGGTTTTTAAGAAAACCATTTGATGTCGAAGAAATACTCTGTGTTATCAGGGAAGTTTTAAGGGACGTTTAAAGAATGGATGTTTGGGGTCTTTCAACGATTTCATGCTGATACCTAAGGAAATTACCAGTCACCAAAATAGTCATATTAAGTTATTGCGTAATCTGTCTCTTAAGAAATATCGCAGGCAAACACATAAGTTCGCTGTTGAGAATCTTGCTGTTATTTATGATGCCTTAAAAAGCGGCTATGATTTTCAGGAATTATTTGTCACCAGGGATTTTATTGATCGCGATAAAAATAAATTTGAATATTTACTGAACACATCTAAATTGGAGTGTTACTACCTGATTGATGAACGATTGAACAGGTCATTTTCTCAGTTGGATACTCCGTCTGGAATTACAGCGGTTTATCAAAGAATGCCTGCTTCTTTAGCTGAGGGGGAATCCGTTGTTTACTTAAATGGGATTAAAGATCCCGGGAATATCGGAACGATCATGCGCACCGCCTTAGCCTTTAATGTTCCTAATATTGTATTGGATTCTGCATGTGTTGATATTTATAATTTCAAATCAATCAGTGCGGCTAAGGAATCAATCTTCAAATTGAATATAACTGAGGATGAAAACGGTACGTGGCTAAAGCAGATTAAAGGTGTTTTGCCTATCTATGTTGCGAATTCAAACGAGGGTGTAAGTATATCTGAAATTAAGGAGTCTAATAAATTCTGTCTGGTACTGGGTGGGGAGAGTCATGGCATTAGCAGGGATATCATGAAACTGGCAGATAAAAATATACATATAATAATTTCCGAACAGATAGAATCTTTAAATGTATCTTGTGCAGCAGCAGTTTTACTTTATCATTTAAGTGGACTATAAATGTCAGCCTCAGCTTTTTTCCACTTTAGAGACAAGCCAATAGACTATTCCTAAAACTGCCACTGTAGCCACCAGGGTAATCTGTAAATCCATGTCCTCGTGGCTAAGGCTTGTAACCAGAATCTCACGTATCGTGGCAACAAATGCCACGTTAATGAAGATTTTAATGGCAAATTTGCCGCCCTTCAGATGTCTTATTTCCGTATCAATAAGTTCTATAACGACCCAAAGCATGAGAAGGCTTCCAAGAGTGCCGAGCAGCCCTTTCTCAAGATTGCCGTCCATAACATGATAGAGATCGTATACGAAAAGGCCGACTACCAGAAAACCCAGACAGAGAAGGCCTATGACGAGGATGAGATTGAACCCGTGTGAAAACCTGTTGGCTATCTGTACGAGATACGACTCCACCTTCTGAGACAGAAAAAACTTCTTCTCCTCCTCAATATAGGAACTGGTAAATACGTCAAGGTTTATATCGAGAATCTTTTCGATTGAGCGCTCAAGATAGAGCTTATCTTCGGGGTCCTTAATCTCTCTCTTGATGATATCTTTAGTATAGTTCTTAACAAAATGAAAGGCAGAGTTCACATAATGCGCCGGCAGCATTATTCTAACATGCATCATGCCTACCTTCTCAAGATCGCCGAAGTAGCGTGCTGCGTACTCTCCGGAAAATAGTCTTAAAAACCAAATCTTCAGTGCATCCTGATGACGCTTAATGGTTGCCTCGTCCTTTAAAAAACGATTCGCCTCCTCAAAGTTCTTGACATAGTTGTAGAATTCTTCCACGAACACGTCCACGTATGTGGTCATTACTGGTTTTAATCGCAGAAGGTTTTTTGCATCCCCTGACGTGAAATTGTAATGTGCCTTTATTTTCTCAATAGGTTCCATTAGGTATATTCCTC
Organism: uncultured Nitrospiraceae bacterium; assembly: GCA_964611625.1. GTDB lineage: Bacteria > Nitrospirota > 9FT-COMBO-42-15 > HDB-SIOI813 > HDB-SIOI813 > RBG-16-43-11. The sequence goes on along the minus strand of CAZTAM010000003.1, from coordinate 50,711 downwards.
ATATTTTGATGTCATAATATTCAAAATATTCAAAGAGCTTCTTAATAAAATTCCTTCAGGCTATTTTCTATCATTTCGATCCTGAACTGTTCATAAGTATGCCTTACCAGCGGTGCCTCCCTGATGACCGGGATCCTTTCCTCAAGTATAGGCCTGTAATTTTTGTAGATAATACCTACAGGAATCTTGTCTCCCCATTCCAAAGCCCTGCTGAATGCCGCGCTCCTGTCTTCAGGATTATACTCCGGTTCAATATGATAGACCCTCTGTCTGTACCACTCATAAGTGTTCAGCCTGTTGAATGATACACAGGGCTGCAGGATATCAACCAGACTGAAACCCTTATGGTTTATTGCTTCAGTCATCAGCCATGTGACGTGTTTCAGATCACCGGAAAATGCCCTTGCTACAAAGCTGCAATCCATTGCCACTGCCAGGGCCATTGGATTCAACTGTTCAGAGAATACGCCTGTGGGCTGGTTCTTTGTCTTCATCCCTTCCATGCTTGTTGGCGAGGCCTGTCCTTTTGTCAGGCCGTATATCTGGTTGTCGTGAACAAAGAGTTTAATATTAATATTCCTCCTGATGGCATGAATGAGATGATTCCCCCCCTCGCCATAAGTATCCCCGTCTCCTGTAAAGACAAATACCGGGTGAGAGTGATTTGTGAGCCGTATCCCTGTCGCAACAGGCAGGGCCCTGCCGTGAAGACCATTGAAGGTATTGCATTTCACATAATGAGGAAATTTAGCAGCCTGTCCGATACCCGATACAATAGTAAACTGATGCGGCTCCATATTCATTTGAACCATCGCATCCTTAAATGATTTTAAAATGCTGTAGTCCCCGCATCCCGGGCACCATGCCGGGATCTGACCATTAAAGTCCTGCAATGATGGCATTCAGTTCTCCTGTCAGACCATCCAGGGTGAATGGTCTCCCGTCATATCTATTGATCCTGTGACTGAATTCATGTCCTGTCTCGGTCCTTACCAGCCGTGCAAATTGTCCTGCTGCATTATTTTCAATGCAGACCGTGATCTTTGCACCCTTAATTAACTTGATGTAATCAAACTTGTCGGTTGAAGGAAACGGGTAGACCTCGCTGAAATGCAGCATAGCAACATTATTTGCTTTTGAGAGTATGTCAACTGTCTCCTTAATAACCCCATAAGTGGAACCCCATCCGATAAGAATAATATCCGCGCTTTGATCACCATAGAGAAAGGGTGGTTCTATCTCCTGCCTGAGCATAGGAAGTTTCCTGAACAGCCTCTTGTCTATCATCTTGTTTCTGGTCTCAGCATCTTCGATGATATGCCCTTCCTCGTCGTGCTCATCACTGTCTGTAACGACCAGGTGTCTCGCATCTCCAGGAACCCCGAGAGGTGTCACCCCGCTTTCTGTAAAGGCGTGCCGTTTATATCCTTCGAGGACTGCAAAGTCATCCCCCCGTATCCTGTAATCTGTATATTTCAATATACCTGGATCAAAACTATCGTATGTCCATTGGGAGTCTGCAAGGTACTGGTCAGTAATGATAATGGCTGGAATCTGATATTTCTCTGCAAGGTCAAAAGCCTTGTTCGTGAGATAAAAGGCCTGTTCAGGAGAACCAGGTGCAAAAATTACCCTGGGGAATTCTCCATGAGCCGAGTAAAGGGCAAACTGCAGATCTCCCTGCTCTGTCCTTGTTGGCAGCCCGGTAGCAGGTCCGGGCCTCTGGGCAAGCGCTATAACGACAGGTGTCTCAGTCATTCCTGCCAGTGAAAGGCCCTCCACCATAAGTGCAAAGCCGCCGCCGGAGGTTCCGGTCATGGCCCGAACACCTGCAAAGGATGCACCCAGCACCATATTGACTGCAGCAATCTCGTCTTCTGCCTGCTCCACAATTATTCCATATTTCTCTCCGTTGCCTGCAATATAGTTCATGATACCTGTTGAAGGAGTCATGGGATATGCAGAGTAGAATTTCAGACCCGATGCAATAGCACCAAGCCCGATAGCATCATTTCCAGCAATCAACATTCTTCTGTCTGATGCATTTTCTATGGTAAAAGAGCACCGCGAGCAGTTTTCAGTTGTCCAGGCATGACCTGCTTCTGCAGCATGAATGTTACCCTGAATAACATCCTCCCCCTTATTATTAAAGGTGGCGCTTATGATCCCGGATGCGATATCCAGATCCATTCCGATCATTCCAAGGACTGCCCCGATTGCAACAGAATTAGCCATCACCTTATTGCCGCCCTTTTCAGCTGCAAGATTTGCAAAAGGGATGTCAAGTAGCTTAGGACCGTCATGCTTTTCCTTCATCACCGATGAATCATAAATGATCAGGCCATTTTCAGTGAGTTCTTTTTCGTGAAGAATGATACTCTCTCTGTCAAAGGCAACTACGATGTCAACCTTATTCCTTGATGATGTAACCGGACTTGAAGAAAACCTTATCTGATAGAAATTATGTCCGCCCCTGATGCGCGATTCATAGTCCTGATGTGTGAATACATGATAGCCTGACCTGGCCAGAACCCGAGCGAGGGCGTCTCCTACAGTTTGTATACCCTGCCCTGCCTCTCCGCCTATTTTGATTGAGTAGTCCATATTAAAGCACTGGTTTATCCATTACAGATTGATAGTAGCAGGCTGAGTTTTTTCAGTCAATGTCAATAAAATCCCTTCTATTTCCCATGCCTATCAGAATAGTTGCCAGAACATTTATAATACTGAGTATAAGTGCACCAATAAACGATGCTATGTAACCGGTAACTTGAAAACCTTCGACAAGGTATCCCACGAAATAGAAGATGAGACCGTTTATAACTAATGTGAACAGCCCCAGTGTAAGGATATTTATTGGCAGCGTCAGCAGTATAAGCAGAGGCCTCAGGAATGTATTTATGATACCGATGATTGCAGCTGCCACGATGGCAGTCAAGAATCCATCAACCTCTATCCCCTCCATAGTCTTGGATACTATAAGAAGTCCAACTGCATTGATCAGCCAGCGAATTAAGTAGTTCTTCATAACCATTATTTCTTAATCCCGAATCTTCTCAAAGTCTTCATTAGCACATTCATTGGCAGGCCTACGACATTATTATAGTCTCCCTCAATCTTTTTTACAAAACAGACGCCTTTTCCCTGAATCGCATACGCTCCTGCCTTATCCAGCGGCTCACCTGTTCTTACATATTCATCAATTTCATTCATTGTCATCCTGTTAAAGTAGACCTTTGTAATTACAGACCGTGATAGAAATCTCCCCTCTCCTGTATCAACAATTGTGAATCCCGTAATGACTTTATGAACTCTGCCATTCAGTATCTTAAGGATCCTTTTAGCATCACTTTCATTATGCGGCTTACCGTATATCTTGTCATTTAAACAAATTATGGTGTCAGCGGCTATAATAATAGCATTCCTGTGTCTGCTTGCAACAGCTTTGGCCTTTTCAAATGATAAATGCCTTGCAAGCTTTCTGGCAGACATTCGCAAACTCAAGTCTTCTTCATAATCACTTACATCTATCGAAAACTCTATACCGGCCCTCTCCAGGATATCTTTTCTTCTCAGCGATGAAGATGCCAGTACGATTTTCTTCTTATACATACTGTCCTGCAGCATGACCTGATGCCCAGGCCCAGTGAAGGTTGTATCCTCCAAGCTGTCCTGTTATATCCACCACTTCTCCTATAAAATACAGGCCGGGAACCTTCTTTGACTCCATTGTCTTTGATGATAATTCGTCCGTATCTACTCCACCGAGTGTAACTTCTGCCTTTTCATAACCCTCAGTCCCTGCAGGTTGTATAGTCCAGTTTTGAAGCAAATGCACAATGCCTCTTAATTCTTTTTCACTATATTGATTAAGCGGCAGTGATTTAATGTATAAATCACACCAGGTATGTGCAAACCGCTTAGGAAGAAGGCCAGAAAGCAGATTTTTGATAAGTATTTTGCTGCTTCTACTGCTCATAATAAGTTTGAAGACATCTCTTTCCGGAAGCAAATTTACAGAGATGCTATCTCCTTTCTCCCAGTATGATGAAATCTGAAGTATAGCTGGACCGCTTAGACCACTATGAGTAAAAAGGATATCGCCCCTGAAATAACGATCCCTGCAGCTTGCGGTAACATTCATTGATATACCGCTCAAGGATTTGAAGAACTTCTGTTCCCGCGGCTTAAATGTCAATGGTACAAGAGCAGGCTTTAAAGGTGTCACATTCAGACCGAAATCCCGGGCAATCCTGTACCCAATGCCGCTTGCCCATAGCTGTTTATATGATAATCCTCCCGTTGCTACTACCAGTGAACATGATTCTATTGTATCAACCTCTGTGGCCACGATAAATCCGCCTGACTTACCTTGTTTCTTAATTTCTCTTACACTGCAATTAAGGCGTACCTCCACCCCTGCCTTTCTGCATTCAAGTTCAAGCATATTGATGATCTGTGAAGATTTGCCCCGGCAGAATAGCTGCCCTCTTTCCTTTTCCGTGTACTTTATACTATGTTCTTTTATCATCGCAATGAAATGTTCAGGGGTAAACCTTGCAATGGCAGACTTACAAAATTCAGGATTATATGACAAATAATTCCCGGATGAGATGTTTAAGTTGGTAAAATTGCTCCGTCCACCACCTGAAATGAGAATCTTATTCCCTGTCCTGTTTGCGTGGTCAAGTAAAATCACAGAGCGTTTACGCTTGCCCGCTTCTATTGCACACATCAGGCCTGATGCACCTGCTCCAATAATTATGACATCCATAAGAGACGAAGTTTGGAAATTAACCTTAGAATATCAAAACAGGAATTGATTTTCTACAGGCAAAATTAGTGTATCACCCGGATCTTTTTAACACCTTCACCTGAGACTCCGGGAGTGACAAAACCGATGGCCCCAACATTCTCAGATACAAATCGGATGACTTCATTATCGTTCTGTACCCCCTTGGGACTGTCTGCTATACCTGAATAGATCAATTTATACCAGTGCCTTTTGAAATCGACTTCGTGGGTTTGAATCATGTCAAAGAAGGAATATTTGATGTCCCCATGATTTACTACCAGTTTAATACTTCTTCGTTCGACACCATGGCTCCAGAACTGCTTTTTGCTGAGATAGATATCTTTCAGTTCGTAAATTGTCACGGTATCTACCGGGTTAAGCCTGTTTACTATTATATCCTGACTAAGACCGACTGATGCGAATCCCGCCTGATAAATCAATATAGCAAAAGAGCTCAACACAATGAATTTAATAAATCTTGAAAAGATTTCAGCTATTCTCATATAGTAGAATCCCTGCTATTAACCCTACTGGGGTAATTACTTATCAGTACCCAACTGTTATCTGCAGCTGAATGACATCTTCTTCCTTATCATAAAAACCATACTCACCCTTTAGATAGACCTGCGGGTGATACATGTAATTCACGCCGACAGTCGTTATTTTTTCTTTCTCTCCGTAATCCTTGTTGTTATAACTGTCATATCTCAAATACGGGGTGTAGACCTTCAAAAACCGATATGCCACCTGAGTGTAAAAAGCCTCGGGCTCTGCCTTCGGCAGGCCAGCATGGGCCCCAATTACACTCCTTAGATATTCAGCTTCAATATATAATGGAGAAGGAGAATAATTCAGCATGAAGGCATATGTCGTTATGCGTTTATCCCCTTCCAAAGCACCATTCTTTTCAGTGTAGAAACTAATGCCGACATCGGCTTTGTATGGAGTTGTCGCTACAAACTTCCCCCCGACCCCTTTGTCATCATTATCATCTACCTGATATTCGTTGCTGCCTGGATTTGAACGGCCATTGACCAGATAGAGATTGTATTCAAATGGCCATGCATATGATCCTGAGGTACCATAAATCCAGAGTCCTGCTGCCTCTTTTGAGAAAAGCCGATCTTTAATAAACTCGCCATCAGTATTTGACTTGCCAATCTTCCTCTTCCAATAGAGGGAACGGGGCGATGTCGCGGAAAGATAGGTCGGTGTCGCATCGTGGATAAGATTATACATACCAAAAGGGGTAAGGAATTTACCAATGTTGAGTTTCAGTGCATCACTATGGGTAAGCTGAACAAATGATCGGGTTTTTATATCCCCTACACTCTTTTCTCCGGAATGAATCGGGCCATGCTCGAGTGTCAGATCTCCTACAACACGAACCGAGTCTGAAATCTTCCATACAAATATGGTCACCCAGTGATAAGCGTCCATGCCCGATGTATCGCTATTATAACGGTTATAGCCGGGAGTGGCATCAAAGTAACCATTGAGGTAAAGACGGTCCGGAACTATTTCCAGCGCCATGACAGGCGAATAAGACAGAAGACATACTGCCAGAGCCATAATCCGCAACGCCCAGAGTTTCATATGATGACAAGACTACTTATTTTATTTACTCAAGTCAAGAATAAATAATTGACGTGTCAAGATTCAAATCGTAACTTTTTCATTTTAATTGTTTTAAATGCCTGTCAGTTGCCCGGCTGCATTCAGTATACTCAACTGAACAGCTTCAGAATCCCCTTGACCATCGCAAAAGCAATGATTAAATATACTTCAACAAACAATCACATTTTTTGAAAGGAGGAAGGTAAGATGGCAATTATAAGATGGAACCCTTTAGCAGAACTCATGAACATGCAGGACAGGATGAACAATCTTTTTGGCGATGCCTATCTTAAACCCGGTCTTGGAGAGAGAGAGGTAAGCGATGAATGGTCACCGTCAGTAGACATTTACGAGGATGCAGATGGAGTAGTTCTCAAAGTAGAACTTCCTGAGATTGAAATGAAGGACATAGATGTCAAGATTGAGGATAATACGATAAGGATACGCGGAGAGAGGAAGCTTGAGAAAGACGAGAAGAAAGATAATTACCATCGCATCGAAAGATATTACGGATCATTCAGCCGGTCATTTTCTCTGCCATCCACAGTAGATCAGGAAAAAGTAAAGGCAACATATGATCGCGGAGTTTTAAGAATTACTCTTCCCAAGAAAGAGGATACAAAACCCAAGAAGATCAAAGTTGATGTAACTTAAGGATAAGGGCAGAGAAGACCATTCCCTCTTCTCTGCCCTGTTCTTTCATTCATTGGGAGTTTTTTTCTTGACATCTAATTCTTAAAGAAGTAGTTTAATCTTAATGAATGATCAGCGTAAGTCCCCCAGATATGGCATTGCATCAATGGCTGAAATTACATTTCCAGACTCTGATGAAGTAATGGAGGCATTGATCAGCAGTATCAGCAGGGGCGGTTTAGGTATTTATTCCCCTCACCTCCTGACAGTAGGCAGGGAACTTGATATAAAGATAAGCTTCCTGCAAACAAATGGTAATGAAGAAATAACGGAAATAATCCCTGGCAGGGTAGTGTGGGCTAAGAAATTTCATAATAATTTTGTAATCGGCATAGCATTTCTGACATTCGATAATATAAAACATTCAATGCTGTTGGAGTATATAGAGGCAGCTGCACAAGGCTCATCATGAATATGAGTTCAAAATGACAAGTCAGCATGGAATGCTAATCAATGGTCAATGGATAGACTCTGTTAAGGATGTCTCCTCAGTAAAGTATATTGACGTCCGGTCCCCTTATGATGGCAGCATAATAGGACGCATACCGGAAGCCGGCAAAGATGATGTAGATAACGCAATAGAAGCGGCTGTTTCTGCATTCAAAAAAACCAGACTCTCACCATATGAACGATATGAGATCCTTCTCAGGACCTCCGTACTTTTAAAAGAACGGGAAGAGGATATTTCCAGAACCCTTGCACAGGAGGCTGGTAAACCTATTAAAGATTCAAGGGCCGAGGTTAACAGGGCTGTCCAGACATTTCTGATTGCTGCAGAAGAGGCAAAAAGGATCCATGGAGAAGGGATCCCTGTTGAGGCTGCTAAGGGTTCAGAGAACAGGATGGCATTTACCATCAGGGTACCTGTTGGTCCAATTTGCGCTATTTCCCCCTTTAATTTCCCTATAAACCTTATTGCACACAAGGTTGCACCGGCAATAGCGGCAGGAAATACTATCGTACTTAAACCGGCAGAGCTAACCCCTATAACTGCAATCAACCTTGGCAGGATAATGATGGAAGCCGGGCTTCCTGCGGGATATCTTAATATCATATTTGGTCCCGGGAATCCGGTTGGAGAGTGGCTGCTGGCAGACCCGAGATTCGCCCTTTACACATTTACCGGCAGTCCTGTTGTTGGAAAACGAATACGCCAGGTTACGGGCCTGAGGCGTTCAATCCTCGAACTTGGTTCAAACTCGGCAGTTATTGTTCATAAAGACAGTGATATAGATAAGGCGGTTTCTTTATGCGTAAAAGCTTCATTTGCCTATGCAGGACAAATATGCATCTCCCTTCAGCGAATACTGATACACAGTGAGATATCTGAAGAATTTATAAGTAAATTTATTCCAGCTGTTGAATCTCTCAGGACTGGTGATCCGCTTAATGAAGATACTGACGTGGGGCCTATGATTAATGAAGATTCAGCTATAAAAGCTCATGAGTGGATAACTGAGGCTGTGTCCTACGGGGCAAAACTCCTGACTGGAGGAGAGAGAATTGGAAATATTCTTAAACCTGCTGTATTGCAAAATGTAGACAAAAGAATGAAAATCGTCTGCCATGAAGTTTTTGCACCTATAGTAGGTATACAGGAATATTCTCATATAGAAGACGCTATTAAAATAGTTAATGACTCTGACTTTGGACTTCAGGCCGGTATATTTACGTCTGACATTAATCTCGCATTTAAAGCAGCCAGGGAACTGGAAGTTGGCGGTGTTATGATAAATGATACATCAATGTACCGCGTTGATGCTATGCCTTACGGTGGTGTAAAACAAAGCGGAATCGGACGTGAGGGTCCCAGGTATTCAATTGAGGAGATGACTGACCTTAAAATTATTGTATTTAATCTTTAAATCCTTTTTTCTTTATCACTTCCCACTCTCGCGGTTTAATTAACGCTTGAAGCACTGCCCTGACACGCCACCAGGAATTAATCTGTCTGTATCCAAAGTTTTCTACAACTGAAAAAGAGATTAATTTCAGCATATCACCCCACTTTGGATATCGTTTGTATGTTATCTCTTCAAGTAATACCGCACCTGCTGATAAGAATATATTGTAAACAATGGCTAATGCAAGAAAAAGCACAAAGAACCGCCAGCTTATGATACCTGTTGCGTATGACAGAATTACAACTGCATATCCTATGATCTCAATAACCGGGGATATGAGTTCGATCAGGACTTGATAAGGCATGGCAAGCAGGCCAATCCTGCCGTATCTGGGATTAAATAACATAGTTTTATTTATGAACAGGGATTCTGCCAGCCCTCTGTGCCACCTGATCCTCTGTTTTTTCAACGTGGAAAGAGTAGAGGGCACCTCGGTCCATCCAACTGGATCTGATACGAATACTATCCTGTAGGGTTTTCTGCTGCGCCTCATAAACCAGTGCAGCTTGACTACCATCTCCATGTCCTCAGAGACCGTCTTATGGCTGAATCCGCCAATCTGCTGTACACTCCTTTTATGAAATAACGAGAAGGCACCGGAAATAAGCAGCAGACTATTTATGGCACTCCAACCCGCCCTCCCAAATAAAAAGGACCTGAGATATTCTACGATCTGGAGCCGTGACAGAAGGTCCCCCGGAAGGGCTATTTTTGTAACCTCTCCATTCCGGACTGTACATCCATTTGCGATTCGTAATATCCCGCCGCAGGCAACTACAGGCTCCTTGCTTTCAATAATAGGTCTTACCAGCCTCAATAATGCATCTTTTTCAATAAGGGTATCAGCATCTATACAGCAAAAATACGGATATCGGGCAACATTAATCCCTACGTTCAGAGAATCAGACTTATTACTTTTTGTTTTATTGATAACAGTCAGGTTGGGATTCGTCGAACTGACAAAATAATCCTTGACGACTTCTGTCTTTATGACATCTCTATATATCTGTCCAACCGAACGTAGAGAAAAACTGCGAGACAGGTTTGCAAGTGTATCGTCTGTAGAACCATCATTGATAACAATAACTTCAAAAGATGGATAGTTCAGTGCAAGTAATGCCTTTACGTTCTCAACTATAGACGGGGCTTCGTTGAATGCAGGGACAAGTATGGATATAGGGGGCGTCTGGGATGACTCGAAGATGTCACTGTAGCCGCCATATTCAATCCTGTAGATGTGCCTTATAGTTACTGATACGGCAATTACCATAAGAACTGTATATAATAAGCTTATGACAGTGTAATATGCCAGTATGAAATGATTAAACCATATTATAATGGAGACAAGCGTAGTAATAATATACCTCTTTCTATAGATTTACCTGCTCAGAGATTTTTCTAATGCTGAGTATGCGACATTCCGCACTGCCGGGTCATTATCACTCTCTGAAACCGTGCGAAGTACTATTTCAGCATCATCATTAACGATCAGATTGATTACATGTATTAACCTCTTTCTGACTTCCGGGTTTTTATTCTCCCGGATGGCATTTGTAATAATATCCCATGCCCCGCAATTACCTGCAGCAACCAGAAGCAGCGATGCTGTTTCGCGTTCCCTGATATCAGCAGAACATAACATGTCAAACTGGGCATCAAGGATCTCCGTACGTCTCAGTTCTGTAATAACCTGTTCCCTTGCAAATCTGTCTTTCAACAATAAAAGCGCCTTAAGCAGTTCTGGATCAGCTATTCTGCCGAGAGAACTTATGGATTGTACAGCCGCCTCTCTGACCTGCCAGTTCAAGTCAGAAAGCAATTCCACAAGATAGGGAACGGCCTGCGTGACGCCCATGCAGCCGAGTGTCTTTGCAGCCTGCAGTCTTACAATACATGATGGGTCTTTAATCATCACGGCAATCGGCTGGAAGGCTTCTGCACGTTTAATTTTACCAAGGGCCTTTACCGCCTTAATCCTTACATCCGGCTCCGTATCACCGAGTAGCGGAAGAAGATGATCGTATGCAGAGGTATCTGCTATTTCTCCAATAACGTCAGCCGCCTGCCCCCTTACCTGCCATGAAGTGTGTTTAAGTGCATGTAATAAAAGGGGCATTGCGTCTTCACCGTATTTCATTATTGATGACTTCAAGACCCTCAATGGCAATAACTGCGGGTTCTGTGCTGTTGAAATAAGTTTTTCCATCAATGGATCAATAGCCCTCAGGTCATTGATATTACCTAATGACCTCGATGCAACTGTCCTTACATCTCTTGCCGGGTCGTTCATAGCCCTGATAAGATATTCTGTCGCCTGAGGCGCCCTAACCCTGCCGAGCTTGTCGGCAGCCAGAGCCCGCTCGTGTCTGTTGCCCGAGACGATATCTTCCAAATAGATGTCTATATAACCCAGTCTCTCAAATATAGTGGTAATATGTTCTGCAGTTGCGCGTTTTTCAGTGATGGACTGAAACAAAATATCCTCTATGGCCTTCCATTTAACTGAATTCCTTTTCACCTGACACAGTTCGTAATCAATGTAACGGCTGTCTGAAAGGGCCGGCTGTAATATATCTTTATATTCTTCTCTGGCAGCATCCAGCCTCTTATGAGACAGGTGCTTAATAAGTCTTCTTATATTAACAGCTACAAATAGACAGAATATAAGCACTGTCAATGAAATTATAAAAATTATAATAATCGTATCTTTATTTATCATAAACATGCACTTCCTTTATTCGGTTAGTCAGGATAATTAATAAATCCTCTTTCAATTAACTAATATGACGAATATCTCAGGATATATAAGCCATATACCGAAACCTAAATTGACAGGTAATTATTATACTGCTAATGTACCACGATTGAACTTAATTCAGGTCACGGACATTGCAAAGGATAGGTTAATAGTATTATGATTTTTCTGGTATTGGGTCTGGTCACGGCAATGGCTGATATTGACCCGGCTATGAATCAGCTCCATCATGACACTGGCACACAGTACTGTCTCGTTGCGGCTGACGAAATTCCAATATCATATGATTCAGATGTCAGGTATGACGGGAACCCTGAGTCGGAGATATCTGATCAATACAAATGGGCTTTGAGCCTGTCTTATGGTATCAGTGATTTTTCACCTGACCGCGGCCCCTGGCACGATTACAGTGTCACCCTTCGCCATTACTGGAAACATGTCTCTCTTGGATTTGAGTATCTTGGTGCTGAACGGTTCGATCAGAGTGCCTATGCCTTAGCTTTGGATGCCTACGTCGATTTCTGGCAACGGGCGTATGCTAATCTCCGTTATCAATACGCACCGGATGACGACCTGTACCCTGATTATTCCTACCGGTTAGAACTTTTTCAGGGAGTTGGAAAGGGATGGGAGCTTTCAGGCAGTTATGATCACATGAAATTCAGTGGTAACAGCGTTGACATGTACGGCGCCGGTATTGGAAAATACAGTGGCAACTGGTACCTGCGCTGGAAAACTCTTTTTATTCCATCCACTGCGAGAACTGGCATCTCCAACCGCGCTATAGCCAGATATTACTACAAAGGAGATGGGGATAATTATATCGAAATAAATGGAGGATTCAGCAGGGGCGGAGAATTCATTCGTGGAACAAGAATAGTTGAAACGACAAAAAGCCAGTCCATTGGAGCAGCTCTCCAGAAGTATTTTAGTCCGCATTGGGGTATTAAGCTTTCAGCCGGTTATGATGATGACAAAAACTCCTTTGTTGAGCGGAGCATCTCAGCAGGTATTAGCACACGCTGGTAATAACACCGCCATTTCCATTTATTTTTTAATAGGTTAAGATTGTATCGTATGGACAATATACGTCATGCATCACATAACAAAATATTTAAAAACAGATTCAATAAATGTTCTGTCCTGTTTGTCAACTTTTCAGTATCACTGTTAATCGCCTTCTTCGCTGTACGCATTATGGAAATGATCTACATTTCCATGACAAATAATCTTCCTGTGGATTTGTGGAGTGTAATTGGACAGGCGTTCGTATTCGATGTATTATCCCTTTTGAAGATACTTCCTTTTTTGTTTATCCCTTTTCTCCTGATTTTCTTTTTAACCGGTACCATAAAATCCAGCTTCCTTGCGTATGGTGCCATCGGATCGGTCGTTATCATCCTGTATGCCATGCTGGTTAAATACTTTGCTACCGCAGGTGTCCCTCTGGCAGCTGACCTGTTCGGATATTCCATGAAAGATATTGAAATAACCCTGAGAGGAAGTACCTCGATGGATACCTTTTCAGTATTCCTGTTTATCATACCACTGTCCCTTTTCTGGGCATCCCTGGTGTTAATATACCCTCGCAAAGGATTGAGGCCGACATACGCACTTGTCATATTAGGAATATGTACAGCACTGATATTCTCTGTACCTGCATTACCTTCCTCTACTTCGTTTGAAACAGAATTCTCATATAATCTGGCCTTGAACAAAATGTCCTTTTTTGCCCGAGAAACCTTTTCCTATTTTGCCAGATCCGCTAAGGAAGAAGTCCACGCGATGACTCCACGCAATCAGGGCAGCCACGGTAAGGCACCGGAATTTCAATATATCAGCCCGGAATTTCCGTTTCTCAGAGCAGATGATACTCCTGACGTCTTAGGCGAATTCTTCAATATAACCGCCAATAGGCCGCCCAACATTATTATTATTCTTGTGGAAGGACTTGGCAAGGCATTCAGTGGAACAAACGCCTATCTGGGAAGCTTTACACCTTTCCTTGATGAGCTGGCTGGCAAGAGTTTGTACTGGGAGAATTTCCTTGCCTCACAGGGGCGTACATTTGCAGCGCTTCCTTCTATTTTAGCATCTCTCCCATTCGCAGAACAGGGTTTCAATGAATTGAAACAAAGAATGCCAAAACATTTATCATTAATGAGTATCCTGAAACATAACGGTTACCGTATCAAGTATTATTCCGGCAGTGATCTGGATTTTGACAATCAGCGTCTTTTTCTTGAGCGGCAGGGGGCGGATGTCCTAATAGGAGACGATGACTATGGGAATGATTATGTAAAAATACCAAACTCGAGCTGGGGTTATCCCGACAGGGAGTTAATGCGGAAAACACTTGAAATGGATCAACGTGACACAAGACAACCGTATATTTCATTCGTGCATACAATAAGCATGCATACGCCCTATTCTGTTCCGGATCAGGATAAATATATCAGGCTTTTTGAGGAGCACATGGACAAGCTGGGCTTTGATGAGACCCAAAAGAAACGTCATCGAACATATAAGGATATATATTCCACAATCATGTATACTGATGAGGCATTGCGATTCTTTTTAGAACAATATGCTAAACTCCCCGCCTATGAAAATACCATATTTATCATTACCGGGGATCATCGCCTGCCAGAGATACCGTTATCAACCAAGATTGATCGCTTCCATGTTCCGCTGATTATATACTCACCACTGCTCAGGCACACGGCACACATAGAGTCAGTCTCATCACACCTTGACATTACACCTTCCCTTCTGGCATTTCTGAAAACGAATTACAATCTTGACATACCATCTACAGCATCCTGGGTAGGTTCAGGATTGGATACTAATCCTGCTTTCAGAAATATCCATAAATATCCGCTGAAACACACAAAAAACAACCTGATAGATTATATTTCCGGGATGTATTTTATTGATCAGGATATATTATTTTCAATAGGCAGGCATATGGATCTTGAGCCTATACAGGATGAGAAGAAAAAAGATGATATGATCGCTGAATTCAACCAGTACAAATCAATGAATGATCGTTTCACACGTGAACTGAAGCTAATCCCCGATAGCCTGTTCGAGCAATACAGGCCCATGTAGAATATACCTGATGCCCCTGTGATTTAATTACTACAATTGACAACAAACCTCAATCAGCCTAAAATAGCCAGTATAGAAAGCCCTGCAAAAAAGGGGCAGTTTATCAAAACTATCCACACTTACCACATTATATAGATGGGGTTCATTTAGAGGCAAAGATGCATCACTCTGACTTTGTTCATTTACATCTGCATACAAAATACAGCCTTCTTGATGGCGCTAACAGAATTGAAGCTATTGTTGATGAGGCAGATAATTACAAGATGCCTGCCCTGGCCATTACAGACCACGGAAATATGTATGGTGCAATAGAGTTCTATCGTACGGCAGTGAAAAAGGGGATAAAACCTATCATTGGCTGTGAAGGGTATATTGCACCAAAAAGCCGCCTGGATAAGAAAGATTCCTACGGAATTACGAACGCATCATTTCATCTTATTCTTCTCGCATCAAATCATACAGGATATAAAAACCTGCTGAAACTAATAAGCAGCGCGCACCTCGAAGGGTTCTACTACAGGCCAAGGATTGACAAAGATCTCCTTTCCAGGCATAGCGAGGGATTGATAATTCTGAGCTCCTGTCTTAAGGGCGAGATTCCATACCGGATACTTGAAGGAAAGACAAATGAAGCGGTAAAGGCCGCAGGAGAATATATTGAGATTGTGGGGAAAGAGAATTTTTTCTTTGAGATACAGGACAACGGGATTCATGAACAGATAAAGGTGAACAAAGAACTAATTGCCCTTTCTAAGAAACTTGATGTAGATGTAGTCGCCACCGGAGACTGTCACTACTTAAAGAAAGAGGATTCAAAGGCTCACGATATACTGCTTTGCATCCAGACTGGCGCAAATATCAACAATCCCAACAGGCTCAGATTTTCAACAGACGAGTTTTATTTGAAGTCCCCTGAAGAGATGCATAAGGCATTTGCAGAGATACCTGAGGCATTAATAAACACAAAGAAGATCGCTGAGCGATGCAATGTTGAGCTTGAGCTCGGAAAATTCTACCTGCCTGAATATAATGTCCCGGAAGGCTATTCAAAAGAAATTTATCTTGAAGAACTTGTAAATAAAGGGCTGTCAGAGAGAATAATGCAGAAGAACAGCGCTGATATACATGAGGATACATATAAGACCCGTCTCAGAGAAGAACTGAAGGTAATAAACTCCATGGGTTATTCAGGCTACTTCCTGATCGTCTGGGACTTCATAAGTTTTGCAAAAGCACATTCTATTCCTGTAGGACCTGGCAGAGGGTCTGCTGCCGGAAGCCTTGTGGCATATTGTCTTAAAATTACTGATATCAACCCGCTTACACATGGCCTCCTCTTTGAGCGTTTTTTGAATGCGGAGAGGATAAGCATGCCTGATATTGACATAGACTTTTGTATGGACGGCAGGGATAAGGTAATCCAGTATGTTTCGGATAAATACGGAAGTGACCATGTAGCTCAGATTATTACATTCGGGACAATGGCCGCACGTGCAGCTATCAGGGATGTGGGACGCAGTCTGGACATCTCTTATGCAGAGGTAGACAGAGTCGCAAAGCTGATACCTGAAGGACCCAGTGTGACCATTGAAGACTCACTCAAATCTGAACCTAAATTAAAGGAGTTGATCAGTACCGACGTAAGGATAAAAGAGCTTATAGAGTACGCAACGGCCCTGGAAGGCCTGACAAGACATGCTTCCACACATGCCGCAGGCATAGTCATATCAAAAGAGCCTCTGACAGAATATGTCCCTCTTGCACGAGGTTCCAACGGTGAAGTGGTTACGCAGTTCTCAATGGAAGATATTGAGAAGGTCGGTCTCGTAAAATTTGATTTTCTTGGCCTTAAAACGCTGACTGTTATAGACCGGTCAGTAAAACTTATTAACCAGACAAATTCCGAATCAGAGAAGCTTGATATAGCCGCTGTACCTCTCAACGATAAGGCCACTTATGACCTCCTATCCTCCGGAAATACCGCCGGCATATTCCAGCTTGAGAGTCCGGGTATGAGGGATATCCTTGTGAAAATAAAGCCCGACCACTTTGATGACCTCGTTGCAATCCTTGCACTTTACAGGCCGGGACCACTTGGAAGCGGTATGGTTGATGATTATATTAAACGGTGCAGGGGCCTGATCCCTGTTAAATATGAGACACCGGAATTAAAGGAGATCCTGAAAGAAACACATGGGGTAATTGTCTATCAGGAACAGGCAATGAAGATTGCCAATGTGCTGGCAGGTTTCAGCCTTGGTGAAGCAGACATCCTGAGAAGGGCTATGGGTAAAAAAGACCCCGAGACAATGACAAAATTAAAAACAAGGTTTGTTGAAGGAGCAAAGCAAAACGGCACAGCACAGAAAAAGGCAGAAAAGATATTTGATCTCATAGAATATTTCGCCGGATATGGATTCAATAAGTCGCACAGTGCAGCATATGCCCTGATTACTTTCCAGACAGCGTATCTAAAGGCCCACTACCCCGTAGAATATATGGCAGCAGTATTGACGTGTGAGATGGGTAAGATGGATAAGGTAACTGCAGGGATAAGAGAGTGTAAGGAAATGGGGATTTCCATTCTCCCTCCGGATGTAAATGAAAGTGCTATGGACTTTACAGTGTCAGGCAAGGCGATAAGATTCGGTTTAGTAGCCATAAAAAACATAGGTGAAACAGCAATCGAATCTGTTATTAAAACAAGAAATGAATTCGGTAAATATAGCTCTATATTTGACTTTTGCAAGCGGGTTGACCTGAGAAAAGTAAATAAGAGGGCAATCGAGTCACTTATCAAGAGTGGTGCATTTGACACTACAGGAACTAAACGGTCCCAGCTTCTCGAAGTCCTTGACAAGGCGATAGCAATAGGAAGCGCTTACCAAAAGGAAAAGAATCAGGTCAGTATATTCGAGACCCTTGAGGCTAAAGGAAATAGTCCAACGGGTGAGCAATTTCCTGATATACCTGAATGGGAAGAACATATACTCTTAAAGAATGAAAAAGATACCATTGGTTTTTATATTACCGGCCATCCGCTTGCCAGATTTGAATCAAAGATCAGGAGATGTGCGTCTACTTCGGCAAAGGACCTTGCCAACATAGATGATGGAAAAGATATCACGATTTGTGGTATTATATCGGAGATTCGTACTACCCTGACTAAAAAGGGTGACAAGATGGCATATGTGAGGCTGGAAGACATGGAGGGTAGCGTGGAATTAATTATTTTCCCCGAGCTCTACCGCTCATCTTCTGCGCTTCTGACCCTGGACAGACCGGTATTGACAGCAGGTACGGTTAACAAGACGGACTCAGGTTATAAACTAAAAGCATCAAGGATTTCAGACCTGGAAGATGTGGCGGAAAGAGTTACAAGTCAGGTGGATATCAGGCTTCATTCTGTGGGCCTGACATCAGATGACTTAAATGGATTAAAAGATATTTTAATGGCACACAATGGAAGGTGTCCGGTCTATTTACACCTGATTTCGAATCAAAAGGAATATGTGGTAGCTGTTGATCAGGATCTGAGTATAGATCCGTCCAATGATTTTATGACTACGATTGAAAGAAGGTTTG
Organism: uncultured Nitrospiraceae bacterium; assembly: GCA_964611625.1. Taxonomy (GTDB): domain Bacteria; phylum Nitrospirota; class 9FT-COMBO-42-15; order HDB-SIOI813; family HDB-SIOI813; genus RBG-16-43-11. The sequence goes on along the minus strand of CAZTAM010000003.1, from coordinate 32,251 downwards.
GAAAAGACACAGTTTCCTTTAATTAATATGCTACGAGAACTCCTTGATTTTGAAAAACCTTTAGTTGAGATAGAAGAGAAGATAGAAAAGCTTCGCAGCTATGTCAAGGGAGATGATCCGCGTGTACATACTGAGATTGAGAAACTTACTAAACGGTCACAATATCTTCTGGAGCGTTTATATTCAAATCTAACACCCTGGCAAAAGACTCAGGTAGCAAGACACCCGTCACGACCAACTACTGGAGATTATATCAATGCATTTATCAGTGATTTTATCGAACTTCACGGGGACAGGCGCTTTGCTAATGACCCTGCAATAATCGGAGGTATCGGCAACCTCGGCCAGCGACCTGTGGTTGTGATTGGTCATCAGAAAGGTACAGGAACTCGTGATAAAATCTACAGAAATTTCGGGATGCCGAACCCTGAAGGTTACAGAAAGGCCCTGCGACTGATGCGTCTGGCCGAGAAGTTTCACAAACCAATAATTACATTTATAGATACACCAGGGGCCTATCCGGGAATTGGAGCTGAAGAACGTGGACAGGCAGAGGCAATTGCCAGAAATCTGTTTGAGATGTGCAGACTTAAAGTGCCAATCATAGTATCTGTCATAGGTGAAGGAGGAAGCGGAGGAGCCCTTGCAATAGGGGTAGGCGACCGTATCATGATGCTGGAACATGCCGTATACTCAGTTATATCTCCTGAGGGGTGTGCAGCTATCCTCTGGGGTGACGGCACTCGCGCCATGGAAGCAGCAGAGACACTTAAACTGACATCGCAACATCTTAAGAAACTTGGAGTGATAGATATTATAGTTAAAGAACCACTCGGCGGAGCTCACCGTGACACATTCATAGCAGCAGAAAACCTTAAAGATGCCTTGATAAAGGCATTAAAAGAGATAGAAACCATTCCAGGCGACAAACTAGCCGCAATGCGGTACGAAAAATTCAAGAAGATGGGCACATACAATGAACAGTAAACAAGGAGGGAATTATGTCAAAAACAGTTGGACCTCTATGCCAGAGCTGCGGAATGCCAATACAGGATCCGGACGATTTCGGAACAACCGCATCAGGAGCCAAGAATCTTGATTATTGCCGTTATTGTTTTCAGAATGGCAAATTTACTGAACCTGACTTGACACTGGAGCAGATGATTGAAAAGTGCACAGGCATAGCTGCAACCAAAAAAAATATGACACCGGATAAGGCAAAGGAAATAATAACAGATTATATGCCTAAATTAAAGAGATGGTATGTTAAATCAAAGGGCAATTAATGCCGGGCCTTTATTGAAGGTTACATCCCTTGTTCATAGACAGTGATATTCATCAAATCATCAGTATCCTGAGAAAAGAGGTAAAAAAATGGGAATCACCAGCCGTAACCAGGGTAGCAGAAAAAACTAAAGACCCTTTCAAGGTACTGATATCCTGCATCCTCAGCCTGCGGACTAAGGACAATACTACTGCTTTGGCAAGCGGCAGACTTTTTTCCCTGGCCAACACCCCTGATGAGATGCTTATGATACCAGCAGGCAGGATCGAAGAAGCTATATTTCCCGTAGGCTTCTACAAAACCAAGACAAAAAATATCATCGATATCTGCAGGGAGCTTAAAGAGCATAACCATTCAATCGTTCCTGACACTATTGATGAACTGCTCAAACTCAAAGGAGTCGGCAGAAAGACAGCAAATCTTGTGGTTACCATCGGATACGACAAGGACGGCATCTGTGTGGACACCCATGTCCACAGGATATCTAACCGCTGGGGTTATGTAAGTACCAGGACACCTGAAAAAACAGAAGAAGCCCTCAGAAGTAAATTGCCGCGCAAGTACTGGAAGATCTATAATGACCTGCTGGTCACATATGGTCAGAACATATGCAGACCCATATCTCCATTATGCAGTCAATGTATAATATATGAGTATTGCCAAAGAACTGGAGTAAACAGAACCCGCTGAGTAGATTGTCCGGGCTTTATCATATCTGAAAAATGAATATGAGCCAGCCTGTTGCAGCTACATATAACCAGATGCCTGCAGTATAAGGGGCTATCTTTTTGTGCCGGTCTAACCGCCCTTTTAACCCTGAATAAAGGGTCACGGCTGCCATTGGGAAATTAACTACAGAAAGAAAGGTATGAGACCACAGGGTTGCCAGATATATCCCTCTGAAATTTCCGGAATATTTTGTGTGTGGAAACAGAGAAGTCCTTGCAAGATATAGTCCGACAAATATGAGCGCAAAAAATGAAGCGGAAAGCATAGCCCATTTGTGTCTTTCCTCAAGGCGTAATTTTATAAGAATTATTCCCGAGATGATACAGAGTCCACTCATACCAATTGTAATAAGGCTGCTATAAAGTAATATTGTATATAGATTCAAACCTATAATCTCCAGGAAAGCACCAGCGCATCAACCAGCAATAATGCAATCAGGCCAACTACAAGGTAAATGACGAAGTATGTCTTCCTATCCCATCTTTCTGTTTTATTCGGATAACTCATATCTTCTGCCTCCTTTGAGTAATGTAACAGATATGTACGACACAAAAATGATGCCTCCTATGACTGCGAGGATAGTTCCTATTCCCATTATAGTAAGCGACGCCAAGACCACAGGGTCTGATGTAAAGGCTACGCCATATGTCTTGCGTGGTGCGCCAAACGCCCCTGATATGAATAGCCCCAGAATAAAAAGAAACATCCCTGCCCCATAAACCACAGGTTGAAACCTGGCAATTCGCTCACCATAAACCCTGATCCTTATATCTCTGATAAAATAGTATGAAAGCCCCATAAGTGCCAGTGTCAGACTGGTCACCGCCCCATGATAGTGAGCAGGAACTCGAAGGTCATTGGCAAATCCGCCATACGCTATTGCAATGCCGAATGTATAAATTACCATTGAAAGAATTAAAGCAATATATGCAACACTGAAATCACCCCGCTTCAGATTTCTAATAATGTTTGCTATATGAATAAATACTGGTACGCCAAGTCCGAATGCATATGTTATCTCTGCAGCTATCATAGAAGTCTTATCTAACGGCTCATAAATAAATTGAATGATAAATACGAAAAGTGCTGATAATAAGAGTAATCCATTTGCATATTTCAGCAACCTCCACGCCCTGAGTACTCCACTGTGTTTTCTCAATAATGTATACCAGACTATTACAAGCAATGACCCGTTTAATATCTGCTGGATATGCCCAGGAGTCCAGAACAGTCTTTCATAGAAAATAAATGGTTCAGCATATTCCCTATTTAGCAGTATTGAACTTATAAGCGATAAAATCATCAATGCGCCTATTAACAGAGACATTAATACAGCATGACACACGATGTCATTTGAATAAAGGTACTTAATCCCTTTCTTTAAGTATACTATTATATTTATAGAGAATCCTGTAATAAATAAGCCTAATCCTATAAAAAACAAAGGGTCAATAATGGTCGGGACATAGTTGTTTGTGACTGCCTCGCCATTTCCTGTCAGAACAGAAACAGTCACAAGGATTGGACCCATCAGGGCAATCTTTGATGAAATACCTTTAAACCAAACTGATGAACCATCACCTAAATATCTTTCCCATAACACGACAGTAAACGAAAGGAGCCAGAGAAGTATAGCCAGGACAACATGTCCTGCCAGGGCGTGATACATAAAATCAGACGGAAAGAACCGGTATCCAAACGGCGTCCTGCTCATAGCGACCAGAAATGCAAATCCGCCGCCCAGGCCCAGTGATAAAATAGCAAGATAAAACCAACTGTATACGGACTTCATATTACCGCTCTACCCTGTTCATTGCTTTCCACTCACTTCTTCCTGACAAAACTCATGTATCATGCCATATCCAAAATCATAGCTGTAAAAATAACAACTATATAGACAATTGAATAGAAAAACAAAAACATATCACTTTCACGTTTCGATATCATGAATTTTACAGCAAGTCCAAGATAATAGATGCCTGCAGTAACCGCAGTAACAAGATATATGAGACCTGCTGAGCCGGTTATATATGGAGCAATGCTTGCAATTAGCAGTACTGCCGTATATATGGAAATCCTCTTTTTAGTTGAACTGACGCCCTTAGCTACCGGAATAACCGGTATACGAGCCAATTCATACTGATCCCTGTACTTCAGCGCAATACTCAGTGCATGAGGATGCTGCCAAATTACGGAAATTGCAAACAATATGACAGCAGTAGTATCAATCTTCTGTGTAACCGCCACATAACCAATTACAGGAGGAAGTGCACCTGCAATGCCTCCAACCTGGTTTGCATAGGATGACTTGCGTTTGAGAATTAATGTATATAGAACAACATAGCCCAATGCCGCAGCGCCTGTAAGTATCGCTGTTATACTATTTACTGCAGCTGTTAAAAAGGCTAATGATGTAATTACCATCAGGACTCCGGTAATAACTGTATTCCGCGGCGAAAATGCCTCTACTGCCCTTGCCCTGTTACGGGTCCTCTCCATAATCGCATCAATGTCCCTGTCAATATAGTTATTCAAAATGGCTGCCCCAGAGGTTGCCAAAGCAATACCAATCATGACCGGAAGGGTAACCCATAAACCAGGCAAGCCTTTGCTTGCTATACACAGCCCCGTCAGTGCAGACATCAGCACCAGGGAGACGATACCGGGTTTAGCAAGGATAATGTAGTCTCCTATTGCATGCCTGGATGGAAGTACACTTTCTATTGCATATTCTTTCATATGATCCTCCCCGTACATGGTTTTAATCCACACTCTTCAGGACAACCTCTATTCCTGAACTAACTGCCTGCCTTCGGGTATGTGCATATTCCATGTATTATATCTTTTCGATAATATAAATGGAGCTGCCAGATACGCGAGCCAGCCAAGAAGTATAAATCCTGTAGCACCATGCATAATGATTACCGGCAGGAACATCCCGGTTAAAACTACAGTTGCACCAAATGCTGCCTGAAGAATTACAAGAATCACGGTAATTGCAGAATTCCTTAACCCTTTACCCCGTTTAATCGCCATGTACAGAACAAATATAGCAAATAATAATACAGCGCCAGCGGTTATCCTGTGAGTAAAGTGAATGGCTACAGCGCTGTTTCCAAGGTACGGTATAATCCTGCCATGACACAAAGGGAAGTCCGGACAGGCCAGTGATGCCTGGGAATACCGGACTATAATACCGAGAATTACCTGTACATATACCAGACAAAACAGTAAAAAGGAATATCCATCTTCCGCTGCATTGTTATTGCCTCCTATGTTTCTAAGAGTGAAAATCAGTGCTGTTAACACCATCGTAGCAATGATCAGATGTGATGATACAATGGCAATTCTGAAGATGTTGTCAAGATAGGGCGCCTCAGTAAGTACGGTCACACCTCCTATCAATATCCCGATAAACAAAAACCCCAGCATTGATGCCGTAAGTATGCGGGCTGTTCCCTTATATTTCATCCATACTACTACTGTGGACACTATCAGCAGCAGCCCTGTTAACCCGCCAAGAAGCCTGTGCCCCCACTCAAACCATATGTGCATCCTGAACGGCGGCCTGACGCTCCCATAACAGAGAGGCCAGTCCGGACAGGCAAGGCCAGAACCGGTCGAGGTCACAAATGCACCCATTATCATAAGAAGATAGAGAAACAATATCGTTATGCCCAATGGATATTTTGGTTCAACAGATGCTATAAGTCTCTTCATAACTCCTCCATTATGTCATACTAACTTCCATACCCATATGGATGCCAGTCTTGCGATAATCTTGGTATTGGGTGAAAATTACCGGGTGGCGGAGGTGTCTTAGTCATCCACTCAACTGATCTCGAAGACCAGGGATTGTCAACAGCCTTTTTACCTGCTGCAAGTCCATGTATCCATGATATCAGGACGACGAGGGCACCAATACCGATAATGAATGCCCCGATAGTCACTATATGCTGGAGTCCTTCAAGGTTAGCAAACTGCTGATAGTCAAAGTATCTCCTTGGCATGCCTTTAAGCCCAACTACCATCATGGTAAAAAAAGTTACATTTACACCAATAAATGAGATAAAGAACCCTGCCTTCCCAAGCGACTCGCTGTACATCTTCCCTGTCATTTTTGGAAAGAGGTAATAAACACTGGCAAAGATTGCAAAGGTACCTGATACAGCCATGACGTAATGAAAATGTCCGACTACAAAATGTGTGTCATGAATATTCAAGTCTATTGCAGTCATGGCATTGGGAATTCCGGTAAGACCTCCTATGAGGAAGAGAAATATAAAACCAACGGCATAAAGCATCGGGGTTGTATACTCTATGGCGGCCCTGTAGAGTGTTCCAATAAGGCCAATCATCAATAGACCTACCGGGATACTGATCAACAGTGTACTCACCATCATCCCAAGCCTGATCCAGTCAGGCATGCCCGAGGTAAAGAGGTGATGGACCCACACCTCACCACTTAAGAGTACTACACCGCCTATTCCTCCATAAACTACCATCTTGTAATTAAAGACACGGTTCTTAGCGAAAGTTGCAATTATCTCATAGATAATACCCATCGTTGGCAGCAGTATTACATACACTGCCGGATGGGAGTAGAACCAGAACAGGTTCTGATATAAGAGTACGTCACCGCCTGCTGATGGATCAAAGAAATGCGTTCCAAGATACTTGTCAAAAAGGAGCATTGTAACTGCTGCAGCTAAAACAGGTATAAAGATAAGCTGTAATATAAATGCCCCAAGGGTGCTCCATACGAATATATTCAACTTACCCCATGTCATGCCAGGGGCACGCATGTAAATGATAGTAGTAATCAGGTTAATCCCACCAACAATAGATGAGAAACCCATCAGGTGAACCGTGAACACGTAAAAAGCCGTATTACCACCTGTCCTTAAGGAATACGGAGGATATCCGGTCCACATAATTTCAGGAGAGTCAGGAATAACAAATGTCATGAGGGCAACTATTATTCCTGCCCAGAATAACCAGAGACTCAACGCATTTAGCCTCGGGAACGCCATATCCCTGGCTCCAATCATTAGAGGAACCAGATAGTTTGCAAGAAAGCCTGTAAGTGCCGGTATTTGAAATGCAAGGATCATGGCAGCACCATGAAAGTACAGCCATGTATTATATGTATTGGGATTCGTTATAGTAGGACCTACTGACCCGAGCTCTATCCTGATCAGCATTGCCATCAAACCTGCAACCGCAAAAGCAGCAAGTGAACCTATCAGGTACAGGATCCCGATCCTTTTGTGGTCTATTGTGAATATCCACTCTTTCAACGTCTGTCCGAACCCACCTTTATGAGCTATTGTTTGAGATGTCGCATGCATGATTATGCACCCCCTTCTGCTAAAGCCATTTTCTCTGTATCAATCCACTTATTAAACTCATCCTTAGGCATGGCAATAACCATCCCCTTCATGCTCGAATGAATGACACCGCAATACTCTGCACAGGTAATCAGATACTCGCCGGGCTCCTTTGGATAGAACCACAGGTATGTAACCCTGCCAGGCATCAGATCCTCCTTAACTTTAAAATCTGGAAGATAGAGACTGTGAACAACGTCCCTGCTTGTCATACGAACAAGAATGGGTGTTCCGGCCGGTACTCTCAACTCATTGATTGCCTCCACACCTTCAGGATATTTGAAATTCCAGCTCCACATGGCTCCTTCAAGTTTTATCTCATAGGCATTCTCGGGAACAGTTCTGTAGTCGTTATACAGCGTCCAGCTTTCAGCAGCCAAATAGAGGTCATCAGCCATAAAGATAAATGCAGGTATTAATGCCCACCCGATTGCAGCAGCCGGACTAAGCTTTGGCGGCTTGCCCTCCTGGCCGGGATATCGTTTCCTGTATCTGATTAAGAAATATATAGTAATTCCAGCAAATATAATTCCTATAATAGTTATGTCGATCAGCATCTCATTAAACAGATGCTGCCACCCGCCAGGAATATCCGGTATGTCTCCCGGGCCCCGTTCCTCCTTATAGGCAAAAGCCGGCACAGCTGCCGCAAGCATCAGGAAAGACAGACCAGTCCATTGTAGAAATTTCCTGATCATGATCTAACCTCCTTTCTTTTTCTGAAATAAATAATTGGCATAATAATAGCCCCCCCTCCAAAAACAAACGCCCCAACTGCAACAAAAAGTGGATAGTTCAAAGTATATTTTCCATCCTTATAGTTATAGCTGTAGCAGGCCATCTTTACGAGATCTATTACCCTTGACTGTCTGCTCTGGTTAAAAGCTGCTTCTGTTATTGCAAGTCCAACATCTTTACTGTTAAGGGGTGCCCCGTAAATATAACGTACGATCCTGAGATCAGGTGACAGGAATATCAGTGCATTTGAATGCAAAAAAGTCTTATCAGGAGGTGACCAGAAGAATTTATAACCAGCACTCTTAGTAAACGCAGTGATCTCATCACTGTTTTTCATAACAGCCATCTTCCAAAAGTTATCCCTGGTTCCATCGATACCTGTCATTTCAGTAAACATGTGCAAATGGTGCAGATCGTCATTCTTATCAAATGACACTGTCAGTATGTTATAGTCTTCACCTGGCTTAAGCCCTTTTAACCCTGAGAGTGTATCTTTCAAGTGTATATTGGTTGAAGGACATGAACCGTCGCATGAATAGTATGAGAATACAAGTATAAGAGGCTTTCCAGATAACTCTTTGAGCCTGAATTCATCTCCATTCTTATCCAGAAAGCTGTATTCTTCATTCATTTTTGTGCCAAGGATATCCTCTTCATCAATTCGCATGATAGAGGGATCCAGGGTTGAGTCAGCAATAGTCCCGTATTTAGCGTATACAGAACGTGCTCCGGTTGCTATTAGGATTGCAATTATCAAAATAATGATTATTTTATATTCAGCAAGTCTGATCACAGCAGTCCTCCAAACTTACGACCAGAAATATATTTGAGTAACAACGAAAAACCAGATAATGTCCACAAAATGCCAGTACATGGAAGCGGCCTTTACAAACGATTTACTCATCTTGCCCATCAGTGCAGGTATAAGTATACAAATAAACATACCGACCCCTACCAATACATGGGAAAAATGAAATCCTGTAATTGAGTAATACGCTGTACTAAACATGTTGGTCTTAAAGTTAAATCCTTCTGCAACGAGATGCGTGTATTCGCTCACTGTGAGCAGCATGAATACAACACCAAGGATTATGGTAACAACCAGCCAGGTAAGAAATCCCCCCCTGTCACCCTTCTCCATTTTTGCCTCACTATGGTGTATAGTAAAACTTGAGGCGACAAGGATTGCAGTCATTATTAGCGGAATGGTCTTTGCAATCTCTGGTGTACCCTCAGGCGGCCAGTAGTCAGCAGAAAGCCGGACGACCCAATAACCAGCAAAAAAAGCTATAAATATAAATGCCTCAGCTAATATAAAAAAAGGCATGGCAGCTACAGCATAACCTGGCTCATCCTTTTGTCCTACTCCTTCGCTGATCCAGCCTGCTATGGATATGACTGTTAAAGGAGCACCGATACCAAGCGAGAGCATTGCCATTAAAGGCTTTCCATATACAAAATATAGTGCAAATGCAAACGGCAGCAGAAATAGCAGTCCGATGCACAAAATAAATGGCCACGGGCTTGTCTCCCAGTGAAGATTATGCGGCGATTCACGATCTGCCGCTGCGGCATAAGATGAATTACTTCCTGCACCTGCACCCCATCCAATTTCTTGGTCAATTGTTGGTCTTGACATTTCTTTTCACCTCCTTCTTTATATATTTAGTTCATACAGCAGCTATTTGTTAAAGACCTCTCTTCAATATTTGCAGAAAAAATAACGTAATCCCGCTCAGTTCTTCTAAGTTGAATTTTGTGATCTGCCACCATGCTGTCAATTGCCAGGAAAATTAGGTTAAACGACGTATTCACAGAATCCTCGAGTTCTGTAAAGGTAATTTCCCTTTTTTTCTCAACAATTTTCTGAATCTCCTGAGATACTAAATTAAGAGTTGGCGACATATTTACCTCCTTTTAAAAAGAAACTAAAAAAGTACATATATTAATAAGCTATAGCCTTCCCGGATGAATGAGACCGGTTTAGTCCTATTTGCAGTCAAAAAAATCCATTAAACATTATTTGACTGCAGCACTGTGTTTTGAACTTGCATCTCTTGCGAGCTGCTCAAATGAACACCCGCTCAGATAATCAACCAGCACTTTCTGCGCTCCACTCCATACATCATGTACGGGACAAAACTTATCACGGTCACAGTAACCATCATAGATAAGGCAGTAATTAAGGAATATTGGCCCTTCCATTGCCTCAATTACATCCAGCAGTTTTATGTCCTTTGGGTGCCTGGCAAGGGCAAACCCGCCTTTCTGCCCCTTGAATGACCTCACAAACCCTTTTCTAACAAGGGATTGAAGCAGTTTTGCAAGATATGAAGGAGGTGTGTCAGTTGATCTTGCAATTTCTTCGATATCACATAACTTCTCTTCCGAATAATTCATTGACAAGTGCAGCAACCCCCTTATTGAGTATTCTGCAGCCTTGCTTAATCTGAACATTTATTACACCTCCATACAAGACCATATTGGTCTTATTTCAAACAAGACCATTTATATCTCTTTTCAATTTCATTGTCAAGAAGTTTTTTTAATAATATTTTAAATAATATTTGTTTTGACAATTTACAATAATTAGATGTAGACTAAGACCAATAAAGTTCAGGAAAGGCAGGTGAATTGAATGAGGGCAATCATCACAATATTTGTAATCTCTCTGCTTTATATTTTCAGTGGTTCAGCCATTGCATCAGACGGATCAAAAATCTATAAAGAGAAATGCTCTATGTGTCATGGCCCTATCGGTGCCGGCACTCCTATGGGTCCATCATTGAAGGAAAATGAATTCGTTACTAAGGGAAAGGCTGATGATATTAAAAAGGTTATCATTGAGGGACGTACGAGACCAGACAAAAAATTCCCGAAGATTTCCATAGACATGCCTGGGATCCCTATGTCAGATGAAGATGCCAGGATACTCTTATTATTCATTCAGGGTGATCTTCAGAAATAGTATCTCTGTCAACTCGATTAATGTGATGCCAATTAATTCGTTTGCAGATAAATGAACTTCTTAGAAATGCACAATTTATTTCTTAAATACAAAGTATTCAGTTATACCTGGTAACAATGGAACAGTAAAGTTTCCAACAAGGGATAAACCTCTCTTGTGGAAATAATTAATTGTGAAATCTTTAGCTGTCATACTGCATGCATGTTGAGCTTCCGATTTCCACCACTTTTCAAGTAGTTCATCTGTCAGGCAATCTTCCGTTAGTATATCGAATACTACCGTCCCATTTCTGCGGACAACCCGTATCATCTCATCAAAATACCTGCATATTTCAATAATAGGATTTCCATATAAAACCTTATGGCTATGGATGAGGTCAATTGAATTTGTCGGTGTGAACGACAGCATGTTACTGTTTGGCACATGAGCTGTTACCGTATACGTTTCCTTCAACCAACGTCTCCAATCCTTAGCGGTCTCATAAATTTCATAATAAGCCGGGTCACAGATTTTGATAATTTTTTCAAGGTACCGACCTGAACCTGGCCCAATTTCACAAACTCTTTCTATTTCCTCCCTGAAAACTCCGAATTCCTCCATCTTATCGATAGTAAACTGAGTGGATCCTGGGATATTGAATGTCAGATCTATATAATCGCCTACAGATAAACCCGCATCTTTTGCATTAGATAAGGTTCTTTCCAGATTTATGTAATCCTGAAAATCATCTCCCAGGCGATCCAACTTGAATCCAACCCTGCCAATAACCTTATTGAACTCATTCAGCAAGATTCTTTTATAACTAACACTCATAATGATACCGCTTTATATGATGAAAATACCTGTTCACATTGATGTATATGCAGTATTTCTGGCATTGTGTCCAAAATGCCATCTAATGATATTGCATGACTAGAATATTACTTAGAATACTCCAGCTTAAGCATATCCCTGACCTTTATTAGAAGTCCCTTCTCATCCTTGTATCCGGCAATTTCTATAGCTTCATCAATCGGAAACCACCTGCAGTCAGCGACCTCGGCATCATGCCCGGATACGTCTCCGCCAGTATACTCCATTAAAAAGAAATAGACAATCTTGAATATTCGTCTTGTTTCTCCTTCTTCTTTACTGACATAGAAATAATGTATATTGCCGATTAATTTAATAATTCTTCCATCAAGACCTGTCTCCTCCTTGACCTCTCTGTGTGCAGTCCTTGCAATGTTTTCACCCTTTTCAACAAGTCCCTTTGGAAGGCACCAGACGGTGCCTTCTTTAACCGCAATTAATGCAATTTCGGCATTATTGTCCCTTCGCTGAAAAACAACTCCGCCGGATGATATCTTGCGATCAGTTTTCATTAAACAATACCTGCCCATCCATGCTTGAGATAACTGCCTTATTCTCAATTTTATCATGGTATGTCACATTCTCAAACCTGTATATTTTCATTTATATAACAATTGCTGTGTCATACTATTTCTGCAGCCCTCATAATGGTTTATTTTTTTCCAGAATGCTTTATAATCAGCATTAACCGCTATTGATAACCATTAACGAAAGGTACTGGAAATAAGATGATCTTCATTAATGACCTCTCACCCGAACTTGTAAGACTGGGGCCGCTTGGCATTCGCTGGTATGGCTTGTTATTTTCTTCCGGAATTATACTGAATTATATTCTGATCAGATGGATATTCAGACGGGAAAAATATTCAGTCAATGACCTGGACAGTGTTACAACATATCTTTTCTTCGGACTGATCATTGGTGCAAGATTAGGGGAAGTCCTCTTTTATGAACCAGGTTTCTATTTCAGTTATCCCATGGAAATTCTTAAAATCTGGAATGGAGGTCTATCCAGTCATGGAGCAACCCTCGGCATGTTGCTTTCCTATATCCTCTGGACAAAAGTACATAAGATAAAATTTAATAAATACTCTGACGTGCTGATACTCGGCATGCCTGGCACAGCTGCCTTTGTCCGGACGGGAAACTTCTTCAATTCTGAGATCGTGGGGACTCCTACCGGTGGAAATTGGGGAGTAATTTTTGTCAGGTTGGGAGAAGACTTCCCGCGCCATCCTGTACAGCTCTATGAAGCTTTCTTAAGTATCACCATTTTTGCCATCCTCTTCTATGCATACAAGAGTTATTACAGCAAGACACCTCCTCTATTTTATTTGTTTCTGTATATGATCCTCTATTTTGGAGGAAGATTCATTATCGAATTCTGGAAGGACCTTCATGTCCTGCCGGGTTGGTTCCCGTTATCCATGGGTCAGGTATTGAGTGTTATACCGGTACTTATAGCCTTTGGATATTTTCTTTTTGTCTTTCCCGGACAGGAGAGAAGTCGGCTGTAACGATTACATCATGAATTCAAATAACGGCAAATTTCATTATGAATTAAATAGACCAGGCATTAATGCTGTAAAAAAATAATATGCCGCGGCAGAAAATAACATAATAAAAAAGATTAGCCCTAACGGAACAAGATTCCAGAGAGTATTCATATAGTAAGTCATTGAGAGGTATTTTTTATCATCAGTTGCCAACACTGATTCATGACGGTTCATATATAACTCCCTGTCAGCAGTGACCTTCTCCATGCATCAAGGAGGCAGTCCAGTATTTCCCATGCAAAAAGGACATTACTTCCTATCCTTGCATTAATATCTAAAAGAACAGGTGTAAAATTTTCCCTGAAACCCATTTCCATTTCAACCGGTCCTTCCAGATTAAGTATGCCTGCAGCCTTTATCCCGGTTTTTGCAATATTAGGCCGCTCCACCCTTTCAACCAGGATGGAATTACCTCCACCTGTATTTATCATGGCAGATTTCTCAAGCACAACTGTTGAAAGTATGGCCCCTCCCTTATCAATAAACATATTGAGATTATAGATGTTTCCAGTGATAACCTCCTGAAATATATGACCATCTTTAGTCGTACCAAAGAGATCTTCATATCTCCTGTAGATAACTTCATCGCCGGCGCATCTGCTGAATCGAGGCCTTGAACTCATGGGAAATCCGAGTTTTTCAGCAATGATATCTGCCGGAGTTACTTCATCGCAATATTTCGGGACTGCTACACCATGCCCTGCCATTATCATCAAAGTCTTCAATCTGTCGTTAACAATGTCTATGGCTGCTGGTGACGATATCAATACATTACATCCCTCCCACTCTATCTCCTTCTTCATGGCTGATATTACATGAAGCTCTTCAGTCAAAGTCGGTATCAGTAGTGAAGGACGCTCCTTTCTTATGACATCCATCAAGACTGTTGTAAAATTCAGATCTTCAGCCGATGGAACAGGATAAAATGTATCTACCGGGCTTTTTATTTCTATCTCATCCGTTCCTATTATTGGAAATGACCTGGCCTTGAAATATGTCACGGCAGAACGTCCGGCTGCACAGCCTATACCTGTAATTAATATTTTTTTATGATGGATCATTATCACCCTTTTCATCATCTGACTCATCATCATCACTTTCGTGCGAGTCTTCTGAGTCATGATCTGAGTCATCATCTGAGTGTGAATCACCTGACTCAATCTTTATCTCATGAGCTATAAGCACACCAAACTCATTTACAATGCCCTCAACTTCAAGCTTCATGTTTACGTTAATATCAGAGATATTAACGATAGTTCCGTCTTTATATTTTGTATCATCATTAACCTGGACAAGCTGTCCTGCTAGTTCAAATTGTCCATCAGTTAATAACACTCGGGTAATATAACCTTCAATCTCAAATTCGTCTTTATCCTTAATATGATAGCTGCTATCCTCAAGCTCTATCTTGCTGGCTATTAGCATTCCACCCGAAAAACCGGCAGTACTTTTTACTTCAACATATAATCCATCCTGCAAGTCATTAATCCCCATGTCCTCGAATTCTGTGGCAGTTGTGAACTCTATCGTCAGTCCTCCGATTCTAAATGTCCCTGGAATTTCATTTAGTGCTGTTATTCTTCCCTTTAACTCAATCTCAGAACTGTATCCTGCAAGAGATCCTGCCTTCAGGGATATATAGGTTGCATGAATAAGATTGTCTCCATTCACAAATCCACTGACTTCTATTACATTTCCAATATATATATCTTTCACATCAATAATCCCGTTACCATCGAGATCAGAGAAGTCATCAAAGTAAGTCGTACTATCAATAATTATTGTCTGGCCAAGTACTACAACGCTGTTGGCAGCCGTGTCAACTGTATCAACAGGTCCTTCAAGGATATCCTTATATTCTATATTATCTGCTACTCCTGTAGTACGATCAGTATTAAAAGTTCCATTAACCTTAACAATCATACCAACCTTGAGATTATTCTGATCTCCTGAAACGCCGTCAACGGTTACAGTTGCCTTTGTAGTGTCAAACTCAACACCATTGACGTCAACAGATGTGTTTCCTCTCGCAATTATCTTGCCGACACTGATACCTGTCCCCCCAATACCGCCACCGGCATAGTCATTATTAGCCCCGGTCCCACCAACGCCTCCCCCGGCAAGGTCATCATATCCGGTCGTAGTGCCGCATGATGCAACGGACAAAAGTATTAGCCATGAAATTATAAATTTACTTAATGACCAAAGTTTCATTTTGATTCCTCACCTCTCTCCTCTGAATCTTCTTCAAAATAGTAAATACCTATTCCGGCCCTGAGCCTGCCAGTGCCGTTGACTGATGGATTATTATCCCTGTCATGCTGTGATAAAAAAGAATCCAGTTCTTCTAAGAACAACTGGCCCTTCTTTGAAGAGATATGCCTTAATTCCGGAATTATTTCCCTGGGAAGATTGTCATACGATACCTTTCTCTGCAAGAATCTTTGTCCGGCATCTCTTATAATGTTATTATCTATAGTTAAAATAAGGTCTCTGACATCAGTTCCAAGTATACCAAGTTTTTCAACATCGCTTGTTGCAGGTATATATGCACGCGCGAGAAGCCGTACACGTCCATCCGGCAAACGTTCAATGGTCCCTACGCGTTCAAGTTCATCCAGCACAGCCCTAACAGGCATATCGCCGCTGAAATTTCTGACCAGCTCACTGAATGAAGCACCGGCACCCTCGATAACCAGCACTGCCGGATTGCCAGTGCTGTCAGAGAACCTGCTGTCACGAACCCAGCCGGTTACGACCCTTGCAGCCCTGTTATAACGATCAACAGTCTCATCATTGGTGTTATCAGAAAGACCCTGGACCCGGCTGACCTCTTTACGGGTTAATCCTGTGATTATTGAGACTCGTGAGGTGGTCTGTTTTCTGTTAGGCAGACTAAATTCTTCCATCGCCACTTTAACATAGACATATTTGGCAAGATCGGCAAATGTCCCATATGGTACACCGTTGCGCAATAATATCCTGACCAACGGCCTTAACAGGCTTACTATTGCTCCAAACAGTGTCTTTTTTGTATCCTGCCTCACATTTGGGATATTAATCCCATTTTATTGCATTGTCAATACTTATTTAATCTGTCACTATTTTTTTAAGAAGGGTTAAGTTACGGCCTATTTAAGTACACTAAGGATTCTTGGCACAAGCTGTTTCTTTCTTGAGAGTACCCCTTTGAGTTCCGCCAGGTTTGGAGCTAAGGTCGGATAACCTACACGAGTTATAATGCCGGAATCCCCCGCAAACAAAAGGAGGCTGTTTTCATAAATTATGTCGGATACCAGGAGGCATGCGAGGGTCAGTCTCTCTTCAAGCATTATTTTCTTGAGTGATTCAAGAAGTGATTCTTTTATCTTCTCAAATGTCAGCATCTCTATAACCTCGATCTGGCCTATCCCGATCTTTTCTTTTCCAACCTCATAGACTTTATAGTCTGTCCTGATTATCTCCTCCGGAGTCTTCATCAAAAGGTCAGAGCTCGCGTTGAACATTTCTTCCCCAAGCTTATGGATGTCAAGTCCTGAAAAACCGGCCAGGTAAGCGGCGGCTTTTCTGTCTCTCTCAGTCGTAGTTGGAGACTTCATGATAACTGTGTCTGACAATATGGCTGAGAGCATAATACCTGCATATGGGAGTTCTGGTTCGACACCATTTTTCATATATAGCTCTGCTACAAGCGTATTGGTACAGCCTACAGGTTCTACTACAAAAAGGATTGGATGAAGTGTCTGAAAACTTCCTATTCTATGATGGTCCAGGACTTCAATTACCTCTGCCTCCTCTATACCCGGAATCGCCTGACTTGCCTCATTATGATCAACGAGTATGACCTTCCTGCGAAAATCCCTTAGCATGTCGCGCCGTGTTAAGATGCCTGTAAGTCTGCCGCCTGTATCAACGACAGGACAACCTCTCAGAGCTGAATCACGCATCTTAGCCTTAACATCAAGCAGCAGGTCATTTGGGGCTACTGAGTGGAAATCGCTTGAAAACACCTCTTTGGCAGGTGTGCTCAGGTGCATTAATCTTACTGTCGTGGCTGTATCATAGGGTGATGAAATAACACTAACCTTGTTTTTTTGCGCCATATCAATGACCAGTTTATCAGGTAGAAATCCCCCGGTTACTATCAGGCATCTTGCATGATTCTCTATGGCATATCTCTGGATCTCCCTCCGGTCCCCTACTATCACAACACACCCTTCCTCGGAATAATACTCCATTACCTGCCGGAATCCTTCGGTCTCCATTGCGCCAACTACTATCCTGCCTGCCCTCGTATTATTTTCATCAAACATAAACAATGGATTCCCCTGAATAGCCTTGGAGATCCCGGTCAGTGAGGCTACTAAACGGTTCGATGTGGCGGCATCAGCATGACGTGCATAGAATTTGGCAAGGTCCTGCAGTGTAATTGCCCCCTTGTACTGACCATCCCTGTCTGTCACAGGAACCATAAGAAGGTCATAGCTGTTCATGAAATCGAGGACATCTCCAACTGACATTTCCATATTAACTGACAGTGATTCCAGAGTCATGACATCCTTTACCCTTACCTTTACATCAGGCAGATAAAGCGGCAGATCTATACCGAATCTGTTGAGAACAAACTCTGTCTGAACATTTATCTCCCCTGCCCTTGCTGCAATGACATTTGTATGACCTGTAAGTTGTTTCAGCCTTGCATATGCAAGTGCCGCACATATAGAATCCGTGTCAGGATTACGGTGGCCAATTACATATATTGTTTCATCAGACATAAGATCCTCTATACTGCGATAGAAAATATCCTGCCGAACAGATATCCAATCCCTGCGGCAATGGAGCCCAGCAATACTGTCTCAGCACTGCTTTTAAGCCAGTGAGTTCTTGTCAGCATAGTCTTACCAATCCCAATGGCTAAAAGGATGGCAAGGGCTATTGCTATACTAAATTTAAGAGCACTCATGGAATCATCAATAAAAACATAGGGGAATATAAGAGGGAGCCCACCAAGAATAAATGATACACCCATTATGAAACCTACTTTTAATGCGCTGTCAAAGTCTTCATCAACGATACCAAGCTCATCCCTCATCATGAACTTTATCCACCGGTCATTATCTGCTGTAACCCTGTGAACTATCATTTCCACTTCATCTGCTGTAAATCCATGGTCAGTGAATATTTCCCTTATCTCCTGTCTTTCCTTATCAGGAGACTCAATAATTTCCCTTTTTTCACGCTCAATCTCACGTTCAAAGTATTCTCTCTGTGATTTAGAAGCAAGATAGGCGCCAAGAAACATGGAAACCGCACCAGCAGTTATTGCAGCCATACCGGTTAAGAATACAATACGGCTGTTATTTATTGATCCTGTCACTCCGGCCACAAAACCAACAGTACTGACAAGACCGTCATTCATGCCAAAGACAACTTCCCTGATTTGCCTCCCCTTGGGAGTATGCCAATCCTCGTCATGGTACTTCTTGTGAGGATGCTGGACATCATCCTTACTCTTGAAAAAGGTTTTCACGAATTGCGGTAATGTAAGCTGCACAATTATTGATTATATGGCATTTATGGTGGTTTTGACAACTGGAAGATTATAACACTACCGGGTCATATCTAATGGATCCAATATCTCATCAGCCTCTCTTGAAGACATAATCCTCTTCTCCACAACCAGGTCCCTTATTGATCTTCCTGAAGAAACCGCCTCTTTTGCAATCATTGCGGCATTCTCATATCCGATAACCTGATTCAGTATTGCAGCAATGCCGGGACTTTTCTCTGCATACTCCCTGCAGCGGACCTCATTGGCCTTGATCCCCATTACACACCTTTCAGTAAATACTTTCAGAACATTAGTAAGCAGGTTGACGGATTGCTGGATATTGTAATTAATTACCGGCATCATGACATTAAGTTCAAGCTGTCCTGCCTGTGCTGCAAGGGTAATGACCGTATCGCTGCCTATTACCTGAAATGCAGTCATGTTCAGCACCTCTGCCATAACCGGGTTGACCTTGCCTGGCATGATAGAAGAACCGGGCTGTACTGCAGGGAGGAGTATCTCGGAGAGTCCTGTCAGCGGTCCTGAGCTCATAAGCCTGAGATCATTTGCTATTTTTATTAATTCTGTTGCAAGAAGACGCAGGGTTCCGGATAGGCATACAAAATCTCCCATACTCTGCATAGAGGCTATCAGGTTCTCTGAACCAACAAGTCTCAGACCTGTGATCTCTCTGAGATGCCTGATTATTTTCTTTTGATACTGCGGGTGTGTATTTAAACCTGTACCTACAGCAGAACCGCCAATGCCAAGTATGAGAAGGCGTCCCCTTGCATGTCGAATCTCTTCTGTAACATTATCAACTATAATACCGTATGCATTGAATTCCTGACCAAGCCTTATAGGTACCGCATCCTGAAGATGTGTCCGTCCGGATTTAATTACCTTTTCAAATTCCCTCCCTTTTTTGTGCAGCGCCCTGGATAAACCTTTCAATACATCAAGCATCTTGTCAATTGCAAAGACTGCAGCGATCCTCATTGCTGTGGGAAATACATCATTGGTGGATTGTGACATATTAACATGGTCATTTGGATGGATAACCGAGTAGTCGCCTTTTTTGCCTCCAAGTATCTCTATCGCCCTGTTTGCAATCACCTCATTTGTATTCATGTTATGGGATGTGCCTGCCCCCGCCTGAAATACGTCAACTACGAACTGATCATGCAATCTTCCTTTTATAATCTCACCGGCAGCCTTTGTTATTGCATTTCCCCTGCGACTGTCAAGCTTGCCAACCTCCATGTTAGTTATAGCAGCTGCATTTTTTATCATTGCCGTAGCAAAAATAAATTCACTGAATTGCCGCAGGCCGCTGATCGGAAAGTTCTCAAGTGCCCGCACAGTCTGGATACCGTAGTAGGCATCAGGAGGCACTTCTTTATTACCAAGGGAATCCATCTCGACTCTTATTTCAATCTTCTTTTTCAACTGATAATCCTCCGTCAACAACCAGCACCCTCAATCCATCACTCCCTGCCGCCATATATATATTATTGTCTTTCCCAATAAAAATGTTTGATATGCTTCCGAGTTTATCAAACTCTGCTGACAATACAGGTTTGTCAGCCCTTTTAATGTCTAACAATGATATCTTGCCTTCTCCAGTCAGATAGACCCTGTCATTACTAAAAAATATGTCTTTAATCTTACGACCGACCCTCATCCGGTTCTTCTTCTTTATCTTAAATGGATTAGATACGTCAAGTGTTAAAAGGCTGTTCTCATGAGCAGAGTAGGCAAAGGAGCCCCTGATATATATTTCTCCTGTAGTAACTGTGTGCAGCTCATTTATCTTTACGGGCGATATAATATCGCTCACATCAACGACTTCCAGCCATCCTTCACTCTCTGCAATGAATATATTCCCCCTGGAGAACGCAATCGTCCCTGGAGCAGTCCTCGTCTTATATGTGGCAACATAACGCGGTCTTGTTAATTCTGACACATCTATAATTACAACACCATTGTCTCCATCAGCAAGGAATGCATGTTTATCTTCCACTAAAACATACCCTGCTATACCCTTTGTATCCAGACCGCCAATCCTGTAAGGCCTGTAGGGATCTTTGAAATCGACGATTTGCAGTCCCGCGTCACCGCATGAGAGAAATGCTATATTGTCACGCACATATAAGTGACGGCAATCCCCCGGCAATTCCAATCCGGCTATCCACGCAGGATTGTCAGGATTGCTTACATCAATAACCTGGAAGCCGTCTGAACCTGCCGCAAGGTATGCATGCTTACCTCTGACATACAGATCATGCACATACCCATAATGTCCATACCCGCCTGTCTCAAACGGATGTGTGACATCCCTGATATCAATAACCTTAATACCACCTTCCCAGTCTGCAACATATGCAAAATCACCCTTGACTTTCACATCCCAGGCCATACCGCTGGTGTCATAACTGCCGGTAATAAGCGGCTTAGCAGGATTACTTATATCCACTATATGCAACCCCGCCTTCCAGTCTGCAATAAAGGCATAACTACCGGCTGCAGTAATACCTCTCGCATTCCCCTGCGTCTTTATTCTACCAACTAACTTTGGTAAAATCGGGTTTTTAATATCTATAATATGGAGGCCTGTGTCATATGATGCTACCAGGGCAAACCCTTTGTCGACAAATACGTCCTCCGCACTAACTGCTTCCGGATAATCCGCAACAAGTTCTGGCTTATATGGGTTTCGAACATCAATAATAAGAAGACCGGAATTATCAGCGGCAACATATGCATATCCATCCTTAACAGTTATACCCCACGCAAGCCCCTTTGTCTCAAACCTGCTCATTAGCGCCGGGTGAAGCGGGTCTTTGACATCAATAATGGACACCCCGCCCCTGTGGTCTGCCACATATACACGATCATCAACTGCCTCAACAATATACGCGAGGCCCTCCGTCTGATATTTGCCAATTATCCTTGAATTAAGCGGGTCACTTACATCTATAACCTGAAGGCCATGGTCATCATCACCAACAAATGCAATGTTGTCCTTCACATATATACCTTTTGGTGAACCAGGAGTATGTATATTAGTCAGATGAACAGGTTTATAAGGATGAGTTATATCGTAGATATGCAGGCCCGAATGCCAGTCTGCAAGATACAAATAATTTCCTGCTACAAATAGCTTCCTCGCATAACCTCCCTTGGTATAATCACTTATGGTAAAACCCTCAGATACAGAATTAAACATTAAAACAGAGACTGTAATCAATGTTAACATCCATATGCGCCTGCGCATTATCTGCCCCCATAATTGTCAAGTAAGATAGGACTTTAACCGATATCCTAAAATATTTTAATCATGAAAATATAATATACTAACCGTAAATGCAATTACAATAGATCATATGAATAACGAAACACTTCTCCAGAACTTATACAGTGGTCTTCAGTTTATGCGTGCAAGTGCATTCCCAAAGAAATGCCCGAGCTGCGAAAGGGTCTATGAAACTGCCGCTGTTTTCTTAAGCCAAACAGAGTCACTGAGAGGTAAAAGCGGCTTAAAACAATCCCTTGATGATGATGACAAATCCCTTGTAGAGTTGTTTCGTAACTGTATTTGCGGGTCGACAATGATGGAAGAATGCCAGGACAGGCGTGACACATCAGAATTAGGTATACGCAGAAGAGAAAAATTCGGGCAAATGCTTGAGTTATTGAAAAGCTCAGGCATGGAGACAGCAGTAGCGAGGCAGGAACTCCTCAAGGTCATGCACGGTGAAAACAGCGAGGTGTTGAAGGACCTCGGATTGCCAGTGGTAAAAATCTGACATTACAAATATAAGACAACTAACGAACCTCAAGATCCGTTGCCCACTCAACAACCTCACTTGTAACAACCTCTCTTCTGCCTGCTAAATAACCGTACCATTTAATAAATGAATCTGCGACTATAATAATAGCAAGTACTGCCATGACGGCAACGAGCATGGCATCAAGCCTGAACGTAAAGGCATCAGAAGATGTTGACGCACTTGCCGCCTTACCCAAAAACAGGTATAAAAGCTGGTACGATGCAGCCATCGTCATGATAAACATGAAGAGCATAGGGATGAATGTGACCCATGCATACCTGACCTTGCCCATCTTAATAATAATAGTTGTCCCGACACAAAATGCTATGGCCGCAAGGAGCTGATTCGCCACACCAAACATCGGCCATATGGTAGATATGCTTCCAGAGTATATCAGAAAGCCCCATGCAGCTGCTACAAGCATGCTTGTCAGTATGGTCCCAGGCATCCAGTTAGTCTGTGCTAACGGTTTATACGCATACCCTCCTAATTCCTGCAGAATAAATCTCGCGACGCGTGTCCCTGTATCGACTGTTGTCAATATGAAAAGTGCCTCAAACATTAAGGCGAAGTTATACCAGTATGGCATAAGCCCCTTCATCCCTGGAAGGCTTGAGAATATGTATGCCATTCCAACAGCGAGTGACACCGCGCCTCCAGGTCGCCCTGCAACATCTGTCCCTACCATCGCAGACAGCTCCTGAACCCTGGAAACAGGAAAGCCCATTTTTGCCAGTACATCAAAAGACATAGTAGTATTGATTGCAAAGTAATCGCCAGGTATTAATATAGTAGCAGCAACTATAGCAATTATAGCTACAAATCCCTCCATCAGCATGGCGCCAAAACCAATAACCTTAATCTCTGACTCCTTTTGTATCATCTTTGGTGTAGTACCTGAAGATATTAGTGAATGAAACCCTGAGATAGCGCCGCATGCAATTGTAATAAACATGAATGGAAATATGGCACCTGGTATTACAGGCCCCCCGCCACTGACAAATGTTGTTACTGCGGGCATCTGAATGTCAGGGGCCAGGAATATTACACCCGATGCAAGGAGTATGACTGTTCCAATCTTCATATAAGTTGATAGATAATCTCTTGGGCATAGTAGCAGCCATACCGGAAGGACTGACGCAATAAATCCATATGCAGCCATGCTGAACACAAGTGTATTACGGGAAAGGTTAAAGTAAGGTTCGAGGAATGAACCTGGTACGTATCTCCCTGATATAACAGCCAGAAGGAGAAGAATGACACCGATTACACTTACCTCTCCAACCCTGCCATATCTGATCCTGTAAAGATATATCCCCATAAATAAAGCGATTGGCATCGTTGCAGCTATGGTAAATGTACCCCATGAACTGTTTACCAATGCATTGACTACGGCAAGTCCAAGACCGGCCAGGGCCACCAGGATAATAAATAGTATTGCAAGAGCAGCAGTAATTCCTGCAACAGGTCCGATTTCGTCTTTTGCAATCTGGGCAAGAGATCTTCCGTTTCTTCTTACAGATGCGGCAAGTATAACTGTATCATGTACAGCGCCTCCAGCAGAGGCCCCGATCAATATCCATAAAAAACCTGGCAGGTATCCGAATTGCGCGGCCAGTACAGGTCCAATCAAGGGCCCTGCGCCGGCAATAGCCGCAAAATGGTGGCCAAACAATACCCACTTATGTGTTGGATGATAGTCCCGCCCATCAGCCATTCTCCTGGACGGTGTAAGCCTCCTGTCATTGAGTGCCAGAACCTTCGCAGTAATGAATGAACCGTAAAGCCGGTATGTTATGATAAAGATACAGCCGGCCGCGACAACAAGCCAGAGAGCATTGACCTTCTCAGCCGGGTTAAATATCTGAGTGGCAACACCAAGTGAAAATGCCCCGATAATGGCTATAATAGCAGTTATAATTCTTGACAATTTCATACAGAGATACCGACCCTCATAATGGTCTACCAAAAAAAAGCAACTTTACCAGATCATGTCAAAGCATAGTGTTTCATCCAGCTTTTCCCCTGCAGCTTACGCCTGGAATATATCTGTCATATTTCCGGCATAAATTATTAAATATAATCTCTGCAAGGGTAAAAAGATTCCTGGTATCAGCTTCATTATATTTGACAAGCAAATCAAGCGCACCCTTATCACCATTAATATAGCGGTACCACAGAATCACTGCATCATATCCGCTCATTCCTGTAATGTCCTCAGCCCTGTCTATTCCCAGTCTTGCCTCTACCTTTTTCAGTCCTCCTTTTATTCCGAGTTTGTGCCCGGCAGGACATAGGTCAAAGTGAGGAAGATTTATACTCAATCCCGGAAAACACTTCCTTAGAAAAGGGACATCGAAACTTCGCCCCGCAAAAGTTATGAGTAGTTTATACTGCGACAGAATATCTTCTATTACTCTATAATCGAGATTAATTCCCTGAATAAATGTCTTCATACCATAACGATCATACAATCCTACTATAGTTACGGCATCCTGACCCGGAAACGCCCCCGTCGTCTCAATATCCAGACAGACCGAATCATTGCGGAATTCATTGAATAGCCTCCAGTGTTCTGTCTGATTAAGTCTGGATTCAAAATAACTGCTGTCTGAATTGTTTAGTGCAGTTATCGCGCCCAACACATAATTATCAAACATAGACTTCCTGTCTTGTGATATACCCCGGATATGTTTTATTTTAAGAAAGTCATCCCAGGTAAGAGCCCCCTCCTTCCATATATGACGTTCAAACCTTGCCCCTATGCCCGGCAGAATGCTGAATGTTCGTCTGATCATCTTAGTGATTTTAATATCATAATGACGTTTAATCAACTACCCGATAACTTCTTTCAAGTCTGTTGCTTTTTTGATAATTACATCACAACCGGCATCTTCAAGCTCTTTTCTGCTGCGAAAACCGTATTCAACACCAATTGTTGCAATTCCAGCCCTCTTGCCTGCCTCACAATCAACAGGACTGTCTCCCACTATTACACTCCTTTCTTTAGCAGCACCTGTGGATGCAATAGCTTTCTCGACCGGTTCTGGATGAGGTTTCCTGTTTGCTACAGAATCACCACCAAGGATGATATTGAAATATCTTGTGAGATCAAAAACTGAGAGTATCTTCTCTGAATACTTGACAGGTTTGTTAGTTACAACTGCCAATTTTTTGTTTTTCTGATTAAAATAATCAATGGTTTCCTGCACGCCGGGATACAAATACGTATTCACGACGCTGTGATCCCAGTAATATTCTAAGAATTTTACTCTTGCATAGTCAATTCGATCTGCATCTTCTCCAGGCATCATTTTCTGAAGAAGTGATTTCACTCCCCACCCAATCCCCTCTTTTACCCTCTCCGGGTCAATTTTCTCATGTCCTAAATCTGCCAATGCCATGTTTGCTGCCCAGGCTATATCCTCACTCGAATCAATCAGTGTACCATCAAGATCAAATATAATGAGGTCAGCATTAATAGTCTCCACAGGGCCTCCTTTAGAGTTTTGTTTACATATAAAATACACCATTCAGGTGATTTACACTACTAATTTACTGTGTTAAACTATATTTGAGATTGATTCCCATTATTATTTAATGGCAGTGAGGAACAATAATTGATCTAAAGGATCAGAAGAGGAGGTGAGGGCGATGGAAAGATATGTAATTGAGTCTCCGCACTCAAAAGAGGAGTGTTTAAAGGCTCTGGACGAGATGTTGTCTGAAGGACCATCCGTTCTTAGCAAGTTCGACTGGGGTTGCAGTGCAGGCGATCATACAGGTTATGCGATAATTGATGCAAACAGCGAAAATGATGCTATCAAGCTGGTGCCTCGATTCATTCGCGACAAAGCACGTGTTGTCAAAGTAGGTAAATTTACCCCGGAGCAGATCAAGTCATTTCATTAATTATTAGTGATTTCTAAGGAAACCATCCCAAACACCCTTATCCTTTTTACCCTGGGACAAGGGTGTTTTTTGTCCATGAAATTCAGGCTCCATTAATTAATTCCACACTGTCCGCGACCCGGCGATTCACAAGTGCCGCACGGAGTTGGAGGCATATCCCCGGATCTGCCAGGTGAAACAGATGCAGCAAACACAGAAAACTGTTTCTTTATACGTTTACTCTGGCACTGGACACAGTCAACCTGATTATCAGCATGCGAAACCAGCCTTTCAAATAGTGTCCCGCACTCTTCACACTTATACTCATACAGCGGCATTATTCTACCTCCTGATGACTGCTGTATATTATCATCGTTAAGAATATATTGTCAATTTATGCGATCCTATACCGGTTATGATTAGATGTTCGTTCAGAATTATCCCAACACCAGGAATCGGGTTGAGTTAAATGATAGCAGTCAGGGTTTTAAGAGCGTTTTTCTATGTCAGGCGTGTCTTATGCCGGAGCGTTTATCTTTTTTTGGGAAATCTTTATCCAGACTTTCAGCCAATGTAAATATGATCATCCTCTCGCCTGTATTAGTACTAATATCAGTATGAAGGCTGGTCACATCTACTCCGACGATATCCCGAATCACCCTTGAGAGAAGATCTCTGGCGCTCTCCAGCATAGTCGCTCTGACCTTCTTTATCAGGTCTCGCCCTTCCTGAGTCTTTGTGAGATGCCTTTCCGCGTCAGTCAATACCCCTTTCAGCCTGACAATAACCATATCATCAATAATGTAGGTCTTCGTCTCTTTAGGTCCGCGCCCCATGTATTCGATTTCGAACTTCGTCATGGCATTACTGACCTCAGCCTCTATCTGCCCTTTGGTCTTCAATTTTTTCTCCCTTGTTTTAATGCCATCACCTCATTTATAATCTAAATAGATTAAAAAGCCAACAGAAATTTTACTTCATTTTTTCCGAAGCTTCCAGAAGGGCTTGCCTTGTCCTTTTCCTGAATTCCTCCAATTTGTCTGCAATATCCGGATATTTAATAGACAAAATAGAACATGCAAGATATGCGGCGTTCTTTGCACCATCTATTGCAACTGTAGCCACAGGAATACCAGGGGGCATCTGTACAGTTGAATAAAGGGCATCCACTCCATTCAGTGCCCCTGACTTGATTGGCACTCCAATGACTGGTAATGTTGTATTTGCCGCAATGACACCAGCCAGATGCGCGGCCATACCTGCTCCGGCAATAATGACTTCAATGCCTCGTTCTCTCGCTGACTTTGCATAATCGGCCGTCTTATCCGGAAGGCGGTGCGCCGAGGTAATATCCATGTCAAAGGGAACACCCATACTCTCCAGGACCTCTCCGGCCTTCTCCATGACCGGGAGATCACTTTCACTCCCCATAAGGATCCCTACCAATGATTTACTTGCCATGATTCTCCTTTCATTCAAGATAAGGTGGCCACTGAAATGTCACGTATTTCACAACTTCAACTCCTATCCATGCATACTGATACCCTGCCCCTTTTCAAACCCAGTATGCAGCGCTTTTTTATTCAAATCCCTGAATGCTGCCGGAACCCTTGATAATACCGCCTTCTCTATCGCGTCATGGGAAACGATCTTTGTAATCTCTGTAATCAGGCCAAGGGCAATTATATTAGCCACTATTGCCTTTCCAAGGAGATTACTGGCTGTTGACATGATTGGAAATGAGTAAACAATGAATTCTCCATCAGGTATGTCTTTCACCTCATCTGAATCGACCAGGAGTATCCCCTTCTTTTTTATGTCTCTGTTATATTTCGTGCATGCCTCCTGTGTCATGGCCAGCATTGTATCAATTGATGTAGCCTTAGGATAATCTATGTCCTCATTGCTTATGATTACTTCGGCCCGCGAAGCGCCGCCCCTGGACTCAGGTCCATAAGACTGACTCTGCACTGCCTTCATACCATCGTATATAGCAGCAGCTTCAGCCATTATGATGCCTGCAGTGATCATCCCCTGACCTCCAGAACCACTAAATCTTAATTCATATCTATATCCCATTTCATCTCCTGTGTTGTCCTGATTATAGCAAATTTTAAATACAATGAAGAACCCTGAAGCCCTCTGCAGGGAAATATTTTGCTGATTATTTCCTGGATCTGACCCTTTCAAGCAGCTTGTCATACTCATCAATATACTCCGGTCTGTCTGTCTTATGGATAACACCACGAAGCAGCTTTCCCTCAAGTTCAGCAGGAGAAAGTTTCTCCGCCTGCTTCACAGAGATCGTCCCATCCTTCTCGATCTTCTCCATCATCTCAGCAGGTGTATTATACTTGTTAAACCTCCCATAGTAGGTCGGGCAAGCATCTATGATGTCTACCACTGATGTCCCGTTATGCATGATTGCGTCATAGATGATCTTTTCCAACTCCTGAAAATGGTATGCCGTCCCTCTCGCAACAAATGTCGCCCCAGCGGCTATTGCAAGATCACATGTGTCAAATGTCGGTTCTATACTACCATAACGGCTGGTTGTTGAAATCATTCCCTGCTGAGTTGTAGGCGATGACTGTCCACTCGTCATGCCGTAAACATAATTATTATATACAAGTATGGTCATGTCCATATTTCGCCTGCACGCATGGATGAAGTGATTCCCCCCAATGGCAAGGGCATCCCCATCTCCGGTAGTGACAATAACCTTTAGCTTAGGTTTTGCCAGCTTCACTCCTGTTGCATAAGCAATAGCCCTGCCATGCAGGGTATGCAGCGTGTTGAAATCAACATACCCCGGAGTCCTGCTGGAACAGCCGATACCTGAGACCATAGCAATATCATTCTGTGACATCCCCGTAGTTTGTATTGCCCTGAGCAGGCTCTTTAAGACTATCCCATGACCACATCCGGGACACCATATGTGAGGCAGTTTACCACCTCTTATATACGGATCATAATTAAAAGGAACCTTTTTCTTTTTTTTCGCCAAGGGCCTTGCTTCTTTTGCCGGTATGCTCATATTGTCCTCCTGTTAACCATCTATCATATCTCTCTCTAACATCAACTCTGCCATATCAGAGTCTCCAGTGGAAGATTTATATCCATTCCCCATAACGCACTCAATGATCTGGATAGGACGTATAGGTTCGGTATCAATGCGGAAGATCCCCTTTACCTCACATCTCCCCCGTGCAACCCGTTCAACCTCATAGACAATCTGACCCAGGTTCATCTCAGGTACTATAATGACCTTCATGCGCGCGGCCATATCATCTACGGCCTTGTCAGGAAATGGCCATATAGTAAGAGGTCTCAGCAGTCCTGCCTTGACCCCCAATTTCCTGAGTTCCCTGACCGCAAACTTGGCAGATCTGGAAGAAACCCCATATGCAAAAATCCCAATCTCAGCATCATCCAGATAATACTCTTCATTTTTCCAGATCATCTCTTTATTGTCGTCAATCTTTCTGAGAAGCCTTTTGCCGGCCTCCTCTATCATCTTTGTATTATTAGTGGGAAAACCGTCGGCTCCGTGGTAAAGTCCGGTTACATGGAACCGGTACCCCTCTCCATAAGCAGCCAGCGGGGCAATGTCACCTCCATGAATGTCGTAAGGCTTGTATTCTTCAGGAGAACAGGTCGGCTTTATCCTTTCAACTACCGTTATCTCGCCTTGTTCCGGTATTGTGAATGCTTCCCGCATATGGCCTATTATCTCATCATAGAGAATGATTACTGGCGTCCTGAAAAGCTCTGAAAGATTAAATGCCCTTACAGTTTCATAAAATATCTCCTCCACAGAAGCTGGTGTCAGGGCGATCACTGGATGATCTCCATGGGTGCCCCATTTGGCCTGCATAACATCCCCCTGACTGGGCCCTGTAGGGGAACCTGTCGACGGACCGCTCCTCATAACATTTACCACGACGCATGGTACCTCCGCCATACAAGCAAAACCTATACCCTCCTGCATAAGAGAAAACCCCGGACCGCTGGTTGCGGTCATAGCCTTCTGTCCGCCCAGGGCACCACCCACAATAGCGCAAATACTTGCAATCTCATCCTCCATCTGTATGAAAGTACCACCCAATTTAGGGAGTCTCATTCCAGCATGTTCCATTACCTCTGTAGATGGAGTAATTGGATAGCCTGCAAAGAATCTGCAGCCGGCATACAACGCCCCTTCTGTGCAGGCCTCATTTCCCTGCATGAATTTCATCTTCTGATTTTCCATAGTCTCTCCTCTGTTCTTTGCTTAGCTCAACATACACTGTCTTCAAAAACCTGAATCGCAAAATCAGGGCATCTGTTGTCACAAAGCTGGCAGCCATTACAGGCCTCCAAGTCCTTGACTGCCACTATGTTCCCGTTCATGTTCAGCACATCTGTGGGACAAAACTCTACGCAGATACTGCATCCCTTGCATAATCTTTCATCTATTTCAATCCTGAATACCCTCATATCAGCTACTGTCATATTTCCTCCCCGGGTTACAATGTCAAAAGTTCCATTATGAGCATTGATCTATATCTGGCATCAGATAGCCAGAATCAGAATCAACGCCGGCATACATTCATTTTAATGCCAGAACCTGTTCTGGTTCCTCTTCAATCAGATACAGGAGGTCGTCATCTAATGAGTAAAATAGCGGTGCAACTACAGTATCAGGGTATTGGGAACGTATGAGTTCTGCCTCTGATACCACGGAGCCCACTTTATCCTTCTTTTTAAATAGCGCGCAGGAATCCAGAAAATAACTTTCCGCAATAGCCCTGTCCCATCCGGCATTTTCTGACAATCCTTTTACAAATTCCGCCTTCTTTGACTCCAGGTCTACCATCATGCAGTCGCTATGACCTATCACGACGATATGCCGTATTCCAGCTACAGCAATTGCAAAAGAGATCGAGAAGGAGACTCCGTTTTGGGTCCCGCCGCTGTTTCGTACAAAAAAGGCGCATTTTTTTGGCAGGTTCAACGACTGACGGTTATCCATACACATAAGGACAAGCGCATCAGCCTTGTCATATGTTTCAGGATGGAGCTTAAGGTTATGACATAATATCATTCTTGAGATTGGGGTATTACGATATATCTCAGGAATATCCAATTCATCCTTAACACCAATCATCTTAATCGAGTCACTCTTTTTCATCCGAATTTCTCCACGATTCAAAAAAATAGGCCAACATCTGCCTCTCATTAGAGGTTTGATGTTGGCCTAAATTTCAGCAGGAGGTCTATTCGACCACCCCCTGTAAGGTCTGCCAATTTTCTCTGACTAAATCTAACCCATTTTGTTACCCTGCGAATAAGACTTATCAGCCCATAGACGCCAGCGCAGCGTTGAAGGTCGGGCTTGGGCGCATCGCTTTCGACACCTTCTCAGGGTCCGGATGATAATATCCGCCTGTATCTACAGGTTTGCCCTGAGCCCCGA
>CAZTAM010000002.1:0-413663 GCA_964611625.1 uncultured Nitrospiraceae bacterium | reverse complement strand
GAGGCTATGGCAGCCTAACCTATCTCAGTGTCCGTTAAATCGGGGAAAGATCATTGTCATTACCCATCAAGACGGGAAAAACCCCAAAAGAAAGATTGAGAAATCTCTGAGTCTCGTCGCTTCTGCTGAAGGCAAGTGTCCAGCAGTCGGGTTTGAATCTGGAGATACTTCGGGGAGTGTTTCCATTTTGAGTGGGCGTAACGATGCAGCGAACGTCGAGGGCCTGAACTGCTTCAACCACACTAAACGAAATGACATCCGCTATGTGTGACTGTCGATTTCCAAGCCGGCCCCTGTAGTATTCACGCAGGTCGGAGCCCCGTGCCTCCCGTTCAATGGATAATGCTATTCTGACCATCATGTCTACTGCCTCAACAGGGTATTTCCCTATGCTCGTTTCTTCAGACAGCATTACTGCGTCAGTGCCGTCAAGGATTGCGTTTGCCACATCCGATGTCTCTGCCCGGGTCGGGCGGATGTTCTCTGTCATGGATAACAGCATCTGCGTCGCAGTGATCACCGGACGTCCCATCAGATTGGCTTTACGAATAAGTTTTTTCTGGACAGCAGGGACATCCTGTACCGGAATCTGGACACCCAGATCTCCACGGGCTATCATAATTGCGTCTGCTGCATCCAGAATTTCATCAATATTCCCGATTGCCTCCAGCCTCTCGATTTTTGCGACCACGTGGACCGACTTGCCTCTTTCCCTCGCAAAGTCCCTGACTTTATGGATATCATCTGCCTTTTCTACAAATGATACGCCGAATGCATCAACCCCCTCTTTCAAGGCAAAATCAACAAACTGGAGATCTCTGTCTGTTACTGTTTCTATGAATATTTTTGCACCTGGAAGGTTTAATCCTTTATGGGAGAGTAATGGTCCGCCTATAATAACCTTGCAGACTACCTCATCTGTGGTTATTTCCTCAACCTTTAACTGAATAAACCCGTCATTCAGGTAGATAACGCTGCCCTGAGAAACACTATCCGGCAATCTCTTATAATTAACAGGGATGTGTTCAGCAGTACCAGAAACATCCTTTGTGGTCAGAGTCGTCCGGTCGCCTTTTTTAAGCAAAAGCGAATCGCCTGCCAGTTTGCCAATACGGATTTTAGGGCCGGGGAGATCGGCGAGGATCATGCATGATCGGCCTGATTTTGATGCGGTCAAACGTATACGCCGTATGTCTTCCCTGTGTCCCTCAACAGTGCCATGAGAAAAATTGAGCCTGGCGACATTCATGCCCCGCATCATCAATTCCTCAAGGACGGTTTCTGAACGGGAGACCGGCCCGATTGTGCATACTATCTTGGTCTTGTGGTCAGGTAATTTCATGCCCGCACCTTATTATGGAATCACTCCAGCATTGGCATCCCCGGTATGAAAGCGAAAACTGTAGTTGTCGGATTTATTGTTCTGCAGGTTCTTTACAACGAGTTTAAACGTATAGTCACCAGGAGGTAAAGGGATAGCCGCTCCACGGGTTTGTATAGTTGTAAACTCCCTGGTCACGCGGCTGAATAAGGAGTTTAATTCTGTGGCGGATGGATTCTTTAAATATACCCCGTTGCCTGCCCTGGCTATATCAGTCAACTCTGTGTCGTTGACATCAGAGCCCAGGCCAATGACGTGAACTGTCAAATTTGGATGTGCTTTAATCCTGTCCAGAGCATTTTTCCTGGCTGTCCCTGGCCAACTTAATTTCCTGTATTGGGCACCACCCTGTAAGGATAGTGTTTCGTTTACTTCAGGTACATGAGTAAAGAAACTAAAATTGTCAGCTCCGTCGGATAAAACTATCATGATATGCCGGTCCCGTGAACCTGCTGCAATGCCGTTCTGAAAAGCCTGCGCCATGTCCGATGCCATGTAATCTACTGCGGCAAAAAGTTTTGTGGCTGTTGCTTTCTCTGGAGTAGGAATTAATATAATATTATTGGATGACCATGGTCCGATGTTTCGATACAGGTATTCATTAAACCATAGAATAAAAAAATCAGCCTTTCCCAGACGACTTGACCAGATAGTGTTTACTTCATCCAGACTGTTTTTTGCTGCCTGCTTCATCGGCTCAAATGCAGGAGGGTTATGCTGCGTCATAGAATAACTTGCGTCAAGTACCATGCTGTATAGCAGATTGACTTCTAACTCCTTCGCAGACTCTTCCAGTAAAGACTCGTTGTCAAGCGCTTTGTTATCCACCTCCATGCCAACATTTATCCTTGAACTCTCCAATGGCAGGTCATTTTCGTCACGGGTAATAAACTGAACTACGACAGTTGTTTTTCCTGTTACCTCATTGTATATTACCGAAGGGGTGCCCTCAATCTTAATCTTCAAATTACCACCGTCGTTTGAAGATTCGCTTAAATTAAAACTTCCGCATCCAAAGATAAAAGTGGTGAAGATAAGCAGCAGTAAAATACTGAGACGATTTACACTCTGATGTATACTGGTCATCATGGGCTCCTTTATATTATTTTAACGGGTACTATGAATAGCTCAGGACGTTATACGATCTCCAATAGGTAAATCGAAAAACTGAGCCTCATCCTACTCTCCGAAATCTGAGGTGTCAAGGATATTTTTGGGGCTTTTAGGGGGGATTACAGGGCATCAGCGGTATAAAATCCCGAAAGGCGGTATCCGGGATATTGGCTGCTGGGGTTTTCACTCTTACAGAAGGAGGTCTGATGGTCACCTCCTTTTACCACACTTCTATCCTCAAGTAGCCGTTTTTCTCCTCAAACTGGTCAGGATAACTCCTCTGAAAATCCTCGAAACTGCCTTAAACTATTTTCTAATCACCTGTTGGAATAACACGACTTACCGGCGTTTCAGTATGTTATTTTACACCTGCTTCCACGCAGTCCCGGCACAGTAAGTATATGATTATCCCCTACCAGCGTATGCATAGAGTCAGGATGGCTGAACGTGTTATTCCATTTGGGTTTCCAGTCCTCTATTTCTGCGGCCCGGCTTTCTATAGCTATCTCAAAGTTGAAGTTGCTGAGAGGCCTCGCACCAGCTAATGGACGAAAATATATCAGCTCAGAAATTTCTCCTGCAAAGGCTTTAAAATCACTCTGAGTTAAGGACGGATCCAGGACAATGGCACAATCCTCCCATTTATTGTTGGTGTGTAGAGTCACAGAGTGACCCCCGGTGTGGTGAGCAAGACTTGCGCTACATGTAAAAAGGATTTGACATAAAGTCAGTGTTATCACAATCCCCACCATATCAGGAAGCGTAGCAACGATATCTTCCTGACTGGTCTTTTCAATGAGTTTTGAAAATGACAGAGATTCTAAACCGTGTGTAAATATCCACATTTTGTTTAATAGAGCGCTTCTGTCTGTCTCAGTCATATTTGCGAAACGGGGATCTTTTGCCAAAGGTCATCCATAGAGTTAAAAGAGCTGTATATGGGAGCAAGTGACATATTCATTTTTTTTGCGACATTTCTTGCACTTAAATGGTGAATACCCTCGGCATTCCTCCCCCCATCCCCTTCATATGAGGGGGGTGGGGCTCTCCGGCAGTGCAATATATATTATGCATTTACTGCATTCCTGGCATCTGCTGTCTGAATATGGCAGTGCGTTATGCTCTTCAGGTTATCCGGGAAACAGATATTTATCTTAGACAAAAGAATAATTAATCATGATATATTATACCCATGGCTCGTTTGATAAAAGAGAGGACAAGGAAGATTGGACTTTCACCAGGTACACTTGTCCATATTGGAAAAAGGATCAGTAAAGAAGTTAAAATCACAGTTATTGATTATGATGCGACACAACTTCAGGAAACAGAGATCAAAGCTATAGAGCAGTGCTTTCCATTCAAAGATAAATCCACCGTAACCTGGATCAATATAGAGGGACTCCATGAGTCAGAGATAATACAGAGCCTCGGTGACTGTTTCGGCCTGCATCCCCTTGTAATGGAGGACATACTTAACACTGATCAGCGCCCGAAGGTGGAGGATTATAATGACTATTTATATATAGTCCTTAAGATGCTCCATAATGTCAGGGGCGCAGAGGTTGTTACAGAGCAGATAAGTCTTATACTCCATCCGAACTTTGTTATTTCTTTTCAGGAGGGGATTGAGGAGGACGTCTTCAGTCCTGTCAGGGAAAGGATCAGGAGTGGTAAGGGGCGAATAAGGGGCATGGGGGCTGACTATCTTGCCTACTCGCTGATAGATGCGATAGTAGATAATTATTTTGTCATCCTCGAGGTGATTGGAGAGAGGATAGAAGATCTTGAGGAAGAACTCGTTACTAATCCCAGTAAAGATACACTGCACAAGATACACAGGCTTAAGCGGGAAATGATATTTATGAGAAAGGCCGTCTGGCCCCTGAGAGAAGTGATAAGCACACTTCAGCGGGGGGATTCGCCGCTTATAAAAAACACAACTGCTGTCTATTTAAGGGATGTCTACGACCATACCATTCAGGTAATTGATACCATTGAAACATCCCGTGAGATGCTCTCCGGTATGCTGGATATTTATCTCTCGAGTATAAGCAATCGCATGAATGAGATAATAAAGTTCCTTACCATTATAGGCACCATATTTATTCCACTGACGTTTGTTGTAGGTATATATGGGATGAATTTCGAGTTCATGCCTGAGATTAAATGGCGGTATGGGTACTTTGCAGTCATGAGCTTCATGTTCGCCATTGGAGTTTTAATGCTGTTCTATTTCAAGAAGAAGAAGTGGCTTTAACAAAGGGATCTCAAATGTGTCAGGGCAGAAGAATAATAAACATAAAGAATAGTGAGGATACAGTCTCTCCCTCAAAGATCATCTGCCTTGGGCGAAACTACAGGAAGCATGCAGAGGAACTCGGGAATGCTGTTCCTGAGAAGCCGATCATCTTTCTGAAGCCTCCATCCTCTTTGATTGTTGAAGGGGAAAGGATCGTCCTGCCGTCTCAATCTCAGGATGTCCATCACGAAGTTGAGCTTGGGGTAGTGATCGGCAAGGCAGGCAGGAATATCCAGCAAACTGAGGCAGAGGACTATATCCTGGGATACTGCATCTTTCTCGACATGACGGCACGCGATATACAAAAGGAGGAAATGAAGCGGGGCGCTCCATGGACAATTGCGAAAGGCTTTGACACATTTGCCCCCGTGTCGCAGGTTGTCAGAAGAGAGGATGTGTCCCATCCGGAAAATCTTGACATAAGACTGCGGGTTAATGGTGAGATAAGGCAAAACTCCAGCACCCGTTACATGATCTTTGGAATTGGCGAGATCATTGAGTATGTCTCGGCTTTCATGACCCTTGAACACGGCGATATCATTGCTACAGGCACCCCTGATGGTGTAGGCCCTGTCAGCAAGGGAGATGTCCTTACTGCAGAGATAGCGGGGATCGGGGTGGTGAGGTTTGAGGTGGAGCAGCAGTGAGGGTGAAATACTAAAGAAAGATGTTTTGTAATATTACATTGCAGCTTTTATTAAGGCATGAAAAAGAGATTTTGTATATATACTCTCTGGTTCCCTCTCCGGATGCCATTGGACACCAATAAGAAATGGATGGTCCGGCTGTTCTATTGCTTCAATTACACAGTCAGATGACATAGCACTTGCAATAAGACGCTTGCCCAGAGTCCTGACCGACTGGTGGTGTGTACTGAAGATGGAGATTTCATCCAAACATGAAGCTTCCATGTCATCCCGAACTTGTTTCTGGATCTCCCCAATAATCCTGTATAGCGTAGTTCCTTCAACAATTCTGATGTAATGCTGATCCCTGTGGTTTAATGGGTTCTCTATCTGTGAAGGTATATCCTGATACAATGTTCCTCCCATGGCGACGTTAATAAGCTGTGCGCCCAGACATATACCAAGCACGGGTTTGCGAAGCTGCATTACTTCTCTTAGTAACTCTATCTCAAACTCTGTCCGTTCATCAGGTGATATGACTATATCTGCCAGTGGCTCCTCTCCGTAATACTTGGGATGTAAGTCATCTCCTCCGCTAAACAGGAAGCCGTCCGCCAGCCGGGCTATCTGAGATATATATTCTTTTCTGTCAGTAATGGGAATGATAACAGATATGCCGCCTGCTTCCTCTATAACCTTTGCATATGCAGTCGGTATAGTTGTCTGCGGCCTGTTTCTGAGTTCCTCTGTCTTGGCTGTTACAGCTATTATTGGAGTCATCTGAAAATAATCTCTCCGTCCTTGACATCGACTGTAACAGACTGCCCGTCTCTTATAGATCCGTCGAGTATCTTCATGGCGAGCGGGTTCTGCAAGGTTCTCTGTATCACTCGTTTTAGAGGTCTTGCGCCGAAGACCGGGTCATATCCCTCTACGGCAAGCGATGACTTTGCAGCATCTGTCAGGGTAAGCTGAATCTTCTTTTCTTCGAGAAGCTTAAACAGCCTGGTTAATTGAATATCAACTATTTTCTTCAGGTGTTCCATATCCAGAGAGTGGAATATTATAACATCGTCAACCCTGTTTAAGAACTCAGGCCTGAAATGGGCCCGCATTGCCTCTGTAACCCTCTTTCTCATCTCCACTTCATCCCGGCCGCCCAACTCCTGGATATATTGACTCCCTATGTTGGAGGTCATAATAACGACGGTATTCTTGAAATCAACTGTCCGGCCATGGCTGTCGGTCAGCCTTCCGTCATCTAATAATTGAAGCAGTATGTTAAATACATCAGGATGAGCCTTTTCAATCTCGTCAAGCAGTAATACAGAATAAGGCTTCCTCCTGACGGCCTCTGTAAGATGTCCGCCCTCTTCGTAGCCGATATAACCAGGAGGTGCGCCTATCAGTTTGGCCACAGAATGTTTTTCCATGAATTCAGACATATCTATGCGGATCATTGCCTGCTCGTCGTCAAACAGGAACTCTGCAAGCGCCTTGGCGAGTTCAGTCTTTCCAACACCGGTTGGTCCCATGAATATGAAGGATCCGAGAGGCCTGTTTGGATCCTGGATGCCGGCCCGTGCCCTCCGAACTGCATTTGCTACAGCAGATATCGCCTCATCCTGTCCGACGACACGGCGTCTGAGGTTATCTTCTATGTGCAGGAGTTTCTGCACCTCTCCTTCAAGCATTTTGGCCACAGGTATGCCTGTCCACTTCGATACAATTTCGGCAATATCCTCTTCGTCCACTTCTTCTTTCAGTAGTTGTACAGCATCCTGAGATTCTGACAGATGTATGTTCTCATCCTCGAGCTGTTTTTGTAATCCCGGCAGCCTGCCGTATCTCAATTCAGCTGCCTTTTCAAGGTCTCCGCTCCTCTCGGCCTGTTCTGACTGAATGCGTGTAGCCTCAATCTGCTCCTTCAGGCTTCGTATCCTGCCTATAACCCCCTTCTCCTCCTGCCACTGCGCCCTCAGTATTGAGCCGCTCTCCTTCAGGTCAGCCAGTTCTTTTTCAATCTTATCAAGACGCTCAAGAGATACAGCATCCATCTCCTTCTTAACAGCCTGCCGCTCAATCTCAAGCTGTCTTATCCTTCGCTCGATCTCATCGAGCTCTGAAGGCATGCTGTCTATCTCTATCCGAAGACGTGAGGCTGACTCATCAATCAGGTCAATTGCCTTATCCGGAAGGAATCTGTCGGTAATATATCTGTTTGAAAGCACTGCAGCGGCCACAATGGCAGAGTCCTTTATCCTGACTCCATGATGCACCTCGTAGCGTTCTTTAAGTCCTCTGAGTATGGAGATAGTATCTTCCACTGAAGGCTCTGTTACTATGATGGGCTGAAAACGCCTCTCCAGGGCCGCATCCTTTTCTATATGCTTTCTGTATTCATCAATAGTGGTAGCCCCGACACATCTGAGTTCACCCCTTGCAAGTGCAGGCTTCAGCATATTAGATGCGTCAATTGCCCCCTCTGCTGCTCCGGCTCCGACAAGTGTATGAAGCTCATCTATAAAAAGTATTATCTGTCCCTCTGACTTTTCTATCTCTTTTATAACTGCCTTAAGCCTGTCTTCAAACTCGCCGCGGTATTTTGATCCCGCGATAAGCGCCCCCATATCAAGCGACACCACACGCTTCTTCTTTAAGCCTTCAGGCA
The DNA here is from genome assembly GCA_964611625.1 of uncultured Nitrospiraceae bacterium. Lineage (GTDB taxonomy): Bacteria > Nitrospirota > 9FT-COMBO-42-15 > HDB-SIOI813 > HDB-SIOI813 > RBG-16-43-11. Next base: position 405,573 of record CAZTAM010000002.1, on the reverse strand, counting down.
CATCACCGGCAACTACACGCTGCGCCAGACCTTCTGCAATAGCGGTCTTCCCAACGCCTGGCTCCCCTATTAAGACGGGATTGTTCTTGGTCCTCCTTGACAACACCTGAATCACCCGCCTGATCTCATCATCCCTTCCTATGACAGGATCAAGCCTCCCTTTTCTTGCAAGTTCTGTAAGGTCCCTGCTGTATCTTGTGAGCGCCTGATATTTATCTTCAGGGTTCTGGTCTGTAACAGTTTGCGACCCTCGAATCTCAACCAGTACTTTTAATATCTTATCCTTTGATATGCCGGCATACTTTATTATCCTGGATATGGAACTATCGACCTCAGTCACGGCTATCAGTATATGCTCAGTGCTTACGTACTCGTCACGAAGCAGTTCAGCCTCTTTTTCTGCAGTATTGAATACGTCGTTGAGTTTTTGTGTAATATAAATCTGCCCTATTTGACCCGGACCGGAAATCCTGGGTATCCTCTCAAGTTCCCTCTGTAATTCCTTTTCAATGTTTGCGGCGTCAGCACCCATTTTCCTCAGGATTTGATGGACGATCCCGTCCTTCTGCTTAATGAGGGAAAGGAGGAGGTGTACTGTGTCAACCTGCTGATGATTATGTACTTCAGCTGTCTTCTGCGCCTCAGCAACAGCCTCCTGCGCCTTATATGTCAATTTGTTCATCTGCATCTGGTTTTCACCTGCCTTTCTCCACCTTCACTCGTATAACCTTTTTGGACCGCTTACCAGGATATGCGTTCTGAGAAATGTCTGGTTTACTCCCGAACTTCATAAGTTCCTTCCTGAGTTCCTGTTTTATATATGCCATCAAGTCGCCCATCTCCCTCTGCATTTTATCCATCTGATCTCTCATCCTTAGTATAATCTCTATCCCTGCCAGATTAACCCCCATATCCCGTGTCAAGTGAAGAATGAATTTGAGACGATCAACATCCCTGCCCGAATAGAGTCTTGTATTTCCCTGTGACCTTTTTGGCACTACAAGTCCTTCCTTTTCATAGAGTCTCAGGGTCTGCGGGTGAATGGATAACATCTGGGCAACGATGCCTATCATATAAAGTGGTGTATCTATGTCATCCCTGAGCACTTTATCTCCTCCTCAGTATCTTTTCTCTCGGATTCTCCGTATAAAGATCAGATATCTTCCTGAAAAGGCCCTTGTCATCATCCGTTAAATCTTTAGGGATTGTTATGATGACCTTTACATACTGATCTCCGCTGCCTCCTCCTTTAAGGTGAGGCATCCCCTTTCCTTTAAGCCTGAACAACTGGCCTCCCTGTGTTCCGGAGGGTATGGTCATTGATGCAGTGCCATCCATTGTCGGGACTTCTATCTTTGCGCCAAGCGCTGCTTCGCTGACGGTTAGCGGTACATCGCAGTAAAGATCGTTTCCCTTCCGTTCATAGAACCTGTCAGCACGGATTGACGTTATTATGAAAAGGTCTCCGCTCCTTCCTCCTCTTAACCCGGCGCCGCCTTTGCCTGCGACACGCACCTTTGTTCCATTATCTACGCCCGGAGGTATCTTAACCATTATTTGCTCTGATTTGAGCCTGGTCCCCCTTCCACCGCACATTGAACAGGGGGAGGAAAGCCGTCCACGGCCGTTGCATTGAGGACATGTGGCGGGGTAGCGCATAAATCCCGAGCCTCTGTCTATAGTGCCTTTTCCCTTGCAATTCTTGCAGGTGGCCTGTGCTGACCCCGGCTCATCGCCGCTGCCTGCGCATCGTTCACACGGGCTTTCCTTCTGAATATTTATATATGTTGATGTGCCGTGATATGCATCTTTAAGGTCGATCTCTAAATTATATTGTAAATCCCTGCCTGCTTCAGGCATTGGCTGGGATTCCCTGCGCCCGCTGAACACGTCTCCGAAAATGTCTTCGAAGATAGAGCCGAAACCCCTGTCCTGTGCCGCCCGAGGATCGAACCCGCCTGTTTGCGTCCGGAATCCTTCACTCCCCTGAAATCCGGCATCAAAGGCAGCATGGCCAAAGGAGTCATACTGTTTACGCTTCGCCGGGTCACTCAGGACCTCATACGCTTCATTTACCTCTTTGAAGCGCTGTTCTGCCGCTTTGTCGTTAGGATTGAGGTCAGGGTGGTATTTCCGCGCAAACTTTCTGAAGGCCTTTTTTAACTGCTTGTCATCCGCATTCCTGCCAACGCCGAGTATTTCATAATAATCTCTCTTGGCCATTTATATAATCCTCATAAAGAAATATAGTAATAGTTATATAATAAGACTTGAGTGTCTTATAGTCAAGGTTAGCAAGAAAGGATGATAAGGCAAAGCTGGATGGAAGTAAAGGACTAACCCTGCTTTATTCGGGTGCCAGCGTATGGATATCCTGTGGTTTATATGCCCCTTTCTCTGTGATAATAGCAGCTATATATTCTGCAGGGGTTACATCAAACGCCGGGTTGGCAATGTCAACCTTTGCAGGCGCTATCTGAACCTTTCCAAATACATGGCTGACCTCTGAAGGATTTCTCTCCTCAATAGGTATGTGATCACCTGAGGGTATACTAAAGTCTATGGTAGACACAGGGGCCGCTACGTAAAATGGTATTCCATGTTCACGTGCCAGCACGGCCACACTGTAAGTCCCGATCTTGTTTGCCGCATCCCCGTTTCGCGCTATCCGGTCAGCGCCGACGACACAGAGGTTTATCATCCCCTTTTTCATGAAATAGCCGGCCATATTATCGGTAATCAGCGTCACTTGAATCCCGTCTTCCATCAGTTCCCATGCGGTCAGCCGCGCCCCCTGAAGAACAGGTCTTGTCTCATCTGCAAAGACTTTTATCTCCTTGCCTTCTTCCTTAGCTGCCCGTATCACTCCAAGCGCTGTCCCGTATCCTGCGGTTGCAAGTGCACCGGCATTGCAGTGGGTCAGGATAGTATCCCCTGTCTTGATGAATTGAGAACCATGCCTGCCCATGGCCATATTTGCAGCGATATCCTCTGTCAGGACCCTGTTTGATTCTTCGAATAAGACATCTTTTATAACGCTTACAGGCTTTTCCTTATTTGCTATGGCAGCCTTCTTCATACGCTCGATGGCCCAGAAGAGATTGACTGCCGTAGGCCTAGTTGAACCTATATGACTGCAGATCTTTTCCATCTCATTATAAAATCCTGCAAAGTCATCAGCCCTTATCTCTCTTGCTCCAAGGGCTATCCCCATTGCAGCAGCAACTCCTATTGCCGGTGCACCTCTTATTATAAGCTCCTTAATCCCTTTAGCGACGTCCTGATAGGTTTTACATTCGAAGTAAACAACTTCAATCGGCAGCCTGGTTTGGTCCAGCATACTGACGATGCCATTCTTCCATTCTATAGTTGGTACCATGTTCTCTCCTTGTTGTTATTATTACATAAGTTTTAAACAATCCCAATATAATTGTCAATCAACAAAAAACATGACAAAATGAGGACAAATAACCTCTCCTGCAAGGGGAGGGACAGGGTGGGGATGGGCGTTCTGATTTGAAAAAGATTCTATACATTTTTATCATATCTTTTATTGGTGTGTCCCTGGCCTATATCTTCTTTATTCCCAATGTCTCTGAATACAAAAAGACAAATCCTAAAATAACCTCCATGATGGAGTACAGGGCTGCACAGTGGAAGAAAACAGGGAAGAAGACGAGAATCAATCAGGAATGGATTCCTGTTTCAAGGATCTCGCCGTATCTGTTGAAGGCGGTGCTGATTGCCGAAGATGACAAGTTCTGGAGCCATGAGGGCTTTGATTACGAGGCCATACAAAAGGCAGTGGAAAAGAATATAAAGGCAGGGAGGTTTAAGGCAGGAGGCTCTACGATAAGCCAGCAGCTTGCAAAAAACCTTTATCTTACACCTGAAAAGTCAATTATTAGAAAGGTTAGAGAAGCAATAATAACATGGCGGCTTGAAAGGGCAATGTCAAAGAGAAGGATACTGGAACTGTACCTTAATGTAGTAGAGTGGGGTGACGGGATATTTGGCGCCGAGGCGGCCGCAAGGCATTATTTTGGTAAAAGCGCCGCGGCCCTTGACCCAATTGAGGCAGCAAGGCTTGTATCGGTGCTTCCGAACCCAATCAGATACAATCCTGCCGGCGACCAGAGGTATGTTATTAATCGTTCCAATATAATATATAACATCATGGTCAGGCGGGGAATCGTTATACCTGTGTATGATGAGATAAGATTGGAGGAATCAATCAGTGAGAATCCGTCAATTAACGTTACGCTGGATAATAATGAAGATACGCCTTTAAATGAGTCAGAAATAAAGGAGTCCCCTGCCTCTCAGCAAGTTATAGCAGATCCACCCAGTGCCTCTGGCAATCCATAAAGATACCCTATTTAGGTGATTGACTCTGACACATGAGGGTGTTATTATGATAATGGAAATGAGTATCATTATCATTTCAAATCAAGAGGGGGTGAATCAGATGGATGTACCATTAATAATTGCATATATTACCGTCGGATACCTCTTCGTGACTTTAACGTTGCTGTCTCTTCTTAGCATGCATACCTTCCCTAAGGATAAAAGGGTTGGAAAGAGCAGAAAAGACTTACGCATATTTAAGGAGAATGAAGGGTATCGCAAGGCGGCCTGAGGATGTCTCAGGAAAGGGTGGAGAGTCCCGGGATATTATGTCCTGGGACTCCTATCTTGTATTTATAAATTACATGTATACAATAAGTTGTTATAGGTTATTTTTTACAGTCTATACAGTGCTGTTTTTATTATGATCGTCAGTTAAAAAAAAGGCTGTTTAAATCTTGTCATAAATTATATTACTGAAAAGTATCTCCGGAAAATACCTGAATATATCATTTTAAATAGCTCATATCCCTAAATGTAACTGTCACGCCAATAAAGTAACTTGACGTCCTTCTCCCTATTTTGCTAACATCACATAACCTTTTTATGGTAATTACAGTATTTTAAAGGCTAATTGCTGAATGTTCGATACAATCCTGCATTATTGAATGGACATTGAGTTTCGGAGGTGTTTTTATGCTGAATGATGATTTGGAAGAGGCGGTTACATTTGATGATGTAGTATTGGTACCCTCAAGGGCGGACATTCATCCAAAGGATGTTGACACCGGTTCACGACTTACAAAAAACATCAAGTTGAATATACCGATCGTAAGTGCTGCCATGGATACCGTGACCGAGGCACGGCTTGCCATAGCTGTTGCAAGAGCAGGTGGCGTAGGGATTATGCACAGGGCTATGACTCCTGAGAAGCAGGCCATTGAGGTGGAGATGGTGAAGAAGTTTGAGAGCGGGATGATCATGCGGCCCGTTACCATTTCACCGAATCAGAAGATATATGATGCGCTTGAAATAATGAAGAGGTACAGGATATCTGGTATCCCTGTAACTGAGAACGAAAAACTTGTAGGAATTCTTACTAACAGGGACCTGCGGTTTGAAAAGAGGCTTGAACTTACCGTTGCTGAAGTCATGACAAAGGATAATCTTATTACAGCGGCAGTTGGGACAACGCTTGAAGATGCCAAGGAAATCCTGCAAAAGAACAGGATTGAGAAATTGCCTGTTGTAGATGAATCCTTCAATCTTAAAGGTCTTATTACAATTAAGGATATTGAGAAGAGGATTCAGCATCCTAACGCTTGTAAAGACCAGATGGGCAGACTCAGGGTTGGCGCTGCAGTGGGGGTTGGTGAAGATGAAAAGAGGAGAGTAGACGTCCTTATTTCTGCGGGAGTTGATGTATTAGTCGTGGATACAGCCCATGGTCATTCAATACGAGTGATAGAGATGGTTGAGTATATAAAGAAGAGATTTCCTGACATGAGTGTTATTGCAGGCAACATCGCTACAGCAGAGGGTGCAAAGGACCTGATAAGCGCAGGCGTTGATGCGGTCAAGGTAGGCGTTGGTCCCGGATCCATATGTACCACCAGGGTGGTCTCAGGAGCAGGCATGCCGCAACTTACAGCCATATCGAGATGCTCTGAGGTGGCAAAATCTCACGGTGTTCCTGTAATTGCCGATGGCGGGATTAAATATTCCGGTGATATCGTGAAGGCTATTGCAGCAGGTGCTGATGTAGTTATGATCGGTGGACTATTTGCCGGGACAGAGGAGAGTCCTGGTGAGGTTGTCTTACTGCAGGGGAGGAGCTACAAGGTCTATCGCGGCATGGGTTCCCTTGGAGCGATGGAGCGGGGAGGAAGGGACCGTTATTTCCAGGAAGGTGAAACCGGTGAAAAGAAGCTTGTACCTGAAGGAATAGAAGGAAGGGTTCCTTATAAGGGCACACTTGCTGCCGTTATTTACCAGCTTGTCGGGGGATTGAGATCAGGAATGGGTTACTGCGGGTGCGGGTCGATTGAAGAATTAAAGACGAAGGCAAGGTTTGTCCGGGTCTCTTCTGCCGGTTACAGGGAAGGACACGTTCATGACGTCATAATTACAAAGGAGGCGCCGAATTATCACCTTGAAGGAGAGGTATAATTCCTTAGAAAGGTCGACGCCGTGAGGGTGTGAATTTACAAATGAAAGATATACATTCAGATAAAATTCTTGTACTTGACTTCGGTTCCCAGTATACACAGCTTATTGCGAGGCGTGTCAGAGAGGCCAGGGTCTATTCCGAGATAATGCCGTATAATGTGCCGATTGCTAAAATAAAAAAGTTTAATCCGAAAGGGATTATTCTTTCAGGAGGTCCATCAAGCGTCTATCAGAAGGGTGCTCCTATATGTACAAGCAAAATATTTAATCTGAATGTGCCGGTTCTCGGGATATGCTACGGAATGCAGCTTATGACCCACCTTTTCGAAGGTAAAGTGGGAAAGGCTCAAAAGAGAGAATACGGGAAGGCGGAGCTGTTCATTGATGACGACACTAATGTCCTTGAGGGTGTTGGTAATGGTTCGGTAGTATGGATGAGTCATGGAGATAAGATAGACGCACTGCCGGAAGGTTTTTCCGCTATAGGTCACACGGCAAATTCTCCCATAGCTGCTATTGGAGATGACCAGAGGAGGTTCTACGGCCTGCAGTTTCATCCGGAGGTAGTTCATACTCAGAATGGGACCAGGATACTGCAGAATTTTGTTTACAATATATGCGGGTGTTCAGCTACATGGACGATGAAGTCGTTTTTGGACTATTCCATAGAGAATATCAAAAGAAAAGTAGGCCGCAGACATGTGATATGTGCTCTAAGCGGGGGGGTTGATTCAACAGTAGTTGCTACACTTGTCAGCCGTGCAGTAGGGGGACAGCTCACCAGCATCTTTGTCAACAACGGTCTGCTTCGCAAGGGTGAGGCAGAGAAGGTTCAGCAGATGTTTAGCGAAACTCTGCACCTGAATCTCATGTATGTGGATGCAGCCGATTCATTTCTGAAAAAACTTGAAGGTGTTACTGATCCTGAGAAAAAGAGAAAGATTATAGGTAGAGAGTTCATACGGATATTTGAAAAAGAGGCTAAGAAGACCGGTAAAGCGGAATTTCTTGCGCAGGGTACTCTTTATCCGGACGTCATAGAGAGTGTTTCTTTCAAGGGGCCATCAGCGACTATTAAGACACATCACAATGTGGGTGGTCTTCCGGCCAGGATGGAACTTGATCTGATTGAACCGCTGAGAGAGTTGTTCAAGGATGAGGTTAGAATACTGGGTAAGGAGCTTGCCATACCTGATGAGATACTTTGGAGACAGCCTTTTCCAGGCCCGGGTCTTGCTATCAGGGTGCTTGGCGACATAACTGAAGAGAGGCTGAGTATATTGCGTGAGGCAGACGCAATTGTACTGGAGGAGATTAAAAGAGAAGGGCTGTATAAAGACATATGGCAGTCATTTGCAGTGCTTCTTCCTGTCAAGACTGTAGGAGTTATGGGTGATGAGAGGACGTATGAAAATGTCATTGCTCTCAGGGCAGTGACAAGTATGGACGGTATGACGGCAGACTGGGTCAAACTGCCATACGAGCTTCTTGGCAGGATATCTAACAGGATAATCAACGAGGTAAAGGGAGTAAACAGGGTGGTCTATGACATCAGTTCTAAGCCCCCCAGCACAATCGAGTGGGAATAGTTGCCCTTCCTTGCACCTGGGCATTTTTGAGCGTCAACTTTGGATGGCCATGTAAAGCAGGATAGATGTGACAGGAGAATGAATTTGCAGGAAAGATTACAGAAGATCATATCAGCGTCAGGCGCTGCATCAAGACGGAAGGCTGAGGAGCTTATTCGTGAAGGGAGTGTTACCGTAAATGGCCGTGTCGTTACAGAACTTGGAACGAAGGCCGATCCTGACAAGGATGCGATTAAGGTCAGCGGTAAACTGATTCATCTTCCGCAAACCAAGACGTATATTGTACTTAACAAGCCGAGGGGTTTCATTACATCAATGAAAGATCCGGAGGGAAGACCGGTGGTGACAGAACTTCTCAAGGGACTCAAGGCGAGAGTAGTTCCCGTCGGCCGGCTGGACTATGAAACAGAAGGCCTGCTTATTATGACCAACGACGGAGACCTTGCGCATTCGCTTATGCACCCGTCTAATGAGATGCCAAAGTTATACCTGGCCAAGGTAAAAGGTATTATTGAAGATAAGGCCATTGAAAAATTAAGGGCCGGTGTAAAACTCAGAGAAGGTGTTACTGCCCCGGCGAAGGTAGAAAAGTTGAAAAAGAGTGACGCGAACTCCTGGGTTGAGATTTCTGTACATGAAGGAAGATACCGTCAGGTAAGGAGGATGCTTGAGGCAGTCGGTTATCCGGTGATAAAGCTCATACGTGTAACCTATGGGTCTTTGGCATTAGGAAATGTCCCATTGGGAAAATACAGGCATCTGACGCCGGATGAAGTGAAAAGACTTAAGCATGAATCGGCTGGCGTTATTGGCAAAAAAAAGCGTCAGGCCTGAGGGCAGTCAAAGGATTGAGAGTGGGTATTTACGGATGAAACGCACACATTACTGTGGTGAGCTAAGAAGAAGTGATATAGGCGAAAAAGTCTCACTCACTGGCTGGGTAAACAGGAGGAGAGATCATGGCGGTCTCATCTTCATTGACCTCCGGGACCGTGAGGGGCTTGTCCAGGTTGTATTTAATCCGGAACGTGACAGCAATGTACATAAGACAGCCCATGAATTGAGGAGTGAATATGTCATAGCAGTAGACGGTGAGGCAGCGGCAAGACCTCAGGGCACTGAAAACAGTAAACTGCCGACAGGCGAGATAGAGATCCTGGCTGACAGCCTTACGATACTTAATTCATCAAAGACTGTTCCATTTCCAATAGATGAGGATACAGAGGTTGCAGAAACACTGCGGCTCAAATACAGGTATCTTGATCTGAGGCGTGAAAAACTCAGAAACAATCTTCTGTTTCGATACAGATTTATAAACTCTGTAAGGGATTTCCTGCATGAGAAGGGTTTCATAGATGTTGAGACTCCTGTTCTGACTAAGAGCACGCCTGAAGGTGCAAGGGATTATCTGGTTCCAAGCAGGCTCAACCCTGGAAACTTCTATGCACTGCCGCAGTCTCCACAGCTATTTAAACAGATCCTCATGGTGGCAGGGTTTGACCGCTATTATCAGGTTGTAAAGTGTTTCAGGGATGAAGACCTGAGAGCAGACAGGCAGCCGGAGTTTACGCAGATTGATCTTGAGATGTCATTTGTTGACCGGGAGGATGTAATTTCACTGATGGAAGAGATGCTCGTCAGGGTGATTAAAGAGACCAGGGGTATTGATGTAAAGACCCCGTTCCCGAGAATGCCGTACAAGGATGTGATGGACAGATACGGCATAGACAAGCCGGATCTTCGTTTCGGCCTTGAATTAAGGGATATTTCAGATATTGCATCACTGGTGGATTTCAAGGTCTTCAAGCAGACTATTGAGCAGAAGGGAATAGTAAAGGGGATTGCACTGCCTGGTCTTGCAGGTTCTTCACGCAAGGAACTGGATGACCTGACGGAGTTTGCAAAGGGCTTCGGCGCAAAAGGTCTTGCATGGGTGAAGGTAACAGAGAACGGGTTTGAAGCTCCGATCACCAAGTTCTTTACACAGGATCAGTTGAAAGACATTACAGAAAGACTGGGTGCCGTGAGCGGCGATCTCATGGTCTTTATTGCCGACAGGCAGAAGATCGTCAATGATACGCTGGCACAGATAAGGCTGCATATGGCAAATCACCTTAATCTGATTAACAAGGATGAATACAGCTTCCTCTGGGTTATGGATTTCCCACTCCTTGAATATGATGATGAAGAGAAGAGGTATGCTGCAATGCACCATCCCTTCACGTCACCAATGCTTGAAGATGTCCCGAATCTTGATACAGATCCATTGTCTGTAAGGGCAAAGGCCTATGATATAGTGATGAATGGATCAGAGATCGGCGGCGGCAGCATACGTATACACACAAGGGAGTTACAGAAGAAGATGTTTGAGAGGCTTGGAATAAGGGAGGATGAGGCAGAGGCAAAGTTTGGTTTTCTGCTTGAAGCGCTTGAATATGGCGCCCCTCCTCATGGCGGGATCGCCTTTGGCATTGACAGGATCATAATGCTCCTTACAGGTGCAGAGTCTATTCGTGACGTTATTGCATTTCCGAAGACACAGAAGGGGATATGCCCCATGACAGACGCGCCATCGCAGGTTGAGCAGAAACAGTTGAAGGAACTGCACATTAAGTTAGAGAAAGAAATAAAGAGTTAGGCACACTTCCCATACTTTCGCCTTCCGAAGCCGGATAGTAAATTTGGAAATATGGGATGCGTCCCTGATTTCTCAATGAGTTATTTATATGACAGAGCGCCTTACATACAAAAAAGCCGGGGTAGATATAGACGCCGGCAATGAGTTTGTCCGCCTTATAAAACCTCTGACTGAGAGCACTAAGAGAGAGGGCGTACTTGGCGGCATTGGCGGTTTTGGCGGTTTATTTCAGCTTGACACAAAAAAGTATAAAGATCCCGTCCTCGTTTCCGGAACCGATGGCGTTGGCACCAAACTGAAACTTGCCTTTATGATGAACAAACATGACACAATAGGTATAGACCTCGTGGCAATGTGCGTAAACGACATAGTCGTCTGCGGAGCCGAACCTTTATTCTTCCTCGACTATCTTGCTGCAGGGAAACTGATACCGGCAATGATGGTGGATATTGTGAAAGGCATAAGTTCAGGCTGCAGGAGTGCCGGTTGTGCACTCATAGGGGGAGAGACCGCTGAGATGCCTGCCATGTATCAGGATTCAGAATATGATCTTGCCGGGTTTGCCGTTGGTGTAGTGGAAAGGAGCGGAATTATTGATGGAAGCAGAATTAATCCCGGGGATAAGATTATCGGCCTCGCATCCTCAGGATTACACAGCAACGGCTATTCACTTGCAAGAAAGGCCGTCTTCGATAAGATGGGGTTCAAAGTTGATGACGCTGTGGATATTTTGAGCAAGTCCATTGGAGAAGAGCTTCTTACTCCCACAAGGATATATGTAAAGGCAGTCCTTCATATAATGAAGAACTTTGATGTGAAGGGAGCAGCGCACATTACCGGTGGCGGACTTACTGAGAACATACCGAGGGTATTACCAGAAGGGACAAATGCAGTCCTCTATCCGGGCAGGTGGAATGCCCATGCAATATTCTATCTTATCGAAAAGTGGGGCAACATAGAGAGAGATGAGATGTACAGGGATTTCAACATGGGTATCGGCATGGTGATGATACTGCCGGAAGGACAGTGTGAAGATGCCTTCAGAGAGCTTGAGAAATGCGGTGAGGAACCGTATATCATAGGCGAGATTAGTGAAGGCAGCAGAAAAGTAGTATACGAGAAAGGATAAGAACAAAATCCCCCTTATTCCCCCTTTTTCAAAGGGGGAAATGTAGATTCCCCATTCTTTATGGGGGGCTATCTTCTCCCCCCTTTTAGAAAAGGGGGGAAGGGGGGATTTGAAAGGTTATTTTCGAGTGAAACAGGATAAACTAAGGATAGGAGTTCTCGCCTCTGGCAGAGGCTCCAATCTCCAGGCAATCATAGATGCATCGGAACGGGGTAATCTCGAAGCTGAAGTTGTCGTCGTAATCAGTGACGTATCTGATGCCTATGCACTGGAACGTTCAGGAAAGCACGGCATACCAGGATTCCACATCAATCCAAAGGACTTCAAAAGCAAAAAAGAATATGAAGAAGCTATAGTAAATAAATTAAATGAGCACGGTGTCGGACTTGTAGTGCTGGCAGGATATATGAGACTGGTGACTGATGTCCTGATCTCTGCATTCAAGGGAAACATCATGAACATACATCCCGCGCTGCTGCCGTCATTTAAAGGTTTACATGCACAGCAACAAGCGTTAGAATACGGGGTGAGATACTCAGGTTGTTCAGTTCATTTTGTTACAGTAGATGTGGATGGTGGTCCTGTGATCCTGCAGGAAGTGGTTCCTGTTTATGATAATGATACCGAAGAGACTTTATCAGCACGAATCCTTGAGAAGGAGCATGTTATTTATCCGGAAGCGGTCCAACTATTTGCAGAGGGAAGGTTAAAGAGAGAAGGAAAGAGGGTATTCATTATTAAATAGGAGGTGCAAAATGGAAGACAGGAGGAGAAACAGACGTATTAGAATGGTTTCGCATCTCGAAGTTATGGTCAAGGGAAACGGGATGCACATCAACGCCTTCTCTACCAACCTGAGCCGGAATGGGATCGGATTCTGCACCGGTAAAGAAATATTGCCCGATCAGGAAGTGGAAATCAAGATGTATTTCGAGAACCCGTCCAAGCAAAAGGTCGTGGAAAATATCCCCTGCAGGATTCAATGGGTAAAACAGATAAGCCGGATATACGAAGCCGGAGCAAAGTTCCTTGCAGTTGATCTGAAAAATTATCCTGTCCTTACACAGCATATTAATCAACTGTAACCATAACTGATGCGGGGACACATCACCTATTTTTCGATTGCATTGATATTTCGAAATATGGGAAGTGTCACCAATGAATTGACCGGGGGGTTAGCTCAGTTGGGAGAGCGTGGCGTTCGCAATGCCAAGGTCGCCGGTTCGATCCCGGTACCCTCCACCAAATAAATCAAGAGGTTACGATAATCGGGGTTATCCCCATTTCCTCTGATTGTGCTAATTTTGTGCTAATTTTATCCAACACTTCTATTCCACCCCTGAGACTTTCCGGACAATGATGTGCATATCGTTGAGTCATCCTGACATCCTTATGACCCAGGAGCTTAGAGACCGTGTAGAGATCAACCCCGGCTTGAACGAGCCTTGTAGCGAAGGTATGTCTTAAATCATGGAATCGAAAGTTTTGAATCCGTGCCGTCTCCCTCGCCTGATAGAAGGCCCTTAAAAGGTTCCTCTGGATTATCCTTGTCCCATTCTGGCTGATAAAGAGGTAGTTACCCTTTATGTGTCTAACCTTTGCCTTGGTTTTTAATAGCTCAAGGGTTGTTTTATTTAGTGGGAGTGTTCTTCTTTCACCATTTTTAGACCTCATGATGGTAATAGTTTTTCTAAAGAGATCCACATGAGACCATTCAAGGTCTAAGATTTCTCCCTGCCTCATGCCTGTGTTGAGAGCAAAGATAATGATCTCCTTAAGCCAGCCAGGACAGGCAGTTAAGAGCATTGACTCTTCTTCATGGGATAACCAGCGGTCAATCTGGTTGTTAAACCGTTCTCCTGAGACCCTGGAGACAGGGTTGTCCTTGCACCACTCCCATTCCCTGACTGCCAGATTAAAGGCCCTTTTCAAAAGACACAGTTCCCGGGAAATAGTAGCAGGGGCCATCCCCTTTTTTCTCCGGCTTGTTTTATAGTCCACTATCAATGAAGGGGTGATCTCTTTCAGTTGACGGTTATCAAAGAAAGATTTTAAATGACCTGCAATAACCGTATCCCTGACCTGCCCGCTTGAGGTCTTAGTTATAGAATATTCTGTCATGTATTTCTCAATCATCTCTGAAAAGGTCTTATTATGATCAGGTTGCCTCTCAAACCACTTTCCCTCTGCTACCTGGGTCATAACCTTGTGATAAATCTTTTCAGCAAGCCTTTTATCAGAGGTCTCTGTAGGCTTCCTGACCTGCCTGCCATTATATGTAAATCTCATCCACCAGACCTGGCCTCTCTTATAAAGTCCCATCTTTAACCTCCTTCCTGAGACCTTGTCTTGGGCCTGGTTTCCCGATAGATGGATTATATCTGTTACCTGTAACCTCATCAATAGCCTTTTTAATGATGTTATCTATGTCCTGATTACTGGATATATTTATTGCAGGCGTTGTTGATTTACAAGATGCCTGTCCTGATCTCTTGACCCACTCCTCTATTTCGTCCATGTCAAACCTTATCAGCCCGTTTATCTTATGTGCAGGTATGGAACCTTTACTGACCCATGAGTAAAGGGTTGATTCCTTTACGCTGAGTAATTTTGATACTTCCTTTATGTTTACCAGTCTCATAATATTTCAGACCTTGTTATATTTTCTCTTCTTGAGATTTATCATTGTCTTTAAATAATCCGCAGAATCCTTGTACCTGTCCAAATGTTTTACATAGGACTCTAAAAATCTCCTCATATCCAGCAAGAAACCGATCATTGTAAACTCATCAATATCGTCAAATCCCTTTATCGCGGCATATGCCGTTATATATCCAAGGCCATTTAAAAATAATCTCCTGTCATCCGGCATTCGTGATTTACTGATGGTTCGTGTTATCCCTGTGTAGTCACAGGATTGGAACTTTACCTGCTGAAGCCTATTCCATAACGGGTGTGTCTCCCATCTATTCCGGTTTTCCGTATCTCCCTCGATAACAAGCCTTAACCAGTCATCAGTACAATATCTCCAGATATCATTGCTTACATCTATAAAATCAGTGAGTGTATTAACAGACATCTGTTTTAGGAATTGCCTCTCAAGCTGAAATTCAAGTCTCCATACCCTTTGACCCTCACTCCAACCCTTCATTTCCCATATTGGTTTAAGATAATATTTACTGCTCTCCTTTATCTCTTCTGTTTTGTCATAGAGACGACCAGAGATTACACCGCCAAATCCCATAGACCACCCTGTAAAGATATCCCCTGTCCAATGATTCTTATATTTCTTTGCCCTTCTAATCCATGAGGTCTTTTTTATTGCCTCAAAGTCCATATCCGTTATGAAGTCAACAAAGAGATCAGCCCTGCTAACTGTTTCAGCGTCAACGTTAAAAAGTAACCTCTCGACTACAGTTCTCAGATAACTCATAGCCTCATGGATACCCAGGTGCGTGATCAGATAACTGGATAACTGGACATATACAGGGGGAAGGGTTTTTCTCTGTGAGGGTGATACCTGGATATGATACCAGCCGTCAACCAGTACAAAAGCATATAACCCTTTTCCCTTATCCTTTACTTCAAAGCAGTGATCTTCAATAATCATCTTTGCCATGGCCCGTTCTTTTTCATCACTGGACTGGGCCAGAGATTTCTTTTCCTCAAGTTGCACCTTTATATCTTCTTTAAGGGTTCCCTTGAAAGATACATAGAGGCTATCTATTCCCTTGTATAGCTCTATAAATTCCATTTTCCGGTCACTCTGTAATTTGAGGGTGCTGTGTTACTAAGCACCGCACCCTCTAAAGGCCGACATGTGCCGGCTGCATACTTACTGTGGGTGATAGGCACATGCCACGCCTTCGGCTGACGCCTCAGGCATGTCATGTGCTTCATCCCCATTATTAGAATAATGCAGCCGTGTTGATCTCCTTCAATCCTCCCCCATAATAAGTGAGGGGGAGGATTGAAGGAGGGATTGTTTGTCTTATTCATACTGCTACCCCTGAAAACAAAAAAGCCGAGAGATTAGTTGACTGAATCAACTAAATTCCCGGCTTCTTTATCTAAAAAGACTTCTTTGCCTTTTAATATCTATTCAACTTAAATAATAATCATCTTTTTACAGTTAGGACACTTTACCAGTTCTCCATATTTCTTTACCTTTTTCAACAGTCGTGTTTTATAAAACTCACCTTCTGAATCAGTACCCCTTATCAAGATTTTGCAGTTAGGACATTTTCCATTTGGAAGGATATAATACATTTCTTTTGCGGTATTCTCATTCATGGGTCTTTTATTCCTCTTCTTCTATTTTCTTCCTGAGTTTACTGCTTGCACCTTTCAGTATCATATCAATATCAAGTATTCTGTCAATGTACTTCAGGGCAGAGCCGAATGTTGCAAGATTATTCCTTAATCCAACAGTGGATTTTTTAAGATGAGGGATTGCCCTGTTCAAATCCCTGATATAGGCACGGATTACATAGCCCATATTAAGGTCAGGATCGCCGTATTCACTCAACGCCTCCCTGAGTTTCTCAAATTCTTCTTCGTCCAGCCGTAAGGAATATGTTTTTAGACCCATGCTAACCCCTTATTATTGCTTAAGCATGCTTATATTATTACTATAGTAATTAATTGTCAAGAGTTATTTGATGTAGGAAATGGTGTAAAAAATATGCTATATTAACGAACCATATTACTATATAAATGGGGAAATAAATTGGTTCCATTTTAGATTATTGACCGTAACGAAAAAATGTATGGATCTTAAAATACGGATTGCGAGAGTTAAAGATAAAGAGACCATCTTGTCGGTAATAGGAAGTTATCCATGCAAATGGGATCGACGAATCGCAAAGAGATATTATGATGACTATTTCTCTGACAAATCTATTTGTTTACAGGGTGACAAAATCTATGTTCTTGCTTTAAATAATAAGATAATAGGGGTTATAGGCTATTCTCTTGATAAGTATGAGACTAATAATTATTGGTTAGGGTGGTTTTATGTGCATAAAAAATATCAAGGTAAAGGCTATGCAAAGAGACTGTTGGATTATATTGCAAGGAAGTTGAAGCGTAAAGGTGCAAGAAAGATTTTTGTGGATACCAGTTCAGATGAATTTTATAATAGAGCATTAACATTATATCTTGATAATGGTTTTAGGATAGAAGCAACGATCAGGGATTACTACGGGAACAAGGAGGATCAAATTATTTTAAGCAAGTTACTTACATAGCAACAAATTAGAATTAATTGGTGAGTATTGCAGTTAATCATATGCTCGTTTCGAGGGTTTAGTTTTTGAAGCAACTGTCCAATATCCATTGGATATTATTTAAAAGGAGGATTTAATGCCAACATATACCGGCATATTCCCAGGTCCCTTTAAAAGGAATAAGGACATACGACAAATTCTGAGTAAGTGGCAACAATTGATGAATGAACTTGCAGAGAAATGGGCTGATGATGATGTTCCGTGGTGGTACAATGAACGGACTTCAGTTGGTTTCTTTGCTGCTGCTGTCTGGAAAAAAGGGGGGCAAGCCATTGAGGAATATACAACACCTAAAAAAATCCGGACCCCTCGCGGAAAGACGAACAACAAACATGGCCGGGGGGATTTATTGTTTTATTTAAAAAGTAATAAGGCATTTGTCGCCGAGGCCAAATACGAGTATTTCTCTCTTAACGGATCTCCCGACAAGAAGGTTATATCTCTTCTAAAGACAGCACGTAAGGATGCAGTTTGTGTCCCTAATTACGGAATTGCAACTAGATTAGGGATGGTCTTTATGGTTCCTTACTCAAAGAGCGAACCGACTGAAAAAACAATTCGACAATGGATAAATAAGGTCAAGGCAATAGCGGAAAAACAAAAAATAGTAGCAGCTTGGACATTCCCCAGCGAAGCTCGACAAATGTATTGGGAGGAAGCAGATGGAACGGTCCATTATTATCCAGGAGTCATTCTTTTATTGAAACAACCCAGAACAGGTTGAAATGTTTTAAGATTTATTAGGTGGGGTTAGGAATGCCCATATATTCTCACAGCAAACTATCTATTTACGAAAATTGCCCGCAGCAATTTAAGTTGCGGTATATTGATCGTATAGAGCTTCCTGAAGGTAAAGAAGGGATCGAGGCGTTTCTCGGAAGCAGGGTTCATGAAGCCCTCGAAAAACTTCATAAGGAACTGATCCTTACAAAGGTTAACAGCCTTGATGAATTGCACGGGTATTATCTGTTGCAGTGGAATAAGAACTGGAATGAAAATACCGTGGTAATAGTTAAAAAGGGGCTGACAAAAGAGCACTATAAAAATGCAGGAGTAGAGGCGATAACAAGTTATTATAAGAGGCACTTCCCTTTTAATCAGACGAAAACATTGGCGACAGAACATCTGTTAGTATTTAAAATAGATGGATACACCATACAGGGCTATATTGACAGATTATCCTATAATAAAAAGGGAATTTATGAAATCCACGATTATAAGACCTCAGGGACGTTGCCTTCTCAGGACAAGCTTGATAACGAGAGACAGCTCGCACTTTATCAAATAGGGATTAAGGAAAAGTTCAAAGATGTAAAAGATGTCCGGCTGATCTGGCATTACCTCTTATTTGATAAAGATTTTACTTCAATACGGACAGATGCCCAGATAAAAGACCTCAAAAAGCAGGTCATTTCCCTGATAAAGACCATAGAGAAAGACAATAAATTTAAGCCCGTTGAAAGCAGCCTGTGTGACTGGTGTGAATATCCTGAGTACTGTCCTGCCAAAAAACATGAGACGAGGCTTGCAGAATTACCACTGAATAAGTATCTCAAGGAAAAGGGAGTATCTCTTGTCAATAAATATGTCGCACTCAAGGCGAAGATAAAAGAACTTAGGGATGAGGAAGAGAAACTCCAGTCAAAGCTAAACCTGATTGCTGATGCCACGATTGAATATGCGAGGAAAGAAGGGATTACGGCAGTCACTGGAAGCGATTTTGTATTGAGAATCATAGAAGAAAAGGGCTTACAATTTCCTCGTTCAGGTGAGGAGGGTCGTGAAGAATTTGAAAGATACCTCAAAAAGGCAGGGATATGGGAAGATGTATCGGGCCTTAATTTATCAAGGCTTGCAAAGATAGTTGAGGAAGGAGAGATCAACAAGAAGATACGGAAAGGAATATTGAGGTTTGGTGAAGTGACAGATAAGGTAAATGTAAGACTCATCAAGAAAAGAGAAATTGAAGAATAAATCCATATATGATGATTAGTTGTGGACTTTTTAGTAAATCATTCTCTCGGATTTCAACGTAACTCGGTTTCATGAGAGCATAGTAAGGTAAATGACTTGTAAGAGAGCTTAACTTAAAAGGTTTCACTACAGCAACTGGCGGGACAGAACGGCATTGAGTAATGTCGCTCTCCTGTGTAAAATACATAATCCTTTAAGTCTGTAAAGAATATATGACCAAGAAAGACAAACTTCTCACGAAAATTTTAAGCGGAACATCTGATGTCAATACCCAATTTGACGGGTTATGCCAATTACTTCGAAAGTTAGGGTTTGAGGAACGTATAAAAGGGAGCCATCATATATTTACAAAAGACGGTGTAGAGGAAATATTGAACTTGCAGCCCAAAGGCACAGAGGCTAAACCGTACCAGGTGAAGCAGGTTCGCATGACAATTCTGAAATATAAATTGGGAGGGGAAGAAGATGAACAGGTATGAAGTCATAATCTATTGGAGCAAGGAGGACGATGCTTTCATTGCTGAGGTTCCTGAGTTGCCCGGATGTGCAGCGGATGGCGCAACCTATCAGGAGGCCCTTTCCAATGTTGAAGTAATCATTAAGGAGTGGATAGAAACAGCAAAGGAGCTTGGACGTCCCATCCCTGAACCTAAGGGGCGGTTAATGTTTGCATAGGTAGAATAAGCATAATAATTAGAGTGGTGTATCAACATTTGAGTGCATATCAATATTAGAAAACAGTATGAAGCAAATCCCAATAGATACCTTGATGAAAATCCAGCAACACTTTCATGAGGTAATAAGACAAATTGCTGGTGATCTGATAGAACAACATCAACTATCGCTCCCTGAGCTGATGTCGCTGTTTGAAATGAAGGAGCCAAAGGCCTGGTTTCCGATTCCCGGAATGTATGGAGGGTTTAGCTACTGGTTTGAGGGAACAGGAAAGACAGCAAAATTGATCGCAGAGAGTTGGTGTCGTGTAGTTGAAGGATCGGGCCTACGCCATGAAATTACTGAGGACGGTAGTAAGGTGGTTGCCCAGGGGTTTGTATAAGTTTCGTACCTAACGAGGTACTTAATAAAAATGCCTTAAAAGCGCTGTAGTGCTAAATTCGTTGTTATGTGTTAACAATGAAATTGTGTGTTCAAAATAGGGAGAGTAATGAATGATCTATAACGATTATAAACGCAACCATGTTATACTTCCTGGCCGGGAGGAAGCCTTAAAAAACTTTCTTGAGCAACGTTATGATGGTAGGCAGTATAAGTTGGAGAATGGATTCAATTCTCATAGTGAAGATGCATTAACCTGGTCTTGTTTCGATGTATTGTCCAGTTTTCCTATGTCGAAGAAAATCTCGGTTTTGGATGAGATATTTGAAGATGCCTATCAAGGGAAAAGCAAGTTATTATTGAAGAACGGATGCTTTCAAGAAGATGAAATCCAAATACATATTGGAAAACAATATACCGGTCTCACTTCAAAAGAAAAAACCGAAGTAGATGCGAGCATTGAATTGCCAGGCAAGTTGATATTCTTTGAGGCAAAATTATACAGCACTGTTAGTATGGCATCGCCTCCAGATAAGCCATTTGATCAGATTGCAAGAAAATTAAGAATTGGACTTGATTCGCCATTGCAGGATGAACGAGAATTTTACTTTATCTTCCTCGATATTGCCCCACTGGAAAAACTAACGAGAAGAAAAAATAAATCTGTAGCTCTTGCTCCAGCAAATAAAGGATTTGAAGATAAATGGAAGAGCGCATGGTTATTTAAGTATTACAAATCTGGAAGAAATAATAGTTTAAGACCTCTGAAAGAGGCACTAATAAACATTACATCCACTTTATCCATTGAATCCATTGCTGAAAATATGGGATGGTTGACGTGGAGTGACTTATTCAAAACTATTTTAAGAGGAATGACCACAGCATACGAGATAAAATACAAATAAACATGGGTAATGGGCAATTATACAACCCAGAAGGAGCATCATCTGTCATTAATAATCAATGATATAATATGGTATGATTCTATTGTAGAGAAGCTTGCATGGAAACACAGGGTACTTCCCCATGAGGTCGAAGAAGTATTGTCAGGGCAATGCAGAATATTTAAAAGAGAGAGCGGAAATGTTGAAGGTGAGGATTTATACAATGCCATTGGTAAGACAGAGGGAGGACGTTATCTTTCAGTATTTTTTATTAAGAAACTTAATAACAAGGTTTTGATTATAACTGCAAGGGATATGAATAGCCGGGAACGGGGGAGATATGAAAAAAAGTAAGACCAAAGAAATGACCATAGCAGAGGCAAGTGATTTTTTTGATGAGCATGATATCTTTGAGTTTGAAGATGTAAAGGAAGTGTCAGATATCAAGTTTGACCTGAAGAAAAAGAAATACATAGGGGTTGATGCAGAACTCTATAAGAAGATAAAGAGTAAGGCAAAGAAGCTCCATACTGATGAAGATACTTTGATAAAGAAATGGTTGCAGGAGAAGGCAGGATAAATCTGTCAGGCCAAATAAGGTAGAGTTCGTATGGAAAAGATAACGATAACCTATGATAAGGTGGGCAATACCCTGGATGTCTGGTTCTCAAAACCAAGACCCTGCATCAATGAAGAGATTGGGAATGGGATTATTCTAAAAAAAGATGAAAAGGGAGAGGTTATTGGATTTGAAAAGATAAACTATCTGAAGAAAGAGAAGCCTGAGGATGTCCAGTCACTACCATTAGAAGTTGCCGTTTTATAGTGTGCTAAAAATGTGCTAATTTTGTGCTAAAAAGTTCCTGAAACAATATAAAACATCAGAACAGACATAATCAATAGAATGCTTATAACCCCTTAATTTTCAAGGCATATCGGGAAACCAGGCCAAGAATCAAGGAGTTATAAAATATTCTCTTAAAGCCTTCGCAATGCCAAGGTCGCCGGTTCGATCCCGGTACCCTCCACCAAGTTTTTCAAGGGGTTACACTTGCTGGGCGGAAAAGAGGCTATGCAATGCCATCGCGCATTTCTTTCTGAAATAAAGAGAATCATGAGCTGATATATAAGGGATCTTGGTTGTAATTACGAGGGGAATAGCCATATGAACTGATGCTGTACCGGAAGGTGGCGTACAGAATACAGGGGATGGTGCTCGTGGAACTACTCCCTGATTCTATCCTTTATTGCCTTCCAGATTTCTGAAAGACCCAGACGCTCTGCCCACTCTGATATATAACCATAATCAACTTCATCACTACTAATCTTTAGTATGCCTGTAATATCTCTAAGATGTTTTTCAGATCCACCTTCCTTGTAATACTCCATCTTCTTAATAATCACGTCTTCAGGTGCAGCAAAATTTGCATGAAATGTATCTGAAGGATAGATCTGCTTTGACCTTTTAAATCTGCTTGCGTTGTAAGGGCTGTCCACCTTTGTAATTATGTCTACCTTAAGACCTGATGCCGGATGGATAATGTTGAATTGCCCCTTGCGCCGGATTGCATCTCTGATCAGATCTTCACTGATGTAAAACTCATCTTTAGGAAAAGCTTCGAGAATACCCACAATATGTTTTTCTTCTACATCTGCAACTATGTCAATATCATTTGTCAGTCGAGGTTCTCCATAAGCCATTGAAGCTATTGATCCGGTTATGATATAAGGGATCTGAAGGCGCTCTAAGACCATTACTATATTGCGGAGAAGTTCATACGGCCCCATGGCTGAACCTGCGCGCTAATTCTTTTTCAAGTTGTTGTGTATCCCATTCAGGATGAGTCTTACCGAGATGTACCTTTAACATTCTGTATGATGATTCCCATAGATTAAAACCAATACGTAATCTTTCTGCCGGTGTTTTATGCCGCAACACCTCAGCCATTATATTGTCAACAACCTCAATCTGACCTGCATCTAATCTCATGATTCTATCCTTATGAGAAGTTACACTATTTAACTTTGAAAATCTACATGTTCCAGCCCCAATTCCCTCCATAGCCACCCGAAATCATACGGGGGTTTTCCGTTATGAACAGCACGGGCTTCAAAGACAGCCTTTGTAAGGAGGATGTTGTCCCCTTCATGGGTTACTATTTGTGGCAGAGGTGGGAATACGACCCAGTCTATCCACCAGTGGTTGAACATCATGCCGATTCTTTTGAAAAAGGCTGTATCATCCTTTCCAGGGAATGCTCGTTGAAATCGCTTATGTTCTGATTTCAATTCTTTTAATAGAAAGGTCTTTGCCCTGGCCGGGAAGTTAAAGCCGGTTCCCTGAAGTTCCCAGATGTCGTTGTGTATGTTTATAAGACGGGTGGCCATCAGGTCCCACTGAACGAAATAGTGAGTGCCTGATTTCTCCCGTACTCTATATAATTCTCCGGTCCAGAGGTCTTTCAATAGAAAACCCTGGTCAATATTAACCTGCAGCACCTCATACAACCTGAAGTGGGTTTTCATGGCATTCTTTAAATGGGCCAGTTCATCATCCACATCCATATCGAATAAGAACCATGTATTAAAGTTGATCTCAAATTGTTCTCTCAGTTCTTGTATCCTGCAGATTTCTTCATCGGACTTGTCTGCCAACCTTCCTCCCCAGAATAATCTAAAACCTATTTCCCCATCCATGGCAAATTCATCTGTGGATGAAAACTGCAGGAGTTTTTGGATAACAGAAGATGTTTCACCTTCCGGAAGTGTTCCTGGCAGGCTATTGGTTTCGGCGGAAAGAGGAGTAATGTCCTTTTCCAAACAGCACTTCTTATGCTTTTTCCCGCTGCCGCAGGGGCAGGGGTCATTACGGCCTGTTTTTCCCATAGGTATTCCCAAATATGCGTAATGAGATCATACGCTACCGGGGAGTTCTTATCAATGACTTTTTTATGAACCATTGAGTTATCCAGAGATTATTATGTCTATCCCAATTGTCTTGATCAATCAGTCCGGCAGCCATAAAGAAGTGGAAAAGAGAACGCTGGCATCCCTTGCAAGGAAGCCCTCGTAACTGCTGAGATTTGTTCAGGCGTACCCTTCGCCATCATCTCGCCCGGTGCGGCGGGCCAAACTTGCTATGAGAGTCCGAACATATCTTTGAGTCAGCCGCATTGTTCCGCTTCCGGATCAGACGAGAGTCTTTCCCTGAAATAGTCTATTTCTTTTTGAGTGTCGCAGGGAGTTAACAGGGATATCGCTTCATTGAAAGTAAAATCGTGTTTACGTGCGCTGTCCATGGCGGCAAGACAGGTGCCAGGAGCGTGAAATCGGCGAACATGATCGTTCCTTAAATGAAATGGAGGGATTGAACTTAAAGATCGGCCCGGCATTGATTGCAGTGTATGGGTGGCCGCCGAGTTGAAAAGAGATGATATCACAATCTCCGGCTGGTGTTTGCGCAGTTAAACATCATACTTAACTTTATCCATAGTGAAATTGTTGTGTCAATAACTCAATTGGTGCATTATTGATATCTGTGCCGGTTCCATAGGTTTCTCAGTGACGCCTGTCCTTTTCTGTCCATGGTGTTATTTTAAATTGATATATGTAGGAAGGAGAGGAGGGATTGTTATGGGTGCAGAAACAAGAATCATAGATACGGCAAAAGCCATGGAATATTTCGAAGCCAAGATTGCTTATACCACAGGTCTTGTTGAATTGGAGCGGATGATGAGGCAGGGTGAGATTATCAAGGGAATACCCCCGGAAATTGTACCAATCTTTGTTAGAGTGTAGAATAGAAAACACTCAATAAGGAGGCACGAATAAAGAAAAGATTCAGCGAGGAGCAGATCATACGGATTTTGCAGGAGGCAGAAGCAGGCATGAAGGTAATAGATGTATGCCGTAAACATGGGATCAGTGATGCGACGTATTATAACTGGAAAGCCAAATACGGTGGAATGACAGTCAGTGATGCAAAGAAGCTGAAAGCTCTAGAGGATGAGAACCGGCGGTTGAAACATATAGTGGCTGATCTCACGCTTGATAATCAGGCATTAAAGGCGGTGGTTGAAAAAAAGTTCTAAAGCCCAGGGCTCGTAGGGAGGCAGTAGGATTTGTGATAGAGTGTTTTGGGCTGAGCGCACGTCGGTCATGCAGATTGATAGGATTAAGCCGCAATACATTGAGATATGAGAAGCAGCCTGATAAAGATGGTCCGATACGTGAGAGGCTCCGGGAGCTGTCGGAGCAGAGGCGAAGGTCGGGTTGTCAAATGTTTCACGGGATAATGAAGAGTAAGAGATTGGTTCAAAACCATAAGCGTACAGAGAGACTATACAAGGAAGAGGGTCTGTCATTAACTATCAGGAGACGAAAGAAGCGTGCATCATCTGCACGTGTAAATATACCGAGTGCTGAGAAAAGGAATGAGCTATGGGGTTTGGATTTCATGCATGATTCAATGGGCAGTGGGCGTAAACTATATTATCGATACGTATACAAAAGAATGTCACAGGATTGAGGTGGACAGATCCATAGGAGGCAGAAAAGTAACCGAGGGATTGAGCGAAGTAGCGTCAATGCAGGGGCGGCCGGATAACATAGTGGTGGACAACGGTCCTGAATTTAATTTATCAGTAATGCCATGGATGAGTGGGCATATACTAGAGAGGTTAGACTGCATTTTATCCACCCCGGCAAACCTGCGGACAATGCATTTATGGAAAGTTTCAATGCCCGACTCAGAGAAGAGTGCCTGAATCTCAACTGGTTCAGGAGTATTGAGCATGCAAGGCGTGTAATAGAAGAGTGGCGAGTTAATTACAATGAGACCCGTCCACACAGTTCCTTCGGCAATCTGACACCGAAGGAATTTGCTGAAGAAAAGAAGAAGGTTTTACTGGAAAACTCTAACTTGATCTGGCACTATTGATTGGGGTAGTCCAAATTTTATCTCTATGTACTTAGACGGCATTATTTGTCCTAATATTTGAGAAATAATTTATATCATCGGACTTCAAATTTAATTACTTTCGATGTCTCTAAATAGTCAGGGATGTATTTGTGCACGATATAGTCCATTTGTTTTGTTTTTTTAATCCTGCGGAGAAGGATTTTTATCACCATGCATAAAGCACGCCGCCTATTATTCATATGCCTGCTGACCAATTTCTTTTTTGGACATTTATACGTTCTGACTGCATTGGCTCAGCCCCTTACCCCCGAAGAATCAATCACCTATTGGAAACCCTTTGAAATCTCTCCCGATGAAGATCCTAAAGTAAAAGATGCCCATGATATCTTTGAGCGCCTCCTGTCAGGATGGGAAGAGACCCGCATCCTTCCAAAGCTCTATGTGGTTAGATCTGAAGCTGGACCGTGGGCAGCCTCTCTCGATGATGGAAGTATTCTTTTGAGCCGGCAGGCCATCAACATCTGTTTTCAGAGCGAGGCAAAGGGCGGGCGTGACCGGCTGGCCTTTGTCCTGGGCCACGAGCTGGCTCATCAGCGTGCAGACCACCTCTGGCACCGCCGGTTTTTCCGCCTTGCCAGTCAACAGCCGCCACAGGTACGCGGACGTATGCTCAGTGATATCCCGGTTAATCAACTCGAAGTTGCTGACCTTGAGGCAAAGGAGACCCAGGCCGACCGGGATGGCCTCCTTCTCATGGCGATTACCGGTTTTGATCCTTACAGTATAGCAGGATCTCAGAGCCGTTTCTTTACAGAATGGGTTGAAAGCATCTGGGGAGAGCCCTGCAAGAAAAAGGCGGATTCTGAAGCGTGCGCCAAGGCCAAAAACAGGGCAGTAAGGGTTCAGACCTACCTGCAGGAAATAGCAAACCGCACCACTCTTTTTGACCTGGGCATCCAGGCCTATGCAACAGGACGATATGAAGAAGCTCGGATCTTTTTCACAGCCTTCGGCAGGGAATATCCCCGCAGAGAGGTTCATAACAATATAGGTCTGACATTCGTCGGTGAGGCCATGAACATACGTAAGGACCTTGTGTCAAAAGGAGAAGACCTCGGACCTGGGTTCTTATTCCGTTATGTAATAGCTGATGAGGCAGGTATTCAGAAGGAAAAAGTCCGCAGAGGAGGAACGCGCGGGGGATTTCTTGATCCAAAGATCACTCAGATGCGGCAGGAGATGGAGAAACAGTTGAACGAGGCGGTTGTCTTTTTTGAGAAGGCGGTCAAGCTTGACCCCGCATACCGTGAATCTTACTGGAACCTGACATCAACATATTTGTTGATGGACAATGGCCCAGCGGCTTATGGTATCCTGGCCGGAAACTACGTGAAACGCTTTGGACAAGACCCCATGGCCTCCATGCTCCTCGGGATTGCTGCATATCTGGACGGACAAACAGGAAAAGTCAGACCTCTGCTGGAGCAGGCAGTAGAAGGAGGAGGAGAAGAGTTATCCCCAATTACCAGGGCAAATTTCGCTGCTTATCTGGATACAGTTGGAGAGCGTGAAGGGGCAATGGCCCAGTGGAAGCTGCTGGCTGATCTGGGTAGGAAACGGGGAGATGAAGAGCTATTCCGCCTCGCCCTCCAACGGCTCGGAAGGCAAGTAGTACTTGCGGACTCACCAGATAAGACATCTGAACAGGCTATAGAAAAGATCCACGGATATACAATGAACCAGCGAGTGTCCTCATCTCCAAAAGAGGTTCTAAACCCAATGGGTGATGAGGTCTGGGTAGAGGGGGAGCGGATTCAGATCTACCGGTTTTCCGCAGTGAGCCAGATGGCCGTGGATGCCAACCGTAACGTCATCGGATTATGGCAAGGGGAAGGTGATGGGGCGACCGCCAGGGGAATTCGTTCTGGTGATGACACAACGAAACTCGCAAGAGTTTACGGATCATCTGGCAAGAAGGTAGTGACGAGCAAAGGGGAAATTCAGATATTTGATAAATCCGGTATCGCCTTCAATATACAAACGGGTAAGGTCGCCGGATGGTTTCTGATTCCCTGAAGTTTAAAATCATAAGGAAGTGGTTGTCATGCGAATCAATACGTTATCCATTCTAATCGGGTTTTTAGTTGTCGTCTTCTCATTTCCCAATGCCAGGGCTGATAAGCCTGCAGACCTTCGCGGCATTGCCATCACTGCCCGTGACAATGTGACTGGCACAAACAAGGAGGTGAAGCTCTACCGGCAGATGCATGCGGTGATTATCGGTATAGATAAATACCAGAACCTCGCCCCTGACCAGCAGCTTTCCTATGCAGTCAAGGATGCAAAAGGCATAGAGCGTGTCCTGCAGGAGCAGTACAGCTTTGATAATATCTATACGCTTTATAATGACAAGGCAACAAAGAATGGGATCATGGCAATACTGCAGGGGAATTTGTCTAATATCCATGAGGACGATGCTGTCTTAATCTTTTTTGCAGGACATGGGACAACACAGAAGGATAAACTGACAGGAGGGGAATTAGGCTATATACTCCCTTATGACGGTACATTTGAGAAGGACAAGTTATATCTTAATATCAGTATGACGCAGATGAGGGATGAAATAGCAAAGGTAATTCCTGCGAGGCATGTATTCTATGTGATTGATGCCTGTTATTCAGGGACACTACTTGCACAGCGTGCCGGTGGTGCAAACCCTTCACATGATTATGCCTATCTGAAGGAGATCACCAAAGAGCCGGTCAGGCAGGTGCTGACGGCAGGTACTGATAAACAGACGGTGCTGGATGGCGGACCTAAAGGCCATTCTGTGTTCACAGGCCGGTTAATAGAGAAGCTGGAAGAGACAGAAGACTATATCACGGCAGCTGAACTGGGGGATTATGTGAAACGACGTGTGGCCTCTGATGCCCAGAGTCGCGGGCATACTCAAACCCCGAGGGATGGATCATTCTACGGATTGGGAGACTTTGTCTTTGTGCCGAGCGCAAATAAGAGGGCACTTGAGATAGAGAAGGAAAAGAAGTGGCTTGAAGAAGAACTTTCAAAGTTACAAATGCAGGAACAGCAGATGGAGGCGTGGAAGATTAAACAGCAACAAGAAGAGATAGATCGGCAAAAAAAGGCCCTGGAGGCAAGGCTGAAGATCGAGGAACTTCGGCAAGCGCAGATAGCCGAGGCGAAACGTAGAGAGGAAGAACGACTCCAGCAGGAGCAGGAGGCGAAGAGGCAAGAAGAAGAGAGGAAGAAACAGGAAGAGGAGCGGCTGGCCTATCTGAAAACGGAGATCTCCAAAAAACGGATGCTGCTGCAGAACCAACCGGCAGGGCAATTAACGGTAAAAGAGGCAATAGAGAGGATCAAAAAGCTAAGCTCCAAACTATCAGAGATGCAGTTAGAAGTAGACAAGATGGTATCCGAGGCCGTGGAGCAGATAAGGCTTGACTATGCCCGTCAACTTCGTGAGGTCAATGCCGGTCATAAAGACGAGTTTGAATCGACGGAAGAGTATAATCTGCGCTTGACCGCATCTGAGCAGAAAAAGAGGAGGATTCAGGAGGAGCAGGCAAGGGCAGAAAACGATGTGCGAACAAAATTCTCACAGGAGACGGCAGGGATAGAGAAGGAGATCGAGGACTTACTAAAGTCTGAATATCCAGTTCCTGTTGGAGATATATCTGTAGAGCTGGGTAAGTATGATGCGGATAATAATATAATGCCTGTTCGAGTAATCTGGAAAACCATGGAGATGACTATGGGAGATGACGATGATAGATATGGCACTATCAAAATTGGAGTAGAAGATGCTATTAAGATGAAAGAACATAAAGAGTTTATAGGGGTAAAGGGATGGGCAAACATATTACCGTCTTTCGAGCCAATCTTGTCTAACCTAACTATTATAGACGAGGCAAAGGGACAAAAGACATTCCGAATCTATCTTGAGGAAATGACAGGAAAGAATCGGTTTGTTTCTTATAGCGAAATTATTGTGGATTTAGTGACTGGTCTTTATTGGCTAAAAGATGCTGGTAGTCACCGAATGACTTGGGATCAGGCAGTGGCTTATGTTCAGAAACTGAAGACAGGTGGTTATTCAGACTGGCGGTTACCGAGCATGGAAGAGTTTGAATCGCTTATAGCATTTAGTAAAAGTAAAGGGTTCAATTATTTATTAAATAAAGTAGGGTTTAAGAATTTACAATCATCAGCATCAGTTGGGCACTGGTCGTCTACAATACATGACTATGGTCCGGATTTCGTTTGGTATGCGCAGTTAGAGAAAAGTTTTATGGGCGCCTACAATAAACACACAGAAGAAATGCTCTACGTTTGGCCAGTACGTTCCGGATTGCGATAATCTGAAACAGTCAGGAAGCTTTGCTATGTTGTTGAGAAAAAAGACGGATACGGCAGTAATATTATTCAAATAAACGGCTAATTGGCGTCTATCTTTCTACTGGGAATTGCTGAAGATTCTGGAAGGGATTTATTTTACTACAGAAAGGAAGGGACAGTATCATGAAAAGAAAGACGGGATTGTTATTAACGGTATCTTTACTCGTATCGTTATTGTTACTATCAGGGCCGGCAATGTCTCAGGACAAGAGTCCTGCGGAGAGTCAGGTTGATAAAGCGCTAAAATTCTGGGACCAGATGGAGGAGTTTACAGAAGAGCCTGGTTCGTCTAAGGACAAAGTTCAGGAGCAAAAGCCAGCAGAGGAAAAGGCGAAGACTATACAAAAGATAGAAGTCCCACCTGTCGCTCCTATTGCATCGCCTCCTCCTCAGCCTGCCCCCAAGCCTGTAACCACTATGAATGAGGCTCCTCCCATAGAAAACAGGCCGATGGAAGCGGCGCCGAAGGCCAGTGGAATTTCACCGAAGGAAGAGACATCCAGGAAAAATAAAGATGTTGAGCAGTATCTCGATGAGGGAATTGATGGCATAACAAATGAGATTGCCGCAAGCATTCCATCAGGTAAGACCACAACCGTTGCCGTGGTTGATTTTAACGACCTTCAGGGTAATGTGACGAAACTTGGCAGATATGTAAGCGAAGAGCTGATCACCCGCCTTTTCCAGGACAGGCGGTTTAAGGTTATCGAACGGGGCCTCCTTGAGAAGGCCATTGAGGAACTAAAGTTTAATACCACGGACCTTGTCAACCCGGATGCCGCGCAGCAGTTAGGAAAGGTTCTTGGCGCAGAGGCGCTTGTGACAGGCACATTAACGGATATTGGAAGATTAGTCAAAATGAACGCCCGTATGATCAGAGTAGAAACAGGGGAGGTACTTGGTGCCGCCAGCAGCCAGATTATCAAGACCGTTTCTGTTGAAGATATGATGAAAAAGGAATTGGTTTCCGGGAAAAAGAGGGAGAGCAGGTCAGATGATCATCCGGCAATATCAAATCCTGAAGCTGTGCAGCAGATAGAGACTAACGACTTCCTCTTTGAACTGAAGAGCTGTGATGTGTCGTACCAGGTGGTGACTTGTCACCTATCAATTACGAACAGAGAAAAAGACAGGGAGTTATCGTTTGGAGAAGATGGCCGGCTGAGACCTCCTCATAGTCGCATGTTTGATAAAGCTGGGAGTGAATATCATGCAAGCAACTACAAGCTGGCAGATAAAAACGGCAGAGGCGTAAAAAGCCTTCTTGTCAATGGCGTTCCAATAAACGCAAGTATCAGATTTGAAGGATTCACTTCGCAAGCCGAAAGCATTTCATTGCTGGAGTTGACCGTAAACAGAAAAATTAAAGTGCAGTTTCGGGATATTCCGTTGATAAGATGATTAAAATACAACCCATTATTTATGTTTGATATCTCTACTTTTTAATTGACCTCCATGCCATTAGTCTGATAAAATCCTGCCCATGATTCAATGATAAATAAGGAAGTATTTGATGCAAAATCATTGAATCATGACACTAATCTTTCATAGAAGATTAAATTTCATGTGATTAATAGTTGCTGCTTTGGACGTTTGTATGCTGAAAATGTGGGGCTCATATGGAATCTCAGGGTGATGTGGGGCTTGTCAATAAGGCTATATCCGGGGATGCTACTGCCATGGAAACTGTTTCCGGCCTTGTATATCCCCTTATCCAGGCCCAGACAAAGATATTCTGCAAACGCTTCTGCCATGAGCACTACTATCATGCCCAATGCACCCTCTTTCCGGAATGGGCGAATAAGGCATCTGATCCACCCCTCTGCGAATGGGGAAATCACAGTTATGCATGGATGCTGGAGGACCTTTGCAGCCCTCCGAATCTATCACGCTTTACAGGTGAAGGGGGGGCCAGGTTAACCACTTACTTCTTTGCCGTCATCAACTCCCTACCCTTTTATGAACGATGGAAGAACTGGCGGTTTGGCCGCCGCGTCAGGGTCCCATCCTTTATTGAGGCAATAGATCCTGTTGCCAAGAAATGCTTTTTCTGGCTCCGCGAAGGAGATTCTCCTGAGACTATTGCCCAGAAGGCAGCAATCGCTAAAGGTAGAATCGAAGAGATTTTGGAACGAATCGTTGCAGAGTTGACCACCCGCGGGAAATTATACCTCCTGAATAAGGAGGTAGCCGTCTCTCTTACCAGTAATGACCCGGATGAGGAAGAAGATGAAGAAACTCAGGAAGACGTACCTGATTGTTCCTGGAATCCTGGAAATGAACAGCTTCGAAATATGGTCAACCGAGGGTGGGATCAGTTGACTCCGGTAGAACAATTTGTCCTTGAGACTATGGTGATCGAGGACAGAGCGGCAAATGATGTCCTTGATGCATTGAAACAGACCTGCATCACCATTAAAGACGGAATCCCACCGGAGAAAATTGACCGCCAGCAACTCTATTATTTTAAAAGGGTTACCCTGGTGAAACTGGCACAGTTGAGCGGGCTTAGAAAAGAGGATTGCAAATAGAAAAGAAGTCTATGACTTTATTCAGTTTATAAGTGTAAAAATTAAGAAACATATCAAAAACAGAAAAGAAACCATTGACAGAGTCTATGGATTAACAATGGTTCAAAACTCAAAGCAGATTTATTCAGCAAGATGAAGGTAGAAGAAATAGATATGGAGAATAAGTAATGAATCATGTCTATGTTATTGACGCATGCGCACTCATTGCCTTCCTCAATGCAGAAGAAGTGTCTGACAATTATCACCCATAGAGAAAGTTACCGATCATGAAACTACCGGATGACACCCTGATTTGGGTGATAGAGAATGAAAATAAAATTACCAAATTCATAACGATGTATCCTAACAAAAGGAGGAAGTAATGAAGTACAAATTATTTGGAGAGGTAGTGTTAAAAAAGGATATTCCTGAAAAGAGCCTGAAAAAAGGTGACGTTGCCACCATAGTAGAATATCACCCTGTTTCTGTTGGGGAAGACGGATATTCCTTGGAAGTATTTAATGCACTTGGTGATACCATCGCTGTCATAACAGTTGAGGAATCTGCCATTGAATCGTTAACGGCAAATGAGGTATTCAGTGTCCGGGAGTTAGCCCTTACATAAAAAACATATGAGTGACATGCAAACGTCTTCTCAAAGATAACGTTATATTTTTTATTCAAATAATCTCCAACCTGGTGTCTGACATCCTTTGTACTGATAATACCAATGGAGGCCACCGATGGGTTTTTATACCCGCATATTTCTCCTGTTTATAATTTCCTTCTGGGCATCTATGGCAGCATATTCCATTGCCGCAACTACTTCAGACCTTCGCGGCATTGCCATCACTGCCCGTGATCATGTGACCGGCACAAACAGGGAAGTCAAACTATACCGGCAGATGCATGCGGTAATTATCGGGATAGATAAATACCAAAACCTAACCCCTGACCAGCAGCTCACCTATGCCGTCAAGGATGCAAAAGGCATAGAGGATGTCCTGCGGGAGCAGTACAGCTTTGATAATATCTACCCACTCTACAATGAACAGGCGACAAAAAACGGGATCATGGAGCTCCTTCAGGGAAAGCTTTCCAATGCCCACAAGGATGATGCCGTGTTTATCTTTTTTGCAGGTCACGGTATAACACAGAAGGATAATCTGACCGGAGGCGACCTGGGCTATATACTTCCGTCTGACGGGACATTCAGTAAAGACAAGATGTATCTCAACATCAGCATGATGCAGTTAAGAGATGAGGTGGCAAAGATCATTCCTGCCAGGCATGTATTCTATGTGATTGATGCCTGTTATTCAGGGACACTCCTGGCACAGCGTGCCGGGGTTGCTGCCCCTGAGCATGATTATGCATATCTGGAGGAAGTCACCAAAGAGCCGGTCCGTCAGGTGCTAACAGCAGGGACAGACAAACAGACGGTGCTGGATGGAGGCCCAAAGGGACATTCGGTTTTTACAGGGCGGTTGATAGAGAAGCTGGAAGAGACAGAGGATTATATTACAGCGGCAGAGCTTGGTGAGTATGTAAAGCGCCGTGTGCGTTCAGATGCCCAGGCCCGTGGACATAGCCAGACACCTGTAAGCGGGGCATTCTACGGATTAGGAGACTTTGTCTTTGTGCCAAGTGCAAATAAGAGGGCACTTGAGATAGAAAAAGAAAAGAAACGATTGGAAGAAGAACTTGCACGGCTGAAAGAGCAGGAGCAGCGGGTTGAGGCATGGAAAATCCAGCAACAGCGGGAAGAGATAGAGAGGTAGAAAAAAGATCTGGAGGCAAAGCAAAGGATCGAAGAGTTACGTCATGCCCAGATAGCTGAAGCGAAACGGAGAGAGGAAGAACGACTACGGCAGGAGCAGGAGACAAGGATACAAGAGGGGGAAAGGAAGAAACAGGAAGAAAATCGTCTGGCACATCTGAAAACGGAGATCTCCAAAAAACGGATGCTGTTGCAGGAACAACCCGCAGGGCAAATAACGGTTGAAGAGGCAATAGAGAGGATCAAAAAACTTCGTTCCAAACTATCAGAGATACAATCAGAGATAGACAAGGTGGTGTCAGAGGCTGTGGAACAGATCAGGCTTGACTATGTCCGTCAACTTCGGGAGCTTAATGCCGGTTCTAAAGACGAGTTTGAATCGACGGAAGAGTATAATCGTCGCTTGACCGCATCTGAGCAGAAAAAGAGGAGGATTCATGAGGAGCAGGCAAGGGCAGAAAACGATGTGCGAACAAAATTCTCACAGGAGACGGCGGGGATAGAAAATGAGATCGAGGAATTATTAATGGCCGAGTATCCTGTGTATGCGAAAGAAGTTTCTGTTGAATTAGGCAAATATGATGCAGACAATAAAGAATTGCCCGTGCGTGTTGAGTGGGATTCTCAAAAGGGAGGAGCACGCGGGAAGATAGATGGAATTCTTGAGATCGAAGGTCCGCATGCCAGGGAGATTAAGAACCACAAAAAGTTTTTAAGTACGAAGAGCTGGGTCGCCATCAATCCATCCGATCTTAAGATCAATCTATCAAGGTTGAAGATTATTGATAACACAGAAAATGGGCTGTTAATACCGGTCAAGATTGGTGGTGGATGGTTCATAATTGGTGGTGGATGGATTCAGGACTTAGGGAATGGGACGATAATGAATTCAGAAACTAGCCTACAATGGTTGCAAGATGCAGGCAGTGAATCAATGACATGGTATCAGGCAAATGACTATGTCAAAAATCTTTATATTGGAGGTTATTCCGATTGGAGAATCCCAACCAAAGAAGAAATAGAATCACTGATAGCTATTGCAACAAGAGAAGGTACCAGAGAAAAATATCATAACTTTTTTAATGAACATGGGTTTAAAAATGTGCTGTATGGCTACTATTGGTCGTCTACGTATCACACCAACATTGCAGACCGAGCTTATGTTTTGGCTTCGTGGGATGGTGACTTACTAAGCATCGATAAATCCCGAGACGCCTATGTCTGGCCAGTTCGTTCCGAACCATTCTCTGCTCGTACTGAAGCATCAAGGGAAGAATTTCCTTATAAAGATATGGTAAGTGTAAAGAGTGGTGCATCATCCATGAATGAATCTCAATCTATTGCTCTTGCTCGAGGCCAAAAGATTTTCAAGGCAAACTGTGAAGTATGTCACGGAAATAAGGGTGACGGCAGGGGACCAGCCTCAGCAACCATGAATCCAAAGCCAACTGATTTTACGAATTCACGAATCATGAAGAACATAGATGACTTAAAAATGAATAAATCTATCAGAGATGGACGTCCAGGCACTGCGATGGTAGGGTTTGCGAGGACCTTGAAAGCGAAAGATATCGAGGACGTCATTGGTTACATAAAAAATTCCGGAAAAACTGAGGGGACGATCCCTTTGGATTCCCAGAGGGACGATTGCGAATTTGGCCCAGGGGAATACCGAGAGACAGAGATTGATGATCGTCGAATCGAAGGCATAAACGGTAGAGTAGAGTTCCGGCCCGAAATCGTCGTCAGAGTGCAACGTTCTATCTGTCTTGATCAGCACCTGAACAAAGCTTGCGTAGATTCTCCAGTCGCTAGTCTCGTAGGCATGGGCCAGGGTATTTCGGGAGACCTTTCCCCAGAAAGGGGGTGAATTAATGCAACCAGAGAACAGTTTGCAGCCAGAGAATGTCAGCCACGTCGTCGTGACTGACATCAAGATGCCTTTTGGTTCGATGGTCTCCTTTATGGTTAAGTGGGCTATTGCTTCTATACCAGCATTTATTATTCTTGCAATTCTAATAGCAACAGTGGGTTCATTTCTTGCAGGACTATTTGTCGGAATATTTGGGATTATGTTGTAAAATTGGAGAAACGGAGGATAAAAGTAGGAATTTTATTTATTAAGTAATCGGGATCCATGGTGATACAATAAAGATTAGGAATAAGACGGTTCATATCAATATCAAGTCATTAGAGGAATCGTATGCAACACATAGTGACTCCGTAGTTTATACATCTGAGATTCAACCTCGGGATAATTTGGGTCCTATAACTGAGCCTCAAGACTCCTATTTCGTCATGGGTGATAACAGAGACTTTAGTCTTGATAGCCGCTTTTGGGGTTTTGTGAAATTAAGGCTTGTAGAGGGCAAGGCGGTTCATATTTCTTGGTCTGAGGACAAAAGTAGAGTAGGGAATCAAACTAAATAAGGGGATATCAGCCTTGATTGGCAGTTAAGAGGGGGAGGAAAACCACCACTCAAATGTTATCTCTCTAAGCTAATTGATCATCTTTATTGAGTTAACTTGCAAGTCTTTTTAACCTATTATCTGCTTTATTTATTTAAATAATTTTAAATCCGGTGTCTAATGCCTTTTGGGCTGAGAACAAATATGGAGACTGCCGTCTCTCTAACCAGGAATAAAGTAAGCAAAGGGTGGGATCAATTGACTCCGGTAGAACAATTTGTCCTTGAGGCGATGGTGTAGGACGTAATTATTCAGGCGAATTAGGACTTGGAGAAAAATATCAGATTCAAGTTAGAACTCCTACAAAGGTTCCCTTTTCAGGAAAAGTTTTAGACATTAGTGCATCCGGTGATTTTATCATTGCACTGAGAGATGATGGGACCGTCTTGTCATGGGGAAATAATAACAGAGGTCAATTAGGAGATGGTACAACGGCATTTAAGTATAATCCTGTAACAATACATGCTCCAATGAAGTCCGAGGTGAAAACTGCTATTCAGTAAAGAATTGCTAATAATTTATATTTTATTAGCATAACTTATCTTCAAACAAGGTATGTGGAATTGCGGGTTTTGCATTAATTTTCTTCCTGATTGAAGGCGTGAGGATAATAAAATGATAAAGAAAGACTCAATGATTTTGTGGTTGTTAACTTGCAGCTTATCTCAGATTCTTGTTTCATCTCAATATGCCCTATGTTCGGATGCTAATGCGCAGGAAAATAGCAAGATACGACAGACGGTTAACAGATTAACGGATGACATAATAGCCGTAGTAAATAACGAAAAGATATCAACAAAGGAATATAGAAGCGAATATAAAAGGGTAGTGGAGTCTTATCGGGACCTATATCGGGATGGATTCAACGATGAGCTTGTCATGAAATTGGACATTAAAAACAAGGTGATAAAAGATATTATTAAAAAGAGACTCTGGGCCAAAGAAGCCCAAAAGAGAGGCCTTAAGATTACTGATGATGAATTACATGCCACAATCATGCAGATGGTCATGTTTCGTAAAGCTGGGGAATTTGATCGCTCCCTTTATGAAAGCATTCTTATCCTTAATAATATGAATGCGATGGATTTTGAAGAGGCGCAACGTAGAGAGCTTCTAATAGAGAAGATGAAACAGGTTGTACGGAACCGTGTAGTAGTAACTGATGAGGAAGTTGACAAATTTCTTAATGCGGAATCAACTGATAATCAGATGGAAGCTGAAATGCCAGAAAAGGCAAGGCAGAGTCGTAAACGGTTTCTTCAATTTCAGAAGGAGGAAAAGGCAGTAATAGAGTATGAGGAAGAAATGTACAAGAAAGCTAATATTGTAATTAATGAAAAGGCTTTATAAGACATTGGAATTTATAGATACAATTGAAGGTCTTCGATATATACAAGACCCATGGTGACAGAAAAATCAGGTACTTTCAAATATAAATATATTTGTTGTCTCAAATCTATTGAGGATTTAACGATTGTGAAATTACGGATATTAATATGAACAAGATGAATGAAAATCATCCTGATGAAAATCTTCTCATGTCCTATTTGGAGTTGCCGGACTCGGAAGAGGTCAGAAATGTACGGCGGCATATTATAAGCTGTGTATCTTGCCGGGAACTGCTGGCAAATGTTCAATCCATAATTGGCACTCTTAAAGTTCGTCCTCTTACAGAGGCATATGTAGCAGGGGCGGATCACCCGGAGGAAGAGGATATTTCGAAACTTGTGGATGGGCGTTTCACCTCAGACCAGAAGAATCGTATAAAAGCCCACATTGATGCATGCAGCCTCTGCACGAAAAGGATGCTGCACTATGCCCTTCATAGCGCTGAGCTGCGCAAGGCTATGTCTGAGGAGACTGTTGATGAAGCAGTCATTTCTAACAGGGTTGCTGACGAGGCTTCCTCTAAAGATGTTCTTCACGGAGTTTTCAGTGAGCATAGCAGAATGGATCAGAAGGACACTTCAGCCGATACTGCTTCGCACCCTTCCGGTGCCCGCAATGACAGATCTTCCGGCCAACCCTTTTTTCGCCGCATCTTTTCCTGGCGTATGCCTGTCTGGTTAGGCGTTCCTGCAACAGCACTTGCCACGGCCATCCTGGTTTTTGTTTTGTTTAGCCAGGGGCATCAAGATGTTGAACAGCAGGCCTCAACTGCCCAACAGGAGCAGACGAAGATCGTCCTGGCCTATCAGGAAAAGCAGGAGATTACGATATCTCCCATGACGGGGAAGACCCCTGGTATTGGATTCTTTTCTCAATCCCGTGGAGAGACCAGGCCATTCAAGGGTCTTACAGTCCGTAGGATTTCAGGGAATCAGTACAGGGTTTCCTGGCCCCCCGTTGAAGGTGTTGTTGCCTATGACATCCGTGTGTTTACGTCAGGGCCGACTGAAAAACAAACGTTTGTAACAAAGGTGATGGATGTTCGGGACACGAGCATTATCATGGATCTGTCGTCCCTGATACCGGGTGAGACTTATGTATGGGACCTTACCGGACATATGGAAGATGGGAGGATGTTTATGACTAAGGGAGGATTCGTCGTGGCAAATTTCCCATGAAAATTTGATTGCTGTATCCATTTTTCAAATAGGAGGAATTGGGCTGTCTAATAAATAATATCATATGCGCATTTTACGGAAATAAAGAGAGAAAGGGGGGGTGAATAATGAGAACAATCAGTCGTATATTTCTTATTGTTTTAATCGGCCTCATGTTTGCGAGTTGCGGGAAGAAGTCGGGCATTGAAGGGAAGGTTACAGATGGAAAAGGCAAACCTATGGCCAACGTCAAGATCATCGCGAACCAGGTTCAGCCAATCAAAGGCTATGAACATTTTGAGACGACAACGAGCTCTGACGGTACATATCGATTCAATGGGCTTTTCCCAACCTCGGAATATACCCTGTTTGCCTGGGGAGACAATTTAGAACCCCAGACTAAGGTAACTGTGAAGAGCGGCCCGGAGGGTCAGATAAGTATGCTTCCATCAGATATGATGATCCGGTTTGCAACGCCAAAAGATGGTGTGATCACAGATACGGGGACAGGGCTCCAATGGGTACAGGATGTCAGTAGTCAGAAGATGACATGGTTTCAGGCAAATGCTTATGTTCAGGGCCTCAAGATTGGCGGCTATTCAGGCTGGAGGTTGCCAAGCAAAGAAGAGATTGAATCACTTCTGGGGTATGCAAACAACCGAGGAGTTAATGAAAATATCAATCTGCTATTTAATGAAAGAGGATTATTTAAGAATGTGCAGTCGATCAACTACTGGTCGTCTACTTCCTACGCTTACTACACGGACTTCGCGTGGGTCGTCAATATGTGGTATGGCTACGTGTTCGGCGACGATAAGTCCTTCAACTTCTACTACGTGTGGCCAGTACGTTCCGGACAGTAGATCATTTGGTAATTTGATTATTTGAGCATTAACATCAAGAAACTTAACAAAAGGAGGAGGGGAAAAATGAAGACTCGATGGAATCATCTTTTAGGAATTGGCGCTGGTATTTTGATGTTAACAGCAGTTGGATGTGGAGGCAAGTATGCGATGAAACCTGTAGACATACCACCGGATGTAAATGAAAAGCTGATCTGGAGTTCAGAATCCCAGCGGCCTGGATGGACGCTGGAGGAGCCTGTCACGGCCAATGGGGTGATGACCTTTATCGGCCTTTCCGGGAAATATGCGACAGAGCAGTTGGCCAGGGACGATGCAAAGCGGAATGCAGTAAACAGTGTCGTGGAATACATGGGTACCTTCGTCAAGAACAAGTTTGAAAAGGCAACGGTAGATTTTGGACTTGCGAGTAATGTCGTTGATCCTACAGTTAGTGGAAGGGCCTTTCAGAAACAGTTGGCAGTTAATGTAACAAAGCAGGTCAAGGCTAAGAAGTGGTACATAGAGAAATGGCAGACCCCGACGGGCACGGCATACGTAGCATTTATTAATGCCGAGGTGCCTCAGGCGACAGTTGATGAATCATTAAAGGAGACTGCCAAAGATATGGCAAGGAAGGCGGAGCAGCAGGCCAAAGAGGCAGGGGATGAGATTGCAAAGCAGCAGGCTGAGAAGGCCGCTGAGTTCTGGAAGCAAATGCAGGATCAGGGCTTGACAGAGTAAGGGGGGTTGATGAAAGGCAATTACCGGAGCAGAAGCAAACCCGTAAGTGTTCTCTTCCCCCCTTTCGGATTGCTCGTCCTTATTGTTATAACTATTGCCATGGGATGTGTTACTCCGAAGGTCAACGGGGCTCCGTCTGATACGCTGTCTGCTGTGGATGGACCCTGTAAGCCAGTAGACTACAAGAAAACGGGTGCCTCCGCAAAGGTGCGCCCCCCGTGGGTAATGGTAGAGCCTCATGATGCCGGCGGATTACACTTCCTTGTGGGGATGTCGGGTTATCATGCCACAGAGCGGGATGCGAGGGACGAGGCGATGCGCCATGCACGGGAGGAGTTTGCAAAGTACACGGGCGTTGAGGTTACGGAACTGGATCAGATGGCAAAAGAGATTTACGGTACCTCAAGTGCTATCCTTGATCCCACCGTCATCGGAAAAACCCTGTCAACTCAGGAGACAAACGCCCTGGTGAGCAGGACAAAGGCGAAGGAGTGGTATTATGAGATCCTCAGGGGAAGCTGCGGGGAAAGGGACCTCGGCGCTGCCTATCAGTACTGGGTTCTCGCTGAAGTCCCTGTTGAGGAATATGACAGGGTCCAGACATGGAAGGCGAAGAAGGAGGCCGCGAAGGAGGCAGAAAAGAGCACTGAACGGGACAGGATAAAGGGCGAGATCGGACAGGTCATCTCATCCCACAAAGAGGCGCTTGCCGAGGCGGAGGTGTTGATAGCAAAGGCAGAACCTGTTGCCGCACTGACGGTTCTCCAGGGAGACTGGAACCGTCTCTATGATGCAACGAAGGCCATCGAGACACGTGAGGGAATCTTCCCCTCCGAGATATCGCAGCTGAAATCATTGCAGTGGGCGATCCCGCCTGTAATCCAGCGAGTCCGCTCTCCCCTTGTCATTGACCCTGGCAGAGGGGGAATGGTGTGGGTCGCCTCGGACTTCTCGGATGATCCGGCAGATGTGCCTGTGTGGGTCTGGTATAAACAGGGGAATGGGATTAAGCCGGTTTCCGGAATTCCGGTCGTACTTAAGGAAAGCGATGGGGAAAAGATTATCGCCAGAGGGACAACCAATCCCTCCGGACAGGCATTGCTCGGCGTTAAGGACATGGATGCCGGCAATTATACAGTTTCAATTGACCCCCAGGGTGGGGCGATGGCCTCCCTTTCACCCCCTCTACAGGAGGTGATGACCTCAGTTGGAACAACCGTGTCTGTTAAGAGCTATAAACCCGATTTGCCCGGTGCGGCAAAGGCTGGAGTCTATGAACTCTTCAAAGGCCCCTCTCTCAAGCCGCTGCCTGCTGCAAAGGTCGTTATGGGCTCGGTGCGATACAGCGACTCCCGCCTTGGAAGTGAATTAGGTAAGAGGATGGAAACACTCCTTGAACGGGAGATCTCACAGGTCTCCGACATAAGTTTGATCAGGCGTCAAACGACACGGAGTATTGAGGCTATGGTCCAGACCGACCGGACTCGCGGAATCGGGATGACAGATGCCCCTGTTCCCCCGATGAACTCTCCGGCTATACAGGCAAAGCTGGACGGCGCCGAGGCGATCCTTGAGGCAAGCTATTCCCTGGA
Source organism: uncultured Nitrospiraceae bacterium (assembly GCA_964611625.1). Taxonomy (GTDB): domain Bacteria; phylum Nitrospirota; class 9FT-COMBO-42-15; order HDB-SIOI813; family HDB-SIOI813; genus RBG-16-43-11. Next base: position 362,676 of record CAZTAM010000002.1, on the reverse strand, counting down.
GAGGACAAAGGTGAACATTGATTTCAGCCTTGTGCAGGCTGGTACCGGCCAGGTGCTTGCGGCTGCCGGGGCTACTATTGACAGGAGCCTGATACCGGGTGATCTTCAGATGATGCCTCCGTCATCAGTGTCCTCGATTACCCCAGTTAACACAGGCAAACCTGGAGAAATACATCTGGAGCTGACAACCCAAAGAGGTGATGGAGCCACATTTGCTAAAGGGGAAAAGATTCAGTACTTTGTTTCATCAAACAGAGATGCATACCTGCTCCTCCTTTACAAAGACGCTGAGGACCATTTAATTCAAATATATCCGAATAGCCGCTCAGGGACCGGGTTCCACAAGGCAGGCGAGTATATCGCCATCCCGGATGAGACGATGTCCTTTGATTTTACCATCACCCCGCCATTCGGCGTCGAGCAGGTGCTGGCCTTTGCCTCGACTGCACCGTTTCCAAACCTTAAAGGGAAGGGGCTTTCCAATGGCTTGATGGTGTTAGATGGGAGTCTTAATAACGTGGCATCACAACTCCGTACCCACGACCGCAAAGCCGGTGCAAGTTACGGAGAGACCAACGTGGTGGTGACGACAGTGAAGGATTGAACATGTTTGTCAGAAAGGAGATGCATTATGAAAGTTGACAGATTTACAAAATTGCTCCTACTTATTATTTCTCTTATTCTTGGAATCATTTTATTAAAGCCAGCATTCAATCCAGAAACAGCTATTGGTGGCGGGGAATCTTATGATTATATTAAACCGTTGGGAGATGTTTCTTTATCATTCGGTAATGGGCTTCCTTCGAAGGGCAGCGTTCTTTTGGATACAAGAACTGGAGACTTATTTTGGTATAACTGGGAAACCTTGAATGTTAAGCCCATAGGTAATATTGGAAAACTGGGTGGACCTATACATAGAAAGTGATCATTAATGTGGAAGCGAATGCTGAAATATGAAATCATCGGTTCTTATGAATCTATAAAAGAGAACCTTCTTTCTCTATAGGGACATTTTCTATAGTAATGTTTGCAATATCTTTAAGTGATAATTTTTTACTGACATCAAGGATTTCTATTCCGATGATATGTCTTTTGTCGTCGAGGTCAATAGTAATCCCCTCCTCTACATCGACATTATCATCCACATATGCCTCTCTGAGCTGGATGTATAAAGCATCAGCTTCTCTGTCATATTCTATCTTCAAGATAATTCACCCCCATCCTTTTCTCTTTTTTACAGCAGTTATAATAAGATATTTATCGGTTTCTTCTTTATATGTTACACGTAAATATTTATCAGAAGTCGCTATCCAGGCATTAAATCTGCCTTCTGTAGAAGATTCAAGAAAATCAGGTTGTTGTATAGCTTTTTCTACCTCAACCTCTGTAATTTGGTGCCATCGCATTCTATTTCTTGCATGTCTTAAGTACTTTAGTCCCTTCATTTATAGAATAGTATCAGATAACTCTTATCATTACAATATTGGAGCACAAGTAATTAAGCAGGGGAGGCTAAATGAGGAATAAGGTCTGGCATCTGTAAGTATTGGTGACAAGGAGGGCTACATTGATAAGACGGGAAAATACATCTGGAATCCACAGAGATAACATAGGAGATTCTGCGGTGTTACTCTGAAATGAACATGGTTAGTGCCCCAAGGGATTGTAGGGTTGATAGTGTTAGATGGAAATATTAATGACGTGGCATCCCAACTCCGTACCTACGACCCCAAATCGGGTGCAAGTTAAGGGGAAGCCAATGTGGTGGTGACGACGGTGAAGGATTAGAAAGAATCAGGAAAAATATGGAGAACTTATCATGCCAATAAAAGGTATAATGTCAAAAATCGGTGGTGTTCTATCAATTATTTCCCTTCTTTTACTACCTTTAGTTCGTGGATGCGGTCAATCCATAACAGGTTTCCAGGCATTAGAGGCTGGAGATGTTGGAATTGAAATAAAACTTTTACTTGGTATTGCAATATTGTGTGCTATTGGGGCACTTATTTTAAAGAAAGCTATTCATTTCTTTGGTGCAGGTGGCGGCTTTGCTGGATTGTTTGGGGCATACACTGTTGCAAGACAAAGTTTTCCAGTTGAGATGGATATAGGGACGTTTACTGCAATAATTGGTTTTCTCCTGATCCTGGCTGAGGGCATTATTCAGAAACAGAAAGAGGATAACAAAAGTCAGGACAGTGGTTGATCAAGCGTTATCATCTATAGCTGGCTTCATGTAAATAAGGAGGTCTTTGATGAGACAAGTTACGGCATTATTTACCAAACTTCTATTAGTGACTATTCTGCTTTTGTCCTCACATCCCGTGACGGCTGGCGACACGAGTCTTGACGAAGGCTTAAGTGAGATCAGCAGACAGGTTTCCGAAAGTATGCCTTCCGGGAAAAAGACAACCATTGCTGTAATGGATTTCAATGACCTGCAGGGTAATGTAACCTTGCTGGGGCGGTTTATTAGCGAAGAACTTATCACCCGATTTTTTCAGACCAAACATCTTGAAGTTATTGAACGCAGCCTATTAGACAAGGCCATTCAAGAATTGAAATTCAACACCAGTGATCTGGTTGATACCTCCAATGCCAAGCAATTAGGTCGCGTAGTTGGCGCTGATGCCATTATGGTAGGGACTCTGACAGATCTTGGACAGTCAATAAAGATTAATGCTAGGGTCATTGTGGTTGAAAGTGGGAAAGTCATAGGTGCGGCCAGTGCACTGATTGTTAAAGATACTTCTATAGAAGAGATGCAGAAGAGGGTAAAGATTGGATCCTACAGCACTCCGGGAAAAACTGTACGATCACAGGAAAAGTCGTTTGGGGGAATGGAGGGATATTCTGAAAAAAGCGATGGGAAATTGTTATATTATGATGATTTTAAAAAGAATAACCAGAGGAACTATAAATTTAGTGCATATAAAGGAGATGATGGAATTGATTATGACAAGTGGACCATGGCCAAATATAAAGTTAATCCAGAAGCAGGTCATTTACAAATAATAGGAGCAGATGATAGTGGAATTGAAATAGGCTTTAATCTGGATCGAAGCATTAATGCTGGAAGAGTCGAAATTGATTTTTTACCAACCAGATATTTCCCAAATACTGGAGAAATTAGGGTGAAAGCGATATCCCATTTTAGTAATGGTTATTTCACCATATATACCGGTTCATCGATTTATCCCTTATCGATAGGGAAAATCCTGTCAGGGGAAAGCATTGTGGCTGAAGAAAGAAACGATTTTGAGATGGGCATGAATATCAAGCACAAGTTATCAATAGAGTTTAATTCGAATGATATTATTGTTTATTGGGATAACAAAGAGATATTTTCAATTCCAAATGGAGAGAATTTTGGCATTGATGAAATTAAAATAGGTTTTGCACAACTAAGTGTTTTTCTAAATAAGATAAAGGTTGAAGAATTATAACATCAAGTTGAATTATGGGTTGGGGTGAATAGCCTGATACTATATTTTCATGGAGACGTAAATACTGCTTTCTAGATGGGGATGTTTTCAATTGTAATGTTTGCAATATCTTTAGGTGATAATCTTTTACTGACGTCAAGGATTTCTATACCGATAATTGGAGGCTGTTGCTTGCCATGCATAAGTTTCTTCGAAACACAATCATGCTATGTGCTGTAATTCACTTGCTATCCAGTCTAATTTGCAAGGCAACTGCTTCTGCCTCTGACCGCGGAATCGGACTGGTTGATAAGAAGCCTGAGATCAGCCAGGTTTCCATTGGCAACTTCTGGGCAGTGCTGATCGGCATTGACGACTATGAACATTGGCCCAGACTATCCACGGCAGTAAAGGATACAGGGGCCATCGAAGAGGTGTTAGAAGGCCGCTATGGATTTGCTTCAGACCATATCAAGCGGATTAAAAACAAAGAGGCGACACGGGAAGGGATCCTCGAATCTCTCGAATGGTTGATCAACAATGTGGGGGAGAACGACAATGTCCTCATATATTACGCTGGTCATGGAGAACTGGATAAGGTCAGTGGCTACTGGGTTCCAGTCGAAGCGAGCAAGGAAAGGAAGGGCGCCTATATCAGCAACTCTACCATTCGCGACTATATTGGTGCAATGAAGGCCAGGCATGTGTATCTTGTGGCCGACTCCTGCTTCTCGGGAAGTCTCTTCGCGGGTGTGACACGCTCCAAGCCGCCGACTGTTACAGGACGCTATTTCCAGGAGGTCTATAACAGGTTAAGCAGGCAGGGCCTTACATCCGGTGGAACCGAGCCGGTGAGTGACGAAGGCTATGACGGGCACAGTATTTTTGCCTACTATTTCCTGAAGACATTGCGAGAGAATAATGATACCTATTTAACAGCGTCTTCTCTTTTTGACCGGATTGCAGTCCCTATTTCAAACAACTCTAAACAAACGCCTGTCAGCCGTTCAATCAAAGATGTGAGGGATGAGGGAGGCGAATTTATCTTCGCCCTTGCCGGAGCAGGTGGTTATAAAGAGGTGGGATCGGATGCAGGTGCAGGTATGGGCGATGTCCCTGTAAGTTTTCCGGTAAAAAAAAGTATGATCATCAGTTCTATTGAAAAAGAGACCACTCTCCGGGTGCTTGTACTTTTGTCAGAAAAGAATAAGGGGAAGCAGATGAGCAATTCTATTGTAGGGAATGCCCTTTCGGAAAGGCTTGGCGAGAGCGGCATACGCATCATCTCTGAAGCGGCCATAGGGAAAAAACAGCTCAATAGTATAAAGAAGACAATTGAGGAGGGGGCCGGAATCTCTTCCATAAGTGATGACATGAGAAGCATGGCAGATTCCGTAGTCTGGGGTTCTGTGGATACCCGCTCAGGTCAGTCAGGCGTGGAAGGACTTGTCTCGTGCATAGCGGATGCCTCTGTGCAGGTCGTCTCAGTTGAAACCGGGGATGTCGTTGTGCAACGCAACCTGTCCAACATACGTGGATTTGGGGCCAGGGAGGAGAGGGCCTGCATCATTGCCTTACAGAGGATGGGAGAAGAGATGAGCAAGTCTATTGTCGAGAAACTGAGGAAGTAATCATTCAATCATGCGGAATTACGGTCTGACATTGTTCAAATATAGCGAAATGGAGTTTAAATATAACTATGACCTCGCGGTTGGGTAATAACATTAACATAGATGTAAACCCGGCTTTAAGATTATTCACTACTTTTCTGCTATTCTCATTTTTACTCTTTCATCCTGCGTCTGGCTGGACTCAGGAAAGGAGTCTTGACCAGGGTCTTGATGAAGTTGCCCGGAAAATCACGGAAAGCATACCATCCGATATTAAACAAACCGTAGCAGTTATGGACTTCAATGACCTGCAAGGCAACGTTACCATGTTAGGCCGGTTTGTCAGTGAGGAATTAATCACTATCTTATTCCAGACCAGGCAATTTAAGGTTATTGAGCGGAGTCTTCTGGAAAAGGCACTTCAGGAGCTGAAATTCAATACTACTGACCTGGTTGATACATCCAATGCAAAGCAGTTGGGAAAGGTTGTTGGTGCGGATGCTATTGTGACAGGGACAATAACTGACTTGGGGCAATCAGTAAAGATCAACGCCCGTGTTATTGCTGTGGAGAGTGGGGAAATTATCAGCGCTGCGAGCGCTCTGATTACAAAGAATTCCAGTCTTGATGGAATGCTCAGAAAGACAATAGGAGGTTACCCGGTGTCAGGAAATAACGCGTTTCCTGAGAAGGCTTCCCAAGAGGTTGAGGCCAGGCAGATGGGCTCAAGCAGCTCAAAGCCAATGATATATGAGGACGACTTCTTCCGTGTGACAGTGAGGTCCTTCAACCACACATCAAAGACGGCAACATTAGAGATATGGTATGAAAATTTATCTAATGAAGTCATCAAACTCAGATCGTTAAAATGGGGTACTGCCTATGCTGGAGGTCATTCAGGAACCTCTCTTTTAAGTCAAAATGGGAACAAATGGAAGTATGTTCAGGATACACAGGTTGGGAATCATTATGGGGGGATTGAGTTAATCCCGAAACAGAAGTTACTCAACATAATCACCTTTTCGATGGCGGAGAATGACGACTCTCAAGAGTTTACATATACAGGGGATTATTCTATCAGCTCTAAAAATAGGGCGAATAACAGGAGTGTTACGGTAATTATTAGGGATATTAATGGGGAATAACTATTATCAACTTTCAGAATGTACTGACTATTAAAAACAAGACGTGTTAAAGAAAATTGACTGCAGTTATTTCGCGGCTCATCGATTACTTCTGCGAAGCTTATACAGTATATGGATGGATTGGGGAGTGTCGTGATATAGCGGTAAAAGAAGAAGGATTGTTATTATGTTGATTCCTATAAAAAATACTGCCACGTATTATTGTCGTTTGAATAGAACGGCAATGATATTATTATATGCTTCATTAGTTATATTATTAGCATCATGCGGTGCATCCTTTAAAGAGACTGCTGGTACAGCTGGATTAAGTTACTATAAATCAGGTGATTTTCAGTCTGCAGCGACAAAATGGGAACAAGCATTTTATAACGTAACAGCTCCTGAGTTTAAAGCAGTAAATGCTTTGTATGCATCAAGTTCTTATTCAATGCTTAAACAATTTAAGAAGTCGCAAGAATGGGCACTGATAGCTAAAGAAATGGCTGAGTCAGTAAAATTTACACCTTTTCGGGGAGAATTGGACAGAACCCTTGACTTCTCTAAGTTGCAACTTGCCTATCTTGATGTCGAATTGAGAAATTATAATGCAGCTATCAAGAATGGTAATATGCTACTGGAAACATTGGAGCATCGAAAAGTTAAACCAAAGAAGTTCGACAAGACGTTAAAACTGTATACATTTATAGTACTCTGTGAGGCTTATATCGGAATCGAGAATATTGAGAAGGCGTCATCTTATCTTCAACAAGCTCTGAATATTAAAGGATCCGTAGATTTCTCTAATTATTTGGATATTGATCGAAGGTGGTTTGAAGAGCGATTAAAGTATGACATTGCCTCGGTAGCATCGGCAGAGGCACGGCGTGAGCCTCCTTTGCTTGTAACTATCATTTCTTTTCCAGACAAAGAGACGGTTAATTCTAATCAAATCCTGGATGCCGGGGAGAGTGCAAACCTATTTGTCAAGATAGATAACCAGGGGAATGGATTAGCGTATGATGTGACACCTGTAATAACTCTTGAAGGAAAGGGATTTAACATTAACCCACCTCAATCACTCGGGACGATCAAAGCCCAAACATTTAAAGAGATCCTTATTCCTGTAACAGGAAATCTTGATCTTGGGGACGGTGAAGCAAGCATATTGGTCGAAACACATGAGAAGCGTGGTTATGATGCCAAGAAGGTCCGGGTCACGTTTCCGACGGCCGCACTAAGACGTCCTGAGTTAGATATTTCATCAATCAGGGTGAACGACCGGACCGAAGGACTTGCATTAGGCAATGGCAATGGTGTAATTGAAAACGGTGAGACTGTGGAGTTACAGGTTTTTGTCAAAAACAATGGTATTGGTGATGCCTACGGGGTGAAGGTCTCAATGTTGGATATAAGCCCATCAGGAATTGAAGTGGTTCAGGAAGGTGATATTGGCCGCATAGGCGTGGGAGAGACAGGTAGAGGGAAGGTAGTCGTGCGGGTACCGCGGCATGTGGATGTATCTAGGATGGAAGTAAAATATCTTGTGGAGGAAACAGAACGCAAGGCAGCACGTATGGAGGGGGTATGGTCTCATAAAGGGGTCATGTTGACTCCAGAGTTGGCAGTAAATGTGGACTGGAATGACAGGAGAGGCGGCCAGTCCCAGGGGAATGGTAATGGCGTTTGGGAGAGTGGTGAGGTTATTGAAGGATCAATCCGGGTTCACAACCGTGGGACGCTTGATGCAGACGGTGTAGTTGTAGATCTATCTCTTGATGGGGCTGGTGTTGAGTTGTATCCTAGGCAATTTCAGGTAGGCAAGCTGGCCCCGGGGCAGAGTTCATTGCCTCTTCGCACAGTTGCAAAGATCCCCAGGGCGTATAGCGGTAATGAGATATTGGTGAGTTCTAAGGTCAAACAGCATGGATTTACAGGATTAGACACAAGGTGGACATATACGGTGAACGTGCTGAAGCCTGATTTGAAGATAATCTGGAAAGTCTCAAATCAGGATTATGGGGATAAGAAATTAATTGGCAAGGTAGCACAAGGGACTAAAGCAGGTATGGAGTTGCGTGTTCGCAATGAAGGTACCCTGGAGGCACAAGGGGTTAAGATGACCGTAGACAGCAAGGAACCAGAGGTCCGGTTGGGAAAAGACAAGACCTTTGTTATTGGCCGCATTGCACCGGGAAATGAAAGCGAGCCGATTATTGTACCCATAGATATCCTTCTTCGTGCCCCTGCGGGTAAGGCGTTGATGGCAGTAGGCATATCCCAGGAAGATTTTTTAGAATCGGTTCAGGAAGGAGTGTTATTAATTGAGGAGGCAGGGGTAGAGGAAGTCAGGGTAGAGGGTGAGGCATTAAGGCCTTCCCTCCCTGCAGTTGTTGTCCCCGCAGCAACAAATCCTGTGGTCATAGTGAGTCCGGTACCGGACGGAGGCACAGTGCAGGAGACATATAACCTGGTATGGGATGTATCTGCGGAGGTTTCTTCTGTAGAGGTACGAATTAACGGCAAGGTATTGCCAGAGCAGTCTACCCGCGGCATATCGTTGTCTGAAAAGGTGGGCCCCGGCGGATTAAATCGCTATCGTGAAAAGATCCCTCTTAAATCTGGTCTAAATATTATAGAAGTAATTGCGTATGATAAGTCAAACAGGCGCTGGGAAGACCGGATAAAGGTGAGTCGCATTGTCGAGCAGGGAGAGATATACGCGGTAGTAATAGGGGTATCCGCATATAATAAGGTGGGATCATTAAAATATGCCCGAAGGGATGCAGAGGCATTCAGGGATTATCTGTTGAATTATATGGATGTTCCAGCGGATCACATATATAGCCTTTATGATGAGGACGTAACAGTCGGTAACATGCGAACAACCTTAGGTACATGGTTATGGCAGCGGGCTAAGCCCAGGGATACTGTTTACATATACTATGCTGGTCATGGTGCCCCGGAATCAGACCCTTCAAGTGCAGATGGGGATGGATTTGAGAAATACTTTCTTCCTTCGGATGCAGACCCCGGAAACTTCTATGGAACGGCATTTCCTATGGGAGAGATGGAGAACATATTCAATCGCATCAAAGCTGAGCGGATAGTATTTGTAGCAGACTCATGTTTTTCTGGAGCGAGTGGAGGCAGGACGATACTCTCATCGAGTGGCACACGGGCGACGTTATCAGAGCATTTTCTGGATCGTCTATCAAAGGGCAAGGGGAGGGTGATCTTGTCTGCATCGAGGGCTAATGAGGTTAGTCATGAGAATGAACGCTATGGTGGAGGACATGGAGTATTTACATGGTATCTGTTAATGGGTCTTAGAGGTGAGGCGGACTACAGCAAGGATGGAGTAGTTGATGTAGATGAAGTCTATCGCTATTTATCAGAGAATGTGCCTGCGGAGACATTAAATCAACAGACGCCTGTGAGAAAGGGAGATGTGGAAGGCTTGGTGATAATGGGGAGAGTTAAGTGAGGAAGGATTCATCAAAACTGCACAAGATAAATGTACAATAAATACGTTTTTATAAATCGCTTCTTCAAATAGCCTGCTTTCTGGCGCCTTAAAATAACATTATATGAGTTCCAAACATAAGAAGTCTATGAATACATGTCCAAGGTGCGAAACAGAGATGTTAAATAAAATAATCCGCTTTATGGTATCTAACTCCTGATGGGAAAGGAGATGTGCCCATGCATCAGGGAAATGTCATTTCTGAAGGTGATCCTGATGAGATATGTCTGATTTCATATCTTGAATCTCCTCATTCAGTTGAATTTCAGGATATCAGGCATCATCTTGTCACCTGTCCTGTCTGTAGGGAAGCAGTAATGGACATCCAGGCTGCTATCAAAACTATGAGAGGATTAGTCCCTTCGATGGGCGGCCAACCTTCTGGAGAACATCCATCAGCGTCTGTTATTGCGGGATATGTGGATAGAAGACTTTCTACAGGTCGCTGTTCAGCAATAAGAAAGCATCTTGATGAATGTAGTTTTTGTACTAAAGCAGCTTCACTATGCCATCAGCAGAGTTGAAATGCGAAGGGATATTGAGCCAATAGAGTTACCTGCGCAGCTACAAGCGAATTACGAGGAACCCTCTAAGAGTCCTCCTGAGAGGAGTTGGCGGGATCGGTGGATTCAATCCCTGTTTTCCTGGCGCATACCGGTCTGGATTGGCGTCCCTGTGACAGTCGTTGCAACGATAGGATTATTCTTTATCCTGAGTTACTTCAATGATAGGGAGGCTGTAACAATAGTCACCGGTTATGAGACGGCGGAGAAACAGACTTATCAAGTTGTCTCCTATCAGGATAAAGCAGCGGTGGTTTTTACGGCCCCTAAAGGTAATATTCCCGGCATTGGTTTTTTTGGCGCCGCCAGAAAGCGTAGTGAACCCTTTGAAGGGCTTCAGGTTAAGATGCAGGACGATCGTCATTTCTTGTTGAAATGGTCAAAGATCAGGACGGCGCGCCTCTATGAGGTGCAGATATATTCAGTAAATAATAATGGGCGGATCCTGGTTGGACAGGCGGCGACATCAGGGAATACAGAGGTACTGTTACAGGTGTTAGGTATTATGCCAGGGAAGCGGTATGAATGGGAGCTTATAGGGCAGACAACAGATAACGGTAGTTTTCTTGCACGCGGCGGATTTATCGTCGGGGTGGAAGTTCGGTTTTAAGTCATTATGCTGGTGCTCTATATTCTTATACCACTTTTCTTTTTAATTGCTCCTGTATCGGTCATTGAAACTGCTGCTGCACAAGATAAGATTACCATTGCTGCAGTGGGAATATCATGCTCGGCCCTGACTTTCCGGAGCCCCAGTTGCCGCCGGATAATGGCAGCAGCCTGCTGAATGGTGTTAAGGATTATTTGATAGGTAGTGATAGTGTAATGGTGAATCTTGAAGGGGTTCTTGCCGATGGGGGGACAACCACAAAGAATATAGCATCAGACAGGTCTTTTGCATTCCGGATGCCAACGTATTTTGGAAAGATCCTAAAGGATGCGGGGTTTAACTTTCTAAGTCTTGCCAATAACCAAAAAGGTGATTTTGGGAGCAGCGGGCTCGTTTCTACAAAAAAAGGTGCTTACTGAAAATGGTATCCACTATTCAGGCCCTGCCGGCCGTGTAGCATACATGAAAGTAGATAGCCGCAAGATTGCCATTATTGCCTTTGCCCCCTATCCCCAATTCTTTAACCTGCAGGATATTCCTGCGGCGCGGAAGACCATCAGGAAACTTGATGAAGAGAATGACATTGTTATTGTATCCAAGCACATCGGCTCAGAGGGCGCTGGAGCATTGAGGACAAGGGATGTCATGGAATATCTCTATGATGAACCGAGGGGGAATCCGGTAGCCTTTGCCCATGCTGCGGTGGACGCAGGTGCAGACCTGATCATTGGTCACGGACCTCATGTGCCGAGGGCTATTGAGCTTTATAATGGGAGATTAATTGCATATAGCCTGGGCAATTGTACAAACGGTTACTTTAACATTAAGGGGTAAGGCGACCTTTCTCAAATTTTAACGGTTGAAGTCAATCATGGCTGTGAGAGTTCATGTCCGGAAGGATATTATTCCTGGTACAAGAGGGAATTGGGGAAGCCGTCATGGACGCTGAAAGGAGGACAGCGAAACTGGTAAAAAACTGAGCATAGAAGATTTTCCTGAAATATCCTGGTGTATGATGAATCAGACCCTGAATTTTGGGTACACTTTCATAAGTGAAAGTTTATTTATACTTATAGCCCTCGGACTTGTGGCATGCAGGATGGGGGTATGATGTCTTGTTTACCAGGGCGGTCAAGATGTTTACCTAAAAAGTGCGGAATAAAGTTGAGCCTCGACAAGGCATTCTTCCGTTCTTATTGGGTATCACCATATTATTTTTGAGTACATTTCTATTATTATCATCAAGGGGGGCATAGTTCACACAAATTTCTATAGCCCCCCTTTTAAAATCATAATCCTATCATTGCATTAACTGTGTATTCTGTTCAAATTGCTCTATTCCCAATCCCAATGCCTCGGCTACCCCATGGACCACATTCATGAAAAGAAGCTGGCCTTTTAAAGTGGCCCTTTCGTTAAGTGTTAAATAACGCTTTTGCTCGTCATCGCTTAAAAATACAAGTTTTTTTTCTGTGAAAGCAGCGGCATTGAGTCGGTTAGATTCTTTAACCTGTGGGACGAGAGTGACCTGAATCTTCCCATCAGGTCTATCTTTGATCATGGTCTTTATCTGGAGATAAAAGTCAAATGGTGGAGACGAATCAACTGAAGCAAATTGTTTGTATTCAGTGGTCAACAACCCGAGATCCTTATTACCCAACTTGATATCGAACCCTTTATCCACCAATATCATGGTTGTCTTGTTGTATGCATCATCTTTGGTTATCCGGTCACTCGCCCCCTTGATATCCAACAAGGCCATCCGTTGAGTTGCAATACAGCCTGATAGATATAACAATGCTATCAATAACATCAAGAATTTAGAATAATGACGTAATAATTTCTTCATAATTAATCTCCTATTGAAACGAATGTCCTTATTGTTTTATCTTGTATTACTTACTGATTTTTTTTTAAAAAGGTCCTAATTAACGACTGTAATCCCTAAGGCTCAGTTAAGTCTTTAATAAAATAATTTTTGTTCACCCCCTTTCTACTAAATAACGCATAATAGTGAGGATAGACTGACTAATTGCAGTGCATAATAAAGCTGTAAACTGCCTTGCATCATTACAGGCTATTGTTAATTATAGCCCATTTTAAAAGTTAAATATTTCAGTTATTATGAGATGCTGATTCTTATATTAGTAGTTTTGTAGCAGAAAGTAGCGGTAGCGTCAAGATATATTTTAAGCCCAAGAAAATTGGGCAATGGTTAATGATGAACTTGAATTCAGAATTCAATTGTGGTTATGTGTCTACAAACGCTGGCATTAGCGGTCTAATATTAAGCATGTGAACAATATCACATAAATGAAAATTAGTTTTTATACCATTATAACGATTTCTATCTCATAATAAACATAGCAGTGGTGACGCTGCGGGTTATTGTTTAGACATTATTTTCTATGAGCTTGATAAGGATGTTATATTTACAGCAGAGATCACTTTTTTACGGAAATACAAGTTTGAAAATTATCCGCAAGATATGTGCCATAAAAATCTGTGCGAAATCTAATCCATTTTGATGAGAAAAGCCATCTACTATTAAATTGACTTTCTTCTAGCAAGTATATAAAATGCTAACGATGCAAACAGGGGCATGTGAAATGTAGTACCTAAATTATCAGATAGACTGGCCAAAATATCTTAACTGTAAAACTAAGTTGTTTTTCTTGATTAAGGTTGGTAATTCGCGAGGTTGTTATGCGGGATTTGTTGTACATACTGAAACGCATGACGACTTGCCTATCGTAAAAATGGCTGTTTCCGGAGATGCAGCAGCCAGGGAAGCCATTGTCAATCTTGTTCATCCCCTTATCCAGATCCAGGCCCAGACAAAGATCTTCTGCATACGGCTTTGCCAAAAACAATACTTTTTTACCCAATGTACCCTCTTTCCTGATTATGCTGCAAGGGCCAACGACGCCACACTTTGTGACTGGGGGAATCACAGCTATACCTGGGAGCTGGAGGATCTTTGCAGCCCCGAGCATTTATCGCAATTCAAAGGGGAATATGGTACCCGGCTAACCACATGTTTCTTCGCAGTCATCAACTCACTCTTCATCCATGAACGGTGGAAGAACATCAGGTTTTGCCGTCGCATAAGGGTCCCATCTTTTATTAAGGCAATAGGTCCCATTGCAGAAAAATGCTTTTTCTGGCTCCATGATGGAAACTCTCCGGAGACTATCGCACCGAAAGCAGGGATGACCATTGAAAAGATCAAAGAGATTTTAGACAGGATCATAGATGTATTGACCACCCGCTGTAGGTTATACCTTCTGAACAAGGAGACTGCCGTATCTCTAACCAGTAATGATCAGGATGAGGTAGAACGGGAAGATACTCAGAATGATATCCCTGATAATTCCCGGGATCCTGGAAATAAACAAATTCGAAATAAGGTATATCGCGGGTGGGAACAACTGACCCCGTAGAGCAGTTTGTCCTGGAAACTGTGGTGATCGAGGAGAGGGATGCCATGAATGTTCTTGAGGCCTTGAAGCAGACCCGGAACAATATCAAAGAGGACATTCCTACAGAGAGATTAGACGGTCAACAGCTTTACTATTTCAAGAGGGTGACACTGGCAAAATTGGCCCGGATAAGCGGATTTAATTGCACCCCATTCAGATAGGCAATCTTTTGTTGTCTAAGTTCATATAGGCAGAATGAACAGGGTGGAGGGGGCATGTGGATGGCAGGAAATTATAAACATTTACCAAATTACTGTTACAAGATAAGAATCTGAGAGGGATTTATGCCAGGATGACTTAAATGATGCCCTTGCCAGGACATTATATATTAAAGACAAGTGATCAAAGAACTTATTGAAAAAAGACTCTGGTTGCAAGAAGGCCATAAGAGGGGAGTTGAGATAACTGATGATGAGTTTAGAAACAATAGCATGAGGATGAATATATATTATAGAAATGGAAGATTCGATCACTCCCTCTTTGAGAGAATTCTCACCACTGATAGAATTAATTAGGAAGATTTAGAAGAGTAACAAAGTAAAGAGCTTATAATAAATAAGATAAGGCAGGCTGTGTGGTACGGTGTAGTGATAATGGAGACGCTCTGAATTCTAAAACAGCTGGATCAGTGAAATTAGAAGAGGTAGGAGATAGGGATAAAAAGTTTATCAAGTTCCAGAAACAGGTGAAGACTGGTAGGACGCACAATGATAAGACGTTCAAAGAACAGCGATTATCATAAATAAGAAGGCTTTATGAGGATTTCAAATATAGAGGAATTTGTTGTCTAACATAAAACAGGGAAACAGGAGTGCAAAATATTACGTAAGATAATTATTAACAATAAGGAGGGCTATGTTGTTTAGAATGAAGCATTAATATTAATTTATTATGAAAGGAGAAAATATTATGGATAGAACTACTGCTGCTATTATGATTCAGTCAAAAAATATGGGGCTTGCTATTGTTTTGACATTGTTGTTCGGGGGGATTGGATTGTTTTATGCGACAATTGCCGGCGGGATTATAATGTCAATTCTCATGATAATTACACTTATTATTGCCTTTCTAACCCTGGGAATTGGTGCGATCTTGTTTATTCCTCTTAATATTATTTGCATTATTTGGGCAGTTGTGGCTGTTAACAAGCATAACAAGAAATTAGTTGACAACATATCAGGTTGAAGAAACATTGCCACTTTATTGAAGATTGAGCTGACATGAGAGATTAAGAGACAAATTGTCTCGACATAATAAAGGAATTATTGAATGAAACCCATTCTCAAAGATCATCCGGATAAAATACTCCTTCTGGCCTATCTGGATGCTCCGATATCAGAAGAGTTAAAGGATGTCCGCCGGCATGTGGTAAGCTGTTCTTCTTGCAGGGAGTTCCTGGCAAAAACACAGTCCATAATGGGTGCGATCAAACATCATCCTATACCAGAGGCAGGTGCATTGAGTGATGGCCATCCTGAGGAGCAGGACATCGCGAATTATGTAGAGTGGCGGACCGGATCAGAGCAGGTTAAAGGTATAAAGTCTCACCTTGATGCGTGTGGTCTCTGCACGAAGAGGGCACTGCACTATGCACTTCACAGTGCGGAGATGCGTCGGGTGTTGTCAGAAACGCCAATTTCAAATGAAGCGATTGATAAGCATAAGCTGACGGAGAAGTATAACCCCCCAATCCCACCTTTAAAAAAGCGGGGTATTTGGAAGCGAATCTTCTCCTGGCGAATCCCCGCATGGTTTGGTGTCCCAGCTACTGCCTTTGCAACTGCCATACTGGTCTTCATCCATCTGGGGCAAGATCGAAATGATGTGGAGCAACAAGTACAGACTGTGCAACAGGAAAAGGCAAAGATCATCATTGCCTATCAGGAGAAGCCAGAGATTACGTTTTCTCCTATAAAGGGCAAGACGCCGGGTATTGGGTTTTTCTCCCAATCGAGGGGAGAGACAAGACCCTTTGCTGGACTGACGGTTCAGCGAGTATCAAGGACGCATTACCATGTTTCGTGGATCCCAATTGAGGGAGTTGCCTCATATGACATTCACGTCTTTACCGATGGTCCAATAGGAAAACGGTCTTTCGTGATGAAGGCGACAGGGATAGCGGAAGCCAGCACTATTATGGATCTTTCACCTCTGGACTCGGGTGAACGTTATTTATGGGAATTGACCGGGCACATGAATGATGGACGACTTTTTATGACCAGCGGAGGATTTGTCGTGGCGTTGTATCCTTAAAGAAACTGATTCAAACAAACAGTTCCGGGTGTCTGGCTAAAAACAGGGTGAGGTGAGAAATAACCTCAAACAATACAGAAAGTGGAAGCAGAATTAATACTATATGGAATCATGCGATGATGGAACAGGTGAGTATCGCTCCGGATGTGCATGAAAAGCTGATCTGGAGCTAAGAATCCCAGAGGCCGGGTTGGACGGTGAAAGAGCCGGCTGCTGTTTATAAACTTAAAAGTAAGAAAATATGAATGGTCAATATACGTATGTTATTACTGGTGTCATCTTTATCGTCATTGGTCTTGGAATATGCATTATCGGCTACAACAAAACCCAGCCGACTGGGGCTGAAAAAGCTCATTTGTTAATTGAACAACTATCAGGACATCCTGTCCCGGCAGAGTTTAAATCAGACAGGACAGAGGGTTACTTATTCATGGGAGGGGGTGGAATAATATTTTTAATAGGCACAGGGCTAATTCTTAAAAGTAGTTATAAATTATAAATTTTATCGAACTATCATAAAGGAGGGAAATAATAATGGCAAGCTTTCTTAAAGTTATAGGTACGATAACAATTATCATTGGAATTGTTGTCGCACTTGTTTTAATTTCATCTTTTTCCAAGCCCGGGATGTTTTCTCGCTCAGGGTTAGAAGCAAAGGAAATTGTACTTTCTGTAGCTGTTGCATACTATCATTTGGTCTTTGGCGCTCTTTGCTTAGGCGTAGCCAACATATTTGGATCAAAAGATATCGAAAAATCAGGAGAATCAGGCTCAATGGAGCCACAATAAGAATATATGGCATAAGTTTAACTGCCGCCTTATTGAGGGTTTAAGTAAGAGTAGTTTGCTGAGCAGCTGAATGTTACTTTGTTGATCAAATAGGGAGGAAAGAATGAATTGCAGAAATTGTGGAATCGAAGTAGCGAGCCAGGCAGTAATGTGCGTGTCATGCGGAGTGCCGCCCAGTAAGGGACGTAGATTTTGCCAGAATTGTGGGGCAGAAACCCCTGAACCTGCAGAGATATGTACCCAGTGCGGCGTGCGGTTGGCAAGAAGTGGCGCGGCCAATGATTGGCTGACTACTCTTCTATTAGCAATATTTGTAGGATACCTTGGAATCCACCGCTTTTATACCGGACATATCGGAACAGGTGTGCTTATGTTGTTGACGGTAGGAGGATGCGGCATATGGACTCTCATAGATATAATTTTGATAGCGACCGGTTCATTCAAGGATGGTAACGGAAATACTTTAATAAGGAGATAGTATATAGTGCGCAATACAGAATTCATCTCTTATGCTAAAATTGGGTTATATTTGTTGGCCCCCATGGTTTTTATATTCGTACCAATCTCATATTTTGAATTTGGTCCGATCATCTGCTTGACCAAAAATATCTTTGGTATAGAATGCCCCGGCTGTGGTATTACAAGGGCGATCGCCTCAATCTTTCATGCAGATTTTGTAAGTGCTTTAAGGTATAACAGGTTCATTGTGATTGTATTTCCTTTGTTGTGCTATGCATACATGAAAAATATATTGGCTGACTACAGAAGGATAAAGTTACCTAAATAACAAAAGGAACATACTAGGAAAAACGCAATGTTGCAGGAGTATTGTTTTTACCATTTATTACATTTGGAATTTCAGGTCTTGTTTGGCTTATAAAAATCAAACAAGAGATGAAGGTAAATGGTGCTGATATACCATCAGCGTCGTTATTGTTAGTACTAATTGGAAATATCATATGGCTCTGGAAATATTGTCAGTGAGTTGAGCATGTTACAAAATAATATGGGAATGCAATTTGGCGGAGGCTTATTCTCAAATTATTAAATAGCATCAAGTAAAAAACATATTATTTGTGGAGATTAGTTATGAGACTGTCTACAGGTTCCCGGGATTATACCAGGGAAAAGATATGAATGGGAGCTTATAGGGCATGTAGGGTTTGACGAGATTCGGAACAATTGATAAGTTAGTCCTCCGGAAGGAGGATGAGGATGCCAAACAGGAAATGGAGTGCAGAGGAGAAGCTGAAGATCGTACTGGCTGGTCTGAGAAATGAGAGCTCCATAGCAGAACTGTGCCGACGGTATCATGTCAGTGATGTATTGTATTACAAGTGGAAGAAGTCATTCATTGAGGGCGGCGTCAATGCACTCAAAGGGGATGGCAAGACGACAACGATAGAGAATAGTTTAAAAAAAGAAAACTAGGATCTTAAGGCATTGATTGGAGAGCTGACGGTAGAGAATCGGTTTTTAAAAAAAATACAAGGTGTAATCAGAGACTACACGATGATTGAAGTTGCAAGAAAAGAAGATAATCTATCGATCAGCAAGACCTGCGAGATACTGGGACTAAGCCGTACAGAATATTACAGGAAGGTCTATGGGCTTGTGGACTATCAAAAGAAGGAGCAGGTCTCTGATGGACTCGAACCAAGGAAGAAGGATCTGATCAAGGAGCTGTCGTTAAATAATCCTGAGTATGGTCACAAGAAGATATGGGCGTTGATGAAGTTCAGGCATGAGATAGAGATTACTAAGTACAGGACTTGCCAGGCGATGAAGGAGATGGGGCTACTGCTGTCGTCTAATTATACGCAGGAGCTAAAGGCCCAGATGGAGGCAAGAAGGCAATATATTAATAAGCCTGAGGGTATAAATCAGCTCTGGCAGGTGGATTTTGCCGAGTTTGAGATCTGCGGCTATGGGACTTACTATTCAACCAATGTAATTGATTATTTCTCCAGGTATGTGCTGACTTGCCTGATTAGGCAGAGTCATACGGCAGAGGATCTGATAGATGCCCTTGAGATGGCAAAAAGAGAAGCTGTGAGTGTACTTGGAGGAGATTGCTTTCCGGAGGAGATTCTTTTGGTGAGTGATCAGGGTCCAGCAATGAAGTTGAAGACCTTCAGGAAATATACACAGAGTTCTCAATTTAAGCATATACTGGCACGGGGCCATCATCCCCAGACTATAGGTATGATTGAGCGGTTCAATGAAAGCCAGAAATACGAGAGGATATACCGGAGGGAATATACAGACCCTATTGATGCAGAGATGGATTTAGAGGTCTACAGGATGAAATATAATACCTATAGGCCTCATGAGACGCTGGAATATGATGTTCCAGTCAATTTTTATAAACTTAATAGCGTGGTAGGACTAACTTTAAACTCGAAATAGTTGTTCCAAAAACGTCGAGCAGAACAGACAGATTAATGATAGAGGCAGCTTTATAACGCGCGGTGGTTTTGTTGTGGGGGTGGAGGTCAGGTTTTATAGTTTCCTTTCTAATACCAATTTAGGGCATTTATTAATGGCTTTTGATTATTTAAATATTATGAGAAGTATGTATGGGTAGAGATTATCTCATATCATTCGCAGGACAGTAAATCATGCAGAACCACTAATAGAGGAGATTAAATATGAAAAAGATAGTTGTTGTTGCGGCGATGTTTACCATTTTGTTGAGCTTATGTAATTATCCTGTATCTGCTTATGAACAATACTTTACCTATCCTGGAACCCGTGCGATGGGGATGGCCGGGGCCTTTGTCGCCCAGGCAAATGACAGCAGCGCCGTATGGTATAATCCGGCGGGACTGATGCAGCCCGGGGCACCACAGCTTGATCTGACAGCTGAATATGGGAAGTTGCCGCAGAGAGACTCATCAGGTAAATATGGAAGCAAAAATAGTCTGAAATTTGCAAGCATAGCAGGTTCTCTTGAAAAATATTACATGGGCATTTCCTACTTTAAGCCATACCAGATATCTCTGAATCTCGATACTGTGTGTGCTATTGGTGGCTCCTGTCCTATTGGCAGAGTCGATGCCTCGTATGAGCAGTGGTCATTAGCATTTGCAAATATGTTTATGAAGGATAGAGTCTCCATAGGTGGAACAATCGACTATTTATATCCAGGTACGGACAGATTAACTACAGAACCTCAGGGATGGGGATGGAGTGCAGGTGCCCTCGTAAAATTATTGGATACTAAGTCTCTCGACATCAGCGGAGGAATTCTTTACAGATCGGACGTAGAAGTTAATTATATTGAGGAAGATATTACAACACCTGATGAAGAAGTCATAAGTTTTTACCTCCCTAACAGGCCCAAGATGTATAGTGTAGGGTTTCATACCAACTCCCCCACTCAATTTGTTATTTTAAGCGTCAACGGGCAATATGATAAAGTGTTTTGGTCTGATGCCTTTGTCAAAGATGATCCATTTGTTTCATTCGATACAGAAGGAATGAACTATACTAAAATCTCTTTCGGTGGTGAGTTTCTGCTGCCTTTTTCTGAATCGTTCTCTATTGCTATACGGGGTGGATTCAGTGAATCCACTCCGGAGGATGAGAGTACAGTTGTGAAGATAAACTCAATGACCTTTGGGATTGGTTTGAACATAAAGGAGAATTTTGCTATAGACATTGCATCAGAGAAGAGGGATTTCTCAGGGGCGGGTGGTTCCAATAATGAATATAGTTTCTGGTCAAGCTCAATATCTTATCAGTATTAGGATATAGAATATGAGAAAAAACAGTCATACGATTGTTACTAAAATAATAGCTATAATATTAATTCATTTGATTATATCTCCGGCATCTGCCGGGGATGTTGAAGCCCTTAATTATTACAAGAAAGGTGAGGATTATTTAATAAAACAGAAATATGAGGAGGCTTTGATATGGTATAAAAAGGCTCTTGAAGAAAAATCTGATGATGGCACAATTACAATCAGGGAAGCAGTAATAGATAAAGTACCGTATGGCAGATCGTTCAAAAAGGTTACCAGTTATAACAATCGCTACGAAGATTATTATCCCAATCGCCGTATTGCCGAGGTGTTGAGAAAGATCGAACCTTCTGACCTGGTATTATCAGTTAGATTTGCTGAACAGGACTCTACACGACAGAATAAGAGTATTGATCCCGAAGAGGAATCAATCCTTATTGTATCAGTGACTAATAAAGGGAAAGGTACAGGATTTGGGGTTAAGCTTAATGTAGTAAATGATAATAGATATGTTGATCACAAAAAAACCTTTGACTTGGGTGATATTCAATCCGGAGACTCTAAAGAAACCAGAATTCCATTGACGGCAGGTACTAATTTAACCGCGGGCGTAGCAAACTTTAAAATAAAATGTGAAGAGGAACGTGGATACGACTGCAAAGACTCCAGCCTGCTTATTCCAACAGCTGCCCTCGATGCGCCAGATCTAATTGTTAACTTCCAAAGGTTTAACGATGGCCGTCACAAAAGGGGAGTAGGAAATGGTGATGGAAGATTAGATGCCGGGGAAAAAGGTGAACTAATAGTTTTGATAGAAAATAAAGGAAAAGGTGCGGCTTATGGTGTAGTTCCGTTGGCTATTTCTAAGGGAGAGGGTGTGTTTCCAGGGACTCCTGACCCGTTAGTGATTGAGATAATCAATCCAGGTGATAAAAAGGAGATACGTATCCCTGTAGAGGGTGGATTGGATTTGGCCGGAGGGGAAGAGAAGGTGCTCATAGAGGCCAGGGAAAAGCGAGGTTTTGATGCCCGGAAGGTTAATGTTTCCTTAGATACTGTAAAGTTAGCCCGTCCTGCTTTTTCTATCAAGTCAGTCCGCATTTTTGATGGAACAAGCGGAATGGCTAAAGGGAATGGTAACAGTGTTATAGAGAATGGTGAGACTGTTGAACTTCAGGTATTTGTTGAAAATACAGGTGTCGGAGAGGCGTTTGGGGTGAAACTCTCCCTGTTGGATCTGAGCCCTGAAGGAATAGAAATTGTTCAGGGTGAAAGTAATCTTGGTCAAATAAGTGTTAAAGAGACAGCCAAAGGAAAGATCTTGATACGAGTTCCGCGGATGATATTACTGAAGAATATTGATGCAAAATTCAGGATTGAAGAAGTTGATAGAAAGGCTGCAATAAAGGAGCAAACCCTTGCACTGGCCGGTGGAACTTTGAAGCCAGAGCTGGCAGTAAAGGCAGAGTGGCATGATGACACAAATGGGTTGGCCAGGGGTAATGGCAATGGTATATGGGAGACAGGTGAGATTATTGAAGGGGTATTTACTGTAACCAACAGGGGTACTCTTACGGCTGAAGGGGTTGAATTGAGGCTAAGGTTAAAAGACAAAGACATACAGATTGCCCCATGGAAGTTTACAGTCGGTCAGTTGGAACCCAATCAAACATCATTGCCGTTCCGTACCACTGTAACGATACCGAGAACTTATGACGAGCAAATGACAGATATTGAAACTGTAATTGCTCAGCAGGATTTTCAGGAAAGAAACGAAACAATAGTCAGAAATATTGTTTCATTGAAACCTGTCCTGGTCGTCACACAGCGTATCCTTGCCGGTCAACCTTCCGGAGACAAAGATATTATTGGAACTGTGGTGCAGGGAGAGAGGACTAAACTTGAAGTAAGAATACGTAATGAGGGGGCTATGGATTCTCAGAATGTAAATGTTCGGGTTATCAGTAAACGGACAGAAGTACAATTAACAGGTGATTCATTTTTTCCACTCGGAACAATTCCGGCAGGTCGCAGCAGTGATCCGTTGACAGTGCCATTATTAGTTGCGCGTTCTATGCCTGTTGGCCGTGCAGAGATTGTCGTTGAAGTATTGCAGGATGAGTTTAATGAAGTAAGACAAGCGGGAGTGTTCATTGTTCAGGAAGAGGGGGTAGAGGTTGTTAAAGCAGCCGGCAGTACTGTACGTCCGGTTAGTCCATCAGTTCACTATATGCCGCCGACAAATCCGGTGGTAATCGTCAGCCCTTTGCCGCAGGGAGAAGTAGTGCAGGAGTTCTATGAACTTGCATATGATCTAAGAGGTGAAGTCTTGTCAATGGAGGTGCGGGTTAATGGAGAACTTGTACAAGATCAGAGGGGCCGCGGGATTGGGCTTACTGCAAGGCATGAAGAGAGCAGTCCAAAAAGGCTGCGTGAAAGGATACCTCTCAAACCAGGGACAAACAATATTGAAGTTATTGCCTATGACCTCTCAAATCAAAAATGGATGGATAAGATTGAGATAACAAGGATTAGAGAACGAGGAGAAATATGGGCTGTCGTGATGGGAGTTTCAAGGTATCAGAATAATCTAGTCCGTTCACTAATGTATGCTAGACGGGATGCTGAGTCTTTTGTCGAGTACTTAACAGATGTAATGGATGTACCGCAAGACCATATACGTTTCATGTATGATGAGGATGCAACACTTGATAACATGAAGTCAGCATTGGGGATTTGGCTAAGAAAAAATGCCCGTAAGAATGATACTGTATACATATATTTTGCAGGGCATGGTGCTCCGGACCCTGACTCAGGAAGCTCAGACGGTGATGGATTTGAGAAATATCTTCTGCCGACCAACGCAGATCCATCAGCGCTTTACGTCACGGCACTTCCAATGAAAGAGGTGGCTGAAATTTTCGGGCGCATAAATTCAGACCGTGTGGTATTTATTGCAGATTCGTGCTTTTCAGGGGCAACTGGTGGGCGGACTATGTTCGCAGCAAACAGCACACGCGCTGCGCTATCCGAACAATTCTGGGAACGCCTTTCACGAGGGAAGGGGCGCGTAATATTATCTGCATCCCGAGCAAATGAAGTCAGTGTTGAGGATGTCAAATATGGTGGAGGACATGGAGTCTTCACATATTATCTTCTTGAGGGGCTTAAGGGTGCAGCAGATTACAGCAAGGATGGATTCGTGGATGTAGATGAGGTATACCGTTATATTTCTGAAAAAGTCCCGGAGGCAACGGAACAACGGCAGACACCTATGAAGAAGGGGGAGGTTGAAGGGACATTGGTGGTTGGAAAGGTGAAGTGAAAACATCCTTTACAAAGATCTTCCCCGCTGCTGTCTAATATAGAAGTATCTCTTCTCCATAATATAAATGGATATTCATCAATAAAGAATACAAGGAGAAAGACAATGTGTTATGGATTTTAGAATACTATCGAAGTTCATTATTGCTATTTGAATTCTTGTACTGATGGTTAGCGGGTTCAACTTTTTTCAAAATCTGCCATAGCCGCCTTCAGCCCGGTCTCCAGCACAATTTTCATGGAGTGATTTTGAGGAGCCTGCTTCTAGTCCTAAAAAAATCCTCTGGGAGCGGCATTGTTTAATAAAGAACGTCCGATGAGAAGAAAGTTCGCTATCAAAACTATGGGAGTAGGAGTTTTAATTATGTTTATAGCTGTTACCCTGTGGTTTTCTTCGATGAAAAAGAACATTTAAAGGAGTATCAGCCAAGGCGATACTGGAATCCGGCAGACCATTATCATTATTAAGCGAGGCACTACTAGGAACAGAGGAATTTTATCAATCATTGTAGGTTCGTATGCATCGCAAGTTCTATGGTTAGTTGTTGTACTATTTCACTTTCACAGATGTCTAAAGTCGGTTCGGTGAATCATAGTATTTTTAGTTTCTTAGGTTAGGTATTATGAAATACAATAATTATTTAATTTCCAATTCTTATTTATTGAAATAGTTTCCGGCCTTTCATCCCTCTCTTAAATTAAGCTTCATTGCTCATGATTGTTTCAAATTGATGAACTAATGGTGTCTCATCAATATTAGAAATTGCAGCAAGTTAAACAGGGGGTGCATAAATGAGATATCTAAAATATATACTGTTAGGGTTCAGAATATCTCTTAACCTGCTTATTATGGGGGTACATGAATCTACAGCTGAAGATATCATGATTCAGGAACCCACATCTCATGTGGTTCAGTATGCAAGTTAGACGTATGATTATATTATCAAGGTAGAGTTTAATAATATTGAGATGGTAGTTTATGACAGCAAGGGGGAACGTGTGAAGAGCTTTCCTGTTGCTCTGCCTAGGATTACTCCGAATAATTTGCCTATAGAGGGTGAGGTTGTAAGAATTGAAAAACGTCCCTTCTGGTATCCTACAGAAGAGACCCGAGAATATTTTAAAAAAAAGAAGAACATAGATCTACCAAATGTGATTTCCCCGGGGGATCCCCAAAATGCCATGGGTAAGGCAAAGATTGTGCTCTTTTTTAAGACCCCGGAAGTAAATCCTCTTATACGAATTCATGGAACTAATGAGCCTAACAGCATAGGCAAGAGGACAAGCGGCGGTTGTATCCGGATGCACAATGATGATGTGTTGGCATTGGCGGATATGATCAAGGGGAAAAATACCTTTGTGGTTTTTGAATAAGGGAGTTGCAAACATGATGATTCCATAATTGAAAAAGAGGGTTTGAATCATCAAATTATTTGCTGAGTAGCGACACTGATTTTGAATGCTTACGTCATTCTGGAGGACATTAAAGTAAAGGTTCCAAGGTGCCCATAATCGCCTTTGCCCAAGCCGCTGTTGATGCAGGCGCTGATCTGGTCATCGGTTATGGCCCACATGTCCCGCAAGAGTAAAGGATGTGGGCAGAAGGACGTGCTCTGGGAATGGCAATGGCAAGATTGAGAATGGAGAGGCTGTAGAATTGCAGGTGTTTGTTGAAAACACAGGTGTTGGTGATGCTAATGGAGTGAAGTTTACTGTTGAGGGAGTAACCCCTTTTAAACGTTGTGATAGCTCAGAAAGAAACTGAAATAGGGCATATTGGTATTAATGAGACAATACAGGGGAAAATAGTGCTTAGCGTGCCGAGGTATGTGCAGTTACCCAAGCTGGATATAGAACTGAAGGTGTCAGAAGAAGAACGACAGGCGGCATTAAGAGAGAAGACCTTTGCCTTGTCGGGCGGGACGATGAGACGACGAATACTTTACGTTCTGCAGTAACTGCATCAGCGGCAATATCATCTTTTATCATTCGCGGTGCTACGCCATCCGGCGAAGTGACGACGGATACTTTTGAGCTTGTTTGGGAAGAAGTGGATGATATGCTGGATATAAAGATTCAATTCAATGGTGCACCTGTGTCAGTTCCAGTTGATGTGGAATAGCCCTTGCGGGTAAGACATAGTCCAGGCCGCATCGTAAGATGGTACCTTTGAATCCCGGGAGAAACGTTATTTAGATGACAGCAGCAAATGTTGCGAGCAGATTGAAACAAATATTGGAGGATCTTTACGGATATTCGTCAGGTAAAATAAAACTGATAACGAACAGTGATACTACGCGTGAAGGTATAGTAGAAGCTTTTTAATGGTGATGAAGAAAGTATGGGATAACGACAGTGTGCTGATATATTATGGTGGGTATGGAGAGTTGGACGATGTAGCGGGCTATTTGGTTTCTGTAGAGGCCAGAAGGGATAAGAAGGCGGCTTACACAGGAAACTCATCTATTCGTGATTATATAGAGGCTGTAAAAGCCTGGCATGTCTATCTTGTCGCCGACTCTTGCTTTTCAGGTAGTCTGCTTTAGAGAGCAACCCGATTCAGACAACCAGTAATTACAGAACGTTATTACGAGGCAGTGCATAGTAGAAAAAGTCGGCAGGGGCTTACATCTAGCGGCAAAGAGCCGGTTAGTGATGAAGGTTACGAAGGACACAGCATTTTTACATTCTATCTTCTTAAGACTTTACAAGAAAATAACAGGCCTTACCTGACAGCAAGGAAGTTGTTTGATCGGATTGTTCGACCTGTTGCCAATAATACCAAACAGACCCTTATCGGTAGTCCTGTATAGGATGTACAGGATGAGGGGGAGTGAATTTATCTTTTCGCTTGATGGGCGGGCGCCATAGATAATAGACATAATCACAGCTATAGTAATAAGATATTTATCAATATCAGCAAGCCTGTTAATACAATACAATCAAAGCTGATAATATAATTCTGAAGGAACTCAAACACTCTTCAAAGTGAATCATTCCAGTTAAATATTTCCGTTCAAATTAATTCAGTCCTGGCGTCAAAATATATTCAGGAGAAAGAATGAAAATATTTAAAGATAAAAAGCTGGAAAGGTTTTTCTGGAACCAATATGCAAAAAGCTACGATAACCTGCTCCGCCACTTCCATCCCTATCAAATACTGTTAGATGAGGTTTGCAGGCATATTGACAATTATGCCAAAGGAAAATCGCTTAGGATCCTTGACGTCGGCTGCGGCACCGGTAATTACTCTGTGGAATTATCCGGCAGGGGCCACCGGGTTGTCGGGATTGATTTCTCTCCATCTATGCTTACCCTTGCACAATATAAGGCGAATCAGGGATCTATGCGGCCTCAATTTCTATTTAGCAATCTCAACAGAACACTGCCTTTTAGAGATGACAGCTTTGATGCCGTTGTCTGCATTAATGTCCTCTATACAATTCCTGATCAGGATAGTTTTATTGAAGAGCTTCGGAGGGTTGCGCGAATACCCTCTCTTATAATCATGGTCAACTGCAAAAAGCCTATTTCGCTGCAGACTGCTATTAAACATCAATGGAATGTAACAACAGGTCTTCAGCGGATATATGCGCTATATTCACTTATCTCCGTGGGAGCATGGAATATTCTTATTTCACACAGGCAAAGGAGTGGGGCATACCACCCTACTTCCCCTTGTGAGCTGAAAAATCTCCTATTGTCAAATGGTGTCTGGCCTATCAGGATAAATGAAACCTATGTGGATGGGGTCCTCGGGATGGGGTGGTGGAGAAAGAGATGAAGATCGTCTATGTAGACAATCCGGAACTGGCTGAGAGATTGTTCCGTTTCCGGAACGAGATGTATGTCGGGGAGTTACAATGGTTTAATAAGGAGGACTACCCGAAAGGATTGATACGTGATACTTTTGATGACTATTCGCACAACTATGCAGCTATCAATAACCAGGGGGAAATTGCAGGCTGTATCAGGGTAACTCCTGATAGCCCTGAAGGATTTATGTTAGAGCGGTGTCATTCCTTGAATGGAGTAAGAAAAGGGCGTAAACTTTGCGAATTCAGCAGGTATGTTGTGTCGGAGCGGTATTATGGTAAGGGTCTTGGCCCTCTCCTTATGAAGGCAGGATATCAGTGTGCGTCCCGACATGGCATAACCCACATCGTCTTGAGTACGCGCGTAGAAATCCAGGAATTCTACCAGAAGCTGGGGTTTGTCCAAGTGGGTGAGTATTATTATGACCTAATGTTTCCTACTCTTCCTGATAGTTTAACAATGGTCCTGGATTGTATTGCTGCCAGAAAGGAGTGGCCTCATGATCGGCCTCGCCTGTATGACTTTTTTACATCATCTGACAAGCGTATAATGCATGAAAGGGTTAGTATGAAATAACTTGAAAGGAATAAATAAAAAGGAGGAAGATGAAGCTTACAAAAGTTCAGCAAGAGGCTTTAGATAAGTGGATTAAGCATTTTAGAAAGGTTACAAAAAACTCTGGAATTTCCTTCAGGTTTTCGGATGACGGTGAAAAGGCAATCTTCTTTCGGGAAAGGGACAAACAAGATCTTTTTGCAAAACCAATAAGATCACTTATATTCAATTTGACGGGGACTCCGGTTGGAGACTGAACAATATAGGAGAAAGAATGGAAATATCATGTGACGAGGCACTTGATAAAATCAAAGAGATTCTACTGGCAGAGGAGGAAACAGAATTATACTTGGAAGTAGTGGCGGTCATAAGAAGGCATTTTGAAAAGAAAAATGCAGGGCTGAATAAGAAAACAATAGAGCTGCAGAAGAAGGTAAAGCTCCAGGAGAGTATATTTTTTGATCACAATGCCTACTGGGTCAGGGAAGGGGATAAGAAGGATGGGCCCTTTTGCTACTGCTGCTGGCATGAGACTGGAACGTTAATACAGATGAAACCCTGCGAGGATGCTGGTTGGAGTGAATGCGTAAGATGCAAAAGCAGGGAACAAACGGGTAAGTTACCATGAAAGAGCAGCTTTTCAAGAAGATATTATTTCCCTTCTAACTTTATTGGTATGCATTGCAGGACAACAACATTTTATTTGATTAAATCGTCTATGTAATAATGTAAAAAAAGTTTAACGTTGGGGGATATTACAATAAAATGACAGAGTTCTTCACGTATGTGAAAAATCATCCTCATGAGTCCTATCTGCAGGATTATGTCGGGAAGATGTGCGAAAAGGAACATAAATGCCAGTTGTGTGAGAGAACACATAGCATTACAGCGCTGAAGGGACTATTGGTAAGTCGTATTGTTAGAACAAATGAATTTTCCTGGCTGTTTATTCTCCAGAAACAATATATAGGCAGGGAGCGTTATAGGCCTACCAAAAGTATAATTCTTTTTAATATGGATTTCATTGAACCCAATAATCCTTCCTGCTTAGGTCGCATGCATTCAAACTTGTCATGCTGGTGGATAAAGAAAGAGATGACCAATCCGGAATGGGAGGTATATGGAAAGCTTGAGACGATTGAGGTTGGGTATCGGGGTGTTAGTATTAGTACATATAGTATTTGCGAGAAAGATTTGGACTTAATCATAGATAAGATAATAGTTCATGAAAAAGAGGTAGAATAGAATGAATAAGTTATGGCGAAATCCAAGGCATCCAAGCTTTCTTTTGGATAAAGGGATCATCTGTATGGATGGAGAGATTACAATGGATAGCGGAATAATCTGCGTTTTAATCGAAAGACTGAATATGGACACCAATTATGATAAAATTATTCTTGAAATTAATTCACCAGGAGGACTCTTGGAATGGGGATTGGATATTTACTACAGTGTGAAATATTCAAAGAAACCTGTGACAGGTATTGTTAATGTCCATGCTGAGTCTATGGCAGCCGTGGTGCTGCAGGGGTGTTCAAAAAGGCAGGCATATAAGGATTCATATATCTTACTCCATAATTTGAATATCAATGAAGTGCCGGAATTCTTGGGTGTGACGGACGAAAAGGAAAGAGAAGAAATAATAAAGAGGGGAATGAAAGATCAGGAACTGATTTATAAAATATTAACTGATAGAACAGGCAGATCAATGCAGGAGATAGGACTGAAGAGCAGGGAAGAAAGACCAATGTATGCCGAAGAGGCTAAAGAATTTGGTTTAATAGATGAAGTTATCTAAAAGCAATATTATTAGGGATTCAGACCAGGAATCTACGACTTAGAAAAATGCCGGGATCCTATTCCATCTGGATCTTTCTTGTTAATAAAAGGAAATCTTATGATATGGAAGAATTCTGAATACCTGGCCTATCTTGAAGGGCAGGTTCACGTTATTTCTCAACTACTCAATGCTGATGCGATCTCCATCGGTGTGTTGGAAGTTGATGGAAAACGTCTTGGAGATTGTTTTGAAGTCTTTACAGATATGATGGCGGATTACATAATTGAATTTAATAGGGACTATTTCTATTATATGGATCATGTCTATTCAAATCCATCGTATTTCATTATTGTTATTGCGACTACCCAGGATAAGATCAATGAGGCACGCCATGTCTTCCGGTTAAAAGACCCGGAAATATATCGGATAATGCTGGACCAACTTCTGGGGGGTGGTTTTATTGCGGTATAGATTCGATTCTTCATTCATTGATTAAAAGAATTACGGCACCCTCAGGAAATCATCTATGGTTCTCAAAGAATGGTTGATCGATTATTTTGGGATTTGTAGATTATAGACCGTCGGCGAGTGATCAGTGACCGCCGCCATCCAACTCACGTGAGTTGACTCTGCGTAATGAGGTTAGCCGATTGAAGTGTGCACTGGCGGACAAGACGATGGAAGCGGATATTTTATCCGTTGATTATCGTTGTTCCACTTCAAATATCTCTACAATACCGACCCCCGTTGCGTTATTTACACCTCTTAAAACCGCTGTATAGGCACCGGGAGGTAATGTGACATACATTGCTGAGTCTAATGTACATCCTGTTGAGGTCACTGAACATGGATCTAACCCGGTGTTTCGGATATCCGCTTCAGTGCCGCACGATATAAGTGGTGCGTTACACTGTGGCAGGGTTGTCTGCCAGTCATTGTTTGTGGCTATTACTGTCTGGCCTGAATAGAGATCCAGCATTGGATTTGCGATAGCGCCGGAGATGCCAAAGTTTGCCAGGCTCGGCCCGCGGGCCCTCAATAGCAGTGTCTTGTCACCCCCGCTGACAATAAACCCGCCGATCATTATGCCGTCCCCTGTCATAACCGTTCCACGGGTGGATATGCTGATAAGCTTAGACGATTCGCCTGTGTCGACATCGAATACTTCAAGTATTCCTATGCCTGTTCCGTTGTTTACTCCCCTCATAATAACTGTATAACCGCCGGGCGGCAGGGTTACATGAATTGCTGAATCAAGAAAACAGCCTGTTGAGGTTACGGAACAGGGATCCAGTCCTGTGTGCATGATGTCTGAATTATTCCCGCAGGCAATAGCTGGTGTACCACACAGTGGATTAGTTGTCTGCCAGTCATTATTCTGGGCAATCACAGTTGATCCGGAATATAGTTGTATCGAAGGATTGCTCAGGGTATTCAGTATCCCAAAGTTTGCCAGGCTTGGACCACGTGCCCTGATTAGAACGGTCCTGGGGTTAATTCCATCAATAATAAATCCTCCGATCAGAACGCCGTCACCTGTCAGGACTTGTCCACGAGTAGAGATGCTCTGCAGAAAAGCAGTTGATCCCTCTTCGGCAATTATAAATGATGATAGGCTTGTCGTTGTACCGCAAATGGTATTGTTGACAACATCAGGATAACCAGGGTTTGTAATGTTCTTCCATGTCGAGTCAGTAAGCTGGAATAAATTCAGCAGGTTTTCATCGGAGTAATTATTCTCATCATAATAAATACATACTTCAACAGATTCATTATAGGTATTAGTGGTTGCCATATCATAATACCTGGGCACATTACCAGGATTATACCCTGAAGGAGGCGGCTGCCCTTTGCAACTGGTGGTTATAGTCGTGTCACTGCTCAGATTCATTCCGGTTAAGGTAGCAGTAATACTAAATATTACAGAAGATGGATTGTCCGTACACGGTATAGCCCTGTAGATCTCATTAGAAAAACGACTCTCATTACTTGAGGTATCATAGGCTGTAGTTGCAAAGTAATAGGTTTTTCCTTCGGTCAGACCCGTTACAGTGTAACTGGTGACGTTGCCAACATCAAGGATGTTATTGTAAAATCCGGCTGCAGTCCCATAGAAAATCTTGTAGCCTGCGAGATCAGTTAACGCAGTCCCATCCGTTTTGGTGATTGGGGGATCCCATGTCAGGTTAATCTCGCCGGCAGAGGCTGCCGGAGTGCTAACCAATACGCGCAGAAAGGCAATGAGAAATAAAAGGATGCTCGTCCTGCAAATCCCCCGAATAGACATTTCTGAAAATTGTTCCTTCAATAATATAACTTTAATACAACTTCTATCTTGCCCAATTGGGTTCTTTGCCGGAGACTCGGCTATTTAATTTATTCCAGCCCGCTTTAACGGAGAGCAATTATTATACCCATAGTCAGACTGCTTTCAATACTATAAGAATTATTGAAAATAAAAGGCAATACGTCGTACGATGATTTTATGATTAGTGAATGGCTTGAGTACAATTTACACATATGGAAGGAGTAAATGGTGTTGTTAGTTCGTAATTGTTTATTTTTATTATAATTTAATTTGCAGTACCTTTTTGACACATGCAGATTCCATGATGCTACTTATAGAAACAGATGATCAAAAAAATTAGAGGGATTAGCCCGGCATACATCAGCAGAGGATACTATCAGTCAAGTCTTAATTGAGTACTTGCCAGGGTTTTCGGTGTGCCCCCGAGGAATAACCTAAAATATCTTAATAACCTTCTCTGCAGTATCTTTATCCTCTTCCCTTACCAGGATCTTTATCTCACCCATCTTCCCTATGTTCACAGGATAGGGGGCTACCTTTGATGAATTCAGTATTACAGGTATTCCTCCGCTTTCCAGAAGGTCTTTTATTATCTCTGCTTCAATGAAATCATAAGTGATGAAGACTTCAACCCATCCTTTGCTCACTTTGCACCATATCCTCTTTATTGCAGATTTCTTCTCGCGGGTGTTATTATAAAAATCAGACATTGGATCTGTCCGGTTTTTAGTATATGCAGGATATCATAAATAATAAAAGGAGAGATATCATATGAGCGGCAGGAAATCTTACGGTGGATTAAAGATTGGAGATAAGGCGCCTGACTTCGTGATTCCTGATTACGAGGGAAGGGAAGTCGGGCTTTCAAGCTTAAGGGGTAAAAAGGTTGTCCTCTATTTCTACCCAAAGGATAATACTCCAGGGTGCACTAAGGAGGCGTGCTTATTTCGTGATAATCTTGGAGAGATTAAAAGGAGTGGTGCCGCTGTACTTGGTGTGAGCGTTGATTCAATAGCATCTCATATAAAATTCAGGGATAAATATGGGCTGAACTTCCCTCTCCTGAGTGATGCAAATAAAGATGTAGTTCAGGCATACGGAGTATGGAAGGAGAAATCGATGTATGGCCGCAAGTTCATGGGTATCGAACGAACCACATTCATAATTGATGAAGTGGGCAGGATTTCCATGATTTTTCCCAGGGTTAAGATAGATGACCATATTGGAGAGGTGCTTGAGGCGCTTAAGAAGTAAAATTAGAATTGACTTTTAAATTCATGAAACTCCAGTCTCAGCGATTCTAACTCCTGACGAAGTCCTGTTAATTCTTCCTGGAGTATAGAAATCCGTTCATCTTCTGCATCCTTATCGTGAGTAGACGACACCGGGATGGATTTTATTTCTCTGCCGCTATGCTCTTCGATGTCAGAGAAAAGATGAGTATAACGGGGTTCCTTCATTCCATGCTGGCGGGGGAGTAATTTCACATAACCCATCTCTTCAAGATTATTCAGTACCACTTTGACTTCATCTATGTTGTTAAACCTGTATAGCCTCTCTGTCCTGTCACGTATTTCACCGGCTGTCTGGTGTCCCCGCAGAAACAGGATGCAAAGTATAGCGGCTTCCTTATTGACAAGATTACGGGACATAAGAAGATTATGTGCGTATTTAGCAACCCGGCTTAAATCACTCTGCCAGACCAGTTCCCTGCTTTTAAGACTATCAATAATTCTCAATACTGTTTCTTCATTATAAGCAACTACAGGGTCCCGGTTGGATTTTTGATTACATGCATTGACAAGGGCATTTAAGGATAGGGGATAATATTCCGGTGTTGTCATCTCCTTTTCAATAAGGCACCCGAGAACACGAATCTCTTCATTGGTAAGCTTTAATTCAGTCACAATATTCCCTCCATAATACGAAATACTATCAGATTACATATAAAGATGTCATCATAATTTGGAAGGGCGGGGGGATGGACAAGAATTTCCTTGCATTTGCCATTTTTCTGTGTTAGGATGTTTTTCAATTGATGAATCGCGAGGCGGATGAAGCATACCAAGTTTACCGTAACATCTCTCCTCAAAAGCAGGGCCATCACAAACTACAGAATGAGTTTTGCACACAGAAACATCTTTAGCAGTTAATCAGCTGGAGTGATTCTGGATTACCCTTCTGACAGATTCTTCAAACTATGTGGAAAGACTAATACTTATAGGGTTTACGGACACCCTGTCCATTGGGGATAGGTGTATGGGACATTTGTCCCGGAATTTAATCAGGAGAACAATAATATGTCGTTTGAAAAAATGGGGCTCAGCCCCGAAATCCTCAAAGCTTTACAGAGTAAGAAATATGTGGAACCAACACCCATTCAGTCCAGGGCTATCCCGGTCATCATGCAGGGAAAGGACCTGATAGGTTGTGCACAGACCGGTACAGGAAAGACTGCCGGATTCACACTTCCCGTACTTAACAGGCTTCAGAAGGGAAAGTCGCCTTCTCTTCGGGCGCTTGTCCTCGTTCCAACCCGTGAACTTGCAATGCAGGTTCATGATAGCGTCAAGACATACGGCAGTAACCTGCGGGTTCGGACTGCCCTTGTTTATGGGGGTGTCGGTATATATCCGCAAAAAGAGGCATTAAGACGCGGTGTGGACATTCTCATAGCTACACCAGGCAGGCTGATGGATCACATGCGTCAGAGGAATGTCAATTTCAGGAATTTGGAGGTGCTCATAATAGATGAGGCAGACCGTATGCTTGATATGGGATTCATTGCTGATATACGGACAATCGTCAAGAGTATCCCGCAGCAGCGCCAGACTCTTCTGTTTTCTGCCACTATGCCGGCTGAAATACAGAGGCTTGCTAATGAAATTCTGAAACAACCTGAGATTATTGAAATAGCACGTCAGGGTACTCCTGCATCGGGTGTCAGGCAGGTTGTTTATCCAGTGGATGTGACACGCAAATCTGACTTGTTAGTTCATTTAATTGAAAAAGAGCAGATGTCGAGGGTGCTTGTTTTTACCAGGACGAAAAATCGGGCGGAAAAACTGGCGACTCATCTTAATCGCAAAGGCAGTTTGGCAGAGGCGATACATGGTGACAAGAGTCAGCGGGAGCGTACCCAGGCACTGCAGGCTTTTAAGAATGGTAAGGTACAGGTTCTGGTTGCAACTAACGTGGCAGCTCGGGGACTTGACGTAAAAGAAATTTCTCACGTGGTCAATTATGAAATGCCTGATGCTCCAGAGGATTATGTACACAGAATCGGGCGGACTGCGCGTGCAGAGAAGACCGGAGATGCCATTTCACTGGTTTCCTCTTGCGAGCATGAAATCCTTCGTAATATTGAACGGTATATAGGAACAAAGATTCGTAAGGTCGTGATGGACGGTTTCGCAAGCAGTGATTTGGGCCAGCGGATAGCTCATAAGGCTGAACCGTCTTTTAAGCCCGGTGCCAGACGTCCAGGCCAGGCCAGACGTCCGTCATATAGCGGTTATACCAAGGGTTAACCTTTCAAATCCCTTTTCACCCCCCTTATTCTAAAGGGGGGTGGTGAGGACGCTTTCCTTGCTTTTATGTATAAGAAGTGGTAGTTATTTATCTGTAACCACTTTTTAAAAAAAAGGAGAGAGCCATGGCCAAACTACCTTCGCAATACGTCAGTATAAAAAAGAGGTTCAAGGAATATTTCATTGCCCTTGATAATCTCGGTAAGTCTGCAAAGGATATTGGTCCGCTTGACGAAAAGACATCTCAGCTTATACAGCTTTCAGCAGCCGTTGCTATAAGGTCAGAGGGGGCGGTGCATTCCCATACACGAAGGGCACTTGAGGCTGGGGCGAGTCGGGAAGAGATATACCATGCGCTGATATTGCTCACCAGTACCGTAGGATTTCCAACTGTATCAGCTGCCCTGAGCTGGGCCGATGATATCTTGCCGAAAGGAAAGAAGTAGATTACAGGGGTACTGTAATTTAAAATTGACAATGATAACGTAATTAACATATAAAATAATATGTCGTTAATTACGTTAATCCTGTCCATCACCATTAATCTTTATTTTATCGTTATTGCACCCATTATTCATCCTGCAGCTGCATCCCAGCAGTGGATTGTTGACGGTGATATGCTAAATATCGCTGACTCCGGCGATACGTTGTTTGCGGTTTCACCTCATGCACTTGCCCCTTCTCTCGTATTTCATGCTGATACTCCGTATGTTGCATGGGCAGAGATAAACAGCAAAGGGGTATCAGTCGTATATGTGAAACACAGGAAGGGCAATGAATGGACAGAAGTCGGTGGACCGCTGAACCTGTCTCTCAACAGCAGCGCCTCCTTTCCGGCCATTGCTTCATCAGGGGACAAATTATATGCCATCTGGACGGAGGAAAACGACAATAAGGTCAGTCAGGTTTATATCAAAGAGTGGAATGGAGGTGAGTGGAAACAGATTGGGGAAAGCCTGAATATGGATCCGAAATATTCAGCCGCTGTTCCTGTAATATCCAGTAATAAATCCTTCCTCTATGCCGCCTGGACAGAGCTAAGTCCTGATAATGTCTCACATTTATATGTAAAGCAATGGGACGGCAGCTCCTGGCAACTCATAGCGGACAAAATAAATAATGATGATAGCAGACATGCGGTTGCGCCTTCACTTGCGGCAGGCAGGAGCGGGGTCTATTTAACATGGTCTGAGTATGATAAGGATGGTGTGGCACAGCTCTATGCAAGTCAATGGAATGGTGCTTCATGGGAATCAAAAGGTGATGCACTCAACGTTGATGAGGGAGGGCATGCATTATCACCATCAATATCAGTGAGCGGGGCGACTCCATATGCTGCATGGATTGAATATAATCATGACGCAGTGTCCCGGATTTATGTCAAGAGGCTGGATGACAGAAAAATATGGAGGAGGCTTGGCGAAAGCATCTATCTGGATATGACGAGCCATGCATCAAGTCCTTCCTTAACCATTAGCGACAGCGTGCCGTATATCGCATGGATTGAATCTTCTGAAGCTGGCATATCAAACATTATTGTTAAACATTGGGATGGAAATAAATGGGTGAGGGATGGTGAATTCGTAAACAATATACCTTACGGCAGCGAGTCAGTCTCAGCGCCCTCTATAGCAGTTAAGAATAAGACAATTTATCTTGCATTCAGTGAGACAGATGAAAGCGCCATCTTAAGGCTTTATGTCAAACGGCTGGCAGATGTAAAAAAAAGTGCAGTACTTCATGGAAAAAGGCCTGTTACCGATGTACAGGGCGCGTCACGCAAATTCTTTACTTCTATTCCTAAAGATTCTGTGTCACCTGCTGATCTTCCTCCACCCCTTGCATTCAAATCCCTTCAGAGAACTCCTCTTGGAGAGATAGACTGGATGTCAGGGATCAGGGATGGTGTCTTCAAGCCTTTCGATTCAACTGACCCTGAGGCAAAGCCTGCATTACCACCTTTTAGCCTTGATATAGTGATGCCTGTGAAAAAAGAGTTCGGAATACCACAGGTGATTTTTCCTCACTCGTCCCATACCATGTGGCTTGATTGCAGAAACTGTCACCCGGTTATTTTTGCCCCGAAACGCGGTGTTAATCCAATAACTATGCACGGTATACTTGAAGGTAAGTATTGCGCAAAGTGCCATGGGAAAGTTGCTTTTCAATTATATGACTGTTTCCGCTGTCATTCCAAATAGGTAATCACCCCGGGGGCAGGGCAGATCTTCAGGTTAGTCACGCTTCCCCTTGTTATGCTTCTTATGCCCCTTTTCAGGGTGTCCTTTGGATTTATGGCCATGTTTGTCATCGGCAATAAAATGTCTTCCTTTATATTTAGGACCATGTTCCCTGTAGACCTTAAATTCGCGGTCACGAAAGGTGTGAAGCTGATGTATCTTGTACTTACGTAAACCTGGAGGAAGGGATTTATGTTTGACTTGAATCCAGGGCCCCCCATACCCCATTGACCGGAACCAGTGGTCATTATGAAAGTAGTAATAGTGGCTGCTGATGAAGAAGATAGAATATGGGATTCCAACTGCGACGAAGACCCCGGGTTGAGGAAGGAAAACCATTGCCGGAGGCGCCTCAACGACCACAGCCGGCGGAGCAGGGACACCGATATTAATATTGACGTTAACCTCAGCCAGAGCCTGGCTTCCGGCATAAGACAGCAGCACTGCCAGGAACACCATACATAGTTTTATCCTGTTAACCATATATTTCATTAAGTTCCTCCATAGATCATCCATTGAATCTGAGATTAATTATGTAGCAGATAAAGCATTATACTGTCAAGTCGTCCTGTTTGAAGGAGGGGAGTAGTGTATTCTTTAATGCTTTGAATTCCTTGACTATCAGCGCATATTTATGATAGTTTTGTAGGTCTATCATGTACCATCCAACCTTCGAAGAATTCTGCAAAAAGGCGGAGCAGGGGAATCTTATCCCTGTTTATAAAGAGATCCTTGCCGACCTTGAAACACCTGTCTCAGCATTCATGAAGATAGATAAGGGTGATTACTCGTTCCTTCTGGAGAGCGTTGAGGGGAGAGAGAAATGGGCCAGGTACACGTTCCTTGGCAGTAACCCCAGGGTTATAATCAGGGCTGACCAAAGGGGGGTCACCAGGGTGAGGGATGGAGTCGTGACTACAAGGCCTTATAAAAATCCGCTTGATGCCGTCAGGGAAGAGATGGCCCTTTATAAACCTGTAGTAGATGAGGGCCTGCCGAGATTTTTTGGGGGTGCAGTGGGTTATATGACCTATGACATGATCAGGTATTTTGAAGATATTGATATAGAAAAGAGGGGTGAGTTTACTCACCTTCCTGATCTTTTTTTTGTACTTACGGACAACCTGCTGATATTTGATAATCACATTCATACGATAAAAGTAGTTCACAATGCACATATTAAGGATGATGATTTAAAGGGTGCCTATGAAAGGGCGGTAGAAAAGATAGATGGGGTAGTTGAAGAGCTGTGGAAGCCTCTGAAGCATAATCACAGCAAAAAGAGGGTGGATCATGCAAATCTTGAATGGTCTTCTAATGTCACAAAAGAGGAATTCATCGGAAAAGTAGAGCAGGCTAAGGAATATATATCAGCGGGAGATATTTTCCAGGTACAGATATCCCAGAGGTTTAGTCTTGATACAATGTCTGATCCTTTTGATATTTACAGGGCGCTTCGCAGGGTCAATCCGTCTCCATATATGTTTTATCTAAAGTATGGTGATCTGCATGTGGTTGGAAGTTCGCCTGAGGTGCTCGTAAGGTTAGAGGGAACACGAGTTGAGACCAGGCCGATAGCCGGTACCAGAAGGAGGGGGAGAAGCCCTGAGGATGATATACGAATGGAAAATGAACTCTTATCTGACCCGAAGGAGAGAGCGGAACATATAATGCTGGTAGATCTCGGGCGTAATGATATCGGGAGGGTTTGTAAAAAAGGAAGTGTCTCGGTAAATGAGCTTATGGTGATTGAGAGATATTCTCATGTGATACATTTGGTATCAAATGTGATTGGTGAGATAGATCCCGAGTACGATGGATTTGATGTTCTGGAGGCATGTTTTCCGGCTGGTACAGTAAGCGGGGCCCCCAAGATCCGCTCAATGGAGATCATAGAAGAACTTGAATCATCCAACAGGGGGCTCTATGCAGGTTCGGTAGGGTATTTCAGTTTTCAGGGGAACATGGATACATGTATTACTATAAGGACTATAGTCATTAAAGGTAATAAGGCATATCTTCAGGCCGCTGCCGGTATTGTCGCTGATTCAGAACCTGAAAAGGAGTATCTTGAGACAACGAATAAGATGAAGGGTATGGTAAAGGCGATTGAGATGGCGGAAAAGGGGCTGGAGTAATGCTTTTAATAATAGATAATTACGATTCATTCACATATAATCTGGTGCAGTATCTTGGCGAATTGGGGCAGGAGATGGAGGTGTACAGGAATGACAAGATTGGTATTGAAGAGATCGAATATCTGTCTCCCGAGAGGATCGTGATTTCACCCGGACCCTGCACCCCTAAAGAGGCCGGTATATCTGTGGAATTAGTTGAGGCCCTTGCAGGCAAGATACCAATTCTGGGTGTTTGTTTAGGGCATCAGTCAATTGCAGAGGCATTCGGCGGGGAAGTCGTACGTAACTACAGGCTTATGCATGGCAAGACATCAATGATACGCCACGATGATAAGACCATTTTTGCGGGACTACCTAATCCGTTTGAGGCAACCAGGTATCATTCTCTCATAGTAAAAAGAGAAACACTGCCAGATTGCCTTGAAATAAGCGCTGAAACTGATGAGGGCGAGATCATGGGAATAAGGCATAAGAAATATAAAGTTGAAGGAGTGCAGTTCCACCCGGAGTCAATTTTAACGACCGTGGGCAAGGACCTGCTGAGGAATTTTCTTAAATTATAGGAGCAAAGTTCAGTCACGAAACGTCATGAGCCGGAAGCTCACAAATGGGCATGAAAATAATCCCCCTTACTCCCCCTTTTTCAAAGGGGGAAATCAGATTCCCCCCTTTAGAAAAGGGGGGTAAGGGGGGATTTGAAAGGTTATTTTCGGATGAACCCGCATTATTATTATGATTAAGGAAGCTATTACAAAACTGGTTGACAAGGTAAATCTGACAGAGTCCGAATCTGAGGCTGTTATGGAAGAGATTATGACAGGTCAGGCGACTCCTGCTCAGATTGCCTCATATCTTACGGCCCTCAGGATGAAGGGGGAGACAGTAGAGGAGATCACTGGTGCTGCCATAGTGATGAGGAATAAGGCCGCGAGGATCAGGGTTAATGACCCTGATGCTGTAGATACCTGTGGAACTGGCGGAGACAGGCTGAACACATTCAATATTTCCACGACAGCGGCATTTATCGTAGCAGGGGCCGGGGTAACAGTGGCCAAGCACGGGAATCGTTCTGTCTCAAGTATGTGCGGCAGCGCAGATGTATTGAGGGCCCTTGGTGTAAATATAGATGTACCTCCTGAGAGGGTTGAAAAGTGCATCAATGAAGTAGGGATAGGTTTTTTGTTTGCACCCCTTTATCATCCTGCCATGAAGCATGCAGTAGCGCCGAGGCAGGAGATTGGCATCAGGACCATGTTCAATATTCTTGGCCCCCTTACTAATCCTGCAGGTACTTCACGCCAGGTGATTGGAGTCTACTCATCTCATTTAACCGAGATACTGGCACGCGTGTTATCGAATCTTGGAGCCAGACACTGCCTCGTAGTTCATGGCAGTGACGGGCTTGATGAGATTACAATTACCGGTGAAACGATCGTAAGCGAGGGTAAGGCTGGAGAGGTACGGACATACACAGTCCGGCCTTCGGATTTTGGAATGGCTGCGGCATCGGTGGAAGACCTGAGGGGAGGAAGTGCGGCCGACAATGCCCGGATTGTTATCCAGATACTGGAGGGTGAGAAAGGGCCTAAGAGGGATGTAGTGATTCTGAATGCTGCTGCAGGAATACTTGTATCCGGTAAGGCAGCTGATTTCAGTCATGCCATTATAGAGGCTGAAAAGTCGATTGTGGCAGGCGCTGCGCTGGCTAAACTTGAAACATTGAAGAGGATGACTAATCAATCGTAACGTGGCAATAGAAGGTTTGTTAGCTAAGATCGTAGAGCGTAAGAGAGAAGGCCTTCCACAGGTTAAGGCGAATCTGCCTCTGAGGGAATTAAAGTCCCGTCTCCGGGATTTAGAACCGGCTCGCGATTTTAAGCAGGCTGTTTCATCAAGAGAGAGGCACCGTGTAAATCTGATTGCTGAGATTAAAAAGAAATCACCGGTAAAAGGTGTGCTCATAGAGGATTTAAAGGCAGATGTCCTTGCCAGGCAATATGAAGAGTCCGGGGCGTCTGCGATTTCAGTCATTACAGAAGAAGATTTTTTTTCCGGGAATCCTGAGTCTATCGGTATTGTTAAGGAGACTGCAAAGATTCCTGTCCTGAGAAAGGATTTTTTGTTTGATGAGTATCATATTTATGAGGCGAGGCATCTTGGCGCAGATGCCTTACTTCTGATAGCAGCAATATTGGAACCGTCTGCCCTTTCAGAATTCATCTCTCTTTCATCGGATCTGGGAATGGCGGCGCTCGTAGAGGTTCATGATGAGAGAGAGATTGAGAAGGCACTGAAGGCAGAGGCGCAGATAGTGGGTATAAACAACCGGGATCTTACAACATTTAATGTTGATATCAATACAACCATAAGAATCATTAAAGAGATACCGGAGGGTGTAGTTAAAGTCAGTGAGAGTGGAATTTACACGTTTGATGATGTCAGGAGGCTGGGAGATGCCGGGGTTAATGCTGTTCTTGTGGGTGAATCAATAGTTACGGCAAAGGACGTCAGTGAAAAAATAAAAGAACTTATGGGAAACCAATAAGACGGCACAGGTTTTATTATAAACGGATTTCCTGTGACTCAACGCGGGAATGATAATTTAAGGTTAAGGAAATAATATATATGGTTAAGGTTAAAATTTGCGGAATAACCAGCCTGGAAGATGCGCTGGCGGCGGTTGAGGCCGGGGCAGATGCACTCGGTTTTGTGTTTTATCCTGAAAGCCCAAGGTTTATTGACCCCGGTGAGGCTCGTGCTATAATAGCCAGGCTGCCGGTATTTATTACATCAGTAGGCGTCTTTGTAGATGAGAGCGAGGATCTTATAAGGCGTATAATCCGCGAGGGTGGTATCCAGGTCTTGCAGTTCCACGGATCAGAATCTCCAATTCTATGTACAAGGTTCAGGGAAAAGGCTATAAAGGCAATCAGGATTAAGGATGCAGAGAGTATAAGGGAAATGCAGATGTATGATGTTGATACCTTTCTTCTTGATACAATGGTTGATGAAACAAAGGGCGGAACAGGAAGGACATTCAACTGGAAGTATGCAGAGATGGCCAAAGAACATGGCAGGATTATCCTGTCAGGGGGGCTTA
This sequence comes from uncultured Nitrospiraceae bacterium, assembly GCA_964611625.1. Classification (GTDB taxonomy): domain Bacteria; phylum Nitrospirota; class 9FT-COMBO-42-15; order HDB-SIOI813; family HDB-SIOI813; genus RBG-16-43-11. The sequence goes on along the minus strand of CAZTAM010000002.1, from coordinate 318,757 downwards.
ATCCATCTAATGTAGAAGAGGCAGTCAGGCGGGTAAATCCCTACGGGGTTGATGTCTCAAGCGGTGTTGAGAAGAGCCCGGGTGTGAAAGACCATCACAAGATAAGGGAGTTTGTAAGAGAGGCAAAGAAACTATATGCTTCCAGATAATAACGGACACTTTGGAATATATGGCGGGAAGTTTGTTCCTGAGACACTCATGCCGGCATTACAGGAACTGGAAGAGGTGTATCTAAAGGCTAAGGCTGATCCTGCATTTAATAAAGAGCTCGACTACTACCTCAAGAAGTTTGTAGGACGTCCGACGTCTCTCTTTTTTGCAGAGAGACTGACTAAACAGTTAAATGGGGCCAGGGTATACCTTAAGCGTGAAGACCTTTGTCATACCGGTGCGCATAAGATCAACAATACGATAGGGCAGGCATTATTGACAAAGCGAATGGGGAAACGCCGGATCATAGCGGAGACTGGGGCCGGTCAGCATGGCGTGGCAACTGCTACAGTTGCGGCTATGTTTGGACTGGAATGTGAGATATACATGGGGACAGAAGATATGTCGCGGCAGTCTCTTAATGTCTTCAGGATGAGGCTCCTCGGGGCAAAGGTGACTCCTGTTGATAACGGGAGCAGGACGCTTAAGGATGCAATTAGTGAGGCGATGAGGGACTGGACAACGAATGTGCGCTCAACGCATTATATCCTGGGCTCTGTCCTTGGCGCTCATCCCTATCCTATGATGATCAGGGATTTTCAGTCTGTGATAGGAACAGAGGCAAGGGAACAGATCTTAGCGGCTGAAGGAAGGTTGCCTGACTATCTTGTGGCCTGTGTAGGCGGCGGAAGTAATGCAATGGGACTCTTTTATCCGTTCATTGATGATCCATCTGTAAGAATGATCGGAGTTGAGGCTGGAGGGCATGGAATCAAGACAGGCAGGCACGCTGCCAGATTTGCAGCCGGTTCCGTCGGTGCGTTTCAGGGCACAATGACATATCTGCTTCAGGATAAGGATGGTCAGATTAAAGTTACTCATTCAGTTTCTGCTGGTCTTGATTATTCAGCAGTTGGACCTGAGCACAGTTATTACAAGGATGCAGGGAGGATTAAGTACAAATATGCCACGGACAAAGAAGCCCTCAGGGCCTTTTCGCTGCTGAGTGAGATCGAGGGGATTATGCCTGCGCTGGAAAGCGCGCATGCAATAGCATATGTAACAGAGCTTGCGCCATCTCTGCCGAAAGATAACATTGTCATCGTAAATCTTTCAGGCCGCGGCGATAAGGATGTTCAGCAGGTGGCGGAGATACTCGGCAGTGGCGGCTTAAACCCCGCTAAAGTCAGCAGGAAGCGGAATGGCAGTTAATAAGGTTGCTGATATGCAGTCTGAGAAAGTCAGAAGTAAGAGGAACGGGATGGGTAGAATCGAAGAGACATTTAAGAAGCTGAAATCAAACAATGAGAAGGCACTCATTACATATATAATGGCCGGTGATCCGGATCTTGATACCACCGAATCTCTGGTTGAGGCCATAGCTATGGCTGGCGCGGATATATTGGAGCTTGGAGTTCCGTTTTCAGACCCTGTTGCAGATGGCCCTGCAATTCAACTTGCCTCTGATCGTGCCCTCAAGTCTAAAACTTCACTAAAGAAGGTTATGTCTCTTGTCAAAAGGGCAAGGAAAGATGTGTCTATTCCCATAATTGTCATGACGTATTACAATATCATCTTGCAATACGGGTTAGCGGGATTTCCGGCTGATGCTGTCTCAGCAGGTATAGATGGAGCTATAATACCTGACCTCCCTCCTGAAGAGGCAGAAGAATTCATAAGTTATGCAAGAGCGGCAGGTCTTGATACGGTGTTTCTTCTTGCACCAACCAGTACTGAAGAGAGGATAAAGAAGGTGACTTCAGCGTCGTCTGGATTTGTGTATTATGTGTCCATGACTGGCATTACAGGGGCGAAGCTCGCTAATATAAATGAGATTAAGGATAAAGTCTCAGAGATAAAAAAACATACTGATCTGCCTGTGGCCGTAGGTTTTGGCATATCCCGTCCTGAAGAAGCGAGGAAGATTTCAAGTTGGGCTGATGGTGTCATAGTGGGAAGTGCACTTGTAAGGCTTATTGAGGACAACAGAGGGAAAAAGCGGTTATTGACAAGAATAAGTGGTTTCGTAAGGTCTTTAAAAAAGGGGATAAATGGCCTGGTTTAAGAAAGAAGATAAGAAGATAAAAATACCGGAAGGGCTCTGGATAAAGTGTAATTATTGCCGGGAGATTATCTACAGAAAAGAGGTAGAGAAAAGCTCCATGGTTTGCCCTAAGTGTAAATATCACTTCTACATATCTGTTGAGGACCGTATAGCCCTGATAATTGATGATGGCAGTTTCAGAGAGATTGATGGATCCATCTATTCCCTTGACCCGCTGGAGTTTAAAGATTCAGCTAAATATAAGGACAGACTTAAAAACTATCAGAAGTCTACAGGTTATGCCGATGCGTTTATTTTCGGAGAGGGTAAGATAAATGATTCATCTGTAATAATAGGGATATTTAATTTTAAGTTTATGGGCGGGAGCATGGGTTCTGTTGTTGGAGAAAAGATATTGCGTGCAGCAGAGACTTCAATGAATACAAAAGCCCCACTCATAATAGTCTCGGCGTCCGGAGGGGCAAGGATGCAGGAGGGCATTCTCTCGTTAATGCAGATGGCAAAGACCAGTGCGGCCTTATCCCGTCTATCTGAAATGGGAGTTCCGTATATCTCAATTTTGACTGATCCTACATTTGGAGGAGTCACGGCAAGCTTTGCCATGCTCGGAGATGTAATTATTGCTGAGCCAAAGGCGCTTATAGGTTTTGCCGGACCGAGGGTGGTTGAACAAACTATAAAACAGCAGCTCCCTGATGGTTTTCAGCGTGCAGAGTTTCTGCTTGAGCATGGAATGATAGATATGATCGTAGAGAGGAAAAAACTTAAAGATACTTTATCAAAGATTATAACCTTTTTCAGCCCGTCTTAAAAGTGAGAGATGAAAGAGCTATCTTATTTATATTCTCTCCAGCAGTTTGGAATAAAGTTAGGCCTCTCAAATATCAAAGAGTTATGTGCCGTCCTGGGTAATCCGCAGGATAAGATAAAGACTTTACATATTGGCGGTACCAACGGAAAAGGATCAACTGCTGCGATTATTTCATCCATATTGCAGAAGGCCGGCTGCAGAACTGGACTTTACACATCACCTCACCTTGCAGATTTTACTGAACGGATAAGGATCAATAACGTTCCGATATCCACGGAAAGGACATGCGCCCTCATCAGGCATATAAAGGAGTCCATCCAGGATAAAGAGATCGCCCCGACATTTTTTGAATTTACAACTGCCCTTGCACTTCTGTATTTTGCGGAGGAAAATGTTGATGCCGCAGTAATGGAAGTAGGAATGGGCGGAAGGCTTGATGCAACAAATATAATCATCCCTCTTATTTCTGTTATCACTAATATTGAATATGACCATACTGAATATCTTGGCAAGTCTCTGGAAGAGATAGCAGGGGAGAAGTGCGGAATAATAAAGCAGGGCGTACCCCTGATTATATCAGAGAGTAGACCTGGAATAGTCTCATTGATAGAAAAAAGGGCTGAAGCAGCCGGAAGTCAGACATATCTGTATGGCAGGGACTTTGTTTCGGAACCGGTTGAAATCGGCCTCCATAAAAGTAAATTTATCTATAGCGGCCGCTATCATAAGCAATTGCATCTGGAGACGACCCTCCTGGGCCGTCACCAGATTGTCAATATGGGTACAGCCCTTTATGCTGCTGAACTGCTGACGGAGACGGGATTTAATTTTACGGATCAGGATATAATGGCAGGTGTTCGTCATGTTTCCTGGCCGGGACGGCTTGAGACATGGGAGGGGCACCACAGGTTCATTATTGATGGCGCCCACAATCATGCCGCGTCAGTTGTCCTGAGAGAGTTCATGGAAGATGTCATACAGAGCGACAAACAGATAAACAAGATAGTCCTGATATTCGGAGCACTGAAGGATAAGGATGTCAGTTCAATTCTGCAGGAGCTGATGCCTTTTTCCGCAGACATAATATTGACACAACCTGATACAGAGAGGGGGCTGCCTGTGGATGTTCTCCAGGCGGTCGTGGAAAAGTCAGGCAGGAAATCCTATGCGGTCAGGACACTATCAGATGCAATGGCTTTCGCTGACAGTATTACATCATCCTCTGACATCATACTTATTACAGGGTCATTATATCTGGTAGGTGAAGCCCGCACTATTCTTTCCAGGGGAATGGTGAGTGGTTGAGCAGATGATAAATTGGAAAACTCCTCTTCTTATATGCATCTGTTTCTTTGGTCTGGCACTATCTTCCTCCTTTGCAGAGTTACCTTCAACAAAGATAACAGCGGACACGCTGACATATGCCGACGGTATTTATACTGCCAGAGGTAATGTCGTTATACACTATGCAAACAGGACACTCAAGTCTTCCGAGGTCATTCTTGATAACAACAGTGGTGAGCTGAGCGCATCAGGTAATGTGGAGCTGGAGGATGGGGAAAACCGCTTATCATCTGAGAATCTTTTTATTAATATGAGGACGCTGTACACAAGTATTGATAAAGGGAAGATGTTTATCAAAGAGGATAATTACCATATTGAGGGAGAAAAGATAGAAAGGTTGTCTGAAGACAGGTTCAGGATTAAGAAGGCTGTATTTACTACCTGTGATGGCGATTCGCCCTGCTGGAGGTTTAATGGGAGGAATATTAATATACGATTGAATCACTTTTTCACTGCACAGCATGTTTCTTTGTCAGTGAAGAATTACCCTGTCCTGTATCTTCCTTATATCGTCCTTCCTGTTATTCAGGAGAGGCAGACTGGACTGCTGATACCGAGGATAGGCTATAATACAGGCGAGGGACTTAAGTTGAATAATGCATTCTACTGGGCTATATCAGAGAATAAGGATGCCACTATATACGCAGATTATTACAGCGAAAAAGGCTGGGGGGGAGGGCTTGAGTACCGTTATATATATAGTAAGGAAACGAATGGCCAGTTTAATGGTTATTACCTGGACGATAATCAGGTGAATAGAAACCGGTGGGATATTAAATATCAGCACAGGCAGCTGATTGCTGAGAATTTATCCGCGAAGCTTCGCGTAAATCACCTCAACGATGAGACGCTTTACAAGGACATAAGTGAAGATATCGGCGAGCGACTGCAAAGAACACAGGATTCAGACCTTTATATAAGCAGGAGGTGGAACCATCTTTCCTCGCATTTGTGGGCGCAGTATACACAGAACCTTGATCCTGAAGGAGACAGTACGGGTATCTATCAAAAGCTGCCAGAGGTCAGCGTAAATGTCATGGACACGAGGGCTGGAAGACTCCCCGTATATTATAATCTTACCTCATCGGCCTCAAGATGGGAGGAAGAGGATGTCGGGCTTACAAGATTGTTCATTGCGCCAGCCCTGTCAGCACGATTTTCTCACGATGGTCTTGTCTTCATACCTGAGGCAGGTATAGAGCAGACGTTCTACTACTATGATGGAGATACAGCCCCGGTAACTTCTAATCTATATGAGCTTGGTGCATCACTCTCCGCCAAATTTGTCAGATTATTTAACATGCGGGATGGTGAGCTGCTGCACTTTGTGGAACCTGTTTTAGCTTATGAATATGCGGATGGTGATAAGACGGAGACAGGGGGTAGGGATCTTGATTTGGTGGAAGAAAATGATGAAAAAAATGCAGTTTCAATGACCATTATTAACAGGGTGGTATCCATGAAAGGTGACAGAAGGATTGAACCATTCTATTTAAGACTGACACAACTCTATTATATTAATCCGGATGGTAATGGAAAATTGCAGAGGAGAATCTCTGATACCAGGATTGAGACTATCTTTCGGGTGAATGAAGCTCTGTCAGTAGATGCCGATGCTGTATACAGTCACGATTACAGCGATTTCATCTCTTTCAATACAGATTTAAAGTTAACTGGTGACAGCGGTTACCTGAATTTAGGACAGCGATATTCAAGAGATTCATCAATAGAATTCTTTACTGCAGAAGCCGGTGTAGTGATAGACAAAATCAGTAATTCAGTTGGAATCTGGTATGATAATAATGACCATATTATGAGAGAGACGAATTATACTCTTAAGTATCTGGGGCAGTGCTGGGGTATAACACTTTCTTATAAATACAGGCCTGATGAAGAACAATACAGCGTGCTTCTTAGTCTGAAGGGGGTTGGTTCCGTGGGAAGGATTTAGGTGCGTTTTCTCCTGATTTCTACTTCAAAACAGCCTCGTATCGGGGCCACAGGGACTGAAGGTTTACGCAGTCGTACCACTATTTCAGAGACATTATATTTCCCAAGTACTTCCTGTGCCATCCTTTCAGCAAGTGTTTCCAAAAGATTAAATTTTCCATCAGTTCCTATTGATACTATTAGATTACACACTTCAACATAATCTATAGAGTCCTGAAGCCGATCAGAGCTGGCTGCCATTGATATATCCGTTGACAGCTCGATATCAACAGACAGTCTCTGACCGGTGATCCTCTCTTCCTCAGTGATGCCGCAATGACCTATGAGTTCGATATCTTTTATTATGAGCTTATCCAATGTCAGCTTTTCCCAAGTACTGTTCTCAGAATATTATATGTAAATAAATATGCCCCTAATGCATAACAAAGGGCAGAACCGGTAAAAATCATTTGTACCGAAGGTGTCAGATTGTAACGAGACATCGGCCATGAGAAAATGAGGCCTATGAGGCCTGCATTGGCAAGAATTACATGGGTATTTGCAAGCCGTACACTAAAAAGCTCCCTTCCACTGAATCTGGGAATTGCGTGATATCCGACAGCAAATACCATCATTGAAAGCCAGCCTAAAAGGTTAATGTGTGCATGCATGGCCATGAAGCCGCCAATCGCCCCAGGGTGAATGACGAGAACAACGCCTAAAGTGACACCGAGGACAAGATACGTAAGACTGGCAATCAGAAATAACTGTGTAGCCCTTCCCAAAAAGTACCTCCCAAATATAAAAGCCCTGAGATTTCGCCCAGGGCCTTTATTGGATTAATTATATGCAGCTTATTTATTTCTTTGGAGCAAGTGACCTCATATATGCGACAACATCATCAATGTCGCTTGGCTTCAATGTCTTGGCAAAACCTACCATTGCTGTGCCGGGCCTTCCTTCCATAGTACTCTTCTTAAGTCTTGCATCATCAATACCTTTCATCTCTGCAGCGCTTGTGAAATTCCTTGGCTTTGGATTCATGGTAGCTGCTGCGGGTCCCATACCATCACCCTTATCTCCGTGACAAACTACACAGTTAGCGGTATAAACTTTTTTTCCGTTTGCTACATCTGCTGCAATACTCTGAGTGGCAAACAGAGTAAGTCCGAATCCTGCAATAGCGATAGAAGCAACTGCAATTCTGGATAATCTTGACATTTTTTTAAACCTCCTCATTAAAGTTTTGTTAGAGTTACCTGTTAAATCACTTAGCGTCCATATTTCAGACGCCTTATCTTTGAAAGTTTCCAAGTGGCTACTGCCGTTTCCCACCTCCCCTCCATGATAAGATCAGCACATTACTTATAATTTATATTTTACCAGAAATTTATACTGCTTAAATAAGAAAAATATACAGATACGTCATATTAATGTCAAGGTTTTTTTTCCACCTTCTTCCACTTTTTAATGCAGCAGTGAAGATTGAATCGTTCAATGTACTAACATACAATGTACTAATATTCAGTGACACGCAAAAGGGGAGAGGCCGATTATGGAAAAACCGGACATTTCTAAATTGGCTTGACAATTGGCTAAATATTAATTGACATACTTAACATATCCTGTTAACTTATAGCCATCATTTTATATTTTTTACCTCACACCTATGCAGTAAACAATGGAACATAAAATCACCGTAGTTTGATTAGGAAATAATATCGTTTATAGTTGGAAAGGGGCGCGTGATGAAGGTTACTTTGTCAATATTAGCTTTTATATGTGCGGCATTGGTAATGACGACGGCTGTCAGAAGTGAGGAACCTCTTGACCGGAGGTGGTATATTTCGGCTGGTATCAATTATATATTTGCTGATAATGACCGGCTTTCCGATGATGATCCGGACTTCCGGATTGGTATAGGAAAGCCAGTAAGCAGGGCATGGAATCTCGAGATTAACGCTATGATGGACAATCTGTCCGGCATAGACGCTAATTCTGATTATGAGCAAAGGGGATTAAGCATTAATGCACTTTATTTTCTGTTACCGGACTCAACAATATCTCCTTACACTGTTTTGGGAATAGGCGCTCTGGAAACCAGGCATTCCGGGGATAAAAGCACTAATTTAATGGCTGAACTCGGGATTGGGGTAAGCATTACACCAAAACAAAGCTGGGCATTGAGGCTTGAGGCTCGTCATCGCTATGATGGGGATAATACAATCTATATTGGTGATAATTCAAGTCTGTCTACTCAGGATTATTTTAATGACTGGCTTACAGGTTTGACTCTGGCATTTCCTCTTGGGAAAAAAGATGAGAAGAAGATGTCTCAGAAGGTGGCAGTGCCTGCACCTTCTCCTGCCCCTGCACCGAAGGACGACGACGGAGATGGTGTGAATAACGATACTGACCGCTGTCCAGGCACTCCGGCAGGTGTAAGTGTTGACTCATCAGGTTGTCCAGCAGATTCTGACAAGGATGGTGTTGCAGATTATATGGACAAGTGCCCTGGGACTCCTGCCAGTGTAATAGTTGATGCTGAAGGATGTGCCGCAGATTCTGACAGGGATGGTGTTGCCGATTATATGGACAAGTGTCCTGGAACTCCTGCCGGCGAAAAAGTTGACTCTGACGGCTGTTCACCAGATTCTGATAATGATGGTGTGGCGGATTATCAGGATAAATGTCCTGGTACCCCTGCAGGTGCAAAGGTTGATGAAAGTGGCTGTCCACTTGACTCGGACGGTGATGGTGTAGCGGACTACCTGGACGCATGTCCGGACACTAAGCCTGACACCATGGTTGATGAAGATGGATGTGCGCTTCCGGAAAAGGTGTCCATCACGCTAAATATAGAATTTGAGACTGCCAAAGCGGAGATTCAGTCCTCACACCACAATGAAATAAAAAGACTCGCTGATTTTATGATCAAATATCCAAGAACAACTGTTGAGATCGGCGGTCATACTGATAATGTCGGCAATGAAGAGATGAATGCTGGTTTGTCTGAGAAAAGGGCGGAGTCAGTAATGAAATACCTTGTTGACGTATTCGGGATAGATGCCTCAAGAATTACGGCGAAGGGATACGGGGCTTTAAAACCTGTTGCGGATAATTCAACGTCCGCCGGCCGTAAACAGAACCGCAGGGTTGAGGCCGTGATAGAGACGGTAATTAACAAACGATAAATCAAGCCGCTGGAGGTTATATGGGAAAGGAGAATTAATTATGATACATAAAATTAAAATTGTATTGGTTTATTCGTTAATTTTATCGGTATTATATCCGTGTCTGGCATTAGCAGATACTTCGGAGCCAAAGAAGATTAATGATGAGGCCCAACTGTCATATATTGACACTCAGGGAAATACGAGGATGTCTTCGCTGCTGCTTGTAAACACATTGAAATACACACCGCTTGACTATCTTATTGCAACATGGAATATTGAGGCGCTGAAAACATCACAGAGCGGCGAGAGCACCGCGGAGCGTTACACGTCATTTCTACGGCTTGATTACTTGATAGGAAGCAGGCTATACTCATTTGCTGATGTCTTATGGCTTCAGGACACATTTGCAAATATTGATGAAAGGTACTATCTGGGCGCGGGTATTGGCTACAAGATTCTTGCCGGCCCGAAGCACATACTCAATACTGAGGCTGGAGTGAACTACACAATGGATACCTATACTGATAATACTGACAATAATTATTCAGGCGGCCGCATATTCGGAAAGTATACATATAACATTACTGCAAAGAACAAGTTTGATCAGGCTGTTGAGTACCTGCATGATTTTGAGAACAGTGATAACTATAATGTGAACTCGGATACTTCCATAACTGCTGCACTGAACAGTATGCTTTCACTGAAGACCAGCTATAAGGTAAAGTATGACAATGAACCGGTTGGTGATGCCAGGTATGCCGACAGGATTATGGCGGTTACACTGGTTGTAAACTTACTGTAAGTTTTATTTAGTTCAGCTCATGGTTTATGATGACAGGGCGACTGCAAAAAAAGCAGGTGTTTTGGAGTGATTATATGGGGGAATTTATATGGGGCTTCTTTCTGGTAAAAAAGGAATTATATTTGGCGTTGCAAATGAGCGAAGCATAGCGTGGGCTATTGCAGAAGAACTTCACAAGGCAGGGGCGGAGCTTGCCTTTACTTATGCAGGTGAGGTGCTGGAGAAGCGGGTAAGGCCTCTTGCAGAGGGTATAGGTTCCAGGTTTATAGAGCCCTGTGATGTAACGCGTGATAGTGATATAGAGAATGTCTTTAATAAAGTCAGGGAAGCATTCGGAGGGATTGATATAGTAGTTCATGCCATAGCCTTTGCAAACAAGGATGAGCTGAAGGGACTTTATCTTAATACGTCAAGAGAGGGTTTCAGAATAGCGATGGATGTCAGTGTTTACTCTCTCGCCGCTATAGTGAGAAATGCTGCACCATTAATGGAAGGACGTTCCGGAAGTATCATAACCCTTTCGTATTATGGATCAGAAAAGGTAGTACCAAATTACAATGTAATGGGTGTAGCCAAGGCGGCACTTGAGGCGAGTGTACGCTACCTTGCTATGGACCTTGGTCCTAAAGGGATAAGGGTCAATACCATTTCTCCAGGACCGATAAAGACTCTTGCTGCGTCAGGCATAGGAGGATTCAGGGACATGCTTCAGCATGTTGCGGCGAAATCTCCTGTAAAACGTAATGTAACGGCTGAAGAGGTAGGCAAGACTGCCCTGTATCTATGCAGTGACCTTGGCAGTGGAGTAACCGGTGAGATTATTCATGTAGATGGAGGATACAACATAGCCGGCATGTAAAGGGCTTTAAAGAAGTATCTTCACTTCCTTTGTCTGTGATTCTTTCCTTGACCCCACTGAACTGGCGCAGTAGACACACATGTAGTCATAGAGGTCGCCGTCTGCCAGGACCAGCAGTAGTCTTTCCCTTACAGGCACTGCCTGTTTGCATCCGGGGCAGAAGAGCATAGATGCCCTGAACTGCTCAAATTGTTTCATACGAAAACCCCCAAACTCATTGCTATTTTCTTATTGTTGTTATAACGACAGCATCCGTTCCAGTGCTGTCTTAGCCCATTTCTTTTCTTCCTCAGGAACTATGACCTGATTAACGACTCTGCCTTGCACGAGGTTTTCAAGTGTCCAGCACAGGTGCTGAGGATCAATCCTGTACATGGTAGAGCATAGACATACTGTAGGGGAAAGGAAGAATATAGTCTTATCAGGCTGTTCTTTCCTCAGACGGTTTACAAGATTAATTTCTGTCCCGATTGCCCATGACGAACCTGAAGGGGCAGACTTAACCGTGTTGATGATAAATTCCGTAGAACCGCAAAGATCTGATAGCTCCACAACCTCCCGGCGGCATTCAGGATGGACGATAATGTTTATACCTGGATATTTTTCCCTGAAGTATTCTATGTTTTTGGGAATAAACAACATATGGACATTACAGAATCCATCCCAAAGGATAACCCGTGCCCTGTTGATTGCGGCTTCGTTGTTTCCTCCAAGATGAATGTCCCTGTGCCAAACTATGATCTCATCTTCAGGGATGCCAGTCCTTATTGCACTGTTCCTTCCAAGGTGCTCGTCAGGAATGAATAAGACTTTCTTGTCTTCTCCCAATGCCCATCTCATTATCTTTTCAGCAGACGATGATGTGCATATAGCCCCACCTTTTTTTCCGCAGAAGGCCTTTAAATCAGCTGAAGAGTTGATATAAGTAACAGGCAGTACATTCCCCTCACCTGCAACATTAGTAATTTCCTTCCATGCCTTTTCCACCCTGTAGAGATCCGCCATGTCAGCCATGGAACAACCGGCGGTAAGATCCGGCAGAATCACCTTCTGCCAGTCCCCGGTTACTATGTCTGCCGTTTCTGCCATGAAGTGAACACCGCAGAACACTATAAATTCACGGTCGCTTCTCGCGGCCTGCTGAGAGAGTTTCAGGGAATCACCAAGGAAGTCGGCGAACTTTATTATATCATCCTGCTGATAGTGATGTCCTAATATGAGCAGACGTCCGTTAAGTGATTTTTTTGCTTTAGTTATCCGTTCGTCCAGTTCTGTTGCGGATAAGTTAAGGTAATCTTCAATTGAGTAAAAATCATCCACACTCATGTAAACATTATAGTATATGAACTTCAATAAAATCAATAGGTTTCATTCCTACAGTATATTTTAATTGCGCCGATAATAAAATCACCGTGAAAGACAGATTAAAGATATATCTGTTTATTGTCTCTTTTTTATTTATAGCCATTCATATTACCTCTGAGTACCTTGCTAAAAAGGTCGACGAGGAGGTTGAAATATATAAACATCATACCTCCATATTGTTTAATACCCACGAATTAATTTACCATATTACTGCGATCCAGGAAGAAGTCTACAGCCTGGAATACGGCACTTTTGAAGATGCCAAACCAATAAAGGCTCATGTAAAACATTTGGAAAAGGCCATCGAAGGTCTTTCAAATGGAATACGCTCTGTATTTATTGCAGGGCGTGATGATAACTCATTCAGAGAGTTTTCTGTAAATGCAGAGACTGTACAAAACCTCTATCCAAATTTTAAGGCCCACCTTAATGGCATAATGTCCGCAAAAGATGTCAGAGAGAGGAGAATGCAATTAGAGGAGGTAATTGAGATCGGCGAGAGAATGGAGTTTTTCATCAGGGAACTTGATAAACATATGGAGGTACAGCATACAACAGTCAGCTCATTTTTCCCGACAGTTACCGCAAAGATGAGGTGGATAAGAAATATTGGAGGCGTTCTTTTATGGGGAATCATAGTTATACTCTCGATACTGTATTTTTATTCATGCAAGCCGTATATAAGGCTCTTGCCGTATTTAAAAGCTGTTAGGAGTGGCAGGTACGATTATAAACCCCGGTTAAGAAATACCCTGTGTGAGCAGGAAGTTGAATCAACTATTAAAGAAGTTATGGAAAAAGTCCATGATTCTGAAAAGTATTCCTCAGATTTGTCAATTGTGGACCCCCTTACAGGGGCATATAACAGGAGATATTTTGACATGAGAATTACTGAAGAGATGAGCAAGTATACGCGGCATGGTACGATATTCTCGCTTTCCATTATTGACATAGATTACTTTAAGAAGATAAATGATACATTCGGCCATCAGACAGGAGATTCAGTCCTTAAGGAGATGGTCACAGTAATCAGGAGCTGTTTAAGGGATACTGACATTGTTACCCGCTACGGTGGGGAAGAATTTTCTATCTTATCACCCTATACGCCAAAATCAGGAGTGTTAACCATGGTAGAGAGGTTAAGGGCCAGTGTAGAAGGGCATGAATTCACTGGTTTAGACCATCCGCTGACTATCAGTATCGGAGTGGCTGATTCTGCAGGGAAGAATACTTTAGAACATATTATTGAAGAGGCTGATTCCAACCTTTATATAGCAAAGAATAGCGGTAGAAACAGGTGCGAAGTTGGCGGAGTAGGTTCCTGACAATCCGCCATATCGTATTTGACTTGTTTCAGAAACTCCTGACACTGCATAGTTCCTTTTTGAGCCCAGGCTCATTATTGTTCATCCCGAATGCTTCTGGTTTCCCTTGCCTCTTATTTCCGAAGTATGCTAAATTGCTTTAATGGATGAAAATATTTTTAAGTCAGGGTTTGTTTCTATAATAGGCAGGCCAAATGTCGGGAAATCCACCCTTCTAAACTCTATGCTGGGGGAGAAGGTCTCTATAGTATCTGACAAGCCGCAAACTACGAGAAACAGGATTCTCGGGATCAGGTCCCTTCCAGGGGCACAGGTTATCTTTATTGACACTCCCGGTATTCATAAACCAAAACATAAGTTGAATGAATATATGGTAAAGATAGCGCTTCATACACTTGATGAAGTAGACATCGTACTTTTTATGACTGAGGCCGGAGAGACAATAGGCGGAGGAGACAGGTATATTGTTGAAAGACTGCAGAATGTCAGGAAGCCGGTGTTCCTGCTTATAAACAAGATAGATTTGGTGCAAAAAAGTTCACTCCTTCCATTTATAGATGAATTCAGCCGGCTGTATAACTTTGCTGAGATTTTTCCTTTATCTGCCCTGCGTGGAGATAATATGTCCGGACTGTCTGAATCTATTCTCAGCCGTCTTCCGGAAGGTCCGCAGTACTTTCCTGAGGATGCTGTAACAGACCAGCCAATGAGGTTTATTGCCGCAGAGCTTGTGAGGGAGAAGATATTCCAGCTTACTTATGAGGAGATACCGTATTCCATCGCGGTAGGTATTGAGGAGTTCAGGGAGGAAAAGGAAAAAAATGTTGTATTTATCAGGGCGGTCATTTTTGTGGATAAAGATTCACAGAAAGGTATAGTAATCGGAAAGGGCGGGACGATGTTAAAGAAAGTGGGGCAGCATGCCAGGGAAGAGCTTGAGGCTATAATGGGGATAAAGGTGTTTCTGGAGTTGTGGGTTAAGGTTAAGTCAGGCTGGCGGGGTGATGACATGATATTGAGGATGCTTGGATATAAAATATAACAGAGAGTTAAAAGCAATAAGCAATGAGTTTAATGAAACGAAAGACTAAGATATGGCAGTTGTAAAATTTGATCAGCTCGTCTGGACGGTAAGAAAATTTCTTCATCGCGGGGCTATAGCTAATTTAGCCAACATGGCCAACCGTATGCACCATGCTGACCTTGCAAGGTTATTCAGAAACCTTGATGCTAAAGAGATAAATACGATATTCGGACTTCTTAAAGAGAGCAGAACAAGGGGACAGCTAATCAGTGAGATGGACGAAGGGAGCAGGCGTGCCGTATTAGAGATGATCCCGCCGTATGAGATTGTCCAGCTTCTAAGACACATCCCATCTGATGATGTGGCAGATATATTTGCTGACCTGCCGGATGAAAAAGGACATGAGGTTCTGACCCTGATGGGTGTCAGGGAGTATGAGGCTGTAAAAGAGCTGCTGCAATATCCTGCCGAGACCGCCGGCGGCATCATGAACACAAAGGTTTTTTCACTCATGGAGGATTTGAATGTTCAGGATGCTATAAAAAAACTGCAGGAGGCAGGAGAAATTGAAATGGTCTTCTATGTCTATGTGGTTAATGAGACCGGCAAGTTAGTAGGTGTGGTTTCCCTGCGAAAGCTCCTCCTTGTCCCTCCACATACAAAGCTCGGCGAAATCATGGAAACGGAGGTCATTCGTGTAAATACAGACGTTGACCAGGAAGAGGTGGCGCGTCTCGTAGCAAGGTACAATATCCTCGCTATTCCGGTAGTAGATAAGGAAGACAGACTTGCCGGCATCATTACGGTAGATGACGTAATAGATGTTATCCGTGAAGAGGCAACTGAAGATATGTTGAAGATGGCCGGTACAGAGGATGATGAGTATATATTTACCAGTTCCCCTTTAAGAATTGCAAGGTATCGCCTGCCGTGGCTTGTTGTAACAATACTTGGAGAGATGGTTGTGGGTGCTGTCCTCTGGCATTTCAAGGCAACCCTTGAACAGATAATAGCCCTCGTTTCGTTTGCGCCTATAATCAGCGCTGTATCAGGTAATGTAGGTGTGCAGTCTTCTACGGTAGTTACCCGTGGTCTTGCGACCGGGCGGGTGGAGGTTACCAATGCCCTTAGGGTATGGTTAAAGGAAATCAGGGTGGCACTGCTTATTGGAGGCACCTGCGGCCTTATGCTTGGTATTATAGTTTATTTATGGCATGGAGATGTTATGCTTGGCCTGGTAGTTGGCAATGCGCTGATTACCTCAATAGTTGTTGCATCATCGCTTGGCACCATGATGCCTGTTTTATTTAAGATGTTGAAGGTAGATCCTGCCATAGCATCAGGACCTGTGGTGACAACTCTGACAGACATCGTCGGATTTTCCATATATCTTTCCGTAGCAACGATTATGATCGCGTACTTATAGGTAAAGTTATGCCATTGATAAAGACATCCGGTATTATACTTAACAGTCGCCCTGTGGGTGAGAATGACAGGATTGTCAGTATATTTACTGAAGATCTTGGAAGGATTGACGGAACAGCAAAGGGGGCAAGGGGCTTTAAGAACAGGTTTGGCGGCTCACTTGAACCATTTACATATTGCAGGCTGGGCCTCTTCAGGAAAAGGCATGGGGCTTTATATCGTATTGAATCAGCGGACATAATTACTTCATTCAGTAAGGTAAGGGAGGATCTCAATCTGCTTCTGCATTCATCCAGGATGGTAGATGTTCTGAGGAAAATAACCCCGCTGGAAGATCCAAGCAGGGCCATATTTACCCTCCTGCATAAGTCTCTTGGCAGTATATCTGAAGGAGAGAACATAGACAATGTCCTCTTTTTTTATCAGATTCAGATACTCCACTTATCCGGCCTTGGGCTCCGATTCGACGCATGTGTGAAGTGTAACAGGGGCGGGACTAATTTGAGCAAGACTATTTCAATAGCTGAAGGAGGACTTATTTGTCCTGTATGTATCAATAAGACCGGCTGCAGAGGAATACTGGCCAGCGGCGGGACCATTGCTGTTATGCGGAGATGGCAAACGATGGTCAGCAGTCATATTAACAGGTTCAGATTGGGAGATAGTATTAAAAATGAGATCGGGGGCATACTTGATCTTCACATAGGTCATGTAACAGGAAAGAAACTGATAGATATAAAGAAATTTGAGAGTTAGTTAAATCAAGCGGTGGCTGTTCCTGTTAATGATCTGATTAACTTCTCTATTTCCTGCAATTTAAATGGCTTATGGATGAAGGGCGTGGCTGTCTTTATATCCACTGGGAGTCTGTCGAAGCTTGTATCGCCACTCATAGTTATTATCTTTACGCCTGGCTTTGTCTGTTTAACATTTCTTATGAATTGAACGCTGTCCATTCCCGGTATTTTAAGGTCAGTTATAACTATGTCAACATGGTCATGAGCTAAGATATTCAGTGCCTCTAACTCTGCCTGTACACATGCAACTTTGAATTTTCGCAGGGACAGAAAACTCTTAAGCAGGGACCTCATTACCGGGTCATCATCAATTACGAGAATATTGATCATATTCTACTCCTATTAAGGCTTAATAATTACTTTATACTCTGTTAATTGATTAATGTCAATGTCAATATAAGTGTTGACTTATTAAAACCCTTTGATTTATTCTATGGGCTATGCTGATAGAGAATTATTATCTGACCCATCTGCCGTTTACATTTATTCCTGATATTTCATGGATGGATCCAGAGGAATTTATTTCCCGTTCTGGTGAATATAATGTCCCGATGCTGTCGCGTCTGACGCTGTTGTATGACGGTTCTCTTGTTAAATTTTTCCGGGCGTTATACTTGTCTGATATTACTGTAACTGTTACAGGACAGGAGGATGTGCAAATTGGCCTTGAGATGGCAAAATACCTAGATTCAAAAGAAGGAACCACTGCAATCGTCAGGGATGCCTGGTTGAAAAAAAATGAGATAAAGCTGGTGTACGCACATTCTGTGATAGACACATCAGGTCTTTCTGAACCATTAAGACGGGATATAAGCAGAAAAACGGAACCGGTAGGGATCTTACTCAATGATTACAATATGCCGCTCATGCGGGATCAGTTATTTATCAGCCGGATAAAAAGTGATTATTTAGCGGAACATTTTTCAACTATGGAAGACGCCTTCTGGATAAGGTGTTATCGTCTCCGGGCTTCTGATGGTTTCAATGCTGCGATACTGGAAGTCTTCTCGCCGGATACATGGAAAAAATAAAGGCTGTTGCTGATCTAATTCGCCTCGACAAGCAGTATGGCACTTTACTTCTTATGATGCCGGCCCTATGGTCACTTGTCCTTGCCTCTGAAGGGAGGCCGTCTTTTAAACATATTTTCATATTTGTTTTTGGCTCTTTTATTATGCGCAGCGCCGGATGTGTGATAAATGATATGGCCGACAGAAAGTTTGACAGATTTGTTGAGAGGACTAAAGAACGCCCTCTTGCTTCCGGAAGATTGAGGATGATTGAGGCCGCGGCAGTCTTATGTTTACTTCTCTTGATTGCATTTATTCTTGTGTTAAATCTTAACAGGCTTAGTGTAGTGCTATCGGTCGCTGCTCTTTTACTGACATCGGTTTACCCATTCACTAAAAGGCTTGTTGATACCCCGCAGCTATTTCTCGGCACAGCCTTCGGGTGGGGAGCTGTAATCGCGTGGGCTGCTGTTCGTAATGAAGTCGCAATGTCTTCTTTTCTTATTTTTCTTGCCACTCTATTCTGGGCTACAGGCTATGATACGATCTATGCACTAATCGACATGGATGACGATCAAAAGATAGGTGTTAAATCCACGGCTATCCTTTTTGGCAGATATACGTGGTTTGCCCTGGCTATAATCTTTCTTATTACTGTATTCATTCTGTTTATCGTCGGGAGGATTTCACGTCTTGGAAATCTTTATGTATTTTCCCTGGTACTTATATCACTCGGTTTTATGTACCAGGTGTTTCAGATAAACAGGGGCGTTGAACGGGAAGGATTATTGCAGTTGTTCAAATCCCATGTATGGATCGGTATCATTGTTCTCATAGGTATATTATCTGATCTGTTGATAAGGAGTTATTATGCCATATAAAGATCTCAGGCATTTTCTGAGTGTGCTGGAGCAAAAGGGAGACCTTGTCAGGATAAAAACCGAGGTGACCGCCAGTTATGAGATTACAGAGATTCTGGAGAGGCTGCTTGCCAGAGGAGGGCAGGCAGTAATATTTGAGAATGTAAAAGGATACAGCATCCCAGTTGTCGCAAATTTATTTGGTACTGTAAGGAGGGTGGCCATTGGATTAGAGTGCGACGAAGCCGGTCTTGAAGAGATCGGGGAGTTTCTGGCATACCTGCAGCAGCCAGAACCGCCAAAGGGGTTGATTGAGGCTATAAAGAAATTTCCTTTTTTTGCCAAAGTAATGAGCCTTACTCCAAAAACAGTTAACAAAGGGGCGTGCCAGGAAGTCGTAATTCAGGGAAGTGATGTTGATCTGACTAAACTTCCTGTAATGACCTGCTGGCCAGGAGACGCGGGTCCTCTTATTACATGGCCGCTGGTCATTACACAGTCGCCGTCAGGCGGCCCATTCAATGTTGGTGTATACAGGATGCAGGTGATCGGTAAGGACCGGGTGATTATGCGCTGGCTCAATACGCGGGGAGGAGCGCATCACCACAGAGAGTGGCTGGAAAAAAAATCACCGATGCCAGTGTCTGTTGCTGTAGGTTGTGAGCCGGCAACTACTATTGCGGCAGTGACTCCCGTGCCTGAGAGGATGGGCGAGTTTCATTTTGCCGGACTGCTCCGTAAGGAGGCAGTTGACATCGTAAAGTGCGTAACTAATGACCTGATGGTACCAGCCTCAAGTGAGATTATACTTGAAGGAGAGATAATCCCGGGAGAAGAGGCGCCCGAGGGACCTTTTGCAGATCACACCGGTTATTATAATGCGGAAGAGAAGTTTCCAGTTATGAGGATTAAATGCATGACTCACAGGAGCTCGCCACTCTATTTATCAACGATAACAGGACGTCCCCCTAAAGAGGATGCGATTATAGGTCTTGCACTGACCAGGATATTTCTCCCTGTATTGAGAAATCAATTTCCTGAGATTGTGGACTTTCATCTTCCAATGGAGGCAGTGTCATACCGCATTGCAATTGTTTCAATTAAGAAGGAATTTCCGGGACATGCAAAGAGAGTAATGATGGGGTTGTGGGGTTTCCTAAAACAGTTCTTATATACTAAATATGTTATTGTTGTGGATGATGATATTGATGTCCGCAGCTGGGATGATGTTATCTGGGCGATTTCAACCCGAGTTGATCCTGCCCGTGATACGGTAATGATAGAAAACACACCATTTGATTATCTTGATTTCTCGACTCCCATGCCTGAACTTGGCTCAAAGATGGGTATTGACGCCACAATGAAGTCATATCCGGAGGTTAATCGCGTATGGGGAAAGAAGATCGAGATGCCTGCAGATATCAGGAATTTGGTTGACAGGAAATGGTCATCATACGGTATTTCAGACTAATTCTCACGATTCAGGATTCACAAACGAGGGGCATGAAAATCCCCCTTAATCCCCCTTTTTCAAAGGGGGAAATAAGGTTTTCCCCCGTGTCACTGTGGAAAATAATGTTCCCCCCTTTAGAGAAGGGGGGAAGGGGGGATTTGAAAAGGTAATTATTTCATTGCCTCGAAAACTTTTCCCACTATCTTTGCTGAAGGTTTAATGGTCTTGTCCCCCTCATGCCAGTTTGCAGGACATACTTCATCAGGATGCCCCGAAAGATACAGATTCGCCTGCATCTTTCGTAAGAGCTCATCAGCATTCCTTCCGACATTATAGAAGTTGACCTCGGATGCAGTAAGCTTGCCATCAGGATTGATGATAAATGTTCCCCTCAGTGCGAGTCCGGTATTTTCATCATAAACACCAAACATACGGGAGACCTTACCTGTCGGGTCAGCGCCCATAAGATATTTGACATTGGCAAGGAGTTTTTCTGACTGCTGCCATGCCATGTGAGAGAATTTGGTATCAGTGCTTACAGCGATTACTTCACAGCCGAGATCCTTAAGCTGTTTCTGCTTATCTGCAAGATCATCCAGTTCTGTCGGGCATACAAATGTAAAATCTGCCGGATAGAAGAACAATATGGTCCATGATCTCTTTGCCCTGATCTCATCAAGGCTGATTTTTCCGAAGTCACTCTTGTTAGGGTCGAAAACCTCCATCTCAAAATTTGGGACTATCTGTCCTATAGATAAACACTCTGACATTTTACTTCCTCCTTTTAATATACTGATAATTTGTTAATAATAAATGGAACTTAAATACAAGCTGCACAAAGTCATGCTGTTCACTCTTTAGCAGGTTTGGTAAAACATCACCCCCTTTCTCTTTTTTGGCATTCCCTGCAAACACCATGGAAATCTACATGAGCACCTACTGACCTTATCTCTTCAGAGATATTATCAGGCAGTTTCAATAGCGCTGAATAATCCTCAAAAACATCCCATATCTTGTTACACTTAATGCATACAACATGATGATGTTGTTTTGTATTCGGGTCATAATGCCGTCTCAGTGGATCAATTGTAATCTCCATAACATCCCCATGTTCCTTCAGGGTCTGAAGGGTATTGTACACAGTTGCAAAGGACAAAGTTGGATAATGCCTCCTGACATCCCTGTAAATGTCATCCGCTGTAGGATGGTTTGTATTTCCATCGAGGTACTTCAGTATAGCAATCCTCTGAGGGGTCAGCCTTATTCCGGTATCTTTATATTTAGCAATGATTTTTTCCATATCTTATAATCCTCAATAGCTTGTTGAAAGGCTCTAAAGAAGAAGCATTCCAATCTAAGAATGATTCTAATATAAGAAAAAATCTTTGTCAAGGTTTTTTTGTTATTTTTTTATTACTATATGAATTATTTCTTGCCGATTACCAGAGACGAGGTCATCGGAGGTGGAAGCACCTCTAAGGTAACTTCATGAAATCCTGCATTATATAGCCAGTCCTGTATCTCATGAAATCCGTAATCCCTCCCCTTTGTAGTCAGCAGCATATAGATGCTGAATATGGCGCCGCAGGCAGGTATTGTGAGACTATCGTCCATTATATGGTCTTTAATTACAATTCTCCCGCCTGGATTCAATGCACAGTGTATCTTATGCATCAGCGATTGGTTTGTTTCTTCATCTTCACCGTGAATTACGTTGGAAAGTAAAATTAAATCGAATCCCTGAGGAAGAGTACACTTATTGTAATCTCCTTCTATTAATTTTATCCGGTTACTAAGACCTTCTTTGCTTAAGATACGTTTGGTAACCTCCAGAGTCCCCGGCAGATCAAATATTGTCGCAGTAATATGACTATATTTACGGCAAATCGCTATCGGATATGTGCCCGGGCCAGATCCTATATCAAGGAGAGAGTGGACGCTTTCCAGGTCCAGTATGTCTGCCAGAAATCCTGCATCTCCGCGGGCTGAGACAAGTTGATGCATTGCCATAATAAAGTACTCTGTTTCTTCCATATGCGTTTGATACATATCCGGTTTCCTGACTGGCCTGCCTGTCCTGACTGCCTGAGAAAGCTTTTCCCATGTGTTCCACATTGATGCATCAAATCTGACCATACCGCCGTAGAAGGTCTCAGATCCTGATAACAGGTATTTTTTTGAGAGAGATGTCAGCGAAAACAGTGTATCCTGTTTATGGAGCAGTTTTAATGCTGTAAGAGCATTTAATAATAATGTTGTGGCTCTTTCTTCCGTGTTGAGTATAGTGGATACCTCCTTAGCGGAAAAACAATGATCATTAATAGTATTAAATATATCAAGTTCGACTGCAGCATGCAGAATCCTTGATTCCGCATAGGCGCTGTTTAGATTGTCAAGGTATGTGAAGTTCATATATTATACCTTATCAATATCAATTATAACTTTCAATAATTCTTTACTTTTAATTATTCTTAATATAAAATAATCAACTCTAAAAGAAAGGAGTGATATCTGATATGAACCTTTGCCCAAAGTGTAAGCATATGTCAAATTGCCTGGTGCCTACAGAGCTCGATACCTCTGCAGAAATGGAGTCACTCGACGAGGCACTTGAGGAGCTAAGGGAGATGCAGGAAGAGGAGGGGAGTAATTCGGTTTTTATTCCGGAAGATGTTGTATTTGAGGTAATAGTATCGGAGTGTGCAGATTTCGAAGAAGAATCTTTCCATTAAGTTTACGCTGAAGAATGCGGGGTACTCATTGCTTGCGAAGCATGTGCAATGGGTCGTGCTTTATGCCTCTACTCAGATTCTAAGCCCTTATCTGCACCTGGGCATATTTGAGCATAAACCAGGCGCTTCTTATAAACAAAAATATCAGTAGTTCTTGTAAAAGGGGTTAAATATGGATTCATGTGAAGATATCCTGAAAGAGAAACTAACAAAGCGTGTTCTTTCAAATAAAACGACTCGTGAGGGTATGCTGTCCTGCTTAGTTGTTACATGGATGAAGTATCTTTTTTTAAAGGGTGCTCCGCAGCCCGAAGATGTTGTAAGAAAGACTATTTATGACTATGCGGGTGAGGCATTTGCTTCCATAGGTGTAGATTTCGAATTCCCTAACCTTGAAGATCTTAAGAAAGTCAAGGCCATTATTGAGAAAAAGATAAATATTTCTTCCATGAAAGAGGAGGCCCCTGAGCTGGTCAATGAACATGAGAGGATATGCAGCACACTGTTCCAGAAATTCGAAGGTTAAATAGGGACAGCGACTATTTAACCCTATTTAACCTCTATGGATCCTGTTACACATGGTTTAGCAGGTGCAGTTATCGCCAAAGCCGGATTTTCCAGCAGCCTTGGTAAATGGGGTACCATAACCGGTATTCTTGCAGCTTTAATACCTGATGTTGATATCATACTCCGGCTATTTGGACTGGAAACATATTTAAAATACCACCGCGGTATATCCCATTCACTAATATTATTACCTGTTTATAGTCTGCTGCTCGCCTGTATTTTTCAGCGTATTTCAAAGACAAAAAACTTATTCTACTTCTATCTCCTATGTTTTCTGTCGCTCCTGAGTCATGTACTGCTGGACCTGGTAACATCCTTTGGAACGATGGCATTAAGCCCTCTTTCTGATCAGCGTATCGCCTGGGACATTCTATTCATTATAGATCCCTATTTCACTGCCATACTCTTTATACCTTTTCTGCTGACGTATCTGTTTAAGAGATATAACAGAGAGCTTGGAGTAGTCTCGTTAAGCCTGCTTGTACCGTACATTGCCCTTTGCATATTCAGTCATAATAAGGCGGTCTCCATGGCCTATCTGAATGCTCATGAAAGAAATCTTGTTCCAAAGGTTGTTGCGGCACTTCCTCAGCCGCTCTCACCATTCAAGTGGGTTATTCTGATCGATTCAGGGGATACCCTTTATCAGCGCTTCGTAGACATATATAATCAGGATACCGTCCGGCATAGTATGAGTGGTATAATGTGGAGGAAGTGGCCCGATTCCCCATGGATGGATAAGGCATTGAGACTGCCGGGCGTGGAATTCTATATGTGGTTTGCAAGATTTCCGGTAGCTGCGGTTAATGATATGGCAGACGGTCATCATCTCGTTGAATTTATAGATCTCAGGTTTGATGTCTTAAGGGATAGAATTCCTTTTACATATAGAGTAGAATTCAATAATGAGGGTGAAGTAGTACTGGAGAAATTTACCACCGTTAATTCTTTACTGGAAAACTATGGCGGAAGATAGTTTAACACTTACAGATGATTTTGTCCTTAATGCATACAGGTTACCTAAAAATGTTCAGCCAAAGATTTGGAAGTGTATAATATTACTTCTTAAGAGTAACCGTCATCCGTCGCTTCAGGTAAAGCAGCTGAAGACAGGTAGAAAGGGTATAATGGAGTGCAGGGTGGATGAGACATACAGGCTTATCTTTGAACACTCAGACAGCGGCCCTATAAGATTGTGGTATGTGGGACATCATGACGAGGCATTGCAATATGGATCCAAGATTACAGAACTTGCACCGAAAGAGAGACATCCTGAGGTATATCACGATAAGATGCTTCACGAGATTGATTTTTAAATGGTATTAATACAATCATGATTCTATATGTTTCCGACATTGCCGGCCTGATTCTATTTTTCTCATGTACGGTACTCTATCATTCATACTATTATTCCAAGGTAGCGCGCCTTCCAAGAAATATATTTAAAGGCAAGATAAACATTATCCGCAGGACCTGGGTGGAAAATATGTTAAGACCCGGTCAGGCGATAACTGCAGTCCAGTCATTTAGAAACATTCATATGGCTGCTTCCTTCCTCGCATCTTCAAGTATTGTGTTTATCGGCAGTATAATCTATTTGATTTTTAATATTGAACAGACATCAGGTATAGTGACGGGGAGGGGCACTATTGAACTTCCTGATTATCTGCTGTTTATAAAGTTATTAGCCCTTATGGTCATCTTTCTTCTATCCCTTCTGAATTTTACCCTCTGCATACGTCTTCTTAACTACCTGGCTATTCTGATTGGCGCCTCTCCGGAGACAATAGAAGAGACAATGAAGATGAACGCTGTTGATTATATTACAAAAATGTTTTCTACCGCAGGCATTCATTACACATTTGGTATTCGGGGATTTTATTACACTATTCCATTAATAGGCTGGTTTCTGGGCACATGGTTATTTATCGCTCTTACTTTAATGGTTCTGCTACTGTGCCTGAGACTGGATTACGGAAAATAACTTGTTTTTTCTAATTATCTTAGACTGGCTACCCTCGGTTTTTCTTTTGCATTCCCCGTGTCTTTATTATTGAAATAAGTTAAGAGTCCTTCCCTTGCAACAAATGGAGCCTTGATCTGCCAGACAGGGCGATTTATTACAAGTGCTGCTATTGCAATCTCAGGATCGTCAAGCGGCGCCATTCCTATAAACCAGCTGTAATCACCCTGAGGGTCATTACCCAGCAGTGAACCTGTCTTGCCTCCAATGACCATATCCTTAAGATATGCCTCTCCGCGAGGAGTGTAGAATGCATGCCTTGCGGTACCATTCTTTACTGTTTTTTGCATCATCTGTTTCAGCTTTTCCGCTGTTAGGCTGGAAATTCCAGCAGGTCCTTCCTTCTTGCCAAAGTTGTATGCCTCTCTTCCATCAATAAATATTTTTTCTACAATCCTCGGTTCCACCATCCTGCCATCATTTGCTATTGCAGCAGCCATCATTGCGCCATGCAGAGGGGAGAGTGTGACATTGCCAAACCCTGCCGCTGTCTTTGCCATACTTGCCTCACTGTTTTCTACATTTATTTTGCTCTGCTGCACCGGGAATTCAAAGTTTATGGCTTTGTTAAAACCCAACTTTTCTCCTGATCTCACCAGGTCGTCAGCCTTAAGCCATCTTAATGCTACTTTGGCAAATGCAACATTGCATGATTTTCCCATTGCATCAGCCAACGTTATTTTATTTTTGTCTTTTTTGGGGTTGTCAGTCCAGTTGCCGGCTGACAGGGCATAAAGTCCTCCACGAAAGTTAATCACTGTCTCAGGTTCAACTTTTCCCTTTTCGAGTGCAGCAGCGGCTGTTACAAGTTTAAAAACAGAGGCTGCAGGATATGTTGCCCTCAATGCAAACTGCTGATCAGGGCCGTTTTCTTCTGAATAACCAACCATTGCAAGTATTTTGCCCGTCTTTGGTGAGAGAGCAACGAATGCCCCATAGGGTACCTTATATCTTTCAAACAATGATGTAATCTTTTCCTGCAATACAGGGTCAACAGTATAGACGACCTTGATTCTTTCCCCGAACTTGCTAACAAATCTGTCTTCTACCACCTCAGTGAATAATGGATCAATACCCCCTTCTATTCGAACGAGGTCTTCTGTAAATTTGAGGTTTAAATTGTCCTCCTGAATGGAGTAACTGAATTTTTCTGTGATATTGGTGCTTCCCAGAAAGGCTGAGCTTGTTACAAGAAATGTTATACCGAGGATAAACGAGACTATAATTACTGATTTCATTGTAAAGTTCTTCCGTCTCTTAATGCTGCCCTGATAATTTCTCCATCCATTTTTCACCGGCCCCCCCCTTCAGACTCAAGGTCTTTTATCAGTTTATCTTAAAAGTACGCAGCCTGCCTTAACGATGCTACAAGAAATCTTTTCAAGAAGAATATTATCAATATTGCAATCATAGGTGAGAGGTCCAATCCAAGCTTCCACACAGGTAAAAGCCGTCTCAAAGGATTTAATACAGGTTCAGTGATCTTATAAAGCATCTGAACAATCGGATTGTAGGGATCAGGACTAACCCATGAGAGGATTGCCCTGGCAATTATAACATACATATATATAGTGAGGATTATATTAATTACTTCGGCGACAGCAGATATAAAATTAGTAAACAGAAACATGTCTATTCCCTCTTTCCCAGTTCCTCAGCTTTTTTTGCGGCCTGCTGGACTGCGCTGATAAAAGCGCCCCGAATTCCTGATAATTCAAGTGAGTGCAGCCCTTCAATGGTTGTCCCGCCTGGTGAAGTAATCATATCTTTAAGAGTGCCGGGATGTTCCCCGCTTTCAAGTACCATTCTGGCAGCGCCGAGGACAGTCTGTGCAGCGAGAAGCGTAGATGCCTGTCGAGGTAGGCCAACTTTTACGCCGCCGTCTGACAGCGCTTCTATAACTGCGAATATGTAAGCCGGTCCGCTCCCGCTAAGTCCTGTAACAGCGTTAAGATGTTCTTCACCAAGCAGTATCGCCTTGCCTACTGAATCAAATATTTTTCTGACGTCCTCAATCTCTTCGTATCGTACACCAGGTCCCGGGGCAATGGCTGTGGCCCCTTCCAGTACCAGGACTGGGATATTCGGCATTACCCTTATTACAGGCAATTCCTTTTTCAACCATAACCTGATATTGCTTATAGATATTCCGGCGGCAACAGATATAATAAGTTTTGATTCATCCAGCACATGAACGATTTCGCTCATAAGGGATTTTATTACAGCAGGTTTTACAGTAACGATGATATAACGTGAAGAGGAAGCAGCCTGAGCATTATTAATTGTCGTCTTAACATTATAACGATCGTGTAAGTAAGTGAGCCTGTCTTCCGCAACGTCTGTTACAATGATATCTTTTTTAGAGTATATTCCGGACGTGAGAATGCCTTTGAGTATTGCCTCGCCCATATTCCCGGTGCCCAGTATGCAAATCTTATATTTCAACATCTTATTTCCTTTCATGTTTAACCCGGGATCCGAAAATAGCTGTTCCTATCCTGACCATCGTAGCCCCTTCTTCAATGGCCACTTCAAAGTCACCACTCATACCCATGGACAACTCTCCGAAGTCATTTGATAATCTGCCAGTCTGCCTTGCATTATCCCGCATCTCCCTGAGCATTCTGAAATATGGCCTTGAGTCTTCAGGATCATCGCTATATGGAGGTACGGTCATAAAACCTCTCAGTGATAAATGTCTTAATCCAGAGAAGGCATTTGTTATTGCACTCACTTTATCAGGCATGACCCCGAACTTCCCCTTTTCACCTGAAACATTTACTTCTAACAGGACATTTTGAATCAATGCCCTCTTTTCTGCCCTGCTATTTATCTCCATTGACAGCGCAATGCTGTCAACAGAGTGTATCAATGTAAATTCACCGACAACATATTTCACCTTATTACTCTGAAGGTGACCGATAAAATGCCATTCAGCCTGTTTCCTTAGCGCCAACAACTTAGGCATAGCCTCCTGAACCTTACTCTCCCCAAGAACCCTTATACCAGCCGATAATCCCTCCTTAAGCCTGTTTGCTTCAACACCTTTGGAAGCAGCTATCAGAAGAACATCCTCAGGATTCCTCCCGGCCCTTATTGCGGCGCCTGCGATCCGTTTTGTTACTGAGGCAAGGTTGTCCCTGATCATAATCAATAAAGCAGCCCTTCACGCCGAAGCATCGTTAAGGTGTATCCTAATTCATCATTATGCCGCTTACCATTCTTCCTGTTCCAGCACCGTCTCTTCTGTAAGAGAAGAATAACTCCCTGTTACAGGATGTACATAGCCCGAGATTGAATATATTCCCGGTTGAAACGCCAATATCTTCAATTTGTCTTATGTTTAATGCGGCTATATCAAGCTTTGACTTTCCATCTGCGTCCGGTTTTAAATATCTGCCCCATTCAGGATTTCTGCTCATTAACGGATTTGTTACCGACTCGCCGACTGCGTAGCAGCAAGCCCCTATTGCCGGCCCAATTCCAACTATAATATCTTCAACATTGCAGTTGAACCTTTCCGACATCCGGCAGACAGCCTTGGACAGAATACCCTTTATGGTGCCTTTCCAACCGGCATGCACTGCAGCAATAACGGACTTTACAGGGTCATAAATCAGCGCCGGGACACAATCTGCAGTAACTATGCCTATCCCTATATGTTTCTGATTTGTTATGATTGCATCAGCATCAGTCTGTGCCGCCGTCTTAATCAGTCCCGTGACATTATCAACCGATTCGTCAATTATGAATAAATTATCTCCATGCACCTGATTTATCGTTATAAACATTTCTCTGCCGCCTAATGGGTTTGTCTCATTTAAACTGAACTTCCTGGTTGTAAAGAAATGTTTAATGTTGTTATTCTCTAATTCAGGTATACAGAGAAACATTCAGATTTCCTTCCTCCTTAAAAAGGCCGGCATATCCCATTCTTCGTTTTCGATACCAATAGCCTCATTTCTGAAATCAGCAGTACTGAACTTTCTTGTGTAGGCAGGTCTGTCAATATCACTCTGACCTGGAAATGTTTTTTCAAACTCATCACCGATTCCTGCTCCAACCGACACAGGTATCTGTGAGTTTTCGCTGAAACCAGTAGCAATCACTGTTACAACGACCTTATCCCCCAAACTCTCATCTATAACGCAGCCAAGTATTACATTGGCATCTTTATCAGCAGCCTTTTCAATAATCAGGGATGCCTCGGATATCTCATGAAGCGCAAGATCAATTCCGCCTGAGATATTGATCAGTATTCCTTTGGAACCTTCTATGGAGCTGTCTTCGAGGAGGGGGCTTGTTATTGCCTTCTTTAAAGCGTCAGCAGCCCTGTTTTCTCCTGAACTTATTCCCATACCCATAACCGCCCGTCCCATATGGCTCATTATGGTTTTTATGTCAGCGAAATCTACGTTTATGTAACCTGGTTTAATGATGATGTCAGATATACCCTGAACAGCCTGCCGTAATACATCGTCAGCAAGTTCAAAGGCCTTGAGCATAGGTGTTGACTTGTCAACCAGACTTCGCACTTTTTCATTTGGTATAACTATGACACTATCTGCATACTTTTTCAGCTCTTCAAGGCCCTGCTTCGCATGTGCTATCCTCTTACCCATCTCATACATGAATGGCTTTGTAACTACTGCAACAGTCAATGCCCCCATTTCCTTAGCTATGTCTGCAATGACAGGGGCGGCACCTGTTCCCGTTCCTCCACCCATTCCTGCAGTTACGAAAACCATATCTGATTCAGCGAGTGCCTCTCTCAATGCATCCATATCCTCTAATGCCGCGTCCCTCCCTACATCAGGATTAGCCCCTGCCCCTAAACCCCTGGTCAGTCTGGCCCCAATCTGAATTTTAGTGTTAGCCTTTGAGAGTGCAAGGTTCTGGACATCCGTGTTGACAGAAATAAACTCTACTCCTGCCAGCTTGGATGAAATCATATTGTTTACCGCATTGCATCCGCAGCCTCCCACTCCGATAACCTTGATCTTGGCTCCACCCTCAATGATTTCTTCGATCTCAAACATGTGCACCTCCCTGTAAAATGATTAGATCGTGTTAAAAGAATTCCCTGAACCAACCTTTCATTCTGTAATAAATATTCTCAAAAAGGTGTCCATTCCTGAATTTTCGTCCATCAGCCCCTTCCTGATGGATTGCACATAAAAGGATGCCGACACCCGTTGCATACATGGGGTGATTGATATTATCTGCCTTGCCTGAAATATTTCCGGGAGCTCCCCGCCTGACTGGCAGGCCGGTTGTCTTTTCTGCTATCTCAGTCATTCCTTTCATAATACTGCTGCCGCCTGTTATGACGATGCCGGAAGACAGCATATCTGCATAATTAGTCTTTTTTATTTCCCGTATTGCATACTCAAATATTTCTTCTGCCCTGGGTTCGATTATATCGGCCAATTCATGCCTTGACAACTGCCTGGGCGGTCTGCCTCCCACATCCTGAACCTCGATAGTGCCGTTTTCTGTTACCAGTGATCTCAGTGCGTAACCATGTTTTATCTTGAGGTTTTCTGCCTCTGCAAAAGGGGTGCGGATACCAAATGCAATGTCATTTGTAATATGATTGCCGCCTAATGGTATAACGACAGTGTGCGTTACTGATCCATTGGCGAATATAGCCATATCAGTTGTCCCGCCGCCTATATCTATCAACGCTGTTCCCAGGTCCTTTTCATCCTGTGTCAGTACTGCTTCACTGGATGCCAGCGGCTGCAGGATAATATCCATGACATCAAGTCCGGCCTTATTTATGCTCTTAACGATGTTTTGCGCAGAAGTGATTGCACCTGTAATGATATGAACGAGAACCTCTATTCTTACCCCGGATATCCCGAGCGGATTTTTTATACCGTCCTGGCCGTCTATTATGAATTCCTGCGGAATAACATGCAATATTTCTCTGTCAGGAGGGATTGCAATCGCCCGTGCAGTTTCAAGTGCCTTTTCTATATCTGCGACAGTCACCTCCTGATTCCTGATCGGGGCGGCACCTTTGCTGTTGAGTCCGAGTATGTGACTGCCGGCTATTCCCGTGTAGACATTTTTTATTTCAACTCCTGAATTTTTTTCAGCCTCATGTACGGCCTTTTTTATCGAATCAACGGTCTCTTCAATGTCTATGATAACCCCTTTTTTTAAACCCTTTGAAGGACTGGTTCCTATTCCTTTAATAATTAATTCATTACCGTCCGTTACTTCAGCTGCTATGGCGCATATCTTTGTTGTTCCTATATCAAGAGCTGCAAGTATGTTGTCCTTTTTACCCACTATCTTCCTCCGTTAACGATCAAAGCGTCTGAACAACCACCTGGTTATCAAACCTGAGATCTACTTCTTTATATGGAATTCCCTTTTTTTCAAGATCTTTTGCAATTTCATTAAATCTAAGGAGCTTTTCCCTGTATCTGTCATGACCAAGCCTGATCCTGTAGCCTCTCAGATGAAGTGTTATATTTGACCTATCATCTATCTCGATTCCTGTTTGAGACAATTCAATCCAGGGGAGTGAACTCAATTCGTTTCTGACGCGGATAGCCGACCGCAATGCCTCTGAACTGCTTCTCTCTCCGGCTCTTGCACCTTCAAGTGATATACCATATACCACAGGCAGTCCAAAGGCGAGTCCTTCTTTTTCTCCCAGCAGAATGCCTTCTTCATCAGTGAGATGCAGCCCTCCCTTGCTGTTAACATAAACAGCCGGGGTCCTTTCCACTAAATTTACTGATATGGAAGAGGGCGGTTCTCTTCTGACTGACACATCCTTAATCCATGGATTATTCCGGAGCCTCTTTGCAAGATCCTCAATATCACATTCAAATATATTAACACCCTTCACCGTATGAAGATAGGGGTTTAATTCCTCCAATGAAATAAAATTGTTTCCAGTGACCCGGACTGACTGCACACTGAAACGGCGGCTCACATAAGATGGTTTCTTAAGCGATTCATCATGGTTTTGCGTATCCCGGGCATTGGAAGTTATTCTTTGTTTATCAGGCTTTCCTGACACTAACCGGTATGCACTGTCAGAAAAATATACAACTGGTATTACAAAGACAATGATTCCCGTCAGTATCGCTAATTTCATAAAACCTTTACGGAAATTTTCCCAGCCATTCCCCCTTGACCGGTTTCTTTTTTTAGAAGACGCCTTTTTAGATTTGTATTGAGAGAAGTACATATCGCCTCTATGCTGTTAATATTGCCTTATGACTACCCATCGCTGTCTTTATTTATAAAGGCCGATGATAGAATCATTTCCACGAGATCATCATACCTGATGCCGGCTTCTCCTGCAGCCTTCGGGAGGAGGCTGGTTTTGGTCATTCCTGGAACAGTGTTCAGCTCAAGTACGTATGGCTGTCCGGCAGGATCTACCCTGAAATCCACACGGGAAACATAACAGCAGCCAAGCGCCTTGTGCGCCATAAGCGCTGTATCCTGTATTTTCCTGGAGACTGCTGCGGAAAGCCTTGCCGGTGCTATATATTCTGCCATTCCTCCTGTAGTCTTAGTGTTAAAATCGTAAAATCCTCCTTTGGGAACAATCTCTATGAGAGGAAGTGGTTTATCCCCTATAATTCCGGCTGTAATCTCCATTCCTGCAATATACTCTTCAATCAAAGCAGTATCTCCATATTGAAACGCACAGCTCAATGCATGACCTATCTCTTTTTTATCTGATGCCACGCTGATGCCTATGGTAGAACCCTCCCTTAAAGGTTTTACTACAACCGGATAACGGACAGACGGTGTATTGTCTGCTTCATCCTTTCTTACAAGAGAAAATTTAGGAGTGGCTATGCCATGGTGTTCAAGGATTTCTTTAGTAAGACGTTTATCCATACAGATAGCGCTTGCGGTTACGCCGGAACCGGTATATGGGATACCCATCACTTCGAGAAGTCCCTGGACACAGCCATCTTCTCCATATCTGCCATGCAGGGCTATAAATGCCACTCCTATTTCCTCATTCATAAGCCTCTGCGGAAGGTCACTGCCCACATCAATTGCGGAAGCTCTGTAACCCTTATTTACTAGGGCCTCTTTAACAAGGTTCCCAGTCCTGAGGGATATGTCGCGTTCCGATGATAATCCACCCATCAGTACGCCTATCTTTTTATCAGTAATCATAGCAGCCTCATTAATAGCCAAGCTCTCGCGACGCCTTCGTAAATAGCTCCATATGCAAGGCCCGCAAATCCTGAGGAACGAGGAGTACTTTTTTTGTACGCGGCATCTGGATCTTTCACGAAATTGCCAATCATGATCCTACTATCTTTACCTCAAGCTCAAGAGTTGTTCCTGTATCTTTCTCAATCTTCTTTTCGATTTGCCTTATAAGCGACAGGACATCTCCTGCAGTAGCATTACCATTATTTACTATGAAATTGGCATGCAGTGCTGATACAGATGCCCCGCCTTCTGACGCATTTCTCATACCTGCCTTATCAATCAACTCCCATGCCCGCATACCATCGGGGTTTTTGAATATGGACCCTGCGCTGGGCTTGCTTAAAGGCTGGCTCGTCCTTTTCCTGAGGATATTCTCTTCGACTGTTTTCTTTATCTTATCAGGGTCACCTATTCTGAGCCTGATGACTGCTCCTGCCACAGCTGTTCCGTGTATGGCTGTTTCCCTGTATTTAAAGGAAATATCCTTAGCGTTGATGTCTGAAGGTCTGCCATCCATGTCAAAAACCCGGACAGAATCCAGAACATCCTTCATCTCTCTTCCGTATGAACCCGCATTCATAATTACAGCGCCGCCAAGTGAGCCTGGGATGCCGGCAGTGAACTCCAGGCCAGTCAGTCCGTTTTGAATAGAGAATTTCAGGAGCCTCGTCAATGTAGTTCCTGCTCCTGCATAAATATGGAACATGCCGTTGAATTCCTTTACTGTTATGATTTCTCTGAAATAATCACCGGATAAATTGGAAGATAATGACAGCACGATCCCTTCTAATCCCTTATCACCGACAATAAGGTTTGTCCCTTTTCCCAGAATAAATAACGGGATCCTCTCACTCCTCGCCATGCGTATTATCTCAGACAGTTCAGCTTCACTATGCGGGAATACCATAGCCTCTGCAGGACCGCCAATCCTGAAAGATGTGTGTTTGCTCATAGGCTCATTGAATATCACAGTGCTGTTCAATCCTGAAAAGAGAGACCTTAGTTGTTTTTGCTTTACAATAACCATCTTACCGTTCCATTTCTTACTTCATACCGGTTGTCTTGTCACTCTTGCCTGAACTGTCAAGGAGTTCCCTGCCTGCCTTCCATATATCACCTGCTCCCAGAGTTATAACTAAGTCTCCATGCATAAGGAGTGCCTTAGCCTTATCAGGGACTGCCATCTTATCAGGCACAAACCACACATTTTTGTGGCCATGTTCACGAATGGTGTTAAAAAGTATTTTACCGCTGACACCTTCTATAGGCTGCTCACCTGCCGGATATATATCAGTAACCATAAGAATATCTGCATTACTGAAGGCTCCTGCGAACTCATTCATAAGGTCCCTTGTCCTTGTATACCTGTGAGGCTGGAAAAGTACGATTGTTCTGCGTCCCCATCCCGCCTTTGCAGCAGCGAGGGTAGCCTTAATTTCCGTAGGGTGATGTCCGTAATCATCTACGACCAGGATATCCTGCTCATCAATCCGTCCAACCAACTGGAACCTGCGTTCAACCCCGCTGAATTCTCTAAGGGCCCTCTTCACTTCCTCTATATTAATATCAAGTTCAACAGCTACACCAATGCAGGAGAGGGCATTGCTGATATTGTGCATACCAGGAAGGGTCAGTTCGAATTTCCCCATGTCCATGCCTTTGTAAAGTACCTTGAACCTTGATTTCCCGGACATCATTTCTATATCAGCGACTGTTATGTCTGCCCTGTTATTGATGCCATATGTGATATATCTTTTTTCAACAGAATGAAGAATACTCCTTATATTTGCATCATCCGCACATAAAATAGAAACTCCGTAGAAAGGCACTTTGTTTATAAAGTTGAGAAAGGTCTTCCTGATATTATCAATGTCATGGTAGTAATCGAGATGTTCTGCATCTATATTAGTTACAATAGCAATAGTAGGGGAGAGTTTGAGAAAGGATCCGTCACTCTCATCAGCCTCTGCCACGAGAAACTCGCTCTGACCCAGTTTTGCATTAGTTCCGAGGCTGTTAAGTTTTCCACCGATAACTACAGTTGGATCAAGTCCTGCAGATGCCAGCACACTTGATATCATGGAAGTAGTTGTAGTCTTGCCGTGTGCCCCCGCAATAGCTATACCGTATTTAAGCCTCATTAATTCAGCCAACATTTCTGCACGCTGTATTACAGGTATGGAAGAACTCCGTGCTGCGACTACTTCAATATTATGCGGTGAGACTGCTGAGGATATAACAACTACCTGAGCCCCCTTTATGTTCGAGGAGCTGTGGCCTATGGTTATGTGACCTCCGGCCTTCCTCAGTCTTTGTACTACATCTGTTTCGCTCATATCAGAGCCGCTTACCTTATATCCCAGATTAAGCAGTACCTCGGCTATTCCGCTCATGCCTGCACCGCCGATACCAACAAAGTGTATGTGCTGAATTTTTCTGAACATGTTATTTCCTTTTAACTATTTTAATATCAGAAATTTACACAGCTTATAAATATCATGCGCTGATGATTGCCTGTAAAGACCTGAACTCTTTTCTGCCATTTCTTTCAACCTATCCCTGTTATACATAAAATATTTGATCTTGTCAGCAAGAATTTTACCGCTGAGGTCTTTTTCCAATATTACCTCTGCACTGCCCATTTTTTGCATGTATTCTGCGTTAGTCTTTTGATGGTCATGAGCAGCATGAGGGTAGGGGATCAGTATTGCAGGACGCCCGCTTGCGGTTATTTCAGCTATAGTTGTTGCCCCTGCTCTGCATATTACAATGTCTGACTTTCCATACATGTCTACTATATTATATACGTAAGGTGCAACTTCTGCGTTTATTCCTGCTTTTTTATATGATTCATCCACCCATGCATAGTCTTTTTCCCCCGTCTGGTGCAGAAATCTTATCTGGCCGGATTCCTTCTGCAAGTACTCAAGTGAGTCTGCAATTCCTTTATTTATGGCATGGGAGCCCTGACTGCCGCCAAAAATGAAGACGGTAAATGTACGTCCTGTGCTGTATTTGCAGTCTTTTATCCCCTTTCTAACAGGGTTCCCAAGGACGTCTACCTTTCTGTTAAAAAACTTTTCGGATCCGTCGAATGCTACTACAACCCGGTCAACTATCCTGGAAAGAAATCTGTTTGTTGTGCCAGGGTAAAGGTTTTGTTCCATTATCATCGTTGGATATCTCATTATGACGGCTGCGGAAAGCATAGGTGCAGATGCATAACCTCCGACACCGACAACTATATCCGGCTTAAAACGGCCAAGTACGAAGAATGACCTGATAAATCCACAGGTCATCTTAATTAACGATGAAAGTTTAGAAAGCACATTCTTATTGATAACTCCTCCAGCTGGTATTATTTCCAATCTGTATCCCTCCTTAGGCAGTATCCTTGATTCAATACCGGTTTTAGTGCCGACAAAAAGCACATCAGAATCCGGCTCCTCTGTGTAAATCTCTTCAGCGACTGCTATCCCCGGATAGAGATGCCCTCCTGTGCCGCCTCCTGCAATTATTACACGCATATCTTAAGAATAAAAAAATGAAATTCAAAACAAGACGACAATATTAAATATTAAATCCAGAACATGTCTGGTATTTTGCGTTACCTATGATATTTGACTCTTGATTTCTGATTTTCCATAAAACCTGTTTCCATTTTGTGAATAACAGGCGACCTGCCTGAAATGGAATATAACATGCCAACCAACACCATGTTTGTCAATAAGGATGAGCCACCAAAACTAAGAAACGGCAGGGCAAGTCCCTTTGTTGGAAAAAGTCCTGTAACTACATAAAGATTGATGATAATCTGGATGCCGATGAATATAGTTATGCCTGACGCAAGATAACCCTCAAAAGAACCCCAGTGATTCCTTATTATGATAAAACATCTCCATAGAAAGAACATAAAAAGCAGAGTTACTGCTATACATCCGGCGAATCCCAGTTCTTCTCCGACTACAGAGAAGATAAAGTCCGTATGGGCTTCAGGCAGGAAGAATAGTTTTTGCCTGCCGCCGCCTACACCTCTCCCGAATATTCCCCCATTTCCAAATGCCAGAAAGGACTGCACTATTTGATAGCTGACACCGCCCGGGTCATCCCATGGATGCAGGAAAGCGGTAATTCTCCTTGCCCGGTATCCGACATTTATAATGAGAATAATCGCAACCGGTAAGCAGAAGAGAGCTAATCCCAGGATATGACGAATCTTTGCACCGCCAATAAACAGAAGTATTCCGGAACCTGCACAGATGACAAGTACTGTTCCCAGATCTGGTTCTACTACAATAAGCAGTGAAATGAACCCTACAATAAGAAGGGGAGGGATGAATCCGTTAATAAAGTCTTTAATATTATCACCTTTCTTTATCAGATATGCAGAAAGGTAGATTATTAGAGACACTTTCGCCAGTTCTGAGGGTTGAAAAGAAAGAGGACCAAGCCTGAACCATCTTCTGGAGTTATTTATTTCACTTCCCACTCCGGGTATTAATACAAGAATAAGGAGTATTCCAGACAATACTATCAGCGGAAGATGGAGTCTCTTAAGAATATCCAGATCTATTTTAGAGACCAGCAGCATAACTGCTACTGATAAAACCATCCAGGCGGACTGTCTTTTCAGGAAATAAAAAGAGTCTCCATATTTCTGCAGGGCAGTCATTGCACTTGCACTATATATCATTATGAGGCCTAAACCTGCCAGACACATGACGGCTGCAATAAGTAGATTATCCTTTTTGCTGAAATTTAATCGGAGCTGGTTAGTTTCCATACTATCTCCTTGAATTTTACCCCGCGGTCTTCAAAGTTCTTAAACATGTCAAAGCTTGCACAGGCAGGGGAGAGCAGTACTGTGTCCCCCTTTACGGCTTCTCTGTGTGCGATACTGACAGCCTCTTTAAGGGAGGCGGCAAATGACGTCTTCGTCATATTGCCTACAGCCGCTGCGATCTTATCGCTTGCCTCGCCTATGAGAATTAGTCTCTTTACCCGTTCTTTTATCAGCGGTCCCAGTGGAGAAAAATCACTCCCCTTATCTCTGCCGCCGGCAATCAACAGCAGGGGATCGTTAAAACTTTCAATGGACTTAATTACAGCCCCTACATTTGTCCCTTTTGAATCATTCATGTATTTTACGCCGCTGAGCTCTCTAACAAACTCCAGCCTGTGTTCAAGGCCTGTAAACCTTCTTAAGGCAGATTCAATAACAGGTTGTTTACAGCCTGCCAGTATACCTGCAGCAATAGAAGCCATGGCGTTCTCAAGATTATGCACTCCCTTGATCCCGAGATGAGATATTTCGCAAACCCTGAATCTTGCCCCTTCCATATCAGAGATAATCCACCCGTCATCAGTGTAAATCCCGTTTGTTATTTTTTGTTTCCTGCTGAAAAATACAGAATGGCATTTGATTCTGCCGGCCAATTGAGTACACCAGTTTTCATCTCCGTTTATAATGGCAGCATCATCATTTTCCTGATTCTCAAAGATTTTGAATTTTGCCTCTGCATATTCAGATAAATTACTGTACCTGTCCAGATGATCCGGAGATATATTCAGCAGAACAGAAATCTTAGGTCTGAATTCTTCTATGGTCTCCAGCTGGAAACTGCTTATTTCAGCTACTATCCAGTCAGCAGTGCTGCCAGAGAGTACGTAGTCGCTTAGCGGTGTGCCTATATTACCTCCTACAAATACTGTGTTGCCATTTGCCCTCAGGATTTCACCTATGAGAGTAGTTGTTGTAGATTTTCCATTGGATCCTGTAATTGCAATTACAGGGGTATCTGTCAAGCGGTATGCCAGCTCGATTTCACTTATTATCCTGACGCTGCGGTCTAAGGCCGCTGCCGCAGGTTTGATTGCTTTTGGCACACCAGGACTTAAGATGATAAGATCAGAAGATATAAAAGTTTCTGTACGATGTCCGCCTGCCTCTATTTTAACTCCAAGCGCTGAAAGACCTTTAGCCTCATCCGAGAGTTTTTCATCAGGATTGCTGTCGGTGGCTGTAACTATGGCTCCCTGGCGAAGCAGGAGTCGGGACGCCGCTATGCCGCTCCTGCCAAGCCCCACTACCAGAACTTTTTTTCCTTTTAAGTCTAATGTATTCATCTTTACCTATCTTAGTTTCAATGTGCTCAATGCAAGCAATCCCAGCATAATTGCTATTATCCAGAATCTTACGATAATCTTGGGTTCCTGCCAGCCCTTTAGTTCATAATGATGATGAAGTGGAGCCATGAGAAAGACCCTCTTACCGTGCAGTTTAAAAGAAGCTACCTGGAATATGACTGAAACGGTCTCAACTACAAAAATACCTCCAACAATCAGTAAAAGCAGTTCATGTTTTGCGATAACAGCAACTGTACCAAGGAGCGCCCCGAGAGGCAGTGATCCTACATCTCCCATAAAGACAGAGGCTGGATAGGTGTTAAACCACAGGAAACCCAGTCCGGCTCCAAATACAGCGCCGCACAATATTGCCAGCTCGCCTGAACCGTTGATAAATGGTATCAGAAGGTAATTTGCAATCTTCGCATGTCCTGCAACATATGTAATAATAGTGTAAACCAGCGTAACAATTATTACCGGACCAATGGCAAGCCCATCCAGCCCGTCTGTCAGGTTTACTGCATTCGATGTGCCGACTATTATGAAGATCACAAATGGTATATAAAGCCATCCCAGGTCTGGATTAAAATCCTTCAAAAAGGGGACACTTAGTATTGTCGAATATGCGGGAAGATAGTAGAGTGCAATCGCAACCATGGTTGCTACTGATATCTGCATGGTAAATTTATATTTTCCCCGTAATCCTTCTGACTTCTTCCTTACTACCTTAAGGTAGTCGTCCGCAAACCCAATGAGACCAAAACCTACAAGCACAGCAAGGACAAGCCATACGTATATATTGGACAGATCTGCCCATGATAGTGTGGCAAGAATTACTATTACTAAAATAAGCACGCCACCCATGGTCGGTGTTCCTGACTTAGTAAGATGACTGGATGGGCCGTCAGCTCTTACGAATTGCCCTATCTGCAATTTCTTTAATAATTCTATCATATAGGGACCTATCATAAGGCAGAGGACAAGGGCTGTAATTACTGAATAAACAGTCCTGAGCGTAATATATCTGAAGACGTTCAAAAAGGAATAATGATCATGCAGTGAATATAATAAATGGTATATCATATGCAAATAGATTAAATATCATAAACAATACAGAATGAATTAGTATTAACTATCCTGGAATTATTCATTTTTTCAGGCTTTCTTTAAGTCCTTCAACTATCCTCTCCATCTTCATCCCCCTTGATCCTTTCACAAGCACTATATCACCGGTTGTTATCCACTCCTTTATCTGTTCAAGGGTCTGCGGATAGTCATTGAATGCCTTTACATAATGCTCATTCATCCCGGCCTCTACTGCCCCTTCCGCTACATAGCCTGCAAAGTCTCCGACTGCAATAAGGCCGTCTGCAGCGGTCCCGGCAATATAAATACCAAGATCG
Organism: uncultured Nitrospiraceae bacterium; assembly: GCA_964611625.1. Classification (GTDB taxonomy): domain Bacteria; phylum Nitrospirota; class 9FT-COMBO-42-15; order HDB-SIOI813; family HDB-SIOI813; genus RBG-16-43-11. The sequence continues at coordinate 277,303 of CAZTAM010000002.1, read as the reverse complement.
CGATGAGCCATAATTGTATTTTCACCAAGTTCAAGCATATCGCCTATGACTGCAAATCTTCTATTACCTGCCTTGAAGGTTTTCAGCATATCAATTGCTGCGACCATGGATGCTGGATTAGCATTATAGGTATCATTGATTATATATATATCGCCGACCTTTTCTACGGCACTTCTCATCCTGACAGGAGTGAATTCCTCCAGACCTGATTTGATGTCCGCCAAAGATATCCCATGTGCATATGCCGCTGCTGCGGAGCATAGTGCATTATAGATATTGTGGAGCCCGATGGTATGCAGATTAACTTCTATCTTGCCCGAAGGACAGATGAGCTTAAAAGTAAGGCTGTCATCAGATTTACCCTGAGCAGCAGTATCATAAGATTCTATATGTACATCAGCTTCAGAGGAGATTCCGAAACTTATTACCCTGCCGGCGGACTTGGCCTTGAATACATCAAAAAACTTGTCATCCCTGTTTAATATACAGAATCCGTGCGATGGAATAAACTTAAGTATCTCACCTTTTGCTTCAGCGACATTTTCTATTTTTTCCAGTTTTTCCAGATGAGTCGGACCGATGTTTGTAATTACCGCTGAATCAGGAGCTGCTATCTGGCTCAATCTCGAAAGTTCTCCGCGCGCACTTATACCCATTTCAATTACAGCCATTTGGTGTGATGAATTGAGCCTTAACAGGGTTAGCGGGACCCCTATATGATTATTGAGATTGCCTTCATTCTTTAATACGTTATACTTCTGTCTGAGTATGGACCAAAGCATTTCTTTTGTTGTTGTTTTTCCATTGCTCCCGGTTATCCCTGTTACCCTGAGACTGAATTTTCTGCGATAGAATATTGCCATCTCCTGGAGGGCGAGAAGGGTATCGTGAACGCTTAAGATTACAGTGTTTTTCAGCCTGGAACCTGATGCCGGATAACCCTCATCAACTATTGCGCCACAGGCCCCTTTTTTGACAGCCTCTTCTACAAAATCATGCCCGTCAAACACATCTCCCTTAATGGCAACAAATAAGTCGCCATCTTTGATGGTACGTGAGTCTATTGAAATCCCGGATACAGTAATGCCGCGATTCCCATGGAAGAGCTTACCGCCTGTAGCTTTTATTATTTCCTCAATAGTTAACATATCCCGTATAAATTTCCCTTATCATTGTATATTATAATCATTGCCGGCTGTTAAATGCCGATTGTTTTATTTGCCTTCCCTCAGTCTGCCGGATACGGCCTTATTTGCCTCTTCCCTGTCATCAAAGTGAAGTTTGTCCCGCCCGATTATCTGATAATCTTCGTGTCCCTTGCCTGCTATTAAAACAATGTCATCTTTTTCCGCTATTCTTATGGCCTCTTCTATGGCGGCTCTTCTGTCTGGTATTATTACATATCCTTCAGCCCTTGCCGCTCCCTGGTTTATTGCCGCAGTTATTCCAGATACTACTGCCTGAATAATAGCGTCAGGGTCTTCGGTTCTGGGGTTATCTGATGTTACAACTACATAATCACTTAATTCAACTGCCGTACGTCCCATCAAAGGTCTCTTACCGGAGTCCCTGTCACCGCCGCAGCCAAAGACGGTAATGATCTTTTTTGGAGAAAACTGCCTGGCCGCTTCCAGCAATAATCGCAGAGCGTTTTCCGTATGTGCATAATCTACGACGATACTGAAACCAAGTCCGCTGTTTATCCTTTCAAACCGGCCTGGTACATTAGTGACAGAAGATATGCCTGATGAAATCTTATCCATTGGTATATTGTTGGATAATGCCGCTCCAGCGGCAGCGAGTATGTTGTAGACGTTATGGATACCAACCAGGCTTGATTTTATATGAGCATGACCTGAGGGTGAAATCAAGTCAAACTCTATTCCTTCTATAGTGAGTGATACGTTTTCTCCGCGCACATCAGCTCTGCCTTGAATGCCGTAGGAGTATTTGCGGCATTTGCTCATTTCAAGAAGACGTCTTCCGTATTTATCATCTGCGTTTATTACAGCTGTGTGGTGCAAAGACATTCCTGAGAATAGCAGCGACTTAGCCTGAAAATAATCTTCCATATCAGAATGAAAATCCAGATGGTCCTGTGTAAGGTTTGTAAAGACTGCAGTTTTGAAGTCAGTCCCGTATACTCTGCTTAGTGCTAGTGAATGAGATGAAACCTCTGCTACTGCATACGTACATCCGTTATTCAGCATATTTCTCAGAAGGTTCTGAAAATCAACAGACTCTGGCGTTGTATGGTTTGCCTCTGATGTCTTGTTGCCGTCAGACCATAAGATAGTGCCAGACATCCCCACTTTATTTCCGGCATGTTCCAGTATAGATCTGATAAGGTATGAAGTTGTTGTCTTGCCGTTCGTCCCTGTAATACCAATCACTCTGAGTTCCTGAGATGGATTTCTGTAATAATTAACGGCTGCTATGGCGATAGCCTTTCTTGTGTCCGCTGTCAGAATAATTGGAGTATCTACAGGAATTGTCATTCCGGCCGGTTCATGTTCAGCAAGAATAGCCGCTGCACCTTTTTCCAGAGCATCCTTTATATATAGATGCCCATCTGATTTTAGTCCCCTGATTGCAACAAAGAGTTTACCACTGCTTACATTGCGGGAGTCATAGGCTAACCCGCTGATATCACAGCCCAGGTCTCCTTCTGCCTTTTGCAACTCAATGCCTTTTAGTATGTCAGATAGCTTCACTGGAAAAATGCTCCCTTGTCCAACCATGCTGCCATGTCATTCTGACTGAACTTGTTTCAGAATCTCTAACGGACAAGACACTGAATCAGGTTCAGTGTGACATGATTAATATTTTCAACAACCTTAGTGATTCCCGCCTTAAGCAAGTTCAATTAACGATATTTTTTGCCATAACCGTTATCTTCTGCTGTTCCTCCGGCTCTACATGCATATACCTGAGTGCCTGTTGAGCAACTCTATGAAAAACAGGCGCTGCGACACTTCCTCCCCACGAAATGCCTTTGGGTTCGTCTACCACTATAAGTATTACTAATTCCGGCGAATCTGCCGGCACAAATCCAATAAATGAACTAATGAACTTGCTTTTGGAGTATCTGCCAGTCTCCGGATCCACCTTTTGCGCCGTGCCGGTCTTTCCTGCAACGGAAAAACCATCTACAGCAGCAAGTTTTCCTGTACCCTCGTTGCTAACTACCCATTTTAGAATATCTGTCATTTTTTTGCTGGTACTCTCGGAAATAACCCGTCTTACAATCTCAGGATGCATTTTTTTTACTTTTCCCTTCAGGTCAATTTCTTCAGACACTAAATGAGGCCTGACAAGCAGTCCTCCGTTTGCGATGACAGACATGGCAGCGGCAAGCTGTACAGGGGTTACCCCAACTTCCTGGCCAATAGAAATCGTTGCAAGTGAGCGTCCGGACCAGCTGTCAGGATGTCTTACTATACCCCTGACCTCTCCGGGCAGGTCAATGCCGCTCTTTTCACCAAAGCCAAACGCCCGCATATACTCATAAAGCCGTTTATCCCCAAGTTTAATACCTATTTTAGCAGAGCCAATGTTGCTTGAGTACGAAATTACCTCCCTGAATGTCATAGGTTTACCCTTGGGATGAGGATCATGTATAACAGCCTTTCCAAAATTCATACTGCCGCTGCCGTCATGCACAATTTCATTTGGAGAGAAAAGTTTCTCTTCAACAGCCGCAGACGCAGTTACAATCTTGAAGGTAGATCCCGGCTCATAAACGTCAGTGATAGCCCTGTTGCGCCATCCGCCGGCACCGAACTTGTCAGGTGTGTTTGGATTAAATCTGGGACTTACTGCCATCGCAAGTATTGCCCCGGTATGGGGTTCCATTACAATTCCTACCCCCCCGGATGCATTGTGTCCATCAACTGCAGCCTCAAGTTCTTTCTCTGTTATATACTGAATTACCTCGTCGATGGTTAGTACCAGGTCATTTCCTTTCAGGGTGTCCATGTGTGAACTGGTGAGGACTGCCTTTCCGCGTGCATCCCTCTCAAGCACTAGAGCGCCCTTTTCCCCATTAAGAGAATTTTCATAAAATTTCTCAATCCCTTCGAGTCCATGGCTGTCAGTATTAGTGAATCCAATAATATGGCCTGACAACTGCTTCTTAGGATAGAACCTCTTTTTTTCCGGGGCAAGGCCGATACCTTTTATATTCATCGCCTCAACCTTTTCTGCTAAATCAGGCGGGAGCCTTCTCTTGATCCATGTGAAATGTTTTTTGCTGTCTAATTTGTTCTTTACTGAGACAGTATCAAATTCAACTATATGGGAAAGCTTTTTTACCACAAAGGAAGGATCGCCGATTGAGGATGGGATACCGTATAACGACGGCATATCCAGATTTACTGCAAGCTCCCGGCCGTTCCTGTCATAAATATTCCCTCTCTCACCTTCGATATCTATCAAACGGCGGTGTTGTCTGTCTGCCTTCATAGCAAGCGCCTCTCCCTGCAGAAGCTGCAGCCAGGCAAGTTTTATTATAACAGCGATGAATCCTGCCGTCATGATAATGAAGATGATATTGACCCTTCGCCATTTTAGTCTGGTAAACTTTTCTCTTTTTGTAAGAGACTCTTTGTCCTTATCAAGAAAGTTCATTTATTTATAGTTTTTGATTAATATGTTTTACCAACTTCACTGATGAATTGACCTGACGATTCTCAACATTCAACCGTGCATAGGTGTTTGTGCTGCTGGGTTTGTCATAATCCTTTACTATAACAATCTGGCTGTTATCAGGATTTTTCAACCCAATGAAAGATGTTGCTATTTTTTCTATCCGTTCAGTCGATGTTAAAGTTGCCCTCTCTATTAGAAGGCTTTTATTTATCTGCTCCAGATTTTTTTGTTCTTTCTTAAGGCCTTCTATTTCATAGCCTAATTTCATCACATAGGTGCGCTGCACCACATAGACGAGCATAACCATAAACAGGACCGGAAGGATTTTTAAACCTAAACGCACTGTAAACCTCCTTTTCTTGAATGAACGTGAAAAGTGCCTGCAGATAAATGCAGGGTACATCGTTAGTTGATGCTCAAAAACGCCCAGTTAAATTCTTAAACTCTCTCTGCTGCGCGTAGCTTGGCACTTCCGGATCGCGGGTTGTTTATTATCTCTGTTGAAGAAGGCCTGATGGGTTTTCTTGTCAGGACAGTTATCTCTTTTTTTAGTCCGCAAATACAATATGGAATACGGGGAGGGCATATGCATCCTTTTTCCATGTTGCGAAACGTATGTTTTATAATCCTGTCCTCTAAGGAATGAAAAGAAATAACACAGATTCTGCATCCCCTTTTTAGGTGCATTATTGCGTCCTTTATTGCTTTGTCTATGTGATCCAATTCACTGTTGACTGCAATTCTAAGTGCCTGAAAGGTCTTGGTTGCAGGGTGAATGCGGTCAGGCCTGCTGGAATAAGGTATTGCGGAACATACAATTTCAGCCAATTGACCGGTAGTTGTAATATTACCTTTGCTTCGTTCCCTTACTATTGCTGTCACTATTCTTTTGGCCCATTTTTCTTCCCCAAACTCCTTAATTATATGTATCAGTTCACCGGCCTCCAGGTGGTTTACAAGTTCTGCTGCGGTTGTTTCTTTCCTTCTGTCCATACGCATGTCCAGAGGGCTGTCCTGCCTGAAGCTGAACCCTCGCTCCGGTGAATCTAAATGCATAGATGAGAGTCCAAGATCAAATAAAAAACCGTCGACTTCGCTTATATTCATGTTATCCAGTATAGTGCCGATTGAGGAGTAATCTTCACGGATATATATTACCCTGTCACCGAATCCCTTAAGGTTTTCTCTTGCAGTGTCTAAAGAATTATCGTCCCAGTCAATCCCTATAACCCTGTTGCCAGGTGATGAAGACAGGATTCCTAAGGCGTGTCCGCCAGCACCTATAGTGCAGTCAACATAAAGACCCGGCCGATTGCATTGTAATTCCTTCAACACTTCCTCCAGCAGAACCGGGACATGCTGCCTCACTTGCTCATATACCCAGCTCTGCCATCTTCCGTGCAATATCCCGTGGATCATAGGCAGCCATTGCATTTTCCCAGATCTGCGGGCTCCAGAACTCTATCTTATTATTTTCAACACCAGCCACAAGAACATCTTTTTCCAAAGAGGCATATTCTCTGAGCCTTGGCGGTATGAGTATTCTTCCCTGTTTGTCAATCATGCAATCTTCTGCTTCAGAGAACATGAGGCGCCGGAATGCCTTTACCTCATCTGCGAGCGATGATGCCTTCTGGATCTTTTCTGTAAGATCTTCCCATCCATCCGGAGTATACGCCGCAATACACTTGTCAACGAGGTCTTTAATCAGGATCAATTGGCCTCCATGACTATGGAGGACTTTATCCCTGAACTTTGACGGAATACTTAGGCGTCCTTTTGAATCTATTGTATGAAGGTATCTCCCACGGAACATGTCAGCTTGTGGTCTCCTTTACCAAAGCTTGCCTATTTAAACCATTGCATCCCACTTTGTCCCACTGATGGAGAAAGTATATACTAAGAGAATATATTGTCAAGAGAAAAATGAGAAAATTTAAGGGCTTAGAAGAACTTTAATGATGCCGAAAATCACACATTATGTTGGGGGTTGATTAGATGTGTATTCTATATATTGACTTATTGCCAAGTGCGCGGAAATAATCCGGCTGGTGTCTGAGTTCTACATTTAATTTATTCGTTAATAGCACTCCGGATTTTGCATTTTCCCGGTGCTAATACCTGACCTCAGACAAATATAGTCCCTGCGGCGGGGCTATCGGCCCTGCATAACGGCGGTCTCTTTTTTCCATTATGTCGTATATATCATGCGGGGTTATTTTACCCCTGCCGACTTCAGCAAGTGTTCCAACAATGTTCCTGACCATGTGCTGGAGAAATGACCTTGCTTCGAAGGTAAAAAGAATAGTGCGCACGGGTATGGCGGGAATGGGGCTATTTTCAAGTGAAACCTCATCAATCTCAATCAAGTTCAGGGTTTTATACGGAGATTTTGCGCTGCAATCTGACGCACGAAAAGAAGAGAAATCGTGATGGCCAATCAGATATTGTAATGCCTCTCTCATTAAATAGATGTTTAGAGGTTTTTTTATACGCCAAACATTATTTCTGTGAAATGGTGACGGGAGAAGAGAATCCAGGATGATATATTTATAGACCTTGCTCTTTGCATCAAACCTTGCGTTAAAACCCTCCATGACATATTCTGCATTCTTTGCGGCGATATCCTCCGGAAGTAAAGAGTTTATGGCCTTTACCCAGGATGACTCATTAATATTCAGGGTAGTTTTGAAATTTATTACCTGTCCGGCAGCATGGACTCCCGCATCAGTCCTGCCTGCAGCGGTTACTTTAACGGAATGCTTAGTGATGACTGAAAGGGCTTTTTCGATTGTTCCCTGTATGGTCTTATGCAAATCACCTGCGTCACTGTCCCGGGAGGACTGTCTTTGCCAGCCATGATAGTTTGTCCCGTCATATTCTATGATCATTCTGATGTTGTATAACATTGCAGTATTATTCACGCACTTCACCACAGCGAGGGGCAGTATATGTCATCTTTACAAGAAAGGATATTTAAGCAGCTTTGTCATGGCAAGGGTATATAGTTTGCTTCTTTTGGCTGGGCAAGCAGTGGTGTAGCCTGAATGTATTTTCTTATCCCCTTCAGGATAGCCTCAGCAATCTCCTGCCGGTGATCTCCATCAGACAATAGTCTTTCTTCTTCAGGATTGCTGATAAAGGATATCTCAGCAAGGACACTTGGCATCCTTGCGTTCACAAGCACATAAAATGGCGCCTGTTTTACACCAAGGTCAGTTACTTTGTAGCGTGTCTCCAGATGTCCGACCATATTTTCCTGAACATAGTGGGCAAGTCTCAAAGATTCCTCTTTTTTTGCGGTATTCATAAGGTCAGACAGTATCAGCTGAAGAGTATTTAATGATTTCTCAGATGCACTATTCTCGCGTTCTGCTGTAGCCATAGCATCTCTGTCAGTTGCCCTGCCAAGGAGATAAGTTTCAACGCCTTTTGCACCTTCTCTTCGGCTTGCATTGGCATGAACAGATACAAACAAATCAGCCCCTTTTGTATTGGCAATGGCAGTTCGCTCTTCCAGAGGTATAAAGACATCAGTCTCCCTTGTCATTATCACATTGACACCAAGCCTCTCCTTAATAAGCTTCCGCAAACGGAGACCTACATCAAGTACTATATCTTTTTCCTTGAGTCCTCTCTTTCCAATTGCACCCGGATCCTTGCCTCCATGTCCGGGATCTATAACAATTGTCTGGCTGGCGAAGGAGAGATTGCTATTTACATCTTTTTCACCTTTTTGTTTTGGCTCAATTGCAGGTGATGGGGCGTCCCGTAAAATATCAATTACCAGCCGGTCCGGTGATGTCAGCGGCAGTATCTTATACCCGGCCTTTGCGCTAAGATCAATAACCACCCTGACAGTTTCTTTATCAAACTGTCCTGACCTCACCTGAGTTACTACGCCGTCGCTGATCTGAATAGGATTAATACCCGTGCCCATAATGGTATTATGGAGATCAATAAAGAGCCTGTCAGGATTAGGAAGATAGTTTTCCTTGTAAGTTACTGCACTCTTTAAATCAATCACTATCCTGGTATAATTAGGATCTTTCCAGTAACGTATACTGTTCAATACAGACTGAGGAACCTCATCCTGAGCAGACTTGACAGGTGCGGCGAACAGAAACAGCAGAAAGATAAACAATAAATGATGAAATAATATGTTCCTGATAATAGGCATATTCCTTCATATGTAATTACCCCAAAAACATGTGACTTGTCAACTTATATTCATAAGAGTTCCTCTAAAGATGTTAAAAAGCCGCAAACAGTTGCTGGTCAGTCGTTATTAGGATAATATTGATGGTAACATAAAGACTTCATTAATCCACAATATTTTTATAAAGATATAAACAAATGGAAGCACCTTTAAGTATATTATTTGTTGAAGACGACCCGGGTTATGCAAAATTAATTATGGCACTTTTGAAAGATTACAACAGGGCTGTTATGAAACCAACTCATGTAACTAAGCTGGCAAGTGCACTGAAACGTCTTAAGACAGAGACATTTGATGTTATTCTGCTGGACCTCAATTTGCCTGACAGCCGGGGGTTTGCGACATTTGAAAAAATACATGGTTCATCACCTTCTATCCCGATAGTGATCCTGACGGGAATAAGTGATGAAGAACTTGGAATAGTGGCAGTACAAAGGGGTGCTCAGGACTATTTAGGCAAGGGGGAAGTTGAAGGCAACCTGCTTGCCCGCACTATTCATTTCGCACTTGAACGGAAGAGGATAGAGATGGAACGGTCAAATGCAGTAGATGAACTTGAAAGCTCACGCCGGAAATTTCGCAATCTTTCCGCTCATCTGCAGGAATTAAGAGAGGCGGAGAGGAAAAATATCGCTGCAGAACTTCATGATGAATTAGGAGGGCTTTTTACAGCCATAAAGATGGAGTTGTCCCTAATGACATCGAATACTTCCGATTGTACGGAGAAGGTGGGCAGGGCAGGGGCTTCACTGGCGAAGCTTGCTGATACTGGCATAGAAACAGTACGCCGTATTTCCACAGAACTGAGGCCTGACATCCTGGATCACCTGGGCTTGATTTCAGCTATTCAATGGTATGTAAGTGAATTTCAGAAACGTACAAGGATAAGGTGTAAATGTCTTACAAGTAATGAAGATATTCATTTGAATAAAAACCGTGCAACTGCTGCCTTCCGAATTCTGCAGGAGGCGATGACAAATGTCGCGCGGCATTCTGGCGCTACAAGGGTGTCAGTTGAGGTGAGAAAAGAAGGAGAGACAGTTATAATAAAAATAGATGATAACGGGAAAGGTATTAATGAAGAAAAAATAAACAATCCTTTTTCATTTGGGCTGCTCGGTATGCAGGAAAGGTCATTTTACCTGGGAGGTGAATTAAGAATCAAAGGGACACCGAATAAAGGGACAACAGTAATGGTAATAATTCCGGTCTCAGCGAAGGAGACTTGATTTATGATTCATATAATAATAGTAGATGATCATCCAATATTCCGGGAAGGATTAAAAAAAATAATTTCTGAATCTCACGATATTGTTATTGCGGATGAGGTCAGTACCGGTATGGAGTTGTTAGACAAGCTAAAGAGAAATAGTTACGACGTTATAATGCTGGATATATCACTTCCTGATATGAGCGGACTTGAAATTCTTGGAACCCTGCAGAAATGGAGGGACCGGCCTCCTCCTGTACTGATAGTCAGTATGCATCCTGAGGAACAATATGCAGTACGTGCATTAAAGACAGGTGCCGCCGGTTATCTGTCGAAGGGGAGTATACCTGAAGAATTACTAACGGCAATCAGAAAGGTGTCAGCAGGAAGAAAGTATATCAGTGCGGCGCTCGCAGAAAAACTGGCAGCTGACCTTAATAATAATACTGAGCATCCTGCTCACGACAAACTCTCAGACAGGGAGTATCAGGTTATGGTCTTGCTTGCATCGGGAAAGTCAACAGGGGAAATTGCCAGAAAACTCTCACTAAGCCTTCCCACTATCAGTACCTACCGTTCCCGTATACTGCAGAAGATAAATCTGAAAAACAATGCGGAGTTAATCCACTATGCCATACGGAATAACCTTGTTTGAATGGGCGGTGCAGGTATCGAACCAGCGGCCTCTTCCGTGTGAAGGAAGACCCATTGAAAACCCCGACCTCTTCATTTGTTCTCATTTGCTTATGGTCACAGAGATTATAGGGGGTAAGGATTTTCTTCTTTTTTGACCTGTTGCCTGTCTACTATACAAAAACTATACAGTGAAAGACGTTCAAGGACATTTGAAAGGATTCAGGATTGGTGACCAGTGGACCCATGAAAACCTCACCCTCTACCCAATCTTCAGAGAGGAGGAGCCTGTTGCGGAATACCTCATGCTGGACGAGGCGCTGAAGCATGGAGTCATTACAATAACAGAGGTCAATGAGGCCGGAAGGGTATATGAGCTGAATGTAAGAAATGATGCGGACATGGCACTCCTGCTGCTCGAGGGAGAGGAGCTTGTTGGTGCAAAACAGGACAGGATCCTTAATACCACTATACTCGTGACGCCACAGTCCACAATGTTTATTCCGGTAAGCTGTGTGTAGCAGGGGAGGTGGCATTACAAAAGCTGGGTATTTTCCACTGAAGACCGGATGTATAAACCGACTGACAGGGGCAAAAAGGCAAAACGGGTCTTTGAATCCATCAAGGCAGGCACTGGATTAAATGCCGGACAATCGGACATATGGGAAGAGGTCGCCTACCAGCACGCTAAGTTTAGGATCCGATCACGGACAAACTCCATGGCTGATGTCTATGACAACCAGAGGGGAAACCTTGATGACTTTATCAAAGGGTTTACGATTATGGAGGGGCAAACCGGCTTCATTGCCCCGATCAATGGAAAGATGACCGGCCTTGAGGCCCTCAGCTGGCCCAAGGCATTCAGCAAAGCATGACCCAAGTTGATCAGGAGCTATGCACTTGATGCGATGGACATGAGGATGAGCGGTGAGAATTCTTCACTCCCCCCTTTAGAAAAGGGGGGCAAGGGGGGATTTGATTCCCCTGACTCTATAACCAGTTAGCTTGCCTCCATCAATCCAAGGGATCTATCCATCAACAAATCCCCCGGACTTGGCAATGACCTCCGCTGGGATGAAGAACACACTTTGGAATTTATACTGGATTATCAGAATGAGGCAGTGCATACGGCGGTGTTTGGGGTGGAAGTAATGAATCTGACATAAACTAACTTACATTGTGAAGTTCTCAACACTTGACACACACCAGTTGTGCAGTCTATTATTCAAGCTGAATTTATAAAATTACTGCTGGTAAATTGCATGTTTACCCAATATATTGGGATATAATTTGGAAATATTCGAAAAATGAGTGGTGTACTGAAAGCTGGAGCGTTGTTTGCGGGGATCGGCGGTTTTTGCCTTGGTTTCGAGAAAGCAAACATTAAAACGGCATGGGCAATTGAAAGCGATCCACTTGCAGTCATAACTTATTCAAACAATGTCAAAAACGTACGAGTCGTTCTAAGCAATAATGAGCCCGCTAGCATAAAAGATATTACTGTGGCAAGACATGATTTAGAACCGGTAGACGTGTTGCATGCAGGATTTCCCTGCCAGAGCTTTTCGCAGGCGGGGGAACGGAGGGGTTTTAACGATCCCAGAGGAATGCTTTTTTATGAAGTGATAAGAATTGTTAAAGAATTCAAGGACCGTAGGCCGTCTGTGATAGTTTTGGAGAATTCACCTTACCTTCGATATGGGGAGGGAGGCAGTTGGTTTCTAGAGCTTTCCAAAGAGATAAAGAAGGCTGGATATTGGTTCCGCGATACAAACTGCGCTGAACTTGATGCCTATGAATTGACGGATCTGCCACAGAAAAGGAACCGTCTTTTTATGGTGGCATTTTCCTTTGAGCACTTTCGAAATGGTAGGTTCTGCTTTCCCTTGAAGAAAGGCAAAGGTAAAAAAGACATTTCGAAATATATAGATTTTTCTGGATCGGTTGAGGATGACACATATTATTTGCCCAAGGAGAATCGGTATTACAAGATGATCAGTGAGGAAATTGATGATAAAACCTGTATTTACCAGCTTAGGAAGTATCTGGTGCGTGTCAAAAAACCAGGCGTATGCCCGACGCTAACTGCTAATATGGGTTTGGGTGGGCATAATGTCCCATTTATACATGACTCAAAAGGTCTTCGCAAGATGACGGAATATGAATGCTTGAAGCTACAAGGCTTCCCGGAAGGTTTTTCATTTCCCAAGGACGTTCCGAGACACAAACGCTACACCCAAATAGGGAATTCAGTTGCAGTGCCGGTTGCATCATTGCTTGCTGCATCGGTCAAGGAGAAGATTGATACGGAGCGTCAATAATGTCTGAATCTGTTGGTTGGTATCATCCGGTTGATGAATCTGATCAGTGGGATGGATTCAACGACCCAGGAATCGAGCACTTTAGAGGAAACCCAATTCTGCATCTTGCTAGAGAAGTCATCCAAAATGCATTGGATGCAGGGGAATCGGATGTTGTGGATGTAAAGATGCATCTGCACAAAGTAGCTACAGGATCCCTGCCTGATCTTGAAGAGTTCAAAAAAAATCTCCAAAATTGTTATGAGGCCGCTAAGTTAGAGAGCGTAAAGGCTGAAGTCTTCTTCAAAGAGGCTCTCGCAAAACTGGACAGGTCTGAAATCTCTGTTCTGGAGATTTCAGATTACAACACCAGTGGCATGAAGGGACCATCCGAAAACGGTACGTCATTCTATGCCTTTATGAAGGCTAAGGGCCAAAGCCGTAAAGTCTCCGATACCTCTGCTGGGACTTACGGGATTGGAAAGTTTGCTCCCTATGCAGTTTCAGATATAAGAACAATCTTTGTTTCCACCGTATACAAAGATGAGGAAGGTGCGTACCAACAGCTTACTCAAGGTAAAGCAATGTTGATGTCTCATGACAGGGACGGCCGGCGGAAGCAAGGGATCGGCTTCTGGGGTATCCGTGAGAAGTGCCAGCCAATTAAGGGGGTATCTTATGAGTTGCCCGACTGGATTCAACGTACCAGTAGAGAAGTGGATATGCCCAATTGCAAAGGGACCAAAGTGGTAGTCCTCTGCTTCGATGCCTCTGAAAACTGGCAGGGACTCTTGGCGGTTTCCGTTGCAGAGAACTTTTTCGGCGCCATCAGTAGCGGCAAGCTACGTGTTGAAATTAATGGAACATATGTGTTGGATCAAGAAGGAATATCTGATTTCTTCGAACAAGGTAAGTTGCGAAATCTGATAGAAAATGAAAAGGATGAGCCTGGTAAATTTGACAACTGCAAAGCGTATCTTGCCGCATTGCAAAATATGACGGAGATTATCGTGGAGCAAAGCGAGATGCGCGATTTAGGCTTATGTCAGTTACGTATTTTGATTGGAGAAGGATATCCCAAGAAAGTTTGTGCGTTAAGAAATGGGATGTTCATTTCAGACAGCCTGAGCAGACTGAAAAGCTTCTCGGACTTCAAGGAGTTTGTAGCTGTAATTCAATGCGAAAGCAAGAAGGGGAATGCTTTGCTACGTGCAATGGAACCCCCTAGGCACGACGATTTTGAACCTGAACGTCTTTCAACTAAGACGGAGCAAAGAAAAGGTGCGCGAGCTTTGAAAGCTCTCTCAATATGGATTCGGGATATGTTGAAACGACATGCTAAAGAACCTGTATCTGAAATAACTGAAATCGATGAGCTTCGGGATTTTTTTGGTGAAGAAGGTGAGGACGGGTCCGGACGGGGAGTTGAAGAAGTCAATCCTTATGGCGAGGTCGTCATACGTGCCAAACCTATAAAAATAAAGGTAGAGGCATCCAGCAGGGATGGAGAGGGAGCTGAAGACGGCGAGGGTGAAGGCGCTGAAAGCGGGGGCGGGGGGTCGGGGGTCGGCGGAAGTAATGGAGAGGGCGGATCAGGTAGTGGCACTGGTGGTGTTGGTGGGGGAGCTCAAAAGCCTTTAGTAGTGATTAACAATGTTAGGTCAGTTATTTCCGGCTCTAAAACGCGTAAAGTTGCCTTTACACCGGCATCTACTGGAAGAATAGCTCTCCGCGTACTCGAGGCGGGATCTGATGCTGACTATAAGGTTTCAATCATCAAAACTGACAAAGGTGATGTTGAGAACGGAAGTGTCATCTTGGATGTGACTGCGGGAAGCCGCTTCAGTCTCGATGTCGAGTTGGAGCAGGTGTTTTCCGGTGCGGTAAAGGTGGTGGCTTATGAAATTTGACAGGCAGAAGGCATTTCCCTATCCGGTGCTTCGTCCTTATAGCGACGATTACAAGGATGTCGACTTTCAGACGACAGTGAATTTTGATGTTAAGAATAACAAGATAGGAGCAATCATTGAGTACGCTATCTCATCTGAGGAGATATTGAAAGAAATTTCGAATGGTAATGCGGAATATGTTTCCATTATATCTTGCAGGGATACTTATTTTCGATATGTTTTAAGGTCAAGTAACAAAGCAACAGAGGCGGAATTTGATATTGGTGAGTTGCGGGGTGAGGTAAGAGTCGACCCCTACGTTGTTGTAAGGCAGGAAATCATATCTTTTCAATCACCTGATATAAACTCTGAGTTCGGTGCTGGTCCATTCAAATTTACCGTCGGGGATATTCTTGCACAAGATGAATCTCAAGTGATCTACATCGATCGTGATCTTTTCAAACCAGTCACCTCAGTTTTTGAATTAGTCAAGAGGGATGAACTGACCGGGGGGGAATGGTCTATATCATTCGATCAAGATCATATACAAATCGGAGTGAGTCCAAAGATGAAGGAGTCGATTGATGATGCACGGAACAATACAAAGAATAGAGCGATTCTGCTGAATTCCATCTATTTTGCTTCCGTTATGCAGAGCATTGAGAAGTTGAAGGACTCGCCCGGTGAGTTTGATGAATATAAGTGGGCAAAGGTTATCCAAATGCAGGCTCATAATAGAAACGTTGACTTGACTGCACACGATGCATATTTGGTTGCGGAGCGTCTTATGAAGTACCCTCTGGCAATTCTCGACGCTCACGTATTCCAAGGAAATGATTGATGAAATTGCGCCTCCTCAAAGAAGTAAAGCTTAAAGAATTGTTCGAACAAATTCGTGAGAATCTCGATTTATATAGAAGTGGCAATTTTGAATTTATGAAGGTATATTCTGCTAATTACATTGAAATCAATCATGATTCTGATGAAAGCAAGCTGTTGATGATCGACTGTGATAATAATGAACACAAAGAAGTAGAGAATTGCATTAATATGTTCAAAGCGATGGGGGGGTTGTCTAAATACCTAGCAAGAGACAAGCGCCTCTGGGTGTATCTAACTCATACGGATCTGTTGCCGTACACTCGTAAAAGGTGGCCCATTCCTAAAGATGACGATAATGCAGTTAAGCATATTCAAAACCACTTTTTTATTATAGGGGCACGGGGGTATGAACGAGATAATTCTGCTTCTAGACTTTGGTGGATGGCTTCGCTGTGCAAAAGGGTTGATGGTTTGTCACTTGAGCAGACGCTTACCTGTCTTCTCTATCAGTACGATGTTCGTGCCAATATAATAGAACGTCCGACAACCTCCCAGAGTGTTCAGCTCTTTTCTGCAGTTCTTAAAAAACTGAATGAATCCTACGAGGGAGACAAGGGTTTGTTTGAGCGCGATAAATTCCGATCGGCAATGAAGAAACTTAATCTTATCGGAGGAATTAAACTTTTGGGGGCATTGGAAGAAGCGGATATTGAACAGATTCTTGACAGGTGTTTTAAGGCAAGAGAAATTTGATTGATTCTATCAATATTATCGAGACCGCTACTCTTAAATGAATAACATGACAAAGCCAAAGCGTATCACCATGATTTTCCCCATTATATTACCGTGCATGTATCAGGATCGTTATCATTGATCAAAACAGGATAGATTCTACTAAGTTTTCCATTTTTCTTCACTACTATGTTGCTCCAAGTGCCAAACCTCCAGGGCCACAGAACAACTCAACTCCATTTGACTATCCTTTCAGAAGAACATTATTTAAATACTTTCTTAATATATCTTTATTTTTTATTTTACATTCCCAAATAACAACAACGTTCCAACCACTTTTCGCTAATTCCTTCTTATCTCTACTATGTTTTATTATATTTCGAGAAAATTTATTATGCCAATAATTTTGGTTGGTTTTTGGCGTTGTAGCCCTATTACATCCTTTATGCCTATGCCAGAAACAGCCATGTACAAATATCGCTGTTTTATGCCTGGGGAGCACAATATCCGGCTTCCCCGGTAGATCTTTTCTGTGTAGTCGGAAACGATAACCCATATGATGAAGCATAGAGCGTACAATCAGTTCAGGTTTTGTATCTCCGCTTTTTATTCTGCTCATATTCCAGCTTCTATGCTTTTTAGATATATTATCAGTCATATATAAAGATCATCCAGTTAATGTTACGCACATGTTCGTAATTCATAAATCATAATTACAATCCCCAAGTTATTTTACCATTTCTAAGATTAGACCGTGAAGTCGGATTGAGTCATTAGATAGAGGTTCTATGGCCACCGGCACCGGTGGCCTATATCCCAAGGCGCTGTGTGTCGAGAACCAGCAGAATTCCCTAACTAGGTTCAGAATAATTCCCCACTTTTTCCATACCATGCGATAGGATGTCCAACCATTGATAACCAATGGAGGGGATCCTATGGCAAGGAGGGATTTACGTATGGAAGAGTTGGTGGAGGTTTTGTATCAGTGGCACATGGGGTGTAGCATCAGTCAGATTAAACGATCTTTGGGTATATATCGTAATTGTAGGGTTTGACGAAACAGGTGCCGAATATTTCAATAAAGATAGTAGAAAAATTGGATGTTGTTGGTGAACTCATGCTAAGTTCTGTTATTATTGATGAATCATTGTTAGAAATGGATATAGGTATTGGAAAAAGAATGAGAGACGAAGGCTGTCCTGTTATAGTCAACGAGATCAGTAAAGAAGAAATAAAAGGCTATGTTGCCGGCGCCCTGACCCTTTCTACGGAAAAGATAGAAGGGGCCATAGATGCCTACAGAGGGTGTTTATGCATTGCTGAACCTGCACTTTATTAAACCAGGCACATTCGATAAATTATGGCAGGCTCTGAGAAATTGCACAAAGCAACATGGCTGCACCCCATGTGACAGCAATTGTTGCAAGGATTCTTGAGGCCGGTTTAGTCAGTACGGAAGATGTCCGCAAAAGTTTGCGCTCAGAAGCATAGCTAAGAGGGACAGTCCCCCTGCACTCCCCATCGTCATCTTATACATACGACGGAGCAAGAGAGGGGATATCTAACTCTCATCAGACCGTTTTCTCATCATACAAGGTAAGCTCCCATTCCAGCGAGGTCATATCGTGTCTTACAATGCAGACAGAGCCGTCGTCCCCCTCTACCTTGAAATACCGGTGGTCCGGGGCGAGCCACTGGTCCAGCACCTTAACGACTCCTATTACCTGTTCTCCGATAATGAGCCGTCGCGGCGTCTCTTCTCCCCTGTATCCGGAATAGCACTCTACACTGATCTTCACGTTGACAATTATAGCACGACCCCGGATTCGTGAGGTCAGAGGTGTCACCCTGCACCTTCTCACATGGTAAAGGCTATTAATGTCCCTGACAGCACACTGAACGGAAAAACCATTAGCACAAGTTAGCACATTTTGAAAGGTTAGCTGAAGGGGAGAGACATCGTAACCCATAGATTTCATTGGTGGGCGATGCAGGTATCGAACCTGCGGCCTCTTCCGTGTGAAGGAAGCGCTCTACCGCTGAGCTAATCGCCCTCTTTTTTGCCGTATTATTAACATAACTAATTTGAGTGGTCAAGGAAATTGTCCCGATTAAAGGGACATTCCGCGTACATCGCTCTTCCTTGATTTTTTATTCATTCATTTACTTTAGCTTGTCAAACAAAGGGTAAATAGTAATGTTAGCTGACGGTTACTGTCATTATATTGTCGAGTATTGATTGATAATAAATAGTAATTAATAAGACATGAATCATAACATCTTGAAAACATTAGGATATAAAAATATTTCTAAAGTTTTAATTCTGGTATGCCGTTTGTATATATATTTATCCAAAATTCTAACCCATCAAATAGCAAAAAAAGGAGAATATCATGAAAGAGCCCCTTATGAATGTATCTAAACAGATAAAAAACCTGATAGATAAAAAGGGAAGTATAACGCTATTTGAATTAGAACGAACCCTGGATACCTCATACAATATGATATTTCTTGCAATCGACAATATGGTTTCAAATAATGAAATTATCCTTAGAAGATGTGGTACAGATTATTTTATATCCAATCTCCGGACAGAAGATAAACTTCCATTAGCAGATTCATATGTAAATGAGTTTCTATGTCAGGATGTCTAACTTGTTATATTTGTTAATGATCTGCTGAGCTTCTCACTCCTCTCCCGCAGGAACCTTAAACCAATATTATAAAGACCGACTATTGCTACATTCATGCAACAATACAAGTATCCTTACAAATGTATTTGTATCTAATACAAACAATATTCCTTGTATTAAATATTTCTTGACAAATATTCTTTATAGCGTGTATAGTAATGACTGTATGTTAAAGGATGGAAGTTTAATTGAAGAATTAGAAGATATACTGGGCGGTCTCGAACAGCGGATAATGATGTATCGCAACAAGCTGATAGAGTTGCAGAAAAAAAGGGACCGTCTGGATGATGAGATAAAAACCGCAAAGAGATACCTGGAATTGGCAGATACTCTGTACAGGGTAGAAAGAAATAAATCCCGCGCATCACAGCAGTCCCCGTCGGATGATAGTGAAAAAAGTTCATCGAAACAGGCTGAAGAGACCAAAAATCTGTTATTAAATCAATTCAAATTCTCAGGCCTGAGCATACCCCAGGCCACATATATTCTTTTAAAGGAAGAAGGCAGGGCTCTTCATGCAAAGGAAATATATCTGCGTCTGCTTGAAGGCGGGGTAAAAATAAGGAGTAAAACACCGATAACATCTGTGTCAATATCTTTAAACAGGGATAAGAGATTTCTTAGAGTTTCTCCTAACACTTATGCTCTTTCAGGAGAAGAGACACAGACTCACGAAAGGAGGTGATATTCATTGGCAACAGCAAAAAAGAAGGCGCCGGCTAAAAAGAAGGCAGCAGCAAAAAAACCGGCAGCAAAGAAACCCGCAGCAAAGAAACCGGCAAGCAAAAAGAAATAATGGTGTTGTTCCATCATGCCAATAAAGGGGGCTTTATAGTTATATAAAGCCCCTCATTTTTTCTTAGTCCTCTACTTCCGGGTTATCCTATGATTAAGTCAATTAACGTCAACTTCCCGTTGACCTACCTCAATCCATTTATGACTGCTGGAAAGTATGGCTGTGGCAAGTCTGGAATTCAGGGTATGACCGGTGCGGCAGGCTGTCACATGTCCGATGACTGACCTTGAAATAAGGGATAAGTCACCAATAAGATCAAGTACTTTGTGGCGTATAAACTCATCTTTAAACCTCAATCCTTCGCTGTTTAATATGTCATTATCGCCAAGAATTATTACATTTTCAAGTGATCCTCCCTTGCCAAGCCCCTTTTCCTTAAGCGCCAGGACATCCTTTTGAAAAGCAAAAGTGCGGGCAGGTGCTATTTCACTAATAAAGCCATCAATAGAATGATGATATATATACTCTTGTTTATTGAGTAATGGGTGATCAAAATCCATTAGATACGTAATGGCAGGAAAAGGGGAAGGTTCAATTTTTATGTAACCGTTCGTTCCCTGTACCTCAATAGTATCAAGTATCCTGATATGGGGCCTGATCTTATCCTGATGAACAATGCCACTGTTAAGCATAAGCTCAACAAAAGGGTAGGAACTCCCATCCATAATTGGAACTTCCGGGGCATCTAACTCAACAAACATGTTGTCAATGTTAAGTCCTGCTGAAGCGGCAAGAAGGTGTTCTACGGTCCGCACACTCGATCCATTCATGCCTATGGTTGAAGAAAAATCTGTTGCAACCACCTTTTCACTCTTTGCTTCTATGCGAATATTCTTATCACTCCTGATAAATATGATCCCTGTATCAGGCGGGGCTGGCTTCAATCTCATGCGTACTTTAACGCCTGAGTGCAGCCCTATACCATTACATTCCACGATGTCTTTAATTGTCCTTTGATAACGCATGATTCACAATATGACAGCAATATTCATGCCATACGAAACATGCATAGAAATGGTAATATTATCAAGTGGTTAGAGTGAAAATTAGTTGGGTGTATGGTGTGCTGAAAATGCAACACTTGCTTATCAGGTGTGTCGAATCTGCATCACCTGGTGTTTTTATTACCTTGACTTGAAATGCTGTTTTCTGATACAAACGCCTGTATGAAGGTAAATGAGATATTTAAAAGTATTCAGGGGGAGACATCATACGCAGGGACCCCGTTTGTGTTTGTCAGAACTTCAGGGTGCAACCTGAGATGCAAGTGGTGTGACACAACCTATGCTTATGATAAAGGGGAAGAATATACTGTAGATGAAATCATACGGATCCTGGATAAATATGATTGCAGGAGGATCGTTATCACGGGCGGAGAACCGCTGCTGCAGAAAGATACGTTTATTCTGGCGGAATGCCTTATAAATAACGGCTATACAGTTCTTGTTGAAACTAACGGGAGCATCAATGTGTCAGAACTTCATTCTGAAGTAATAAAGATATTAGATATTAAATGTCCTGGAAGCAGTATGACAGAACATATCTTTTGGGATAACCTTAAAGCACTTTCCTCAACTGATGAAATAAAATTTATCGTTGCAGATTATAATGACTATGTCTGGTCAAGATCCGTCATAGAGTCTTATCGCCTTACAGATATATGCAAAGTGCTGATATCTCCTGTCCTTAACCTGCTTGATCCTAAGCAGGCTGCGGAATGGATAATTAATGACAATCTGAATGTTAGACTGCAATTACAGCTGCATAAATACATTTGGGGGCCTGATGTCAGAGGCGTCTGAGTCCTTCGACTTCTGCAGCAAGATCGCTTTGGAGCATTATGAGAACTTTCCTGTGGGTTCATGGCTTATACCCAGGGAAAAGAGAAAGTACTTGCATGCCATATACGCTTTTGCAAGAACTGCCGACGATTTTGCAGACGAAGGGATATATAATGAGGAGGAGCGTACACGGTTACTGGCAGACTGGGAAAAAAGACTTGATGAATGTCTGACCGGTAACCCTCATCATCCGGTATTCATTTCACTAAGAGAAGCCATAGAGAAATTCCATATCCCTTCAGGGTTGTTGAGAGATCTAATCACTGCCTTTAAGATGGACACAGTCAACAAAAGATATATGGCTATGTCAGATGTTCTTAATTACTGCCGCTATTCTGCAAATCCCGTTGGAAGGATTGTACTCTTTCTATTTGAGCATAGAGAACCTGAGCTGCATCGTCTGTCTGACTTCATATGCACTGCCCTTCAGCTTACTAATTTCTGGCAGGATATAGCAATTGACCTTGAGAAAGACCGGATATATATTCCGCAAGAAGATATGGAGAGGTTTGGTTATACTGTCAGCGACCTGAAGTCTCACACATTAAACGATTCATTCAGGAGTCTGTTATCCAACGAAATTGAATATACAAGAGATCTATTCAACAATGGGCGCCATCTCAACACTATAGTCAGAAAAGGACTTGCTATTGAACTGCGGGTTATTTGGTCAGGCGGCATGAAAATACTTGAGAAGATAGAACGCAATGGATATGACATCTTCAATAAAAGACCCGTGATAACTACAGTGGATAAGATAAAGATATTATCACGGGCACTGACTACGGGACACTGACTATTGCAATATTGTTCATTAGAATCAGGAGAGGGATACAGGATAACGAAAGAGAGCAATACAAACTTTTATTATTCCTTTCTTTTTCTTCCTTCTGAAAAAAGAAAGGCGCTGTACTCAATCTATGCTTTGTGCCGCTGTCTGGATGATGTTGCAGATAATACAAACAACAAGCTGGAGGCATCAGAGTCCCTCCTGAGATGGACAGAAGAAATAAACAGCCTTTATACTGGAATTCCTTCCCATGCAGTAACTATTGAACTCAAGCCATACATTGAGAGATATAGAATCCCCCAGAAATATTTTCTTGAGCTTATTAAGGGTGTGGAAATGGACCTGACTATAAACAGGTACAGTTCATTTGATGAATTGCATAAATATTGTTACAGGGTGGCTTCTGTTGTAGGACTAATTTGCTCAGAGGTCTTTGGGTATAAGAATGCAGAGACACTGGGTTATGCTGTCGACCTTGGCATAGCAATGCAGCTTACCAATATACTAAGGGATATAAAGTCTGATGCTGACAGGGGGCGCATATATCTGCCGTCAGAAGATCTGAAAAAATATAATTATACCGAAACAGAACTCTTATCCTCTCATTACAGTGAGGCATTTGTGGACCTCATGAAGTTTGAGGCACAGCGCGCGTGGAGTTATTACAAACGGGCAGAGCAGACGCTCCCCCGGGAGGACAGAAAGACAATGGCAGCCGGAGAGATCATGCGGGCAATATATAGCCGGATACTGAGCAAGATTGAGGCTTCGAACTTCAATGTCTATTCCAATCCACCACAACTTTCAAAATTACAGAAGATTTATATTGCATTCAGTACCTGGATCAATATCAGGTTATAGGGCATTTTCGAGTGAACCGTCATGAGCCTGGGTTCACAAAGGGTGATGAAAATGTTAATAGTATAACCCCGTCTGTCATCGTGTATTTATTTCAGAATCCCAATTGATGAAGTCTCAGGAGATTCTGAAACAGGTTCAAAATGACATGATGGAGTGGTCGGGCAAGGGAGCGTTTTAAGGTGAAACAGGTAATCATTATAGGCGGCGGATTTGCCGGTCTTTCTGCTGCAGCAGAACTTGCATCTGCCGGCTTCCGCGTGGTCCTGATTGAGCAAAGGAGATTCTTAGGCGGAAGGGTATATTCGTTTATTGACAAAAATACAGGCCTTGAACTTGACAATGGACAGCACATACTGATGGGATGTTATAAAAACACCTTCAGATTCCTTGAAAAGATCGGGTCAGCAGATAAACTCTGCTTTCAAAAAAATCTCTGTGTTGATTTCCTGGATACTGAGGGCGACACGTACAGTCTGGATTGTCCGTCACTGCCAGCCCCTTTTCACATCCTTTACGGCATCCTGAGATTTAAGGCAATAAGCCTTTCAGACAGAATCCGTATGCTTCAAATGGCAAAAGGAGTGTTGTTTGCCAGCGCAACATATCCCTCGGACGATTTAACAATCACTGAATGGCTTAAGAGGCTCGGACAAACGGCAAAGTCGCGTGAAACATTGTGGGACATAATTACTCTTGCAACCATGAACGAACATCCTGATAAGTCATCAGCAGCAATCTTTAGAAATGTTATGAAGAAGGCTTTCTTTTCTAATCGCAGGGATTCAAGAATAGTATTACCTGTAGTGCCGCTGAGCAGAATGTTCGCGGAGGACGCTGAAATTTACGTCCGAAGAAATGGCGGGATTATAGAAAAGGGCATCGCAGTATCATCATTGCTTACAAGTGATAATTGTGTAACGGGTATTAAGTTGAAAGATGGACGACGCTTCCATGGAGACTATTTCATAAGTGCCGTCCCATATTACTCAGTTAAAATGCTTGCTGGGATAGTGGGGACAGAATTGAATTATGTGCGTGAGTTGAGGCCATCTCCGATTATATCTATTCATCTGTTATTCAATGAATCCCTTACTGACTACAATTTTGCCGCTGTTCTTAACTCACCCGTTCAATGGGTTTTCAATAAGGAAAAGATATTCAGGGACTCCGCATACAGAGGTCTTTTATCCATAGTAATCAGCGGGGCGCATAATTATATTGATGTGCCTTCAGAAGAATTAGTGGAATTGGCGATGAGAGAACTTAAAAAGGTATTCCATGATGCCAGTTGTGCAAGACTCATCAGCTCAAAGGTTATTAAAGAAAGAAATGCAACCTTCTCTCCCGTGCCTGGTGTGGACAGATTCAGGCCTTCACATGAAACATCTATAAGAAATCTGTATCTTGCAGGAGACTGGACTGACACTGGCCTGCCGGCCACAATAGAAGGTGCGGTAATAAGCGGGCAGAAATGTGCTGATTCTATTGTCAGATTAAACCAGGCCTGGCTACCATTAAATTAGTATCTGCCGGCTCCCCCATCCTCCACAAAGGTTATGAATAATGATATTATGCAGGCTGAGTGTATTCTAAGGTACTTCACAGCTGATTTCCCCCATATCAACCATAGTACTATCGCTTTCCGGGATCGTAATATCAAATTGACATTGCTCGTCTCCCAATATAAGCCTTGCCGGAAACCTGCCTGGCGGAAGATTTTCCATATAAAACTCACCATTTTTACCTGCGATTCCCTGGATAATCTTGCCATCGACTATTATTTCTATTCCGGCGTACTCGGCCGGTATTTTTCTCCCCTTTATAATAAAGTACATATACCCCACAAAGCTATGAAGCCTTGAAATCTCAAACCTAACAATTCCTCCACCTCTATAAGGTACCGAAATATTCTTTGTAATCTCATGAACATTATAATCAAGGGGTATATCTTGATCTGATATCGACAGATTGTTAGGATAGTAAGAAATCAAGCCGGGCACCAGGACCTTTCCATGTTTATTAGACTCATTGATTAGTTGATTACTGGAGTAAACCCGGACATCCTGAACACCTCCTACTTTCACAAGGGCAAAACCGTCATGTATAGGGCTGGTTACAAATATAGACCGGTCAATGAACGCAAGGCCGCCTGCCATACCGAGGTCGTAGCTATTTCTCCCGCCATGATTTCTGTAGTTGACATGATAATTCCCATATGGTCCATAGTACTGGACCGATGCATTTCCAGCAGCTTCCAGGTTACCCTTATCATCCTCACTCCTGTTAATTTGCATTCCATAGCCCCAGCCGACCCTCGAGCTGGGGTTCTGCTGAATATATACTTGTTCACTATGTCTGTTTTCCTGGATCTGTGAGCTTACTCCGCCGGAGATACCATTTCCAAAGAGAAAATTGAGGCCTGCAAAGATATCATTTTCGATAGTATTCATCCTGGTATTGTTAGCTGTTATATATAGCGATACCTGTTTGCCAAGTCTTCTGTTGAAGTAGATTGACGACCTGGTCATATCTGTTCCAGCGTGATTATCTGTAACCGAATATGATGCGGATATCGAACCAAGTATCATGTTGCCATAACTGATGCTTATGTCTCCTCTTATGCGTGGTTTGTTCTGAGATGTCATAATAGACAGATTTGCATAGTCTTCAGAAAAGCCCTGAATGGACATTCTGCTAACGAAGCGTCTGCCGGCAAAAAAATAGTTAAGTATACCTCCATAGCCGGTGATTTCCTTTACCCTGCTGACAGCAGCCGAGGCACTTATCTCTCCGGTCTTTCCAAAAAGTGTAGTTACTGTCGTGCCCAGATTAAACATTCCCTTCTCTGTTTCACCTCTGATACCGGCCGTAAAATCATCTCTGAAACCCAGCCTGTATGAGAATAAAAAGACAGGATTACCGTATTCGAAGTTCTTCTGACCAATTTGATTTCTTCTGAACCCTGCATTAAAAGTATATTCACTGATATCAGGTTTAAGCAGCGACATTGACATATAAAATGGTTTTGTAATTTGTTCTTCTCGACCCTCCGAGTCTTTAGTAATGACAGTTACTTCCCTATAACCTGCTGTTACAGGGAGATTGACCAACTCGAATTCTCCAGGTGAGAGGACTTCGTGCTTTAACAGAATATTATTTGAATATATGTCTACAGTAGAGGGTGTATTAACAACGCCTTTATATGTTGGGCTTGGGTATTTAATGAAATACGGAGTTAATGAAAAGTTCTTTGATACGTTCAGTCCGCCTAAAATACCTCCGCCTCCAAGAATACCGGAAGTGGCAGAGAAGTCTCCTGCAACGAACCTCCTTTGAGCTGTCGTGTCATCTCTTGTAATGCTGGTCATGAGCCGTGCAAATCTGTCTTTTATATCGTTTCCGGAATAGATAAAACTGGTAAGGACAAGGTATTCATTAATATTTACTCCAGCCTCCAGAGGAAGATTAAAGGAAGCAGGATTAAGTTGATTATCAATATGGTAATTCAAACGATAGTTGATAAAAGCTGAATTATCTCTGGCATGGACAACTTTCTCCGGCGGCGGTTGTGATAAATCAATCAGGTTTTTTTTCAGGAATTTGGGTTCAACGGTCAAGTGTAATGTAGCGGTCTGGAAATCTATTTGAGTTCTTAATATAGATGAAAAGGAGCTTAGTGGTATATATTCAGAGCTTCCTATTATTGCTACACTGCCGCGATGAACCTCTTTAAGTCCCATTGCTTTCACATCTTCAGGAGAAGACATGATTTCTCCATCAGGTGACAGCATGATGAAATAGTCACCTTTATCCTCACTGTTAAGCAGGACCCTCAGTATTATCTTTTCAAAGGCATAGCAAGATGGTGAAACGAATACAAAAGCCATAACCAGTAATATGGCATATGTTGTAATCCCGGCAAGTTGCCTCAAGCTTTCCAATTTTAAATTCTGCAATGCCTGTTCTTGTCAAGGTTCTCAAATGTTCTTTTGCAGGACTCCGCATAGCCTCAGGGAATTTTAAAAGAGCCTCATCCCTGTTTCCTATGAACCATGCGGCTTCGTGCAGCCAGAAAAAAGGGATGAGGCATTTTTACTTAAAATTATATATTACCAGGCAGTGATAAAACTAATCAGTAGTTCACTGTAACTGTTAAGGTATCCGAATAGTTCCCTGACGGTGGTACTGCTTGCGAAGGAACCCGGCCATATACTGTATGGAGCTGTGGATTGCCATCTCCGGTACCTGATTTGGCCTGTCCGCATAATCCGCCATCACCCCAAACTGAGGTATGAGTATCGTTCTGATAAAGATTGTATTGCAAATAATTGGTGCCATTGGTGGCTTGACGCTGACAGCCTGGCAATAACTCCATTACAGGATCTCCGTACTCATCAATGCCAGTCTGAGTTAATACTGATGTGTAATTCGATCCGGCATTCATAGCGATATTATATGGGGTGCCGTCGGTGCAATTTACTTCTATAGAGCTGGTGCTGTCCTTAGGGGCACCCGTATAGCCAGTAATATTCAAAACTGTGGTACTTACCACGGAACATGATGCTGTGACCGTTGCTGACACAGTCATAGAACCAAGGGCACTGGCAGCATAGGACATACCTGTGAAACTCATGACTGTAAAAACTGCTGTTACAACTATCATTAGCATGTGTGATATTTTTTTCATAACCCCCTCCGCCGAGATATTGTTTGTGGTTTAAAAATCTGCCGTCTCCAGTTAGCTTTATAAAATAATAAAGAAACTGCCCGTTGGATCACCTCCTTTCCTTATTATGAAGCCAATAAGGTTAAACATAGGCCACGGCAGATCCAGCCAATGGTAACTATTTATCATTTGCCAGGAACGGAAGTAAACTCAGACAAAGGTATAGTTTTTTATGCAGGAAGGTGTCAAACAAAATAATACTTTTAACAGAAATTCTTAATGCGGAGTTGCCATCAAAAAGTATTAACTAAGCGTTGCTGATGGGCATGCAAACACTCTGGACGGACATCGACAAGGCAGCCTCGACTCTATTCCCGACATTAAGTTTCTTGAAGATGCTTTGTATGTGGAACTTGACAGTATGCTCACTGATGTAGAGTCTTTTCGCAATTGCTTTATTGCTGTTTCCTTTTGCTATCAGCTCTAATATTTCCTGTTCTCTTGCAGTAAGGTTGTCTTTTCGTTCTCCGGCAGGAGTCGTGTTTTTGCTGCCGTCTTTAATAAATTTTAACATGACATTTCTTCTGATCCATAGGTCGTCTTCATGCACCATTCTTATAGCTTTGGTGTATGTTGAAGGGCTGTCGTTTCTATAAATGATTCCCCGCAGGCCTATTCGAATCAAACCCATTATGACCTGTTCTTCCTCATGGCCTACGTTGATTGCAATGAATTTAACTTCCGGGTGTTTTTTACAAATTAAATTGAGTTTATCTATTGTCATGTTGAAGATTGTTCGGGGACATATCAGGATAACGTCTGGCTTTATTTGTGAATCATGGAGCAGCATGGAAAACGAGGCAGATTTTTCCATAACCGAAAAACCGCTTTCTCTGGACAAAACGTTAATGAGCCCTTCGTATGCCAGGTAGCAGTCTGAAAAAATGGCAATATTGATCGTAAAATCGATATTGGGCACTATAATTTCCTTTGATCTATTGGTGAATTGCGGCCAGCTTAACACGAAAAGGTAAGTATTGCAACTATCATATATAAGTATAGGGCAGAAAACAGCCACTACAGATAGTACAAAAGGATAGGTTCATATATCAGAGGTCATCCTTAAGAGGTATCACTGATGTAAGTTCGGCCCATCCAGTTAATTTTCCGTAAGAGCAATAAACTGAATCTTACCTGCGAGTATATAAAATATGGAATTTAATTTGCTGTACTTCTATACAGTTAAATAGTCGTGTATATGGAACTATGAGCTCTGCCGTGCTCGCTGCAATGAATTAAGATGCGTTGAGGACAACCGCTTATTTAGATGACCCTGCGGTAGTTCTTCAGTTTGAGCCGCCAGACCTTGACGCCGCAGAAGCGATCTCCTTCAGGGCATACAGGTCTGACATCAGCCAAATCCCGTGATGTGCAGGGAGGGAGGAGGTATTTGCCGATTGCAGGATTAACCCTGGTTATCTGTTCAACTTCATCCAGAGAGGCCCTCCATATTTCTTCCTGGGCGTTGTAACACAGCCTCATTGCATACTTATGTCTTAGATTGAGAAGGTCTCCGGACTCAGTAAAACGGACAGCTACAGCATTAGGCAGAAGGTACATGGCAAACTCATCACTTACGCCAAGTGACTTGAGCCTGTTTACAGCATCCCATGTCTGCCTCATCGTCGCCTGGTACTCTCTTTCAACCCCTGCATCCTGCCTGATAAGCTCAGGGGTGATATAGTCAGGTTCATCTGTTATATGTCTGTGAAGGCATGGACGAGAGGCAGGGGTATTCCTGTGGCGCTGGTCCTGAGAATCTGCTGTATGACTTATCCTTTTTCTGAACGTATAAGACACGTGTGAGAGTGTTCTTGAAAGTTTGGACATTGTCGTAAGATTTAGCTCCTCACCAAAGAGATGATTCTGGGCAGGGTCTGTCACAAGTGTAATAGCCCTTTTATCGCTGAGCCTTGAAGAGGGGAGTCCAAGCACCTCACGAACAGATTGTGCAAGCACAGCCTCATTGTTCTGCATGTAATCAACCAGTTTTGAAGTCCTCCCGTCTAAGCTTTCATCAAATTCCTTCAAAAATCTTTTCGATAGCTTGGATGATTGTCTGGATTTTACGGAATTCAGAAACTGGTATTCAGGTATAGCTTCCGTATCCAGCGGTTCTTCAAGGATGATCCTGTAGAGCGGTTCAACAGCAAGAACCTCGTCAATCATCTTTTTCACCACAATTTGCTGTTCAACAGGAACGTCATAATTTTTGCATAACCTGTAATATCTGAACAGAGTTAATGCATTTACTGTGTGATAAAGATATGTGAATGCAGAAACAGGTATTATGTACCTTGCAACCTCCTGAGCCTTCTTTACAACCTCCTTCTCCAGTCTTTTGACTGAGCTGTATATGGGAAGTTCGAGCTGCATCAGTTTAGCCCTGCTTCGATTAACCTTTATGCCGGTTTTGTTTTTTTCATATGCCCTGAAGCGTCTCAGGTACTCCGACTTCACTATAGGATAAAGCTTGTTAGTAAGTCTGCTGTACGCCTCCATCTGAAGAGATAAGGTTTTCTCGTATACCGCCAATGCCTCACCCTTTAATGGTGGAATAAGGAAATTTCCAGATCTGACAGATACATAACGCTGGCTTACCTGCTCGCTGTTATAATATGGATGACTGTGCAGAAAAGACCATACAAACTGCCGGGACACATTTGAAACAGCAAACTGAAAATGCGCATGCTGCAGAGTTGTGTGGTGGCCTGCCTTATAAATACTCTTTGCGAGTTTTTTGTAATCTTCCGTTATATTATCTTCTTTAATTATTCCACGCCCTGAATAGCATGTCTGGGCAGCAGCTACATGGTTCCTGAAAGGATTGGAAAAGTAGTTCTCAATCTTAACTATGGGTTCAGAAGAGAGGAAGCGATTCATTTATTTGTACTCTTTCATCATCAGATGTTAGGCAGGGGCTCAGGGTTGTTTAACGCCTAATAGTCTGCTGATAGTTGGTTTAGCGAATAATTCAAATCCCCTCATTGCCTCAGGCGGATATCCTGCAACGCATACTATCGGTTTTTCCGAGATTACACCCATAATCAATGGCTTTCCTGATTTCATAGAAACACCGTTGACCACTACTCCGGGGTCATCAATTGAATTGATAAGCTCTGCTATAAAATCCCTGCCGCCGGCGGCAGTTCCCCCTGAAATAACTGCCATATCAACGCGGGTAAGTCCCCCTCTCAGGGCCTTTTGAAACGTGGTTGTATCATCTTTCATTATATCTACAACAAGCGGCATACCGCCACATTCCTCTACGAGAGCTGCCAGTGTATATGAATTTGCATCCCAGACATATCCCGGTTTAAGAGGTTCAGAATGGCGTAATATCTCATTTCCCGTGCTGAATATTGCTACTACTGGTTTTTTTGACACTGTGACAGATGAAATACCATGACTTGCCAGCAGCATAATCTCTTTTGGGGATAACCTTGTCCCAAGCTTGACTATTACATCACCTTTTTTCTGCTCACATCCCTGATACTCAATATTATCTCCTGTGTTGACAGGTTTTTTGACTATTATCCCGTTCTCTGTCTTTACGATGTCAGTATGCCTGATAACAGCATAATCGCCTTCAGGGACAAAGCCCCCTGTGCTTAACTCCATACAGGTCATAGCCGGCAGACTCTCTGTAAATGCATTTCCCGGTTCGATCGTTCCGTTAACTTTAATAGTTACTGGCTTATTTTCTCCTGTCTCTGCAATGTCCTTTACATTAACGAGATAACCTTCCACTAATGCCCTCGAAAAAGGAGGTGAATCTACAGAAGCCTTTACATCTACAGCCGATATCCTTTTGTTGCACTCACTTATCCCAACCTCCTCTATTCCAAGAGGCCCTGGCGGGAATGCATCAAAAAACTTCTTTAGCGCCTCTGCTGCCGGATCATTTTGCTGATTGTTCATACACTTTCTCCTCTATAAATCTTGTTATTTGGGCCAACGATTTAAACTCTACAGAGTTGATACCCAGACTCTGTGCTTCCATTACATGTCCTCTTATATCATCTATGAATATTGACTCTTCAGCGTCAACACCTGCCTTTTGAAGTGCAATGCGGAAGATCTCAGGATCAGGTTTCATAACGCCTGCCTCATAGGATAATACCCAGTTGTCAAACTTGTTTACAACAGGAAATTTCTTCCTGATAAATTCAAAATGGAGTTCATTTGTGTTAGATAACAGGCATAACTTGAAATCCTTTCTCAGTATTTCTATAAGATCTGCCATTCCATCATTTTCTGTAAAGATGTCATTCCATATATTTTTAAATTGATTAAAGGAAAGATCCAGGCAGAATGACTCTTTTATATGTTTATAAAACTCCTCAGACGCGATTTTACCACATTCATACTTAGCAGCAATATCAGTAACGTTTTTAAGCAGATAGTCTGATACATTACCCGGATCTTTAAATAAGACATGGTTAGATGAACGTGCAAACCCCTCTGATACAGAGGAAAAAGAGAAGTCCAGAATGACCTTGCCGAGATCAAATATAATTAGCTTTATCATGATGCGATTCTATATTACAATGTACCGTACAGTTTGTAAATATAGTTGACATAAACGCAATTGTTCTATTATGCTGTCTTATACAACTACAAGCTGGATAATTACGATGTCTACAGATATCATTTCACCTGAAATCTTTCTTCCTGATAAGTTTGGTATAGACAGTCTTACGATGGAGAAGACACTGAGCGGGTTACTTAGCCGTAAGGTAGACTATGCGGATCTCTATCTCGAGTATGTCACAAGTGAATCATTAAACCTTGAAGAGGGGCTTGTAAAAAATGCCTCAAGGAACATAACGCAGGGTGTCGGCGTCCGTGCGGTTGCAGGAGACAAGACAGGTTATGCCTACTCTGATGATGTATCTCTTCAGCATATCCAGATAGCTGCAAGGACCGCCGGTTATATTGCAGCAGAATCAGGAGATAACCTTATTGTTTCTCTGAAGCAGATGAAGAAACCTGCTTTAAACCTTTATCCGCTTGACGTCTATCCAACTGACGTACCAGTGGAGGCTAAGGTCCGGCTTCTCGATAAAATCGACAGGATGGCCAGAAACTATGACCCGAGGATAAAGAATGTCCTCGCATCTTTTTCCAGCCAATACAAGGTAATACTCATTGTTACGTCGGAAGGCCTCATAATAGGCGATGTTCAGCCATTATGCCGGCTTAATGTAACATGCATAGCTGAGGACGGTGAAAATCGACAGGTAGGGACTTTTGGCGGTGGCGGGCGCGTCGAGTTTTCTTACTTCTTTGACGACAATCATTATGCGTTGTATACGAGACGGGCTGCAAAACAGGCGTTAATAAATCTGGAAGCTGTTGACACACCTGCCGGCACTATGGATATTGTGCTGGGCAATGGCTGGCCTGGGATACTGCTGCATGAGGCTGTCGGTCATGGCCTTGAGGCAGACTTCAACAGAAAGAGGACATCAGCCTTTACAGATATGATAGGGAAGAAAGTCGCTTCAGAACTCTGCACTGTAATCGATGACGGAACTATTCCAGGAAGAAGGGGATCAATAAATGTGGATGATGAAGGGGTTGAGACATCCCGAACGGTGCTTATAGAAAATGGAATACTTAGGGGGTATCTGCAGGACAGGCTTAATGCAAAATTAATGAAGATGCCTCTAACCGGAAATGGGCGCCGGGAGAGTTATGCGCACCCACCTATGCCCCGCATGACAAATACCTTCATGCTGGAAGGAAATTCAACGCCCCATGATATAATACGTTCAGTCCAAAAAGGGCTTTATGCTGTGTCCTTTGGAGGCGGCCAGGTTGATATAACTAATGGTAAATTTGTCTTTACTGCAAGCGAGGCATACCTGATTGAGGATGGGAAGGTTACATCACCGGTAAGAGGCGCTACATTGATCGGCAATGGCCCTGATGTGCTGAAGAAGGTTTCCATGGTGGGAAATGACCTTGAACTCGACAGCGGAATAGGAACATGCGGTAAAGATGGCCAGTCTGTCCCGGTCGGCGTTGGAATGCCAACTATAAAGATCGATGGAATGAC
Organism: uncultured Nitrospiraceae bacterium; assembly: GCA_964611625.1. Taxonomy (GTDB): domain Bacteria; phylum Nitrospirota; class 9FT-COMBO-42-15; order HDB-SIOI813; family HDB-SIOI813; genus RBG-16-43-11. Next base: position 243,077 of record CAZTAM010000002.1, on the reverse strand, counting down.
GGTGGGCGGAACAGTTTAAGTTTGGTGGATGTCACGTCAGGAATATGGAAATTACTATTGAAATAGCTAAGGATTTACTGGAAAGAGCAAAAAAAAAGGGGGCTACGGATGGTGATCTTATCGCGGTAGATGGAAGGTCATCCAATGTCCTGGTACGTCTTTCATCAATTGAGAAGATTACTGATTCTCAATACAAGACCCTGGGATTGAGGCTTTTTTTCGGCAAGAAAAGCGCGATAAGTTCAACTTCAGACTTCACCCCCGAATCTCTTGATAAGCTGATTGAAGATACATGCGCGATGGCAAAGGTGACTGCACATGATGAATTTGCCGGTCTTCCATTACCCCAATACAGGATGAAGGTCAAAGAGACAGATGTATTTGATGAGTCTGTTCATCAGGTAGCGAGCGATGAGATGATAGAGATGGCAAAATCGGCTGAGGCCTCAGCATTCAAATACGACGACAGGATAACAAATTCCGATGGCGGGAGCTGCAGTAAGAGGTTTACACATATTATTTATGCAGGTACAAATAATCTGTCGGGAGAATACAAGACCACCATGTTCTCCGTATCGGCCACGCCCATTGCATCTGTTGATGGGCTCATGCAGCGTGACTATTGGTATTCTTCTGCCAGACGATTCAGTCAGCTTGATAAACCGGAGAGAGTTGGAGAGACTGCAGCAATGCGGACTGTCCGCCGTCTCGGTGCGAGAAAAATTCATACAAAACAGGCTCCTGTTGTATTTGACCCCGAAACTGCATCTACCCTCCTTGGAAACCTGTGCATGGCACTGTCAGGATACTCTGTCTATAAGGGCACATCGTTTCTTGTTAATCAGCTGAACAGGCAGATAGCAGCTTCTGATGTGACCATATGTGATGATGGTACGATCCCATGGGGGATTGGATCAAAGCCATTTGATGGTGAAGGAACCGCGTCAAGAAAAACTATTATAATAGAAAGAGGGATCCTGATTAATTATCTCCTGGATTCATACTCAGCACGGAAGTTAGGCCTGACCTCTACCGGCAATGCCTCACGCAGTGCAGGTGACCCGCCTGTCGCTGCACCTACGAACTTCTATCTTTCGGCCGGACGCAATTCACCTGATGAAATAATTAAGTCAGTAGATTCAGGGCTGTATGTTACTGATTTGATCGGATTCGGATTTAATCCGGTAACAGGTGATTACTCCCGCGGCGCATCCGGAATATGGATAGAAAATGGCGAACTGGCATATCCAGTTGAAGAAATAACTATCGCCGGTAATCTTAAAGATATGCTCATGCAGATAGAGATGATTGGAAATGACCTTGTATTCAGACAGAAGATATGCTCGCCAACAATTAAAATAGGGAAATTGACGATAGCAGGACGCTGAAATGAGCAATAATCCTTCAATCCTGAATAACCTTTTCATTGGACTTGATGTGGGATCAACTACGGTTAAGGCTGTAGTTCTTGATGCTGACACTGACAACATTCTCTGGTATGACTATCAGCGCCATGAAACAAGACAGCTTCACAAGGTACTGGATTTCCTTCAGACCATAGAAAATGAATTCAGGGGGCAGTCTGACAGGTTCCGTGTTTTTATAACCGGGAGCGGCGGGCGGGCTGTGGCAGATCTGATCGGCGCTAAATTTGTTCAGGAGGTAAATGCCGTATCACTTGCAGTAGAAAAGAACCATCCCGATGCCGGGTCTGTTATTGAACTGGGTGGTCAGGATGCAAAGATTATCATCTGGGCCGAAGATCACAATGGCAATAAAAGAAAACTTTCCAGCATGAATGACAAGTGTGCTGGCGGAACCGGCGCTGTAATTGATAAGATATCCGCCAAGCTGAATATATCCAATAAGGATATAAGCAGTCTGCGTTATGCTGGAACAAGACTGCACCCCGTTGCAGGTAAATGTGGGGTCTTTGCAGAGACAGACATCAACGGACTTCAGAAACAGGGGATCCCATCAGATGAATTAATGGCCTCTCTCTTTGAGGCTATCGTACAGCAGAATTTAAGTGTACTGACAAGGGGTAATACATTAAGGCCTCACGTTCTGCTCTTAGGCGGTCCCAATGCATTCATACCGGCTCTTCAGGAGGCATGGTCACATCATATACCGCAGATGTGGAAGGAAAGGGGTATAATCCTTCCATCTGGCAAGAGGCCTGAAGATCTCATTTATGTACCCTCCAATGCCCAGTTTTATGCTGCAATGGGCTCTGTAATCTATGGGAAAAGCGAGGATGAGTCTGTTGGGAGATATAAGGGCTCTAAGGAGTTGGAAGATTATATATCAGGAGGCCGTAAAATATCAGATTCACGGGCAGCTTCAACCGGCCTTGCGGAAAATAGTGAAGAACTTGATAGATTCCTGAAAGATTTTAAGAAAACTCCTTTCACCCCTCCGGTTATCTCATCAGGAGAGATTGTTTACGGATACATAGGTGTAGATGGCGGTTCGACCTCTACAAAAGGCGTTCTGCTTAATAAATACGGCGATCTGCTTGCCAGGGCATACCGGCTTTCCAAAGGTAATCCAATAAATGATACTAAAGAGATACTAAAAGATTTGCGGCAACAGATAGAATCGCATGGTGCACACCTTGAAGTTTCCGGGGCAGGCACCACAGGTTACGCCAAAGATATGCTAAAGCAGTGTTTCGGTGCTGATGTAGCGCTTGTTGAAACAGTAGCCCACACCCAGTCTGCACTTCGTTATTTCGATGATGCAGATGTAATCGTGGATGTTGGTGGACAGGATATAAAGGTGATCTTTCTCAATGACGGTAAGGTTAAGGACTTTAAACTCAATACGCAATGTTCTGCAGGAAATGGCTATTTTCTTCAAAACACAGCTGAGAGGTTTGGTTTTAATGTGACAGAGTATGCGGACAGGGCATTCAGTGCCGAACGACTGCCGCTTTTCCATTATGGTTGTGCTGTCTTCCTGGAATCAGACATTGTAAATTTTCAACAGCAGGGATGGGAACGGGAAGAGATAATGGCAGGCCTGGCAAATGTGCTTCCCAAAAATATCTGGCTGTACGTTGTTCAGGAACCTAATCTTCGAAGGCTTGGGAGGAAATATATCCTGCAGGGCGGCACACAGCATAATCTGGCTGCAGTAAAGGCTCAGTATGACTTTATTAAGTCGAGGGTGCCTGATGCAGAAATTCATGTTCACAGGTATACAGGTGAAAGCGGAGCCATAGGTGCAGCATTGGAGGCAATACGTGTAGTGGGAGATGGCAGGACAAGCTTTATCGGCCTTGATGCTGCTGAAGGGATTAGTTTTAATGCCTTCAGGAACGAGGATACCAGGTGTAATTTCTGTCAGAATAGTTGCCAGAGGACATTCATAGATATAGATGCTGCTTCCGCCAGACACTCCAGGCGTTATATAATAGCAACTTGCGAAAAGGGTACTGTTGAAGACATAAAAGATGTTCAGGCGATAAAAAAGAAGGCAGACAGCCTGAAGAAGATGTATCCGGACATTTCTGAGATCGCCGCAAAGGAAGTATTTATGAGCCGGAACAAAGTAACCTGCGAGCCTCCCCGGAAAAAGTTGTTTTCCAGGTTGATCCCTTCCAAATCCGATGCACGGAATATCAGGATTGGGATTCCTAAGACTCTCAATATGTATTCGGTTGCACCGTTTTTCATAGCATATTTCGAAAAGCTGGGTGTCCCGTACAAAAATATCATATTATCTGATAATACAGATGAGAAGATGTATAAAGAAGGTTCGAGACGTGGCGCGATAGATGCATGTTTCCCGAGCAAGGTTGCTCTGTCGCATATGCATAATCTTATTTATGGCAAAAAGTTCCGTCCTGATGCAGTATTCTTCCCGATGCTCCTCGATCTTCCTTCTGAGATAAAAGAGGCTATAGCGAGTTCGTCCTGTCCAACTGTTGCAGCAACCCCTGAGGTGGTTAAGGCGGCATTCACAAAAGAAGAAGACCTCTTTACAAAAAATGGCATAAGACTTCTCGCACCCCACCTGAATCTGGGAGAACCAGATCTTTTTGAACAGCAAATGTATATTTTTTCATCTGAGTTGTTTGCTGTGAGTAAACGTGATAACAGAGAGGCGATGGAGTCAGGTTATAATGCCCTTACTGATTATACAAATAGTCTCAGGCAAAGAGGTAAGGAAGTCCTCAGCAGGATAGAAGCAGAAGGCAAGGCCGGAGTAGTAGTCCTTGGAAGGCCATATCATAACGATCCCGGACTCAATCATGAAATCTTATCAGAGATTCAGAAATATGGTTATCCAATCTTTACAGTAGATTCACTTCCCCTGGATGATGACATTCTGGACAGATTATTTGGAAAGGAAATAAGGAACGGTGAAATCAATCATCCCATGGAAATAACGGACGTATGGAAAAATTCATACAGTGAGAATACCAACAAGAAGTTATGGGGGGCCAAGTATACAGCAAGGCATCCTAACCTTGTGGCCGTTGACCTCTCTAATTTCAGGTGCGGACATGATTCACCAATATATGCAGTTGTCGAGGAGATTCTGTCTGCGACGCAGACGCCCTATTTCACATTTCATGATATTGACGAGAACCGGCCTGCCGGATCTATTAAAATCAGGGTTGAGACTATTCACTATTTTTTACAAAGATATGAAGAGGAGTTAATAAAAAATGCACTCACATGTTCAGCATTACAAGAGACCTGCTGAGAGACCATTTACCAAAGATCAGCGTGATTCAACTACTATACTGTTTGGCGGACTCACGTATAATCATGACTATCTGCTTGAAGGGGCACTGCAGGGAATGGGATATAATGCCAAATACCTTCCGGTCCCGGATAATCACTCCCTGTCTGTAGGAAAGGAGTATGGTAATCGCGGTCAATGCAATCCTACATATTATACTGTAGGAAATCTGATAAAGTATCTTCAAAATTTGCAGGCATCAAACATAGACAGGATTGATGACAAATATGTATTTCTCACTGCAGGTTCCTGTGGTCCGTGCCGCTTCGGAATGTACGAGGCTGAATACAGGAAAGCTCTGAGAGATGCGGGTTTCCCGGACTTCAGGGTGCTTTTGTTTCAGCAATCAGGGGAAATGAATCAGGGCAAGGAGTGGGGTTTAGAGCTTACACCAAAATTCTTTATTGCCCTTATAAAAACAATTATGGCCGGTGACATGCTGAATGAACTTGGCTACAAGATCAGACCCTATGAAATAGTTCCCGGAGAAACAGACAGATGTATAGAGCGCGGAAGGAACATCCTTTATTCTGCACTCAAGGAAAAGAAGCCAATGCGCCGTATTTTGAAAGAAGTTAATCAACTGTTCTCGGACATTAAAGTTGATTATTCACGCATCAAACCAAAAGTGAAATTAACAGGGGAATTCTGGGCAATGACTACGGAGGGTGAAGGAAATTATATGCTTCAGAGGTGGCTTGAGTCTGAAGGCGCTGAGGTCATTACTGAACCTGTAAGCAACTGGGTAAGCTTTATTTTCTGGGAACATACTGAGCGTGCTAAGGAGCGAATCAGGGTTAAGAAGGGGGCTTATAAAGCAATTTTAGGTTTGAAAGCGGCAAGCCTCTTATTCAATTACTATTATACAAGTTACAGAAGAGCCCTTAAATTCAGGCCTGATGCACTTTCATCCCAGCACAAGATAGCTGAATATGCAAAACATTATTACAATCCGCGCATATCAGGCGGAGAAGGCCACATGGAGATAGGTAAACATATCATGTCTTTCAGGGAAAAGAAGGCCCATATGGTTGTCTCAGTTAAACCATTCGGGTGTATGCCGAGCACCCAGAGTGACGGGGTTCAGGCCAAGGTAGTCACAGACCTCGGAAACAGCCTCTTTGTTTCCATAGAGACATCAGGTGACAGCGATGTCAATGTAAAGAGCAGGGTGCAAATGAAGTTATATGAAGCCAGGGAACGCGCAAAGAAAGAAGTCGCTGACACCCTGAATAAGCACAACCTGACGATGAAGCAGGTTGAGGAGTACAGCAGGAGACATCCACTTTCAGGAATGATAAGGCTTCCACATTATGAAACATGTGCTACCAGCAATTTTATTCGTATGAAGGCAGCAGAAATAGGCAAGAGCTAATCAACTCAACCGCCAGCGTCCTATACCAAGATATTTACCAAGGTTTGCTTCAGGGTCAATTATCGGGGATATCAGTGCCTTACCTGAAGTCATTATAGTCTGAACTCCGGGACCATGTCCTGCCAGGAAACTATCCGTATGTATAACTATGCCAATAGTAACTGCCCCCTCCCTGTACGTCCAGCCGTAAGTTGAATCATGGTCCTGTATTGCAACAATATCTCCGAGCCTCAAACGCTCAAGTTTGTACCTTTTTATTGCATCGCCGTCTGAAGTTTGAATGTCATAGTCACCTTTGTAAACATCATTATGCCCCAGGCCGGACCCCATCAACTTGCCGGGTACCAGTGCAGTCACGGGCACTTCAATCCTGCCGTCAGCAGCTATACATATACCAATTTTATTTAATACGTCCGGAGACAGGCTGAAGACCTTTATCTCCGGATAATCAGTGAGGGAGAGCCCCTGTCCATAGGCCCGAATCAGCAGTTTGTCATCCTGGGTGAGTTTTTCAAGTGTCTCGTCATCAAAGTCTGCTATTACATGCTCTACCCCGCCATGATGGCCTGTCACAATTCCCTTGGCGCCTTTTGCATCACCGGAAATTACTATTGCCTCATTGCCTATGCACGAAAATGTGTTAAAGGCGCGATTAGGGTCTTTGTTTGGCTCCTTGGGATCGCTGCTCAGGGATACGCACGGTTCAATATGGTCGCCTGCAAGACCAAACACAGGGTCGCCAACTTTTACATTATATGTTATGCCGCCGACACTCGGAAGCATAAGGCTTACACCGGTACTGGTAAGTTCCCAGCCAAAGCACTTAGGGTAGACAACACTGCCCTGAACTGCAAATTTAACGAGCTTATCTTCATTGACTCTTAACGTCATAGCATCTTCCCTCCAATTCCTTATCTATCTCCTCTATTCTTTCTATCACATCATCTATGAGCCACTGCGGTGTTGAAGCTCCAGCGGTTATTCCAACTTTCCCTATTCCGTTAAACCAGTCAGGACTCAATTCGTCTGCAGTTTCCACGTGCTCAGTGTGTACGTGCCTGTCGCATATTTCAGCAAGCCTCTTTGTATTTCCGCTGTTCCTCCCGCCTACTACAAGCATAAGGTCTACCATTCTTGCCAGCTCATCTGCGGCATATTGATTGCTCCGGGTAGCCCCGCAAATCGTGTTTCTGATCTTCCATTTTAATCCATTAGACTTAATATATCTCTCTATTTTTTTGAATTTTGTGAATTCCTGAGTTGTCTGAAAAACTATTGCCGGACGGATGGGCCTTTTCTCTATAATCTGTTCAAGGTCTGAAACAACGTAGATTGTACAATCCGCAACTTCGTGACGCGCATGCCCTACAATACCGCGAACCTCAGCATGCATTTCATCCCCTACAACAAACAGCTCACACCCTCTTCTGCAGAATTCAACTGCATAGTCCTGTACATCTTTTACAAACCTGCAGGTAGCATCAACTATATTCAAATCGTTAAGCTGTGCCCTGTTGAAGTCGTCCGGAGGAACGCCATGGGCCCTTATCACAAGATTTCCCTCTTTATACTCATCAAGCTCCCTGATTGGTTCAATACCATAGTCTTTTTTTAAACGGTCTATCTCCTGAGGGTTATGAATAAGAGGACCGTACGTCCTTGTAGGCAGAGCAGATGACGCGGCTACCTCCGTAGCCTTGTTAATTGCCTCTCTAACCCCGAAACAAAAACCAGAATGGCGTGCTATCCGAATATCTATCATTAGTTAATTATTCTACATTATCCGATTGTTATCTTGCAAATCTTTACGAAAGTGAAAGAGTTATACTGATATTTTCAATATATTGACATTTTCAGGTTAATATCCTATTCTTAATTTCATCAAGAAGTGGGATGAATGTCTGACTTGCCTTTTTACATTGCGAATATGCGAAATAAAATAATTAGCTGCCTTCTCATTTTATTCATTACCAGCTTTTCTTTTCTGCCGGGATTAGCCTGGTCTGCAGAAACTTCTTCTGAAAAGAACAATATACGTGACGGTGATATTATTAATATCATCAAGTCATTCGCAGCAGCCTATAAAAAAGGTAATGTTGAAGAATACATGTCATTTTTTTCGCCTGCTGCTCTCGAAAATGGGAGTGATCCCATTGATAAAATCCGGGCAAATTATACTGACGTAATTGCACATAATTTAATTACACTATATGAATTTGAGATTTCAGATATAAAAAAGGCGGGGGAGTCAGCTGTTGTTGATGCTGTATATAATAAAACCCTCGTAGCTAAGGTTAAAGGCACGGTACTGCTTAATAGCGGCAATGTGCGTATAAGATTTGTCAGGGAGAATAATAATATAAAGATATCAGTGATTGATTATGACAAGAACATCAGTGGTGATTATGTAATAGGAAAGGAAGATGTAATTGATATATCGGTCTGGAAGGCGCCTGAACTTTCTGTCTCCATAATAGTCAGACCGGACGGCATGATATCACTGCCATTAATAGGTGAAGTACGCGCCGATGGACGTACGCCAACCGAGTTAAAGGAAGAAATACAGCAGAGATTAAAAGAATTCAAGCAAGAGCCGATTGTCTCTATTATAGTAAAAGAATCAAACAGCAAGTCCATATATATAACTGGTGAGATTGTAAAGCCCGGGAAATATCCTTTACGCAGTGAGACTACTATAACTCAGGCTATCGCACTGGCAGGAGGGTTTAGCCAGTGGGCAAATAAGGATAAGATAATAATAATAAGAAAAAGCCCTCTGAACCCTGAAGGAAACAGGGTTGCGATAAAATATTCTGATATTGTTGCCGGCACAAATATGAGGGCTAATATACTCCTGAGGCCCGGCGATACTGTAATAGTCCCATAAAATTAACAGGGACAGCGCACCATTTATTTCCTGCTGAATAAATAGTTGCTGCCCCTGTCAACTTCTTAATCCCTATAAATTTCTATATTTTCCTTCTTCTAAAAATGGCTATTCCTAAAAGACTGCTGCCAAGAAGCAGCAGGGTGCTCGGCTCAGGAACTTGTCTGGTTTTCCAGGTTACATCATGCGATCCAGGATTCCCTTCATCATCAGTGTTTACTATTACCACCCTATTCCCTTTTTGATCCGTAACCAGTGCGAACACATCAAAGTGTATCCATTCGTAACCAGAGGTATTGATCTGAATAGACTTAATCTGACCTGACTGAGACCCGAATGATTCATCAACAAAATTTGGAACAAGAACGGATTTGCTGAAATTACCTATATCAAAAAAGAGATAGTCCTGATTCTGAATAGGGGCATGATTACTCGGAGGGTTAGGTACCTTAAAACCGTTTTCAAAGGTGCTGGTTGAATATATGTTTGATGAAAAGACCCCGCCGTCAACAGAAATTGATAAGCTCCCTGAGCTTAATGTCCCATTAGGTACAGTAGCCATCAAAAGAGCTCCTTTGCCATTAAAAACCGGATCAAAACCAAAGTATGACCAGTCATGCACTCCGATAGTCCCCTTACCACCTATAGATACAACGCCTTGTTTATAAGCGGCTGCTACGAGGATTGTATTACCTCCTGTGACAGCTGTGTCTTCCTCTGCAGGAAATGCCAATGTATCAGCATAGTCAGCATAAATTCCCGAGTCGCCTGGTCCTGCGGGAGCTCCTATCTGAAGAGTTGGTATGGCATGGGAAGAACCGGCAAAACCAAACAAAATGCTTATTGAAGCTATAAGGCCAATCATAAGGTAACTAACCGGAAGTCTCTCTATCTGGCTGCTGAATCTGTGTCTGCTACCCGTGATGGTAATCATTTTCTCCCCCTTCTGTTTATGACCACTACTATTTGAGCTGAATGAGACTCTATATGTCGAGTCAGTTTTGACGATGTAAATATGCAAAGAAAATACCATTAGTTATAGAAAACATTATGTGTTGTAACTACTTAATAATATAGGATAAACAGGTTATTTATGGTTTCCTTTTAAAGTTTAAAATAAACTAATAACAGAACTGACAAATTTTATTGCATTTAAATAAGCTATTTAATGGATAATTTGCTGTTAAATAAAGCATGCAATAGAAAAATATATTTATTTCTCAATTAGTTACAATCAATAACATACTGTCAAAAATTCTGACACTATATTCTGTTTTGCCTTCAAACTTATAAAGCTATGCAGAAGTTAGAAGATCTTATACTATGAATATATTCAAATACCTGGCAGGGTAATTGCAAAATTATTTTGTTTTATGATAAATTACCAATAGTGTCTGCAACTAAATAACTATCTGTTAGTCATCGCCAGGAGGATTATCAATGAAAGATACAGAAACTCAGGCCCCTGAAATGGAGGGTTTAAAGGAACAGCTTCGCAAGGAGTCAAAAAAGGCGAAACTTGACTTCAATGAATTGAAAAGCGGCGGGTTCATTAAACAGACGCAGAAAGATCTCTTTACAGTGCGTCTTCGCTGTCCTGGCGGGAGGGTTACTGCTGACAGGATGAGAAAGGCTGGAGAGATTGCGGATAAATTTGGACGTGGCGAAATACATATTTCTGTCAGGCAGTCTATTGAGGTTCCGTATGTCAGTTATAAAGACTTTGATGCTGTAGCAGAGTCTTTGCGTGAGGTTGACTGGGCAGTGTCATCATGCGGACCGAGGATACGTGTCCCAACCGCATGTGCCGGGTGTACCTATAATCCAAATGGTCTGACAGATACCCAGGGTATATGTGCCGAGGTAGACAAACGGTTCTTTGGCATGGAGACAAAACACCACAAATTCAAGACCTCCTTCTCAGGTTGTCCCATAGACTGCTTCCGGACTCGCGAGATGGATCTTGGTTTTCAGGGGGTGCTGGAACCTGAGTTGATAGAAGACGAGTGCAATGGCTGTGAATTATGTGTTAAGGGATGTGAAGAAGGCGCACTGATAATGGATGGTGATTTGCCTGTCAGGGACTGGGCTAAATGCATACATTGTGGTGACTGTGTAAAGGTCTGTCCTGTTGATGCAATGGTAAGCAGGAGGACAGGATGGCTTGTACGGGTAGGTGGAAAGCATGGAAAGCATCCATACTTTTCATACGAGGTAGCCAATTTTCTTAATGACGAACAGGTTTATGCATTGATTGAGAAGACTCTCTTCTGGTATCAGGAAAACGCCATAGGACGTGAACGCATAGGTGCTGCTATAGAGCGTCTGGGATTGGATCAATATATGGATGATGTTATTGAGCCTATGGGAGTTGAAACAATAAGAGATCCCAGGGAAAGAATCAAATATTATGCAAGGGGAAACTTCTATGACAAATAAGCGGGAACAGGTAAATCCGGATGATACACTTGATCTGAAGGGCGTTCTCTGTCCAATAAACTTTGTGAAGACTAAGTTAAAGATTGAAGAGATGGAGACAGGACAGGTTCTTGAGGTAATACTTGATGATGGAGAACCTATGCGAAATGTTCCCCGCAGCGTCAAGGCAGAGGGACACAAGATTATAGGCGTAGAAAAATTAAACGACGGGGCATACAAGATTCTGATACGTATAGAATCAGAGTAATCATAATATCTCCTCATGATAACCAGACTCCTGCATACCCGTTTGCGTGTTAGCAATATGGAAGAGACATTGCTGTTCTATTGTAATGTACTTGGGCTTGAGATTTCCCGCAGGTCAAAGTCTCCGCGTGGTTCAGAGCTTGCATTCCTCAAAGTCCCGAACAGCAATGAAGAGATAGAATTATGCTCGTATCCGGACAGCGGGACGGTTGCCGTACAGGAGGACCTTATTCACCTGGCGTTTGAGGTAGACGACCTTGACAGCATGATTGTATCTCTTAAACAGAAAGGTGTCCCTGTCACTGATGGTCCGACCGTCACTTCGTCAGGGAGCAGGTTCTGTTTTATTGATGCGCCGGATAAGTACGAAATAGAGCTGATAGAGCAGAAGAAGCATTGAGCTGTGAGAGATGCTGATGTTTAGGATCGGGTTTTCTTAAATGAATATTATGATTGCTGGTGCCGGCGGAGTCGGCGGCTACTATGGCGCAGTACTGATGAAGGCAGGTACCAATGTCTCCCTTCTTGTCACTCCGCGTACTCTGCCCATACTTAAAGAAAAAGGGCTGACTGTTAAAAGCAGGGGAGAGGTGTGGAATTTTAATCCTCCGGTATCAACTGACCCTAATGACCTTGCCCCCTGCGACCTTATCATAATTGCGGTTAAACGATACGATACGGACAAGGTGCTTGATGCAATTCAAACCGTAATCACGAGAGATACGATCATACTCACAATACAAAACGGCATTGACGGTGAGGATGATATACTCCGTCGCATCCCTGATGCCAGTGTACTTGGAGGTGTTGCCTTTCTGGCTTCCAAAATAGATGAGCCCGGTGTAATTTCTCATATTGGGGCCGGTTCCCTTAGTATAGGGGAGCTTGACGGCAGTGAAAGTGAACGTGTTCAGTCCATAGTAAATCTATTTAATAAGGCCGGCATCCCAACTAAGTTATCACGGAATATTCTTAAAGCGAAATGGGAGAAACTATGCTGGAATTCTGTGTTCAATCCAGTGTCGGTAATCCTGAATGGTCCTCTCGAACATATCCTCGATTCGGGGGATGCGCTGGATATAGCATATAAGATATTTGACGAGATCAGGGCAGTTGCAGAGAAAAAGGGGATTGTAATCGATTCCGGTATCCTGGATGACCAGATTAAGGTTACGGGAAAGCTGCGTGGTTATCACACCTCCATGTATGAAGATTTCCTCAAGGGTAAGCAGACAGAAATCGATTATTTCAACGGTTACATTTGCCGCGAGGGTGCAAGACATAATGTGGCAACTCCAGTTAATTGTACAGTCACATCATTTGTTAAGGCTATAATTTCACGGCATAAAATCGCTGGTTGACACTTCTTGTCCTTTTCTGATAAAACTAACAGACTGGTGAACAATAATAAGTTTTAACTATTACTCTATGGCATTATTCAATTACACTTCACGGGAAATAAATGCAAAAATAGTTTATTACGGCCCTGGTCTGTCCGGTAAGACTACCAATATCAAGTGTATATATGAAAAGATAGTTCCGGAAAAGAAAGGGAAACTTATTACCCTGCCTACTTATTCAGACAGGACCCTCTTCTTCGATTTCTTCCCGTTAGAGGCCGGGGAGATTAAGGGATACAAGATGCGGTTCCATCTATATACTGTCCCGGGTCAGGTGTTTTACAATGCAACAAGAAAGCTGGTTTTAAAAGGCGCTGATGGTGTGGTCTTTGTCGCTGACTCACAGGATGGGATGATGGATTCTAACCTCGAGAGCCTCTACAATCTTAAAAAGAACCTTGCAGATCACGGGATCAATATTAATGACTTTCCGGTAGTTCTTCAGTACAATAAGAGGGACCTGCCAAATGTATTGCCCGTGGAGGTGATGGATAAGACACTTAATAACCGCGGCCTTCCATATTTCTCCGCCTCAGCATCAACGGGCGTTGGCGTCCTTGAAACGCTGACTGCAATAAGTAAGCTGGTGCTTGGCGACCTGAGAGAGATGATCGAGACAGGGCGACCCAGAAAGAGAATACCTGTGCCAAGGGAGGCTGATGATTCCGGCACTCCATATACTGCTTCATCGGCCTCGGAAGAGACCAGACAGGATAGAAGAGAGGATTTGAGGAATTGGGTGGAGTCTGACCCTTCCACTGCATCAAGGCAGCAGACAGGACGAGAGACGGTCTCTGACTCGTGTGTCACAATGGAGAGCATAGAGCTTGGCAGGCATGTCCCTGAAGTAACCAGGATTACAGATGCAGTGATGGAGGGTATACTTGATGTTGCTTTGAATATCAAACTCAGGGTCGTGACGAGTAAGGATGGAGATAAGATACGGGTAAAGGAAATAGAGGTCTCAGATTATGAGCCAAAGGAGATCGGCGTAAAAGGAGGAGAGTGAGATGTCGGGTCATTCAAAATGGGCTACCACAAAACATAAGAAGGCCGCTATAGATTCAAAAAGGGGGAAGATATTTACAAAAATCATTAAGGAGATTACAGTTGCAGCGAAAATTGGCGGTGGTGACCCTGAAGGTAATGCCAGACTGCGAACAGCTGTACAGAAGGCTAAAGAGGCCAATATGCCTGCAGACAACATTAAGAAGGCAATACAAAAGGGTACCGGAGAGCTTCCTGGTGTGTCATATGAAGAGGCTGTCTTTGAGGGATACGGTCCTGGCGGAGTTGCGATTATTGCATCAATTATGACTGATAACAGGAACCGCACAGTCCCTGAGATACGGCACATATTCGGTAAATATGGCGGCAATATGGGTGAAGCAGGCTGTGTATCATGGATGTTTGATAAGAAGGGATATATAGTAGTGGAAGGCGTGAAAGTGGATGAAGAGAAATTGATGAGTATTATAGTAGAAGCCGGTGCAGAGGATATGAGACGGGACGGGGATAATTTCGAGGTAATTACTGCTCCGGGAGATATGGAATCAGTTAAAAAGATGATAGAGGATGGAGGCATTACAGTAGCATTATCAGAGGTGACGATGCTCCCCCAGAACTATATGGAACTGGATGATAAAAGCACGGCTCAGGTGTTAAGGCTGATAGAGGCACTTGAGGACAATGATGACGTGCAGAATGTGTATTCCAATTTTATTGTAAAAGATGAAGTACTCGAAAATATTTAAGTCCTAAGATCCTCGATTTCAGGCAGGGAGTTCACATGCGTGCGTTAGGGGTAGATCCTGGTACAGTTGTGACAGGTTATGGCCTGGTAGATGAAGAGGACAATAGTCTGTTCCATGTAGACTCCGGTACTATACAATTTCCACAGAAGTCTGATATAAGCAGACGTCTCCGGCAGATTCATCTTCAGATTGATAAAATGATTCAGGAATATAAACCGGATGCAGTAGTGATTGAAAAGGGATTTTATTCAAAGAATGTGCAGACTCTGGTAAGATTATCCCAGGTAAACGGGGTAATAATGCTTACATCTGTTAATGCCGGCATTCCGCTGTTTGAATATTCGCCCCTTGAGGTCAAGCAATCTGTAGTCGGTTACGGCGCAGCAAAGAAGGAGCAGGTACAGCACATGGTCGGAAAGATCCTCAGATTGCAGGCACCGCCCAAACCTCACCATGCCTCAGATGCGCTTGCCATAGCCATCTGCTATCTAAATTCATATAAGTTCAGAGAACTGCGATGATTGCACATGTTCGTGGACATCTTATTGTCAAAACGCCGCAGTATGCAGTAGTGGATGTAAATGGGGTCGGATATAAGGTCTTAATTCCGCTTTCCACATTCACAAGATTGCCGCATGATAACGCGGAGATTATACTACATACATATACGCATGTTCGTGAAGACGCAATACTGCTGTATGGTTTTTTAAGCCCGGAGGAAAGGGACTTCTTCTCAACTCTCATAACGATCTCAGGTGTAGGGCCAAAGATGGGATTGAATTTACTGTCCGGGTCTTCATTGTCAGACTTGATGAAGACAGTGGAGAGTGAAGATACGAAAAGGCTCAGCATGATTCCAGGCGTGGGGAAGAAGACTGCAGCAAGGATAATACTGGAATTGAAGGAGAAACTCCCCTCCTTAAGCGATTCAGAAGGTGGAAGGGAGATGGACCATACGATAGCGGCTGATGCATTGTCTGCACTGATAAATCTCGGTTATCCGAGGGCACAGGCCTATGAGGCAATCAGGAAGGTCCGGGAGAGAAACAGGGAAATGCCGATTGAGCCGCTTATCAAAGAGGCGTTGAAGATTTTGGCCAAAGGATAGTTTATTTGCAATGAGTATTGAGCAGGGAGTGTATTAGTTATTGTGTGAGGATCGGAATGCAGGATCGAATTATGACAGCTCAGCTGGATGACGAGGAAAAGAGATACGAGGCGACGCTGCGCCCGCCGACGCTGTCCGAATACATAGGACAGGAAAAGGTTAAGGAGAACCTCGATATCTTCATCGAAGCAACCAGAAGGAGGGGCGAAGCGCTGGATCATGTCCTTTTCTACGGACCGCCTGGTCTTGGGAAAACAACACTGTCATATATAATTGCAAGGGAGCTCGGGGTAGGCATAAAGGCAACATCAGGTCCGGCGATAGAACGGCAGGGAGACCTTGCGGCCATACTTACAAATCTTCAAAAGAATGAGATACTTTTTATAGATGAGATACACAGGCTGAACACTGCCATTGAAGAAATACTCTACCCGGCCATGGAGGATTATCAGATAGATATCATTATCGGTCAGGGACCTTCCGCACGGACTTTAAAGCTGGATATACCGAGATTTACTCTGATAGGCGCTACAACGAGGAGCGGACTTCTGACATCACCATTAAGGGACAGGTTCGGGATTATAATGAGGCTTGATTTCTACAAACCTGAGGAGTTAATGATGATACTGCTGCGCTCTGCAAACTTACTTAATGTTCATCTGGATGTTAGCGGAGCAGAGGAGATTGCCTGCCGTTCGCGGGGTACACCGAGGATTGCAAATCGTTTGCTCAGGCGGGTCAGGGATTATGCTGATGTGAAAGCTGACAGTGTTATAACAAGAGATGTAGCGAGTAAGGCGCTTGCTATGCTTGAAATTGACGACAGGGGCTTTGACATAATGGACCGTAAACTTCTGCTGACTATCATCGAAAAATTCGGCGGAGGTCCGGTCGGGCTTGAGACTATTTCTGCTGCGATCAGTGAAGACAAGGATACCATTGAAGATGTATATGAACCATTCCTGATCCAGGAGGGTTTCCTGCACCGGACACCCCGAGGACGTCTTGCAACACCGAATGCATACAGGCACTTTGGCATTGTGAAGAATGATGATGCAGGGCAGGGGAGTTTGCTTTAAGAGGATTTATACATATTCAGACGGCTGACAAACGCTTATTATGACCTCATACACAAGGTGTGCGTATATGAGGAGCCGGGTACTAAAGAATACTGGATCGCTGACCCTATCGAAAAAGAGTATAGATCTATATCAGAATATAACCAGCGGGTTCAGTTTGGCCGGTAAGGCAGAGGTTGCCGGTCTGATTCATTCAGTGTCGCTAGGCGGTTTCAGTGTTGATCTTTAAAGGGTATTCCGGCAACGGCCGGCGCTTTTCCACAAACCTGCAATTCTTGCAAACCAATATAGAATACGGTATCATATGCCACTATGAAAGAGCTGGAGAAATTACGCAAGGAAATAGACCGGATTGACTCTGAGATATTGAGATTACTGAACGAGCGGGCCAATGCTGCCATCGGGATCGGTAAGATCAAGAAGGAAGAAAAGATGGCGGCCCATGTCCCGCAGAGGGAGAGGGAGATATTTGAACGGCTTGAGAAGGAGAATAAGGGACCATTTCCTAATGAGGCAATCAGGGTTATTTTCAGAGAGATCATGTCTGCATCACTGTCGCTGGAGCTGCCTCTCAAGGTAGCTTATCTCGGGCCAAAGGCTACTTTTACATATCTTGCCTGCCTGAAACAGTTTGGGGTTTTTGCAAACTATATCCCTGTTAACAGTATTAAAGAGGTTTTTACAGAAGTTGAGAGGGGGCAGGCCTCTTACGGTGTTGTTCCCATAGAGAATTCTACTGAAGGGGTTGTGAATCACACTCTTGATATGTTTATAGATTCCAATCTCAAGATTACCTCAGAGATCCTTCAGGAGGTAAGTCATCATCTCCTGTCTCTTACAGGGAATCTCGCAGATATCAAATGCGTGTACTCTCATCACCAGCCCATAGCTCAGTGTTCAGGATGGATAGAGAAGAATCTTGCAAATATACCTGTTGTGGAGGTATCGAGTACTGCACGGGCTGCGGAGATGTGTGCTAAAGACTCTTCAGCAGCTGCTATTGCAAGTGAACCTGCTGCTCAACTTTACGGGCTGAAAGTTATTAAGAGCCACATTGAGGATTATTCCACCAACTTTACCCGCTTTCTGGTCATAGCAAAGGATCACGAGAAGAAGAGTGGACGGGACAAGACCTCTGTAATGTTTTCGATCAAGGATAAGGTGGGAGCGCTATACAATTGCCTTAAGATATTTACTGACAGCAGTATAAATCTGACAAAGATAGAGTCGCGGCCATCGAGGAAAAAAATGTGGGAGTATATCTTTTTTATAGATATTGAAGGTCATATAGAGGATGAAAAGATAAGGAAGGCATTAGATGAACTTGAGCAGCAGTGTACGTTTCTTAAGGTCCTGGGGTCTTATCCGGTGGGGGAGTAGGGCATATCATCGAGTATTGAACAATGAGTAATAATAATCCTGTAAGTTATTTTAATGGTAACAGACATGCTTAAGTACGTCAGCGACAACATAAAAAACCTTGTGCCGTACCAGCCCGGCAAGCCTATTGAAGAGCTTGAGAGGGAGCTCGGGATAAAGGGAGTGATAAAGCTTGCATCCAATGAGAATCCGCTTGGCGCATCGGGCAAGGCTGTTGAGGCGATAAAGGGATATATAGATAAAAAAGTACACAGATATCCTGATGGCGGTGGTTTCTACCTCAGAAGGGCAATTGCTGATAAATGGGGGGTATCAATTGATTCTGTAATCCTTGGCAATGGCTCGAATGAGATTATTGAACTCCTTATAAGGACGTTTGTTTCTCCTGGTGATAATGCAGTCACATCGGAAAATACCTTTTCGGTATACAGGCTTATAATGACAGCGGCCAACGGTAGTGTCATTACCATGCCAATGAAAGATGACCGGTTTGATCTGAAGGCTTTAGCGGGCAAGATTAATTCACGTACTCGCCTTGTTTTCATAGCCAATCCCAATAATCCTACAGGTACAATCGTGACGGCTCAGGAGATGCAGTTTTTCATGAACGAAATTCCTGATGATGTTATGGTTGTATTTGATGAGGCATATGCAGAATATGTGACTTCGGACCTGTACCCTGATTCTCTAAGCTACCTTAGAGAGGGGCGGAACGTGACAATCCTGCGCACTTTCTCAAAGATCTACGGACTGGCTGGGCTTCGCATTGGATACGGACTGACTACCGTTGAGACTGCGGACATGATGAACAGGGTTCGACAGCCGTTTAATACAAATGCCCTTGCTCAGGTTGGGGCACTTGCTGCACTTGATGATACTTCGCATGTTGAAGAGAGCCGCAGGATAAACAGAGAAGGAAAAGAATATTTATACAAAGAATTTGATTCTATGGGAATAAAATATGTCCCTACAGAGGCAAACTTCATATACTTCAGCACTGGCAGTGACGGTAGAGCTATTTTCAATGCCATGCTGAAAGAAGGGGTTATCATCAGGCATATGGGTGGGAAAAACCTAAGAGTTACAATAGGACTGCCTGATGAGAACAGGATGTTTGTGGATTTGATGAAGAAGGTTCTGGGTAAATAACAGGAGGAATTTCCATGATAATCGTATTGAGACCTGATGCTACTGAAGAGCAGATTGCTCATGTAAAAGAAAAACTGGAGGCGCTTGGCCTTGTGGTCCATGTGTCAAAGGGTAAGGAACGTACTGTTCTTGGCGCAATAGGAGATGAGAGAGTACTCCTGGATCAGCCTATGGGCGCATTTCCAGGAGTGGAGAAGGTTGTTCCCATTCTTAAACCATATAAACTTGCGAGCAGGGAATTCCATGCAGATAATACAATTATTGATATTAATGGCGCTTCTGTTGGTGATAAGAAGATACAGCTTATTGCCGGCCCCTGTGCGGTTGAGAACCGGGAGATGCTGATTGGGATTGCAAAAGAGATTAAGGATGAGGGGGGAATGTTTATCAGAGGCGGCGCCTTCAAACCCCGCACCTCCCCATACACCTTCCAGGGGCTTGGACTTGAAGGACTTAAATACCTGGCTGATGCAAGAGAAAAGACCGGGCTGAGAGTTGTGACAGAGCTTATGGACCCGCGGGATCTGGAGATGGTAAATGAATATACTGATGTTATCCAGATAGGCGCCAGGAACATGCAGAACTTCAGATTACTCCAGGAAGTCGGTAATTATGATAAACCGGTCATATTAAAGCGCGGACTATCTGCCACGATAAAAGAGTTTCTGATGTCTGCTGAGTACATTATGTCAAGAGGTAATCATAAGGTTATACTTTGCGAGCGCGGTATTCGGACATTTGAGACAGCAACCAGAAATACCCTGGACCTTAGTGCTGTCCCCGTACTTAAACAACTGACTCACCTGCCCGTGATTGTTGATCCGAGTCATGGTGTCGGGAAGTGGGACCTGGTTACTCCAATGGCACGGGCAGCAGTGGCAGCCGGCGCTGACGGTATACTTGTTGAAATCCACCCTAATCCTGAGAATGCACTTTCCGATGGTGAACAGTCACTGAAGATTTCAGTCTTTAAAGAGATGATGAGGCAGATAAGGTTGATAGCTCAGGCAATAGGCAGGGAAATATGAGTTCCCTGCCCCATTTCCGGAGAATGGTCATTATTGGCGTCGGCCTGATCGGTGGTTCACTTGCCCTTGTATGCAGGGCAAAAGGGATGGTGTCCGAGGTTATCGGGGTCGGAAGGAGTGAGGGGAACCTTCAGGATGCTGTTTCCATGGGGGCTATTGACAGTTACAGCTTTAAAGCTGATGAAGCTGTCAAAGGTGCAGACCTCGTCATCCTTGCCACTCCCGTCAGAAGCCTGATAAGGCTGGCGAAAGAGATTGCGCCGCATCTGAGTCCAGGGGCCGTTGTAACGGATGTAGGGAGTGTAAAGGGGCCGCTCAGAGAAATAGAGGATATATTACCTGAAGGCACACATTTTGTTGCCGGCCATCCGATTGCAGGCAAAGAGAAGTCCGGTGTAAAGGCTGCATTTGCACAACTCTTTCAAGACGCAAAGTGCATATTGACCCCTACCTCCAGGACTAATCCTGATGCTGTAAATACTGTGCAGAAGATGTGGGAGGCCGCAGGTGCGAGGGTGCTTCGAATGACCCCTGATGCCCATGATCATGTCTTTGCTGCCGTGAGCCATCTGCCGCATGTTATTGCATACGCACTTGTCAATACATTGCTTGAGCTTGAGAATGAATCAGAAGGCACCATATCATATTCTGCAGGAGGATTCAGGGATTTTACGCGTATTGCAGCGAGCCATCCGGAAATGTGGCGGGATATATGCATTATGAACAAAGAAAATATTCTTGAAATGCTGGACAGGTATGAAAGAAGTATAGCAAAGATAAAGGAGTTTATTCAGAGTGATGATGCAGAAGGGTTGTATAATGAGTTTGATAAGGCACGTCTGGTGAGAGAGAAACTCTGACCCCTCTTTTATGAATAGAAATGGATGTTTGGATGGACAGAATGATCGTCAGGCCAGTAAGGCGTTTAACCGGTGAAGTACAAGTCCAGGGAGACAAGTCTGTCTCACACAGGGCCATAATACTTGGTTCAATTTCAAAGGGTAATTCTACAGTAACAAATTTTCTTCCCTCGGATGATTGCAGGGCAACAATGAATGCCTTCAGGGCCATGGGGATTTCCATTGAAGATGTTAATGAAAGTACAATAAGAATAGAAGGCAAAAATCTGTATGGGCTTACCGAGCCTGCTGATGTCATGGATATGGGGAACTCTGGTACCAGTGCAAGGCTCCTCTGCGGGCTGTTAGCAGGTCAGAATTTTTTTTCAGTAATGACTGGAGACAGCTCGCTTCGGCGACGGCCAATGAAGAGGGTTGCAGGTCCATTGAGGAACATGGGTGCCAACATCATGGGCAGAAGAGACGGAGACCTTTTACCGCTTGCAATCAAAGGTGGTGAGCTGCAGGGTATTCATCACAAGCTTCCTGTTGCAAGTGCGCAGGTGAAATCAGCACTGCTTATTGCCGGATTGTATGCCAGAGGAAAGACCTCAGTGGAAGAAATACCCCAGTCACGGGACCACACTGAACGGATGTTGAGATATCTTGGAATAAATCTGGTGAAAGAGGGTAATGTCCTTACGATAGAAAGTGGTCACAGACTTACTGCACGTGATATAAATGTCCCGGGAGATATATCATCTGCTTCATTCTTTCTGGTTGGGGCGTCAATAGTTAATGGTTCTGATGTGGTTGTAAGGGGTGTTGGCCTGAATCCGACAAGGACCGGAATAATAGATGTCCTGAGGAAGATGGGGGCAATGATTGACATCACTGACTTACGTGATTCTGAAGGTGAACCGGTTGGTGATCTCAGGATAGTATCTGCACCGTTAAAAGGGATTGAGATAAGCGGCGAGATAATACCGAGGCTTGTTGATGAATTACCTGTTATTTGTATTGCGGCTGCCGCGGCTGAAGGTGAGACGATTATAAAGGATGCTGCAGAGCTTAGGGTTAAGGAGAGTGACCGTATCGCGGTTATGGCTGATTGTCTTGCCGGGATGGGCGTGGATGTTGAGACTTTTGATGACGGGATGAGAATACACGGGAAGAAGAAACTTAAGGGGACTGTTTGCCTCAGCCACGGAGATCATCGAATCGCCATGTCCATGGCTATAGCAGGGCTCGTAGCTGAAGGCGAAATGGTTATTGAAGATACCGGGTGCATTAAAACATCGTTTCCACGGTTTGAAGAGATGCTGCATCAGCTGAGTGCAGGATAAAACAGAGTAATTTGTGATGAGCTATGAGCGATGAGCAGCGCCGGATGAATATAGTAGCCATAGACGGCCCGGTGGGAGCGGGTAAGAGTACGGTTGCAAAGGCCCTTGCCAGAAAGCTTGGCTGCGCGTATCTGGACACTGGTGCAATGTACCGTGCTATAGGCTGGAAGGTATTTGTAAATGGTATAACATGCAATGACGCAAACCTTGAGACACTCTGCAAAACTACACGGCTCGAAGTAAAACTTTCATCTGATATCCAGAGGGTAATCGTCGACGGCAGGGACGTCACTGAAGAGATAAGGACTCCTGAGATGAGCAGAATGGCATCAGTTGTGTCTGCTTATGGACCGGTACGCCGCTATCTTGTAAAACTGCAGAGAGAGATTGGTATAATATGGGCCGGACAATACGGCGGCGTCATTGTTGAGGGAAGAGATATGGGGACGGTCGTGTTTCCGGATGCAGGTTTTAAATTCTACCTTGATGCAGATATAGCTGAACGCGGAAGAAGAAGGTGGATTGAGCTAAGGGATAAAGGCATTGAAGCAGATCTTGACTCGACTATAAAGAGTATCGAAGAGAGGGACTCAAATGATAGAGGCAGGAGTATAGACCCTCTGAGAAAGGCTGATGATTCAAGAGTCATAGACACGACCGGACTTGGTCTTGATGAGGTCATAGAAAAACTTGTCATTGAAATAGAAGTGAAAAAAAATAATCCATGAGAGGTTATGGCCAGGCGTATATTATATTTTATTGTCATCTTAGTTATTTCATTCTTTGCGAGATTCATCTTCAGGATAAGGGTATCGGGTGTTGAGAATATCCCCGACTCAGGCGGATTAATAATAGCCGCAAACCATTTAAGCTACTTAGACATACCCCTGCTTGGTTACAGTCTGAACCGTCCGGCAAATTTTGTCGGAAAAAAAGGGCTTTTTACTATACCCGTTGTGGGTAATCTTTTGCAGCTGCTTGGGGGTATACCTATTGACAGGGAAAAGCCGGACAGATCAGCTATTCGCGAGATAATCAATAAACTGAATTCCGGTAATATCGTTGTCATATATCCTGAAGGCACAAGAAGCCTCAACGGCAAATTACAGGCAGGTAAAGCGGGTGTAGGGTTAATTGTAAGGATGAGCGGCAAGCAGGTTGTTCCTGCTGCCATTGCAGGAACGGACAAGGCCATGCCCTCCGGAAGCTGGTTCATAAGGCCTCATCAGGTGACAATCACATTTGGAAAGCCGCTTGATTTCAGCCGGAGTTCCCAGCCAAAAGCAGATTCTATGATTACAAAGACAATAATGGATCGTATTGCAGCCATGCTTGAGCAGCATAAGATGGCTAATGGATAAAAAAGAACTATAATGCAATTTGAAATCCCTTCAAATCCGGAAACTTTTTTATTGGATTCAAAGTCTGCCGGATGGATTGCCTGAGATGCCATAATTTCAAGGTTTACTATTTGTTTTAAATATGTTACTGTATCAAAAAAAATGAAAGGGGTTTTCTTAAAAAATGACTAATATTACGTCTGTAAATGACATGCAGGAGTTGTACGATCAGACATTCCAGGGGATAGAGGAGGGGAGCATAATAACCGGAGAGATTGTTGCCATACGGGAAGAGAGCGTTCTGGTTGATGTAGGTTATAAGTCTGAAGGGATACTTCCTAAATCAGAATTTACATCAAGGGAGCTTCAGAACCTTAAGATAGGTGATAGTATTGCGGTTTACATACAGGAGAGAGAGGACTCAGAGGGGAATATAAGCCTTTCCAAAGAGAAAGCCGACAGACGGAAGATCTGGGAGAAGATAGATCAGCTCTTTAAAGAGGGTAAGGCGATAGATGGGAAGATTGTTGGAAAAGTAAAGGGAGGATTAAGTGTTGATATTGGAATTAAGGCATTCCTGCCAGGTTCACAGATTGATGTCCGTCCTATAAAAGACCTTGACAGGCTTGTTGGTCAGACAGGGCCGGTCAAGATTATCAAGGTGGATCAGAAGAGAGGAAATATTGTTGTATCGAGGCGTGCTCTGATTGAAGAGCAGGTGGAGAAGATACGTGAGCGCACCCTCGAGGCTATGGAAGAAGGCAAGCTTATTGATGGTTTCGTAAAGAATATAACTGATTATGGTGTATTCGTTGATCTTGGCGGTGTAGACGGCCTGCTGCATATTACGGATATTTCATGGGGCAGGATAGGACATCCATCCGAGGTCTTCAAAGTTGGTGATAAGGTTGCTGTTAAGGTATTGAAATATGATCCTGACACCGGCAGGATTTCACTTGGCTACAAGCAGAAGTCGCTGGATCCATGGTTGACAGTTGAGGATAAATACCCTGTTGGGAGTAAAGTGGAGGGTAAGATTGTCAGCCTTACAGACTATGGCGCATTTGTATTGGTCGAAGATGGTGTAGAAGGTCTGGTTCATGTATCGGATATGTCATGGGCAGGAGACGTAAAACATCCATCCAAAGTTGTCTCCCCCGGAGATGTAGTAAGTGCAGTAGTCCTGAGCATTGATAAGCAGAGCAGGAAGATATCCCTTGGGCTGAAACAGGTGGAGGCAAACCCTTGGAGCCAGGTTGAGAGCAAGTATACGCCCGGGACTGTAATAGAGGGCAAGGTAAGGAATCTTACTGAATTCGGGGCATTTGTAGGGTTGGAAGACGGCATTGACGGGCTTATACATATTTCGGATATGTCATGGCTTAAACATATCAAACACCCTTCTGAGGTACTGAAAAAAGGTCAGAAGGTTCAGGCAGTAGTAGTTAAAGTTGATAAGGAAAAACAGCGGATCTCATTAAGCCTGAAACAGATGACTGAAGACCCATGGCTAAAAGAGATTCCTGAAAAGTATGCTGTCGGAAGTAAGGTTGACTGCAAGATTATTAAGATTGCGGACTTCGGTATATTTGTTGAACTTGCAGAGGGAATCGAGGGGCTTATTCATGTAAGCGAATCAGGTGTCGAACCTCCTGTCAGGGCCGAGGATGTTATGAAGATAGGTGATGAGGTCCGGGCGATGGTTACCAAGATTGATACTGCTGAGAAGAAGATTGCGCTTTCAATAAAGGAATATAATAAGGACCTGGAGAGGGCAGAGATCGCAGAGTATATGGAGAACCAGGACAAAGGTGGAATTACATTAGGTGAGGCCGCCCGGAAGATAAACTCTGATTAACCAGAGACGTTGGTCAATGAGGAAAAAACACCCAATACTGTTTGTTTTCCTTTCATTATCAGCCGTATCCCTTTTTATATTCATAGCCGCGTATGCGATTACCGTAGGACTGGGTAATTTTTCATTTTCTGTTGGAGAAAAGATCGCTGTAGTTAAGATTGAAGGCGTAATCCTTGATTCAAAAGATATTATTGAAGAACTGCGCGAACACAGAAGGAATAAGGGAGTAAAGGCTATTTTGCTCAGGATTGACAGCCCCGGAGGGGCTGTTGCACCTTCACAGGAGATATATAATGAGGTTCTTAAGATAAGGGATGAAGGGAAGAAGAAGATCGTCACATCTATGGGCAGCGTGGCGGCATCGGGCGGTTATTATATCGCCAGCGCTTCGGACAAGATCGTTGCAAATCCAGGTTCAGTAACTGGAAGCATTGGCGTTATACTTGAACTTGCAAATATCAGTGGTTTAATGAAAAAGGTTGGGGTTGAGAGTGTAGTAATAAAGAGCGGGAAGTTTAAAGATGTAGGTTCTTTATTTCGCACCATGACTCCTGAAGAGAGGGACCTTCTTCAGGGTGTTATTGATGATACGTATGATCAGTTTGTAGAGGCTGTATCAGAAGGTCGCGGGATCAATAAGGAAGACCTGGTGCCCATTGCAGACGGGAGGGTATTTACAGGACGGCAGGCAAAGAAACTCGGGCTGGTTGATGAGCTTGGAAGCTTTCAGGATTCAATAAAGATTACAGCAGATTTGGCTGGAATAAAGGGAGAACCTGGTCTTATAGAAAAAAAGAAGAGATATTCTTTATTGGAACGGTTTCTTAAGAACAGTTCACTTTCCGGTCTGATTGACAGCGGGAAGAAAATTACAGTAGGGGAAGGGACATTCAGCATGCAATACATGCTGGCATTTTAGGAGGGAAACATATGACCAAGACCGATCTTATAGAAAAGGTATCACTGCAGACAGATGGACTTACGAAGAAACAGACAGAAATCATCGTCAACATGCTCTTTGACAGTATCAAAGAGGCGTTGGCAGGTGGAGATAAGATTGAGATCCGCGGATTTGGCAGTTTCAGGATCAGGCAGAGGCGTACACGGGAAGGACGTAATCCAAAGACCGGGCAGAATGTATTTGTGCCTGAGAAGAGAGTCCCGTTCTTTAAAGCCGGCAAGGAATTGAAGGAGCTGGTCGACGGGAGGGTAGAGGTTTAGACCTGGTCTTGTCCGGCCAGGTTATCAATTCTTTAATCTGTTAATTAGTTCTGCCATTGGCACTTCTGTCTGTGTTTTTCCCTGCATGTCACGAAGTATTACAACCCCCTTTGATATTTCATCACCGCCAATGATGATCACATGCTGCGCATTGATTTTGTCTGCCTTTCGCATCTGGCTTTTCAGGCTTCCGCCGTTGTAGTCCATGACTGCAGATATCCCTTCTTTGTGGAGCCGGTTAATCTGAGAGAAGGCAGTCTCCTGCGCATCTTTTCCCAGGGCGATAATAAAGACTGACGGAGAATGTATGATTACATTGCTGCTGTCAAACAGAGAGACCAGTCTTTCCATTCCAATAGAGAATCCAATGGCGGGAGTTGACGGGCCGCCGAGTTCTGTCACAAGATTATCGTACCTGCCGCCTGCTGCAACTGCATTTTGGGCGCCAAGTGCCCCTCCGATAAATTCAAAGGTTGTCTGCGTATAGTAATCAAGTCCGCGGACAAGTTTGGGATTAATGATATAATGGACGCCGGCAGTTTTCAGAGACTCCTGTACACCGTTAAAATGTGTAAGGCAGTCATTGCATAGATGGTCAATTGTCTTTGGTGCTTTCTCAGCAACTTCATGACAGTGGGTTGATTTGCAGTCCAGTATTCTAAGGGGGTTGACCTCGAATCTTCTTTTACAGTTTTCACATAAGTCTGATATCTTGTCTTTAAAGAAGGCCTTCAGGGCTTCTCGGAATGCAGGTCTGCATTTGGGGCAGCCGATGCTGTTTATCTGCAATTCAACACCTTTAATATTCAATTTGTCAAAAAAAAGATTCAGCATATATAGTATCTCTGCATCTATCATGAAATGTCCGATGCCGAAGACCTCTGCCCCGATCTGATAGAACTGCCTGAAGCGTCCTGCCTGCGGTCTTTCACGCCGGAACATGGGTCCAATGTAGTAGAGTTTTAAAAATGGGGCTGATTCACGCAGGTTATGTTCTATGTATGACCGCACTACTGATGCGGTTCCCTCAGGTCTGAGTGTAATCTTCCTGCTGTCCCTGTCATCAAATGTATACATCTCCTTTTCAACGATGTCAGTTGTTTCACCTATGCTCCTTGAGAATAGTTCTGTAGACTCTATGATCGGGATAATAATCTCTGAGTAACCGAAGGTCTGAAAGATGTCACGTGCTTTCTTCTGTATACAGTGCCATGTCCAGGTTTCATCAGGTAAAATGTCTTTAACGCCTTTGATGGCTTGAATTTGTTTCATCGGAAAATTCCGTTGTGACCCTTCTATTTTTCGCCCGTTGCATTCAGCATGTACAACCTGCCTCCCATGAAGTCTCCTGTTATCTTATCTCCGGTCTTCAGGTTTGACGGCATGGCGAAGGTTCCATTTCTCATTATCATCAGACCATCATAGAGAATGATGTTTATACTTTTCATGAAGCTTTCCTTAACGGTTATGACCTTCAATGCATCGTTTAGTGCGGTAATTTCACCTTCGATCTTGCCCGATCCCTTATCATTTCCGTGATAAATTGTTGATAAATCGATCTTTCTTACAGGATTATCATCTTGCGGTGGTTCACCTGCAGTGACAAAGACAATCTCCCCTCCGTATACCGGGCATGACTCATCACCTGATGTGTATGTATATGTCCAGAGCATATACTGTGTTCCAGGTTCGAGTGGCGCTTCCGGAGTTATTGTCTCCTTATTTCCATCCCATGAAACCTTACCTCCAGCTCCCCATTCTGTTGTGAGAAGAGCTCCGAGTTTGTATCTCCCCCCTGCAATATTGATTGATTCAAGCATAGGTTTGTAGTCATGTACACCCGTCTGAAAAGTATGTGTAGTTTTATCCCATGTAAGTACAATTGGCATTGCAGGGTCTGCACTCCTGGATTTGTCAGATGGTATGGAAGAAATTATCTTAACTGGTGGAGGGCATGCAGCATATGAGGGTACAATTGGCAAAAGCAGTGCGGAAATTATCCATCCGGCGATAAATACGTTTAACAATTTAAGAGTTAGTTTCATATGATCTCCATATGTTTATAAGATAAAATGATGACACATTATTGATGAAATAGTAAAAAAAGTAAAGTAAGATGATTTGGTGATTGACAGGTTTATCTGGAAAATAGAAAATATGATTCAGCATGGAAGAGAATGAGATTATAGCCAGAATTAAGAAATTTCCATCCGGGAATATTTATCATTTAACACCAAAACAATACTTTATCCGTGGATTTGAATACTACCGGACAGGGCGGGTTGTTTACTTTGAATGGAAGGAAGATGGAGGTGTACTTGTTGCAGGGGTAAAAGGGGAGAATATCTATGAAGTATATTTTTTCATAAATGACAACAGACTCTGTTACAAATGTACATGTCCGATATGGTCGGGTCAAACCTGCTGCAAACATGTAGTCTGTGCCCTGGCAGCAGTAAAAAATATACTGGATCCTGGAAATTTCGATGCAGGACAGCAGAGCGTCGAATACCGCCGCAGGTTTTCCGGTATTCTTCTGCATGGCGCAAACAATATGCCATTGGACGGCGCTGTTTTTGATGATGAGTCGCCTTATTCAATAGTCCTCCGGCAAAGGACTTACGGAATCCATCCTGAGATATCAATAGAGAAAAACGACAGAACAGTGTCCGCTGCAGATTATTTCCGTCTTCCCTCAGAATTACGTGTGTTTATTGATGTACAGAGGTATTTTTTTCTTAATAAAGATAAGCTGCTCATGGACTACCTGAATAATCACGGTAACAGCAGTCCTATTATCGTTGACACCGGGATGGAGAGGATACCAGTTGAGTGGGATAAAAGACTCAGTTATTCAACTAAAACACGTCTGGACGTAACAGGAGGCATGGTTACACTGAGCAGGGTCTGTTTTAATGGTGACAGGGAATGTCCGGATCCGTACCTGTTTGGAGGAGTTTTCATAATAGATTTAAAGAAGCGGAAGATGGGTACTGTCAGGGACAAGAGTGCATGGCTTCTGTGGCGCTCGCTTGTAGATAGTATGACTCAGACTGCTCATTATGAATCGTATAATGACTTTGATGAAAAATGGGGCGATCTATCGGGTATTGGAGATCACGGATATATCACACCGCTTCAGATTTCCCTGAAAAACCTTCATAAGTATCAGATAATATTCTATGGTGAGAAGGATTCTGTCTTAAAGAACCTTATATTAAGCATTAACGGCAAGGAATCCTTGCCTGTGAAGGATCAGCACTTATATAGCATAGTCATAGATCGGCATCGTGGAAGCGACAGAGAGATGGTTTTAAAGGCCATGTGTAATGTTGGTGAGTTAACGGGGTCAACAACGCGCCCTCTCTTTTCTTTTATCTTTAACGTTATTAACGGGCATCTTTTGTCAACCCCATTGAGGGCCAGGAAGAGAGTTTCTGTGCTTGTCAGGGCATTCCTGAGCCTTATGACCATTAAATCCAGGAATAAGGCGGAGAAGGTTATCAGAGATGAATTGAGTGAGGGTGATTTTTATAAACGTGCAATCAGGAATGAAGCCAAACGGGTTCTTATGTATGAATATTCAAGATCCTGTACTCCATCTTTCAGGGTCCTGTTCAATAATGATTGCTGGCATCTCGTCAGCAATGACATCAGCAGGGAGGCATTATTATATACTGTTCCATATGAAATATTCGGACATGAATTATTTGGTAAAATGACGAGGCATAACGAGATGATCCTTACGGCGGAGAGATTATATAAACACCTGCCGGAGCTTTTTTCACGATTGCGTGAACACAACATACCACTCCTCGTTAAGGGTAAGCTGGCAAGAAATTCTAAATGGGATTTTTCCTTTGACTGCAGGAGGGACAGCGGGATTGACTGGTTTGAGATAAGACCTGAAATCAAGTCTGACAATCATCTGATAGATGAAGAGTTGTTCCGTAAGGCGCTTGCAGGTGATGGAATGATTGAGAATGGTGATTTTATTGAGATACTTGATCACAATTCCAATGAAATACTGAGGAGTATAGCATCCTTATACAGGGAGGATAAGAAATCCAGGGTGCAGGTAAAGGAGATCGTTCAGGTCCCCAGGCTCCGGATACTGGACTGGATATATCTGAGGAATAATGGAGTTGAGGTTAAGCTGCCGGAAGAGGACGAAGCGCTTATTGATCGTTTGACCAGCTTTGAGAAAATAGAAAAAAGGGACCTGCCTGAGGGATTAAGGGCAAAGCTTAGACATTATCAGAAGGAAGGGTATTACTGGCTGTCATTTCTGTATGAACACAGGCTGGGAGCCTGCCTTGCTGATGATATGGGACTTGGCAAGACTCTGCAGGCAATAAGCCTGCTTGCAGGGATAAAAGAGGGGAAGATCACACCAGCTTCTGCTGTTAATGGTCCGCATCTTATCATCCTGCCGCCGAGCCTGCTCTTTAACTGGGAGAGGGAGATAGAGAGGTTCTTTCCCGGCTTGAAGATACACCTCTATACAGGGAAGGAGAGGAATACAGTTTTTAGAGGGGCAGATGTTGTGCTGACTACGTACGGCCTCGTCCGGAGGGACATTGAACGACTGAAAGAGATAACGTTTGATGTCATCATATTTGATGAGGCGCAGGCGGTTAAAAACATATACGCAGATACTACCGGTGCGGTGCGGCAGTTGAACGGATATTTTAAACTTACTATGACAGGGACGCCTGTTGAGAACCATCTGGGTGAGTATTTCTCAATATTTGATCTGACTATTCCAGGGTTGTTAGGTGACTATGATGATTTCAAGTCCCAAATAAGGAGTGAGTCATCACCGGAGCTTGAAATTGTCCTGAGAAGGACACGGCCATTTGTCCTCAGAAGGACAAAGGAAGAGATCTTAAAAGAACTCCCCCCCAAGACTGAATCGGACATTTATCTTGAGTTGACAGATAAACAAAAATCACTTTACAAAAGAACAGTTGATATGGTTAAGTCTACGATAGAAAGTGCATATGAGAATAAGACAAAGGCACAGGCACAGATTATAGCGCTGACAGCCATATTAAAGCTCAGGCAGCTTTGTGTTTCTCCAGGTCTGATAGATTCGGCGTTTAATGAGGAGTCGCCGAAGATTGAATTCCTGATCAGCAGGTTAAAGGAGCTTCTGGATGAGGGACACAGCGCACTTGTGTTTTCGCAGTTTACTTCATTTCTGAATATACTTGAGAGGAATCTGAAAGAGAATAATATTACCTTCTACAGGCTTGATGGTTCGACTGCTGCAGGAAGGCGGAAACAGTTGGTGGACGGTTTTCAGGAAGGTGAAGGGGCAAAGATATTTTTGCTCAGCCTCAAGGCAGGAGGACAGGGGCTCAATCTGACTAAGGCATCATATGTCTTTCACCTTGACCCGTGGTGGAATCCAGCGGTCGAGAATCAGGCATCTGACAGGGCTCACAGGATTGGACAAAAAAACAAGGTGACCATCACGAGAATACTCATGCGTCATACGATTGAGGAGAAAATGATGGACCTGAAGATGAAAAAACTCTCCCTTTACAAGGCAGTAATGGAAGACCCGTCGCAGAACAGAAAGGGTATTTCAATAACAAAATCAGATTTTGACTACCTGCTTGGGTAAAGTTGGGGTTTATTAATGGCGTTTATAACTGGGGAGTTGTGGTTTTGATCAGAACAGGAGGAGGGTGCACTTATGTCTGTTAAATCCAGGACACAGAACATGGCGCTGTTTTGCGATCTCGAAAACATCGCGCTTGGGGTTCGCGATGTCAAGTATGATGCGTTTGATATTCAGAAGGTGCTTGAGCGCCTCCTTCTAAAAGGGAACATAGTTGTTAAGAAATCCTATTGTGACTGGGAACGCTACAAGGATTTCAAGAGGACTATGCATGAGGCAGCTTTTGAACTAATAGAAATCCCTCACGTGCGTCAGTCAGGTAAGAACTCAGCTGATATACGTATGGTAGTGGATGCACTGGATCTGTGTTATACGAAGGCACACGTTGATACCTTCGTCATTATCAGCGGCGACTCTGATTTTTCTGCACTTGTCAGTAAGCTGCGCGAGAATAATAAGATAGTGATTGGCGTTGGGGTTAAAAAAGCTACCTCGGACCTCCTGATTTCAAACTGCGATGAGTTCATATTTTACGATGACCTGGTACGAGAGACAGAGAAGAAGCGTCAAACGAGGCTTCTGCGTTCAAAGCAGAAGACTGCCCCCAGGACCGTCGCGAAATCCAGGGATGAGAGACGGCAGGAAGGTCTTGATCTGGTTATGGGCACTGTGGAAGCCCTGTTCAAGGAACGTGGAGAAGAAGAGAAGGTATGGGGGTCTATGGTGAAACAGGCCATTAAACGCCGCAACCCTGGATTCAGTGAAGCCTATTACGGTTTTCAGACATTTGGCAAGCTCCTTGAAGAGGCACAAATCCGGAAGCTCCTTGAACTTGAGTTTGACGAGAAGTCGGGCGGGTATATCATACGGAGTTTTACACACGAAGAATCAAATTATTAAAGAATTTCTTACAGAAATTACTGAAGCTGACAGCAGGTATTATAATTAATAAAAGGAGAAACGGTCATGTCTTCCCGAACGAAGTTATCTGATCCAAAGAGTGAACTTCAGCCGGTTACTGCGGCTGAAGTAAAGAAGTCGGTCTCAAGGCACCTGCATTACACCCTCGGAAAAGACGTATTTTCAGCGACAAAAAGGGACTGGTTCTCAGCGGTTGTATATACGGTGAGGGATTATCTTATGGAGAAGTGGCTTGCCACTCACAGGGCTTACCACTATGATGATGCCAAGAGGGTATATTATCTTTCAATGGAATTCCTGATTGGAAAGACTCTTGGCTCCAGCCTCATTAATACCGGTATGGAAGATGCTCTCAGGGAAGCTTTAAAGGAACTTGACCTTGATCTTAACGATGTTTTTGATGTTGAGAGTGAGGCAGGGCTCGGCAATGGCGGTCTCGGCAGGCTTGCCGCCTGCTTTCTTGATTCCATGGCGACCATCGGAATTCCCGGATATGGGTATGGGATACGATTTGAGTATGGTATGTTTCACCAGAAGATAAAGGAATTCGAACAGATAGAACATCCGGATAACTGGCTCAGATATGGCAACCCGTGGGAGTTCCCCAGGCCGGAATTTCTTTATACGGTAAAATTCTACGGCAATGTGTATGAGTTCATTGACGGAAGTGGGAAGACCAGACATGAATGGGGTGATTGCGAGGAGGTCATGGCGATGGCCTACGACATACCTGTGCCTGGCTACAAGTGCAAGTCTGTTAACAATCTCAGACTATGGACTGCCAAATCGAGCCGCGATTTTGACCTGGAGTATTTCAATAACGGGAATTACATAAAGGCTGTTGAAAAGAAAAATAATGCGGAGAATATTTCCAAGATTCTTTATCCTGATGACACCTCACTTGAGGGGAAGGAACTCAGGCTGAGGCAGGAATACTTCCTTGTATCCGCTACTCTTCAGGACATATTCAGGAGGTATAAGAATCACCATAAATCATTTGACGAATTTCCTGATAAGGTTGCCATACAGCTTAATGACACTCATCCTTCACTGGCCGTGGCTGAGCTCATGAGGATACTCATTGATGCAGAGGGGCTCAATTGGGACAAGGCATGGGATATAACTGGAAAAACTATAAATTATACCAATCACACAGTACTCCCTGAGGCCCTTGAGACATGGTCTGTCCCGTTTATGGAAAAACTCCTTCCACGGCATATGAATATTATCTACGAAATAAATAATAACTTCCTCAAAGATGTTTATCACCGGAATCCAGGTGATATTGAGCGCATGAAGCGGATGTCTATAATAGACGAGGCCGGCGGCAAGAGGGTCAGGATGGCCAATCTTGCCATAATCGGCAGTAACAAGGTCAATGGGGTTGCCGGGATCCACACAGAAATACTCAAAGGCGATATTTTCCGGGATTTCCATGAGTTCTACCCTGGCAAATTTACCAATAAAACCAATGGAATAAGTCAGAGGGTCTGGCTCAAAAAGATCAACAGGGAACTCTCCAGGCTTATAAGTGCAAATATCAACGATACATGGATAACAGACCTGTTTGAGCTAAAAAAGCTTATTCCATTTGCAGATGATGCTGGTTTCAGGAAGGAATGGTGGAGGATAAAAAGGGACAATAAGGAGGCACTGGCCTCAGTCATAATGGACATGACAGGTGTAGCGGTCAATCCTGACTCAGTATTTGATGTTCATGTTAAGAGGATTCACGAATACAAAAGACAGTTATTAAATATACTCCATGTCATATCGTTATACAGGAGGCTCAAGACCTCGGGTACAGGGAATTTTGTCCCAAGGACGTTTATCTACAGCGGGAAGGCAGCCCCGGGATACAAGACGGCAAAGGATATTATAGCACTTATTAATTCTGTCGCTGATATAATAAATAATGATCCATCTATAGAAGGGAGCATAAAAGTAGTATTTCTTCCCAATTATAATGTCTCTCTTGCAGAGAAGATCATACCTGCCGCTGATGTGTCGGAGCAGATATCCACTGCAGGGACCGAGGCGTCTGGTACAGGGTGCATGAAGCTTGCACTGAATGGTGCACTCACAGTATGTACACTTGACGGCGCCAATGTTGAGATGAAAGAAGAGATAGGGGATGAGAACATTTTTGTATTTGGCCTCAGGGCAGAAGAAGTAGAAGATTTAAAGAGAAATGGATACAGTCCGTATTCATACTATCAGTCAAACCCTGAGCTGGCAGGGGCAATAGACATGATCTCCAATGGGTTCTTCACTCCCTGGTGTATCGACCGGTTTCAGGGGTTCGTAAAAAAACTACTTGAGAGTGATCAGTATATGGTCCTTGCTGACTATGCAGGCTACGTAAACTGTCAGGAAAAGGTATCATTTCTTTATAATGACCGTGATGACTGGACAAGGAAGTCCATTATAAATGTAGCCAGCATGGGTAAATTCTCAAGCGACAGGACTATCAGGGAGTATGCGGAAGATATATGGAAGGTCTTTACCCCGCCGTAGAGGTTGATTCTACAAGGATTGTTGCGGTATTTTTAACTACCTCCATAAATCCGCCGCTAATCACCATAGTGTTCTTTGTGCCGTCTGGATCAGTTATTTCCAGATTTCCTTTTGTCAGGCTTGTAATGATAGGGGCATGGTCTGCAAGGATGCCGAGGTATCCCAGGTCGCCGGGTGCGACGATGGATGATACCTCGCCATCAAACAGGATTTTTTCAGGTGTTACAATAACCAGTTTGAAGTTCTTTGCCACAATATCCCCCGCTAAACTCCGGCCTTCAGTTTCTCAGCCTTCTCAAATACCTCTTCTATTGCACCGACCATGTAGAATGCCTGTTCTGGTATGTCATCCATCTGACCTTCTATGATCATCTTAAATCCTTTTATGGTATCCTGCAGCTTTACATATTTTCCCGGTGATCCGGTAAATGCTTCAGCTACGAAGAATGGCTGGGACAGATATTTCTGGATCTTCCTTGCCCGGTTGACTGTCAGTTTATCTTCCTCAGAGAGTTCGTCCATACCAAGGATTGCAATAATGTCCTGAAGGTCTTTATATCTCTGCAATATCTTCTGGATTGCCCTCGCAATGTTATAGTGCTCATCACCGA
Organism: uncultured Nitrospiraceae bacterium; assembly: GCA_964611625.1. Taxonomy (GTDB): domain Bacteria; phylum Nitrospirota; class 9FT-COMBO-42-15; order HDB-SIOI813; family HDB-SIOI813; genus RBG-16-43-11. The sequence goes on along the minus strand of CAZTAM010000002.1, from coordinate 206,195 downwards.
CAGTCCTCGGGTCCATTATTCTGGATGTCGAGTCAAGCGGGTCTACGGCAGGGTAGATGCCCAATTCAGAGATCTGTCTGGATAAAACTGTTGTTGCGTCAAGATGCGTAAAGGTTGTTGCAGGCGCAGGGTCTGTTATATCATCTGCCGGTACATAGATTGCCTGAACGGATGTAATAGAACCCTTCTTAGTTGAGGTAATCCTCTCCTGCAGTTCACCCATCTCAGTTCCAAGGCTCGGCTGGTATCCGACTGCGGAAGGCATTCTGCCGAGAAGGGCGGAAACTTCGGAACCGGCCTGAACGAATCTGAATATGTTGTCAATGAACAGGAGCACGTCCTGATTCATCTCATCCCTGAAGTATTCTGCAATTGTCAGTGCGCCGAGTGCTATCCTTAATCTTGCTCCAGGTGGTTCATTCATCTGGCCAAAAACAAGCGAAGTCTTGCTTAAAACCCCTGATTCACTCATCTCAAGATAGAGGTCATTTCCTTCCCTGGTCCTTTCACCCACACCTGCAAATACTGAGTATCCTCCATGCTCTGTAGCGATATTTCTGATCAGTTCCATGATCAGAACTGTCTTGCCTACTCCTGCTCCTCCGAAGAGACCGATCTTTCCGCCCTTGGCATAAGGGGCCAGGAGGTCAATGACCTTAATTCCTGTTTCAAGGACTGATGCAACCGGTACCTGTTCCTCAAACAAAGGGCTTGGTCTGTGTATAGGCCAGCGTTTTTCAGGATTGGCTACAGGCCCTTTTTCATCAATCGTTTCACCGAGAAGGTTGAATATCCTGCCAAGTGTCTGCTCATCAACAGGAACGGATATCGGTGCCCCTGTGTCAAGCACCTTCATCCCCCTTACAAGCCCGTCTGTTGAAGACATGGCGATGCATTTCACGATATCGTTTCCAACGTGCTGGGCTACCTCTACCACGAGCTTAATACCTTTTTCCTTATCCTCGATCTTCAGCGCATTAAGAATCGGGGGAAGGGTCTCCTGCGGGAAACGCACATCCACCGTTGGTCCTATTACCTGTACAATTGTACCGTAGTTCATGTTCTTCTGGCCTCCTTGCTAATTATTCATTAGCCATTGCTTATGATTCATTGTTACTGCCAATTGCTTCTTATTTTAATGCCTCTGCGCTTGTAACTATCTCCGTAATCTCTTTAGTGATAGCAGCCTGCCGGGCCTTGTTACGCATAAGTGTAAGCTTGTCTATCATCTCGGTTGCATTATCAGTGGCAAGTTTCATCGCCATCATCCTCGATGCATTCTCAGAAGTGAATGATTCTGCCAATGATATATATACCTTGGTGGCTACATACTTTGGAAGAAGTTTTTCGAATATCGCGTTGACGTCAGGTTCAAATATGTATTGTATTGCATTGTCCCCGTCCTTACTTTCAGGGCTTTCGATCTTCAGGAATTTATCAACTCTTGCCTGATACGAAATGACAGACCTGAATGACGTGTACAGAAGGTGGATCTCGTCAACAGTGCCGGATAGATAATATCCGGTTAACTGGGTGGTGATATCTTCTATTCTTTTGTAGTCGAGTTTGCCGCTGAGGTCTGTAACCTTATCAAGTATATCGTAGTTTTTCTTTCTGAAATAGTCATAACCCTTTTTCCCGATCAGAAAGAGTTTTACACCCTTATTCTGATTTCTAAGGAAAGATTCTGCCTTGAGGACAATATTGGCATTGTATGAACCGCAGAGGCCTCTGTCTCCGGTGACTACTACAAGACAGACATTCTTTACATCTCTTGTTTCAAAGAAGGGATGGCTGAACTGGCCCGTAGACGACAGTCTCATCAACAGCTCTTCCAGCTTGTTGGCATATGGTTTTGCCTGCTGCAGCCGTCCTTCCGCCTTTTTAACCCGTGATGCTGCCACCATCTGCATGGTGCGGGTTATCTGCTTGGTTTTTTGTGCGGCTACGATCTTTCGTCTTATCTGTCGTATAGTAAGCATATATTCTACTTATCGTGTCACTTTTTCCATTTTGCCTTGAACTTTTCTACTGCTGAATTTATTTTTTTTGTGATCTCGTCTGAGAGCACCTTTGTCTTTTCCAATTCATGTCCCACATCAGGATATTCTTTTTCCATATAGGTATGGAATTCACCTTCAAATGCACGGACTTCATGAGCAGGTATATCATCCAGATAACCCTTGGTTCCTACATAGATGATCATGACCTGCTTTGAGAGGGATAAAGGGGAGTATTGATCCTGCTTTAAAATCTCGACCATCCTTTCACCCCTTATCAACTGGGCCTGAGTGGCCTTATCAAGATCAGAGCTGAACTGGGCAAATGCTGCAAGCGCCCTGTACTGTGCAAGGTCAAGACGAAGACTTCCGGCAACCTTTTTCATAGCCTTTGTCTGTGCGTTTCCTCCGACCCTGGAGACCGAAAGGCCTACGTTAATTGCTGGCTTGACACCTGCGTAGAAAAGATCAGGCTCGAGGTAAATCTGGCCGTCAGTTATCGAAATAACATTAGTCGGTATGTAGGCAGATACGTCACCTGCCTGTGTCTCAATAATCGGAAGGGCAGTCAGTGAGCCGCCGCCAAGATCATCTCTCAGTTTTGCAGCCCTCTCCAGAAGTCTTGAGTGCAGGTAGAATACATCTCCGGGGTATGCCTCTCTTCCCGGAGGACGTCTCAGAAGTAGTGATAGCTGTCGGTAGGCCTGTGCATGCTTTGACAGGTCGTCATACATTACAACCACGTGCCGGCCGGAATACATGAACTCTTCACCTATGGCACAACCTGTATACGGGGCTATATACTGAAGAGACGCCGCGTTATCCGCAGTTGCCGAGACTACAATGGTGTTTTCCATAGCTCCATGCTTCGTAAGTGTCTCCACAACGGCGGCGACATTTGAAGCCTTCTGTCCGATTGCCACATATATACAGATTACTCCTGTACCCTTCTGATTGATTATTGTGTCAAGAAGTACTGCTGTCTTTCCTGTCTGCCTGTCTCCAATAATAAGCTCTCTCTGTCCCCTCCCGATCGGTATCATGCCATCAACGGCCTTTATACCGGTCTGGACAGGTTCTTTGACAGGCTGTCTCTGAACTACGTTAGGCGCCATTCCTTCGATAGGACGATGCTTTTCAGTGACAATAGGACCCTTGTCATCAATTGGCCTGCCGAGTGCATCAACGACCCTGCCGATCATGGCATCGCCAACAGGTATCTGGGCAATATTACCAGTCCTTTTGACTGTATCACCTTCTTTAATCATTGAATCTTCGCCAAACAGGATTACACCGACATTATCTTCTTCGAGGTTGAAGATCATACCTACTACATTGCCCGGAAATTCCACCAGTTCTCCGGCCATTGCATCTTCAAGCCCATAAATCCTTGCAATGCCGTCTCCTACCTGAAGTACGGTTCCGACACTCTCCATATGGAGGTCAGTCTGGAACTTCTCTAACTCCATCTGAATTATTGAGCTTACTTCTTCTGGTCTTAATGCCATAGCTTTTTCTCCTTTATCCTTCCAGATTCACCCTGAAATATGAAAAATCAAATATCAAAAATCGGTAATTTTGTCCTGTCTTGTACTTATTTATTTTTAATTTTTGATTTTTCATATTTAAACCTTCAAAGTAGAAAGCGAGTAGCTGATGTCATTCAATTTTCTCCTTATACTGCCGTCTATAATAAGATTAGGAGTCTTAATGATGACACCTCCCAGTATCTTTGGGTCAACATAGAAGCACATCTTGACGGTTTTCTTCATTGAGGCTTCTACTGCTGTACGCAGCTTTGAAATGGTTGAATCATCCAGGGGGACAGCTGTAATAACATCTGTTCTCTGTACAGATCTTTCTATGTCATACAACCTCTCATACTCTTCAATTATCTCTCTAAGGAATTTCAGTCTGTATTTCCTTACAAGAATGAGAAGAAAGTTCATGGCAGTTTCAGTTATTGACTCACCAAGGGCCTTTTTAATAAAGGCTGTCTTGTCTTCCTGAGTAATTTGAGGGCTTTCAAGAAAAATCTTTAATGAGGCATTTTCAGAAAGCATTCTTTTAAGAAATTCCATGTTATCGAATACCTGGTCTGCCTCCCCCCTTTTTTTAGCTACATTTAAAAGGGCGCTTGAGTATCTCTCGGATATTATCCTCTTTCTCACCTTAGCTGACCCGCCTCATCAATAAACTCTGTTACAAGACGCTTATGACGTTCTTCCGAGAGCTCCTCCTTAATTACTTTCTCGGCAACCTTGATTGCGAGAGAAGCGACCTGGTTTCTCAGCTCCACCCGTGCTTTTGCTATTTCCAGCTCAATGTTGTCCTTCGCCTTATTAAGGATATTTTTTGCCTCTTCCCGTGCCTTTTCCTGGACATCCACTGCAATCCTCTGACCTTCAGTGATTGCCTCCTGAATCTTCAGCCTTGCCTGTGCGTCTATTTCTGCGAGTCGCGCCTTATAATCCTGCTCCAGTCTCGAGAGCTCAGACTTCGTACTCTCAATGTTCCGGAATTCAGATGATATCTTCTCCCTCCTTTCATCGAGGAGGGAGAGTAAAGGCTTCCAGGCTATCTTCTTCAGGATAAAAAGGAGTACGAGAAAACCAACCGCCTGTGTTAGTATCTGTTGTATTTCAAGATTCAAAGTATCTCCCCTTTATAACTTTATTTATCCGCCAATCTTGCCCTGGAAAATAAATACTGTCAGAAGTGCATAGATGGTCAAAGCCTCGATAAATGCAGCACCGATAACCATTGCAGTCTGGATCTTGCCGGCAGCCTCCGGCTGTCTTCCCATAGCCTCCATCGCAGAACCTACAGCCCTTCCGAGACCGAGTCCAGAACCTATTGCTGCCAATCCCACTCCTATTGGAAGCGCTAACCCTAAAGATGTTTGAAAATCCATTGTTTTATTCCTCCTTTCTTAAGTTAAAATATAATACTAATGATGTTCCTCATGCGGCATCATCAATGATAGATAAACCGTGCTCAAAAGTGTAAAAACCAATGCCTGAATTGTACCAGTTATTATTGCAAGCATCATAAATGGGATCTGAAGCGGTATGCCGATAGGGCTGCCCATAAAACTCAATGCGAGAATACCCATTGTAACAAATGCGCCTATAAGCACATCTTCCCCGAATACGTTGCCAAAAAGACGGAGAGAGAGACTCATTGGCTTGATGAATTCCTCAATAACATGAAGAGGAAGCATCAAGGGCACGAAGACCCATCCCATTACATCCCTGGGTTGTCCCAGGAGATGAAAGATATATCCGCCAAGACCTAATCTTTTCAAACCAGTATACTGTACATAGAAAAACACTATGACTGCAAGGCCTATGGTAGTGTTAAGACTTGAGGATGGAGACTTTAAAAACGGGATCAGCCCGCTCAGATTCATGATTAATATATAGATAAAAAGTGTGCCGATAAACGGCGCGTAATGTCGGCCGTGATGTCCTATGACCCCTTTGGAAAGATTGTCAAGGCTCTCGAGAGCGAACTCAACAAAATTCTGGAGTTTGCCGGGCACCAGCGCCCTCTGTCTTGTTGCAAGTCTTGCTACAATAACGAGGCCGATAATAATCAGCCCCGAAAAAAATGGGTTCTCCCAGTGATGCAAAAAAGCAATAATGGATGACTCATGAAAATAACTGTTAAGGAGCGTAATTATATTTGCTACTTCAGGTGCACCGCCGCCATGTGCGCTGTTAGCTGCTTCCATAACTCTTCTTTCCCGTATAAGAGACGTTCAGGTAATAGCCTCCTATCGCCTTTAATAAAAAGATTGCAAGTATGAGTGAAAACCCGGCCATAATACCATAGATTGACGGGTTAGTATAGCTCAAGATTATGTATCCTATTCCATACAGGACTGGAAACTTCAATATGCCTGCCACGGCGCCAAGCGTCTTGTTAGATGGATGCGGGGTAATCAGATTAGTGACTACCTGTGACAGCAGATATACGTTAATGATGTTCCATAGTGCTCCCGCTGTAAATCCCCATCCAGTCTGGATGCCGAAATAGAAGAGTGTGAAAGGAGACAGTATCACTGTAACTATAACTGACGTCCTGATTGATCTTTTTAAGAAGTTTCTGTCCATATTATTTTCTGTTGCCTGCCTTAGTTATAAACTCTATGGTCTGTCTTATGCTGGCAATAAATCCTACAACTATGAAGAAGAGCATAAACCACGGGGTTGTTCCTAACTTTCTATCGATATAATCTCCTATGAAGAAACCGATTGCCGGTCCTGCCACAAGGATTATAGGGATAGCAGTGTATAACCCGACCTGGTGAACATAACGGTACTTGTTATCGTTGCCGTTCTTCACCATATATTACTTTTCCTCGCTTGAAACAAACCAAATTTTTAGCATCTTTTTGGGAGCTTTGTCAATTGTTTTTTTATCGCTGCTATTGTTTATGAAAAGGTAACTTGGTAACTGCTGCTGAAATTGTGCCTGAATCTTTTTTGATGATTACCTTATTACCGGACTCATTATATCCTGTTTTTAAATAACCCAATGATATAATCCTTTTTAGTGAAGGGGAGAGGCAAGAGCTTGTTATGAAACCAATATTGTGTCCCGTGTTGTCAGGAGTGTTATATATCCTGTCGCCTTTTACAGGGATGATGTTTCCTTCAATCAAGAATCCTGTCATTGTCCTGTTTACATGCCCCTTGTATTTAATCCGGGCAATCGTCTCCTGACCAATATAACAGCCTTTTGTGTAGCTGATTGCCTGATCGAGATTGGCCTCGATAGGGATAGTCTCCTCATCCATGTCAACCGAGTAGAGGGGGATTCCTGCTTCGATGCGCAAAGAGTTAAAGGCATCATGTCCGAATGGCGTCATTTTATCTGAAGATCCGGCCACTGACGGAGGGGAAATGAGGATTTCATCCCAGATGTTTCTGAGGAAATCGCGGGGAATATAGATGGTACAGCCGTATTCACCTGTAAATGTTGTCCTGACGATCTTGCATTGTATCCCATTAAATGTAAGGTTAAGGAGAGAGCACTCATTCATTTTCTTAATATCATCTCCGCTTATCCTGCAGATAATATTTCCTGAATTTGGACCTTGTACAGTAACAAGTCCATATTTCATAGTGACATCTTCGATCTTTACATCTTCTCTGAAGAGATAGCGATTTAGTATTTGTATAATTTTGTCAGCCTCTCCTGTTTCTGTGTCTATAAGGAATGAGTCATCATCACTGAATATGCGCATATAGGCGAGCATATGCCCCTTTGTGTTTAACAAAGCTGCATGTGCTCCTGTTCCAGGTGTGAGCGCGTTAATGTCCTGAGACAGGATGTTCTGGAGAAATTTTGTTCTGTCTTTGCCGGAGATGAGGATCTTTCCCCTATGAGTCAGGTCCATAATGCCGGCATAGCGCCTTACCCGAAGGTGTTCTTCAGCAGGGTCACCATAATGAGATGGTACATCCCATCCATGTATTTCATAGAATTCAGCACCGATGGACTTATGGATTTCGTAAAGTGGTGATTGATTCATCTGGAAAACTCACACTTACCCGTTCGCTAATCAACCTTAATCTTTACTTCCTTCTTCTTTGCAGTCTCCTGCCTGGGTAATCTTATCTTCAGTACGCCGTTCTTGAGTATTGCTGAAACCTTATCAGCCTGCACTTCAGCAGGAAGTTCTATGGTCCTTGTGAAGGTGCCGAAATAGCGCTCACAATATGAATAATCTTTATCTTCGATATTCTCTTCCTTCTTCTTCTCTCCTTTGAGGATGAGTGTGTTGCCATCCAGGGATATGTCTATTTCATCTTTCTCCATGCCAGGAACTTCTGTCTTTATTACGACATCAGTACCCTCTTCGTATACATCAATCCTGGGAGACGCTGCCCATTCTTCAGCCCTTTTTAGTGCCTGCCAGCGGCGTAAAAAAGGCATTCCGCGCTGCCCCCATCCGTGTCCCATGGATTCTTCTACAAATCGTTCCATATCTTTTGCCATACGTGCCATGTCTGACGGTCCCCGCCAGGGTACAGGTTTTCTGTTCATATTAAATACCCCCTTTTTAATGTTAAATTTACTATAACCTATTGTAATTTCTATTACAACCTCATAATATGATTAATCTGTTATAATAATAGACTGGTAACATGAAATCTGCCGATTCTGTAAAGACATATTTAAAACAAATTCGATCTGTCCCTCTGCTGACAAAAGATGAGGAGGCTGAGCTTGCCAAATGTATGGACGATTGCCGCGCTGCCATAATACGAAAATTATTAGATACAGGGGTTTTGATAAAAGAGATCAGAAATCTGAAACAATCTCTCACGAGGGCGGCTGAAGGCGGGGAAGATGAAGTGCAGGATGAGGAAGGATTACTGTCTGAAGATGAAGATGACGGCAATAACATCCTAAATATTACAGATGAGATTATTGAGCTCTGCGAAAGCGGCCGGGACAAAGGCCTGCTTATGTCCCGCATCCTTGATGCAGACAGGCTTACAGGGATAATTGAAAAGACGGTAGAGAATATGAGAATGGACAGGCAGGCAGATAATAACGAATTCAAAGAGGTATTATCTGAAATTGATGATATTGAGATCAGGCTTCAGGAAGCAAAAAACAAATTTGTCAAAGCAAACCTCAGGCTTGCGGCAGATATAGCAAGGAAGTATTCCATGAATGATGTCCAGCTCATGGATCTTATCCAGGAGGGCAATATCGGGCTGATGCGGGCAGTTGAAAAGTTTGATTACAGCAAGGGATACAGATTTTCAACTTACGCTACCTGGTGGATTAAGCAATACATTATGAAGTCGGCTTTGTTGTCAGGTACATCATTGAATATTCCCGCACACATATTGTCTGCTATCAACAGGATGATCCGTACGTCTGTAAGTTTTATCCAGGAATGCGGAAGGGAGCCTTCGGTTGAAGAACTCTCAGAAAAAATGGGTCTGCCTGTTGAAAAGATCAGAGGTTTTATGGATTTGATGCACAAAGAGGTATCACTTGATGCCCCGGCTGGTGAGGATGGTGATGGTTCACTGGTTGATTTTATTGAGGATGAGCGGCAGGAATCACCTGCAGCTGATATTATAAGTGATGAGCTGATGAAGGAGTTGAATGAGGCGCTCTCAGTGCTTACTCCCAAAGAGGAAAATGTGCTCAGGATGAAGTTTGGAATTGGAGAATCTAAACGATATTCTATTGAAGAGATTGCGAAGCAGTTGAATATCAATCGTGAGAGGGTTCGTCAGATAGAGGCGAAGGCTATGAGAAAACTCCGGCATCCCCAGGCATCTAAGAGCCTTAAGATATTTCTGGACAATTAGGCAAGGGGCATGCTTTATTTCCTTGACCATTCTGTATACTTTTAAGTAAAATAGCGGGTTATGTGGAACATAAACAAATCCTTGCAGACAGCGCGTTCGCATCCTGCGACTGCAGCATATAACGGGAAGATATATGTTATTGGAGGAGGAGGTCCTGACTTCCTCAGCCTTGACACTGTCGAGATATATGACCCTGTAAAAAATACATGGTCATGGGGAAGTAAAATGCCTACACACCGTTCAGGCGCTGTTGCTGCGTTGGTTGGGAATAAGGTTTACGTTATAGGCGGCGGATATAAAAAGCCTGACGGCAAATTCAAGTTCCTTACTAAAGTAGAGATATATCTCCCTGCAGAGGACAGATGGGAGACCGGGCCTGATATGATCATGCCTCATGACTACCCGGGTGTTGCTGTATCAGGGAATGATATCTATATATTGGGGGGCCATCATCCGGATGCAACTGAGGGAGGCCCTTCTAAGGATCCCGGTTTTTCATTCTGTGAGAGGTTAAATGTAGTTGAAGGACGCTGGACTGAGATTGCACCTCTGCCTGTTCCCAGATTTGCACTTAAAGGGGCAGTATCAGGGAGAAAGATACTGGCAACAGGAGGTGTGGCGTTTACAGGCAAGAGCCTTACTGAATACGACCTGATCGATATATATGACCCTGACAGCAATTCATGGACAAAGGAACATGGGTTTTCACTACCCTGGCCTGCTGCTGCTCATGGCGTCTGTATGTACAAAGAGAAGCTGCACATCTTTGGGGGTTACAGCACGGATGGAATACATACCAGGGCAGCCTGGTATGATCCGGACAAAAAAGAGTGGAAGAGGCCGCCTGATTTAGACAAGCCGCGAGCTGCCATGGGGGTTGAATCACTGGATGATGCCATATACCTGATCGGCGGCTGGGAATCAGACGGCAGGACGGTTATGGATACGGTTGCATCTCTTCATATCTCTAATCCATGACCTTCTGGTTTTCCACTCACAGTGATTTACACTTCCCCTTTCCTTGTCATTACAATCTCTTTGACCACTGCATACTCAGAGAGGTTCAGTAAAAACAGGATGGTCTTTGCAATATCCTCTGGTTTTATCATCTCATCCAGCGGGACGGGTGCATCGGTGACCATCGGAGTAGCCACAAATCCGGGACAGATTGCTGTGACCTTGATGTTAAAAGATGCCCCTTCCTCCCTCAAGCTGTCTGACAAGGCCATGAGGCCAAACTTGCTGGCGCTGTATGCGGCGGTGCCGGCAAATCCGGATTTGCCGCATATGGACGATATATTGATTATGTAACCGCTCTGCTGCTCCTTCATATACGGCAGCACAACCTGTGAGCAATGAAGGGGACCCCTCAGATTCACATTGATCTGGTAATCCAGGTGTTCGTCAGTTATGTTTTCCACATCAGACCAGCGTGCTACACCGGCATTATTTACAAGTACATCTATGCGGCCAAACTGATCTGCCGCAGCCCTGATCCAGCGATCTACCTCAGGTTTTTTTGATACATCCGCGGGCATGACGAGGAGATTTTTACGATGCTTATCCAGTTCTGTCTCAGCCGTCCTGAGTTTATTCTCATCCCTGCCGCATATGGCAACATTCATCCCTTCATGCAGCATAGACCTGGTAATTGCAAGGCCAATACCGCTGCCGCCGCCTGTAACTAAAGCAACCTTACCTTTTATTGGTCCCATAAATCCCTCCTTTACAAATATCCAGCCGAAGCATATGGATGTTAGCGCACTGTGGTACGGGCAACTTCTATGACCGGTACGTCGGCAATTAGAGCAACTTCGTCCTGGAGTGCACTTGTCAACATGTCCATGCCAACGGAGTGTCCCAATCCCATGTCTCCGGTGGTGGAAGTCCACAGAATGAGATCCGGTTGTGCCTGCTGTATGATGTGCCCCAAAGTCAATGGCGTCAGCGTCTCATGGTAATCAACATCGGTAATGATCTTTTGTTTTACGGCCTCAGGTTTATCACGCGGGTCAGCCGTCATCACATGCAGGCTGGGATTTTTTTTAAGTTGACGCAAAACCCGGGCCCCTGTGTGACCAGCTCCGATAACAAGAATCTTCATAAGCTCACATCTCCTTTCAAATCCAGTTCAATAATATAAGGACATAAAAAAACAGCGCCAGTAATAGCGAACTGGCCCCGGTCATAATGAGTCCGTAGCGCATCATCTCGCCGGACTTGATGATCCCGCTGGCAGCGATCAGAGCCATCCTTCCCGATGCAGAAGGAAGGGAATACCCAAACGTGGTTGCGAGGGCTGCCGGCAATACCAATTGCACGACGTTCAGATCCGGATCGCTCTTTGCGATGCTGATCAGCACTGGTACAAACAATGCTGTGATGGTCGTGTTGTTCAACAGGTTAGTCAGTATGGCTGAGAATAACACCAGGGCCAGCAGGCTGGCCAGTAAGGGCATCCCGGTCACCACCGGCCCCAGCATTCCGGCTAACCAATTAGTTGCTCCTGTCCGCACTAATGTGTCTCCGAGAGACAATCCTGCACCGATTATCAGGAATATGCCCCAGCTCACGCCTTTAACATCCTCCCAATTCATAATGTTTCGTACTGCCAGATAGGCAACCACAGTCACTCCTATTATAGCCGAAGATAATAATGACGACGGCAGCGAGAAGCTTTTCTCGATTTGCTCACCGCCGGTCCACAACACAATGGCCACCGCCAGCGCTGCCAGCAGTTCCCACTCAGACCGCCCCATTCGTCCCTGTTTCTTCAGATGCAGCCGTACCTGCGCCACATCCAGCCGCTGAAACGGAATTGGCAGCAAACGCAGCAATAGCAGCCATGTCAGTGGGAAAATCAGCAGCAATGCCGGCAACCCGTACTTCATCCAGTCCATGAATCGCCATGGACGAACCTCGGATAGAAACCCGGAAGCTACTGCGTTAGAGGCAGCTCCCATGATGGTAGCCATCCCGCCGAGACTGGCACTGTAAGCGATGCCAAGCACCAGCAGGACTAACAGATCACGTGCCTTGTTCGTGTCCTCCACCTGCCGCGAAATAGTCAACGCCACCGGAATCAGCATCGCTGCCGTCGCCGTATTTTCCACCCACATAGAAAAAACAGCTGCGATGCCCATCAGTCCCAGCAACACCCATTTCACCTGGCCACCCATGGCAACAATCGTCAACATCGCCAGCCGGCGCGTCAGACCATGTTTACGTAATGCCTCAGCCAGAAACAGGCTGGACAGTATCAGGAATACTACAGGACGGGAGAAAGGTTCGAATGACTGTTTTGCAGAACCAACCCCCAATGCCACCTGTACCACCGGCACCATCAATGCAGCAATCGGCAACTCAACCGGCTGAAATGCAAGTACGCTCGCTGTGAAAACCAGTGCCGCTATCGCCCGATGTCCTTCAGGTGACAGGCCGTCCGGAGTCGGGAGCAACAGGGTGCCGACCGTTAACCCAATAACCAGTCCGAACCTGCCGATGAGAGACAGCACTTCGACTACCCGACTTGCGAAATGCGGCAGTAATACTCGCAGAGGCTCGTGTCGGGATTTAATTTCAGGCAGCTGTGCTCCCGGCAATTGTTTATCAGAGTGCGACGTGACTGCGTTCCGGCACTGATTGCAGAAGACCATATGCGCGTCCGCTGCCTGGCGTTCCGCGTCCGTCAATTTACCGGAAACGTAATCGGTTACAACAATATGCATACTGTTTGCTGCCATAGATTCATAGCTTTCAACTTAAATTACGACGATGATTATACGATTTCAAAATGCAATCGATAAATCAGAATCATCAGAAGCCAATCCTCCAGCAGAATAATTACTTTTTTATAACATATAATGTATATTACCTCAAACGGGAATCCGGTAATAGCATAGAACTATTGTTAATAAATATTGCGGCAATATAGTAGAATTAATAATCGGGTATTATAATAATAAAAAACATGAAAGCTGAGGTGAAATTAAAGAAGGCAGTTAAAACAGCCCTTCCTTTTATTGAAGGGATACTCAAGAGTAATAATTTACCGCAACGCATTCTGATATTGTTTGTATCTGTCGTTAGTTCGGAATGGACCAGGGCATGGAATTGATTGAACTTGGATTTGACGATTGGCATGAAGAGCAGGCTGTTAAACTATGCAGGCCAAAACAGCGAATTGCACGGATCACTGCGGTTGACCGGGGTGCATGCATCGTCAGGAATGAACAGGGGGAAATTCCCGCAAAACTTGCAGGGAGATTCCGATTTACAGCACAATCCAGTTTGGACCTGCCATGCGTAGGAGACTGGGTTTACGTGGAATATCACAACTCCGGCGGCCTGGCTGTAATTCATGAGGTCTTGCCCAGGAAGACTTTCCTGCGGCGAAAGTGTGCAGGCAGGACAGCAGACTTTCAGATGATGGCAGCCAATATCGACACTGCATTCATTGTTCAATCCTGTCATTACGATTTCAATATTCGAAGGCTCGACCGGTACCTCGTGATGGCAAACGAGGGTCATATAGAGCCGGTAATTATCCTGAGCAAGACAGACTTGATCACACCTTATGAGACGGAGCAGAGGATTACTGAGATAAGGCAGGCCGGCATCTCTGCCGGCCTGATCGCACTAAGCAATAATACCGGAGCAGGAATCAATGAATTCCGGAGGCATCTTGTTTCAGGCAGGACGCATTGTCTTATCGGTTCATCCGGGGTGGGAAAGACCACGCTTATCAACCGCATCATCGGCCGGGATGCATTTGACACAAAGACTGTCAGCGAAATGGGCCAGGGCACTCATACTACGGCACGAAGGCAATTGATCATCCTTGATCAAGGCGCTATGCTTGTTGATACACCGGGAATGAGAGAGCTGGGAATGTTAGGGGCTGCTGAAGGAATTGATAGCAGTTTCACTGATATCCGGGAACTTTCTCTGATATGCCGATTCACCGATTGCAGCCACATCAATGAACCGGGATGTGCTGTCCTGAAGGCAGCAGAAAACGGAGAACTGAATCAGGAACACTATAGGAATTACTTAAAGCTTAGGAAGGAAACAGAATTCCATGATATGTCGTATGCAGAAAGGCGAAAAAAAGATAAATCATTTGGACGTTATATTCACTCTGAAATGAAGCATAGGAAAAACAAACTGAATACAGACGACGAATAAAAGAAAAAAGCGTTAACTGCCATGCCATCTCAACCCTCTGAGAAGGAGACAGGCGTCTTATATAGTCATCGTCATCCTTATCATAAAAAGGTGACAGGTATTCCATATGTTTCTGAAACAGGGGGCAGGTTTAGCTTTGGCGATATTTAATTTTATTATAATTGATCTTTTAGATTGTCTTTTCATTAGCTTTAGGTATATCTTATTGATAGCATTATTCTGGCCAACTTCAGGGTTTCATACATACAATAAAACTTAAGAGGGAGATTTCACCATGAACATCAAGTATCCGGTTCGATGGCAGAAACCTGTTACAGCACTCATATTGTCTGTACTCATGGCAGCTTTAATGACTTCATGTAACAACACTGGAAGTGAACATAGAAGTTTAAATGAAGTGTCATATCTTGGTGTGTTTAAATCACTTGGCGGTATGACTTCGCCGCGTTACGGCCACACTGCGACCCTGCTTTCCAATAGCAAGGTCCTGATTACAGGAGGATATGGGTCAGGTGGTATATATTTATCCAGTGCTGAGATATACGATCCTGCCGCTGCTACATACACTGCTGCAGGCAGCATGAATATAGAACGTGTTCGTCACACTGCGACCCTGCTGCCGAATGGCAAGGTCCTGATTACTGGAGGAAGCGGCACAGATCCTTCCAGTGCCGAGCTTTATGATCCTGAAACCGGTACATTCATTTCTACGGGCAGCATGAGCGCAGAACGTTACAATCACACCGCT
This sequence comes from uncultured Nitrospiraceae bacterium, assembly GCA_964611625.1. GTDB lineage: Bacteria > Nitrospirota > 9FT-COMBO-42-15 > HDB-SIOI813 > HDB-SIOI813 > RBG-16-43-11. The sequence goes on along the minus strand of CAZTAM010000002.1, from coordinate 190,914 downwards.
ACACTGCTTTCAAGTGGCAGGGTATTGATCACAGGAGGATGGACTTATGACACCCCTGTTTCCAGTGCCGAGCTATATGATCCTGAAACCGGTACATTCACTGTTGTGGGAAGCATGAGTGAAACTCGTACCGGTCATACTGCGACCCTGCTGCCGAATGGCAATATCCTGATTACGGGAGGCAGTGGCACAGATCCTTCCAGTGCCGAGCTATATGATCCTGTCACCGGTACATTCACTGATACTGGCAGCATGAGAGTAGTGCGTTCCGGCCACACAGCAACATTGCTGCCGAATGGCAAGGTTCTGATCACAGGTTGTTGGTGTTACGATGCCGAGCTATATGATCCTGAGACCGGTACATTCATTGCTACGGGCAGCATGAGTGTAGCGCGAACCGATCATACAGCTACCCTGCTTACTAATGGCAAGGTATTGATCACAGGAGGATGGACTTATCGCGCTTTTGATTCCAGTGCCGAGCTATATGATCCCGTCGAAGGCACATTCACTTCTGCAGGCGGCATGAGTGCAGAACGTGGCGAACATACGGCGACCCTTCTTTCCAATGGCCTGGTCCTGATCACAGGTGGAGTTAAGTTTAACCATATTTGGTCCAGCGACGAGCTATACGATCCTTTTACCGGTACATTCCCTGGCACTGGCAGCATGAGAGCAGCGCGTATCTTCCACACAGCAACATTACTGCCGAATGGCAAGGTCCTGATCACAGGAGGATATGGGTCAGGTGGTATATATTTATCCAGTGCTGAGCTATACGATCCTTCAACCGGCACATTCACATCAACAGGCGGAATGATTGCAGGACGTATCAATCACACAGCGACCTTGCTACCGAATGGCAGAGTATTGGTCACAGGAGGCAGGTTTGTCTACAATGTTCATTCCATTGCCGAGTTGTACGATCCTGACACCGGTACATTCACTGTTATAGGAGTAATGTGTGAAGCGCGTGAAAGTCATGTGGCAACCCTGCTTTCCAGTGGTAAGGTATTGATCACAGGAGGATGGAATTATGGCTATCTTTCAAGTGCAGAATTATACGATCCTGCTGACAACACATTTACTTGTACGGGCGGCATGAGTGAGGCGCGTTACGGGCACACAGCTGCCCTGCTTCCAAATGGCAGGGTCCTGATCACAGGAGGGAACAATGATAACGTCATTCATTCAACTGCCGAGCTATACGACCCTCCCACCAATGCATTCACTGTTGTGGGAAGCATGGGTGAAACTCGTACCGGTCATACTGCTACCCTGCTTTCAAATGGAAAGGTATTGATCACAGGAGGATGGATCTATGACACCTCTGTTTCCAGTGCCGAGCTATATGATCCTGTCACCGGCATATTCACTGATACTGGCAGCATGAAAGTGGTGCGTTCCGGCCACAAAGCTACATTGCTTCCGAATGGCAAGGTCCTGATCACAGGAGGATGGACTAATGGCGACCCTGTTTCCAGCGCAGAGTTATACAACCCTTCCAACGGCAAATTCACGGCTACGGGCAGTATGACTGAGGGACGTAATCGCCACGAAGCTACCCTGCTTTCCAATGGCGAGGTCCTGATCACAGGAGGGGTTACTGATAATAATCTGGAAAGTGACAAAGCGGAGCTATTCCAATAACAATACATCGTACTATTCCCCTGTTCGCAGCAGCAGCCCCCTGATCTTTACGCTTCTGAACATCGCATAGAAAAAGAGAATGGAGCCGATGAGGTAGGCGACGTCCAGGACTGAGGCCCATATCAGCTCATTCAATGGGAACTCACCCTGCCTGATAACCACCCGCATCCCCTCAAAGATATGCGAAGCCGGGACAAATCTGGCAATGGCCTGGAGGAACTCAGGAAGGACTGAGACAGGATAGAATACCGCAGAAATAGGCTGGAATAGAAAGGCTATTCCCCAGGCCAGCACCTCAGCCTTCTGTCCGTATCTCAGGATAAAAGACATTGTAAGTATGCCGACTGACCAACCCATTACTGTAAGACACAAAATAAAAGGGAGCAGTGATATGCCGATAGTAAATAGATTGAACGAGTAGATGAGCCAGGCAAGGGTGATGGTTACTGCAGAGGCTGAAAAGAGTTTAAGGATGCTGATGACCATTGTTGCAATGATGAATTCACCGGGACGCAGGGGAGAGACAAAGAGATTCATCAGGTTTCTCGACCATATCTCTTCGAGGAATGATATGGATATCCCCTGCTGGGAACGAAAGAGCATGTCCCATAGTATAAGTGCGCCGATGAAGAAGGTGACAAAACCCGGCAACCCCCCTTTATACTGTTCAAGATATACAGTGATGAAGCCCCATACCAGCAAATCAAGCACCGGCCAGTAGAAGGTCTCCATCAGACGTGCGACACTTCTTTTATACAAATAAAGGTGCCGGAGGACAACTGCATAAATACGATAAAAACTCACCCGTCCTCCCTGGCAATCTTGAGAAACAGCGATTCGAGATGTTCTTCCTCATAACGCTTCAGTATCGCACCGGGAGTTCCCTCTGCGATGATCTTCCCGCGGTGGAGAAAAATAATACGATCGCACATCTCTTCCATCTCTTTCATATTATGGGAGGTATAGAATATGCAGAGACCATTACTATCCCGCCTCATTTTCATGACACTCCTGATCCTGTCCGCAATATACGGATCAAGACTGGATGTAGGTTCATCAAGGAAAAGTATTTCAGGGTCATTTAGAAATGCCTTTGCAAGCGAAAGTCTGGTCAATTGACCGGATGATAATGTTTCTGCAAGTTTATCTTTAAGGCCTGACAGATCGAACAAATGCATTATCTCATCAATCTTCTTATGATAATTTCTTACGCCGTAAAGCGCGGCAAACACCCTCAGGTTTTCATATATGCTGAGGGCAGACGGCATCGAGGTGTAGGCAGAGGAGAAATTTATTCTGCCCAATATAGTCTGGCGATACTTATTGAGGTCAAGGCCGAATATCTTTACACTGCCCCCCGTAGGAGTCAGCGTCCCAAGAAGCATCTGAAGGGTTGTAGTCTTGCCAGCTCCATTCGGACCAAGGAGTCCGACAATCTCGCCGGGATACAGGGAAAAAGATATATGGTCAACCGCAATAAAACCGTCAAAAACCTTTGTAAGGTTTGAGACTTCAACAATGGGGACTTTAGGATCATTAGTCAAGAAACTTATTCCCTTATCAATACTGTAAGAAATTCCATGTCAGGAATGGAAATATCAATATCCAGTTCTCTTTTCAGGGGTAAATATAAACATTATAGGAAAGATTGTAAAGAATAGGTATACTGAACGTGCCACTGGAACCATGTCTAAACTGAGATAATAGTTATGAGGAAAACTAAATGGCGCGCATATAGTGATCTTGCATGGACGGAATCAATTTTATTTTAGGTGAAGGTAAATACCCTCTGACAATGTTTATCTGCAGGAAGAAATTATGATATATTTTGAGGAGACGCTTTAATCCTGGAATAATATAGACACAACAGGTGTGGTAATTCTGTTGATATAGCTGGTGGACGGAACTATATCACCCAGCAAAAGGCAATTTGAATGGAACTAAATTACTCAGACGATAGATTTCGTATTCTTGTAGAAAATTCTCCCGATCTAATATTGCTGTTGGATCAGAAGGGTACGATTCTGTTTATTAACCACACATTGCCGGGGTTTACTGTAGATGGAGTCATCGGAACAAAGGTATTTGATTATTTGAACTCTGTGGACAGCCTGAAATATAAACAAGTACTTGAAGAGGTGTTTAGTACAGGAGAAACGAGATCTCTTGAAGTTAGTTCTGTTGGGCCTGTGTATTGGTCAACTCGTCTTGTTCCTATCAGCAAAAACAGGGAAGTCGAATCTGTGCTGGTTATAGCAACGGATATAACTCAACGTAATCTATTGGAGAAGGTTCTCCGGGATTCGGAAGAAAACTTGAGGACCATTATGGAGATGGTCCCTACAGGCATAATAATCACTACACCTGAAGGAAAGACTCTGCAGGTGAATGAAACCGCATGTAAGATTGCCGGTTATGAGTCAAAAGAGGAATTCATAAAACAGCATGTCCCCTTTCATTATAAGAATCCAGATGACAGGAAAAGGCTTGTTAATTTATTGGATAGAGATTGCCAGGTTCGCGATTTTGAAATGGAAGTAAGACGAAAGGATGATACATTCATCTGGGTTTCCGTAAATTCGATAAAACGAACGGACTTGGATGGGACAATACTCTTTGTCAGTGCATTTCAGGACATTACTGAACGCAAGAATGCCGTGGATCGGCTGACAGAGAGCGAGGCAAGATATAAGAGCCTTGCTGAAGCCAGCTTTGACGCTATTATTATTCATGATAAGGGAAAGTTATTAGAAGTCAATAAATCTGCGGAGAAGATATTTGGTTATGAATCTTCAGAGATGTTAGGCAAAACCGCTATGGATTTTACCGCTCCAGAGTCCAGGGAAATAGTTATGCAGAATATCATGAGCAACTATGGAGGGATATACGAAGCCAGCGGATTGAGGAAAGATGGAACAACATTTCCAGTAGAGCTTATAGGAAAGGGCGTTATTTATAACGGTAAAGAGGTTCGAATGACAGCATTGCGCGATATTACCGAGCGTAAATGCCTTGAGAATGAAATAATGAACAGTCATAAGTTAGAGTCACTCAGCATCCTTGCCGGCGGCATCGCCCACGATTTTAATAATCTTTTAACCGGGATTATTGGCAATCTATCCCTGATAGATAATCAAGTAGACACAACAGGAGATATCTGCAAGAGAATCCAGGAAAGTGAAAAGGCAGCCTTTCGTGCACAGGAGCTGACACATCAACTCCTCACCTTTTCAAAGGGTGGAGAGCCAATTAAGAAGACAGTCTCTTTGGGGTTATTAATAAACGAATCAGCCTGTTTAGCTTTGAGAGGATCAAACGTAACCTGCGAGCAGTCCTTTCCAGAAGATCTGTGGTCTGTAGATGCCGATGAAGGGCAGATTGGCCAGGTCATTAATAATCTTATCATTAACGCAGACCAGGCCATGCCTTATGGCGGAAAGATAAGTATAAGTGCTGAAAACTTCAGGGTCGCCAAAAAGGACAATCTTCTTCTAAATGAAGGCAGGTATGTCAGGATATTTATTGAGGATACGGGAACAGGAATACCAGATGAGATAATGTCAAAGATATTCGACCCTTATTTTACTACAAAACAGAAAGGTAACGGCCTGGGTCTTGCCAGTTCATACTCTATTGTAAAAAAACATGGCGGTCATATCTACGTCAGCTCAAAGGTTGGTGTGGGGACTACCTTCAGTATATATCTGCCGGCTTCTAACAAGATGGCTGTTCTTGAAGATGTCGTGCCTTCTGAACTTCCAGCGACAACGGATGGCAGAGTCCTGATCATGGATGATGAAGATATTATAAGAGACGTAGCCACGGCAATACTGACCGGTTTCGGTTACGAGGTTACGACCGCAACTGGAGGCAAGGAGGCCATCAGATTATATAAAGAGGCCAGAGACAGAGGTGAACCATTTAATGCGGTTATTATGGATTTGACAATCCCCGGGGGTATAGGAGGTAAAGAAGCGATTAAAAGCCTTCTGGAGTACGATCCTGACGCCAGGGTATTAGTCTCCAGCGGGTATTCCAACGATCCGATAATGTCAGATTTCAAAAAATACGGATTCAGCGCAGTGATTACAAAACCCTATAAAGCCACGGAACTCAAAACAAAAGTATACCAGGTGATTAGCGGAAAGAATTGATTTAAGCTGTGCCTCGACCATATTATTATCTCGTATCATTATTATTGCATTGTTATGGCCGATTTCTGATGATAACTCAGACCATAAAACAATACCGGGATATTTCATGATCATCATCAAAAAACCGTTTCGATGGCAGACTCTTGTCATCCCAAATCATAGTGTCTATATTCATGACTGCTGTTTTTTCTGCCTGCGGCAGCACGCAAGGTGAAAAAAATATGAAAATATAAATACATAGTGACTGTAACAAGCCTATTCCACTACAACGTGATCAAGGCCATAATGTCTATAATCAATAAAGTTTCTAAAGTGAATTGCGTTACTGTAAGATATTATGGCTGTAATAAAACTGGTAAATAATTGTAAAGTATAAAACAAATGCTGATATTAATTGCGGTATAGGAGGAACTGGCATGTTTAAGGACTTCAAAGAATTTGCAATGCGTGGAAACGTTGTAGACATGGCTGTCGGGATTATCATAGGAGGTGCATTCGGAACTATCGTCAAGAGCCTTGTATCTGATGTACTGATGCCGCCCATTGGATTGCTATTAGGTGGCGTAGATTTCTCAAATTTATTCATCGTCCTGAAAAGCGGGAGCATAGCCGGCCCTTATAGTTCAATTGCTGATGCCAATACAGCCGGAGCTGTCACTCTTAATTATGGAGTCTTCATTAATACTTTAATCAGTTTCCTGATTGTAGCCTTTTCTGTTTATTTGTTAGTCCGTGGTATTAACTCTCTGAGACGTCAATGGGAAGCTCCAACTCCTGCACCTCCCCCTACGATGAAGGAATGTCATTACTGCTTTTCTTCTATATCTGTTAAGGCTACTCGCTGCCCCAATTGCACCTCTGATCTTGGCAGTAAATAGTTTACAGCAAGCCAATTTGTCACTACATTTTGAATTGACTTTGTATTTAGAACTTTCTTCCTGAAAGCTTCACGTGTGTTAAAATAATAATATATGGAGAGTACAAACAGAAATGAATAAATTAAAGACTCAAGAAATATAGTAGCCATATATAAACATATGATTAATAAACCTTGTTATGGAAGAAATTATAGGGCATAATAATTGCTGTAATTTATACAGATTAGTAGAATTCAAATACTTTTTTCCTAAACAGGATTGTTATGGAAATTGATTCCTCCCTAAATGATACCCCCCTGCCAATACTTAACCTGTCTGGGAAAATAATAGGAAGCCGGGCACTTTCATTAAGAGATAAACTCTTTCGACTTATTGATTCCGGGGTACTAAATGTTATTCTTAACTTTCAGGATGTCACAGCAATAGATTCATTAGGGGTCATAGCCATCATATCTGCGTATGACTGTGGTATTTCAATACGCATCATTCAAATGAACTCAACATGTAGTGACATCTTTAATCAGCATGAGAATGCCAATGAAATACCCATATTCGAAACCAAAGAAGAGGCTTCAGAATACTTATCTAACCATCTGCCCGTATCTAAAGAGAGAAGGAAATATAAACTCAGTGATATGAATATTCCGGTTAAGTTTCTGATAAACGACCACGAACATCTAGGAGTACTCTTAGATATGAATGAAACTGGAGTGCTTATCGGCCATTTAGATCCCCTGGACGCAGATCCTTCTGATATTAAATCAGTCAATATAGAAATAGAAGTGCCAGTTATCGGCTCTCTTAGGGGTAAGGGAAAGCCTGTACATTTTGGACGGAATAGCGAAATGTATATTATAAGAATCGAGTTTGGTGATGATGATTCGGGTTCTGCACCTGTATACGTCGGTACCCCCAGGAAAACACCCCCAAGATCTGATCGAAATTGGAATAAGATTAATAATGAATAACAAGTTCCTCATAGGAATTCATTAACCGCCGCCAAATCGAATACAGAGTTATACAGTTTCTAATATTGGGGGCTCAACAGCGAAGAATACTTCCGGAATTCTATGTTTGATAAAATCCATAAATATGAGGTAGATTAATTCCTTTATCTGTATTTGGAATACTCCACTTTTAGGTAAGCAATGGATCAAAGTTCAGATTTATTTTTTCAACAGACGAGGGAGCTTTTCTCAGAGAACCTTTCTCATCCTAACAGAACTGGCTTTATCCCGGAAAATGATAATGAATTACGACTACATATAGCTTGGATATATGATGAGCTGTCTATTAATTACAAAGACGAAGGAGCTAGTGATTGGTATCATAATGCTAACGATCTTCTAAGAACATATCATAATGAAGTCATGCGCCGGGCCAACCTTGCATCATCAGGTAACAGTTCTTCATCACAAACGATTATCATGTGTCTTTTTCATCTCATAATCTTTAATTTGGAAGAAGTACTGTTGTACCTGCCCGAAGACCATAGAAAAGCCCATGAGCAAGTAATAGTCGATTTATCAAGTCATAAATCCTGCAGCCTGAAATGTGTTAGCTCAGGTAAATATTTCGATATTGTGCGAGAAGTAGCGCGCGAAGCCTGGAAAATTCGTGAGGACGGAAAAGCAGGCTACTTGCTACACAGGTCTTTACCAATAGAACAGCGACCCTATTGGGCAGTGGCGATTCTGAAATGCGCCGGAAACAAGTTGAATGTGCCGTCAGAAGTTAGACGCGTGATTGAAGTGGCTTCTAATGCAGATCGATGGAAGGAAGGTTATAATGCCTTCCATGAGGTTCGTTATCTTACCATCCAACAAAGGAAAATTGAGTATGTAGACCCTCTGTTCAATGCATTCTTGCGTCTTGCTGAAAACACGGCCAAGGTAACATTTAATTCTGCTGGCGGTAAATTTGATAAACACTGCGGCGACTTGATACCCCCCTTATTAAGGGTTTTACTTGATGCTCATCCTGGAACTGAATACATGAAAAAGGCTGAAGCAACGCTTTTTTCTATGCATAGCAGTAAGTGAGCAGGAAGTCTTTGAAAGAAGGTTGACATCATTGTATGAAATAAATCATCCAGCCAGATAAAGTCCACCTTCAATTATTTTTCTCCGTAAATCATAATGCCCAGTCTATTTCGTTTTGAGTATAAGCAGGTGCAACCATTACTTATTTCTTTATATCTTCATTAGTCAACTTATGGTTGTTAAAGAAGAACATTTCACATCCTAAGTTGGTAACGTCAAAAGCAGCATCTCTGTTGAAGGATATCACTTGAGGTGATTATGGTTGTTAATTTACGTCCCGTGACATTTCTTGAACTTCTTTCCGCTTCCGCAATGACAGAGATCATTCCGTCCTGGAGTTTTTGTTGCTGCCTGGGGCAGCATATAAGGTGCATAATTTAGACAGTATAACCTGACAACCTCGACAAGGCTGTCTGCCGCATCTTCCGGTTTATCATAACTATCTTTATAATGTTTCTCACTTGTGATTAATTCAGTCTCAATGGCCTTATCAACTGCAGCAGGATCGTTTGAAGACGTTGCTGCGGCGGATATTATCCGGCAGTATCCTTTTTCATTTGGTTTTGCGTCAGGAGACCCCATGTAACCGCAATGTTCCGGTCTGATATCGTCACCGCCTGTTACTGAAGGGTGTATCATGCATTTCTTATCTTCTGACAGAAAGAGGCATCTGTATGCAAACATTGCCCTTAGATTTATCAGAATAGTCCTGTCTGCTGCCTTAATGTTCTGAACAGCAAGGTGATACTTCTCAGGTGTAGTGAAGAGGGGGCGGTGAGTCTCTTCATTAGTCACATATTTCTCTGTGATCCTCTTTGCCCTCTCATTTATGCTTTTAACTACGTCGGACATGAGTTCCTGATAACGGAACTGGCCTCCCTCCTTTTTTATAGAGTACGTGATTATGCCCCACCATGGGGAACAGCATTGCCCGCCGCATTTTTCTATGCAAATGTTTGAAAAACATGAAGTGTCAGCAGATGCAATGCTCATAAACTCCCTTCCTTTGCTATTATCGCCATCGCTTCTGCGTCCATGTCTGAATTACACTTCTTGCCCTGATGCGAATTCCGGCGTTCAAATTCATTCTCTATTGCCGTCAGGATGACCTTTTTTGATACACCCCATTTAGGTGCGATCAGATAATCACCTGTAAGCTCTCCTGTAAGACGCTGAATTGCAACTCCAGGCGGAATCCTTTCAAGAAAATCGCACGCAAGTGGTATATATTCTTCAAGCGAGATAAGATCAATCCCCCCCTTAGCATACATCTTTTCGAGTATTGTGTTTTCTGCAACATAGAGATGATGAATCTTAAGACCGTCTATATCAAGCTCGGCAAGTGTATCAGCCGTCTGCATCACCATATCATGAGTCTCTCCCGGCAGACCTAATATGACATGCACGCATAACCTGATCCCCTTTTGTTTTACCCTGGTAACTGCGTCAACAAACTGATCGAAACTGTGACCCCTGTTCATCCATGAGAGTGTGTCTTCATACATGCTTTGAAGGCCGATCTCTACCCAGAGATGGGTCTTTTGCGAGTAAGAGACGAGGAGGTCAATCACTTCATCAGGAAGGCAATCAGGCCTGGTGCCAATAGATAATCCGACCACATCATCAAATGACAACGCCTCTCTGTACAGGTCATCGAGAAGGTTAACTGGACCATATGTATTAGTGTATGCCTGGAAATAGGCAATAAATTTATCTGCCTTAAAGTGCCTTTTGTAGAACTCCATGCCACTGGTTATCTGCTCACTCACAGACCTCTTTAATCCCTTTGAGTTAGGGCTGAAACTCCTGTTCTCACAATACACACATCCACCGTAGGCTACAGAACCATCCCTGTTTGGACAGGTAAACCCTGCATCAAGACCTACTTTATAAACCCTGAAGGGAAATATCTGTTTAAGATAATCCTTGTATGAAAAATAGTATTTACTCATGTTGCAGATAATAAATAGTCGCTGTCCCGATTTAGTCCATTATATGATACACACTCCTTATTGACAATATTTTTTAAAGTTGTTACCATGAAATCCGTATTAACGAGACGTTACATAGCGTGAAGAGTTTTTGCTCAAAAATGCTTAGATATCATTTTGGGTAGTGCAGCGTAATCTTTGGGCGGATAGCTCAATTGGGAGAGCGCAGCCCTTACAAGGCTGAGGTCACAGGTTCGATCCCTGTTCCGCCTACCATAACTTATATTGTAATGGAAGTAAGAAATGCCTTTAGACAAAGCGGACGCAACGCTTTGTAAAAGACATTTAGCAGAATGTGGCACATATAGAAGAGTTTTTCAGCAAAAACTCAAGGGGTCGTAGTTCAGTTCGGTTAGAACGCCTGCCTGTCACGCAGGAGGTCGCGAGTTCAAGTCTCGTCGGCCCCGCCATAATTAAGGATTAATCTGAAACAATGAAGGAATTGCACTGTTTGCGATCATAAATGCCCCGGGTGCAATTAATGACTCGCTGAACTGACGCCGCAGATGGGCGTTTTTCAGCGTAAACAAGTCAAGTTAACTCTTGAATGCATACTGAATCAGAAATTCTAAAACTCATATTTTCAGCTGGTATAGTTGCCAAGATAGTCCTGCTGATTCTTTTGATGTTTTCAATTGTCTCATGGGCTGTAATGTTTTTTAAGTTTTTCCAGTTCCGCAGGGTAGAAACGGATTCCAAAGAATTTCTGGCTACATTCTCAAAGATAAATAATATTCATCAGCTCTATACATTATCAAAAAACAGAGATAATCCGCTATCATCTTTAGTAAAAGAGGGTTATGCGAGATACTATGAAATTAAGAAGGGACAAGGGGGGCTGCTGACTGACCGGCCTGCATTTCTAAATGCAATAGACAGGAGATTGAAGAGCACTGCTGAAGATGAAACAAATTATTATGAAGGTTATCTATCCTTTCTTGCCACTACCGGAAATGTTACACCGTTTATAGGCCTCTTCGGTACTGTATGGGGAATCATTCATGCCTTTCAGGCGATTGGTCTGCAGGGTTCGGCAAATATAGCGGCTGTGGCCCCCGGAATAGCCGAGGCTCTCATTGCTACGGGAGCTGGTCTTGCTACAGCTATACCTGCTGTAATCGGTTACAATTACCTGTTAAGCAGGGTCAGGAGAATGGCGTCACAGATGGAGGTTTTTTCCGGAGAGATTATAGCCTATGCAGAGGCGGATGTCTGGGCAGCAGGAGGCCAGACTGAAGATGCTGATGATGAACAGGTAGGCCTCAGCGTCCGTAAGTGACAGGATCTTAAATGCAGAATAGAAACGACAGGCTGTTGTCTGAGATTAATATGGTGCCTTTTATTGATATCGTACTGGTACTGTTAATTATTTTCATGATATCAGCACCTCTAATGTACAGGGGTATTGATGTAGATCTTCCCAAGACTGCAGTAAATACTATAAAGCAGGAGCAGCGCGTAATGCTGATTGTTGACAGATTCAGCAATATCTATGTGGATGACAGGAAGGTTTCGATGGGAGGTTTGGAATCGGCAATCATGCAAAAAAGCAGCGAAGGGGCAGATGTGACGATTTATTTAAAGGCAGACAGGTCTGTTCCTTACGGGACTGTTGTAAGTATTATGGACAAAGTAAAAGGTATGGGCATAGACAAGCTGGGTATGGTTACTGAAACTCTGAAGGAGGTGGAGTAGGACTGTTAAATTATTTATGTTCAGGCACGCTGAGACAAACATAAGATGGATGCTGACGCTATCTATCCTCTTTCATGTAACGTTTCTGTCAATTATATTTTCCTCCGGTTTTTTAAAAAGGTCAGATCTTTTCACAGCGAGACATTCTCCTTTATCATCTATACAGGTAAGTATTGTAAAACCAACTAATGATAACAGGCCGGTTATGCAGGCTCCTTTATCCGGAATGCCAAACGTGGAAAAGACAAAGCCTGACGTAAGGAAAGCAGAAGCAGATGTAAAAAAGGCTGATAATAAACAATTGACAAAGATTGAAAAACTGAGAGAAAATAGGATTTTGCCTTCCGCTAATAACGTTATTTCTGCTCTTGAAAAAAAGGAGGGTAGAGATGTAAGGCAGGATGAGGCAGCCGTTGGCGGCAGTCAGTCTGACGTCAGCAGGTCAGATGAAGCCTCAGAGAGAATGAGCGGATCTTCTTCCAATCAGGAGTCAAGGCTGATCACCGGTGATTCCATGGTCAGCGGGCCTGTAGTGGATTTGCCTTCTTTCAAATATGATTATTATCTCGGGTTGATAAAGAATAAGGTTGATAACAGATGGAATCAGCCCGTAGCACACAATAAGACTAGAAAAGCGCTGATTGAATTCACCATAAACAGAAAAGGAGATATCAGTAATGTCAGGATAGCTGATTCATCCGGTGACGGCTATTTTGATCAAACTGCTTTGAGGGCTGTGACCCTTTCAGCCCCATTTCCTCCTTTACCACGGGGTTTTAAGGGCGATACCCTCAGGGTTCATTACAGATTTATCTTCGGGGAGAAAAGTTGAAAAATAAAATATTTTATCTATTTATCTGTTTTGCCCTTCTGTCCGGATTTATGACACAAACTGTTTTTTCGGAAGAGGTTTATCTTGAGACTAAGAAGGGTGAGGCTGAAAAGATCCCGGTGACAGTTGTAGTTATCGGAGAAGATCATGAATTGAAATCTGCAGTCACAAAGATTCTGTTAAATGACCTTGAGCGTTCATTATACTTTAAGTTGATTACATTTGATGGTGTTAAATTAAATGGAATCCCGGACAGGGTTCCTGAGGGAATGATCGGGCAGTTGATTTCATCGGGGGTTGAGGCGGTGGTTGTAGCACAGGTAGTTCGGGAGGGCGATAAAATAAGACTGGAAGGTAAATTGTATGAGACAGGCAGCGGTGAGCTGATTTATACAAAAAAATATATAGGAAATAATAACATACTTCGCAGGATAGTGCACAGATTTTCGGACGAGATAGTATTCAGGATGTCCGGTGAAAAGGGCATTGCTCAGACACGAATTGTTTATGTGTCTGATCAAACAGGAAGAAAAGAGTTGTATATCATGGACTATGATGGTTTTTCTTCAAAGATGATAACGGGCAACAGGTCCATCAATATTTCACCCGATTGGTCGCCTGACGGGGCGCATATTGCTTATACGTCATACAGGGATGGCAATCCTGATATATATATGGTAGATTTGAACACCAGCAAACGGTCAAGGCTTACCGATTATTCCGGACTGGATATATCTCCCTCATGGTCTCCGGATGGGAAAAAAATAGCCTTTGCAACAAGCAGGGATGGGAATTCTGAGATTTATACTATGGACAGGGAAGGCAAGAACTTAAAAAGAGTTACATATTCAAATGGAGAGGATGTATCTCCGACATGGTCTCCTACAGGAGAGGAGATAGCATTTACATCAGACAGGGGCAGGAGTCCGCAGATATATGTGATGAAGGCGGATGGAACGAATGTGCGCAGATTTACTTTCAAAGGAGATTATAACAGTGATCCCGCATGGTCGCCAAGAGGGGACAGGATAGCCTTTGCATGCCGGCGTGGCGGAGGTTTCCGGATATGTCTGATTAATACAGATGGGAGTGATCTGAGAGAAATAACCGAAGGACCCGGCAGCGATGAGTCACCTTCTTGGTCACCTGATGGAAGATGGGTGACTTTCGCATCATCAAGGAGTGGAAGGTCCGATATATATGTTGTAAATGCAGATGGCGGCGGCCTGATAAAGCTGACCAGCCATGGGGGGAATAACCTGGGACCTGACTGGTCACCAAATTAAATAAAGAGGGGAATTCTCGGATGAAAAGATTATTATTTGCAGTCATCGTGTTGATTTTATCTGTTTCGGGATGTGCCATGCAGTCTGAGTTCGTTGATCTTGAGAATGAGGTGAACCGCATGAAGGTTATTTTGCTGCAGACTCAGCGGGAAATCAGTCAGCAGCCTCAGAGGGATGAAAAGTTTTCCAAGGCTGAGTCTCAGAACTCCGCTTCCATCGATTTGCTTCAGAAGAATCAGGCTGATTTTGAGGTGAGGTTCACACAGCTTGCAACTGATGTCCAGATCCTTCAGGGTGGTGTAGAGGAAAATTCTCACAGACTGACTGAGTTGACAGAGAGTTCAGAAGATCATGATGCGGCAATACAGGAGCTTTCAAGAAGACTTGATAACCTGGAAGCATTGAGGGGCGAAGGGAGTAAGCCGCAGCAGGGTACGACGATCATGCCGGCACCGCCAGTGACGCAGTCCGGACAACAGCCGGCGCAGTCAGCTGCAGTAAAACCGTCAGTCAGTACGTCAGCCTTAACGCCTTCGGATCAATACAACCAGGCATATAAAGATTATATGGCTGGCCATTATGATCCGGCGATAGAGGGGTTCTATAATTATTTGCGTCAAATGCCAACAGGAAATTTGGCGCCAAATGCTCTGTACTGGATAGGGGAGTGTTATTACAGTAAGGCTGATTATACTAAGTCAGTAACTGTTTTTGAAAGTGTTACAATTGATTACCCCAAAAGTGATAAGGTGTCTGGTGCATTGCTGAAAATGGGTTATGGTTATGAGAAATTGGGGAACAATAGCATGGCAAAGCTATATTTCAAGAAAGTTGCTGAACAGTTCCCATATTCAAAGGAGGCTGAGTTAGCCAAGGTAAGGCTGACAGATTTAAAATAGCACAGTTTGCGTTGAAAAGCTTTCAACGGCAGCGTGAGGCCTGTGGATGTTAGCCCAACGTACCACAGAGTACGGCTCGGCAATAATCCGCAGGCCTTCCCTGCATTTGGGCACTATGAACGTCAACTTCAG
Organism: uncultured Nitrospiraceae bacterium; assembly: GCA_964611625.1. Lineage (GTDB taxonomy): Bacteria > Nitrospirota > 9FT-COMBO-42-15 > HDB-SIOI813 > HDB-SIOI813 > RBG-16-43-11. Next base: position 175,355 of record CAZTAM010000002.1, on the reverse strand, counting down.
GGGTTTAAATAAGCTTCATGCCTGATATAATAAAGCACCTTCCTCAGGATTTAATCAATCAGATTGCCGCCGGTGAAGTGGTTGAAAGACCTGCCTCAATAGTAAAGGAACTCATAGAAAATTCCATTGATGCTGACAGCTCTCTAATCAGTGTACGGGTTGATAAAGGCGGGACCGGCCTGATTTCAGTATCAGATAACGGTACTGGCATGAGCAGCAGTGATGCAAATATTGCTTTTGAAAGGCATGCCACGAGCAAACTTATTTCTTCAGATGATCTTTTCAATATCCATACACTTGGCTTCAGGGGTGAGGCGCTTGCGAGTATTGCTGCTGTGTCCAGGCTTACCCTGAAGACGCGTGAAAGAAATGCATTCACGGGGAGATTCATTGAAATTGAAGGTGGAAGCGTGATGAAGAATACAGAGTGCGGTTGTCCGCAAGGTACAGAAATTGAGGTAAGAGACATATTCTATAATGTGCCTGCAAGAAAGAGTTTTCTTAAGGCCGCATCGACAGAACATGCGCACATCCTATCCACAGTCATACACCAGGCGCTTTCACACGTTAATATTCACTTTATTCTGACCGGTGGAAAAGTCAGTAGTAAGGTTATATTTGATCTGCCTCCGGTTGAATGTATTGCCGAGAGGGTTCTCCAGATTTATGGCAGTGACATTTCAAAAAGTCTCACACCACTGTCATGTGAGATTAGCGGCGGTAATATATCAGGAATGGTATCAAACCCTGCTGTTACATTCAGGAGCAGGGAGAACCAGCTGTTCTTTGTGAATAAGAGGGCTGTTAGAAACCCCTCGCTATCCCATGCTGTCCAGGAGGCATATCGTGACTTGATCCCCAGAGAAAGTTGTCCAATGGTTGTCTTGTTCATAGACATTGCCCCTGATTTAGTGGATGTAAATGTGCATCCGGCTAAGAGGGAGGTCAGGTTCAGGGACAACAGGTATATTCATGACATGGTGGTTGATGCCGTACGCGGGGCTTTGCAGGCAAAGGATCGGATGCATGGTCACGAGATTCCGGAACAAGTTCGGAATGACAATAGGTATGACAGGGAGACTGTTTATACGGGTGATAATCTGTTCGTCTCAGAAGGCACCAACCCCTTTCTGGAAACGGGTAGTTGCCAGACTCAGGACATGTATACTCAGCCGCTTGTAAGGATATTGGGCCAGACGGGCGCACTCTTTATTGTAGCGGAGATCAATGGTGAATTGAGTATTATAGATCAGCATGCAGCACACGAGAGGGTCATCTATGACAGATTAAAGCGCGGATATGAAAGGAGTGGCAATGCTGGGCAGACACTCCTGATTCCTGAGACCATCGAATTAAGTATTGATAAGGCGCAAATGTTATGTGAATATAAGGATTTCTTGAATGCACTTGGTTTTGATATAGGTGAGATAGGTGATAGGTCTTTTATTGTCAGGGCAGTTCCGGAAGTATTTGCCGGTGATGATTACAGATCCATTCTGATTGATATGACAGACGAGATTAAAGAAAGGGATTTTTCCACTGTAAGGGGTATGAAGCTTGCTGTTATAGATGAAGTGGTGAAGGCCTTGTTGAGCAGAAAGGCCTGCCATAATGCAGTAAGGGCAAAGGGTTTGCTGACAGCCGGGGAGATGACGTCGCTGGTCACTGATTTACTCCATACTGATATGCCGTATACATGTCCGCATGGCAGGCCAATAGTCAGAAGATTTACGTATGATGAGCTTGCCGGGATGTTCGGCAGGAAGTAGGAATGAAAGCCCCGCTGCTTGTTATTGCAGGTCCGACGGCGTCAGGCAAGAGTGCACTTGCGATCTACTTAGCCGGAGTATTTAACGGAGAGATTATCAGCGCTGACTCGATGCAGGTGTACGAAGGAATGGAAATTGGAACTGCCAGGCCTTCCGGAGAGGAGTTGGAAAAGGTACCTCATCATATGATGAGTATTATCAGTCCGGGTCATCCTTTCAGTGTCGGTGAATATGTCCGGATAGTAAGGCCTCTTATAGACCGGCTGCACAAGCATGGGAAACTGCCAATAATAGCTGGCGGTACAGGCCTATATATAAAGGCAGTTGTTGATGGCCTTTGTGAAGCTCCGAAAGCCGACATGGAGATTCGCAGAAAATTGCTTAAGGAGGAAGAATATCATGGGACGGGTTATCTGTATAAAAGATTGTGTGACGTTGACCCTGTCTCAGCAGAAAGGATTGAGCCTAATGATACTGTAAGGATAATGCGCGCACTGGAGGTTTTTGAAATATCCGGTTTGCCTATATCAGAAATTCAGAAGGCTCATGGTTTTGGGGAAGGACAATATAACTACTTCATGGTCGGTCTCACAATGGACCGTAAAAAGCTATATGAGCGGATTGAAGCACGTGTTGACAGTATGATAGAAAACGGGTTAGAGAATGAGGTAAGAGGGCTTATAAATAAAGGTTATGAGTCTTTTCTATTGACGAATGGCATTGGATATAAACAGATTGCAGGATATGTCAAAGGCTGGTATAGTCTGGATGAGGCTGTCAGGCTGTTAAGGATGGACACAAGGAGATACGCGAAGAGACAGCTGACATGGTTCCGGCGTGATCAAAGAATCAGGTGGTACGAGGTTAAGGGTGACTGTTCCCATTATGAAGATATTGAATATGAAATAAGAAGAACGATGAAGTTAACCTGAGAAAAGGAGAAAGACAATGAGTAAATCTAACATCAACCTGCAGGACCACTTCTTAAATCACCTCAGAAAGGAAAAGACGCCGGTAACAGTGCATTTACTGAATGGTTCCAGGATAACAGGTACTATAAGGGCTTTTGATAATTTCAGCCTGCTGGTAAAGGGTGAGAGCCAGCATCTGATATATAAACACTCTGTCGCAGTTATTGTGCCAAAGAAGGAGATTCGTGAGTTTGAAATTAGAGAGAATGATGAAAAGAAGCCAGAGGAGGTAGTAAATGCAGGTAGCTGAGATTGGTGTAATAGGCGGAAGCGGGCTTTATCAAATGGAAGGACTTGAAGGGATTGAAGAGGTCAAAGTAGATACTCCATTTGGAGATCCATCAGATAATTTTATTGTTGGAAAACTTATGGGACGCAGTGTGGCATTCTTGTCCAGGCACAGGAGAGGACATGCTATTCAGCCGTCAGACATTAACTTCAGGGCAAACATCTACGGGATGAAGAAGCTTGGTGTAAGCAGGATAATTTCCGTAAGCGCGGTCGGCAGTATGAAAGAGGACATACACCCCGGAGAAATAGTCATCCCTGATCAGTTTTATGACAATACAAAAAAACGTATCAGTACATTTTTTGGAGATGGGATTGTTGCCCATGTTTCACTTGCAGATCCTGTCTGCAGTGACCTTGCCGGGACGCTTTATAAGTCTGCTGTTAAGATCGGGGCAAAGGTCCACAATGGCGGCGTATACATTTGCATAGAAGGTCCGCAGTTTTCTTCCCGGGGTGAGTCATATATATATAAAAACTGGGGAGTAGATATTATAGGGATGACTAATGTAACGGAGGCCAAGCTTGCAAGAGAAGCAGAGTTATGCTACTCCACTATTGCCCTTGTTACTGACTATGACTGCTGGCATCAGGAGGAGGAAGCCGTTACAACAGATGCAATAATAGCGATATTGAATAAGAATGTGGATACATCAAAGAAGATAATTAAAGAGGCGCTCAGTACGGTATCAACAGATTCAGCTTGCGGGTGTCATAATGCACTCAAAGGTGGAATTATAACATCAAGTGACGGTATTCCATCTCAGATCAGGGAGAGATTGGAATTAATTATCGGGAAATATATAAAGTAGAGAGTAAGGGGGGAAAGTATGAGTTTACTTGTTGTTGGATCAGTTGCTTTTGACAGTGTTAAGACGCCATTCGGCGAGAGGGAAGAGATACTGGGCGGCTCTGCTACCTATTTTTCCACAGCAGCAAGCTATTTTACATCTGTAAACCTTGTTGCTGTTGTGGGTGATGACTTCCCGGATCAGCATATTAACTTCCTTAAGAGCCGCGGTGTAAATACAGATGGACTTGAAAGACAATCCGGAAAGACCTTCAGGTGGAAAGGGGAGTATGGTTATCAGCTTAATGAGGCCAACACGCTCGAGACGCACCTGAATGTCTTTGAATCATTCAGGCCAACGATTCCGGAGTCATATCGTGATTCTGAAGTCGTATTCCTTGCTAATATAGACCCTGAACTGCAGAGTGATGTACTGAGGCAGGTCAATTCTCCTGGCATAATAGCCTGTGACACAATGAATTTCTGGATCTCAGGCAAGAGAGATGCTTTGTTAAATACGCTGAAGAATGTTGATATCCTGATAATCAATGACGGTGAGGCAAGGCAGCTTGCAATGGAGGCCAACCTTGTCAAGGCTGCAGGTATTATTATGTCGTATGGTCCTAAACATGTAATTGTGAAACGGGGAGAGTATGGGGCGCTAATGTTTAACTCGAAGAATGTCTTTGCAGCGCCTGCCTATCCATTAGAGAATGTTTTTGATCCTACCGGTGCAGGAGACAGTTTTGCAGGCGGATTTCTTGGTTTTCTTGCAAGTACTCGTAACTTCAACGAGGGGAATTTAAGGCAGGCAGTCATATTCGGAAGTGTAATGGCATCGTTTGTAGTAGAGGATTTCAGTCTTAACAGAATCAGAGAGCTTGATTATAAAGAGATACTCAGCAGATACAGGGAATTTAAACGGCTAACTCATTTCGAAGATGCCGGGGAGATATTTAACAGATGAAACGAAAAAAGGCGATATTAGCCTGCATATCTGTCCTGCTGTTACTTGTATCCGGATGCGGACTCACAAAGAGCAGCATAAAAAGCGAAAGAGAGGCAGATGCCCATCATATGCTTGGGATTGCCTATCTGAACGAAAATAATCTGCAGATGGCCTTAATGGAGTTCACCAAGGCGGCAGAGTTCCGTCCTAATGAGAAAACTTACCATTATGCGCTTGGACATGTCTATTTCAGGATGAGTAAGTATAACGATGCCATCAAGGCTTACAGTAATGCACTTGTTATTGATCCAATGTATGGAGATGCCCATAATGCTCTCGGCGCTGTGTACGGAAAGATGGAAGTCTGGGATGAAGCTGCGAAAGAATACAAGAAAGCGCTGAACGATGTACAGTACACCACTCCTCAAATTGCGAGATATAATCTTGGAATTGCTTACTTTAATATGAATGATTATCAGTCAGCCCAGACAGAGTTTAAGGAGGCAATAAAGATCCAGCCGGAAATAGCGGTTTTTCATTTCTGGCTTGGTCAAACATACATGAAGCAGGATATGACGAAAGATGCCATAGATGCATACGAAGAGGTTAAGAAACTGGAACAAAATAATGTAGATGCCTACTTTAACCTTGGTCTGGCATATTTCAAGGATAATAATAAAAAAGAATCACTGGATGCATTTAAGAAGGTTGTTTCATTAACACCTAATAGTAAGGCAGCTGCCGAGGCCATGAAGTATATTGAGATGCTGAATAAGTAATGACATGGAGACAATAGGCGAATTTCTAAAACGTGTTAGAGAGACATGCGGATATAGTCTCGAAGATGTAGCAGGAATTACGAAGATAAATCTTCGGTATCTCGAGGCTATAGATCTGGATGACTTCGATAAACTACCCGGGGAAACATTCTATCAGGGGTTTATTCGATCTTATGCAAAGTGTGTAGGCATAAGTGAAGAGGAGATCAGCAGGAGGATCAGGGAGACTCCGAGGGCGGAACAACCCCCCGCTGCACATACCCAGAACCAGGAAAAAAAGGCTGTACAAAATACTGTTAATAAGCCTGGGAAGGCGAGGGTCATCTTACCTGCAGCCGTTGGTGTTATCCTTGTTGTACTGTTGTTAATACTGTTTTCGGGTGGAAGGGATAATGAGACAATTCGGAATTCTAAGGAGTTAAATGAGTTAAATGAAGTAAAGGAATTAAAGGAATTAAAGGAATTTCAGGAATTCAGGGAGTTAGAGGAGAAAACTGAAGTCCCTGTGGAAAGCAGCGAGGTTAAGCAGCAGGTTGAACAGGCAAGTGCAGAACCTTTGGTGCTGAAAATATATGCTCGTGAGTTGACATGGATAAAGGTCAGGATTGATGATAAAGAGACAAAAGAAGCACTGCTGAAGCCTGGAGAAGGCGTAATGTGGAACGGAGAAAGTCAAATGATCATTACTGCAGGGAATGCCGGCGGTATAGATTTAGATGTAAATGGTAAAACTGTTGGTCCTCTCGGAAGGAGGGGTGAGGTTGTCAGGGACAGGGTCATTACAAGTAAAGGGATAATTAAGCCAGAACAATCAGTAGAAGAAGGCAATTAGTCAACAGAGAAGCCGGTTAATGAGGGTTGGGATAATTGCAGGAACAGGTTTGAATGATGAAACTGGTACAGGATGCCGCAAACTATATTAAGTCTAAGCTGAAAAACCCCGCAGTTTCTACAGGAATAATCACTGGATCGGGATGGGATCTTGAAAATCTTCTGGACGAGGCAACCGAAATTGACTATAAGGATATTACTGGTTTCCCGATTCCCGCAGTCGGCGGGCATAAAGGCAAATTGATTCATGGTTATCATGATGGCAAAGAGGTTATACTCCTTCAGGGACGCGTACATTATTATGAGGGATACAGCATGGAGGAGGTTACCTTTAATGTCAGGGTTCTATCTGCGTTAGGTATAAGGCAGGTTATTATTACAAATGCCGCCGGGGGAATCAGATCAGATATAATGCCCGGTGATTTTATGTTGGTGACAGATCACATTAATCTGATGGGAGTAAATCCGCTGAGAGGAGAGGGGCGGTCAAAGGCAAACTTCGTAGACATGACAGAGGCGTATGACAGGGAGTTCATCAGCATGCTGTTACCCTCGGGAAAACAACCCGGCGTTATGCTGCACTCCGGCATCCTGGCGGCAGTGTGCGGTCCCTCATACGAGACACCGGCAGAGATACGCATGCTCCGTGCAATTGGAGCTGATGCAGTTTGCATGTCCACCGTGCCTGAGGTTATAATGTCACGAAATCTTGGAATGAAAGTGCTTGCCATATCCCTGATTACGAATCATGCCGCAGGAATCGGCACATCTGCATTGAAGCATCAAGACGTCGTCAGTATGGCTGAGTCCCGAAGCAAGGATGCCAGCCTGATCCTTTCTACTGTCATAAAAAAAATGCCGAGGTAGCTCAATGGTAGAGCAACGCATTCGTAATGCGTAGGTTGGGAGTTCAATCCTCCTCCTCGGCTTCAGGAATTTCCTTTTTAATGGGGCTACGACCTCCCTGAGGAATCACCTTGATAAGGTAGCCCACAACCTCAGGTATATCCGCAATACCTAACCTCATCTGCCCCTTTGTCTTGACTTAAAATACTTATTCTTTTATTCTTACGCTTAAGGAGGTGATTGAATATGTCCAAGACGATAGAGGCTATCTTTGAAAACGGTGTCTTTAAACCCCTCCATAAAGTGGATATAAAGGAACACGAACATGTTGAGCTAAGGGTTATTCCCAAAGGGGAATGGGGAAAAGGGTTTAACCGCCTTATTAATAAGATACATAAAAAGTCTGCTCAATATCCTTCTGAGGAGATAGAAGCCGATATATCCCAGGCGATTAATGAAGTCAGGGAAGGTAAGCGTGGCCGTTAGGGCTGTTATTGATACCAATGTCTGGGTATCATCCCTGCTGAATCCACACGGTTATCCTGCCAAACTAAGAAAGGCCTTTGAAGAAGGACTCATAGAAGTCATCATCTCAGAACCGATACTGGAAGAGATAGCGGATGTCCTTAGTCATCCGAGGATAAAAAATAAATATGGCGTTACTGAAACTGACATAAGGGAACTCTTAATACTGATAGAGGAGCGGTCAGATCATGTCCTGGTTTCCGGTGACATCAATATCTGCCGGGACATGGATGATAATCTTATTATAGAAACAGCGATAAAAGGTAAAGCAAAACATCTTGTTAGCAGGGACGATGATGTGAAGATGGATATGGAGGTTACAGAGTTTTTGTCAGGATCAGGTATATCGGTTCTTTCTGTTGCAAGATTCTTAAGACTTATCGGAAAGGACTAAGTAGAGTTAGACTAAGCCGGATGATTCCCGCTATGGCCAAAATGTTGAAGTCACCCTTGAGAATAAAGGTCTTACTGGGGAAAAGGAAAACAGGATTTAGGAGTGGTGAAATAACTCAGGATGTTCGATCCTATTATCAGGTGTTGTAAAATATCGGTATAGGCGAGGATGAGTATAAGGCCACTCCTTCTGAGCGGTTATGCAATCTAAAGCCATAGTTACTGAAGGCCCATTAAAATTGAAGTTTGGATCGTCGTATTTATCCCCAATTTGAATAAACCCCGTTTTTAAGTAGAAGTCCTGACTTTCCATGAATATATCTATAACAATATAATTTGCGCCATGTTGTACAGCACACTGATACCCAGCTTTCATGAGCAAGGGGCATTGCCCCTCTGTGAAGTCCCGGCATTTGTCTCTACCCAATTCGGAGAGAATTATTTTGAGGAGGACGATGTTGGGGAAATCCAGACTAAAAAAGTATTGACATTAAAGTTAACACAAAATAACATTATGAAAATTGCGGTCCCGAATATTATGGCATGAAGTGGTACCGGCTACCCCGGGATACATCTGAGGTTATGTTTGTCTAAGTTTCGGCTAAAGCAAATTCTTTAAGTTTGATCAAAGATATCTTTCTGCGCTGCTCCCGGGGACGTCTCTTTGGCAGCAACAGGTATTTTTTTAAATCAGGAGGACGTTTATGCAAAATAAGATAGTTATTCAATATCTGAATAAAAAAGTTGTAAAGGGTTTCACAAGTGATTTCCTGCCAAATAAAAATATATTCCACATGGAAGAAAAGGATACCAGAAAGTTCATGGAAGTGGATGTTACGAAGCTTAAGGGAATCTTTTTTGTCAAAAGCTATGAAGGGAATAAAAATTATCGTGAAAAGATGGATATTGAGAGGGCAGGCCTCGGGAAAAAGATAAAGATTAAATTTAAGGATGGTGAGACTATTATTGGTTATACAACTGGATTTTCACGGGACAGGACCGGGTTTTATTGTTTCCCGGTAGACCCGGATAGTAACACAATAAAGATATTTGTTGTAATTGACGCCACAAAGGAGATAGTTTTTATATAATTAATGGAAGTACTACAATCAGATATTGCCTTACTGGATATTTCCCCAGTTGAATTTTGCCAGCATTCCGGCTATACCTGACCGATCCAGGTCAGTACCATTTGCCAGAACGGCTATGCCGAGCCGTTTATCAGGATAGACACGCATAATCGTTGCAAAACCTGGACCGCCTCCTGCATGCTCAAGATAACGATTTCCGCCTGCTTCACCGACAAACCATCCGAGTCCGTGATTTCTTATAGGTTTCGTTTCCATCAGCAGAGAAACAGATTGCGGAGACAAAATAACTTTATCCTCTAACTCACCGCCATTGAGGATCATCATCATGAAGCGGGCGACATCATGTGCCGGACCAAGAAGTCCAGTTGAGGGAGTTGCATCAATATAGATCCTCTTAAACCAGATTAACCGTCCTATCCGTTCACTGATGAACTTTTTTGAATTGATAAACATAGGAATCAAGAGTGTATAATAATGAATGACTGGAAGAGTGCCGAGAGCCTCATTTCCTGCCATTGAAGATGTATATACAAAGCCTGTCTGCGACATGTCCAATGGCTTTAATATATGCATCATAATATATTTCTCGTATGTCTGACCGGAGGCAGATTCTATTACTGCACCGAGAACCATATAATTTAAATTGCTGTATGAAACATCTGTTCCCGGAATGAATAATAATTTATTGAATTCAGGCAAATGGGTCTGAACAAGCCTGGTCTGGTCTCTTGTTGAATCATCATCATGCACCCAGGCGATCATGTATGGCATGGTATCAGCAAGGCCTGAACTGTGCTGAAGCAGGTGGCGGATAGTGATATCAGGACTGCTGTCCGAAGGATAGATTACATTAAACCAGGGCAGATGCCTCTTTACCGGGTCATCTAAGTCCAGTCTACCCTGTTCCCGCAGTTGAAGGATTGCAGCGGCCGTCGGGATCTTGGTTATAGACCACCAGTGATAGACGGTCTCAGGTGCCGCCTTTATGCGGCGAGGTCCATCAGCGTAGCCAAAGGCTCTGTTATAAACAAGTTGACCATCTTTCACCACTGCTGCCGTCAGTCCAGGTGGATTACCCGATTTAACGAGCCGTTCAAAAAATGCATTGACCTCCCGGACATCATTTATCTTGTCCGGGACATGAGGCGGATGCGGTGCAAGAGAATATATGCCGATACTGGCAATGATAAGCAAGACAGCCATGATCAGGACTATTTTGGAAGATCTTTTCACTGACTGTTTCCTGAACATATTAAATAAATCCGAGCAGCGGGCATAGTATACGCAGTCCGGTCCATATTGTGATAAAACCAAGCACGTCGAAGATTATTCCTGCCTTTAGCATTGAGAGTATCGGCACCATGCCGGATCCATACACTATCGCATTTGGCGGTGTGGATACTGGAAGCATAAAGCCGAAGCTGGCGCCAAGACAGGCCCCGAGGGCCGGCGGAAGAGGGGACACGCCGGCGGCCTGTGATACTGCGATCATTACAGGTATCACCATGCTTGCTGAGGCAGTATTGGATGTGGTTTCACTTGCAATTATCCCTGTAATTATTGATAAGGCTGTTATGCTCCACAGGCCGCTCACTCCGGATATATCCGTCAGTCTTGTTCCAATTACATGTGCGAGTCCTGTGTCAAACATGAGTTTACCGAGGCTCAGCCCTCCGCCAAACAACAGTATGGTACCCCAGTCTATTTTCACTGCATGATCCCATGATATGGCAAACGTCTTCTTTTTCCAGCTTACCGGGAGGATAAACAGTAAAGAAGCAGCGCCAAGCGCCACGATTCCTTCGTCAAGTATATCTTTAAGCGACTTATAAAGCCCTGACTCAACTCCTGATACTATCGCAATGACCCCCGGAAATACCCACAAGAAAACGGCTGTACCAAAGGAGATCAGCGTATAGACTTCACCTCTGGTCCATCTTCTTCCTTCATCATCTGAATCGTTGATGAATCCGGTGTCGGATTTTGCCATCGACTGTGGAGTATGAAGGTACATCAGCAGCAGGGAGAGGACTATAAACATTACAATTACCATTGGTATGCCGAGGGCCATCCACTGGAAAAATGTAATGCGGTAGTTGGTGAGTGATTCTATCATGCCGATAGCGATAAGATTAGGCGGTGATCCGACCGGGGTACCTATTCCTCCAACAGATGCCCCGTAGGCAATCATCAGCATCATTCCTGTCCTGTATTTAACGGAAATAGATGGTAAACGCTTTTCCATTGTGCTGATTATCCCAATGCATATAGGTAGCATAATTGCGGTGGATGCCGTGTTGCTTATCCACATGGAGATAAGCGCCGCTATACCACCGCATGCAACTAACATTATGGATGGACTGCTGCCGATGGCCTTAATTGAGAAAATGTACATGGCAAATCTTCGATCCAGCTTGTGCAGCGTCATGGCCTTTGCAATTATAAAACTCCCGATGAAGAGGAAGACTATCGGGTCTGCAAACGGTGCCAGAACCGTCTTTGCCGGCGCAACTTTCATGACGACGCACAACGAAGCACCTGCGAGTGCTGTAACCGGGATGGGAATGGCCTCTGACACCCACCAGGTAATGACGAGACCGAGTATCGCGGCGAGCATGTGTCCCTGGACTGAGAGAGAAGGTGCAGGAAGAATATATATTAATATAAAGAACAGCGGTCCGGCAAAAAGTCCTATTGTCTGTCTCCACCACTCAAATCTTTCTTCCTGTGGTGAAAGGCTTTCCTGGTAGACCGCATCCTTCGAATCTATTTCAGACATTTACTTCCTTACGGAGAAAGAACGGCGGAAACGATGCGAAAGACACCTCCCTGAGAAGTCAGTATATAGAGTTCACCCTGTCCGTCTTCTCCAAAGGAGGTGATGTTGCCGCCTGGCCTGAGAGATATCCAATCCTTGTGATCAGTAGATTTTCCATTGCTGTATACGAAGCTCTTTACCCAGCCTGCACAGTAGTCCGCATAGAAATATGTTCCCTGAATCTCAGGGACGGCTGAACCCCGATATACATATCCTCCTGTGACTGAACATGCGCCTCCGCTGTGATCATAATCAAGTACAGGGAGTGTCAGTCCGGACTTGCTGCAGTTGGGATTAACGCCTGGCGTGCAAATAGTTCCTTCCATGATGTTCCAGCCATAGTTTAATCCCTTACCGCCTCCATGGGCAGCCGGGGCAATATTGATTTCTTCACGGGCATTCTGCCCAACGTCGGCTATATAGAGATCCCCTGTCTTGCGGTCAAAGCTAAACCTCCAGGGATTCCTTAGTCCAAAATCCCATAGTTCAGGTCTTACTGACGGCTGATTAATGAATGGGTTGTCGCCGGGAATTGAGTAATCGCCCTGTGGGCTAACATCAATTCTAAGCAGAGATCCCAGTAAGTCTGTCTTGTCCTGTCCATTGCCGGCAGGGTCATTTCCAGCGCCGCCGTCTCCCATTCCTATATAGAGGTAACCATCAGGTCCGAAGGTGATGTTCCCTCCGTTATGATTTGCATATGGCTGGTCAATTGTTAACAGAATCCGGTCTGGAGCGGTCTGCGCTGCATCCGGATTGGCGGAGACAAGATAACGGACTATTTTTGAATTGCCGGCAGTATCCGTGTAACTCACATAGAAACGGCCATTGGCGGCATATCCCGGATCAAACGCCAGCCCGAGCAGACCCTGTTCACTGCGGTCTGAGACAAGTTTACGGATGTCCAGGAATGGAGTTTCCAGCATTGCCCCATTCTTTATTATACGGATGAGCCCGCCTTTTTCAACGATAAAAAGCCGGTTATTATCACCAGGTGCTGTTGTGAGGTAAAGGGGAAAATCAAGTCCGGTTGCTATGGTTTTAAGACCGGAAGTGACATATGGTGCATGCCGGGCGGCTTCTTCTTTGCATCCGGTGATTGCTGTCATGAGTATTCCGGCTGTGAGCAGCGCCGCGATATATCTGTTCATTATACATATCCATGTGCAAACATAATTCCTGCCAGGGATGCGAAAAGTGACAGTGTGAGCAGGACCCAGTGCATCTTGTTCATCCTTGAAAAGACTGCCTCAATCTCCATCTTTACGCCGCTTTTTGCCATCCTGTCGAGCATCTTCTTTACGATAAGTGGTTCAAGACCGAAGAGCATTACAAACCAGACCAGCCAGATAAGAGTCATGATAAGCAGCGGCAGACCCTTTGACGTAAAATATATTTTGTGCCAGCCAGTAAGATAGACCATAACGAAACCTGTTGCACCAGTGATGATATTATAAATCCTTGCGACAGGGGCAAACTTGTGTTCAATCCTTTGAAATGTGAGTACCTTTTGAAGAGGGTCATCCCACTTGATAAGCATTGGGATGACAATGATAGTTATGAAGCTGAGTCCGCCAATCCAGATTATGACGGTGATTAGATGGATTATATGCATGAGAGAGAACAGCACAGATATAAAATAACAATATGACACGGTTGTGTCAATAGATTAGCCGGACATAGAAAGCCGTCCCTTTTCTTTGATCTGCTCCATCATAACCTCTCGCATCAATTTACAGGCCTGTACTACTTTTGGATTTGCTATGCGATAATAAATGCTGACACCTTCCCTGCGGGATTTTAGAATTCCCTTTGCCTTCATTATTGACAGGTGCTGGGAGAGGTTTGCCATTCTGATATCCATCTTTTCAGCAAGTCCGGTAACTGTTAATTCCCTGTTGCCAAGGATGCTGATAATCTCGAGCCTCTTGGCATTTGCCATGATCTGGCAAATACTGGCATGCATCTCGTATATCTCTTTTTCCATGTTCGAGCCTTTATAGTCTTTCTGTATTTTAGAAATTATGAAAGTATGACGTAATGATATCAGTTGAACAAACTGCTGTCAATCCGACGAATCCGAAAAAAGTTGAATAGGCTGCTGCAGAATATAATGAGGGTTTATGTCAGGAAGCTTCTTATGAGTCCGGCCGCAGCACCTCCGGCTATGAGCCATGTTGAATTGATTCTTAAGTAAAATAGCAGGATGGCGGAGATAACGGCAATTATTATAGTAAGAGGGTCAATAAGAGAGGTATGGCTCAGTTGAATTGTAACTGCTGCCATAAGGCCGAGGGATGAGATGTTTACTCCGTCGAGGAACGAACTTATGCTGGCAGATTGTCTAAGCCTGGGGATGAGTGGATTACTTATGGCGACAAAGATAAACGATGGCAGAAAGATACCGATGGTGGCGAGTATTGCCCCAGGAAATCCTCCAAGGATATAACCTATGAATGTAGCTGTAGTAAACACCGGGCCCGGCGTTACCTGGCCGATGGCTATGGCGTCTATCAACTGCTGGTCAGTGAGCCAGCCCAGACGGACTACAAAGTCTGCGCGCAGAAAGGCGAGAAGTACATAACCGCTTCCATATAAGACAGAGCCTATCTTGAGGAATATCAGAAACAGGTGTGACATCTTGACAGGAGTAACAGCAGTTAATGCCGCAGGGAGCGATAGTCCGCCTATCGGTGCAGCTGCTCCGAAGAGACTGTTCTTGCCGAGCCCGGTCAGATTTGCTGCAACTAATGCAGCAAACCCGCCGGCAAAGAGGAGGAGTATCTCGTTAACACCAAGAAAGTAGAGTATAAGCACGGCCAGACCAATAATAGCCGTTAAGAACCCCTTAACTGCCTTCTGTCCTAATCCCAGGAGTGCCTGCACTATTATTGCTATGACCACTGGTTTAACCCCGTAAAGGAGCCATGACACCTCAGGAGATGTGCCAAAATGTGCATACCCCCAGGCGATTGCCATGACAATAAGCATTGCAGGCAGTATAAAACATGCACCGCCTGCAATGAGTCCTTTCCATCCCGCCCGGTGAAGGCCGAGGTGGATAGTCATTTCAGTTGAATTGGGACCCGGTATAAGATTGGTAGCTCCGAGCATGTCAAGAAAGTGCTGATCATCCACCCACTTACGGCGTTTTACTACCTCGTCCCGCATCATGGCTATATGAGCCGCAGGACCGCCGAATGCGGTGATGCCAAGCTTGAGAAACAGGAGTGCCACTTCACGCAGGCGGTGGTTAATTTCCATGCTGACATATTACTTTAATGGAGCGGTCATTTGCAATAAATGAAGATCTGCTCTTGACAGTGAACGAATGTTCACCTATAATTGGTTTCAAGTGCAAGACCTGACCCCCTTTATGAGAGAAGCCATGTTGAAATCCAGGGTAGATGCCATAGCCCGGTTTTATAAAGAACAGGGGCGTATGCCGAGTTTTTCTGAGATAGGGGAGCTGCTTGGACTAAGGTCAAAGAATGCTGTGTTCAAATTCGTAAACAGGCTTGAAGATATGGGGGTAGTGGAAAGGGATCATACAGGGAGGCTTATACCACGCTCATTGGTGTCAGGCATCAGGGCCCTTGGGACTGTAGAGGCCGGGTTTCCAAGTGCGGCTGAGGAGGAGTTGGCGGACACACTCTCTTTTGATGACCTCCTTGTTGAGAACAGAGAGGCGACTTTTTTGCTTAAGGTCTCCGGTGATTCAATGATCGAGGCTGGCATACTTCCGGGTGACATGGTTATAGTAGACAGGTCACAGGTCCCAAAGAGCGGTGATATCGTGATTGCTGAGGTAGACGGGGAGTGGACCATGAAGTACCTGCGAAAGCGCGGGGATATGACTGCGCTGGTTCCTGCAAATCCAAAGTATAAGACGATAAGACCCAGGAGTGAACTGAAGATTGCTGGTGTAGTAACGGCAGTAGTAAGGAAGTATAAGTAGTTGACGCTGAAAAACGCGGGGTACCCATTGCTACGTAGTAAATGCAATGGGTCGTGCGGTGTCAGGACTATGCACCTGGGCATTTTTGAGCGTCAACTTTGTATGCTATACTATGATTACAATCCACTCATGGCCCCGGGCCATAATGCATATGGATGCGGATGCGTTTTTTGCGTCATGTGAGCAGGCAATACATCCTGAGCTCAGAGGCAGGCCTGTCATAACAGGAAAGGAGCGGGGTATAGTTGCTGCGGCAAGTTATGAGGCTAAGGCCATGGGGGTGGAACGCGGGATGCGTTTATTTGAGGCCAGGAAGGTTTGTCCCGATGTTGTACTCCTCCCATCTGATTATGAGACTTACAGCCTCTTCTCCATAAGGATGTTTGAGATACTCCGGCGTTTTTCACCTGATGTGGAGGAGTACTCCATTGATGAGGCATTTGTAGACCTTACCGGCCTCAGGAGGAGTTTTCACGGCCCTTATTCAAATATTGCCATGCGTGTACAGGAGACGGTGGTAAAGGAGCTGGGGATAAGTGTCTCTGTTGGTGTAAGCCTTACCAAGGTGCTTGCCAAGGTCGCTTCAAAGTATCAAAAACCAGGCGGCCTCACAGTAATTCCCGGCAGAGATATTCACCGGTATCTTTCAAATCTGCCTGTGGGAAAGGTGTGGGGTATAGGGCCAAATACCTCTGAGTTTCTCAGGAAGTTTAATATAATAACAGCCCTTGAATTTGCAGGATGCAGGGAAGAGTTTATAAAGGCATACCTATCCAAACCTTATCAGGAAATATGGAATGAGTTAAATGGCAGGAGTATCTATCCGGTTATACGGGAGTCAAAGAGCAGTTATAAATCGATCAGCAAGACGAAGACCTTTACCCCTCCGTCAGTGGATGAGACATTTATCTTTGCCCAGTTGTCCAAGAACCTTGAGAATGCCTGCATCAAGGCAAGACGTCATAACCTTGCTGCTACGAGGTTAATCCTGTTTTTGAGGATGCAGGACTTCAGGGACAGAGGGGTTGAACTGAAACTAAGTCGCCCCACCTCTTTTCCGGCAGAGCTTACCGTTCTGCTCAGGAAGGGTTTCAGGGATGTATACAGGAAAGGGACCCAATACAGGTCAACAGGTGTTATTTTAGCCGGTCTTATTCCTGTCAGCAGTGTACAGTACACCCTTTTTGATGATGTGCCTGGGATAGAGAAGATGGGCAGGATATACAGTGCTGTTGATGAGCTTTCATGCCGGTTTGGAAAGCATACAGTCCAGCACGCATCGAGCCTCCCGGCAAGGGCGCAGGCACAGCATGAAGGGGAGAGGGGGGATGTGCCAGTCAGGAAAGGGGAGTTGTTCAAAGGGGAAAATAAGAGGCAGAAGGTCGGAATACCTGTACTGAATGTTAAGGTGTAGCGGATTTTTCAGGCAGATGATAATATTCCTATCACTTTACTCCTTATGTCTTTCAGGTGTGATGGTTTAAGCAAATACTGCAGATTGTTTTTCTTGAAGAATTCAGCTTGTTCTTCATCTATTCTGCCTGAAAAAAACAAAAACCTCTTATTGATGGATGGATAAAGTTCAACTGCCTTCTTATAGAAATCTACCCCGTCCATGACGGGCATATTAATGTCGCTTATGATTGCTGCATAATATTGTCCTCTCAGCTTCTCTAATGCCTCGCTGCCATTCGACGCTGTCTCGATTATGCCTTCAGTTGACAGAAGCGCTTCCATTACGTTAACTATCATTTGTTCATCGTCAACTATCAGGATCTTTTCATCCCATATGTTATGGAGGTTCGTAATCCTTTCAAGATACTTTCTTGAATCCCTGTGCGAGTCAAGATATCGTTTTATAACCATCCTGTGCTTGTTTATATCAATGGCCGCAGTCCTGAACTCTGGGTAATTATTTTTCAGTGATGTTAATATATACACAAAGCCGTCATTCCATTCACAGAATTCCAGGGTTATTATGATATCTATAAGGCTGCTTTTTGTCAGAGTTCCATTATCTATTCCCTTTACTATGTTTGAAAGGCAGTCATCAAAATCTTTCCTGGTATCGACACTTATAAATGCAATCAGTGAAGGCAGATTCTCCTGCCCCTTTATCTGTTCATATGCCTGCATTATTATGGTATGGTGAAGTTTCTCATCATCAGCAAGCTGTCTTATGAATCTGCAGAAGACTTTATCCGCTTGAAAATAGTCTGCGGCCTTATTGTATACCGAGTAAGTCCTCATTTCTGCGTTGATAAGCCACTCAATCATTTCTTCCATGTTCATGCCCTGCCGCGATGTCCAAGTTTGTATAGTTTTATCTTATCCCCATGGATTATACTGTGTCAAACTCTGTGAGATATTCCCGGTGAAGGGAGATATATTTATGGAGGGTTCTTTTCTGGAATTTGGTCTTTACCGGATGGCTGGTACAGTGTTATAATGTCAAAAAAACAACATAAAAGAAAAGAGGGATTATGCGGAGTGATACTATTAAGAAGGGCTTCGAAAGGGCACCTCACAGGAGCCTTTTAAAGGCCTGCGGTCTCAGGGATGAGGATTTTGATAAACCGTTCATAGGTGTTGTCAATTCATATATTGATATTATACCCGGTCATGTCCATCTTCAGGAATTTGGCAGAATAGTGAAAGAGGAGATACGAAAGGCAGGAGGCGTGCCGTTTGAGTTTAATACCATAGGTGTAGATGACGGGATTGCGATGGGTCATAAGGGGATGCTCTATTCTCTACCCAGCAGGGAGCTTATCGCTGATTCAGTTGAGACTATGGCACAGGCTCACATGCTGGATGGACTGGTTTGCATTCCAAACTGTGACAAGATAGTCCCGGGAATGATAATGGGGGCAATGAGGGTTAATATCCCCACGATATTTGTAAGCGGAGGCGCTATGGCCGCCGGCAGGACTTCCACTGGAAAGGTAGTTGATCTTATCTCTGTTTTTGAAGGTGTTGGTGAGTTCAGGGCAGGCAGGATAACTGAGACAGAGTTAAAGGACATAGAAGACCATGGTTGTCCAACATGCGGCTCATGTTCGGGACTTTTTACGGCAAACTCGATGAACTGTCTAATGGAGGCACTCGGTATTGCCCTTCCTGGCAATGGGACTGCACTGGCTACATCAGGAGAAAGGGAGGGGCTTATACGAAGGGCCGCAGGACAGATATTGGCTCTTGTAAAGGCTGACCTTAAACCAAGGGATATTGTCACTAAGGGGGCAATAGATAATGCATTTGCATTGGATCTTGCAATGGGAGGCTCTACCAACACTATTCTGCATACCCTTGCAATAGCCTGGGAGGCCGGCATTAATTATGACCTTGGAAGGATAAATGATCTCTCTGCCCGTATACCAAACATATGCAGAGTGAGTCCTTCATCACAATGGCATATTGAGGATGTTCATAATGCCGGTGGAGTGAGCGCAATACTAAAGGAGTTGAGCAGGATAAAAGGCGCCATCGACCCCGGACAGAAGAGCGTAACCCTTAAGACGATTGGCGAAAATATTGCGGATGCTGTATCTAAAGACCCGGAGGTCATAAGACCGGTTGAGAATGCATACAGCAAAGACGGGGGGCTTGCCATACTGTTTGGCAACCTTGCAACTGAAGGGGCAGTTGTTAAGACAGCTGGAGTGGCCCCGGTCATGTTAACGCATGAAGGGCCTGCAATCGTCTTTGATTCCCAGGAAGAGGCTTGTGCAGGCATCCTTTCGGGAAAAGTTAAGCAGGGACATGTCGTCGTCATTCGCTATGAGGGTCCGAAGGGCGGACCTGGAATGCAGGAGATGCTTGCTCCAACTGCTAATATCATGGGAATGGGGCTTGGAGATAAAGTAGCGCTTATAACTGACGGAAGGTTTTCCGGCGGAACACGCGGTGCATGTATTGGCCATGTGTCACCGGAGGCAGCAGAGGGCGGGCCTATAGCTCTGATCAAAGACGGGGACATTATCAGTATTGACATAAATAAAAGGATTCTTGATGTAAAGATAAGTGAAGATGAACTTGCGAAACGCCTGGCATCCTGGAAACAGCCAGCGCCTAAGATTGAGAAGGGGTGGCTGGGGAGGTATTCAAGGATGGTGACATCGGGCAGCAAGGGTGCGGTTCTGGTGTAGGATGCAATGAGTGTCGGGCAATGAGAATAGCAGCAGGAGGGTGACGTGTCAGATAATGATAAGACAGATGGGGCTGAGTTTGAAAATCCTGGTTCTTCTTTGAGGCATCAGATTACGTGCAGTAAATGCGGTATGGTATATGAAATAAGGTATCTGTCAGAGACCTGCAGAATGGTTGAAGGCGAAGGTTATCTTTGCATGAATTGCAACACAGTTTTAGACCTGGAGCAATAAAATAACTATTTTAAGGAATTTTTTAGAGCGGTGCCAGCCGTAAACTTAGGCATTTTACTTGCAGCTATCTTTATTTCTTCCCCAGTCTTAGGATTCCGTCCAGTGCGGGCCTTTCTTTGCTGAACTGAGAATGTACCAAATCCCAGCAATGTTACTTTTTGTCCTTTCTGTAAGGTCCTGGTTATATTATCAAGCATTGCATTAAGTGCATTTGCTGCCGCTGTCCTGCTAATTCCTGCTGCAATAGCAATCTTATCTGTAAGTTCAGCTTTTGTCATTGAGAACCTCCGGTGGAAAAACAGGAGACAGGTTAACAGACTCTATTTGATTTTGTCAAGGGATATATTTAACTCTTTGATCTTTTTTCTGAGTGTATTCCTGTTTAATCCGAGGATGTGAGCTGCCTCTAATTGATTTCCATTAGTCTCTTTTAGGACCATTGTAATGAGTGGTTTTTCGATTTCACGCAGAAGGGTATAATAAAGGTTGGACCCTTCTGATGACTTGAACCGTTTGATAAAGTCATGCAGTCTTTTTTCAATATATTCCTTTAGAGAGACGGAAGGAGGGACGCTCTGTGAAACATATAAATTAAATGTATCTGGGTCGAGCCCAACAAGACTGCACGGTGTCTTGCCAATTCTCTTTTTTGCCTCATGTGCGTCCTTGATAAGTGTTACTTCTATACCCTTCTCTACCCATGATTTTCTTATTTCAGAGAATCCAACGTTACGTCCTACAATGACAATGCTATCGTTTTCCATGTGCTACACATGTAGCATAAAAGATAAAAAAATGTCAACTATATAAATGTTGACATTGGTGTCAATAATTTGTAAGATGATGTCATGAAATCTCCTCGTATCCTCCTGGTAGATGACGATGCTGATATCAGAGAGACGATGCTTACCCTCCTTTCCATGAATGACTACAATGTGACTGTTGTAGCAGATGGGAAATCAGCTATAGAAGAAGTAAACAGGGAAAAGTACAATATAGTAATTACAGACCTTATGATGCCTAATATGAGCGGCATAGAAGTCATAAAGAATCTGAAGGAGATAGACCCTGATCTGCAATGTATAGTAATTACCGGATATGCTACTGTGTCTACAGCAGTTGATGCGATGAAGGCTGGCGCCTACGACTACCTGATGAAGCCTTTTAACGGTTCTGAAGTTTTACTGTTGTTAAAACGTGTAATGGAATTGCAGGACCTGCAGGCAGAGAATAGCCAGCTCAAAAAAAATCTTAATATCAGATACGGTTATGAGAACCTCATAGGAAATAGTCAAGGTATTCAAAAGGTTTGCACGCTCATAGAAAAGGTTGCAGCGACGGACAGTACTATTCTGATACTCGGAGAAAGCGGCACAGGCAAGGAGCTCGTCGCAAGGACGATACATTACAATAGTCCGCGCAAGAATAAACCCCTGATTCCGATAAATTGCGGTGCGATACCGGAAACTCTGCTCGAGAGCGAGTTGTTTGGGCATGAAAAGGGCGCTTTTACCGGAGCCAGCACCACACGTGTCGGGAGATTTGAGCTTGCAGACGGAGGAACTATATTCCTTGATGAGATAGGAGATATGAGCCCCACCCTTCAGGTAAAACTTCTTCGTGTTTTGCAGCAGCGTGAGTTCGAGCGTGTCGGAGGCATCAGGACTATTAAGGTTGATGTAAGGATTATTGCTGCCACTAATATTGACCTGGAAGATGCTGTTAACGAAGGAAAATTCAGGGAGGACCTCTATTACCGCCTTAATGTAATCCCTGTAATAGTACCGCCTTTGAGAGAGCGTATAGATGATATACCGCTTCTGATGGATCACTTTCTAAATTATTTCAATAAGTCAAAGAAGAGAAATATAAAAGGATTTACTCCTGAAGCAATGGAAATACTGATGTCATATCCGTGGCCCGGTAATATACGTGAGCTTGAGAACCTTGTTGAAAGACTCGTTATACTCAGGGGAGAAGGGACAATATGCCCTGAAGATCTCCCTGACAAATTTATTTCCCATACATTCAGTAAAGAAGGCGCGTTGCATATCACCCTCCCTGAAACTGGCGTCAATCTGAAGGACGTTGTTGAGGAGTTTGAGAACAACCTTATCCTTCAGGCCTTGCAAAAGGCACAGGGTGTAAAGAACAGGGCTGCTCAGCTCCTTTCCTTAAACCGCACTACACTTGTGGAAAAGCTCAAGAAGAAGAAACTTGATTTCCATATTAATGCCTGATAGAAATCTGCAACACCACCCAGATGCCTCCCGTCAAGGTTATCGGGATTTGTCAAATCATTGACAAACCGGTGACGCAGCGCAAATATCCTGTTTCATAAAAAACACATAAAATCATATAGTTATAAATTATTTTAAGCAATGTACTGCTGGCATACGTATTGCGTATAACCATTCCTGATGCGTACTATCCTTGCTATCCTGTTTATCGCTGTGAGCGCGGGCAATTCATATGCATCTGTGCTATATACGACACCCGCTGTCTTTCCCGTTTCTGACAAGTTAATTGTTTCATGGACTGAGAGTGTAACCGGGACGGGAGAAGAAGAATTTAAGGAAGCATTAAGTGAGTTTAAAAAAGGAAATTACTCTATTGCACTGGGCCGGTTTGAGCGATTGAAGAGTAATCATCCCAATAGTGAAGCGGCATCTGTTGCATCTCTTTATTCCGGGAGTATTTATCACTATCTTGCTTTAAAAGAGTACAACAAAGATGAAAAGATGCTTATGAGCGGGCTAAGGTCATATCAGTTTGGCATCCGGGCAGACTCCTTAAGAGAAAGAGGGAAGATCTCATCAGTTCTTCTTGAGCAGGGCAAGATCTATCTTGATCTTAATATGATTGCCGAGGCTAAGGGAAGTTTCAACCGCATCATAAAGGAATTCCCATCAACTGACACTGCGGTTACAGGCCAATTCATGTTAGCCAAAGCCAATATGAAAAAAGGGAATTATAGCGATGCATTATTAGACATTAATTTGCTTGTATTGAAATACCACAAGGAAATGGAGAGGGAAAGGGTGTTTCTGACAGGAGAGATTCTTTTCTTAATGAATGAGTTTGGAGAATCAAAGAAATATCTTGATGAAGGACTCAGGAAATGGCCGGCCTACGTGAAAGGTAACCCGGAAATTCTGCGTGTTTACAGTGAATGCCAATTTCAAAATGGTGAAATTATCAAGGCAAGAGCAGGTTTTTTAACATTATACAATCTCTATCCAGAAGATAAGCATGCCGGATTTGCTCTCAAAAGGGCAGGAGAGACCTTTGCCCTCGCACGTAATATTCCTGTAGCTGAAAAGATATTACTTGATGTCGTCAGTTATTTCCCTGACAGCGATGAAGCGTTTGCAAGTATGCTGGCCCTTGGCGATCTGAAGTTTCACAATAAATCCGCGGATACATTTAATAAGGATTCCCTTAAATATTATAATGATGTTTTAACTCTGTCCGGCAATGATATGATGATTGACATGGCCCGGTTTAAGACAGCCAGAGTCCTGGAAGAGAACGGAAAATTCCAGCATGCATTAAAAGTCTATTCTGAATTTTCCGGGCATCCTGATAAGTCACTGAGCAGTGAGGCATCCGAGGCCCTCAATAACGCCATCAGCAGGATAGGGACACAAATCAGAGAGAGGCTTTACAAGGGAGATAACGTCGGTGTCCTGAAGCTATACCAGTCGTACTACAAAAATAACCTCATGCATGTAAAGGATGAAGAACTCCTTATGGAAATAGCGGTAATGCATGAAAAACTCCATCTTTATAATAATGCCCATATGATATATGACGTTATTATTGAAAGGGATGGCAGCAGAAGAGAGCAGGCGCTGTTTAATTCCGGAAATCTTTATTCCAGGTCCGGAGAAGACAGAAAGGCAATTGCTGCCCTGAGTCGGTTTATATCGGAGTATCCAAAAAGCCGCAGGGTTACGGAGGCAAGGGCACTCGCCGGTTACGGGTTTTATAACGTTAAGGAGTATGAAAAGGCAAGCAATCACTTATATTCAGTTATGAGAGATGCCCCGTACAGTTATCCGGAGGTCTATATCAAACTTGCGACCATTCTCCAGGAAAGAAAGCAGTATGAGGACAGTATCGCAGTCCTCATAGATATGATTGGAGGAATGAAAAAACAAAATGATTTTGACATATTATCAAACGGATATATCCTGCTTGGCAATGCCTACTATAGTATGCAGCGGTATAAAGAGGCTATGGACTCTTACAGTGCAGGACTTAAAGGTTCGGGTGTTAAGGAAGGAGTTGATACAGTAGAGTTCATGATAGGTGATTGTCTTCTTAGAATAGGCAAGGCAGAGGAGGCAAAGAAGGTGTTTTCAAGGTTGTCTGCCGGTACTAATAAACTCATTAAACAGGTTTCAGAAGAGAGATTAAAGGACATTGCCTTTGAGGAAGATGATTTGACAATGTAGTTAACTGTAAAGCATTCAGATACAAACAGGCAGGATGATAAATTAATGACAATGAAATTATCAAAAACTGAACAGACAGATAAAAGGTTTGAGACGATTGTATCAGAGATATCGCAGGATATATGTGACAAAGAAACGCATGAACGGGATGTCCGCCTCCAGGCTATGGGATGGATGGTGACAAAAATAGTACACGATATAAGAAATCCTTTGGGAAGCATAGAACTCATTTCATCTTTATTGAGGAAAGAGCTGGCTGCAGATCATGATAAATACGAATTGTTAGGCCATATTATCTATGGTGTCAGGAATATTGATACAGTACTGTCAAACCTGCTGCATTTTACTAAGTTTCCAAAACCTAGGTTTGAACAGGAGAATATAGGGACAATAATTAACAACAGTTTCGAAGATGTATCGTATCTGATAAATAAAAAAAATATCAGTGTAATAAAAGTCTTTCCTGATAATCTGCATATAAACTGTGATAAGACTTTGCTAAGGCAGGTATTTCTTAATCTGTTTTTGAATTCACTTCAGGCAATGACGGATGATGGCAGTCTTACTGTCGAAGTGTTACCTGGTGTGGATGATGGTATTGAAATATCAGTACAGGATACCGGCTCCGGTATAGTCTCTGAAGACATGGAGAAAATATTCGATCCGTTTTTTACAACAAAGGAAAAAGGAACCGGATTGGGTCTTACTATAGTACACAATATCATCAGTGCTCATAAGTGGACAATTAAAGCGTATAGCAAACCAGGCGATGGCAGCTTCTTCATAATAAATGTTCCTTCAGAGGGGGGAGAGTAATGGGGCGGAAGATTCTTCTTACGGATGATGACTATGAGATGCGATTTGCCATGAGCGAAACACTCAGAAGATGCGGATATACCGTAGACATAGCTGTCAGCGGAGATGAGGCAATAAGCAAATTCACATCTGGAAAGTTTGATATGGTCATCACTGATGTAAGAATGGCAAATGGTGATGGAGTCCATGTGCTGAAGGAGATAAAGAAACGTTCACCGGATGTTCCTGTCGTGCTGATTACAGCATACGGTACTATTGATAATGCTGTTGAAGCAATGAAGCTGGGCGCATTTGACTATATTATGAAACCTTTCTCTGTAGATGCGCTTGAGGATTTAGTAAGTCGCGGCATTGAGTCAGCCCGTACAGAAAATAAATCAGCATCTTCAGAAGGACATCCGGCAGGTATAGTAACAATAGACCCCGGGATGCTCAGGTTATTAAAGACGGCGGAAGAGATAGCCTTTAGTGATGTCACTGTGCTGATAGAGGGTGAAAGCGGCACAGGTAAGGAGATGCTTGCCAGATTTATTCATAACAGGAGTTACAGGGCAGAGAGCCCCTTTGTTGCGATAAATTGTGCGGCAATACCTGACGGCCTTCTTGAAAGCGAATTATTCGGTCATGAAAAGGGGGCTTTTACAGGCGCTATTAGTAAACGAAATGGCAGATTTATACAGGCTAACACAGGCACTATCCTTCTTGATGAGGTTGGTGAAATGAGCCTCCCGCTTCAGGCGAAACTGCTGCGGGTCCTGCAGGAGAGGCAGGTTGATACAATCGGAGGGAGGGAGCCTGTTCTAATTGACATCCGGGTTATAGCCACGACAAACAGATCTCTGAAAAGGGAGGTAGAAGAAGGCAGATTCAGGGAAGACCTATATTACAGGCTTAATGTATTTCCCATGGTGCTTCCTCCACTTAGAGACAGAAGAGTTGATATCCCTGAACTTGCAAATCACTTCATAAAGAAACATCAGGATAAGAGATTACGCGGGAATAAGGTTATGGTGACGAAGATTTCCGCAGAGGCATATGATGTATTGATACATAATGACTGGAAGGGGAACATAAGAGAACTTGAAAATATAATAGAACGGGCAGTCCTTATAGCAGAAGGCGATACACTGCAGCCTGGTCATTTGATGATTGATGACCGCAGTGATCTCCAGACTACTCCAGCTTCCATATCTGCAGGAATGTCAGTAAGGGAAATGGAAACGGCCCTCATTTTAAAGACGCTGGAAGAGGTTAACTGGAACAGGACAAAGGCTGCAAAGCTCCTGAACATAGGTGTCCGTACCCTCAGGAACAAGTTGAGCGAATATCGGGAGGAAGGAATTATTTTCTAATCGTTCAAACAGGCAATTCCATATTTTAGCAGGCATAAGGCAGTGTCTCGATTTTACAGTTCCGCATGTGGCAGAAATTGCCTGTACGGGAGGCAAATAAATGCTTAACATAAAAATAATAATGAAGCCGGAAGACAGGGGATCATGTATAACTCATTGATTAATCAGCCCAAACTAATAGTGCCGCTAATGGTATATCGTTTGCATTCTGTGTTTCATGGTAATGACTATGTCTATATTTGATAATACTATTTCATTCCTGTCAAAGGCGCTCGACATGATGAGTGAGAGACATAAACTCCTCTCGTCTAACATTGCCAACCAGGATACACCTGACTATAAGGCCAGGGATATTAATTTTATTGATGAACTCCGGGCTGTGCAAAAAACCGGCGGGGTACAGAATATTAAAAAGACAAATCCCATGCATCTAAGCGGCAATACCGGTTTAAACGGCAGCAGAGCAAGTATAACTAATCGTCCGGAGAGCAACTCAGGTTATGATAACAATAGCGTGAATGTCGAGCTTGAAATGGCCAACATGGCACAGAACTCAATATTATACAATGCATCGGCACAGGTTATTTCAGCGAAGTTCAGAATGATAGCGAATGCTATAAGAGAAGGACGTTAGCTGATGCCTTTTAAAGATTACAGAAAATAAGGTGTAAGAAATATTAAGGAGGGCAATGTTATGGATATAGGGAATATACTTTCAATCAGTGCATCTGGTCTTGAGGCCCAGAGAGTAAGGATGAATATTATCGCCAGTAATCTTGCAAATGCACAATCTACACAGACTCCTGACGGTGGTCCGTACAGAAGGAAGGATGTAGTGTTTTCTGAAGTTCTCGGTAATGCTATTGATAAGAATGCAAGCGGGGTTGAAGTGAAGGAGATAGTGGAGGACAAGAGGCCGTTCCAGGTGGTCTTTGATCCGCAGCATCCTGACGCCAATGATGAAGGATATTTGCAGCTGCCAAATGTTAATTTGCTTGAAGAGATGGTGAACATGATGTCAGCATCAAGGGCATACGAGGCCAACGTTACTGCAGTGAACTCTGCTAAGTCTATGGCCCAGAAAGCACTTGAAATTGGCAGGTAATAAGAGGGGTATGGTGAAGCATGAATAGTATGGGGATAAAAGGTATTGGGACAGATATCCAGTCGATACTGGAAAGTAAGTCTGTTACAAAAAAAAATGATGACGGGAATTCTTTTGCTGAGATGCTTAAGGGGTCTGTAGACAAGGTTAATACCATGCAGAAAGAGGCTGATCAGGCAGTACAGGATTTATTGATCGGCAAAGATCAGAATATTCATCAGGTGATGATAGCTGTTGAGAAGGCAAATCTGTCACTTCATTTAATGATGCAGGTCAGAAATAAACTTATGAGTGCGTATGAAGAAATAATGAGAACTCAAGTGTAGTTGAAGCTGAAAAGCCTGGGTACCCATTGCTACGGAGTAAATGCAGCCCTTTTTTTACCAAATAGAAGAGAGGACGGTAATAGAATATTATGGCGATCAATCCATCCGAGTTTCAGAGCAAATTAGCAGCGATACCTATTGGCCAGAAGATAATGGCTGTTGCCGGAGTTGCAGCTATGATAGCAGTTGTCATAGCAGTTGTGTTGTGGGCCAATCAGCCTGTTTATCACCTGCTGTTTGCAAATTTGTCTCCTGAAGATGCCGGGATGATTACAGAGAAATTGAAGGAGATGAAAGTTCCGTACGAGTTGCAGAATGGAAATGCAGTAATGGTCCCGCAGGAAAAGGTGCATGAACTCAGACTGCTTATGGCAGGAGAGGGGATACCTTCCGGAGGAGGTGTTGGTTTTGAGATATTTGACAGGACAAGCATTGGCATGACGGACTTTGTTCAGAAGCTGAATTATAAGAGGGCGCTGCAGGGAGAGCTGGCCAGGACCATCAGTCAGCTTACGGAAGTAGAGCAGGCCAGGGTTCATTTGGTTGTTCCTGAAAGGGCACTCTTTTCTGAGAAAAAAGAGTCTGCACGCGCATCTGTTGTGTTGAAGATCAGGGGTGGAAGGACACTGTCCCAGCATCAGGTTCATGGTATCGTACATCTTGTTGCCAGCAGTGTTGAAGGCCTGAGTTCCCAGAACATATCAGTTGTTGACACACGTGGAAATATTTTATCAAAACCGTCTGATGACGGGTATGCTGCAAATCTTTCCACTTATCAGATTGAATATCAGAGAAACCTTGAAAAAACGATGGAGGAAAGGGTACAGAGCATGCTTGAAAAGGCAGTAGGCTCCGGGAAAGTCTCTGTACGTATTTCCAGCACACTTGACTTCAAACAGGTAGAGACTACGGAGGAGAAATATGATCCGGACACCGTCGCAGTCAGGAGTGAACAAAGGGTTCAGGAAAATTCTTCCGGATCCTCAGGCAGTGCTTCAGGTGTCCCTGGTGTAGTGTCGAACCTTCCGTCAGCCAAAAACGAGAATTTGCAGGCATCAGGTGAAAAGTCCGGTGCCTCTTCTCAAAATAAAAGGGCACAGGAGACTATTAACTATGAAATTAATAAGACGGTCAGCCATATAGTTGAGGCTGCAGGGACGATAAAAAGGTTGTCGGCCGCGATACTCATAGATGGAAATTATGAGGTCGAAAAGGGAGCTGACGGCAAGGAAACCAGAAAATATGTCCCTCGTTCAGCTGAAGAGATAGGCAAATATACGGAGATAGTAAAAAAAGCGATTGGCTATAATGAAGAAAGGGGAGACCAGGTTGAAGTCCTCAGCATACTATTTGAGTCATCAGCATTCGCTGAAGAAGAGGCAGCTGTGACTGAAGATAAGTTTCAGATAGCCTCAGTCATGCCATTCATCAAATATGCAGTGGCATTAATCGTGGCAGCCCTTGTATTTCTCATAATTGTCAAGCCGCTTATGAAGACTATACTTGCGCCCAGCCCGCAGATTGCCTCTTTACCCGGAGGTTTGGGAGGGGTCTTATCATCAGGGGCGGGAGAGTTTGAAGATGCCGGCAGACAGTCGCCTCGTCAAATGGATACCGAGGCCAGGACCAGGAATGAGGTGTTAAAGATTGCCAGGGAAAATCCACAGCAGACGGCAAAACTGATTAAATCATGGATTAGTGAAAAGTGAGTGAATACGGCATAACTTGTGAACAGCTGGACTACATAGACTAATTGCATGAGGAGAGAATATGGGTATAACGGAGAATCAGAATAATGGTTATGAAAAGGCGGCAATACTCCTTCTGACCCTGGGTGAGGATGTGGCGTCTGAGATCATGAAAAATCTTGATGCAAAAGAGATCCGTGTAATTGGGAGCTATCTTTCCAAGGCAAGCAAGATAGAGCCTGAGAAGGTAAAGACGGTGGTAAAGGAATTTCATGATATCGCTACATCTCCGGACAGTTTCATCTTTGGAGGTGAGGACTACGTGCGCTCGGTTCTAACTAAGGCTATGGGTTCTGAAAAGGCCGGTAAGGTAATGGAAAACCTCGCTATAACATCTGAAGACAGGGGCCTTGAATCATTAAAATGGATAGACCCCCGCGGTATTGCAAACCTTATCAAGTCTGAACATCCTCAGACCATTGCCCTTATACTTGCTCACCTGGATGCTGATCACGCAAGTCAGGTAGTGGCTTTATTGCCGGCTGCCGTCAGAAGTGATGTGATGTTGAGAATTGCAACCATTGAAGGGGTTTCGCCGGGAGTCATACGCGAGATTGAAGAGGTTCTTAATAAAGAACTCCAGATGGGCGGAAATATCGTTGAAAAAAAGATAGGCGGACCGGATGTGGTTGCGCAAATTCTTAACAGTCTTGACAGGAGTAATGAGTCGGCGATTATGAGCAGTATTGAACAAAACCATCCTGAGCTTGCGGAAAAGATACGTAAGATGATGTTTGTATTTGAAGACATTATGAACATAGACGACAGAGGTATGCAGGAGATTATGAAAGAGGTAAGTAAAGAAGACCTGATGATGTCACTCAAAGGCGCAGGAGATGAAATGAAGGCAAAGTTCTTTAAGAATATGTCAGAGAGGGCTGCGCAGGGACTACAGGAGGATATGGAGGCAAAGGGGCCTGTCAGGGTCAGCGAGATAGAGAAGTCACAGCAGGCAATTTTAAAAGTGGCTAAAAGGTTAGAGGAAGAGGGGAAAATAGTTATAGGAGGTAAGGGAAGTGATGAGATGGTTGGATGAAGAGTCAGCAAAGAGAGGAGAGTTTAGTGTCGAAACGGATCCTTAAGACTGATGTGAAAGACAGGTCGGGGGTAAAACCATTTCATATGAAAGCCGTAGATGATGGCATTGGACCGATGTCATCCGCCTATTCGCCTGGGACAGATCCGGAAATTAAGAAGTTGGAGATCAAGGCATATAACAGGGGATTAGAAGATGGTCTGAATAAAGGGAGAATGCAGATATTAAAGGAGGTAGGCACTGAATTAAAGATATTGAAGGGGCTGATTGAAGGTGCAGAAAAACTCAAAGATGAATTGTACGGTAAGGTTGAGAATGATGTGGTAGAGATATCCCTGATGATAGCTGCCAGGATTATAGGCGAGATTGCTGAGAAAGACCGAAACGTAGTTGTAAATAACGCTAAGGAGGCGATTAAAAGGGCATCGGACCGTGAGGTATTGAAAATCAGGGTTTCCCCTGCAGATTACGAGGGTTTGAATAAGAAACGCTCTGAGCTGCTGCAATGTTTTGACGGCATAAAAAGTCTCCTTATTGAAGTAGATGAGTCCGTACAGCCTGGAGGGTGTCTGATTGAGACGAATCAGGGTGATATAGATGCAAGGATTGAATCGCAGATAAAAGTCATGAAGGGGGCGCTGGCGGCCGCCGGTTAATTATGTTCAGTCTGAATAAGTATACCAGTATCATTAAAGATACAGACCCTATCAGGGTCTATGGAAAGGTCACGCAGATTACAGGCCTTATAATAGAAGGACACGGACCTGGTTCATCCATAGGAGAGATTTGCGACATCTTTCCAAAGGGGACTTCACATGTTGTTGAGGCAGAGGTCGTGGGGTTCAAAGGGGAAAAGATTCAACTTATGCCGCTTGGCGATACGAGAGGGTTGAGCCCTGGAAGCATCATAATGGCGAAGACGAGCAGGGCATACGTAAAAATCGGAGCCAATCTGCTTGGCAGGGTAATTGATGGCCTTGGCAATCCAATAGACGGCAAGGGAGATATAATTGAAAAGGTAGAATACCCTATATATAATGCCCCCCTTAATCCGCTGGACAGACGGAGGATTGAAAAACCGCTTGATCTTGGTATAAAGGCACTAAATGGATTACTCACATGCGGACAGGGGCAAAGGCTTGGTATATTTGCCGGAAGCGGTGTAGGCAAGAGCGTACTTCTTGGAATGATGGCTAGGAATACAGCTGCGGATGTCAACGTAATTGCGTTGATTGGTGAAAGAGGTAGAGAGGTAAAGGAGTTTCTGGAAAAAGACCTGAAGACAGATGGCCTTGCACGTTCAGTAGTGATTGTAGCAACATCTGACCAGCCGCCTCTTGTAAGGATGAGGGGGGCATATATTGCTACCGCTATCGCAGAGTATTTCAGGGATTGTGGTAAAAAGGTTCTGCTTATGATGGACTCTGTTACGCGCTTTGCATCAGCGCTTAGAGAAGTCGGACTTGCCATCGGTGAGCCTCCTACTACAAAGGGGTATACTCCGTCTGTATTCTCTGTCCTTCCCAAATTGCTTGAGCGGGCCGGCACATGTGGAGGTACAGGCAATATTACTGGTCTCTACACGGTACTTGTCGAGGAGGATGATATGAATGATCCTATCGTGGATGCTGTAAGGTCCATATTAGACGGGCATATCGTCCTTTCAAGGGATCTTGCTACACACAACCATTATCCTGCGATAGATATACTTCGCAGTATAAGCAGAACAATGATAGACATTGTTTCTGCCGAACACCTTGCAAACGCCAGAAGGCTGCGCGAGGTAGTCTCAAGATACAGGAAGGCTGAAGACCTTATAAATATCGGGGCATATAAAACCGGCAGCAACGCTGAAATTGATTTTGCCATCAGCATGATGGACAAGATCAATAAATATCTGCGTCAGGGTATAGATGAGAAGGTCAACTACGATGAAAGTATAAGGAGTCTTCATGATTTGTTTGAAGATAAGGCGGCATCATGAGGCATCAAAGTGCAAGGTTTGATCCGCTTTTGAGATACAGGGAATTTCTGGAGGAGACGATGAAGCATGAATTGGCTGAAGTTCTTGAGGTGCTGGAAATGGAAGAAAGAAAGCTGTTTGCTCTTGAGGAAATCTGCAGACAGGCAATAGAAGAGTTAAAGGAAAGACAGGAGAGAACGGTGCCGCCCCATGAAATATTCATGTATCACTCTTACCTGCAGCAGATAACGCATGATATGGAGATTCAGCGCAGAAAAGTAGCCGAAGCAACCAAAATATACAATGACAGAGAGTCAGCTCTGATAAGTGCATCACAGAATAAAAAGGTTGTGGAGAAAGTCAGGGACAATGAACTGATTCGTAAAAAAGAGAGTGTCAAAAAGGAAGATAAAAAGACAATGAACGAGATAGGGAGTAACAGATACTTGAGAAATAACTGAGGCATTAAATGTTAAAGCGCAAAGAACTTGTTATTTATCTTACGATTGTTTTCACCTTTCTTATAGGTGTCTTTATATTTGTACCTGCAGTCGCAGTACAAAAACAAGATGGAGGCCAGGGTAATGCATCGACCAGCACCGGCGGCAGTAACAGTGCTGAAATATATTCGGATCAAGGTGGTGAAGATATTCAGGATATTATGAAGGCTCTTGAAGAAAGAGAGCGTGAATTATCGAGGCGGGAAGAGGCGTTAAAGAAAGAGGAAGAGCGGTTGAATATGTTAAAGAATTCGGTTGAGCTTTCACTGAAGCAATATACTTCACTGCGTGACCGGATACAGAAAAATCCAGGTGAAAATAAACCCCAGGATGCTATGTCGAGGATGGCTAAGTTGTATGAATCAATGTCAGTTGAAGAGGCAG
The DNA here is from genome assembly GCA_964611625.1 of uncultured Nitrospiraceae bacterium. Lineage (GTDB taxonomy): Bacteria > Nitrospirota > 9FT-COMBO-42-15 > HDB-SIOI813 > HDB-SIOI813 > RBG-16-43-11. The sequence goes on along the minus strand of CAZTAM010000002.1, from coordinate 141,275 downwards.
CACAAAGGATTGAGATGATGGACACTGATCTTGCTGTTAAACTTCTCAGTGCCATAAAGATCAAGCAGGCGGGCAAGATTCTCGGGTCCATTTCTGCAGACAAGGCTGCATTAATAAGTGCAAGAATAGCTGTAAAAAAGGTGGAAAGATAGAATGAATATGACAGCTGTAATGCCGCCGGAAGTAAAGCCTGTTGATCCTAAGCATACTTCTGATAAGAATACTGCAGCAAGAAAAAATGAAAAAGTTGCAGAGGATAATGATATCTTCTCAGAATTGCTGCTTATGTTGTCATCCTCCGGCAATAATATCGCAGCGCCAAAACCTGACGGTACGAAGTCGTTATCCTCAGGACTGAATCATACCGCTTATTTGAATAAGGTTGAATCTTCTAAATCTGATCCTGTCTCTTTCTTCAGGCAATTACATGTTAGTGGTGAAGGAGGGGAAGTTGATTGCGTAAAAAAGGAGGCGGAGGACAATAATGTTTACGTCACAGGCCAGGAGAGTCCAGTACATGCCGCAGTTGATAGAGAGGCATATAAAGGATTATTTGATATGAATTCGTTCAGTGAAGATCTGAAGGAACAACCCGATCAGTCGCCTGAGATGAGTTTAGATGCAATGCAGGAGGTAATTCCAGGTTTAGTCCCTGAAGTTGCCGATGGAAAAAATAATGACGTATCAGTGCCACATCTGAACACCGGCCGTCCTGATGTTGTATCGCAGTTATCTAACAGATTTGTTGAGCTGTACCACTTGGGAGGAAATACGGCCAGGCTCAGGCTTCAGCCTGAAGAATTAGGTAATCTGCATTTGGATATAGCGGTTGACAATGACAGTATCAATGCGGTTGTTACTGTTGAGAATGGCAGTGTAAAAGATCTTATAGAGGCAGATATTGATAAACTTATAGACCAGTTAAGGGAAGCAGGATTGAAGATAGATAAATTTACAGTGAATATCGCGTCTTCTTCTTATGATGGTAACATAGCGGGCGGGTGGTCAGACGGAAAGAGTGGCGAGATGTTTGAAAATATTAATTATTCCGCTGCGCCGGTCTATGAGGACACAGCATTGTCTCACAGCGATGAAAGACTAATTTATGCCGTTCCATCAGGTGGAATAAGCATATTCGTGTAATTATACGGAAGGAGGTTATATGGTTAATTCAATCACGGGAAGTGAAATATCGGCTAAAAATACCGTTGACAGGGAGGTAAAAAAGACCCTTGGTCAGGAAGATTTTATTCGTCTTCTTGTTACTCAGCTGCAGTATCAGGACCCGTTAAAACCAATGGAGCACACAGAATTTGTTACACAGCTTTCCCAGTTTTCAAGCCTGGATCACCTGTCTAATATCAACAGCGGACTGAATAATCTGGCAGAATCACAGAGAGAGATGAGCAACAAACAGGCGGTAAGCTTAATAGGAAAAGATGTAAAGGCTTCGGGTAACAGGATTATCATGGATGACAAAAAAGGAGCAACTGGAATAGGCTATCAGTTGAATGATGATGCAAATGAAGTGGTTATAAGGATATTTAATAAAGATGGGAAGCCGGTTAGCAGTATAGAGGCTGGGCCGAAAAGTTCCGGTTATCACACTGCAATGTGGGATGGAAAGGATTATTCAGGAAATATCATGCCGGCAGGTGAATATAACTTCTCTTTAAATGCTAAGGATGTGAAGGGTAATCAGATAAATATTCTCTCAAATGTAGTAGGAGTGGCAGATGGTGTATTATTCGAAGGAGACGTCCCGTATCTTACGATTAAGGGGATGAAGATACCGGTATCAGATATTGCAGAGGTTAAGGAGGTGAATCGTTAACATGCCTGGATACAGTGCATTACATGGTAAAGATATGGATGTTTTATTAAATAATAAAGGAGGGAAATAAGATGGCAATTTTGACATCACTTTTTACAGGGATAAGTGGTCTTAACGCAAATGGCACCTCTCTTTCAGTGATAGGCAACAATATTGCGAATGTAAACACAGTAGGTTTCAAGGCGAGCCGGGCAGCATTTGCTGATGTTCTTAGCCAGAGCCTGACAGGATCATCAGGTTCACAGATAGGACGGGGTGTATATCTGAGTGATGTTTCCACTCTGTTCTCACAGGGATCAATGGAAACAACATCAAGTGCACTTGATTTTGGTATTGATGGTGAAGGATTTTTTCTCGTCAATGATTCAGCAGGTACATCATTCTACTCCAGGGCCGGTCAGTTCAGTATGAACAGCGATGGTTACATAGTAAACCCTGAAGGATATTTCCTGCAATGCTACCGGTCAAATCCAACTGGAAACATTACCAACACCATTGGAAATATAGATGTATCGTCAAATACTACCCCGCCCAATATGACATCGACAATCCAGTTCACAGCCAATCTGGATTCCAGCGAAGTACCAATAGCTGCAGGTTTTGACATCAGTGACGCAGGCAACTCATATCATTATTCCAATTCCATGACTGTTTACGACTCTCTTGGAAATCAGCACCTTGTCACAACATATTTTACGAAAATACATGAAGATACAACAGGAGGTACGGGAAATTACTGGCAGTGGAATGCTGTTGCTGATGGACTGACAGGTTCTGAGATTATGGGGCGCGGGTATCTCCAGTTTAATACGAGCGGGGCGCTTGTAGCAGAAAACATCTCGGACATGGATATTGATCCAGTGTCTGGACTTGGTCTTCCTGATGTGGCCTCTTCTTTCAACTTTGCGGGTGGCGGGGTACAGAATCAGAGTATCAACTTTGACTTTGGTACTGGTATCGCCGACGGAGGTTCAGGATTAGATGGTACGACACAATTCGGATCAGCATCCACAACTGTATTTCTTAATCAGGATGGCTATGCAGCTGGCTCATTAAAGAGTCTGAGTGTAAATCAATCCGGTATGATCAGCGGACTTTTCACTAACGGGCAGACGAGGACTTTAGGCCAGATCGTTATTGGTATGTTTTCAAATCCTGATGGTATGACCAAGATTGGGAAAAACCTTTATGCACAATCGTATGATTCGGGTCAGCCTGTTTTGGGCGTTCCTGACAGCGGAGGCCGCGGAAGGATTCTTGCCAATACACTTGAACTTTCCAACGTTGATCTTGCAGAAGAATTCATTAAACTTATAACTACGCAGAGGGCTTTTCAGGCCAACTCGAGGATTATTACTACCACCGATTCAATGCTTGAAGAGCTTGTAAATCTGAAGAGATAAATAGTATTCACCGAACCCCCTCAGGTCCTGAGGGGGTTTTCCCATTTCACAGACTTCATAAAAGTTTGTATATTTCTAGTTTGTAATGTTTGTCAATTAGATGACATTGTATAGCTTAGTTTGACGCCAGGCCGTCTCCCCGTTATCCATATGATCACTGTAACTGATTGAAAAGCAAGGTAAATAATAATGCTGAAGTTGAATATTTACTGGCATGTACATTGCAAAATATAGGTTGACAGGTTTAATGAATAAAGCCTGACAGTCATATGAGGGGGAAAAATGTCAAAGGAAGAAAAAACCGAAGGCGAAGAAAAAAAGAAGGCAGATGAAGGGGCAGAAGCAGCCTCAGCAAAGGGGTCTAAAGGAAAGATAATGAAGCTGGCTATTATAGGTGCAGGAATAGTGTTAATTCTGGGCGGAGCATTTACAGGATGGATTTTGATTAAGGGTAAAGGCGGGGATAATGGTACAGCAGCTGCCAAGGCGGATGAAACTGCTAAAGACACCCCGGGACATATAGTGACCATGGACCCCTTCATAATTAATCTGGCAGATCCGGGTGAAGTTACATATCTAAAGATAGCCGTAAATCTGGAAGTTGATTCTGAAAAAATGACTGCAGAAATACAAAAAAGAATGCCTCAGATAAGAGATGCAATTCTAATGCTGCTTTCAAGCAAGACGGCTGATGATGTGAAAAGTACAGGAGGAAAACTCAAATTGCAGGATGATATAGTTCTGCGAATCAATAACTTTCTTCAGACCGGAAAAATAAAGGCTGTTTATTTTACTGAATTTGTTATGCAGTAGTGAGGATAAATGGAAAAAATATTATCGCAGGAAGAAGTAAACGCGCTGTTAAAAGGGATTGACAGCGGAGATTTGCCGGCTGGCTCATCTTCGGCAGATGACAATGGCTTCCGCACTTATGATCTTACAAGTAATGAACGTGTTATTCGCGGGAGGATGCCGACTCTTGAGATTATCAACGAGCGTTTCACAAGGATATTTCAGGTAAGCATGTCTGCCATGCTGAAAAAGTTAGTGGGCGTGAACATGGCATCAGTCGAGCTGATGAAGTTTGGAGAATTCATGAAACACATACCGCTGCCTGCGTGCATCAATGTATTCAAGATGGATCCATTAAAGGGTTTCAGCCTGCTTGTAATTGATCCAAGGGTGATTTACCTCATGATAGATAATTCTTTTGGCGGTAAGGCTCAGACCCATGTAAAGATTGAGGGGAGAGATTTTACACCTATTGAGCACAGACTGATCAACAAGATTGTCAATCTGTGTCTCAAGGATATAGAGAAGGCCTGGAAACCTGTTCATGCAGTTGATGTGCAGTATTCCAGGACTGAGATCAATCCGCAATTCGCCTCTGTAGTAACGCCGACAGAAATAGTAATAGTCATTGAATTTGATATTGAGATCGACAGCTCTCCCGGCAAGATCCACGTCTGCATACCATATCCAAGCATTGAACCAATCAAGGATAAATTACAGGCAGGGTATCAGAGTGATAATTATGAGGTAGATAAAATGTGGATGGATAGATTCGGGAAACAGCTGTCCGAGTGTTCTCTTAATATTACCATTGAGCTTGGGGGAGCGATGATAAAGATTAAAGATTTACTGAATTTAAATACAGGTGACATTCTAATTCTTGATAAACCGGCTGATGAAAATATTGTGGCCAGGATTGAAGGTATGCCTAAGTTCACAGGCAGGCCTGGGGTATTCAGGGGCAATCTGGCATTTCAGATACTGTCGTTTTCTTAAATTAAGGGGGTAGAAAGCAATGGATGACAATGAACTGGCAGCCCAGTGGGAGCAATCCTTGGGGGATGAAACAGCGGTTTCAGGGGAGCATGAGAATGGGGATGATACATCCCAGGAAAAATCTGTGGACGCCAAGCCTGCCAATTTTACGCCGCTTAAGGCTGCGAATACAGGTGGAGGTATAAACAACCTTGACTTCATACTTGATATATCCCTGCAAATCTCGGTTAATGTCGGCGGGACAAAGATGTTGATAAAGGACCTGCTTCAACTGGGACAGGGTTCAATTATCGAGCTGAACAAATTGGCTGGCGAGCCTATGGACGTACTCGTAAATGACAAGTTGATTGCGCGGGGCGAGGTAGTTGTAGTGAATGATAAGTTCGGGGTCCGCTTGACTGATGTATTGAGCCTGACGGACAGAGTAGAACAGTTGAAATAACACAAGGCATTGAGCAGAGGCCATAAGGCTGTCATTTCCTGAAACAGTACTGAAACGAGTTCAGCATAAGGTTTGGGATGACGGGGAGGATGGGGTTTCGGATGATGAATAAATTACTTTCAGTACTGATTCTATTGGCAATGATGTTTGTCATGCATAATACTTCTGGAGCAGAGCCCGCTAATCCTGCGATGCTAAATGATATCAAAATAACTACCACAGTTGACAATACTAAAATTGAACTCAGATTTGATTCACAGCCAGGAGATGAAAAAATATTGTACCGGGATGAATATGTTCAGATTGAAATTCCAGAGGCATATACAGATCCGGCGAAGCAATGGCTGAATGTAGAAGATGAAATTGTGAAAAATATATTTGTATATCAATATGATACAAATACAGTGCGGGTACGGTTATTTACCTATGGCAATGCTGCCGGCATCAGGGAAAGAATCAGCATAAGCAAGGTAAATAATGACCTGATCATTAGTTATGAACAGGTCCCTGCAGTTGTTGCAACGAAGGCCCCTGTTATAGCGAAAGTCAATGCAAAGAAAGAGGTAAAAAAAAGTAAGGCGGCACCCGTTGAGAATAAATCGCGGGAAAAGATTGTAAAATTACCGCCGCCGCCGCAAACCACAAAAACTGAACCGATTGCAGTCAGTGATGTAGTTGCAGCAAATCTGAGCGAATCCCGGGATGAATCCGGGACAGTGCAATTGTCTGCTGAAGCAGATTCAAATATGCATAATCCGGAGAGCCTTCCGCTAATTCCTGTTGCGGAAGAAGCCAAGTCAGTGCCGGTATCAGCTCCGCCAAGTTTCAGCAGCTCTGTTATTAAGATGGTGACGGCACTCGGGATTGTTCTTTCTCTTCTTTTCGCAGTTGTCTATCTGGTAAAGAAATATCTCGGCAAGAAAATCGGGTTTGCCGGACAGGAACACAAGATCAGGGTGATTACTACTACATACCTTGGCCCTAAGAAATCAATAGCGTTAGTGGAGGTTGCAGGAGAAAAAATAGTTGTGGGAGTGACTGCCACTACTATATCCATGCTTACAAAATTAGGAAAAGATGAGGATTTTGGAGAGGTATTAAAGGAGCAGATTAATCCTGAATCAACAAATGAGAGGATCGAATTACACGATGAATTATGGGAAAAAGTATAAGTCTGCATGTAAGATCCTTGCAATAGGGGCAGCAGCATTTATTACCCCGTGTTATACAGACAGTCTGGCCTGGGGGGCTGCAGCATCAGGCAGCGCCCTTACACTTCCAAATATAAATGTCAGTATTGGAGGTGCTCAGGGTACAGGCGGTACAGCAGTTACAGTACAGATACTTATGCTTCTTACGGTACTGTCTCTGGCACCGGCTATTATGGTGATGGTAACATCTTTCACCCGTATAGCAGTTGTTCTCTCGCTTTTGAGGCAGGCTCTTGGGACTCCGCAGATACCGCCAAATCAGGTTTTAATCAGCCTTTCTATATTCCTGACTTTTTTTATAATGTCGCCTGTATGGGCCAGGGTTAACAGTGAGGCACTTCAGCCATTGATGACAAATCAGATAACCCAGGCGGTTGCCTTTGACAGGGCAATATTGCCTGTAAGGGAATTCATGCTCAAGCAGGTAAGGGAAAAGGATCTGTCCCTGTTCATAGACATGGCACGTATACCTGATCCCAAAAATATATCTGATGTACCGACCCATGTGATAATTCCGGCATTCATGATAAGTGAGTTGAAGACGGCATTTCAGATAGGTTTTCTGATCTATATCCCATTTCTGGTTCTTGATATGGTTGTAGCCAGTGTTCTTATGTCAATGGGTATGCTTATGCTCCCCCCGGTTGTGATATCACTCCCTTTTAAGCTGATGTTATTTGTACTTGTCGACGGCTGGTATCTTATTGTCGGCTCTATAGTTAGGAGCTTTGCTTAGTATGATGAAAGGAAAAAAATGACACCTGAATTTGTGATGACAATTGGCAAAAGTGCCCTGGAAACGACACTTATGATTGCTGCGCCGATGCTGTTAGTAAGCCTTATCGTAGGACTTATGATAAGCATATTTCAGGCGGTTACACAGATTAGCGAAGCAACACTGACATTTGTACCAAAGATAATAGTGACGTTTCTGGCTCTGCTTATATTTTTCCCCTGGATGATGAGGGTGATGCTCGGATTTACTTCATCTTTGTTTACGAATATCCCGGCATACATTAAATAAATACGGGTCGATATTTTAATGGATATATTAACGCAATTAAACTCTTTTATTATGATATTTGTACGGACAGCAGCTATGATATTTTTTATACCATTTCTGGGGTCACGTAATGTGCCGCGCGTGTTCAAGATAGGACTTTCTCTTCTGATATCACTGATATTGGTCAGTATTGTCAGCATAGATGTATCAATCATGTCTGCAGACCTGCTGATGCTTACAACCGGGATAGCCTCAGAGATCATAATTGGTTTTACGATTGGGCTGATTGCAAAACTGGTATTCAGCGCCCTGGAAATGGCAGGTGAGATAATTGGGTTCCAGATGGGGTTTTCAATAGTGAATGTAATTGATCCGCAGACCAGCACTCACGTGCCTATTATTGGACAATTCCATACTATACTGGCTACTCTGATATTTTTGTCAATCAATGCGCATCATTTGTTCATTGCCGCGATTGCTGAAAGTTTTACACTTGTACCTCCAATGCGATTTGCATTAACCCAGCAGATGCTGGGAGGTATTGTTGCTCTGTCGAGAGACATATTTATCCTTGCAATAAGGATCGGTGCTCCTGTGATAGTAGCATTGTTTATTACTAACATTGCCCTGGCAATAATCTCAAAGACTATGCCGCAGATGAATGTAATGATGGTTGGTTTTCCAATTACTATAGCCGGCGGATTATTGATTATGGTATTAGCTCTTCCCTTGTTTTCAAATTTGACTCAAAGGGCTTTTGAAGGCCTGAAGGGTGATTTTTTTAATATATTAAGTGTAATGGTGAGGTGAAATGGCTGACCAGGATATGGAAAAAACAGAGCAGGCTACGCCCAAACGCCGGCAGGAGATCAGGGATAAGGGGCAGGTAGCAAAAAGTCCTGAGGTATCCTCTCTGGCAGTATTAATGGCAGGGACAGCCGCAATGTACTATCTGATGCCGGGTGTATATTCAAACTTGCTGGACATTACCGCGAATGTTCTGAGATCAAGCGGTACAATAGAGCTCACTTCAGATAATTTCTATCCATTATGGCTGGATATTTTAAAGAAGGTCTTTTTTACTCTGCTGCCGTTTCTCTTATCCGTCGCCCTGGCTGGTATTGTATCAAACGTATTGCAGATCGGTTTTGTATTCAGTCCCAAGGCGCTCGAATTAAAGTATGACAGGATTAATCCTGTTGAAGGAATAAAAAGACTGATGTCTCTACGTTCGATTATGGAGCTTCTGAAGTCTTTAATTAAGATAGCCATAGTAGGGTATACGTCATACATTTTGATAAAAAGCGAGTTTCATAATTTCCCTTTGTTAATAGATTCAGATGTAAATTATATCTTTACATATATGGGGCACCTTACATTAAAGCTTGTTATCTGGACAGGTATAGTTATATGTATCCTTGCAGCTATAGATTTGGGTTATCAGAAATGGCAGTTTGCAAAGAACCTCAGAATGACCCGGGAGGAGGTAAAGGAGGAGTATAAGCAGCAGGAAGGCGATCCTCTGATCAAATCAAGGATACGAAGCATGCAGAAGGAGATGGCCAGGAAGAGGATGATGGCTGATGTTCCGAAGGCAGATGTTGTTATAACTAACCCGACCCATCTTGCGGTTGCCCTGGCATATAAACATGGCGACATGAGCGCCCCAAAAGTAGTTGCCAAGGGCGCAGGTATTATAGCTGAGAAAATAAAGGAGATTGCACGAGATCACGGGGTAACAGTTGTAGAGAATAAACCGTTAGCCAGAACACTTTTCAAGATAGTGAAAATCGGAGATGAGATACCTGCTAATCTTTACAAGGCAGTAGCAGAGATACTTGCATATGTTTACAAGCTGAAAAAGACAGATAGTTAAAAACAACCGGTAATGAGTGGGGGTACAGGCAATAATGGAGGCAACTGCAGCAGAGTCAAACAGGGGATTGTTTCTTGCAGTAACTAAAAACAGTGATGCTCTGCTTTCAGTTATGGCGGTAGGAATCATTGTTGTCATGATAATACCTGTGCCAGCCATAATAATGGATATACTCCTGGCGTTCAGTATTACCATCTCAATTATAATACTCCTTGTATCAATGTATGTCATTAAGCCGCTTGAATTTTCTGTATTTCCGTCGGTCCTGCTGATCTCAACACTTGCACGGCTCTCTTTAAATGTTGCCTCTACCAGGCTTATACTCCTTAAGGGTAATGAAGGCCCTGATGCCGCCGGTAAGGTAATTAAGGCATTTGGCAACTTCGTGGTCGGCGGCAATTATGCAGTTGGACTTGTAGTATTTATTATCCTTGTTGTAATAAACTTTGTAGTAATTACGAAGGGTGCCGGTCGAATTGCTGAAGTAGCGGCGAGATTTACTCTGGATGCAATGCCTGGAAAACAGATGAGTATTGATGCCGATCTGAATGCAGGCATGATAGATGAAACAGAGGCAAGAAGACGAAGGGTTCAGGTTGCTCATGAGGCAGAGTTCTACGGGGCAATGGATGGTGCGAGCAAATTTGTCCGAGGAGACGCTGTCGCAGGCATTATAATAACAATCATCAATATAATCGGCGGACTTGCTATAGGGGTTCTGCAGCATGGAATGGCGATTGGTTCCGCGGCACAGAATTATACCCTTCTGACTATTGGAGACGGACTGGTATCTCAGATACCTGCACTGATTGTATCAACATCAGCAGGTCTAATCGTAACCAGGGCTGCCTCGGAATCCAATCTTGGTGCAGAAGTATCAAAGCAGCTGTTATCGCATCACAAGGCGATTGCGATCAGCTCTTTAATTATATTCGTTTTCGGATTAATACCTGGACTCCCTCATTTTGCCTTTATTACACTTTCACTTATTACCGGGGGAGTGGCCTGGGTGGCTTACAATATGAAGCAGTCTGCAGGTGAAGAGACAGGCTGGTCTCAACCCGACAGGCCGGCCGCCTCTGCACCAAGGAGCAAGACCGCAGCAGAAAACAAGGGTGAAGTTGCTCATGAGGGGTTTGATGGAGTCACTCCGCTGGACATTATGGAGTTACATATAGGGTATAGCCTTATACCGCTTGTTGACCCAAAACAGCAGGGGGAGCTGGTTGATCGTATAAAATCCATCAGGCATCAGTTTGCCTCAGAGATGGGAATTATCGTGCCGCCAATTCATATCAGGGACAGTATGCAGATTGGGCCCAACAAATATGTGATTCTTATCAAGGGTACCGAGGTGTCGGAAGGAGAATTGATGACAGACCGGTTTCTGGCATTGAATCCCGATGGCGTAAATAAAGGCATACAGGGTATTACGACGAAGGAACCGTCCTTCGGACTGCCTGCACTCTGGATAACTCCGCAGGATAAAGATAAGGCTGAAATGACAGGTTTTACTGTGGTAGAACCATCTACAGTGATTGTCACTCATCTAACAGAGGTCATACGGGTGCATGCCCATGAAATAATTGGAAGACAGGAGGTGCAGACCCTGCTTGATGGTTTTGCAAAAAAATATCCGAGGGTCGTTGAAGAGCTCATACCAAACCTGCTTACACTTGGCGGGGTAGTTAAGGTATTGCAGAATCTTCTTAAGGAGAGAGTGCCTGTAAGAGACCTTTTGACTATCCTTGAAACGCTTGCAGATTACGCTGCAATGACAAAGGATACAGACGTCCTGACAGAATATGTGCGTGCAAACCTTGCAAGAACTATTACGAAACAATACCAAAGCGGCAACAGCCTGCCAGTTATAACTATTGAACCCGCGCTTGAGGAAAAGATTAACTCTACGCTCAGACAGACTTCTCAGGGTATGCAGATATCTATGGAGCCGCGTACAGCACAGGCATTTATCAATCAGTTAAAAGGTCAGATGGAAGCATCTACCAGGAAGGGAATATTTCCAGTGGTGCTGACATCTCCGTCAATTCGCGCGCCATTAAGGAAGCTATTGGAGAGATTTATTCCAAACATAATTATTTTGTCCTCCAATGAACTGTCATCTTCGGTGAGTTTACAACCCATAAGTATAGTGAGGTATAACGATGCAAATTAAAAGATATGAAGCAGTTGATATGCAGGAGGCACTTAAGATGATAAAGGGAGAACTTGGCCCTGATGCGGTTATACTTTCGACGAAGCAGATTAAGAAGGATAACGGAGTATTCGGGATTTTCAGCCGGCAGGTTGTAGAGGTCGTAGCGGCCAGAGATTTTACCGACAAGCACCAGATTAAACCCGCTTCTGAAATCCAGAAGACGGAACTCATAGAAACAGATCAGTTTTTGAAAGAAGAGCTGAGAAAGATAAGAAACGACATGAAGGAAACCCCCGATGAATTAAGAGATATGAAATCTGAACTGGGGCTGCTGAAGGGTTATATTCAGGAACTGCTGCGCGACGGAGAGCAGGAACATTTAAGAGCACTTCATGACAATCTTGTTATTTTTCTCAGGAGACTGATATCAGAGGGTATGGACAGGAACATTGCATACAGGCTTGTGCAGATATTGAACAATAAACTATCTGAGGAACAAAAAAGTGATTCTGATGAAATTAACAGATTCGGGCAGGAGTTGATTGAAAAACAGGTAAAGATCACAGGACCTGTTTGCGATGATCCCAGAGGTAGAAAAGTAGCCGTATTTGTCGGCCCGACAGGTGTGGGCAAGACCACAAGTATAGCAAAAATAGCTGCTAAATATACATTGATAGACAAGAGGAAGGTTTCGCTTATTACTTTTGATACATACAGGGTTGGTGCTGTTGAACAGCTAAAGATATATGCGAAGATTATCGGGCTGACAGTAGATGTAGTGCTTTCCCCGGCAGACCTGCAGGGGGTAATAGAAAAGAAGGATGACTCAGATCTGATCCTCATTGATACTGCAGGAAGAAGCCATAAGGACCGTGCCTATATAGATGAACTCAGTAATCTAATGAATCAGATTACTGAGATTGATTGTCATCTGGTTCTTTCCGCTACAAGCAGTAATGCTGTCTTATCTGACATCATAGGAAAATTCAGGGACATAAAGATAAAGAGCCTGCTGTTTACAAAGCTTGACGAAGCTGATAATTATGGCGCTGTCTTCAGTTCAATGATTAATGCACAGAGACCATTGTCTTACTTTACAACAGGCCAGCGTGTCCCCGAGGATATTGAACTTGCCTCAACCGGACGGTTAAGCAGGTTATTGTTGAAGATGGATGCGGTGAGCAGCCATTAGAAATATGGCAATTAATGAAGCATGGAATGAGTAATGAATAAAACAAGCGATGATCAATCATAAGTCAGAAAAGAGGCAAAGGAGATTTAATGGAACAGGCGTTGACACTCAAAGAAATGATGAACAGACCGGCAGGTGGAGTATATACTCCGCCAGACAGTAATTCAGTTAAGGTTATTTCCGTTACAAGCGGGAAGGGTGGAGTAGGGAAGACAAATGTTGTTGTTAATCTTGCTTATGCACTGTCACTGTCAGGAAAGAAGGTACTTATACTTGATGCTGATATGGGGCTTGGCAACATAGATGTGATGTTAGGTCTCACACCTGAGTATAACCTGAATCATTTAATCAATGGCGAGAAGAATCTCAGTGAAGTCATAACGTCAGGTCCAGGGGGAATAAAAATTATGCCTGCAGGTTCAGGCATACAGGAATTGTCTGAACTGACAGCAAATCAGAAATTAAATCTTCTTGCTGAACTTGACAGGATTGACAGCTCAATAGACATTGTTTTAATCGATACAGCCGCCGGCATATCTGGAAATGTCATGTATTTTAACACGGCTGCTCAGGATATCATTGTTGTTGCATCTCCTGAACCAACCTCCATGACGGATGCCTATGCCCTGATGAAAATACTTCACACGAAATATGGAGAGAGCCGCTTCAGGCTTTTGGTAAACATGGTGAAGGATAGCGGAGAGGGACGGGATGTTTTCAGAAAACTAAGTGCCGCAGCTGATAAATTTCTTAATATTTCGATAGATTATATAGGTCATATCATTCAGGATAACTCTGTTCGCTTGTCTGTACTCAGTCAGCGGTCCGTCGTAGATTTATATCCAGGATCGGACGCAGGGAAATGTTATTCTTCTCTGGCCCGTACAGTCAGCGGGTGGCCGGTTAATAAAGACATTAAAGGTAATATTCAGTTTTTATGGCGGAGGCTTATGGGGCAATCAGGATGGGATAAAATATAGCAAAGGGGTGATAAATGGACAAGATTATTAACAAGGTCAATAAGTATCGTTCAAAGGGTAAGGCGGCAAAAAAAGGAATCATGGATCCTGATGCAAGAGACAAGCTTATTCAGGAGTATGCCTCTAAGATAAAGTATATGGCATACAGACTATCTTACAGGCTGCAGCCTGATATTGATATTGATGATCTAATCAGTGCCGGGATTATAGGGCTAATGGATGCAATGGATAAATATGACCCGGCTAAGGAGACTCTCTTTAAGACATATGCAGAATTTCGTATAAGGGGCGCAATGCTTGATGAGATACGGGCTATGGACTGGGTGCCCAGGTCAGTGAAGGAAAAATCAGGACTCTTGTACAAAACCGTGTCAGCCCTGGAGAAGGAATATGGAAGGCCGCCTTCAGAGGAGGAAATTGCAGCTGCATTAAAGATGAATATTAATGAGTATCAGGACTTTCTGACTCAGGCACGAAGTTCTTCCATAATAAGCATTGAAGACCTTGGCATGCATCGTGATGATAATGACAGAGATATGCTTGAGACAATCAGGGATCCTGAAAAACGTGATCCGCTGTCACTTCTTATGACAAAGGACAGGCAGAAGACATTGACAAGTGCGATTGATAAGCTGCCGGATAAGGAACGAAAGGTAGTCTCACTATATTACTATAACGAACTGACTATGAAAGAAATCGGAAGGATTCTTGAAGTTACTGAATCAAGGGTTTCGCAGCTGCATACTCAGGCAATGCTGCGTTTGAAAGGCAAGTTAAAGGAGAAGAACGGGTGACGAATATTGGCTATAAGCCTCAGTTCTATGAGAATATCCTTGGTAATATGGCGGATATTCTTATTGTGGCTAATCCCGACGGGACAGTCAGGTTTGTCAACCGTGCAGCCCTGAATGCTCTCGAGTACAGCTTTGACGAAATTGACGGTATCCCTGCCTGGAAACTCTTTGATAATCATGACCTGAATATATCTGAGCTGATTACCAGGTTTGAGACTAATGAACAAATGCATAATAAGGTATTTAATCTCCTTAGCAATAATGGCGGACGGATACCTGTAATCATGAATGGTTCATTCGTAAAAAGTGAAGATAACAGGATTGAGGCCATAGTTCTTATTGCAAGAGATATGAGGGAGATATATCAGCTAATCACTGAGCTTACTGAGTTAAACGAAGAATTAGAAGAACGTGTAGCCAGAAGGACTGATGAGCTTAGAGTTGCAAAAGAGGCAAGTGATGAGGCACTCATGAAATTACAGCAGACTAAGGCGCAGTTGGTTCAGAGCGATAAAATGGCATCAATCGGACAGCTCTCTGCAGGAATAGCCCATGAGATAAACAATCCCACTGGATTTGTATTAAGCAACTTAAAGACGCTTAATGAATATATTACTGATATAAGAGGTCTTATGAAAGAATATGAGACCCTTGTTCAGAGTTGCAGCGGGATCTCTGATGAAGGTGTATCTGCTCATTTAAAGGATATTGAGTCCTTTAAACAGAAGATAGATGTGGTTTTTTTGCTGGATGATATTGAACAGATATTCGCAGAGACTCAGGATGGTATGAGGCGTATAAGCAAGATAGTCAAGGATTTAAAGGAATTCTCACACACTGGATCGGATAAACCTGAATTCTCAGATATTAACAAGGGGTTGGAGAGTACGCTGAACATAGTCTGGAATGAGATTAAATATAAGGCAGAGGTTAAGACACTGTATGGGGATATTCCTCAGGTCTTGTGCTATCCGCAGCAATTAAATCAGGTCTTCATGAATATCCTTGTAAATGCCGCGCATGCAATAGATGGCAAGGGAATAATAAGTATCAGCACCTGCAGTGAAAACGATAATATTGTTATCAGTATAAGTGATACCGGCAGTGGAATTTCCCAGGATCATCTGCCGAGGATTTTTGAGCCATTTTTTACAACGAAACCTGTTGGAAAGGGAACAGGGCTGGGGTTATCCGTTGCATACGCAATTATCCGTAAACATAATGGTGAGATTACAGTTAACAGTAAAGTCGGCTCTGGTACAACTTTCAAAATTTGTTTACCAGCTGAGAACATGCAGTTGCGGCAGATCCTGAGAGGTTAAAGCTTATGGGTGATTATACTATACTGCTGGTTGATGATGAGGTAAGCGTGTTGAACGCGATTTACAGGGTCTTCAGGAAGGATAAATATCATATCCTGAAGTGTGACAATCCCGGCGATGCGCTAAAACTTCTTCAGGAACATAATGTCCATCTGATTATATCGGATTATCGTATGCCGGATATGGATGGTGTAACTTTTTTGCATGAGGCAATGAGTCTGAGGCCTGATGCGATAAGGATGATTCTTAGCGGTTATGCAGACTGTTCCACAATAATATCAGCAATAAATGACGGTGGTATTTATAAGTTTCTTACCAAACCATGGGAAGATGACATTTTAAAGTCGGAAGTACGATATGCCCTGGAAAGATATGAGCTGCAGAGTGACAACAAGAAACTGCTGGATGATGTAAGAAGGCAGAATGATGAGTTGAAAAATGCGAACATGCAGCTGACCGAGAAAATAGAGGAGATTCAGGAATATATCATCCGAACTGTAGAGATGCTGAGTTATGTATCACGGGAAAAGTACTCATGTGTGCCGACTAATGTGGATGATTTGTATGCTATAAGCCATATTATTGGGCAGAAACTTAATTTTAATGATTCAGATCTCAAGAATTTATATGTTGCAACAAGACTGCATGACATAGGTAATATAGGTATTGATTGCAGTATTTTCAAGAAGAATGGTCCCCTTACAGAGGAAGAGAGGACGCAGGTTGAGAAACACCCCATAATAGGTGCGTCAATTATATCATTTATGCATGGGCTTGATGATGTAGCAAGAATAGTCAGGCACCATCATGAACATTTCGATGGTTCCGGCTATCCTGATGGCCTCAAGGGTGATGCAATTCCTGTATCGTCAAGAATAGTGTTTATTATAGATGTCTATGATTCCCTGACATGCAGCAGGCCATACAGATCTGTTATGCCAATGGATGAGGTTTACAGGATTCTGGAGAAGGGAAGGGGTACTCAATTTGATCCATATATATTGAACACATTTCTGGAGGTAATTGAAAGTCATAATGAGTACTGAAACTGGTACGGAGCGAATCCATTCTTTGCTCTTTGTTGATGATGAAGAGAATATTCTTAATGCCCTTAAGAGAACATTCCGGAAGGAGCAGTACAGGATAATTACGGCTAATAGCGGCGTTGAGGGACTATCAGTCATAGAAAATGAAAAGATATCTGTCGTTCTTTCAGACCACAGAATGCCAGGTATGGAAGGTGCAGAGTTTCTCAGTGAGGTCAGAAAGAAATATCCTGATACCTTAAGGATGATGCTTACAGGTTATGCCGACATGCAGGCAGTGATGAATGCCATAAATCACGGAGAGGTTTACAGGTTTATTACAAAGCCCTGGGATGATGATGAAATAAGATGCATTGTAAAGGATGCCATACTTCATTATGAGCTTATTGAAGAAAACAGGGAACTGCATGCCTTAACACAGAGACAGAACCTTGAGTTAAATGACCTTAACTTCAATCTGGGTGAGAAAGTTGCAGAAAGGACTAAAGAGGTAGAATCACTTTACAGGGAACTTGAGCAGAACTTCATTGACTTTGTCATGGTATTTATGAGCCTCTTGGAACTGAAGAGCCCATATCTCGTAAGCCACTGTAAACGTGTCGCTGCGCTTTCACGCAGGCTGGCAGAGAAGGCAGGTTTACCGCAAGATGAAATACTTGACATAGAGGCTGCATCATTGCTTGAAGATATAGGAACACTCGGTTTTCCTGAGAAGATGCTGAGAAAAAGGGAGTCAGAACTTGACCCTACTGAGATGGTGCTTATTCAGCAGCATCCTTTACTAGCGCAGACTTCTCTGCAGCATATTAAGAAGCTTCTGCCAGCTTCTATTCTAATAAGGCATCATCACGAGAGATATGACGGCTCAGGCTACCCGGATAAACTCAGGGGGGACAGTATTCCGGCGGGCTCAAGGATTATTGCTATAGCCGGCTTATTTGATGAGTTGATTAATCCAGCTGATGGGGGGGAACGTTATTCAGTGGATAGGGCGCTTTACGTACTTGAAAATAACGCCGGCAAAAGGTTTGACCCGGTGCTGGTTGGTAAATTTAATGAGGTTCTTCATGAATTCAGACATGAGGAGATAGAGACAGACATCTTCGAGATTGATGTTTCTGAACTGAAAGAGGGGATGCTTCTTGTCTCAGATGTCAGGACTAAGAGAGGCCTTCTATTAATGGCCAGCGGTGAAGTTATCAGGCCGGTTCACCTGGAAAAAATAAGGAATTTTCATAAAATTGATCCCGTAGTTGCAAAGATATCAATAAAATGTAAAAGGGTATAACTCCGGGATTATACAGGGAGATATAACTATTAAGGTGCTCTGTGATGTTTCCGATAAAAGGGTTGCCATGATGGCCGGTTCTGAACAGGATATACATATGTCATTGAAGCTGATCGGTGATAATGATAGTGTCATCCGCTGCGATGCTATCAGGATGATAACCGGCATCAGGGATGGCAGGCTGCTTTATCCTCTTATTAAGTCACTGCAGGATGATGACCTTGGTGTTCAACAGGCAGCTATGGAAGCACTGCTTGTTTATGATGATGAAGCTGCAGTGTATAATCTTCTCCCCCTGTTGGCTGACAAACGCGTAGCTGTAAAAAATCTGGCACAGGAGATACTTGAGAAGACAGGAGGCAGCGGGCTCGGACTACTTCATGCTCATATAAATGACAGAGACGAGGATGTTCGTAAGATGATAGCGGATATCCTTGGCCGGCTGGAACTTCCTGCTGCGACGCCAATCCTGATTGAGATGCTAAAAGATAATAATGACAATGTGAGAAGTTCTGCAATTGAAGGACTTGGCAGGATTACTGACCAGTCGATAGTAGACTACCTCATTGATCTTCTTGGGCGGGACGATTGGGTTACACTGTTTGCTGTTGAATCACTTGGAAGACAAGGTAACAGTAAGGCTATCAGACCACTTGTTAATCTAATCAAGTCTTCAGACAATATTGATGTTCAGTCAATGGCTATTGATGCTTTATCCCATATAGGAGGTAAAGAGTCTGTAGCCGGAATGCTTGAGATAATAGATATTGTTAATCAGGAAATAATGGATACAGCTGTAATGGGTATAGTAACCATGACTCAGGGAAACATTTGCTCCCTAATTGATGAGCTTGGCAGGGATGAATTTATTACTCATCTCGCCAGGGTTGCTGATACCATTGATGGAACGCAGCCTGAAAATATAATGCACATCCTGCAGGCCTTTATAACAGTTGATGGAAGCAAGTGTTCCAGAGAGGTTATGAAACTTACTGAGATTATAGACATTGAAAACCAGGATATGGTAAATAAAACGGTTGAGTTGGTGGATATTGTTTGTGATGAGAATACGCTTATTGACTCACTCAGTCATGAAAATCATACGAGAAGGTGGGTTTCTGTAAAGGTGCTTGGTCTCAGAAGATCTGTAAAATCTCTTTCATCGCTTGCATCTTTATTTGAAGACGTTGAGAGAGATCTTAAAAAGGAGATTCTTTACGCCATGGGTAATATTGGCGGTAAAAAGGCACTCAGTTTTATTTCGGAGCATCTGTCAGACGGTGAAGGACATATCAGGGAGGCGGCAGTTGAGGCTCTGGGATCAATTGAATCAATAGTTGTGATACAGCCTCTTTTAAAACAGCTTTGGGTCGAGGAGTATCACAATGTAATTGGTAAGATAGTTGATGTGTTAATCGAAATAGGGCGGAGATATAAGAGGCAGGAGCTGGCTGAGGGTCTTTTAGCCAGTCTGAACAGCAAAAATCCCTCTGTAAGAGAAATAATAGTGCGTGGATTGGGGGAATTAGAATGGATTGATTCTGAAGAGCTTATAATCGGTTTATTGAATGATGAAAACTGGAGAGTAAGAAGGGCATGCCTGGAAACTCTCAGCTGTACCAAAAAGAATAATTTTATTGAAAATCTGATAATAGCTGCTCATGATGAAAAGGAAGAAGTTCGAATGATAGTGGCTCAATTGTTAAGTGAATGCACGGATTACAGGGCCACGGATGAACTTATTGAGCTGCTTGATGATAATAACGAATGGGTTCAATTAAAGGCGATTGAAGGGCTCGTAAGACAGAAGACACAAACAGCTAATTCCTTTATTATCAGGCTTGCCGCCAGTGATAATTATACAGTCCGGAAAAGCGCTATATGGGCATTGGGAGAGCTTAGGGTATATGAGTCTGAGGATATACTTCGAAACGCCGCATCGGAAGAAGATCAGATAATCCGGGATGCTGCTGTAGATGCATACAATAAGCTGATGTCATCAAAATATGTTAACTACTAAAACTATTAAAATGAGTGATAATGCATATCACTCTCTGAGAGATATGATTTATGACAGAAGCGGCATGCATTTCCCAGAAAATAAGAAATATATACTGGAAAACAGGCTCTCAAGACGCATTGAGGATGCCGGTTTTGAGAATTACGAAAAATATATTGAATTTCTCAAGTATGATGCGGGAAAGGAAAAAGAGTTCATAAATCTATTTAATATCATAACAACCAATGAGACTTTTTTTTTCAGGGATACTAATCAGCTGCAGGCATTTGATTCTTTAGTCCTGCCGGATGTAGTTCAGAAGATCAAGGCTAAGGGAAGCAGGAAGATACGTATATGGAGCGCCGCATGTTCTACCGGAGAGGAGCCTTATACATTATCAATGATGGTTACAGATAAACTGTCTGCTCCTGAGTATAAGGATTGGGATATAGAGATACATGGGAGTGATATCAGCGAGGCAGTATTAAGCTCAGCAAGAAGGGGAGAATATAATGATTATTCGGTACGTAATGTCATTCCCCAACATCTTAATAAATATTTTACGAAAGATGGCGGCAATAAATATATCATAAAACCGGAAATCAAGAAGCTGGTTAGATTCAGCAATATTAATCTTTCAGACGATTCAGCGATCAGGATGTACCGGGGAATGGACATAATATTCTGCAGGAATGTACTGATATACTTTGATGAAGCATCCAAAAAAAAAGTCATTTCAAGTCTGTACAACAGTCTGGTTCCGGGCGGCTATCTGTTCATAGGACATTCAGAATCGCTGTTTAATGTCACGAGGGCTTTTAAAATTGTAAGTGTTAACAGTGTGCTGATTTATCAGAAATAGCATCATAGAATAATGAAAATAAATATAGGGATCATGGTGTAATATGGAGAAATATGTGTTAGTGGTAGATGACTGCAGGACAACCAGAAAGATACTATCTCTATACCTTAAGAATGCGGGATACAACATAATTGCTGCTGGAAATGGTGTTGAGGCAATTGAGAAGCTTGTGTCATCAGAAGTTGATATAATTATATCTGACCTTAATATGCCCCAGATGGATGGAGCTGCCCTTATAGAATGGGTTCGAAGCAATTCCCCATACAGTAATATTCCCTTCGTGATATTGACGACAGAGAATGATAGCTTACGCCGGTCTGAACTTATGCGTCTCGGCGCTAATGCATACCTGTCAAAACCGATAACAAAAGAATATCTTGTTGAAGAAATAACCCGAATTTTAGAGGAGTGCAAATATGTTAGATCTTAAGATGAAGGTTTTAGTGGTAGACGATTTTTCTACAATGCGAAGAATTGTGAAAAACATCCTTAAACAGATTGGCTATTCGGATATTGATGAGGCTGAAGATGGCAACAGTGCGCTTGCAAGATTAAGACAGGGTGGATATGGTCTTGTGGTGTCTGACTGGAATATGCCAAATATGACAGGATTGGACCTGCTGAAGGCTATACGGGCTGACAATGCGCTGAGCAAAATGCCTGTACTAATGGTAACAGCAGAGGCAAAAAAAGAGAATGTCCTGGATGCTATAAAAGCAGGAGTAGACAATTATGTGGTTAAACCATTTACAGCTGATGTACTCAAGGAAAAGATTGAAAAGATATTTGACAATAAATAGTTCGTCGCAAATCATGATTCAGTGAAATTGATCAAGGAGCCATATTATGCAGGTACAAAAACAGTTTGATCATGTATCGCAATTAGTCGGGTTTTCCGTTGGCGGTGAAAGGTTTGCAGTTGATATCTCGGACATACATGAAATCAACAGGTATGAGCATATTAACCGGATGCCTGAATTGCCTGGCAATGTTCTCGGCGTTATAGACCTGCGCGGCGCTGTAATCCCAGTCATTGATCTTGGTGGTAAACTGGGTATAAACGGGGGAGAAATTACCCGGGACACCAGGATAATTATAGTAGGTTTTAACGAAGACAAAATAGGCATTCTGGTGGATTCTGTTTCAGAAGTGATCAGAGTTCCTGATGATAGCCTTGAGAAAGCGCCTGCAATTACCAAAAGTATGAGCTCAGAGTATATACGGGGGATCATAAGAAATAATGGCCATATTACGGTTGTACTGGACCTGGCCAGGTTATTCAAGGACTACAGCCAAAACAATTATATTACGGACACTGTTCAGGAAACGTGTGAGGACAGTTGCAGTTACAGTCCACACGATGATACTTATAAAGATATTGGAGAACTTGTGGATGCAGCCAGGGCAATGTCTCAGGGCGATTTCAAACATGAAATAAAAGAAGAATTATACGGACAATTAGGAGATATTGCCAGATATATTAATGCTACTATCAAAAAAATGCAATTTGCTGAACCTAATCTTGCTCATGCATCAGACAAAATACCACAGGCGTCTATGCAGTTATCTGAAATATCCAAAGCAACGGAGACGGCAACTCACAATATAATGAGTCAGGTAGAGAAGGTGCTTGATAATCATGATGTGATAATGCATCATGCTGAATCCGCTGAACGTGGTAATAATGCGTCAAAATCACTCGAAGAGGTAAAGAATCTGATATCTGAAGACAGAGAGATACTTCTGGACATAATTACCGGACTTTCCTTCCAGGATATAACTGGTCAAAAGATCAAGACTATAGTAGGGCTCATAGAGGATGTCGAGAAACGTCTTTTGCAGCTGATCGTTACATTTGGACTTAAGTCTAAGAATTCCAATGAAGATATTAACTCATTAAAGGAGTATTCTGATAATCCAACACTAAAACAGGATGTTGTGGATAATATCCTTAAAGAATTCGGTTTTGATTAGTTGTCGCTTTTAAAGTCATTCCTTGCAATTGGACATTTCTGAGCGAAAACTTATGGTTGAGTTTAGGGTTGACTGATGGTGATTGTTTTCTCAGGAGGATTAGATGGCGGATGAGATGCAGGAGTTGATAAGGGATTTTGTTGTTGAGACAGATGAGGTGCTGGAAGGCCTTGATAAATGCTTTGTAAAACTTGAGGAGGTCCCGGGTGATTTAGGCCTCATTAATGAAATATTCCGGGCTGTTCACAGTATTAAAGGTTCTGCAGGATTTCTTGGTTTTACACGTCTGGTAGAGGTGGCCCATCAGTCTGAGAATGTCTTAAACAAACTTCGTCAGCAGGAGATGCAGGCGACATCAGAGACTATTGATATAATACTGGAATCAGTTGATGTGCTTAAGACTTTGATGTGTGAAATTAAGGATAATACTGGTGAGCAAATAGATATCAATACGATCAAGAGGAAGCTTTCATTATTGTTAGAATATTCTGTACACGTTGAAAAGTCATTAAATGAGTCAGCAGTTTCTGATGAAACTTCGGCATGTCAAACTGAACTTGTTTCAGGGTCTGGTGTGAGGCAAGGCATGGAGATTCTGAAACAGGTTCAGAATGAAAAGTTTGAGAAGGGTAGTGGTGATGGGGGTGAAGTTTCATCTTGTGAAACTGCCGTAAAAACACTCAATGAAGATACAAATATATCCCGGGAGAAGAATCCGGATAAACAGATGTTAAACGCTGGTGACGATAAGGAGCAGACCCTCAGAATTGATACAAATCGTCTCGACCATGTAATGGACCTTGTTGGAGAATTAGTCCTTAGCAGAAACAGGCTTAGCAAGATACTATCAGAAATGGAGGGATTATACGAAGGGGACGAGAAAGTCAAGGCTTTGCTCGAGACGTCGTCTAATCTTAGTCTCATTACAACTGATATTCAGCTCTCGGTGATGAAGATGAGGATGGTGCCAATAAGAAAGGTATTTAATAAATTCCCACGAATGGTGCGTGATATTGCCAGAAAGGCTAATAAGAAGATCAATCTTGAGATGCATGGCGAGTCAACTGAGATAGACAAATCGGTTATTGAAGAGCTTAGTGACCCACTAGTTCATATAATCAGAAATTCCATCGATCATGGGATAGAGACACCTTCGGAGAGGCTTAAACAGGGAAAATCTGAAGCTGGTACTATCAGGCTTAATGCCTTCCAGGAAGGAAATTCTATAGTTATAAAGATTGAGGATGATGGAAAAGGTATTGATCCTGTGACAGTGGAGAGAAAAGCTCGCGAACGGGGATTAATTAGAAATAATGATATTAAACCCTCACATAAGGAAATTATAAATTATATTTTTGAGCCTGGTTTCAGCACAGCTGAAAAGGTAACTGATATCTCGGGCAGAGGCGTTGGTATGGATGTTGTCAAAACCAATATTGGTCGTATAAATGGAATTATAGATGTCAATTCAGAATATGGCAATGGAACCCAGGTAGCGCTGAAAATACCGTTAACATTGGCTATAATCCAGGTTCTTATGGTTAAGGTTAATGGAGAGATGTATGCACTTCCACTGTCTTCCATATTAGAGACGTTCAAAGTTTCAAAGAGCAGCCTGAAATACATAGATGGTCAGCAGATACTTAATGTTAGAAATAGCCTGATACCACTTATCAAGCTCAGTGATGCACTTGAGCTCAATTACGCAGATGCAGATAAAGATTGGGTATATGTAGTCCTTATGGCAATAGCCGAAAAGAAGGTTGGTATTATTGTGGACGAATTATGCCATCAGGAGGAGGTTGTAATTAAGCCTGTAGGGACATATTTTTCTGATATTAAAGAGGTCTCTGGTGCAACTATTACCGGAGACGGGAAAGTTGGCCTTATCCTGGATCCAGGTTCTCTGATTTACAGACAACGTGATTTAACTTCAGTTTAGAGGAGAAGAAAAAAATGAGCAAGCCTGTAAAGGTACTGGTCGTGGATGATTCAGCCTTCATGAGAAAGGCAATTACCGGAATGCTGAATTCTGATCCTGACATAGCTGTCATCGGGGAGGCGGCAGATGGTGAAGACGCCGTACTTAAAGTAAAGTCCCTAGTCCCGGATGTTGTTACTATGGATATTGAGATGCCGAAGCTCAACGGAATTGATGCCTTAAGGCATATTATGAAAAATATGCCAGTCCCTGTGATAATGGTCAGTTCTCTTACTGAAGAGGGGGCCAGAGAAACCATGAGGGCACTCGAGATTGGTGCTGTTGATTATGTGCCTAAGCACTTATCCGGCAATATAGTAAACATTACAAATATCAAAAACGATATTTGCAGTAAGGTGAAGCTTGTGGGACGCAGCGGATATAAGCTGAAAAGACTGACAGAAGCCAGACCGGCAGAAGTTCTGTCAGCTGATTCAAGTGTACGGAAGAATACAAACAGAATTAAACTTGTGGTTATTGGTTCGTCAACAGGCGGCCCAAAATCCCTGCAGGATGTATTGCCAAAACTGCCAAAAAACTTTCCGGCATGTGTCCTGGTAGTTCAGCATATGCTGCCGTTGTTTACTGCAACATTTGCAGAGAGGATGGGAGAGTTATGCCAAATGGAGATCAGGGAGGCTAAGGAAGGCGACCTAATAAGGCCTGGGTTAGTACTGATAGCCAAGGGCGGGTCCCATCTTATAGTTGAAAGAGGCAAGACTGGAGAAGTATTTGTTAGATTAACATCTGATCCAAAAACTGTTCATATACCTTCAGTTGATATTACCATGGAATCTGTTGCACGAACGTACGCTCAAAATGCTCTGGGTGTTATTATGACCGGAATGGGGCAGGACGGCACAGAGGGCCTGAAGATGATAAAAAAAATGAACGGTAAGGTTATAGCGCAGGATGAAGAAACCTCCGTAATATTTGGGATGCCAAAGGCTGCAATAGATAGTGGAGTTGTAGACAAGATAGTTCCTCTCGGCAAAATAGCGGATGAGATTGTAAATATGCTGTGATTTTAAAAGAGGCAGGTGATAATAACATGAAATCTACTACAATTGAAGACGATGTAGTGCAGCTGGTAACCTTTATGGTTGGCAATGAGCAGTGTGGAATTAATATTATGAAAGTTCAGGAAATTATACGGGTCATAGGAGCAGTAAAGGTCCCGAAGGCGCCGGCGTATGTCGGTGGTGTAATAAATTTACGGGGTAAGATTGTTCCGGTTATAGATCTAAGAAATAGAATGGGAAAGAGTGTTTCAGCACATACCGATTCGTCAAGAATAATCGTAGTTGATACAGGCAGCAGACTGGCAGGGTTAGTTGTTGATGCTGTGATAGATGTCATTAATCTGAACCAAAATGAACTTGAGTCCTGTCCTGCCATTGATGATAATTCGAGATCAAAGTATATAATGGGCATTGGCAAAAAAGATGACAGGTTAATAACTGTGTTAAATTTAGAAGACCTCCTGTTTTTAAATCAGAGGTGATTTCTATAAAGTACAATGTCAAGTATAAGCAATATACAGCAGATAGTTTCTAACATATCAGGTGTTGATAAAGTTCAGCATGTTCAGCAGCAGCAGGCGCAGGCAGAACAGGCCAGGTATACATCTGAGGGACAAAAGAGTGCAGAAGTCAAAGGAAAAAAGATCGAAGATAAGGAACAGGCTGACAGGGTTGAAATAAGCGTAAATGATGACTGCAAAGAGCAGCGGGATGAATCACATAGTGATGAAAAGGAATCTAAGGAAGAAGATAATCAGGAAGAGATTGAGAATGTACTAAAACACATTGATATTATAGCTTAATATTATTAAAGCCAGTCGCATTTATTCCTGCCCGGCATCTCAAGTATCTCAAATATCATGTTTTCTGTTATTTGTATTATTCTATTTTCAGATCAGCAAATGGATTAGCGAAGTGCTTGTCATCTGACGAAAGCTTATCGTTTAATACTACAATGTCAACTCTCCGGTTTTTGCTGCGTCCTTCCGGTGTGTCATTTGCTGCTATCGGACGGAACTCACTATAACCTATAGCAGTTAGTCTTGATGGTTCCATACCCATATTAACAAACCTGCGTACTATACTGGTTGCCCGTGACGATGATAACTCCCAGTTAGACGGATAGAGAGGACTGTTAATGGGAATGTCGTCAGTATGACCTTCGATTTGAATATCTTTTCTGATTTTTGTAAGAACACCCGCCAGGTTGTCAATCGCTTCAACTGCGTCACTCTTGATTTCAGCCTTTCCTGAATCAAAAAGAGCGGTATCTGTGACTCTGATAACGATTCCCCTGCTGTTCTGAAAGATAACCAGTTTTTTACTCTTTTCAAAATCCTTCATTACACCCTTTATCGCTGCAATATATTCAACTTTTCCCTGCGGCTTGCTTCCGGAGGACAGCTTTGGCCCTACCTCAATTTTTTTTGCAGTTTGCGACGACGGGTTGAAGGCAGCCTGAGCTGATTCGCTTACTGCCCTGTATTTACCCTCATTTATTGATGATGTTGAGTACATAACTACAAAAAAGGCAAATAGTAGTGTGATAAAATCAGCATATGATACGAGCCACCTTTCGTGGTTTTCGTGGTCTTCATGTTTTTTCTTCGGCATACGGCCCCATTCTCAACTATTTCTTAGCTTGTTTATTATTTGTTTTTTCAATAAAACCCTCTAGTTTTTCCCTGAGCAGCCTTGGGTTTTCTCCTGTTGCTATACCAATTAGACCTTCTATTGTTAGTTCTTTAATCAGAGTCTTCCCTTTTATCTTTATCTTTATATTTCCAGCCAATGGTAAGAAGAGCAAATTGGCCGAACCGACTCCATAAACTGTGGCGACGAATGCTGTTGCAATACCTGATCCCAGTTTGCTCGGATCGGCAAGATTTTCCATTACATGGATTAATCCAAGTACAGCTCCCAGGATACCTACGGTTGGAGCAAACCCGCCAGCTGTTTCGAATACCTTGGCGGAAAGCATTTCACGTTCTTCCTGATATGACATCTCTATCTCCAGGATCTTCTTAAGAGTATCCGGTTCAGTTCCATCAATAACATATTGGAGTCCGCGGCTGAGAAATGGGTCAGTGACGTCTTTAACCCTTGATTCCAGTGCAAGAATGCCTTCTTTTCTTGCAACCTGTGCATAGTTCTCAAGTTGAGATATGAATGCTTCATAATCGGTCTTTCCTGGAAAGACTGCCTGGATAGCAAGCTTAAATGCCATCAAAAAAGGTTTAAGGGGATAGTTGACCATTACTGCCCCCATAGTGCCTCCGATTACTATTAGAAAGGCTGTAAACTGCATGATAGATCCGACATGCCCGCCTTCCAAAGCCTGCCCGATAAGAATGGCTGCTATACTAAATACAATACCTATAGGGATTAGAATATCCATTTTCTATTTCAATTCCCTGATTTTATAAAAATGGACGGCACTAAGTATGGATTATCGCGTGCCGAGTCATAAACCCTGCATGTCTGACACTTCCTGTTATTCATAACACAGCATTTTGGCAGTGTATCCAGTGACCAGCAGGCAGATTTTAAATCCAGATAGACCTCACAAATATTTTTCAAATCCGTCGGACACTTAAGCACTTTCCAGCATGGAGTAATAAGAAGAAGCCGCCTTATACCCTCATAATTCAGGCCTTCCTTGTGTATTAGATGCCAGATGTGGGTAATCCATTTTATTTCCGCCTGTGTGAAGAGACGATGGTTGTTTTTAGAGTCCCTGTGAGTTCTAAGCAGACCCTGACGCTCATATTCACGTATAGTCCCTGAAGAAACACCCGTGAGAGAGGATGCGACTCGAATTGTATATACCGGCTGTATATCAGTTTCTTGCGACATAATGACGGTGAAATTATCGGTTAAGTCACAGGAGACTTTAACTAATTACTGGATGGTATTATGTGAATAGTAAAGGTAGATTAATTGCGACGATCGTCATAGGTAATTTGATGATAATGTATCTTGATACGTAATAAAATATCGAGGTTAACAGTGAAACAGTTAGTAGTACGCAACCAGGCATATATGATTATGCTGCCCGGCAAAAAATTCCTATATGCCTGTCGCTGCAGTTAAATGCCCGGAGATAAGCCGTATGTCTAACTACCGATAAACATTAAGATATTATGTTTTATTTCGGTTGAATTACAAATGGTACATACATTGCTAACTATCACAACTCAGGTCTGCTGAATGTTTGAAGGGAGGGATCATGAATAAAGGGATATATCCTGCACTTTCAGGTGGAGTTGCTTACGAAAAGCTCCTTACAATCATTGCCAACAATGTTGCCAATATAAATACGGCAGGTTATAAGGCTGACAGACCTGTATTTAAGGTAGATGTACCAGAGACAATGAATGGGACGACATTACCCTTTCCGGTAAATGATAAGTTTTATACGGAGATAGACAGTGTGTTTACTGATTTTAATACTGGTGTCATCAGACAGACAGGAAATGTCTTAGATCTTGCGATAGAGGGAGATGGTTTTTTTGTCATAGATACGCAGAATGGGCCGCGCTATACAAGAAGTGGTAATTTTATTCTGGATGCATCAAATGCACTTACTACTGTTGATGGTCACATGGTTATGGGAGAGGGAGGACCAATTATTCTGGAAGAAGGAAAGATATCAGTAGACGCTGATGGCAGGGTTTCAGTTGATGGCAGCGAGATAAACAAACTCAGAATTGTTGATTTTGAAAAACCGTATATGCTGCAAAAAGATCAGAACAATATGTTTATTGGTCTCGACGAGCACGCTGCAGACGGGTATAAAGTCCTGCAGGGTGCTGTTGAACTTTCAAATGTCAACTCTGTTAAAGAAATGGCCGCAATGATCAGCGTACTGAGGGGTTATGAGTCGTATCAGAAGGTGATGACAACATTGGATGAGACATCAGCTAAGGCTAACGAGGTGGGAAGAGTATAGGTTTTGCAGAATGTATCAGACTGTTTTAATGGTTATAATGCTTAAAGGAGGGAATTGATTATGATGCGTGCATTATATATATCAGCAACCGGAATGGAGGCACAACAACTTAACATCGACGTAATCTCAAACAACCTCGCAAATGTTAATACTGCAGGGTTCAAAAAAAGCAGAGGAGATTTCCAGGATTTATTATATCAGACTGTCAGGATGGCAGGTGCTCCGTCAGGTTCTGGGACTCAGGTGCCAGCTGGGATACAGGTTGGATCCGGAGTGCGTCCTGCAACTGTTCAGAAGATATTTTCTCAGGGCGATTTTCAGAACACTCAGAATGCCCTTGACCTTGCAATAGAAGGTGAAGGATTTTTTCAGGTCTTAATGCCGGATGGTGCTATAGGATATACGAGGGGCGGTTCATTCAAGAAAGACAGCAGTGGAAGAATGGTAACTTCTGATGGTTATACTGTTGAGCCGTCAATATCCATACCTTCGGATGCAATAAATGTCTCTGTTAGTGCGAATGGTACAATATCAGTATTGCAGGCTGGAAATCCAACACCGGTTGAAGTAGGAAGTATGCAGCTTGCAAGGTTTTCGAATCCCTCGGGTCTTAATTCACTTGGCAGGAATTTATTTATCCCGACAGCGGCCTCTGGTGAGGCGCAGACAGGAGGGCCTGGAGATGCAGGATTTGGCACAATTGCTCAGGGGTTTATTGAGGCTTCCAATGTGAATATTGCCGAAGAACTGGTTAATATGATCATAGGACAGCGCGCCTATGAAATCAATTCAAAAGCTATTCAGACGGCTGATGAGATGATGCGTACGGCTAATGATCTGAAAAGGTAGACTGCTCCAGCTGGCAAATAATTACGGGCAATGAGTAATGAATAATAAGCATTGAGGATAGGGGAAGCATATAATGAGAAAGATGACTATTATAATATCAGTATTTTATCTGATCGGGATCGCACTGACTGGGGCTAGTGCTGTTAATGCAGCAGAGAAGACTAAAACAGTACTGACAGATGAAGTTGAGAAGATTATTAAGGAGTATGTAATTCAGAATACTCCATGGACAGAGGAGCAGGTGAAGGTTAAAAATGTAAATGTATCAAATAAGATAATTCTTCCGGAAAAGTGGAACTATCATATAGAAGTAGCCCCGGCGTCTTCTATGATAGGCAGGTCTTCATTCCAGCTGGAAATAACGGATATTGACAAATCAGTCCAGTCATCATGGGTGACTGCCGAGATTGAGGTATGGGTAGAAGTCGTGCTTGCGTCTAAACCACTTAAGGAAAGACAGATGGTTGGAGACGAAGACATTTATATCGGTAAAAAGGACCTTTCAAGACTTCCGGCAGGCTACATAGATGACATTAATCAAATATCCGGAAAGAGGGTTAAACGATTTGTTGGTGCAAATTCAATACTGACTGAAAATATACTTGAGGAACCGCCTTTATTTAAAAGAGGAGAAAAGGTGTTTATCATCGCTGAATCAGCGTCGCTGAGAGTAACTGCCATGGGCGTAGCAGGTGAGGACGGCTACAGGGGCCGGCCGGTAAGGATAACTAATATGCAGTCTAAGAAAGAGGTTATTGGTGAAGTTGGCAGTGATGGCACGGTTAATGTCAAATGGTGATGAGGAGATATTATGAAATATTTTGTTATTTTGGCAGGGCTTGTACTTGCGCTGTATCCTGTGTTCTCTGCAGCTGAAGACAGAAGGCAGTTTCTTGCAGAAGTATCTGCCGACCGGGTCAAAAGCGCGAGCAATGATGGTTCTCTATGGTCTGAAGAGAGGCAATATGGATTTCTCTTTGGTGACTTGAAGGCGCACAATGTTGGTGATGTAGTTACAGTGCGAATAGTTGAAAGTTCAAGGGGGAATAAGAATGCGTCTACTAAAACAGAAAAAGACTCAAGCCTGTCAACTTCCATATCCGCTTTTTTCGGAATGTCTCCTGATAAATTATCCCAGGGTGGGGTAGGTGCAGAGACGAGCGAAAAGCATGATGGTTCCGGCTCAACATCGAGGAGCAGTGACCTTTCTGCTGTACTTACAGCTAAGGTTATTGACAGGCTGCCTAATGGAAATCTAGTTATAGACGGCAGGCGTGAGGTTATAGTGAACAATGAGACGCAGCTTATCTCTCTCAGTGGTATCGTCAGGCCAGAGGATATTGGTCCGAGTAATATGGTGTTGTCTACTTATATCTCTGACGCAAAAATAGTCTATACAGGTGACGGAGTCATAGGTGATAAACAAAAGGTAGGCTGGTTTGTCAGGATAATGGATGCGATATGGCCGTTTTAAGTAGCTGGGAATCGAGTGGATTGGAGAAATTTAGAATGAACAGACTTAAGGGGATAACAAATGCAATAGTTATTTTTATGCTGATATTTACATTCGCAGTGCCGCTTCACGCAGCCCGCGTGAAAGATGTAGCAACCGTAGGCGGGGTCAGGGACAATCAATTAATAGGATATGGATTGATCATTGGTCTTAACGGTACTGGTGATAAGAAAGGGACTGAGTTTACGATCCGCAGTGTGACATCAATGTTGACCAAAATGGGTATTACAATTGACCCGTCAGTTGTCAGTGTTAAGAATGTAGCTGCAGTTATGGTTACTGCAAAACTCCCTCCATTTGCGAAAAAGGGAAGCAGGATAGATGTGATAGTTTCATCCATAGGCGATTCAACCAGTCTTCAGGGAGGGACACTGCTGTTTACTCCTCTCAAAGGGGCAAATCAGATGGTATATGCCATTGCTCAGGGACCAGTTTCCCTCGGCGGATATGTTGGAGGAGGAGGCGGTGACAGTGTCCAGAAAAACCATTCCACCGTCGGCAGGATTACAGATGGTGCTATCATCGAGAGGGAAGTGGAGATGGATTTGAACAGCAAAAAGGATCTTAATATTACCCTGCGAAACCATGACTTCAGCACTGCTGTCAGACTTGCTGATATCGTGAATCAAAATCTAAAGCAGGGGATAGCTTATCCCAAGGATTCAGGTACTGTAGTAATTTCAATTCCACCTGAATATGAGAATAGGGCTATTGAGCTTATTGCAGCCATTGAAAACCTTGATGTCAGGGTAGATACCCCTGCCAGGATAATTCTGAATGAACGAACAGGTACGGTTGTCATGGGAGAAAATGTGCGTATATCAACAGTGGCTATTTCTCATGGCAGCCTAACTATACAGGTTAAAACTCAGTTAGAGGTATCACAGCCGGATGCTTTTTCTAAGGGAAAGACTGTAATTGTTCCACAGGAAGAGGTCTCAGTTAAAGAACAGGAGGCTAGACTCATGGTATTACAGTCTGGTGTTACAGTTGATGAGGTCGTACGGGCTCTCAATTCAGTAGGAGTAACGCCGAGAGATCTTATAGCAATTTTGCAGGCTATAAAGGCCGGAGGAGCACTACAGGCAGACCTTGAAATAATTTAGTTGATGCTTATACCCTGGCAATATTCATGAGTATTAACTAAATGTGCAGCGTGATGGGGGTGGTATTTTACGATGAAAATAGAGCAACTGCAGATTAATAATATACCGGGTTTAAATGAAAAGAAGGATGTTAAGGGTTTTGAAAAGGCTGCCAGGGAATTTGAAGCATATTTTGTAGCGTATCTTCTTAAGAAGATGAGGGAAACAGTACCAAAGAGTGGTCTACTGGGTCCTGGTGCAGGCGGAGATGTGTATACTTCTCTCATGGATGAGAAAGTTGCCGAGGGAATAGCAGGTGGGGGCGGTCTGGGGCTCACACAACTGCTTATCAGGCAGTGGACTTCTGATGCCAGTGAACGTGATTAACTACTGTTATAAACATTATATGCCAGCATACCGATATTTAGTTGAAAAACATTCATAATGAGAGGCTTCCTATATGAAGATTACTGCAATGATAACAGATAATAATGTACTTAATAGTAAAGAAGCAGAAAAAACATTGGTCATAAAAGAGACCCTTTCCAGACCTAAACAAGGTTCTGACATAAACAGGTCATTAGCAAGTAATGATGTCCATATATCAGGACGGGCTTTATTATACAGCAGGATTAGAGAAGTGATCAATCGCTTACCTGATGTCAGGGAAGATAAGATTGCATCTATTGGAAATGAGATGCTGCTGGGCGAATACAATGTCAGTGCGGAACAAACAGCTGCGAAATTATTGCGTGAACATATTCTTGATGCATTATCCGGGGAGTGATCAATGGACGATAAATATTCAGATCTTCTGGAAATATTGGAGAAGGAAGTGGGGTTATTCAGGGACTTCCTTACTCTTCTCCAGAAGGAAAGACAATATATGATTGATCTGTCTCTGGATAAATTGCATGAATGTCACAATCAGAAGGAAACGATAATATTTAATCTTAAGGTACTGGAAGATGCAAGGGTTGAGGTTATCGCAGACATACAAGGTGAAAGTAATCCTGATTTCACTGCAACATTGTCTTTTATAATAGGCAATTCGCCGCTGAGATACAGAAAAGGAATGGAATCCTGTCAGTCGAATCTTAAGTCATTAGTTGAAAGCATAAAAGAGATTAATCAGATAAACGGGATACTTGCCGACAGGGCGATAAACTATACAAGAAACTCTCTGTCATTTCTCAATCGTCTTGTCAGCCAATTGCCGGTTTATCATCAATCAGGCCGGATAGCTCAGGATAGCATGGTCGGAACAATGGTTTGCAAAAAAGGGTAATATGAGCAGTATTTATAACATATTCAACATAGGCAAGCATGGCATGATGGCACAGCAGAAAGCCATTCAGGTAACTGCCCATAATCTTGCAAATGTCAATACTGAAGGATATTCGAGGCAGGAAGTAATTCTTGAGGAGGGCATGCCGCTCAACAGCAGTCCTGGCCAGTCAGGAACTGGAGTTAATGCAACTGTTATAAGAAGAAAATACGACAGTTTTCTGGAAGGTCAGCTTACAGACAGCAGGGAAACTCTTGGAAATTTAGATGTTCAAAAAAATGCTATTTCCAGTATTGAAAGTCTTTTTTATGAGTCCACAGGTACAGGCATAAATGAGTTGCTGAGTAAGTTCTTTAACTCCTTACATGATTTATCGGCAAATCCTGCAGGGACGGCAGAAAGGATCTCAATTATAGCCAACGCTGATGCCCTTTCGGATGCTGTCAATAGCGTATATCTCAGGCTGGAACAATTGCAGAAGGATATGAATGCTCAGGTACGTAATATGGTCAATGATATTAATAATATATCATCTCAGATTGCGTCAATCAATGTTGAGATAGCAAGGGCAGAGGTTAACGGACAGAATGCAAATGATTTCCGGGATATGCGTGGAAGACTTCTGAATGAGCTGGCTGAGAAGATAGATATTAAATATTTTGAGGATAATTCAGGTCAGATTACCGTAATTGGCGGAGGAATGGCAACTTTAGTTGAAACAGGAAATTCATGGGAACTGGACACGAAAAGTAATCCTGACAACTATGGCTACTATGACATTGTATATTCCCCTAATAACAATAATATTCTGAATTTGACAGGCAGTATTTCCAATGGCAGACTTAAAGGATTTCTGTCGGTGAGAGATGGTGAAACTTGGGAAGCCATGTCTGAACTTGACAGATTGACCGCTTCAATTGCAAGAAGTGTAAATGAAGTTCACAGGGCCGGGTATGGGCTTGATGGTTCTACCGGGATTGACATATTTTCCCCATCATTTAAAGCAGGCGATGTATTGTCTCAGGATGTTGGATCTGTAAAGGCATTGAAAAATGCAGGTACAGGGAGTATGACTATTACGATTGACGATCCTGCTGCCCTGAAATTTAATAACTATGAACTCTTATTTTCCTCAGGAAATTACACCATTGTTAATAAAAGTACAAATGCCTCCAGTACTGCAGTTTATTCTGGTTCTTCCAGCTTTACTTTTGAAGGGCTTTCTGTCACGATATCCGGGAGTTTTGCCGACGGGGATAAATATTCTATAAGTGCTCATGCAAACACTGCGAAAAATATCCGCGGAGCGTTAGATATGAGTGAAACTTCCAAAATTGCTGCTGCGGCTGCAGCCACAAGCGACAGCAGGGGTGATAACAGGAATTCACTTGCA
Organism: uncultured Nitrospiraceae bacterium; assembly: GCA_964611625.1. Classification (GTDB taxonomy): domain Bacteria; phylum Nitrospirota; class 9FT-COMBO-42-15; order HDB-SIOI813; family HDB-SIOI813; genus RBG-16-43-11. The sequence continues at coordinate 105,020 of CAZTAM010000002.1, read as the reverse complement.
CTTGCACAACTTCAGGATAGATTGACGATAGACGGAAACTCAAGTTTCAGCAGTTATTATGGTTCTATTGTGGGAAGGATAGGTGTCAAATCTCAGTACATCAATAATCAGTATGCTGCGCAGGAGTTTTCATCTGAACAATTGCATAATATGAGGGAGTCAGTTTCAGGCGTATCAATAGATGAAGAGATGGCAAACCTCATGAAATATCAGCATGCATATGAAGCATCGGCAAGACTGATTAGAATAGGCGATGAGTTATTGGAAACCCTGTTGGGTATACTGAGATAGGATGGAAAAGGACATAAGAGATGCGCGTTTCAAGTAAAGTACTTTATAACACTGTTATGGGGAATATGCAGAGGAACTCAGAGAAGTTACTGGACCTCCAGAACAGCGTCTCATCCGGTAAGAAGTTAAATAAACCTTCAGATGATCCTGCAGGAGCTGCAAGAGTCATCAACTATAATTCGGCCATTGCAAAAGCAGGACAATATCAACGAAATATAGATAATGCTGCTGCATTCCTGAATGCAACTGAGACTGCAGTATCCGCGACACAGGATGTGCTTCTGCGGGCAAAAGAGCTCGCATTGTCTGCCCTCAACGGGACATATAGCGCCGCTGACAGAAGAACCATGGCTATGGAGGTTGATCAGTTATATGAACAGGTGAAGCAAACAGCAAATACAACATATGATAACAGATACATCTTTGCAGGTTTCAGGACGGATGTTGCACCTTATGATGATGCAGGCAATTATACCGGAACTTCTTCCGATGATGGATTTATGGATGTGGAAATAGATGCCGGAAACACCATGTCAATAAATATTCCAGGTTATGCTGTTTTTGGTTCTTCAGGTGATGGTACAGATATACTTGCTGCTATGGGTGATCTTAAGACAGCAATGAATGATAATGATACTGCTGCTATTGGCGCTGCAATGACAAAACTTGATACCGGGATGGATCAGATTAACGACAGGCGTGCAGAGATTGGCGTGAAATTAAGCAGGCTGGAGCTTGCAAAGAACCATATAGACACATTGCAATATAATCTATTAAAGTATAGGAGTGATACAGAGGATGCAGATATTACAAGCTTGATATCACAACTAGCCTTGCAGCAGAATATGCTCGAAATATCTAGGGCAACGGCAGCCAGAGTGCTGCAACAATCAATTATGGATTTTCTGAGGTGAAATGATAATTAAATGAAGTGCCAAGGAGGGCGATGATGTTAATTCTGACAAGGAGGTCAGGCGAAGGGATCTGGATTGGCAAGGACATAAGAATTGTCATCCTGGAGATAAAAGGGAATCAGGTCAGTATTGGTATAGATGCCCCAAAAGATACAAAAGTTCATCGTGACGAGATTTATGAAAAGATCAAAGAAGAAAATATAAAGGCCGCTGCTTCGACAACAGAGCATATGCAAAGACTATTCAATCTGTGGACAGATAAAAGAAAAGGATCATAAGGCAGGTATATGAAAATCTGTACATCCCGATTTGGCGAAATTGAAATAGATAAAGATAAGGTTATAACATTTCACAGTGGCTTACTTGGTTTTCCTGATGTAAAAAGATTCGTCGTATTAGATACTTTGAATAACCCTGAAATACCGTTCAAATGGCTTCAGGCGGTAGATGATCCTGATCTGACATTTGTGGTAATGGACCCTTTGCTCTTCTGTTCTGAATATTTTAGTGATATAGAGGTGCATGACTTGAGAGAACTTAATATAAACAGCCACAACGGATACAGCATATTTGCAATAGTAACCATACCCCATGAAATGCCGGAACTGATGACGGTAAATCTCCAGGGACCTCTTATTGTAAATCTTAAGACGCTTGAGGCAAAACAGATAGTTTTGTCAGGTGAAAAATACCCGCTGCGATATCCTGTATTACAAGATATATCTGTCCCCAGTCCTTAGAACTTATCCCCTTAATACTCTGCTCCCTGCATGCGTGCTGTATAATGCTGTAAAACGACTATGGCATAAAAACAATGTCTAAAGTTTCCTGATAGTATTCCGAAAAAACAAGCCAACAGGACAATTACATTTAAAATAAAAAAAAAGAAGGAGGTGAATAAACATAGTAACTAACAAGGGCAAGGACGCCCAATACCAACCAACACAGGTTTGGTATCAACAAAAAACAGGGAGGAAAGTAACATGGCATTAGTAATCAATACGAACTTTGCATCTCTTACAGCTCAAAGAAGCCTTACAAAAAACAACGAATCTCTAACCCTTTCGATACAGAGACTGTCTTCAGGTCTCAGGATTAATTCTGCAAAGGATGATGCCGCAGGTCTGGCCATTTCAGAGAAGTTAAGGGCCCATGGCCGAAGCATCAATCAGGCAATCAGAAACTCTCAGGATGGGGTGAGTCTTACACAGGTGGCAGAGGGCGCCATGGGTGAGATAAGCAACATACTGATCAGAATGAGGGAATTGGCACAGCAGGCAGCCAATGGAAGCCTCGGCGATACAGAAAGAGGAAAGCTTGACCAGGAATATCAGTCGCTGACGGCAGAGATAAACAGGATTGCTGATGTTACCGAATTTAACGGAACGAAACTGCTGAATGGTACACTCAGTGCAACAGGCATATCATTGCAGGTAGGATTCCAGAACGCAAGCGGCAACACAGTAGCGGTTCTTTCAGGACTTAGTGCTGCTGGTTCTCTGCACGCTCAGAGCGCCCTCGGACTTACAGGCGCCGCTACAACAATCTCTGTTGTCGCAAGTGCAGCCACAGCTCTATCCATGATTGACAGTGCAATTTCAAACGTTGCAGGTAAGAGGGGTGATATTGGCGCCTCTCAGAACAGGCTGGAGATAACGATCTCTAATTTGAGGATAGCTTCTGAGAATTTCTCAGCAGCAGAGTCTCGTATCAGGGATGCTGATTTCGCAATGGAGACGGCTATATTCACCAAAAACCAGATATTAACGCAGGCTTCAATGGCTGTTTTAGCACAGGCTAATACGATTCCACAGATGGCGCTACAGCTCTTAAAATAGGACATCTGTGTAATATCGAATAAATAAGGGTATGGGGAGGGTTGCTGACTTTGCCTTCCCCATATTCCCGGAGTAAAGCCATAATGAACGATAACACTATTAATGCAATAACAGTGGGAAATCATGACAACACTGTCATGTCAAAGGTCGTAAAGAATAATGGAGATGAGAATAAGGATGTCTCTGTATCGCTTCCGGCACAGGACAGGACAAATCATAAAATAAGCAAAAAAGAGATATCAGATGCTATTTCCAATCTTGAACGTTATTACAACAGGACTATCAGATTTGAGATTGACAATGATGTAGATATGGTAATAGTCAAGATTATTGATAAAGAGAGCGGAGATGTAATCAGGCAAATACCTTCGGAGGAGTTTGTTGAGCATTCCAGGAAGATCACGGAACATGAAGGACACTTATTTGAAGTAGTTGCATAAGTATTATTATTATGATGAAGGGGCGTGATGGATGTCTACTTTTTCTGTTTCAGGTCTAAGTTCCGGAATTAATGCAGAAGAAATAATCTCAAAGCTTATGGAGTTAGAGCGCAGGCCTGTTAAACTACTCCAAAGCAAACAGACTGCCTACAATGATAAAATAACAGTTTATAGCGACCTCGCGTCAAAAGTCTCGGCATTTAAGACCGCCACTGACGCACTGAGGACTACTTCCAACTTTTATGCAAAAAAGGCATCTGTAAGTGACAGTACTTTATTAGATGCGGCGGTTACGAATACTGCTGCTGCCGGGAGCTATAATATATCATCTCATTCAATTGCAGGTAAGATACAGCTCGCCCAGGTGGAGCAGAAATCGCATACGGCCGGCACTGCAGCCATTACTACAACAGTAAACGGCAGTGGTTCAGATAAAGTCTTTCAGTATACCTATGCAGGCACCCAGAGATCACTAACAGTTTCAGACGGTACTACCCTTGAAGGTCTGAGGGACCTAATCAATAGTGATACAAGCAACCCTGGTGTTAATGCTACGATAATATATGATGGTACTGTTTACAAATTGGCTCTTACTGGCGCTGATAGCGGCAGCACAAAGGTCATCAGCATTGATTCCGGAACAACCCTGGATGGCACAGGCAGTACAGTAAATTTTACCAGTGGTGCATTTACCACTAATCAGTCCGCCCAGGATGCCAAACTCAGGATAAATGGTATTGACATAACAAGCAGCTCGAATGATGTGTCAGATGTTATTTCTGGATTAACCATTACTCTTAAAATGGAATCCACTAGCTCAGCTACTATTTCAGTTACAAACGATACGGACTCGATTAAGAAAAAGATCAGCGACTTTGTAAATGCGTATAACGATGTAATTAATTATGTAGCTGCCAAATCAACATGGAACAGCACTACCAGGATAGGAGGGCCTTTACTCGGTGATTCGACGGCACGAGACGTGGTAAGAAGATTGAAGGAGATGGCAATTAGCACTGTTTCCGCCGCTTCAGCTGATGTGGATTCCCTCTCGGAAATAGGTATAACTACCAATTCAAAGGATGGACAACTTACTATAAACAGCACCACACTGGGTGATAAGCTTTCCTCAAAAATTGACGATGTGGCAAAGCTATTCACAGCAACTACTACCGGCATAGCCAACCAGATGTGGAGTTACGCTGACACAATCACAAAAACCACAGATGGCGCCCTGACCATCAGAAAAAGTGGTCTTCAATCAGTCGTTACAAGTATTGCAAGTAATATTAAAAACCTTGAAACAAGATTGGAAAAAACAGAGGATGATCTGCGAAGACGATTTTCAGCGTTGGAATCACTTCTAAGTGGACTAACATCACAAAGCTCATTTCTGAGCAGTCAAATTACAAGATGGAATAAATAAATAATAGGGAGGCAAATAACATGCAGCAATTATCAGAATACAGGAAGGTGGAAGTTAATACTTCAGACAGGACAAGGCTTGTTTTCATGCTACATGATGGTGCTATTAATTTTATCAAGGTTGCAAGAAAAAGGATCGAGCTCGGTGACATTGCAGGCAAGGGTTTATATATAGGCAAGGCATCATCAGTCGTCGGGGAGTTGATAAACTCGCTCAACATGGAGGAAGGCGGAGAGATAGCAAAAAATCTCAGCAGGCTCTATGATTTTGTCATGGACAGGCTAATCAACGCCAATATGAAAAATGATGAAAAGGCACTGGACGATGCTGAAAAAGTACTTGATGTATTAAGGTCGGCGTGGAAAGATCTTGGCAAGAAGAACGCGGTAGATATTCCCAAAGAGGCAATTTCTACCGGACTGGAGTTGAGGGTATGAGTAGTGAAATAGCATGCAGCTTGTACGAAAAACTACTTGTACTGGCAGAGAATCTGTTAAATGCCCTTCAGGAAGAAAGGTTTGATGAAGCGTTAGAATATATCGAAAAGCGTCAGATGATCATTGATGAGATTCAAAGTCTTAACAGCGAGATAATTAATCATGGCCCAATAAACTTAACAATTAAGAATATCCTGGCTGTGGACGGTGATATTCAGGATATCATAAAAACAAACCTAAACGCCCTATCTGATAACTTGTGCTCAGTTTCTAAGATGAAGTTGTTCATCAATAATATAAATTATAATCAAACTGGCGTGAATTTCAATCTTAATATTTAAATTTCCCTGCCAATCTTTTTTTTGCTCGTTATGTCATGGTAACAACGATCTGATCCTGATATTTTGCAACAAACCACTAAAAAATAATATAAACGATGTGGAAGAAAGGTTTATTGATGGTGGCTGTCAGGGATAAGGATTTTACTATTTTCTTAACGGTAAAAGGGTGATGAGCAGGGAGTTGCCCGGCCGCAGGTTTCCTGTTATGGAGGGATACATTCAGGACGTAGTATTCATCGAATTGCGTCAAACAATATTGTCAATACATTGACATGCGTCATATCTGCCCTGTCCTGAATTAAAAAACCAGGTTTGATATAAATTTAATATTTATCTTAATTATCATGCAGTTATACCTACGATTATGCTCTGACATCCCTACCGATTTTAGCTGAAAAGAAGCCACTTTTCATGGCAGGAGATTTGCATATCCCTATCTTGTCAATAAGAAATATCAAATATATCAATATGTTATTTAAAACAAGCCGGGAAGAATAAGATTCTGAAATATATTGTTTCATCTGTCTTTATAGAATGAATCTCATGAATAAATGATAGGAGAATTTAATATGGCTAATCTGCTTACTCAAAGAAGAAACGGAGAAGGATCTGTCTCTGTGATTGGAAAAAAGAAAGAATGGAATCCTAGCAAGCAATGGAATCCATTCAATAGTTATAAATTACTGACTCATGTTGAGAGGTGGAACAAGATAAAAAGAGGGAGGCCTATACCGCCTCCAATCCTCATTACTATAGATCCTACAAATGTCTGTAACCTGGATTGCGTATGGTGCAATGCCGAATTTGTTCGAAAGGAACGTAAAGGAATGTTATCTGACAAGGCACTTTCCAGTATTGCAGATTTTCTTCCCCGCTGGGGGGAAGGCAGTCGCTACTGGAAGCCGGGAGTGGAGGCCATTTGTATTGCTGGTGGTGGAGAGCCGCTCATAAATAAAGGCATTGCCGGTTTTATTGATAAAGTTATTGATAATGGAATTGAAGTGGGAGTGGTTACAAACGGAATAATGATAGACAAGTACATTGATTCTCTTTCACACTGTACTTGGGTAGGGGCATCAGTTGATGCGGCAGCATCAGGCACATTTAATAAGCAAAAGGGGTTGTCAGCACATAACGACACATTTGACAGAATAATTGAAAACATGGCCACTCTTGTAGAGTATTCACGAATGCACAATAACAGGCTTGGATTCAAACACCCTGCATATGGCGTCAGCTACAAGTACCTCCTTTACAAAGACAACATTGAAGAGGTCTTTCAGGCGGCAAAAATTGCGAAAGAGATCGGATGCAAGAACATCCACTTTCGTCCGGCTGGTACGACATGGGACAATCTTGGCACTGAACAGGAAATTCATTTTACTAAAGAAGAAATTGAGCATTTCAATGAACAGATCTCTATGGCCATTGAACTGGATGATGAGACCTTCGGGGTTTATGGCGTTACTCATAAATTTAATAACCAGTTTGACAGGGCAAACTATTTTAACAAGTGTCACGCAATATTTATGACAGCTGTTATAGCGCCGCCTTCTGACAAAGATGCCCCCCCGGACTCTTTTGTCCTTGGGCTTTGCTGCGACAGAAGAGGTGACTCGAAGCTGGAACTTGCAAGCAATATAGTGGATGTTAACGATATTCAAAGGTTATGGGGAGGGGATGCCCATTGGAAAATGCATGATAATATTAAGGTTGCAAATGAATGTCCCAGATGCACCTATCAACCGCATAATCAGATTTATGAACAGGTCATATTAAACGACAGCATGACTCATAAATTCATTTAATCCCTGAGCGTAGTATCGGGGGTTGATGATCGTCAGATCGAATGGATGATCGGGGATCAGGTCTTGCAATAAAGCATCCTTATAAAAAGGATGCTTTATTGCAAGACGTGACCCCATGCATCCCCCATGCATCCATGCATCAGGGTTACAACGAGGGAATTAAAGATGAACAGGCTTTCAGTTATAGGACTGGGAAAACTTGGTGCGTGCACTGCTTCGTGTTTCGCATACAGAGGTTTTGATGTCATAGGTGTAGATATCAATAAAGATTTTATAGATGCCATCAATCAGGGTAGAGCACCGGTTGATGAGCCAAGGCTGCAAGAGTTAATTTCGTCTGCTGGTAATAAATTAAGGGCTACTGATGACTATGAAGAGGCGATTAACAGCTCTGATATTACTTTTTTGATAGTCCCTACTCCAAGCAGGGACGATGGCCAATTCGCAAATGATTATATGATGTCTGCCCTGGCACCACTTGCCCAGGCCCTGAAAAAAAGCAGTAAGCCATACCATTTGTTTGTCATTACCTCTACAGTTTCCCCCGGTTCAACAGAGAAAATATTAATTCCCCTGATAGAAAGATATTCAGGACGAGAGCTTAATAATGGCTTTGGTGTCTGCTACAACCCTGAATTTATCGCCCTCGGCAGTGTCATAACAAACTTCCTCAATCCTGATATGGTTTTGATCGGTGAAAGCAGCGCTGTTGCAGGAGAAATGCTTGAGAGGGTCTACGAAAAAGGCTGCGAGAACTCCCCCTGCATTGCCAGGATGTCTGTTATAAGCGCCGAGATTACAAAGATAAGCCTCAACTCTTATATAACCATGAAGATTAGCTTTGCAAACACCCTTGCAAACATATGTGAAAAAGTTTCAGGGGCTGATATTGACGACATAACACAAGCCCTCGGTTCAGACAGAAGAATATCTCCGTATTATCTGAAGGGAGGACTCGGCTTTGGCGGTCCATGTTTTCCGAGAGACAACAGGGCATTTGCGGCATTTGCAAAGGATTACGGCATTGACGCTAAACTGGCTAAGGCAACAGATGAGGTGAACAGGTCACAGATAGGGCATCTTGTGAAATTCGTAATGAAGCACCTTGATAATATGAAAGAGCGGACTGTGGCAATACTAGGACTTGCATATAAGCCGAATACCCCTGTTATTGAAGAGTCGCCATCAATAAGGCTTATAGAAAAACTTATCGAAAACAAAATACTGGTTACCGTTTACGACCCTGGTGCAATGGATGAATCACGGTCAAAGTTGGGCAACAAAGTAATTTATGCATCATCAGTTAAGGAATGTTTTGAAAAAGCCTCAACTGTCGTTATCGCTACCCGGGCGCCTGAATTCAGGAACATTAGCGAAATAAATATTGTTAATAATCCTACTACAGTAATTGACTGCTGGAGGATGCTGGATGCTAAAACCCTCGGCAGTAAGATAAGGTATGTCCCTCTTGGAAAAGCCTTTTTATGAAGATAGCGCTTATTACAACTACCATTTTTGTTCCCGAAGTTCTTGAGCGTTACCGCAGTATGGGGCCGGATGTTACTATCCTCATTGCCGGAGACAGGAAAACTCCTCACGAGAAGGTCGCAAGGATGGCTGCTGAACTTGGGAATGCTATTTATTACAGCGACACGGACCAGGACAAACTTGGCTATGAATGTTCTGAGGTCATCGGGTGGAACAAGATAATGCGCAGGAATATTGTGCTCCTTGAGGCAATCAGACTCAAACCTGATGTCATTGTAACGATTGATGACGATAATATTCCAATTGGAGACGATTATTTCAGCGCCGTAAGGGCCATCTTTGGAACTGCATATTCAGGATTAATGGCTTCTCCGGAATCCAAATGGTTTAATATTGGGGATTTCCTTCTGCCCAGGGTATATCACAGGGGATTTCCTTACAGTCAACGCAAAAAGGACACTGAAATATCCCTGAAACCGGTCAGCAGCAGAAAGATAGGCATTGCCGCAGGACTGTGGCTCGGCGACCCTGATATAGATGCTATGGATAGGATCGTTACAAATCCCGGTGTTATGCACCTGTCTGACTTGTTGAATTCCGGTATTATAGTTGCCAATGGCGTTTTTACACCGGTAAATTCTCAAAATACGGCTTATGTTCGTGAGCTTGCCCCGTTAATGATGGTTCTTACAGATGTTGGAAGGTTCGATGATATATGGGGTTCATATATAGCTGAAAGGGTAATGATGGAAACAGACTACCATGTTCATTTTGGTCGCCCTTTTGTATGGCAGGAGAGAAACAAGCAGAATCACTGGGTCAATCTCAGGGATGAAGTATATGGAATGGAGAATACCGACAGGTTCTGCCGGGAGCTTATGGAAGTGAATCTGGATAAAGGAAATGTCTTTGAAAATCTCAGGCAACTGTATGGATGCCTTGAGGGTCTTGACTTTATTCCGGAAAATACAAAACGTCTCTTCAGTGCCTGGTGTAATGACATCGAAAGGATACTATGAACAATAAACCTGATTTTAGCTTCGTTGTTGCTGCAAGAAACGACAACTATGGAGGGGATTTCCTGTACAGGTTTCAGAATTTTATTAATATCTATGTCGAACTATGCAAAGAGTACAGTCTTGACTCTGAATTGATAGTTGTGGAATGGAACCCCCCATCTGAAAAACAGAAGCTGCTTTATGCCATAAAATGGCCCAGAATTAAGGGCCGCATAATATCAGTTCCAAAAGATGTCCACAGTCAGATTGATAATTCTGACAAAATGCCCATGTTTGAATATCTTGCCAAGAATGTCGGTATAAGACGTGCGTCAGGCAAATATATCGTTGCAACCAACCCTGATATCCTGTTCAGCAGAGAACTTTTTCAATATCTGTCTTCTGATAAGTTGTCAGAGGATTGCTATTACAGGGCCAACCGCTATGATGTCAAACATAATATCCCTGCTGCTCTTCCTGCAGACAGGCAGCTTCTTCTATCGCATGATCTGGCTTTCAGGGTCAATCTGCCCGATGGCACTCTACCTTTAACAGATGGATACCGTTCAATCCCATCTCTCTCTTCAGATTCTGAAAACAGGGTCCATACTAACGCTGCTGGTGACTTCTTCCTCATGTCTGCTGATAAGTGGCACAGACTCAGGGGGTATCCGGAACTGAAGAGTCACAGTTTCATTGACGGTTACATCTGTTTTATGGCCAGGGCGCTCGGACTTGAACAGGTAATTATCGGCGGACCAATTTACCACCAGGAACATGACAGATCCGAACATGCAAAGAGGCCTTTTACTGATTATGAGAGATATGAGAAAGACTGTCGGAAGATGTTAGAGGAAGAAAAGCCGGCTGTATTAAACGGTGACGACTGGGGCCTGCTTAATTTCAGGCTTGAAGTAACAGAAGTTGTTCCCGACAAACTGTCAAACCTGTCACAGCAGCCGGTAAAGATTGAAGATTATCTGGTCACTGATAGTGAGACCGGAAAAATCGTATTTCACAACGGAATCAGAAAAGTCTGGATTGACGTTGGCGCCCACGAAGGTGAGACTACACTTCCATATCTTGATGACAATAAAGATCTTGCAATAATAGCCTTTGAGCCGATACTGGAAAAGTACAATCATCTGAACAGCAGACATTCCCGCCTTTTTGCAATTCCTTCAGCTGTCGGACCCGAAAAAGGGATTGCCGATTTTTATGTCACCAGTAATCATGTTTCAAGCTCACTCAGGCCTTTCAATGAGAATGGTTTAGCTGAATGGAGGGACAAATCCGGCCTTGACGTTGTTGAAAAAAGGGTGGTCCCTGTGATGCGTCTTGATGAGCTACTTGAGAGACTCTCATTTAGCGAAGTTGAATTCGTAAAGATAGATGCCCAGGGGCATGATCTGGATGTTGTAATGTCGGCAGGCCATGAGATACAAAAGATAAAGAAACTGCAGCTTGAGGTAACGGTAACGTCTGAACAAATATACGAAGGGGCCTCAGATAAAAACAAGGTTATATCCGAGATGCTGTCGAAAGGATTCGGGCTCGTTAAGATCGAATCCCAGAACGATGGTCAGGAGGAAAACCTTACTTTTATTAATATGAAAAGACATGATGCCTTTAGGGAATCCATGGATAGCATTTGTGGCGAGGTCATCCCTGACCACAGGCCCTTTACTCCGGCTAAGGCATACTGGAACCAGCGTTTCAAGCTTCAGTCTCTGCACGACCGGATTATCAACCTTTCGGATGCAGTCGATCACAAGGGTGACCTTTTGACGACTCAGTGGGCCCAGCTGATGGCCTCTGCACTTGAATTCAAGCCCGACCTCATCCTTGAACTGGGTCGAGGTCGTGGTAACTCTACATGCGCCTATACAGAGGTAGCTAACAACCTGAGACAAGAGGGGCTGGAATGCAGGGTTGTAAGCCTGTGCGTCTCAAATGACTGGGAGAACCTCACTCAACACAGGGTTCTTGATGTAGTAGAAGAAGACTGGTTTAATAATCTTCATATACTGAATGGAAACATCCTTACATTCGATTATAACGCACTGTTTAAGGGGGTCAAACGGTGTCTGCTCTTTTGGGATGCGCATGGTTTTGATGTAGCAGAGTGTGTTTTAGGTTCAATTCTACCAAAGATATCCTCCCTACCTAATCTGGTTATTATGCATGATCTATCAGACGCCAGATATATCCCGCGGGAAAATTCTCTCTACAACGGGCAAAGGCTTTGGAGAGGGAACAACTGGGAAGGCCCGAGGGTAAGACTTGGAAACATTGATTCTGCGGTAGAACAGTCTGTTGCCGTAGTGGATTTCGTCTCCCGTAACGGAATTGCTTTTGACTCGGCGGACCATAGCTTTGACAGGGAGATTGTGAGGGTAAAAGAAAAATATGAGGAAATGCAGAAAGTCCTTGGAAATGATCTATTCTCCCCCGGGGGACACTGGTTCTGGTTTACGCTCAATGACTCCTCCGAACCGATTACCTTTCCGCGATTTGACATAAATGTTACAAACTCATTCCATGAAATAAAGATAAGCGATTCCTTCAAGATATTGGGTGTGTCCTTTGTCAAGGCCGTCAAAAAAAAGCCGCATCTGAAAGATATTATTAAAAGAATCAATAATTACCTTACGAAAGGCAACATTAGCCTGGCTGTCAAAATGATACAGACAGAACTTGGTAATTATGACGAAGCCGGATTTGTATTGCTGCGTTTGCGTGAAATAATTTCGAGCCAAGTGGACAGCGGCAATCAACTGGTATCAGATCATAATTAAACGAGGGCGCGCAGATGATTAGTTGTTTACAGCCATGGTTTGAAATGCAGATTGAATACAATGGTACAGCGGGATGCTGCTGCTATTACAAACATGATCGTGATAGAGTCCGGTTTGACAGGCCCACATCCATAAAAGATTACTGGAACTCCATGACCCTGCAGGCGATCAGAAGGGATTTGAGTTCCGACAGCCTGACCGGAACTGGCTGTGAAGGGTGTCAGGCCCTCAGGTACGGATCTCTGACTGACTTTACTGCGATAGATAATGGTATTAATAAAACACAGAGGGATAACTGGCTTAAGGCACTTGAAAACTATAACCAGGGAACGACGCTGATAAATTCGCTGCCGGTCAGATACTATTTTAATTTTGGCCTGCAATGCAATCTGAAATGCATTATGTGTTGCCAGCAGAATGCACGTGTGGCAGAAAACCGGAACCTGCCGGAAGCATTTCTTCTGTCATTGAAAGAATACCTCCTGCCGGCTAATGAGATTATGGTGATCGGAGGGGAGCCTTTGCTCATTCCGACCGCATTGAGGTTTATCGAGGCCTTTGCCAATGATAAGGATTACTCGGGGCATAAGTTATCCATTGTAACAAATGGAACTTTGCTTGACAGGCATATGAAGTTATTGGAAAAAATGAAGCGGGTAACTATATGGGTAAGCCTTGATTCAACTGGAAACTGTTACGAAGATATCAGGCAGGGGGCAGAATGGCAAAAAACAGAGAAAAATGTCCTGCGATTCAGGGATACCGGGGCTGCTAATAAGGCAGACTGGAATATCAAGATAGGGTGTGTTGTTATGAAGAGGAGCCTTGAGAGGCTTCCTGAATTTGTTGACTGGTGTATCTCAAACGATCTTCCCGTCCACTTTGTTCCCATTCATCCCCAGGGATTTACCAGACAGGAAGAGATATTTCATAATCCAGGCCTGCTTAGAGAGATAGAAGGATGGGAAGACAAGTTTGACGCAGCAATAGAGAAACTGACCTCTAAAGGATGGATAGAAACAGGGGTAAGACCTTTGAGGCTCATGAAAAGGGAACTGAAGTCAAGATTGCTTGTCCTTGAGGGAGAAGAGTTATTCAATAAAGGCAGGGTTAAAATTGCCCATGACAAATTCAAGGAGGCGCTGAAAAATGATAGTTTATCTGCGGATGCACTGAATAACCTTGGTGTTACATCCTGGCGCCTTGGGCAACAGGGAGAGGCCGTAAGTCATTTCAGAGAGGCCCTTAGTATGGAACCCTTCAACCGGAACGCAGTCCTCAATTGCGGACGACTTTTGTGTGAAATGGGGCAACATGATGAGGCAATGAGGCTTTATATCTTTTTTCTTAAGACTAATATTTCAGATGAGGATATTTCGAGGGCCATAGCAGCCATATATTGCCCGGACATTTCAACAGACGAGTCAGGCAGGCTGACTTGTCCAGCACCTGATATCCGGGTAGAGGAAGACAAACTAAACATTACTCTTTCCGGTCATATCAGGGTACTGGGTATCCCCCTCTCCGAAGCTGACATGAACATTGGTATGATCGGTGTGGTTTCTAAGATCAACAGGCTTTTAAGCGAAGGAAGAGCCAGGCTTGCAGGCAAGGTCCTGGATCTCGAAATGAGGTCTTTACGAAATTACAATGAAATCAGATTCAGGATGACTGGGTTGGAGTCAGTTGATACAGGTATGAGTCAGTAGGTATATAGGAGGAATTATGGAACTTGCCGGTTGCTCACAGCCGTGGTTTGAGATGCAGATTGAATATAATCTGAAGACAGGATGCTGCTGCTACTTCAGGCTGGAAAAGGATTGTATTGATCCATTCACGCCGTTAAATATTGATGGCTATTGGAATGGGTCGAAAATGAGGAATGTAAGAAAAGTCATCACATCCAACAATGCTGCAGGGACTGGTTGTGAAGGATGCCAGTATATCAGATACGGCTCTGCCGCCACATTTATGGATATACCGGATTCAATAAATGAAAGGCAGAAGAGTAACTGGATGAAGGCCATTGAAAATTACAATAACCGCGCGGAGGTCGTAGACTCTTATCCCGTAAAATATTATCTTAATTTCGGTCTTATCTGCAATCTGAAGTGTATCATGTGTTGTCAGGAAAATATGAGAGTTAATGACAAAAGACAACTGCCTCTGGAAATTCTGGACGGCATTAAGGATTACATGACCATGGCAAATGAAATTGCAATTATCGGAGGAGAACCGTTTCTTATTCCCAATGCCAGAAAGTTCATTGATATGTTAATACGCGATCCTGATTTTTCCGACGTGAAGCTTTCACTCTTTAGCAACGGGACACTAATCCACCGCTATCTGGATAAATTGAGAAGCTTAAGGAGAATTAACCTATGTATAAGTCTGGATTCAATGGGCGATGCTTATGAATATATAAGGAATGGAGGGCAGTGGAAACAGGTTGAACGCAACATTTTGGAGTTCAGGGAGACTGGAAGGAAGCATGGATTGGACTGGAACATTAATATTGCAGCAGTAGTAATGAAGAGCAGCATACCTAAACTGGTGGAATTCACAGACTGGTGCATAGGTCATGACCTTCCTGTCCACTTTGTCCCATTGAACCCTCAGGGTTTTACACAGGATGAGGAGATATTTACGCATCCCGGGCTTCTTCGTCAGGTCCCGAACTGGGAGGATGCGTTTGACCGGGCAATTCATAAACTGAATGATAAGGGATGGGCTGCAGGGGCAGCCAGGCCTCTGACAATAATGAAAAAAGAGCTTAAGGCAAGGGAGCTGAACCTCGAAGGGGAGGATATATTTAGTCATGGTGATGTGAGTCAGGCTGCCACCCTGTTTTCACAGGCGCGTGAATCAGACCCTGATTATTTAGTTTCTTATAATAATCTTGGAGTTGTTTACTGGAGTAAAGGTGAGACGTTGACGGCCCTGAAATTTTTTCTAAAGGTATTTGAGGCTGACCCCGGCAACAGGGAGGCTGCACTTAATTCTGTGAATGCCCTTAAGTCTCTGGGAGAGATGGAATCAGCCAGAAAGATTTTCAGGATATATCAGCAGAGGCATCCGGAGGACTGTGCGTCAGTAGATCTATGGTGAAAAAAGTAAGCAATCAGATATCATGATAGAAAGCACATTTGAAAGGCCGGACATTAGTATAGTAGTGACTGCCAGGAATGACGACCATGGTGGTGGTTTTATGCGCCGCATGCAGATATTCACTAACGCCCTCCTGGCCCAGGCTCAAAGACACGAATTGAAGGCGGAACTGATTGTGGTGGACTGGAATCCTCCGCAGGACAGGCCGCCGCTTTATGAAGCGCTATATTGGCCTGACAAAAACGAATTTTGTTCAGTTCGATTCATTGAAATCCCTCCAAAGATACATAATCAATACATATACTCAGGTAAATTACCTTTGTATCAGATGATTGCGAAAAATGTCGCCATTCGCAGGTCTCGCGGCCAGTTCATACTTGCAAGCAACATAGATATAATATTTTCCGATGCACTCATCAAATTTATGGCATCAGGGAAATTAGCTGAGCGCCATGTATACCGTGTTGACAGGTATGACATCCCGGCCGACATCCCATTTGAGGCTGACATCGGGGAGCAGCTTCGATTCTGTGAAGAAAATGTGATTCGTATCAACGCCCTGGAGGGGACCAGAAATTTTTTAACTGGAAGATATTTCCCGACTTATGGAGGCCTCAATACGGATTCGACACGTCTGCATTTTAATGCCTGCGGTGATTTTACATTGATGTCAATAAATGACTGGAACTCCTTAAGAGGATATCCTGAATTTGATATGTATTCAGCTCATATTGATTCCCTGATGATGCTGATGGCATATCATAGTGGAGTCCGGCAAGTAATTCTTCCGGAAAACATGAGGACATATCACATTGAGCATTCATCATCAATGATTGCCGAGATAGCAGGAAAACTGGCAAAGGACCTGAAGGCTAAAGGGGTCCCAGAGCTCCGGATGTCTCAGTTGGAAGAATGGTCCATGGAGATGAACAGGATGGGGAGGCCCATACTTTTCAACTCACAAGAGTGGGGATTTGCAAATGAAGATTTGAGGGAAACAGTTGTGCTCCGATCCGAATGGGAAGGCAGGTCAGTACCTGCCAAAGATATAATCCTGCAAGGCAAGGCGGATAAAATCGCTTTAAGCGTTATAATAGTGGACCAAAACCGGAAAGGGTCTCTGGTCAATTGTATAGACTCACTGACCTCTCAGAGTCTGGATAGATCGTTATATGAATTAGTTGTAATTACAAAAGACTCAGAGGTACACAAGGATATAATCCGTAAATGCAGAAATGAGACAAATATAAGGTTTATTACTGATAAAGCCAATGGGTTATCAGCCGCTTATGCAGCAGGTGTTATAGAGGCAAGAGGGGAAGTTCTTCTTTTCATCCAGGACAACACCACGTCAGACAAAAACCTGTTATATGAACACTTCACGTTCCACAAGAATAATCCTCCTGTCAATAATAGTAATCTTGCCCTGTTGGGGCAGACAAATTTTTCAATGCTGGGGCTAAGATCCATGACAGAGGACCTCAAAGGAGCGCCGCTGACAGAATTTAAGTTATCCGGATATGAGGGGTTGAACGACGGGGAAACACTCGACTGGCATCACTTCAGATGGGATAACCTGTCCTGCCAAAAAGACCTGATAATAAGGTATGGTAATTTTGATGAGACTTTTAACCGGCTTGGAGATATAGAACTGGGATACAGGTTGTCGAAGCATAATATCAGCATTGTATATAACGGCCAAGCCAGAACTTATGTATCCAATGAACCGGTGATCGCGGAGTTTTCAGGTGATGCTGCCCTGGATGGCGCTGAGGCCTGCCTGTTCGCTGTAAAACACCCTGACAGTGAAGTCCTGAATCACTTTACAAAGGTATACGAACACCATTTTTTTAAAGGAGCTTCAACAGCCGGATATGACAGGACATCAATAATAAAAAAAGTCTTTGGCGCCAGGCTTTCTCAAAAAACCAAACTGGCTGCCGGAGAAAAGACTATATTGATTATTGTGAGTCAGGCGCCGCTCTCTGACCAGAAAGATAATTCTTTTATCTGCAAGACATTAAACGCATTATCAAAAAAACATAATGTTATTCTCGTCGTACGGAATGCGAACGAGAAGGAAGGAAATATTGTTCAATTAAGAAAAGATGTAGCCATAGTATATTATGATCTGGAAGGGCTTCAAAAGCAGGCCTTTGATAAACTCGTGAAAACAGATTGTGCAGGTGCGATCAAGATAAAAGAACTCCTCGAAACCGTAAATTGTGATCTGGTTATTTTTGAATCCCCTGAAATTGCCCCTTTTTATCTCAACACTGTCAGGGAATGTTCTCCACATAGCGCTATTCTGATTAGTGCACACGGGGCAGGCAAACGCCCTGTTACTGATAACGAATACATGCTTGAAATGGCCGACCTGGTTATTTTAAATGCGGAAGACTCCGGGTTCCTGATGTCCCGGATTCGTATGAGAAACGTGATAATTCTTGATGAATCCTTGCCAGAAAAAGATTTTGAGATTGAGTTCAAAAATATCATAAATTCTCCTCCTGATCCCAAAGATGTCAATCTCTCAAGGTTCAGGCTGTCAGAAAAGAAACTTCTGAACACCGGAAAGTCAGAGTGTCATGACAACACAGTTATATTTATCGTAAAGGAGTTGGGGCAGATGACAGAACACTCACTGGACAATCTGCGCCGTTACAGCAGTGTCAAAACACCGGTGATCGTTGCCATCAGCAGCAATATTGATATAGGGATGAGTAGTAAACTTGAAAAGGAATTAAAACCTTATTTCATATATAAAAATGAACAAGAACTTGTGGGCTTCATACTCAGCACCATAAGAAATAGTGGCAGCTATGTTACGGTTCTTGAATCGGGAATCGTTGTTCCTCCTCACTGGGAAGAACGTTTGATCTCCCATTTTTCTCAAGATGCCCTGTCAGGGATAGTCACGCCTCAGTCTACAAACTCATTTTATATGTTACTTTACGATTTTGAAGAAGATGCCTGGTCTGTTTACCAAGACAACAAGGGGAAAAACTCACTTTCAGAAAGACTTGATATCCCATGTGCAGTGATTAAAAGTTCATGTGTGGGCAGCGGAGAGTTCGAAACTATCAGCCAGCTTCTGAGCACTATTCTGCTTAAAGGTTATCATCTTCTGAAAGCAGAAGATACCCTGGTATGGAACGTAAAAACAAGTGATAAGGTTAAAAAAGTTAAATTTGAATTTAAAAACAGTACCTCAAAACTTCTAAGCGTGATCATTCCGTCATATAACAGCAAGTTAAAGTTATTAAGATGTTTAAAGTCTTTCTTCGGACAGAAGAATACTGATTTCAGCAAGATTGAAATTATTGTAGTTGATGACGGCTCTACGGATGATACTTATAATGAACTGGCAGGAATAAAGGCGCCATGTTCATTTATATTGATAAGACAGCAGCACATGGGGAGGACTGCAGCAATTAACCATGCAATAAAGGAATCGTCTGGCAGAATAATATTGTTCTCTTTACCGGAAGCAATAGCCGATGAAAACCTCATATCTGAACATCTGGCTGCCCACAGGAAATACGGAGAGGGAATTGCGGCTGTCGCCGGACATATTTATACGGAACAGGGCTCAGAAGATTCCCCTTTTGCTAAGTTTCTTCACAAAAGTCCAAATATTGAATATAAAGCGCAGACTTCATATGATTTCAATGAAATCGTAAAACCAGAAAATCTGGATCACAGATATTTTTATTTACCCAATATCTCTCTGCCTCGAAACGTATTCCAGACCGTCGGCTTATTCTCTGAATCATTGTCACTCGGTATGGAGGAACTTGAATTTGGCGTAAGGTTTACATTTAACAATAACCGTATAATTTATTGTCCGGGAGCCGCCGTCAGTTATGCTTCTGAAACGACCCTGGAGGACTTTCTGCTAAAGCAGTTTGAAATTGGTAAACAGGCAGCTAATCTGGCTATGAAACACCCGTCCACATGGAATCTTCAAAGGATTAAGAGGAATTGCGTTTATAACTTTTTTAAAAAGGATGCTCTGATAACCTTAGCTGAAAAGTATATCCGGGAGCTTGAGTTATTGCCGGAAGGTGTGCGAAATGGATATAAATATGCTGGTCTTCCCCTTCTCGAACGGTGCTGTTTCATCCTTCTTAATTATCATTTTGCCATGGGAATCAATACGGCTATTAGTAATATCGAAGGAGATGATTGGATAAGCAGTTTAAATGACCCTGGTGTGACCATGGGCGGGATATTGAATGAGAATTTAGCTTATAAACTTATACTGGAGGCGTACTTCAGCGCTGGACAGAATGATATGGCTGCTTTTTCCCGTGCTATTGAACATGCGTCTTCACTGGTACCGACACACCCGGCCCCTTACTTTGCAGCAGCAAATTTCTACTTTAACTATGGAGAATATAAGCTCGCGGAAGTTACCTTTGAGGAGGGACTTGAAAAGAGAATTAGTCATAAAAATGAGTCTCTGATTCCCCTGGAAAATGAAGTATTGTTCTGTATTCTGCTTGCTATGTCCTGTATCCCTCAGGGCAAATATCAAAAGGCTGCCTCACTTCTTGAAAAAGTAATATTGGAAAGAAGCCCTATAACTATGGAACAGGGGGTATTCATATTTAAATCTCTTAGCTTGTGCTATAAGGCCCTTGGTAAGATCAGACGAGGGCAATTCTGCCTCGAGGAGTCGGAAAGGCTCAGGGAAGGTATTGGTGCCTAAGGGGGGAGTCGAACCCCATGTCCTTGCGAACACTAGCAGGCTGCTGAAAAAGTTATAGAAAATGAAATATTCCACTCCAAATAAGAATAATTGCAGTCAACTGCAAGAGTTGCAATAGCCTTATAGACTGCAGAGTGAGGCTTCTGCACCCTGTTTTTCCTCACTTTGCTCATGCTACTGCAACCTCCTTGGTAAGGAGTCTTGCTATTCTCATAAGGTTATAGGCAGTGCCTGTGATCAGGGCATGAAGCTGCGTTCGTTCCCGGCCTTTGAATCGAGTCCTCCGGAATCCTCCAACAGTCTTGAGCCAACCGAATATTTCTTCAACACGTTTCCGGATACGCTGACTTATTGCATAGCCTTCATGGCGGGTAGTTCAGCCGGCGTCAATTGCAGAGCCACCACGCCGGCCAGTGTTGGCGGCAACATGAGGAGTGATTCCTTTATCCCGTATCGTTTCAACAATTTCTTTGGTATCATATCCCTTGTCAGCCGCAATGGTCTTGGGTTTTATACCTTGCTCTTGCTGTCTGGAAAGCATCTCGACCGCAGTATCACGTTCCGCTTTACCTGTCGCCCTGGTAAGTTTAATGTCAACCAAAAGTCCGTTCCGGTTCTCCATAAGGGCGTGGGCATTGTAGGAGAGCTTTGCCTCTTTCCCATTTCCCTTACGGGTCAGAAGGGCTTCCGGGTCAGTAGTACTGCAGTGGGTGTCATTCTTCCGGCTCTCTCCGCGAAAATTAATATCAGGGTTTCCCTTGTCATTGTCCATCGTCGGGCGATCCGATGGGTCTTCGTCTTTTGGCCTGAAACTCTTGAGGCTCGCCCACGCCTCAATCAGGCTACCATCAACAGTAAAATGCTCATCGGACAACAACCCACGCTCCCGGGCCAGACTGACCACAGAGCCGAAAAACTTCTTGGCTACATCATGCTTCAGAAGCCTTTCACGGTTCTTTGTAAACGTCGTAGCGTCAAACGACGGCTCCTCAAGGTTCATATCCAGGAACCACCGGAAAAGAATATTATAATCCAGCATCTCACAGAACATGCGATCCGACCGAACCGAGTACAGGGCGATCAGCAGTTGTGCCTTAAGCAGACGCCCCGGCGGAATAGAAGGCCGGCCCATCTTGCTGTACATCGCCTCAAATGTGGACGAAAGAGAGCGAAGAGCCTTATCAATCTCGGTTTTGATCAATCTCAGAGGATGGGTACCAGGCACCCGTTGTTCTGTAGAAATATAACTGAACATATAGGCTTGAGAATCATTAACCCCACGCATGGTGCCTCCTTGTTAAATGGTTTTAAACAAGTATATCCATGCAATAATAATTTGCAAGAGACTTTTTCAGCAGCCTGCTAGACACTGGGGAGCATTTTGGTCTGGTTTAGAAGGATAAACACTATCGGTGGCAGGACATGTTTAATGAGTGTTTAGATATATTGCTATATGAGCTGACCAGCACATACTTTGAATGTGCCCCTGGCAACTATTGAGAGGATGAAGAACACTGATCCTCCTGTAAGTTATCTGGTTAGCACTCCCAAAGGCAGGCCCCCCTCGAATTGCGAAAGTCGGGTTAGCTTAATCAGAAGCTACATCGTCAAAACATAATTGACATTACTCAAAGTATTGACGGTTATATAGCCAATCCTAAATTCACCTATAGCATTGAGAGGAATAAAATGCCATTTGGCAGGAATTACTTATCAATACTCAAATCGTCGGAACCGTACTATTATTAATGAAAAACATTATGCAGATCAAATGAATTATATGGTATCGCACCATAATGAGACCCGGGCCTTCATCAGGTAATGACATTAACAAGAAGTATATAAGATAGTGGTATAATATTTGCATCACACTTGAAACATCGATAGAAATAAGCACAGTGGATCATAATAACTTTTCACAATATTTCAGTACAACTATTACTATTAAATGCACGAATGCTATCAATTTGTAATAGATTCCGGGTCTGAAGATAACTCCGTAGATACTGCTAAGGAATTTGATACGAGGATCATCTGTATCCCTCAGAGAGAATTTAATCATGTGAGAACGCGAAATCATGGAGTATCAGAGGCATGGGATGAATATACATAGTGGACTGTTTTCTGGAAAAGGGGGTTTGTTATTTCTGACAATGTCATATTAGTGGAAACAAAAATGGGAAATTTCTCTTTGAAGGTCAAGGGGGAAGATGGCAACTTCAGAAGCCTTCACAGTCTTTATGACCCTGAGACAACGGCAAGGACTGTCGTAGATGCCTTTCAATTCGACGGAAATGGAATCCTTGTAATCTTAGGGTTAGGGCTAGGCTATCATCTGGCAGAGCTCATGGAGTATTACCCTGAAACGCCAATAATAGTTGTAGAGGGTAGTCCTACTATATATGAACTTGCCAGGACGTACGGAAAGGTTGGTGATGTAAAATATCTACATACTCGTCCATTGCAAAATGAACATGGTCCGGACGAAGACAGAATCAGATATTTAGTTGGACTTTCTTCAGATGATGTCATTAATGAGATTGCCAGATTTCAATTGAAGGCAGGCATACCGCCTATTGCCCTATTTACCCTGTCATCCGCCGTTACAGCATTCCCCAGTTACTATAACCCTATTCTTTCGTCTTTAAAAAACACGGTGTCAATACGTATATGGGACAGACTCCGATATCCTAAATTTAAAGATGATATTAACAGGGTTGCTCTCATAGATATTGGATATTTCCTGACCGCTGAGGTGGAAAAGGCTATAAGACGTCTTGGTCACAAGGTCGCAAAGGTTCCTGTAAAGAAGGGCGATGAGGGAGAGGTCATTGTGTCGCGTTTACTGGTCAGCATCCTTGAATTCAAACCGGATATGTTCCTTACCATTAACCACCTTGGTTTTGATGAAGATGGGGTCTTAACATCTTTTTTTAAATCAATAGAGATGCCTGTGGCATCATGGTATGTGGACAGCCCGAATCTTATTCTCAGGGCATTTGATAAGAATGTGTCTCCCTTTATCTCTCTCTTTTTATGGGATAAGGGATATATAGGCGATATGAAAGCCATGGGTTTTGAGCGGGTAGAATATCTTCCTCTTGCATCGGATACTGATGTGTTTAAACCTCTTAAATTAAGCGGGAAGGATATAAAGAGATTCAGTTCAGATGTCGGTTTTGTAGGAAACTCAATGGTTGAGCCGGTGGCTGAAAATCTGGGAAAGGTGCCATTTGAACTGCGTCTCCCTGCTGAAAGATTAGCGCAGCAGCTGAGTCTATCCCATCTGTCTTTCGATGAGTCACTGAGAACGTTAAATATGGATGATCAGGAAAAAATAAATACCCTTCCCGTCCAGGAGAGGAGTGATCTCGAGGCCGCTATTCTCTGGAGATCAACACTTCTGTACAGACTCTCCTGTGTAGAGAAACTTAAAGAATTCAGGCCGGTGATTCACGGGGATAAAGGCTGGCGTGAACTCTTAAGCAGAGATTTCAATGTCGGACCACCACTAAACTATTACAGAGAACTCCCCCTTTTTTACAATGCCTGCAAGATAAATTTCAACGCTACTAATCTGCAAATGGGAAGCGCCGTTAATCAGAGGGTCTTTGATGTCCCTGCGTGCGGGTCATTTCTATTGACGGATGATCAGGATGCATTAGGAGAGCTCTTTGATATAGGTACGGAGGTTATAACCTATAGAAACAGAGAGGAGATACCAGAACTATTAAATTATTACCTTAATCATTCTCAGGAGAGAAAGCGAATAGCTGAACATGGAAAAGAAAGGATTGTAAGGGAGCATACCTATGTACACAGGATAAAGATGTTGATTGACAGCATGAAGAAGCGATATTCCTGAACTGCAGGTCTGGAGAAAATTATGAAGATTTCAATTTCAATGATTACACTGAATGAAGAAAAAAATATAGCAAGGGCTCTGAGCTCCTGTACATTTGCCGATGAAATTGTCGTTGTCGACGGGGGGAGTACTGATAGTACGCTGGATATACTCAGGTCTAACGGTAAGGTCGTGCTGATTCAACATGCGTGGGAAGACCATTTTGGGAAGCAGCGGCAGATCTCTCTGGATCATTGCACAGGTGACTGGGTGGTGCGTCTTGATGCAGATGAAGCATTTCCTCAGTTTCTTGAGGAGAATATAAGGACTGTGCTTGAATCAACTCCACCTGATATTGCCGGCTATTATATCCGCCAGTGTAATCTTTTTGCAGATGAAAAATATTATTCAAAGGGAACAGATGATTATGAAAAGAATCCGAGAATATGGCGCAACCTCAAAGCTGTCAAATGGGAGGGACAGGGAAATGAAGAATTAACAGGATTTGGAGGAATATCAGTCAAACACTGGGATGCCTGCAAAGTAAATTATAATTTTCTGGATATGGAAAATATTAATAATCAAAATGGAAAGAATATACAGATTGATAATATTTGTTTTAATACACCGGATGAACTTGTGTTCATAGACGATGATGTCCGGTTCAGGCCGTCATGTACTAAGGTAAGCAGCCGGGTTTCTTCGTGTCCTGATGAGAAGATGTCCGAACGTCCAAGGGTTGCTATATTAAGGGGGCCTAATCTCAACCACTGGGAGATGCAGAACTATGAGCCGCTGTGCAATACCTATGATATAACAGCATATACGACAAATCAGCCAAGTTTTGACTTATCACACATAAAGCTCCCTGTAGTGAAGCTTCCTGCCAGCCCTCAGAATCCTGCCTATATGATGGACCTTGAGTCTGCACTGATGGATAAAGATATTATTTATACTGCTGATATTACCTGGATATTTACATATCAGGCTGCAATGATGAAGCAAAAAATTGGATACAGTATCATTGCCCTTGAGTGGGAAAATATACCGTTTGCCTACGAGGAAGATGAGCAGATGAGAGAGATGAAAAAGTATAACCGGCAGATGGTGGATCACTTTGTTGCCGTTACGGAAAGGGCAAAGGATGCCCTGATACTGGAGGGAGTTCCGGAAGAGAAAATAACGATCATTCCAATGGGGATAGATGTAAACAGGTTCAGACCGGATGACGCAGCAAGATGGAGGTTAAGGAAAGAATTTGGCATCGGCAAAGAGGAACGGGTTGTTTTATTTACAGGCAGAATAGTATGGGAAAAGGGTATTTATGATCTGCTTTATGCAGCCAGGCTGGCTGGAATTGATAATCATTTGAAAAATGATTCTGTAAGATTTCTTGTAGTAGGAAAAGGTCCGGAATCAGAAGGTGTTAAAAAAAGGGTTAAAGAACTTTGTATCGAAAACCATTTTACTTTCATGGAAAGCTACCCTTACCACAAGATGCATGAGATGTTCAATATGGCTGATATGTTTGTCCTGCCAAGCATATCAGCAAGGACATGGAAGGAACAGTTCGGGATGGTATTGATAGAGGCAATGGCAAGCGGTCTTCCCGTTATATCAACCTATTCCGGTTCTATTCCGGAGGTAGTTGGTGATGCAGGTGTACTGGTTCAGCCTAATGATCCGAGGGGCCTTTATCAGGCAATTAAAGGGCTTTTAAATAACGAAGAACATAGGATAGATTTGAGCAGGAAAGGGAGGGAAAGGGTCGTCAGGGAATATGACTCCCAAAAAATAGCCCTGAAGGTTGGTCAGTTATTTGAAGCATTGGGCCAGTCCTCTTTTAGAGGGGTTGTTGAAGAGTCAAAAGAACTGACATCTGAGATTGATGTAACCATTGCTGCGGGCAGGCTTGCAGAGGCCAGGGGCCTTATAGAACTGTATCTGGAGATGCACCCTCTTGTACTGTCAATGCTTGTCAAATATGCTGAGGTATGCTTTGAACTTAAAGATTTCAATACCGCCGTGGAGAACTTAGACAAGGTGTTGTTATTTAATAACGATATGTCAGAGGCAGTAGAACTTAAAAGAAAAATAGAGAACAATGAATCTATATAGCGCAGGAGAAAAAGTGAATAAAGATACGAAAGGTCCGGATCAATGTGGCACAGATAAGGCAGTTGACAGTGATTACTATCGTCAGGCAAGAAAAGAAGTCGAGGCCCTTGTCCCCGTGGAAGCCATGAGGATTCTTGATGTGGGGTGTGGCGAGGGTATACTCGGGAAAAGATTGCTGGATAGAGGGGCTGCTGAAGTTGTCGGTATTGAAGTGGATCCAATAGCAGGAAAAAGGGCAATAGATAACCTGTCAAGGGTTTTACATGGAGATGTTGAGTGTCTGGAAATTCCATTTGAGGATGGCTATTTTGACTGCATTATCTTTGCAGATATACTTGAACATCTGAAGGAGCCATTGACAATTCTAAGGAGATTCAGCCGTTATCTTGCAGATACAGGTACAATTGTCGCAAGTATCCCGAATGTAAGTTACTACGGGGTGATTAACATGCTCGTGGAGGGGAGATGGAAATATGAGGACTTCGGTATCCTTGATAAGACGCATCTGAGATTTTTTGGAAAAAAAGATATAAATGTTCTGTTTGATGAAGCAGGCTTTGAAATATCCGGGATTACTGTAAATATTGATCCTGTTTACACAACTTTGAATAACCATCTGTCAGGGGAGATATCCTTTGGGAGGGTGAATCTCAGGGGGTTGTCACATGAAGAACTTAAAGACCTATTCGTGATTCAATACCTTGTAAAGGCGGAAAAGGCCGGAAATAAAAGGATGCCTGACGCTATGAATACAGCGATGGACTCCGAAGATTTCGGTAAGGCCATGGAAATCTTAGAGGGGTATTTAGAACAACATCCTGCTGATACAGATTTTCTTTTCCGTCATGCAGAGGTCTGTTACAGGCTTGGTCAATATGAAAAGGCCATTGACAGCATAGATAAACTTCTCCTCTTCGAACCAGAAAGAAATGATGCCATTGGGCTTAAAAATATAATCAGTACGGTATCTTCAAAAGGATAAAAAAGATTGATCAGCGCCAGATTGATATTTGTATCACGAGATAAGCTTTACGTTCAATTAAGGAAGAATTTTGAAAAATATGTCTGCCTATAACACTATATTTAAAAGAAACATAGCGATTATGATGAATAATAACGCTGCACTTGCATCTGCAGTTATGGAGGCAGGGTGCAGTGATGATTTGAAGCTGCATGTATCAAAGGCAGGAAAACCTTCGATGAAGATAGGGAATGTCACCATGCATAGCCTCTATGATCCTGAAAAGGAAGCGGCCGATTGGGTCGAATACCAGAGGGAAAAAGTTGAGATGGGTTCCGCTGTTGTAATCCTCGGATTTGGACTTGGGTATCATGTCCTCAGGCTTTGCGAGCTCGATATCTGCCGGATATCAGGGATGGAAATAATCGTCTTTGAACCCCGGATTGATGTACTAAAAACCGCTCTCGAAAATGTTGATTTGACACATGTCCTCTCAAAAATAAAACTGGTAACAGGGGATAGCATACCTGCGCTGCCAAAAGGTTTTATCATAGTAGAACACAGTCCTTCTGTTACGGTTAATAAATCCTATTTTAACGACCTCCTCGCGCAGCTGAGATTACGTCAATCTGTGAAGAGTGGTTTGAAGATTATGGTGGTAGGACCAATATACGGCGGTTCTCTGCCTATTGCAGGATACTGTGCCTCTGCCTTGAAAAAGATGGGTCATCAGGTTGATTATGTTGACAACAGTAAGTATAACGATGTCTTTCAGTCAATTCCAGGAATAACAGCTGATAAAAACCACCAGAACCAACTGCGTTCAATGTTTATATCCTTTCTATCAGAGGCCGTCATCGCACGGTGTGCAGAGTTCAAACCGGATCTCGTCTTAGCTCTTGCACAGGCCCCGTTAACTGAAGGAAGTCTGCAGAAGCTAAAAGAGAACAGGATACCAACTGCCATGTGGTTTGTTGAGGACTTCAGGTTTATGAATTACTGGGAGAGAATAGCGCCCCTTTATGACTTTTTCTTTACCATTCAGAGAAATCAATTCTTTGACAAATTAGCTGCTTTGGGTGTCGGAAACTTCTCATATCTTCCTTTGGCTGCTTCTCCTGATATTCACCGAAGGCTTGATGTGTCAAAGGAAGAAACAGATGCCTACGGAAGCGATATATCCTTCGTAGGAGCCGGCTACCATAACAGGAAGTTTTTCTTCACCGGATTACTCGATTTTGATCTTAAGATATGGGGGAGCGAGTGGAGTGTTGGGCTGCCGCTGCTGGGACATATTCAAAGAGGCGGTGAATGGATAGATACAGAAGAGTCTGTAAAGATATTTAATGCATCCGGGATAAATATTAACCTTCATTCTTCCACATATCATGAAGGGGTTAATCCTAACGGTGACTTTGTTAATCCAAGGACATTCGAAATAGCCGCCTGTGGATCTTTCCAGCTGGTGGATTATCGGTCTGAGATGTCTGAACTCTTCACTATAGGTAAGGAGATCATTTGCTTTAAAGATCTGAATGATGCAAGGGAAAAGATTAGATACTATCTCAATAATCCTGATCTAAGGAAGGAGATTTCGGCACTGGGGAAAGAAAGGGTTTTAAGAGAGCATACTTATGAACACCGGATGGAGAAGATGCTTGAGTTTTTATTTGAAAGGGGATATGAGCGTCCTTCATGGAATACAGGAAAAGAGGATGTGGATGAACTTATAGAAGAGGCCGGCAGACATACTGAAATAGGATCGTATCTGGAAAGATTCAGAAATAAAGGAGCTATTACTGTTTCTGATATAGTTGATGAGATGGCATCCGGTGTTGGTGAACTCTCGGAAACGGATAAAATATTTGTATTGATAAATGAGATCGCCAGGCAGTTTACATCAAAGAAGGATTGAGATATGAAAAACATACTTATAGTCAATCTGACACGTATGGGAGATCTGATACAGACTACTCCTGTCATGGCAGGTCTGAAAGATGCCTATCCTGATGTAAAGATAACGCTTCTGATAAACTCCGCCTTTGCCGAGATTTGCAATTATATCCCGTTTGTAGACAGACTTATAAGCTTCAATATGGATGGATTTATAACAGGCGGCAGTGGTGAGTTGCCAGGCATTTTATACAAATACAGGTATGTTGAAGAGACTTTGAAGGATATTAACAGTGTTTGGTATGACTGTGTAATAAATTTCACCCACACCCAGGTTAGTGCAGCTATTATGTCCCTTATAAAGGCAAAGGAGTATAGGGGTATTATCGCTGATAATAACGGGCATTCCCTGATTAAACATCCATGGTTAAGGTATTTCTTTAACATTGTTATTGGAAGGGTCTACAATCCTTTTCATCTCTGTGACATATATATTAAAGCTGGGGGGGCCGCGCCAAACGAGAAAGGGCTTTTTCTTGAAGTCCCGGAAGATGTCTTTGATGCTGCAAGATCGGATTTACGGAAGGCAGGGATCAGGGATGACGATTTTGTAATAGGATTTCAGCCCGGCGCCAGTGACAGACACAAGATGTGGGCCACAGAGCGATATGTTGAACTTGCAAGGAGATTGACCGACAGGCTTGGGGCAAAAGTTGTAGTCTTTGGCTCAAGCAGTGAATGTGCGCTGGGTGAAGAAATTAAATCAGGAGGAGGATGCGATGTAGTCAATATGGTCGGAAAGACATCGCTAAAGGAACTTGCTGCCTTCCTGAAGTGCTGCAATCTTTTAGTTTCTAATGATTCTGGTACTATGCATATTGCCACAGCTGTTGGAACAAGGGTTGTAGGGATATCCCTCGGTGCGGCTTATTTCCGTGAGACCGGCCCATATGGAAATGGACATGTAGTAATAGAGTCGAATGTTCCATGTCACCCTTGCAGCTTTCATGTTAAATGTAATGACATGATCTGTAATAACAATGTAAATGTGGATGGTGTCTACAGAGTCATAGAGATGATTTATAACGACGGCCGTGTAACGGAAGCTGATGACTCTCCTCTATGGGAAGGTATGCAGGTATATGAGGCAGTATATTCTGATGATGGATTATTAGAGTATGTACCTGTGATAAAACGGCCTGTTACCAGTGATGACATTTTCCGTTATCTCTACAGACGTATGTGGTTGCAGTCGCTTGATGGAATTGATAATCCTGTCATTCATAAAGGGGCAATAAGGGGGGGGCACCAGAGGATAATCAGCGATGAGATTGATGTCCTCAGAAGACTTGAGATGTTGGCCGGTATGGCGCTTAAAAAAATTCGTCTTATAGCGGATGAGGCTGAGATGGATATTTCTGATGCTGCAAAGATTAAGGATATTTGGGCGGATGTTCCATCAATTGATCAGGAGATTGAAACCATAGGCTTTACCAATGTTGCCCTGCGTCCCATTGTGATTTACTTTAAGTTTGGGAGAGAAAGTCTTGAAGGCTCTGACGTAGCTGCCTTAGCCAGTGCAGCGTGCTCTCTTTACAAAAATCTCATGAACCAGGCATCTGTAATGATTCAACTTATCGAGCAGTATAACAACAATTTCAATTTGACATTAGAAGGGAGAGAAATATGAAAATCTTAGATGTTAAGAAAAAGGAGGAATTGCTGACTGCTGTTAATAATGGCATTGTCAGTACATGTGAGAGTATCGGACAGATCAGCAGCAGATTAATGGAATGTGCCAATGTGCTGAGGATAGAACAGACTGAGAAAGTGTTTAATGATATTTCAGTCCTGATGGACAATCTGACTGCCCTTATGGATTTCGTCATCGATTTGAGAAATGGTCTGGAACAACTTGAAATTTCCCAGGTATCCCTTACATCATGGACTAAATCCATTGATATATTTAAAGAGATGCTTTCCGCCTCAGAAAGAAAGGATTGGATAACCCTTGCAGACCTTATAGAGTATGAGTTGAACCCACTTCTCCATGAAGGGATGAATGGTTTATCTGAACTGAATAAAATACTGGCGGAAAAAAAATAGGTTGAATCATTAACTTCCTTTGTAATTTCAGTTTAATTTTGACTGAACCATTTCCCCGTTTACCGAGGCAGTACTGCCTTGCATTCGTTTTGCTTGTTTGATAATTCAATCTGAGTTAGAATCATAGGAAAAATGCAAACTGTATGAGGAAACATATTGAATCGCAACTCTAAATTACCGCAGTTTTATAACGATGTAATGCAAAGCCTCTCGGCATTTCAGCGTATTGTAGCAACGCTCAATAAGAAATCTAATGTGAAGTCTATATGTGACGAGGTTGTTAAAATACTGTCTGATGAACTTGGTTTGGAACATTGTTCAATAATGCTTCTTGATGATAGTGGTAATTACGTAGTTAATCAGGCAGGTGTTTCTCCTCCTGAAACTCCGAGAAATGATGAGATTCATAACAGGGCTTTCAAAGTAGGAGAAGGTGTTGCAGGTATGGTTGCAAAAAACAATACCCCTATACTCATATCTGATGTTGATAGCGACGCCAGATTTATGAAATTAAAATCTGCCGTTGATATTGGATCCTTACTATGTCTGCCTGTATCTGCCGGAGGCAGGGGGTTAGGAGTACTAAATCTTTCTCATACTAAACCCAATTTTTTCAATAAGCACCATGAAAAGGTCTTCTCTATCCTGTCAACAACTATCGGTCATCTTATCGATCTTGTCCGCCTTCAGAAGGACCTTGAACTATTAAACAAGGATCTTCAGTTAACAGTCGTTGAGAGGACCAGGAAGATAGAAGAGTCTCATGAGTATCTGAAGAATATATTCGAAAACGCAAGTGATATAATATTTACCATTGATAATGAGGGCAGATTCATATTCCTTAATAAACGGGTGGAGGACCTGGGATATACCAAGGACGAACTCGTCGGCCAGGTGTTTGATTCCCTGTTAATGAGCGAGGAAGCGATTCGTGCCTTTGTTCAGGTTCTTAAACAGGGTGAGAAGAAGACTCTTGAGATGGAATTTAAAGGCAAGGACGGAACTGTATGGCAGACCTTGTGCAGTTTTACCCCTCTCAGGAGCAGCAGCGAAGGGATAATAGGTTTACTTGGAGTGGCAAAAGATATTACTGAGCGTAAGATGTTTGAGAAGAGGCTTCTGCAGTCTGAAAAACTTGCTTCTCTTGTTACTTTTGTTTCGGGTATTGCTCATGAGCTTAATAACAGGCTCTTACCGATATTGGTCTACTCTGAACTTCTTCAGGAGTCATCACTGGAGGAGAAAGACCTGAAACTGATAAAGACTGTAAACCGTTCGGCTATAGGTGCAAAACGTATTGTGGAATCATTACTACGCTTTTCAAGACAGGATAAACCGCACAAGAGCTCCGTTAATATTAATCTTATTCTGCAGAATGTCATATCTCTTCTTCATTACAGGTTATCTTCATCTGCCATCACTCTGAATACTGATCTTGATGATGCTATGCCTGTAATTTTTGCTGATGAGAGACAAATTGAGCAGGTTTTTGTAAATATAATCAACAACGCCTGTGATGCCCTTGAAGAAACAGGTGAAGCCGGCGGGATTCTGAACATCAAATCTTATCATAAGAATAATGAAATCTCTATTGATATAATAAATAACGGACCGGAAATACCCAGGGAAATAATCAGCAAAATCTTTGATCCATTCTTTACCAGTAAAGAGGTCGGCAAGGGAACCGGACTTGGACTGAGTCTGTGTTATGGTATAATACGAGAGCATGGAGGCGAAATTACTGTCAGCAGTGAAACTGGCAGAACGCACTTTACTATTCGTCTTCCGATATCTTCTATTGAGGACGCTTCTTATTACTCTCTTCAGGACACTGTGGAAGAAATTGCCGCCATACATGATGTGAAGAAAAGGAAAATTCTTATAGTGGATGATGAAGATGATCAGCTTGATGTTATGAAGCACATATTAGGGGACAAATATAATGTTACGGGTGCAGCTTCAGGCAATGAAGCTATAAACAAATTGAACGATGAAGTATACGATATGATTATATGTGACATTAAGATGCCGGGAATAGACGGGGCAGGAGTATATGAATGGGTTTGTAAAAATAAACCGCATATGGAAAAAAAGATGCTGTTTTCCACAGGTGATGTCCTTGGCGGCAAGGCCGATAAATTGATTAATATGATCGGAGACAACTATATTATTAAGCCATATAACATGGAAGAGCTCCTGAGAAAAGTTGATGGTGTAATAAACAGTGATGGATGTTAGAGTAACAAAAAAATCGGCTTTGATAGCTGTGGATATACAAAATGACTTCTGTCCAGGAGGTGCTTTACCGGTGCCGGATGGTGATAAAGTAGTTTCTTTTATCAATTATTATGTTAACAGGTTTAGTGAAATGGGTTTGCATATCTATTTTACAAAGGACTGGCATCCTTTGAATCATTTATCATTTAGTAAGTATGGAGGAGTATGGCAGGAGCATTGCGTACAAAATACGTTTGGTGCCGAACTTCACCCCGGGCTTATTATTCCTGAAGAGGCAGTTATTATAGAGAAAGGGAATACTCCTGATAAGGATGCGTATTCTGCATTCGAGGGAACTTCCCTGTATACACGGTTAAAGGAAGATGAAATTGAAAGACTTTTTATAGGTGGGCTTGCTACTGATTACTGTGTAAAGAGTTCTGTACTGGATGCACTGCATGCCGGATTTGAAGTGTTCTTCCTGGCAGACGCATCAAAAGGTGTTGATGTTAAAAGTGGTGACAGTTATAAGGCTATAGATGATATGCTAAAAGAAGGGGCTGTCAGTGTTACTTGCAATGATATAAAATGGCAAACCTGAGAGTAGTGTCAATAGGAGCAAACGTTGTTTACTGCAGACTTTGATGATATCAAATCCGGCAGAGTTACGGATGTTTACTTTGAACGGACAATAACGATACTTAAAGCTAAAGGTATAGATAAGCTGGTTAAGGCAGAGTTTATAGCTAAAAGCCTTCCAGATGACGGGGGATGGGGAGTTTTTGCCGGCCTGGAGGAATGCTCACGTCTTTTTGAAGGAATGAAGATAAATGTACGTTCAATGCGGGAGGGTACAATTTTCAGGGCTTATCAGCCGGTCCTGGAGATAGAAGGGATGTATACAGACTTTGGTATATATGAGACTGCAATCCTTGGTTTTTTATGTCAGTCATCAGGCATTGCTACAAAGGCTGCCAGATGCAAACTGGCGGCGGGAGACAGGGGTGTGATCAGTTTTGGTGCAAGGAGGATGCATCCATCAATAGCTCCTATGATTGAAAGAAGCGCCTACATAGGAGGCTGTGATGGCGTGGCTGTTTTAATGAGCGGTGAGTTGATAGGTGCAGACCCTGCAGGTACAATGCCTCATGCACTTATAATAATGATGGGGAATTCAGTAGAGGCAACCAGGGCATTTCATGAGGTTATTGAACCAAAGGTAAAGAGGGTTGCTCTGGTTGATACATTTGGCGATGAAAAGTTTGAAGCGATTGCAGTTGCAGAGGCGATGGGAGACAATCTGTATGGAGTGAGATTAGATACTCCAGCCAGCAGGAGGGGTAATTTTCTTAGAATCCTTGAGGAAGTCAGGTGGGAACTGGACATCAGAGGTTATAAGCAGGTTAAGTTATTTGTAAGCGGGGGGCTGGATGAAAATAAGATACGTGAGCTGAATCCCCTTGTGGATGCATATGGTGTGGGGACTGCAATAAGCAATGCAAAGGTTATAGATTTTGCCATGGATATTATTGAAGTGGAGGGAAGACCAGTTTCCAAAAGGGGCAAGATGTCAGGCTCCAAGAGGGTCCTCAGGTGCGACAGATGTTGTCACTCCATGATGATGCCATTAGGAGGAAATAAACATGCAGATGCAGGTACTGCAGATTGTTCATGTGGCGGAGTTGTCAGAGATTTATTACTGCCATACGTGGATGGAGGAAATGTAACAGGCGGAAGACCTGCAGCCAGGGAGATCAGGAATTATGTACTCGACCAACTGAGGCATAACTCTTTCCTGCTGTAAAAAAGTTTGAAGATCGAATTTAATTTGGTGCCGGTCATGATCCTGAATCTGGATTAATCCGTCATGCTTAATTGAGGTTGTTTCAGCTCTTCACTAAAGAAATAGCCGCATAAATAATCAACGTCACGCAAGTCCCTATGATCAATTGGAAAAGCTTCACACTGTTTTGGCCTTCCGGTATTATATATGGCACACTTTGTATTACCGTCAGTTCCTTCAAGGAACGGGCATTTCAGTATCAAGCTGCAGCATTTCCCGCATTGAAAGCAGTCTCCGTATCTTGCCTTCTGTTTTTCCTCTACATATTTTTGATTGAAGGTGCATAAAACAAACCTTCTGAGTTTATTGTTAATGTGTTTTAGTGTTTTTTTGGCATGTCTGTCTATGTAATACTGGATTGTCCTTGTCAATTAATCCCTCCCTCGAAAATTAGCAATCTGTATTGATAACATATTAGCCATACAAATTTCAAGAAAAATATCTTATTTTTATTCAATTATGCTGTTCGGCGCATGTTACCTTGTTAATGGCTGTCGTTATTATTTGAACCATCTTTTTTAATACGGAAGAGGATATACTCAGAGGCGGCATCAGTATAATAATATTTCCTATAGGCCTTAACATAAGTCCCTTTTTTTTAGCTTCTATACTTACCCGGAAGCCGGTCTTATCTTCAAGCGGGTACGTTTTCTTTGTCTTTTTGCTTTGTACAAGCTCTATGCCTGCCATCAGCCCCTTTTGTCTTATATCTCCAATATGGGGGTGGTTCTTAAGAGGTGCCAGTAATTTCTCAAGCAGTTTACCCGCTACTTCTGCCTTATTCAGGACTTTATCCTGTTCGAATATGTCAATATTAGCTATGGCAGCGGCACATCCAAGGGGATTTCCTGTATAACTATGGCCATGAAAGAAAGTCTTGAATTCTCTGTACTCTCCCAGGAATGCATTATATATATCCTGCGTTACTAATGTGGCGGCCAGAGGAAGATACCCGCCTGTAATACCTTTGGCAATTGCCATTATGTCAGGATTAATCCCTTCATGTTCACACGCAAACATACGCCCGGTTCTTCCAAAGCCTGTAGCTACCTCATCCGCTATTAACAAGATATTATATTTCCTGCACATTGCACTTAAACGACTAAGATATCCTGGCGGAGATACTATGATGCCTGCAGCAGCTTGTACAATTGGCTCAATAATTATTGCAGCTATCTCTTTATGATGACTTTTTAATAATTTCTCTGCTTCTGCTGCACAGGCAAGGTCACAGGCGGGGTATTCACTGCCTGCCGGACATCTGTAGCAATCAGGTGAAGGGACTCTGAATGTATCAAATAACAGTGGTTTATACAGCTTATGAAACAAATCAATACCACCAAGACTGACGGAGCCGATCGTATCTCCATGATATGCGTTATCCAATGTAAGGAATTTTGTCTTTTTCTTATATCTGCCTCCCTTAAGCTGCCAGTAATGGAATGCCATCTTTAGTCCCACTTCAACGGCTGTAGAACCATTATCTGAATAAAACACCTTGGACAGCGAACGCATGTCTGAATCATGCGCCAGTTTAATCAGTTTTTCAGCTAAATATATTGAAGGGATATTTGACAGACCGAGGAGAGTGCTATGAGCAATTTTTCTTAGCTGTCTTTCAATTGCCCTGTCAATCTCCTTTTTTCTGTGACCATGGATATTAACCCATATGGAAGATACTCCGTCTATATACTTCCTTCCCTTTGTGTCAAAAATATATGAACCTGAACCCTTTTCGATAATAATAGGATTATCAGCAAGCCATTCCTTCATCTGAGTAAAGGGATGCCATATATATTCCTTGTCTTTCTCTTCAAGTATTGAGGTCTGCTCTTTCATTGCGACAATAATTAACCTATTCCGTCCCTTATGTCAACGATTAAAGTCCTGAAGAAGATGCACTAAGTCTCGTTCCATGGGATGACCTGAACAGACTGCTCGGCTTTCGCTTCTGATAATTCTACTCTATATCAGCCTTACTTAATGTACCTTAATCTTTACAATTTAATCTGAATAATAATATAATGTGAATTAATAAATCACACTTGAGGAGGTTATGTATGCAGGGGTTTATCAGGAGGCTTGAAAAGAAGAATGTAATTATTGCTGCGATACTTATCTCATTTGGGGTAATAGCAGGAGTTATTATTTCTTCCAATCTTGGCTGGATTCCACTCGGTCAGGCCAAGGTTGAACCCATTCCACCAAAAATCACTCAGCATTTGGCTGAGACTGAAAGGGCATTTGTTGAGATTTCGAAACGAGTAACTCCTTCCGTTGTAAACATCTCAACTACCAAGACGATGAGGGGGATGGAAAAGGGGCAGTTATCTCCTTTTTTTAAGGACCCTTTTTTCAGGCGTTTCTTTGGTGATGAATTCCTCAGAGAGCATGAGATGCCAAGGAAACGTAAAGAGCAGAGTCTTGGTTCCGGAGTGATTGTATCTGAAGACGGTTATATAATAACAAACAATCATGTAGTTGAAGGCGCGGATGAAATCAAGATTGTCCTTTCTGACAGAAGGGAATTTATGGGTAAGGTTGTTGGAGCAGATCCTAAAACTGACCTGGCAATAGTTAATATTAAAGCCAAAGATCTGCCGGCTATTGTATGGGGAGACTCAGATAAGATTGAAGTAGGAGAATTTGTTCTTGCTATCGGTAGTCCTTTTGGACTCAATCAGACTGTTACGAGTGGCATAATAAGTGCCAAAGGGCGGGCTAATGTAGGTATAGCTGATTACGAGGACTTTATTCAGACAGACGCAGCAATCAATCCGGGAAATTCTGGCGGCGCCCTTGTTAATATCAGGGGTGAGCTGATTGGAATAAATACCGCCATATTTACAAGAAGCGGGGGATATATGGGGATAGGTTTTGCTGTGCCGAGTAACATGGCGAAATCTGTTATGGATAGTCTGGTAAATGAAGGAAAAGTAACCCGGGGCTGGCTTGGAGTCTATATTCAGGACATTACCCCGGAACTTGCAAAACAATTTAAAATCAGCACTAGCAAAGGGGCTCTTATCAGCGATGTTATGGAGGGGAGTCCCGCTGATAAGGCCGGACTTCAGCGTGGAGATGTTATAGTGAATTATAATGGCAAAGAAGTGGAGAATAACTCCCATCTCAGAAATATGGTTGCACAGACACCAGTTGGGAAAGCAACAGATATTAAGATAATTCGTGATGGACGGATGGAGTTGCTGAAAGTTGTAATCGGAGAATTGCCTGCAGAAATCGCTAAAGGTGAAACAGGAGAAGGTAGTGCAGGTGGTGTTTTCCGGGGATTAACGCTTCAGAACCTTACCCAAGAATTAAGAAAACGACTGGATATACCTGAAAAGATCAGGGGGATAGTTATTACAGGTGTATCTGAAGACTCGCCTGTTGAAGAATATGGTCTTAGGGCAGGTGATGTTATTATGCAGATAAACAGGAAAGATATAAAGACTGTAAAAGATTTCAATAAGATTGCAGAGGAATTGAAGAAGGATGAAAGTATATTGGTCCTCATATACCGCGAAGGTATGACTATATACATTACTTTGTCTCCGTAACGCTGGTGAAGCGCCTTGGAACAGGAGAGGACAGGGGTGATTTATGAAGGTAACAGCTATAATACCAGCGGCTGGTAAAGGTAAGCGGATGTTCCATTCTGTCCCCAAACATTTTATCTGCCTCGAAGACAAGCCGGTACTTGCGTATACAATAGAGGTTT
Source organism: uncultured Nitrospiraceae bacterium (assembly GCA_964611625.1). Lineage (GTDB taxonomy): Bacteria > Nitrospirota > 9FT-COMBO-42-15 > HDB-SIOI813 > HDB-SIOI813 > RBG-16-43-11. Next base: position 65,716 of record CAZTAM010000002.1, on the reverse strand, counting down.
TTGACAGATGTCCGGATATCAATCAGATACTTGTAGTGTCTCGTACAGGTGAAGAAAATTATTGTCTTACTGAGGTTGTTGAGAAGTATGGTTTTAAGAAGGTCTTTAAGATAGCTATTGGCGGAGACCGGAGGCAGGACTCAGTTTACAGTGGAATAAAAGAGCTTGATGAAGATACGGATATTGTTGTAGTTCATGACGGGGTCAGACCATTTGTATCGCAGAAAACACTGAGTGAATCTATAAAAATGGCTATGTATGCTGACGGGGTTGTTACTGCAATTCCTGTTAAAGACACGATTAAAATTGTTGGCGACGACAGGATTATCAGATCTACTCCTGACCGTTCTTCCATGTGGTTTGCACAAACGCCGCAGGTTTTTAAGAGACGCATACTGGAAGAGGCATATCTCAGGGCATATAATGATAAATTTACAGGTACAGACGAGGCATCCTTAGTCGAGAGAATTGGATATAAAGTCAGTATATTGGAAAGTACGGCGGACAATATAAAGATAACTACAAAAGAAGACTTGTTGTTTGCTGAAGTGATTTTAAAGATGAAAAAGAAAACGGGTATGCAATGAGGACTGGAATTGGTTTTGATATTCACAGGTTTGGAGAGGGTGATTCGGTAATACTTGGTAATGTTCGCATCCCTTTTAACAGGCAGTTGATAGGACATTCGGATGCAGATGTTTTAATCCATGCCATATGTGATGCAATGCTCGGCGCTGCATGCGAAGGTGATATAGGTATACAATTTCCCAACACTGATTTATCTTTAAAAGGTATCTCAAGCATAGAATTATTAAAGAGGACTAATAATATTATCACTCAAAAAGGGTTGTGCGTCTCAAATCTGGATTCTGTGGTAATTGCTGAGTCCCCTAAAGTCTTACCTTACAGAGATGCCATGATAAAAAATATTGCAAATGCTCTGGAAATTGATGTGAAACAGGTAAATGTCAAGGCAACGACCAGTGAAGGTATTGGAGCAATAGGAAAGGGTGAAGGTATATCTGCATATGCAGTTTGCCTTCTAACCGATGTTTGAGAATTTAACGAAGGATTTAAATGCTGTATTCGAGAGAGATCCTGCTGCTTCCGGGAAAATAGAGGTATTTCTTACATGCCCTGGTTTTCATGCAGTAGTGTTTCACAGGACCGCACACTGGTTATGGACGAGAGGAGTTCCCCTCTTACCGAGGATTATATCGCACATAAGCAGATTTTTGACAGGAATTGAAATACATCCTGGTGCAAGGATTGGTTCAGCATTTTTTATAGATCATGGTATGGGTGTAGTAATTGGTGAAACAACAGTAATTGGCAACAATGTTACCATCTTTCAGGGCGTAACATTAGGTGGAACTGGCAAAGAGAAGGGTAAGCGGCATCCTACGCTCGGGAATAACATAGTTGTCGGTGTAGGCGCCAAGATTCTCGGTAACATCGTGATTGGAGACAATGTGAAGGTTGGGGCTAATTCAGTTGTACTTGAGTCTGTTCCAGCTGACTCGACCGTTGTAGGTGTTCCGGGCCGTGTTGTTAAGCAGGGAGGGAAACGGCTGACAGAAACAATGTTAGACCATGTTCATCTGCCGGATCCTGTAGCTGACAGGATTGAAAGGATAGAGAGGGAGCTGGAGGAGATGAAGAATCAAATATCAAATATTAAGAATCAAAAATAAGTGTTCTCGCGATGTAAATATTTTTGCTGGATTTTGAAACGTATCATGATTTATTACATGTAATATAGATTATTCATAATAAGGAGCAAAGATCATGGGCATTAATTCTATTGAAGAGGCTATAGACGATATCCGGGAGGGACGGATGGTGATTTTGGTGGATGATGAGGACCGCGAAAACGAAGGTGACCTCGTCATGGCTGCTGAAAAGATTACCCCAGAGGCTATAAATTTCATGGCACGTTTTGGCAGGGGTCTTATCTGTCTTACGCTTACACCTGAACGTGTTGAGGAACTTTCACTTCAACCGATGACTACTGATAATACCGCTCCTTTCGGGACTGCTTTTACTGTTTCCATTGACGCCAGGCTGGGGATTACCACTGGTATATCTGCACATGACAGGGCTGTCACAATTCTAAAGACTATAAATCCTGAAACGCGTCCGCTTGATCTGGCCAGGCCTGGGCATATTTTTCCGATAAGGGCCCAAAAGGGAGGCGTTCTGAAAAGGGCAGGACAGACTGAAGGGTCGGTTGATCTGTCAAGGCTTGCCGGGTTGAATCCTTCAGGTGTTATATGTGAAATCATGAATGAGGATGGCACAATGGCAAGATTGCCGGAGCTGATAGAGTTTGCGAATGAATATAAACTTAAGATAGTTACTGTAAAGGATCTAATAGAGTACCGGCTGCAGAAAGAATCCTTTGTTAAAAGAGTGTCTGATTCGAGACTGCCGACAGATTTTGGTGATTTTAAGGTAATTGTGTATGAAGATGAGCTTGATCAAAATATACATCTTGCCCTTATTAAAGGGGATATAAGCAAATTGAAAAGTGTTCTTGTGCGTGTCCATTCAGCCTGTATTACCGGGGATATATTCAGGTCAAGAAGGTGTGACTGTGGCGAACAGCTTCATAAGTCTATGGAGATGATAGAGAATGAAGGAGCTGGTATACTTCTCTATATTAATCATGACCTGAAAGAAACAGTGGTCGGCAAGATTACACTTTACAAGTCGCAGGATGAAGAGATGGAGGGTGCTAAAGATAATGTAATTTTTGGGACGAGGCCTGTTTTGAGGGAATATGGTGTAGGAGCACAGATGCTGGTTGATCTTAATGTGAAGCACCTAAGGTTGATGACTAACAATCCAAGAAAGATTGTAGGCCTGGAAGGGTTTGGACTTGACGTAGTTGAACGAGTTCCCATAGAGGTGGTGCCGCATAAAGAAAACATAGATTATCTTACCGCTAAGAAGAGGAAATTAGGACATATGTTAAGCAAGATATGATTTGAATAAATAGAGGAGGTAATTATGCCTGAACCGATAGAGGGTGCTATAGCTGGAAAGGGTTTAAAGTTTGGAATAGTTGTCAGCAGGTTTAATGATTTTATTACGAGCAGGCTCCTGACAGGTGCACTGGACGCACTTAAACAGTGTGATGTTGATGACCGTAATATAACAGTAATCAGGGTTCCTGGATCATTTGAAATTCCTATGGCTGCAAAGAAAATGGCTGTTACTGACAAATACGATTCTATAATCTGTCTGGGCGCGGTTATCCGCGGCGCCACGCCGCATTTCGAGTATATTTCTTCAGAAGTAACAAAAGGAATTGCTAATATTGCATTGGAGACTGGCATACCGGTTATTTATGGTGTACTGACCACAGATAGCGTGGAACAGGCTATTGAGAGGGCAGGTACCAAGAACAGGAACAGGGGATGGGATGCCGCTCTTCAGGCAATAGAGATGGCCAACCTCTATAAATCAATTACATAATGGGATATCGCAGAAAATCAAGAGAATATGCATTGCAAATGCTGTATCAGTATGATGTGAGTCATCAGTCTGCAGGGCTTTCAGACGGATTTTGGGCAGATAAAGATGTGCCGGAAAATATAATGGAATTTACCGACAATCTTGTTCATGGTGTAATAAACAATCTCGATAAGATAGATGATAAGATCAGATTGTCAGCAAGTAACTGGAGCATTGAAAGGATGGCAGTTGTTGATCGCAATATATTGAGGATATCTGTATATGAAATGCTTTATATTAAGGATATACCTGTAAAGGTTACAATAAATGAGGCAATTGAGATAGCAAAAAGATTTGGAGAAGAGGAATCAGGCTCATTTATCAATGGAATACTTGACAGGATAGTTAAAGACCATCAGGTATTGCTGGAAGATAAAATATGAGGGTAAATACACTCCCTGCTTCGATAGAACCTGTCCGGGAGGGATTGCACAGATCTAAGCAAAAACTTCAATTGGAATAATATAGGAAGTGTTGTAATAGTAACAGCAAGAAAGGATTATGGAAGGATACTATGATAGATCGATATTCACTGCCTCACATGAAGCAGGTATGGGAACCGGAAAATAAATTCAAAAAATGGCTTGCCATTGAGGTCTTGGCCTGCGAGGCATTGGCGCAAAAGGGTGGGATACCTGATAGTGCTGTCCTGGTGATAAAAGAGAAAGGACGAATAAATACAGAACGGATCAATGAGATAGAACTGGATGTTAAACATGATGTAATAGCCTTCCTTACAGCAGTCTCCGAGACTATAGGTGATGAAGCCAAATACCTGCACCTTGGCATGACATCATCTGACGTCCTCGATACTGGGCTTGCCCTGCAATTAATGGATGCTTCAGACATCATCATTGATGACCTGAAGAGGCTCGGGGATGTGCTTAAAAATAAGGCGTATGAGTACAGGAATACTGTTATGATAGGGCGTTCACACGGCATTCATGCAGAACCTGTTACCTTTGGTCTTAAAATGGCCTTATGGTACGAAGAGACAAGAAGGAACATAGATCGCATGATCAGGGCCAGGGAGACCATAGCATATGGCAAGATATCAGGCGCAGTCGGAACCTTTGCCAATATACCACCTTATGTTGAAGAGTACGTATGCAGTAAATTAGGCTTGACGCCTGCTCCAATTTCCACTCAAATATTACAGAGAGACAGGCATGCTGAATTCATGTGTACCCTTGGCATTATTTCAGGTTCGCTCGACAAATTTGCCACTGAGATCCGGCATTTGCAAAAGACAGAGGTGTTGGAGCTTGAGGAGCCATTTACCAAAGGACAGAAGGGTTCTTCAGCAATGCCGCATAAGAGGAATCCCGTAGGTTGTGAGAATATCAGCGGCCTGGCCAGGATCGTACGCTCTAATTGTATCGCAGCGCTGGAAAACATTCCGCTGTGGCATGAACGCGATATCAGCCATTCTTCTGTTGAGCGCATAATTATGCCTGACAGCACAATTCTTATAGATTACATGCTTAACAGATTCATTAATATTATAAAGGATATGGTAGTGTATCCTGAAAATATGATTAAAAATCTGAACATGACGCATGGGCTCATTAATTCACAGAGGGTCTTGCTTGAACTTGTCAGAAAAGGAATGGACAGGGATAAGGCATACAGGCTGGTACAGAAAAATGCCATGGATGCATGGAATAGGGGCGTTGATTTTATGAAACTTCTGCTGGGTGATGCCGATGTAATGTTACAATTAAGTGAGGCTGATGTAATGTCCTGCTTTGACATTGATTATCATTTGAAGCATGTGGATTATATTTTTAACAGGATATTCGAATAATAGGCAGGCAGGAGTGTCCTGCCGGCCGGAGGGAGGTCGATAATTGAAGGTACGTGTTTATGTTACGCTGAAAAATGGTATCCTGGATCCGCAGGGTAAGGCGGTAAAACATTCGTTACACACTCTTGGGTATTCATCTGTTTCAGATGTCAGGATTGGTAAGTATATAGAGCTTATTCTCAAGGATGACTCCTGTGAGCAGCTGGATTCGCAGATTAAGGAGATGTGTAATAAGCTCCTTGCTAATACTATCGTAGAGGATTTCCGATATGAAGTTGAAAAGTAAGTCTTGCTGTACACCTTGAAACCTGATTAATTATGAGCCTTGAAGGAAAATTATCAGATCTTAGCCTTCCTGACATACTCCAGATAGTACATCTAAGCAAAAAAAGCGGCATCTTGAAAATGGAAGGCCCTGTTGGTAAAGGCAGAGTTGTGTTTCATGACGGTCAGATTCTTTATGCCTCCATGCAAGGTAAAGAAAAGCTTGGAGAAAGGCTGATCCGGGAAGGTATGTTAAAGGAAGGCGACCTTGAGACAGCGCTGAGGATACAAAAGGACAGGAAGGTTTATGAACCGTTGGGTGCAATACTAACGGAGAATAAGTTTATAGAGAAAGGCGTCCTTGAAACCCTTATCCAATCGCTGATTAAAGAGGTCGTCTATGAATTACTATCATGGGAAGAAGGCGGGTTTCGCTTTGAACCAGAGCAGCCTATGCCTAATATTCCTCAAAACATAAGCGTAAGTACGGAGTATATACTGCTTGAGGGGACCAGGTTAAGAGACGAAGGCAGGAGCATCGTCACAGGACTGGATGAGGACAAACCTACCGGTTTACCAGATAAGGCTTCAGGAATTTATTCCAACACACTAATTTCAATGATTGAAGAGCTGACAACTCCTGCGGTGAGTACAGAGATGCTGGTTATGATCCTTCGTTTTGCAGGGGAATTGATGAGCCGGGCTGTTATATTCAAGATTGACTCAGAGAACGCAAGTGGGTATGGACAGGTTGGGATATCAACAAGCTCAGCTGAAGATAAGATAAAGGAACTCAGGATTCCGATTGATAAGCATTCAATAATTAAATACGCTATTGATAATGGAAAGACTTTCAAGGGGCAAATGCCTGAATCTGACTGGAATGCATACATTATTAAACAGCTCGGTGAAGGTGTTCCGGATGAGATCTACATAGCCCCTTTGATAGAGGATAACGTTGTTACAGCCGTATTATACGGAGACAACTTGCCCGACAGAAATCCTATAGGCGATACTTCAGCGCTTGACGCGTTTATCAAGATAACGGGCATTGTTCTTATGGCATCTAAGTAACAAACATGAATAAACCCTATAACAACTATAAAGACTTTTTAGCAGAAGCAGAGGACATTGTCCGTGATCTCAATAAAAATCTCTATGCCCTTAAGTCTATATGTGGTTCAGAAGGGGGAAATGATCCGGATATAGTTAATGCATTGTTTCGTGAGATCCACACCTTAAAAGGAATTTCAGAGGTAACCGGTTTTCCAAGGATAAGTTCCTTAAGTAACAGACTTGAAGATCTGCTGGATAGTCTAAGGTTCGGAAGGATTAAGTTAAGCTATGATGTTGTGGACACCTTGTTTGAAGTGGTGGATATATTTACTGAACTCCTTAATAATATAAACGATCAGGGAGTTGAGTATGCTGAAATAGGGCCGGCGGTTTATAAGATAGGGATTTTACTAAATGACAAAATACAGAATCACAGCGAGAAAGACGACCGGTCAGCTCGTGTGCCGTCGAAGCTATTCGAAAGACTGTCTGAATTTGAGCAATACAGACTACTGGAGTCTAAAAAGCAGGGCCGGGGTGTTTTTAGTATTATTGTGCGCGTGAATATAGAAAATGTTGATGAGGAGATGGCTGAACTCCGGGCGCATCTTGCAGGCTTAGGGGATGTTATTACTGTTATTCCGGCATCAGGGTTTTCCGCAGATGATAAAGTATCATTTGAGTTAATATATTCCACAGAATATGAAAATCAATTATGCAGCCTGGAAAATATTTCAGGATCTAATGCTGTTGAGAATCCGAAGCATCTTCTGAATGACAGGGAGATTGTATTTTCAGGTGAAATAATGAGCATACAGGGCATAGAATTAGAAGATGCAGAATATGATACTTCCAATCTGGAACAGAATATAAATGAAGAGAATATTGATGCTGCTGACACCGCACCCCAGTCTGTAAGAAGCATCGCTAAGACAGTCAGGGTAGACATTGAAAGATTGGAAATGCTGCTTAATGAAGTTGGAGAGATATTATTATTAAATAGTTCTGTAACACATTCAATGAATGATCTTAAGATGAAATATCGTCAGAATTTAACGTTCCTTGACGTTCACAGGTCTTCAAGGATGCTGCACAAGAAAATAGCACTTTTGCGTGATGGGTTGATAGATATTCGGTTAGTGCCCATCGATTATTTGTTCAGCAGATTGTTCAGAATCGTAGAATTGCTGTCAAGAGACCTGTCCAAGAAGATAAGATTCGAGGTCTTCGGAGGTCATACTAAACTTGACAAATCAATCATAGAAGAGCTTGCTGACCCTCTAATGCATATATTACGTAATGCAATAGACCACGGAATAGAGGATGAGGCATTGCGAAAAGCCAGGGGAAAAGATCCGGAAGGATCTGTAACTGTCAGGGCTGTGCAGAAGGATAGCAGTGTTGTGATCGATATAGAGGATGATGGTGGTGGAATAGATTTTAATGTTATATACAACAGGGCACTTGAGATGGGGTTGATTGGGAATGATGAGAAGGATGAAAAAAGACTCCTCAGGATTCTTTTTATGCCTGGTTTTACTACGAAGAGTACAATAAATGACGTGTCTGGAAGGGGAGTTGGCCTGGATGTGGTGAGAAGAAACATAGAGGATTTGTCTGGGATAATAGATATAGAATCAGTTTATGGTAAAGGAACTATATTCCGGATTACCCTTCCTATAACCCTGCTGATAGTAAGGGCTTTGATTGTATCGGAGTCAGGACGGGAGTTTGCAATACCTGTAAACTCCATTTCAGAGAATATCAGATTAAAAGGATGTGATATAAGAATGATAAGAGATAGAGAAAGTATTAACCTGAGAGGAGAATACTTACCATTAGTCAGGCTGAAGGATGTTCTGAAATATCAGGGAGGGCATCAGGAGTCATTGTATGACGGTAAATATGTTATTATAGCAGGCCTGGCTCAGAAAAAAATGGGTATAGTTGTAGACAATATATATGGTCAGAGAGAGATCCTTATTAAACCCCCCGGGAAGTTTCTCAAAGAGATCCAATGTATTGCAGGATTTGCCGAAATAGATGCAAAGAAGGTTGTACCAGTAGTAGATATAGTCGGGCTGGCTGATAGAACTTTTGACCAGCATATCCTTTCCTGACATCATCCCGCTTTATTCTGCACCGCAGATCTTAAGATATACAGTCAGTTGCCGAAAAGTCGTAATATGAATAATAGTGTATTGATAATTGATGATTCCCCTCTGTTGCGGCAAAAGGTAATAGAAAGTCTCAGAAGTGCAAACCTGTTTGCAAATTATTTCGAGGCAAATGATGGCTTCAGCGCCATAAAGATCTTGTCAAGAGAAGATATTGATATGATGATCTGTGATGTAATGATGCCAGGAATGGATGGATTCAGGTTAATGGAATTATTAAGCAAGGAAAAAAGGTTCGAGGACCTTATGGTTATCATGCTGTCGGCTAACAGAAAAATATATGACAAGATTAAAGGCCTTGAAAGCGGGGCAATAGATTATATGACCAAACCGTTTCACCCCCATGAGTTGTCATTGAGGGTAAGTATATTACTGAGGATGAAAAGCCTTCAGAAGGAGCTCAAAAACAAAATAGCAGAATTGGAACATGTAACAGTGGTGGATTCACTTACTGGTTTATATAATCAGAGATATTTACATGATACCCTCAGGAGAGAGTATAACAGGAGTGACAGGTTTAATCTTAAGCTTTCACTTATAATATTGGATATAGATCATTTCAAAGATATTAATGATTCTTTCGGACATCAGCGTGGTGACGAAATTATCAAGGAAGTTGCGAAACTGCTGCAGGTAATGCTGAGAGGATATGATTTTGCTGTGAGATATGGCGGGGATGAATTCATTATAGTATTGTCGCAAAATACAGTTATTGGCTCTCATATAGTGGCAGAAAGAATCCGAAGGCTTATTGATGAAAACCCGCTCCTGATTGAGTTGAATGGCGGAAGACACGTTACAGCAAGCATTGGAGTCTCGACATTTCCTGATGATACTAAGGAAGGTTGTGACGCCCTGATAAACAAGGCAGATCAGGCTTTGTATAAGGCAAAACGTGAGGGCAGAAACCGTGTTGCATACGGCAGTGGACTATAAGTAATTCAGATAGTTATGTCAAGCTATTATAACATGCAGAAAAAAGATGAAAAAATTGTCGTTAATAACACCTGTTTCAATCCTGAATTTACCGCAGATAAATATCTGGTTTTCAAACTTGCTAATCAGGAATATGCAATGGGAGTGTCCATGGTAAAGGAAGTGATTAATTACATTAATCTGACTGAGATTCCAAATACATGCACATATATCAGAGGTGTTTTGTCATTAAGAGGTATCGTAATCCCGGTCATTGATTTCAGAGAATATATAGGTCTTTCCGCTACAACAGTAAACGGGGATACGCGTATTCTGATAGTACATTATGATGATTTATTTCTTGGCATACTGGTTGATACAGTTGAAGGGGTAATAGCAGTGTCGTCAGACAGCTTTATGCCTGTACCTTCTTTTATAGGCAAAGAGAATGTCAGATATTTTAAGGCTGCCATTAAATGGAATGATAAATTGGTTTTGTTAATTCAAACCAGAATGGAAAGCGTATGAATTATTCATGCCCGGATGTGATCTTGATATGCACTACTGAAAGCGAGTTGAATGGTATCATTACAAAACTGCTTGAGCCGAAAGGGTTTCAACTTATTTCCGCATTGAATCAACATATGCTTATCAGGTTGATTGAGATATATAGTCCTTCGGCAGTAATAGCAGATTTCGGATTATCTGTTATTATGGGGTATACACCTTTTGAGATAATAAAGCGCGTTGACCGATTCAAAAATACAAAGATAGTCCTGATTACATCAGAGTCATTACAAAGCAGAAAAGATTCTTATCCGTATGTTGACAGTATAATAGGTATGGATTCGGTCAGTGCTTACCTGCTTCCAACGATATGTAATTACAGTTCTTCTGGTCCTGAAGTGCAAATAAATGAGGAGGCCAGGAGGTTGGCCAATGCGATCGTATCTGATATTGTTCATTATAATAGTGTTGCAGCGTACAGGAGTGCAGCAAATGGCACATTCTATGATATCCTAAGTAAGGAGATTGAACAGGGCAGGGCACTGTTTGAGCAGAGAATATCTGTAAACATGCCTCATATGTCCGATTATTTCAACAATGCCATAATGGATTTTATCAATAAAACTCAGCACTGTAATTTGGTCTTGCCGTAAAACTTTAATTCCTGTTATAATAATCAAAAAGGTAAGTTATTCAAAGCGAATCTTCTCAAAAAATGAAATTTGCAATAATTGTATTTCCCGGTTCCAATTGTGACCATGATTGCTATAACATAGTAAAACATGTAATCGGCCGGTCTGCAAGTTTTGTATGGCATAAGGAAAAAGACCTTTCTGAATTCGATGCCGTAATCCTTCCTGGGGGATTTTCCTATGGGGATTATCTGCGAACCGGGTCTATAGCCCGGCTATCTCCTATCATGACAGCAGTTAGACAATTCTCGGAAATGGGCGGTCTGGTGCTCGGTATATGTAACGGTTTTCAGATTCTCCTTGAGGCTGGACTCCTTCCAGGTGTCATGTTGAGGAATGAATCCTTAAAGTTTATCTGTAAGGATGTATACTTAAGGGTTGATAATATCAACACTCCGTTTACTCTTAAATATTTTGAGAACCAGGTTGTTAAGATGCCTATAGCGCATGCAGAAGGGAATTATTACATAGATGAAGAGACGCATTCTCAGCTAAGAAAGAATAGTCAGATAATTTTTAGATATTCTGGGCTAAATGGAGATACTGATGGAGATGTTAATCCAAATGGATCAATTGGTAATATTGCCGGTGTATGCAATGACAAGGGTAACGTGCTTGGCATGATGCCGCATCCTGAGCGGTGCGGGGAGAAAATACTTGGCGGCACGGATGGATATACCCTTTTTGAATCAATGGTATATTATGTGGAAAAGATGAAGAATAAGTCTTGATTGAGGGGGCAGTTTGCTATCTAAGGAAATTATAGAATCACATGGATTTACGGATGATGAATATCAGAGGATATTAAAGATCCTTGGAAGGGAACCCGGCATTGTGGAGCTGGGTATCTTTTCTGTTATGTGGAGTGAGCACTGCAGTTACAAGAGCTCCAGGATACATCTTAAGAAGTTTCCTACCAAAGGTGCCAGGGTATTGCAGGGACCAGGGGAAAATGCCGGAGTTATAGACCTCGGAGATGGACTCGCTGCAGTCTTTAAGATGGAAAGCCACAATCATCCTTCATTTATAGAACCATATCAGGGGGCAGCCACCGGCGTGGGCGGCATTCTTAGGGATATCTTCACAATGGGGGCAAGACCGGTTGCAATACTTGATTCGCTTCGTTTTGGCGATATGAAACTCCAAAGCAACAGATATCTTTTCTCAGGGGTCGTAAGTGGTATAGCGGGTTATGGAAATTGTATAGGTGTACCAACTATAGGTGGTGAAATATATTTCGATGAGATATACAACAACAACATACTGGTAAATGTGTTTGCCCTGGGAATAGTCAAGAAGGACAGGATATTTAAGGGAGTGGCAAGCGGCGTTGGTAATCCTGTTATATATGTAGGATCAAAAACAGGCAGGGACGGCATTCATGGTGCGACTATGGCGTCTGATGTTTTTGATGAATCGTCTGATGCGAAAAGGCCCACAGTGCAGGTAGGTGATCCATTTACAGAAAAACTTCTTCTGGAGGCATGTCTTGAGGTTATGAATAGAGGGCTCATTGTTGGTATACAGGACATGGGAGCCGCTGGATTGACAAGTTCATCCTGCGAGATGGCCGGAAGGGCAGGAACCGGCATTGACATTCATATTGACAGGATTCCCATGAGGGAAACCGGTATGACTCCTTATGAAGTGATGCTGTCAGAATCTCAGGAAAGGATGCTGATAGTGACTGAACCTGCAAATGAAAAGGATGTTATGGAGATATTTCATAAATGGGATCTTGATGCGGTTGTAATTGGTGAGGTTACCGATACCAGAATGATTAGGGTTATCAACGAAGGCGATATAGTGGCAAACATTCCTGTTGAGTCATTAACCGATGAGGCTCCGCTTTATGACAGGAGCATTGCCCCCCCGCCCTATATTGATATTCTTCATGATCTTGACATGGATAACCTCCCTGTGCCCCAGGACCTTAACAAAGTTCTTATGACACTTCTATCCTCCCCGACGATAGCTTCCAAGGAATGGGTATTCAGGCAGTATGATCATATGGTACGAACAGATACTGTAGTTGGACCTGGTTCAGATTCAGCGGTTATCAGGATAAAAGGAACTGATAAAGGGATTGCCATGACTGCTGACTGCAACAGCCGATATTGTTTCTCTGATCCTCATGCCGGTGGCGCTATCGCTGTTGCGGAGGCGGCAAGAAATATTGTTTGTTCAGGAGGTGAACCTGTTGGTCTCACAGATTGCCTCAACTTTGGTAACCCGGAAAAACCTGAAATTATGTGGCAGTTTAAACAGGCAATTGAAGGTATATCAGCTGTCTGCAGGAAATTTAATATTCCTGTTATAAGCGGAAATGTAAGTTTTTATAATGAGACAAATGATATATCAATTTATCCAACACCAATTATAGGGATGGCAGGTATAATTGAAGATATGTCGAAATGCACGACATACTCCTTTAAAACAGAAGGGGACATAATAATCCTTATAGGGAAAAACATCGAAGAGCTCGGGATGAGTGAATATCTCAGGGAAATACATTTTAAGATAAGGGGTGTACCTCCATTCCTTGACCTTGATCTTGAAAAGAAAGTACAGGAACTTTGTCTTTATGGAATAAAAGGGGGTATAATTAAGTCAGCTCATGATACATCAGAGGGCGGACTGGCGGTGGCCATTGCAGAGTGTTGTTTTCAGTGTGGAGACAAAAATAATGTTGGTGCGGAAATAGATCTCACAGATGATATAAGAGTAGATGCCCTCCTTTTTGGGGAGAGCCAGTCAAGGATTATCGTTACTGTCAGCCCTGATAAGGTTAAAGAATTTGTGGCCGCTGCAGAGAGTAAAGGGACTCCTGTTGCTGTGATTGGAAGAGTGGGGGGAGAAAATCTTGTTATAAGACATAATAAGACAGTGGTTATTGAAATGCCGGTGGATCGCATGGCAGATACATGGCGAAAGGCGATACCCGGATATCTTGGGGAAGAATAGGGATTAGGATGTGCGGAATATTTGGCATATATAATCATAGTGAAGCAGCAAACCTTACATATCTCGGGCTTCATGGCCTTCAGCACAGAGGTCAGGAAGGGTCAGGTATAGTATCATCTGATGGCAGTAAACTCTACAGCAGGAAAGGTATGGGGCTTGTTTCTGAGATCTTCAAGGATGAGAACCTGGCGAGGTTGAAGGGGATGAGTGCCATCGGTCATAACAGATACTCTACTTGTGGTGACAGTATCATAGAAAATGTTCAACCTGTAGTCGTGAACTTCGCAATGGGCTCTCTTGCCCTGTCGCATAACGGTAATTTAGTGAATGCATCTTTTCTCAGACGTGAATTGGAGGCGCATGGGTCAATCTTCCAATCTTCCATTGATAGTGAGGTAATTGTTCACCTTATAGCCCTTTCAAGAGAAGAGACTATACTTGATAGAATCATAGATGCCCTAAAAAAGGTGAAGGGCGCATATTCGCTGTTGATACTCACGGAAAAGGAGTTGATTGGAGTGAGGGATTCTTATGGTTTTCGTCCGCTGTCACTTGGTGAACTTAATGGTTCTCTTGTTCTTTCTTCTGAGACAAGTTCATTTGAGTTGATAGGCGCGCGCTTTATTCGGGATATCCTGCCAGGTGAGGTAGTTGTAATAAACAATAATGGATTAACTTCATATATGCCGTTTGATAAAGCAAATGAAGCGTTTTGTATCTTTGAGCATATCTACTTTGCACGCCCTGATAGTTATGTTTATGGTGAAAGTGTTAACATTATTCGGAAGAAAATGGGCGTGGAGCTGGCGAAGGAGTCTGCAGTCGATGCCGATATTGTTATTCCCGTCCCTGATTCAGGCACTCCCGCAGCCATGGGGTATGCCGAGGGTAGTGGAATACCATTTGACAATGGACTTATCAGGAGCCATTATGTCGGAAGGACATTTATCGTTCCAAAACAGTCAATAAGGAACTTTGGTGTAAGGCTAAAGCTGAACCCGGTTAAGGAAGTATTGAAAGGGAAAAGGGTGATAGTGGTTGACGATTCCATAGTCAGGGGTACGACCAGCAAAAAGATTGTTACAATGATACGGGAGGCCGGGGCTAGCGAGGTACATCTGCGAATAGCATCGCCACCTGTAAAATACTCATGTTTTTATGGCATAGACACACCTACAAGAAGAGAGCTTATTGCCTCGAGAATGGAAGTTGCGGATATAGGCAGGCAATTAACGGCAGATACTCTTGCTTATCTTAGTATTGAGGGAATGTTAAGGGCTGTCAGCAATCCCCCGGATAAATTCTGTGTTGCATGTTTTAATGGAGATTATCCAATACCATTTAGTGATGACGAAATTGATCAGCTTGGTCTTTTTGACGTATGAAGTTTTATGACATATGAATAAAGAACGGCGACTATTTTTACGCGCACCTCTCTCCCTGACTATAAAGTACCACAGTCCCGAAAGCATTGTGATTGAGGAGGGCTTTACGTCTGTCATTGGTGAAGGTGGTTTGTTCATAGAGTCTTTTCACCCATTGTCAGCAAACGAAGCAATAACAATGGAGTTGTACCTGCCTGGAGATGTTGATAAAACCGTCATCGAAGGGATTGTTGTCTGGACAAGAAAAGAGTTTAAAGGAGACATTTCCCCTGGTATGGGGATAAAATTTGGAAATATTTCGCTTAAGGTTAAAAAGAAGCTCAATGAGTTGGTTACAAGGACACTGGAAGGTAATGCAGACGGAGGGGTGTAGGATTTAAAAGTCAACAGCTGAATATGAAACTGAAGAGTCTGTTTATATGCCAAACATGCGGTTATAGTTCACCTAAATGGATGGGGCGTTGTCCCGATTGCAATGGATGGAATACTATAGCTGAAGAAGCGGTTAATATGCAGCCTCTTACCAGGAGATGCGAATCAGAAGTAACACCCTTTGTGCTTGATGATATAGAATATGAGAAGGGTGATAGGCTGCTGACTGGAATTGGGGAGTTCGACAGGGTTCTCGGCGGTGGAATAGTCCCGGGGTCAGTTGTGCTGATAGGTGGAGACCCTGGGATTGGAAAGTCAACACTTCTCCTGCAGGTTGCTGAGAAAATAGCAGGTATCACCAGCAGCGTGCTGTATATATCAGGTGAGGAATCACCGTCTCAGATCAAGCTCCGTTCGGAGAGGCTTAATGTTTCTTCAAAAGGCCTTTACATCGTCTCAGAAACTTCTGTAGATGAGATACTTTTACACCTGCAGAAGTCAGCATACAATGCCCTGATTGTTGACTCGATTCAAACTATGTTTACTTCCGGCATTTCATCAGCCCCTGGCAGTGTCAGTCAGGTACGCGAAACCGCTTCTATCCTTATGAGTTTTGCTAAAAAAAACGGAATTCCGGTTTTTATTGTAGGGCATGTTACCAAAGACGGTACCATTGCTGGTCCCAGGGTCCTGGAGCACATTGTAGATACAGTCCTGTATTTTGAAGGAGACAGAGGACATCCATACAGAATATTGAGGTCAGTTAAGAATCGTTTTGGCTCTTCGCATGAAATTGGGGTGTTTGAAATGCGGGAGGGCGGTCTTGAAGAAGTAGTAAACCCATCAAGCCTCTTTCTTTCTGAGAGGACTGCCGGTTCAGCAGGCTCAGTAGTAGTAGCAAGCATTGAAGGCAGCCGGCCAATACTTACGGAGATTCAGGCACTCGTGAGCGTATCCCCATTTGGCATTCCAAAAAGGGGGGCGATTGGGGTTGATTATAACAGACTATTATTGCTTGTTAGTGTTCTTGACAAAAGGATCGGTATACATATTCAGGGACAGGATATATTTGTCAATGTCGTCGGAGGTCTTGAGTTAAACGAACCTGCTATTGATCTAAGTATTATTGCCGCCCTGACATCAAGCTTCAGGGAGATTCCAATTGATCCGGAAACTGTAGTGTTTGGAGAGGTTGGCCTTGGAGGAGAAGTGCGTGGTGTTACATCTGCAGACATCAGGGTCAAGGAAGCCTCAAAGTTAGGGTTTAAACGCTGTATAATTCCTGAGCGTAATGCAAGTCAGATTTCAATGAATTCAGTGGAGGTGATAGGTGTGACAACAGTAAAGAATGCTATTGATGTGATGTTTACCTAATGACAAATGTATTTTATCTGATAATACTATCATCTGTATGGTTTCTTCAATCATGTTCAGTGCTGAGACCACCGGTTGACCTGTCTGTAAGCAGTGACACTAGGGCCTTTGAATTCCTTCAGGAGAGGTCATTGGGGGTAAACAGTTTAAAGGCTGAACTGAATATCAACCCGTCTGATATTGCTATCCCGTCAATAGTTGCGTACCTGAGTTATAGGAAAGACGGTGTTATCAGATTATTTGGTTTATCTCCTGCCGGTTTTACTCTGTTTGATTTAAATGTTGAAGATGGAGTTGTGACTGGTTCAATTGACAGATTTCCTGCCAGGGAAATAATTAGTCCTGAATCCATGATGGAGGTATTTGATTTTTACGGAGGTGACTATTCCGGGGATTTCACATGGTTTATTGAGGAGATGAGGGATTACTATATTGTCAGTCAGTTGAAAAGAGCAGGGGCAATATCTTTTCCGTTAAGGCGGTGGTGGATAGATAAAAAAGAAATGCGGATTGTAAAAAAGGAATTATTTTCAGATACTCCTGAAAAGCAGAACGTTAGACTTTTTGAGGCATTGTACAAAGACTTCAGGGTTCTCAATGGTATAATGACACCGTTTGAGATTATTATAAATAATGGTGGTGGAAGCAGGATAGGGAAGGTGAGGTTTAAGTCTATAGTATTTAATGAGGATATCAGATGAAGGTACTGGGGATTGACACAGCCACAATGATGGGTAGTGTTGGTATTATTGATGATGACAGGCAGCTTGGTCAGATAAGTCTAAATATAGAAACTACTCATTCTGAGCGATTGATGGAAGCTGTTTCCTTCCTGACAGATAGTGTTGGGATAAGACTGGAGCAAGTAGATTGCTTTGCAGTATCTATTGGACCTGGTTCTTTTACAGGACTCAGGATAGGTCTGGGCACTGTCAAAGGGCTGAGTATGGGTTCAGGAAAGACTGTAGTCCCTGTTTCCACCCTCGAGGGGCTTGCATTTAACACACCTTTTTGCAGGCACATAATCTGTCCTCTCCTGGATGCAAAGAAGCATGAGGTCTATACGGCCTTTTTTAAATATGCGGAAGATGGTAGTATCATCAGGCTGACTGATGATTTAGTTATATCCCCCGGCTCACTCATAGAAAAAATAAATGAACCTGTTATGTTCACCGGGGATGGCGTGTATGTATACAGAGACTTTCTTAAAAGACATCTGGAAGATCTGGCTTATTTTGCCCAGGCCAATACCATATTACCGTCCGGTATTTCTATAGCAATGATGGGTTTAGAGGCATTTCAAAAGGGTTCTGCTGGTTCCAGCAGGCTGGTACCTGTCTATATAAGGAAGTCTGAGGCAGAGTTTAAATTGATGAGAGGACAAAAAAGAACGAGTGAAGTTGCTGACAACGGGCAGTGAGATGATTTTATTCAGAGAGGATAATATTGTAATTGAAGATATGAAGGAAGCTGACCTCGATGAGGTAATGGAGATTGAGAATGAAGCTTTTTCTGATCCATGGACTTATGACATGTTCCATGCAGAAATATTTAACTCGTTATCGCATCTTTGGGTGGTTAGGGATTTCTCAGGGAAATTGATAGGATATATTTGCTTCTGGAGGGTAGTTGATGAGGCTCATATACTAAATATTGCTGTTCAAGAGTATCACAGGAGAAAAGGCATTGCTCGAAACATCTTATTATTTTCAATTGATTATTGGAAGAAAGATGGTGTAAAAACAGTATTCTTGGAAGTGAGGCGGTCGAATATGGCGGCTCAGGAATTATATGTGAATTTGGGATTTAATGTCATTGTCAACAGGAGGAAATACTATAAAAATCCTGTGGAAGACGCATTGGTTATGGCACTTGAACTGTAATGGGGTTAGAAAGGGGGATTTATGAAAGCAAAGCAAATTGCGTTGGAAGAAAAATTGCGCAGGGAGAATGATGAATATCTGCTCCTGGAGGAAAAACATGACAAACTTGAACGTGAAATACGTAGTCTTAACAGAAAACATGTGCTTACTCCTGATGAGGAGGTTATTCGTAAGAACCTCCAGAAGGAGAAACTTCTTGCAAAGGATATGATAATGAAAATATATCGTGAAGAAGAAAACAAGCAAAAAAAAGGAAAAAAGAAGTGAAGGAAGAACCCCGCATTCCTTCTATCAGGTTATTAGTTTGAGTTAGCTTTGTGGAAATGACGGATGAAAAATATAACGGGCCGCTGGAAATTATTCAGTTAATTAATAAGAATAAATTTGTATGAGTAATGAAAAAAAAGGAGAGGCTGTTTCTGATAAGAAGATGTCTCTTGTAGAACACCTGGCAGAGCTCAGAACGTGCCTGATAGTCTCTGTCATAACAGTAGTAGCTGGATTCATTATATCATTCTATTTTTCTGAAAACCTCCTCAAAGTTATGACCGATCTGATAAGTAGCGACCAGAAACATAGCTTTGTCTTCATATCTCCTGCTGAGGCACTCTGGACTAATTTTAAGATAGCAATTTTTGCAGGAGTCTTCTTAGCACTGCCTGTAATACTGTTCCAATTGTGGAGGTTTGTATCTCCGGGATTTTATGAAAACGAGCGAAAATATGCACTGCCATTTCTGATTATTGGCATAGTGTCGTTTGTTATTGGCATTCTGTTCTGTTATTTTGTCGTTCTCAGGTATGCACTTAATTTTCTTTTTACGTACAAGACGTCAGACCTTACGCCAATGATATCTATTGGTGCATATTTGGATTTCGTGATGAAATTCATGCTGGCATTTGGCCTTATCTTCGAGCTTCCTATTGTTATAATTTTCCTTACTAAAATCGGGATTCTTACTACGCAGTTCTTAACAAAAAACCGTAAGTATGCCGTTCTTGTCAACTTTATTGTTGCAGCCATATTAACGCCGACGCCAGATGTCTTCAATCAATTATTAATGGCTGTCCCTCTCATAGCATTGTATGAACTGGGTATTATCGGGGCTAAGATCTTTTGTAAAAAAGTTCAGGAATGAAATCGTTAAGCGTGAACCATTTGTTTCTTCAGGGAATTCTGTGCATGTTCTATCGTTGTTGATATATACCTGGCAAAAATGGATAATAACCTCAGGTCATGTTCGGTAAAAACTCTATCCTGTTCGTGAAGATAGCTTAAATTTAGAACCCCTATAACCTTACCCTTCAGCTTGATCGGCAGGCAGATGGAAGAAGAGAGGTCTTCATGTTTTTCCCTGAAATTATGAAATCTATCATCGTTTACCCTGCCTGAGAGGATCAGAGGTGTTCTATGTTCGCAAACCCATCCGGCGACCCCTTCATCTGTCCTTTGTGATTGTACCTTTATTATATCCGGATATATACCTGCTGAGCTCGCAACTACGAAGTTTCCCATTCTCTCATTAATTAACATTATTGATGCTCTGTGAGCCTTGACCATTCTGTAAGCGAGGTATAGCATCTTATCGAGCTTCTTTTGCAATGTCAGGGATGAAACGGTAATGCGGCCTACTCTGTACAGCAGGGTCATTTCTATCAGTCTCTCCTGCAAAGAGGATGTCCTCATCTTTTCTTCAATATTCCTGAGCTGTTCCTCAGTAAGGACTGCATCAAGTTTTTTTAACTCACGCTGTTTACTGATGATATAGGCAGAAAAAAGTGTCGTCATTATAATTAAAAAGAATAGAGTCAGATAATTTTGCTCAAGCAGCGACAATACTAATACGGAGAATGTAAGAAAAGACAGGACCAGTAATTCAAGGCTTAAAAGTTCCAATCTTTTTTTTTCGATTTTATTACGTCCTCTAAGTGCTTCGTTCACGTTTAAAAAATATCATAAAATTGGCTACTTGACAAGGAAAGTTGAATTACTTAGTATTTATAAGTTTAGGTTTATTGATTTACAAACTTATGAAGAGGAGAATTTGTGAAAATCAAGAAGCGATTACCCAGGAAAAAAGAAGGATCAAATCAGACCGAAGACCTGCAGGTAATTTTGCAGGATATCGAGTCAAAGTCTGCAGGTATCTTTGAAAAATATAAAGTGCCGCTTATTATTGTTGTTGTATTGTCTGTCTTAATTATTGCCGGGGGGATATCATACAAATGGCTATCATCCCACTGGGATACAAAGGCCTCAGTACTTGAATACAATGCATATAATGCCTTCATTGAGGGAAACTATACGAAATCTATATCATTATTTCAGGAGATTGCGGACAAATATTCAGGCAGTAAGAGTGCGCCTGTTTCCTTATATTACATTGGCAATAGTTATTTAGCCATTGGACAATATGAGGATGCTATAAGGGCCTATAATAGTTTCATAGATAAATACTCTGATCAGGAAACAATACTGCCTCTTGTATACATTAACCTCGGTTCAACGTACCTGGATAAGAACGATTATAGTAATGCGATTGCGGCATTCAGGAAGGTTCTGTCACTTAAAGATGCACTGGCTGCAGACAGAGCTGTTTATGAACTGGCCAGGGCTTATGAGGCGTCAGGTGATACGGCTGCAGCAATAGAGCAATACGATAGTCTGACAAAGAACTACCCTTCTTCCTCATGGAGTCAGGAGGCAAAGGTCCGTTTAAGCAAGCTTAAGGGAGATACAACCGCAGTAACAGCGGGGCCGGTTCAGGACAGTGGTGACCAGAAAACCGGAACCAAAAATAAGTAAGCGGTTTTTAAAACATGGTTTTCGTCTAAAGGAGTCATAGAAATATGGCAAGGGTATTAATAACAGGCGGTGCAGGATTCATTGGCTCATATCTCTGTGACAGATTTCTTGCCGGCGGTGATGAGGTTATCTGCATGGATAATCTTATCACTGGTTCAACAGATAATATAAGTCATATACAGGACAGCAGATTTTTTTTCTTGCATTATGATGTAACGAACTATATTTACATTAAGGGCCATCTCGACTATATACTTCACTTTGCCAGTCCGGCAAGCCCACTGGATTACATGGAGTTTCCGATTCAGACTCTTAAAGTCGGTTCTCTTGGTACTCATAAGGTGCTTGGTCTTGCCAAGGAAAAAAAAGCGAGATTTCTGCTCGCTTCCACATCGGAGACATATGGCGACCCGCTTATTCACCCTCAGAATGAAGACTACTGGGGTAATGTGAATCCTGTGGGCCCCAGGGGAGTCTATGATGAAGCCAAGAGGTTTGCTGAGGCAATGACAATGGCATATCACCGGTACCATCAGGTAGATACCAGGATAGTCAGGATATTTAATACCTACGGCCCCAGGATGAGAATAAGGGATGGAAGGGCTATACCTAATTTTATTGCTCAGGCTCTCAGGGGTGAGGATGTGACAGTATTTGGTGACGGTATGCAGACAAGAAGCTTCTGTTATATTGATGATATGGTTGAAGGCATATACAGACTCTTGAAGTCTGATTATAATATGCCTGTCAATATTGGGAATCCGCATGAGATGACTGTGGCCGGCATGGCAAGAGAGATAATCGCTCTTACTGGCAGTAAAAGCAGGATTATCAATACTCCACTTCCTGAAGATGACCCCAAGGTACGACAGCCTGATATTACAAGGGCTAATAAAATCTTAGGGTGGAAACCGGTAGTAGGATTAACAGACGGACTTTCAAGGACAATTGAATATTTTAAGACAAAGATCGGGGTATCAAGATAAAATCTGTAACGACTCATATCGTTATACTGTTAATTGTAGTTTTTTCGTATTCTTCCTCCTCAGCTAATCCATTTTCTTCCGGTGAGCGTCTGGTGTTTGATGTTTCATGGTATGGTGTAAACGGCGGTACCTCAGTGTTTGAGGTTACGAATGATGTTTATGACTATAAATCAGTTCTTAAAATAAGTTCAACGTTGAAATCAAATTCCGTCATTTCACTTTTTTATCCTATAAAAGATATCGTTGAGTCGTATATTGATATAAAGAATCTTCAACCTTATCGTTACCGTTCCAGGCAGCAAGAAGGTTCCTACAGGAGTGATAAGGAAATTCTATTTAACAGGGAAAAGAATCTGGCAACGTTTATTAATCATAAGTCCGGCGGTAAACGACATGTTTCTGAAATAACGGAAGGCGTTCATGACCCTCTTTCTGTCTTATATTTCCTCAGGACTATCCCTATTAAAACCGGGCAGTCTGTAAATATTGAAGTGCATGACGGTATGAAAAGCTGGACAGTTGTTATCGTTGGGCTTGCAAAGGAAAAAGTTGTGGTGCCTGCCGGCACATTTGATACTATAAAAATAAAGACATTAATAAAGTTTGACGGACTTTTTGTTAATAAGGGAGACGTCTTTATATGGTTTACTGATGATGATACCAGGATGCCTGTAAGAATGGAGAGTAAGATAAAGGTGGGAACTATTACTGCTCAGCTGGTTGAATTGCAGGTAAGAGGTAAATAATCTGATTAAAAAGTCAGGGGGCATAATCTGCATTGTGCTGTTGATAAAAATGCCGCATATACTGTCAATTGAATGACTATCATAAATGGAGATTGACACAGTTTATGTGCTCGATTTAATGGCTAATTCAAAATAAGTTAATGATATCAATGAGATATGTTGCTCATACTTATGTTTGATTTGCATTACTGTCGTGGCATAATAAGTGCATATACTGTGATCTGACATGGAAAAGAAAGTAAATAAGGATCTTTATAAGAAACTTAAGAAGGTCAACAGTGTGTTAAGAGTACAGAAGAAGAATCTGCAGGAGGAGAGGAATGCACTGAAGAGGTGGAGTGAAGATCTTAGTCGTCTGAATGACCTGAGTAAAGAAATTGTTGGTTCACTGGATTCCGATAAGATTGTCCTGACTGCGGCAGCGATGCTGCAGAATATTGTGCCTCACGATGTTGCTTGTGTTGTCTTGTTCAAACCGAAGAAGTTATGGTTACTCTCCCCTATGCGGCTGTATGTAGAAGATACAGACGAGATAAAGAAAGTAGTCCTGAAGACAATCAGGAAAATTGTTGACTCAGAAGATGACAATAATTATACGGTAGAAGTCAAATGCCTCAAAGATCCGGATACTGCAGGTCCCGGCTTCAATTCAGAGTTGTCAAACAGGTTGTTTTATCCTATGGAAATTGGCGATACGAGAATAG
Source organism: uncultured Nitrospiraceae bacterium (assembly GCA_964611625.1). GTDB lineage: Bacteria > Nitrospirota > 9FT-COMBO-42-15 > HDB-SIOI813 > HDB-SIOI813 > RBG-16-43-11. Next base: position 41,560 of record CAZTAM010000002.1, on the reverse strand, counting down.
GTGCGCTGTACCTTATACGTAAGGTTGATAATCTATTTACTGAGTATGAGCACAATCTCTTATCCATGCTGGTAATGACCCTGACACTTGCTCTCAGGAACTCAGAAACTCATCGTGAAGTAAAGGAGCTTGCAACAACGGACAGTCTTACAGGACTATTCAATAACAGATATTTTCATGAAAGCCTTACCAGAACATTTAAAAGTACAATGCGTTACCAAAACCCTGTATCCCTTCTGATGATAGATGTAGATAATTTCAAACAAATAAATGATAAGTATGGGCATCAGGCAGGTGATGCAGTTTTACAGGAAATATCCAGCAGACTCATCAGGAGTCTGCGGGAGATTGATGTGCCGGCACGCTATGGCGGAGATGAGATTGCTATTATCCTCCCGGAGACATCTGTTGAACAGGCATTTTTTGCTGCAAAGAGACTTAAGAGAGTAGTGGAAGAACAACCTATTTATTTTAAAGAGCAGAATATAAATGTTACCGCAAGCTTTGGTGTGGCAAGCTGTCCCAATCCGGTAATAAAATCAGTTGAGGATGTGATTACAGTAGCAGATAAGGCCCTCTACGATGCAAAAAAGCTTGGAAGAAACAGGATAGAGGTGAGTGAAAGCTTATTTATCCAGGACAACTCATTTTTAGGACCATTTGTGTTTTAAATTCTAACATGCTGCCAACAGACAGAAGAGATAATGTCAGGGTCAGAGATAGAATACCTGTTACCTACAGGTTTGTTACTGCTGAAGATATAGCAATAAATAACAGACAAGACAGATTTTTTCCTTTCATTTGGAATAAATACCCTCAGGCTTTACCATTAGAAGAAATAGAAGATAATCAAGCAAGGATGTTCAATCAAATTATTGAGCTCCACAGGAAAATGGACATCCTTATTGAAACGGTTGCCCCTGAAAGAAGAACTATAGTTGAAGTACCTAAAGAGCAGGATATTTGTATCAGTGCCTCAGGAATAAAAATCAACCTGGATACTCCAGTAACACCTGGGCAGATAATTATTCTTTGTATGGTACTCCCCTTTATTCCGCCGATTAATATCTTTGTTACAGGTGAGGTAATAAGGCGAGAAATATCAGGAGATTTATTCACAGAGGAAGATTCATACTTTGGAACAGCCATAAACTTCACTGCAATAAAAGAAGATGACAGAGAAATCCTCATCCGGTACATTTTTAAAAAGCAGCGTGATATGTTAAGGGACAGGGCATCGGAAAGGTGCGAGGATTTGCAGATGTTGAGCGAAGATAATGAATGACGATGTTAAAAAAGTTATTGCCACTAAAAAGGCTCCTTCTGCAATTGGTCCTTATTCTCAGGCAATCAGGTTTGGCAAATATCTGTTTATTTCAGGACAGATACCTATTAATCCTGAGACAATGGAAACAGTAAAAGGGACTGTAGAAGAACAGACAGTACAGGTCATATCCAATATCAAGGCTATTCTTGAGTCTGCTGGTATGGATTTGACTGATGTTGTTAAAACTACATTATTCCTCAAAAGGCTTGAGGATTTTGACAAGGTTAACAATATTTACAAGAGTTACTTTGCAGATAATCCGCCTGCAAGATCGACTGTTGAGGTTTCACGTCTTCCCAGAGATACTGATATTGAGATAGAAGCGATAGCCTGCCGTTAAAAGCCATTAGAAATTGACGCTCAACAATGAACAGGTGCAATGAAGAACTTGCAATACGAAGCATGATTCATTGCAATTATTTCGCAGCGATAAGTACACCGGGTCTTTCAGAGTTAATTACACTGCTTTTTGTATACGGTTTGACCGCAGACAGCGGGTACATGCCATGATATACTTCGGTGCATTGTTTATTAAAACCCGAACCCTCTGAAGATTAGGCCTGAACACCCTCTTTGTCCTGTTGTTTGCGTGACTTACATTATTTCCAGACCGTCTGCCTTTACCGCATACTTTACATGCTCTTGCCACAGTATCCTCCTGATGATTAAAGACTTGTATAAAAAACCTTGTAATACTATCATAAGATACTGTATTAATGCAAATTATTAATACGAACGCAATAAATGTCTTTATACGGCGTTGGACTTCTCAGAAAATCCTCGACGTACGTAATGAAGTACGCCTGCGGTTTTCCTCGCCGTCCGCCTTGTCTAAAACCATTTCTTACGTTCGTATGGTGTAACTTTAGTTGTTACGTTTGTATTAATTTGATTCCAAATCTTTATGGACCTGCAGAGAGATATACAATATGTCAAGGGGGTTGGTCCGGCAAGGGCTAAGCTGCTAAATAGATTGAGGATCTTTTCTATCGAGGATCTTCTCTATTATTTTCCCTACAGATACGAGGACAGAGGGAATTTGCAATCAATAATCGAACTGCATAAGTCTGGTAATCCTGGATTTACAACAGTCCAGGGAAAGATAGTGTCAGCCAGGGTCGTTGTTACACCGAGGCAGAGGAAGAAGATATTTGAAGTGACCATTGGAGATGATACTGGTTACATAACAGCTAAATGGTTTAATCAGCCGTTTCTTAAAGATGTCCTGAGAAATGGCACTTCAGTAGTAGTCAGCGGGCATGTTAAATCCGGTTATCAAGGATATGGTATATGTATGGAGGGGCCTGAATTTGAGGTCATGGGGGCGGGGGATAATGACCTTATTCATACTGGCAGGATTGTCCCCATATATCATGTTACAAACGGACTTTCCCAAAAGGTGTTGAGGAGCATAATTAAAGGTGTTCTCGATTGTATCAGTATTCCGGAGATACTATCACCAGAACTTTTGGAAAGGTATGATCTTCCAGACCTGAATAAGGCTGTCAATGACGTCCATTTCCCGCCTGAAGGTACGGGTTTAGATATTCTTAATAACTATGATACATCTGCTTATAACAGAATGGTATTTGAAGAGTTTTTTCTTCTGGAAACAGGACTTGCCATGAAGAAGGGTACCGTTATGAAAGAGAGCGGTATTGCATTTAATATTCATGGCAATATGACAGAGAAGCTTTATTCGCTGTTGCCTTACAAACTAACATCTGCCCAGAAGAGGGTTATCAGTGAAATAAAAGGGGACATGGCGGCGCCTCATCCAATGAACAGGCTAATTCAGGGAGATGTAGGCTGTGGTAAGACAGTTGTAGCGCTTTTGGCTATGCTAGTTGCTGTTGAGAATGACTGTCAGTCTGTCATGATGGCGCCTACAGGTATATTAGCAGAACAGCACTATCGTAACATTAAAGATCACCTGGATAAACTGGGTATCCCGGTTACACTTCTGACAGGAAGTATAAAACAAGGTGAAAAGAGCGCTGTCCTGGGTGATATAGCAGATGGACGGGTCGCCATAGTCGTTGGTACCCATGCTCTGCTTGAAGAAGGGGTAAAGTTCAAGTGTTTAGGCCTCGCCGTAATTGATGAACAGCATAAATTTGGTGTGCTTCAGAGGGCAGCCCTTAAAGAAAAGGGTTATAGCCCGGATGTCCTTATTATGACAGCTACACCTATACCACGTACACTTGCCCTGACGGTTTATGGCGACCTTAACCTGTCGGTAATAGACGAGCTGCCTCCAGGTCGAATTTCTGTAAAAACCAGATGGTTGTATGGTAAAAACAGGAAAGATGCCTTTTATATAATGCAGGATGAACTGGGAAAAGGAAGGCAGGTATATGTTGTCTATCCGCTGATTGAGGAGTCTGAGAAGGTGGATCTAAAAGGTGCCGTCGAAATGGCAGAAAAACTCCGCAAGGCATTTAAGGATTACAATACAGGGCTCCTGCATGGCAGAATGAAAAGCTCTGAGAAAGAAATTATCATGGATGGGTTTAAGAATAATAATATTCAAATTCTTGTATCTACCACTGTGGTTGAAGTAGGTATAGATGTCCCCAATGCTACTGCAGTCGTTATAGAACATGCAGAAAGATTCGGTCTGTCTCAGCTGCATCAACTGCGGGGTCGGGTAGGTAGAGGAAGCAGTAAATCCTGGTGCCTCCTTTTAACTGATGGTCATGTCTCTGAAGATGGAAGAAGGCGGCTAAGAGTTATGGAGAGGACATGTAACGGGTTTGAGATAGCAGAAGAGGATCTTTCAATACGCGGACCCGGCGACTTTTTCGGAACCAGACAGTCAGGATTGCCGGAACTTAAGGTCGCAAATATCCTCAGGAATTCAAAAGTCCTGGAAATTGCACGCAGGGAGGCCTTCGAACTTGTCAAAAAGGACCCGATGCTTTCGCATCCGGATCATAAAATACTTCGTAACGCCATAAATCGCAAATGGAAGGACAAGTTGATTTTGTCCTGACAACGATGTAGTATTCAGTTCATGGACATATTGAGCAGGATACAACAGGACCTGTCGGAAGGGCTTTCTGTCATCAGAAAAGAGGGTACATCACTTTTCCTTAAGACAATGACAGAAGTGGACCTGGTCAAATACAGACTGGATATTTATAAGACCCATACGCGGCTGTCAGCTCTTTACTGGGAACTTGGAGAGAAATTTGTGGATGCAGTCAATAAGAAAGATAACACCTTAAATAACAGGGAAGATTTCAAAAATCTGATCGAGATGATTGATAGTGTAAGGATAGAGGAAGATCAGTGCAAGAAGGAAATAGATAGCTTAAAGGAATTAAAAAAGCAGTGAGTATGAGTCGGGTCATATTCGAATGAAATTAGCTGGTATAGATATTGGAACAAACACAGTACGACTATTAATTGCTGAATTTTATTCTTATGGGAAATACAAAACTGTAGAATCAGATCGTCATATAACCAGGCTTGGTGAAGGGATGTCATCGGCCGGCCGGCTTAAAGAAGAGGCAGCAGAGAGAGTGCTTTCTGTACTGAAAGGATATGCTGGCAAATGCAGTAGAAATAAGGTTGACGGCATTTATGCAGTTGCTACGAGTGCAGTCCGTGAGGCTGCAAACGGCCTTGATTTTCTCAGTAGAATCAGAAAGGAAACAGGAATTGATGTAAATGTTATATCGGGTGAGGAAGAGGCAAGACTGACAATGCTTGGTGTTTCATCAGCCCTTGACATAACAGAACAGGATGCCTTGCTGATGGACATAGGTGGAGGGAGTACTGAGTTAATTATGGTTTCAAAAGGAGATATTGAATTCAGGAAGAGTACAGATATCGGAGTTGTGAGATTTTCTGAGTCATTTATTAAATCTGATCCACCTGGGATAATGGAAATGAAAATGCTTGAAATGGCAATAGATGAAAGACTTCAAAGCGAAAAATGCTTCCTTGACTTAAAAAATAGCGGCCGGATAGCAGCTGGTTTAGAGTTCATAGGTACGGCCGGAACCGTGACAACCATTGCAGCCATTGATCAGATGATGAAGGAGTATGATCCCAAAAAGATTAATGGCTACCGGATTAGCAGAGATGGTGTCAAAAAGATACAGAATATGCTTGCAGACATGACTAATGATGCGAGGATGGATCTCCCCGGGATTGAAAATGGAAGGGAGGATTTAATAGTTGCAGGTGCGCTCGTTGTCTACCGGGTAATGGAGTGGTTTGGTTTCGACGAGATGACGGTCAGCGATGCTGGTTTGCGGGAGGGTTTGGTAGAAGACATGTATAACCGCCTTACGAAATAAATTTCAATTAAATGATGATGGCCGGCAAATATATAGACAAAATTATTTATTTAATGTTAGCTGCAGTTGCTATTTTCATCCTGGCCGTCCCTTCTTTATCCCAACTCAGAGATAATAATAACCCTGGCGCTGATCAGCCTGATGACAGCGCACTCCTTGGAGATGATTTATACCCCACAAATCTTGAAAGTATTACACAAAATATTAATAGTGATTCCGGTTTAGCAATACTTGAATCAGGATACAGCAGATATGCAGGGTTGTTTTTTGGTCTTTTTTTGCCGGTAAGGATGATTTCTGAATCTGAGCTGCCTGATAATAAATCAGCAATCAGGCTTCTTGTCATTCCTTCGGGTGGTGTAACTTCATTGGCAGACAGAGATAAGTTTAGTGTTTATTTGAAGAACTATGTTAAAGAAGGCGGCACACTGCTTGTATTATCTCAAAAGACCGGCAGTGATTATTCAATACTTCCGTATCCCGATAAAAAAGCGCTGGCCGCTTACGGCTGGCTCGAAGTACAGAGTAAACTGTCATCGTCATCTATCCTGACAATGATACATCCGATATTATCCAGCCTTACTTCTTCAGATCTTAATTTAAATATCGACGGATCTATTGAGTCTTTTCCTGATATCAGTAAACCACTTCTTAGAAATAAGATCAGCGGTCAGCCAGTCATGATTGTTTACAAATATGGGAAAGGGGCAGTCATCGTGACTGCCCTTTTTACAGACTGGGCATATATGCACCAGCGTGCAACCTGGGATGAGATAAACCTTTTTACCGGACTCATCAAATGGGCAGGTCTGACACCTGTAGAATTATCCACCCGGAAGAATACTTTATCTGCTCAGAAGGCACCTGATCCGGTTCAGTTACCCCCACTTGGGTTTTCCATAAAGTCGGATAATGAGATATATATGGCGGGGGACACTGCAAATTTTACAATAAAGGTTTGGAATTATGAAAACCGGGCAAGGAAGATTAAAATATACTATGACGGAAAAGGGGCGATCAGAGATCTGTCAGCAAAAGGTTCGACGGAACTATCATATAACTTCCAGGTGTATTCAGCAAGAAGGTTATGGGTTTACTTTTATGATGAGAATGAGTTATTTCTGCAGACATTACTGCGGGGATATTCCGTAGTATATCCGCAGGAAGATGATTGATCAGATCTTATCTGTCTATGAGACCTTTAACAAATTCAAGCTCCTCATCACGGCTCTCAACTATTCCATCGAGTTTTGCACTTAATGTCTGATTTAGAATACTTGTGTATACAGGGCCAGGTTTTATGCCGAGCCGTGCAATATCTTTTCCGGTGACAGAAAGTTTTACGTCCTGTAAATGGCTCAGGTATATTGAGATATGTTTCTTTACGTCTTTCCTGTCAATCTTTGCCATTAAATATAAGAGCTGTTCCTGCGTATACTTTTTAAGAATCCCGTATATCATGCTGGTTGCAGGATTACTAATCGTAAGCAGCTTGTGAGTCAATTCAGGTGTATCTTTTTTTACATTGAGTATTTCTTCAAGCAGGCGTTCTCTTATTACCAAACGTTTACATGTGTCAATTGTTTCGCCGTATGACAGTTGGTCTATTAGGCCGAAGAAGTATACCTTCCACGAGTCAAATATTCTGTCAAGAAAAAGCAGTCTGTACCATGCAAGGGCATCATTAAGGGATTCAAAGAAATTAACTGATCTGTTATCCCAAAGCAGGGATGGATGGATGAATTTCAGAAGATCAAATTCTGACAGTCTTGCAAGGGATTTTGCCGGGTCATCTTCGCTGAGGAGCAATACGATCTCTGCAAATAATCTCTTCCCGGAAAGTCTATGGAACAGGTCTATCTTTGCAGTACTCCTGATAAGGTTTTGCGTGTGCCGTGCTATCCTGAGACCAAACCTCTGCTCAAACCTTATGGCCCTGTATATACGTGTCGGGTCTTCAATAAAGCTCAGGTTGTGCAAAACCCGGATGGTCTTTTCCTTGATGTCTCTCTGTCCTCCAAAAAAGTCTATCATGTACCCGAAGTCATGCCTGTTAAGCTTTATGGCGAGTGTATTAATAGTGAAGTCTCTTCTGTACAAATCTTTTTTTATGGAGGATATTTCAATCTTTGGAAGGGCCGTAGGGTACTCATAATATTCCGTCCTGGCTGTTGCAACATCTATTTTGAATCCGTCAGGAAAAATAATTACTGCTGTGCCGAATTTCTGATGACTCTTTATCCTTGCCCCTGCAGATGATGCAAAATTCTCGGCAAATGCTATCCCGTTACCTTCAATTACTATGTCAATATCATAATTTTTATATCCGAATAAGAGGTCTCTAACAAATCCACCAACTGCGTAGGCATTAACCCCCATTGAATCCGCAGTTTCACCAATTGTCATAAGTAGTTTCTCAATATCTTCAGGCAGCCTTTCCTTTAAGAGATTTCTCAGATTTCTCTCATGGGGCTTTTTGGGTCTGCCTTCAGTGGATGACAACCATGGTCTTGATATGTCTTCATGCAGCGTTCTTAATAAATCAGTCCTGGTAATAGCCCCGATAATCCTGTCGTCCTCAACTACCGGCATGAACCTCTGATTATGTTCAATCATACCGGATTCAATATCCCTGAATGGCGTATCGCCTGTGACCTTTTCAAACTCTGTAGACATGAAATCAGTGACAGGTGCATCGGCAAACTTGTGAAATATCGCCTTATGAATAATCTCACGATAGATCAAGCCTGTAAGCGTATTCCCCTCAATGACAGGTAATACATTAACGCCATAGCGCGTCATAAGATCACCTGCCTCAGCTATTGTCATGTTATTATTAATCGTTTTGACAGGGGCTGTCATAATGTCCCTTGCAGTCTTAAAGGGTCTGATCATATCCCGGAGGAGCTCTATAATTCTTTCCTCAACCTGTATTGTTGTGAGATCCCTAATACTTGCAGATGCCGCTGTCGCGTGTCCTCCGCCTCCGAACTCTCTTGCTATTGCCCCAAGATCTATCTCCGGCAGCCTTCCTCTGGCAACCAGTTGAATCTTGTCTTCCATTCTTACGATTACGAAAAGGACGTCAAGGTTTTCCATATCCCTTACCCTGTGTGTGATCGTAGAAAGTTCTGAGACATATTTATCCGTAGATCCTCGTGCGATAACTACCTTAACACTGTCAATGTAAATTGTCTTAGCGTTATGTATTAAATCATCCAAAAGTGCAATCTGATCAGAATCCATTTCATGTACAAGGTATCTTGATAAAGTCCTGAGATTGAGTCCGCATGACAGAAGATATGCAGCAGCGAGTATGTCTCTCTGAGTTGTTGACTGGAAGGTGAAAGAGCCGGTCTCTTCATATATAGCTATGGCAAAGAGAGTGGCTTCAGATGGAGTAATGGCTATTTCTCTCTTTTGTAAGATCTCCACAAGTATAGTAGTAGTTGCCCCGACGATTTCAATTACCTCAGTCTCTCCCCGTAAATCTCCTGGTGAGACAGGGTGATGGTCATAAATATGAAGGCTTATACCAGGATTATTCAATAAGGCGGATACATTTCCGAGCCGGCCTGCATTTTTATTATCGACAATAATTATTCGGGTTATGTCAGCATCATCTATATCTTTCAAACTGACAAATTCGATGCGGTTCTCAGAGATGAAATTCCTTACATTCGTCTCCTGTGTACCTGGAAAAATCAGCAGCGCCTCCGGATAGAGTTTACTGACCGCAATCATTGCGGCTAATGCATCAAAATCGGCGTTGATGTGTGTAGTGATAATCTCCATGATAGTCTTTCAATATTATATCCTAAAACAGTAAAAAAACCGACATGGAGTCAGGGCCTCGGGTGGCACTCTGCATGTATCTTTTTCAGCCTCTCTCGGTTTATGTGCGTGTATATCTGGGTGGTCGATATATCAGAATGGCCCAGCATCATCTGGACAGACCTGAGATCAGCACCCCTTTCGAGAAGGTGAGTAGCAAAAGAGTGCCTCAAAGTATGAGGTGAAATATCCTTATCAATGCCTGCCTGTCGTGCATATTTCTTTATGATCTTCCAGAAGCCCTGGCGTGTCATTCCTTTACCGCGGGAGGTTATAAAGAGGTGAGGTGAATGCCGATCTTTAAGAATATTATTTCTTGCCGTCATTATATACAGTCGTATTTTATCGAGTGCATATTCGCCGGCAGGTACTATCCTTTCCTTACCCCCTTTTCCGACCGTAATGATATATCCGACTTCGAGGTTAATGTTTCCCTGCTTCATTGATATCAGCTCTGATACCCGAAGACCTGTAGCGTATAAAAGCTCTATCATTGCTGAATCTCTGCTCCCTTCGCTTTTATTTTCATCCGGTTGTTTCAGCAGTGCGTCTACCTCTGAGAGAGATAGCGTCTTGGGCAGCTTTCGCCAACCCCCCGGTGTTTCAAGATACGTTGTTGGGTTTGAATCAGCAAGTCCCTCCATAAGCAGGAATTTGTGAAACTGACGCATAGTGGTTAAGCCGCGTTTGACTGATGAAACTGACATCTGATTTCTTAGAAGTTGGGCCAGAAACTCACGCAGGATGTTTGGAGTAATGTTATTTGATTCGTGTATATTATTATTATCAAGATATGCCAGATATCTTGCCATATCATATCTGTAGGATTCAATTGTATTGTCTGAGAGTCCTTTCTCTATTCTTATGTAGTTGAGGAACCTGCTAAGAAGGGCGTTAAGATTAGCGTTCATTATAGGAAGTTTACTCAAACAGAACGGTAATGGCAAATTTATGATTTGAGCAATGAATTATTAGCTCAAGGAATAAGCTGCACACATCTTGGTTCAATACAGCATATTAATGCACAGTGTTGCAGGCAGTTAGTATCCTGATAGTGCTGCTATATTATGGTTCAACTGAACACCGCTTACAGAATGCCATCTTGAAATTGTTCCGGAATCTCCTGACCCGGCATCATGTGAGCCCCTTAATTAGCACTAATGGTAGTTCAGTATAGAAGGAATGTTATGACGTATAGGTGTAGATGGTACATTAAATGCATAACTGCCTATGTTGATTTTTCGGGACAAACGATGTAGTTTATGTAATATCATTAAATGCGGAAGAGGTTAAATGTAGTATATGTCAAAACAACTATTTATCAAGACATTTGGTTGTCAGATGAATGAACACGACACTGAAAAGATCGCTGGTGTCCTGTCTGGGATGGGTTATTCACTTACGGATTGCCCTGAAAATGCGGATATGGTCATACTCAATACATGCAGTGTACGAGAGAAAGCGGAGTCAAAATGCTACAGCGATCTTGGCAGGATTAATGAGCTTAAGAAATCCAACCCTGAACTGGTCATTGGTGTCGGAGGGTGTGTAGCTCAGCAGGAAGGTACAAATATTGTAAAAAAAGCGCCCTATGTGGATTTGGTTTTTGGGACAGATAATATTGCAGATATTCCTCGGCTGCTGGATAAGAACGGCATGACACCAGGCGACAGGGTTTCAACAGCCCGAAGAAGGAGGAAATACCCGGAAAGTGCCGATGATGCTGCTTTGACTTCTTTTAAAAGGTCACACCCAGTGAAGGCATGGGTAGGAATCGTAGATGGCTGTGATAAGTTCTGCACCTTCTGTGTTGTCCCTTTTACACGAGGGCGTGAGAGGAGCAGACAGCCTGACGACATATGCCATGAGATAAGAGGGCTGGCCGCCAATGGGTATAAAGAGGTGACGTTACTGGGACAAAACGTTGATTCCTACGGTAATGACCTTGGAGGCAGTACGAATCTGGCCGAGCTGTTGAAGATCATAAATGAAATAGACGGGATCGAACGGATCAGGTTCATAACATCACATCCCGCTGACTTTGACGACAAGCTTATTGATGCAGTTTCATCGCTTCCAAAAGTATGCGAAAACGTTCATCTGCCTGTTCAATCAGGCTCAGATGCAGTACTTGAAAGGATGAAGAGGAATTATACCTTAAGCGGATACAGGGAAAAGATAAAGAGACTCAGAGATGCCATCCCCGGCGTCTCAGTTACGACGGATATAATAACAGGCTTCCCTGGAGAGACCGAGGATGATTTCAAACGTACAATGGATGTACTGGCAGAGATTAACTATGACGCAGCTTTTTCCTTTCAATACTCTAAAAGACCATATTCGCCTGCCCGACTTTATGAGGATCAGATACCATCGGCAGTTGGAAGGGAGAGGCTCAATAAGGTAATAGAGCTTCAGAACAGCATAACCTTGTCAAAAAATAAAGAATGTATCGGAAGCGAGCATGAAATTCTCATTGAAGGAGAGAGCAGGAAAGATAAAGGCAGGTTGGCTGGCCGTACACGCACCAACAAACTCGTGCATCTGACTAAAAATGAAGGAATCCGGATTGGCGATATTTTGAGGGTGAAGATAATCTCGGCTACTCTTTCTGCACTGACTGGGGAAGTTGTCTGATATGAAAAAGTTTGTAAATCTATGGCTGCCCGTATTTTTATTTGCCTTGTTTATATTTATTATGTCGTCTGTCTCGACTCCTGCGGAAAGTGACCCATTTCCGCACTTTGATAAGGTTGCCCATTTTCTGGTCTATGGCGCCCTGGCATTATTGATATTCCGTGGTTTTTCCGGGACATTCGGAAGTAATAAATTTTTATTAGCAGCTATCATTACCGTTGTAGTAACAGTGGGGTACGGGATGAGTGACGAGTTTCATCAGTCATATGTCCCGACAAGAAATTCTGATATTAATGACATAGCTGCCGATGGTATAGGGGCAATGACAGCCGTTACCTTACTGTATATCCGCAGGAGACTATCCAGCTGATTATAAGGCTGAACCACCATGCCAAGGATTGCCTTTTCTACTCTGGGATGCAAGATAAATCAGTTTGATACAGCTGCAATGCAGACTTCCGTTATGAACAGCAGCGATATAAACATAGTTTCTTTTGATGATGAGGCTGATATATACGTTATAAATACGTGCACTGTTACAAATAAGAGTGATTCTGAATCAAGGCGGATAATCAGGGGGGCATTAAAGAAGAACAGGAATGCGCGCATAGTTGTGACCGGCTGTTATGCACAGACAAACCCTCGGGAAATTGCAGAGATACCAGGTGTCTCAATAGTCCTTGGTAATAATGAGAAAATGAAAATAGGGGATTATTTGAATTTGGATTCATATTCAGTCAATAACAGCAGTCAATTTATTCATGTCAGCGATATCTTAAAAACCTCATCCATGCATATGTCAGCAATTGAAGGGTTTGAGAAAAAAACGCGTGCAATATTAAAGATACAGGATGGATGCGACAGCAGGTGTGCATACTGTATAGTTCCTTTTGCGAGAGGAGGCAGCCGCAGTCTGTCCCGGGATGATGTGATTAAGCAGGTCCGGTCATTATGCAGAAAAGATTATAAGGAAGTAGTGTTGAGCGGTGTTCATCTTGGTGGATACGGCAGAGACCTATTGCCGCAGATATCACTGTCTTCTCTGATAAGTACTATTCTGTCAGAGACGGATTTGGAGAGAGTCAGGCTTTCTTCTATAGAGCCCCGGGAAGTTACTGATGAACTGATAGAACTGATGGCAGCAGAAGATCGCATATGCAGGCATTTCCATATACCTCTTCAAAGCGGTGACAGAGAAATACTTAACAGGATGAACAGAAATTATGATGCTGAGTATTATGAAAGTCTGCTGAATAAAATAAAGGATATGATCCCGGATGCCGGTATTGGCTGTGATGTGATGGTTGGTTATCCAGGCGAAGAAGACAGGCATTTTGAAAATACTTACAGGTTAATAGAAAAGATACCGCTGACATATCTTCATGTCTTTGCCTATTCACCAAGAGAGGGGACGGCAGCATTCAGTCAGAAGGAGACTGTTAAAGGTAATGTTAAGGCAGTGAGAAGCGGGCTGCTCAGGGGGCTTGGTGATGAGAAAAGTATTCAATTTAAGACTACCCATATCGGGAGAATTGTGGATGTGCTGGTTGAAGATGAACGGGATGGAGAGTCCGGGTTGTTTACAGGGTATACAGGGAACTACCTGCGGGTTTTGATACAGGACAGTATTTGTCATCCTGATTTAATTTCAGGATCTCTAACGATGCAGGGTAATAAGATGCAGAGACAGGTTAGGGATGAAATAGAGACGGATTTACTTCGTGAAAATGCATTTGCCTGCATTAATAAGATAATCAAGATTCAAATAACCGGTATGATAAACAGCAGCCTTTCAGGTAAGTTGTGTCGATGAGGAAAAGATGGCTGCAGACTCCATTACGATATTTTGCTGGCTAAGAACAAAGACCTTGTCTCCCTCATTGAGTTTAATAAAGTCCTGAGGCAGGTTAAACCGTTCATTATGAATGATGGCTATAATTGTGCATTCCTGAGGGAGAGGCAATTCAGAAGCAGATTTATTAATTGCGCCGGAGTTTTGTCCGACAGTAAATTCTTCGATAGTAAATCCACCGCGCCTCATATACCTTGTCAGGTCGTCGAGCTTTGAATTTATCCGCTCTTCTCGTAGAAGGTTTATCTCCTTCTCGATCGTGTGTATATCTGACTGGAGAGATTTAAGTCTGCTGATATTCTCTCTAACCTTTTCATTTTCTGTTATTTCAGAAGCCGGCATAGGTTGCAGTTCATAGACTATTTGACCTGTCTTGATATATAGTTTGTCCACCTTCTTCTGAAGTTCAAATATCTGATAAAGGAGCTTTGCAATCTGAGTATTTTCACTCATAGTAATCGCAATCTCCATAAGACCTTTTCTGAGGCCCTCCAGGGAGATCACCAGTTCTTTGTATACCCTCTTCCAGATGAACATTGGTAAGAGTATATGACATAGGGGAAAACCGGTCAAGTAATATAGCTGCAGGCAACACTGGATGCCAGGGACGGCATGAAGCCGTAGATTATCCCAGGCACTGCGGTAGAATCTCATAAGGAGTTTGTTATGTCGAGGGTAAACATTAATCAGTGGCCTGAAAATGAGAGACCTAGGGAGAGGCTGCTTTCGGCCGGTCCGGAACATCTTTCAACCGCGCAACTTCTGGCAATTTTGCTCCGGACAGGGAGTGAAGGTAAGAGTGCGCTGGAACTTGCCATGGAGGTGTTAAAGCAATACGGTGATATCAGTGCGATTAAAGGGGCCACTGTACATGAGCTCTGTACAATAAAGGGGATTGGCCCGGCAAAAGCGGCACAGATTAAGGCAGCCGTAGAAATCGGCAAAAGGGCGTCATCATACCCGCTCAGCAGAAAGGTTCGCATCCTCTCAAGCAGGGATGTGTACAATGTCTATCGTCATTATAACCCATATTATCAGGGGTTGAAAAAAGAGATCTTCAGGCTTCTGATGCTTGATGGAAAGAACAGGATATTTGCTGACTACCTTGTGTCGGAGGGATGTCTTACGTCCAGCATAGTCCATCCCAGAGAGGTTTATATACAGGCGATCAGGAACTCAGCAGCGTCAGTAATCTTCATTCATAATCACCCCAGTGGAGATCCGTCACCAAGTCCGGAAGATGTTGATATTACAAAAAGACTTGTAGCTGCAGGAGAACTTATCGGTATTAAGGTGTTAGACCATATAATCCTCGGTGAGAAGGAGTACGTAAGTTTTGCAGATAAGGGATTGTTGTAAAACGATGAGTAACGGGCATCGGGCATGAGTTAAATCCTGCCAGCCTTGCTACTGATTATCAATAGATATATAATACGATTCAAGCTGTATTTAAACCTTGTTGGTATTTCTATGCAATTTCTCAAAGTAAGAAGCGGTATTAGAAAGAGGATAATCAGGTCGATGCTTATCATAAGCATCATGCCGCTTGTTGCAGGCCTTTATCTGACATATCTGGATTTCAGCGGGACTCTGCGAAATTCCATCGGGGAATCTTTTCAGGGGGAGGCCAATGAGATAGCCCACAAGATAGAGTCGGTAATTAAAGGCGAGACTGTTGAGGTGCAAAGGCTTACAGCGTCCACAGATGTCAGATATGCAATAAAACATAAATCTGCGGATAAAAGTGAATTGAATCACTATATCAGGGCATTCAGGAGTTATGATGAAAGAGAGGTTCACAGCCTCTTAATCGTTGACAGGAACGCTAATTATATCGCCGGCATAAATGAGGGTACAGGAGGCAATTTCAGTAATGAACGCTGGTATAATGTTGCATTCAACAATGGAGCAGGAAAGGTCTATGTTGGAGATCTTAATCTGGATAAAAAGACTGGCAAGTATCTGATGAACATAGCAGCCCCTGTTATGGATCAGGACAGGGCAATCGGAGTTGTTTCGGTCATGTATACTGTAGACAGTCTCCTTGAAATTATAAATAATGTAAGGGTTGGCAATACAGGCCATGCAAATCTTGTAGACTCAACCGGTACAATCATAATGTGTCCTATATTTCCCCTTAAAAGTCATCACATCAGCAATGATCTTGTGCGGCTTGTATCAAGCGGTAAGCCCGGATGGGGAGTTGCAAAAGATGATGCACATGGAGGAAACGGCTCCATAGTAGGTTTTGCCCCTGTTCTTTCAACCATCAGTCCCGGGTCAGGATGGCTTGACGGCAACAAGTGGTATGTCTTTATGAGGCAGAGTCCTGGTGAAATGTATGCACCAATATACTCGCTTCTTGCAAGGGTCAGTATCTTTGCCTTTGTACTGATTGTATTTCTTGCCCTTACTGCAGTTTATGCCGCGGGAGATATAGTCAAGCCTATTAATGAGTTGTACCGGGGAGTAGAACTTATCGGACAGGGTAAACTTGATCACCGTCTTTATATAAAGACAGATGATGAGATTGAGAAACTCGCAGATGAATTTAACAAGATGGCTGAAGAGTTAAAAAAGACATACACTACCCTTGAGGAGAGGAACAGGGAACTGGAGACATCGGAAGAGAGGTATAAGGATTTAGTGGAGAATTCGCCGGAGATGATCCATTCAGCCAATGCAGAGAGATATTTTGTTGGAGTGAACAAGACAGAGCTTAACACACTTGGTTTCACATTAGAAGAGATGCGCAACAAGAGACTTGAAGACATAGTACCTGATGAATACAAAGACAGGGTTAGAAAGCACATAGACAAGGTGATCAAAGAGGGGAAAAACAGGGTAGAGATACAGTTTATTTCCAGTGAAGGTAAAAAAATTGATGTTGAGATATCTGCTACTGCGCTATACCATCCCATTACAGGTCAGTTTATCAAGACGAGGGCTTTTGTCCGCGACATTACTGACAGAAAGAGACTGGAGAGGCATTTGCGTGAGTATCATGAGATACTTGAGCACAGGGTATCGGACAGGACGAAGGAATTAAGTGAAACTAAAGATTACCTTGAAAATCTTCTGGAAGGGGCGAACGACGTTATCTTCACCCTTAATCCGGCAGGCATCATTACTTATGTCAACAAGAAGATTGAGGAGTGGGGTTACAGGAAAGAAGAGCTTGTGGGAAGTTCGTTCCTGGGTATATTGTCGAAGAAACATAAAGGGGAGAGGTTACGACGGACACTTGCAGAGGGTATAAGGCAGACATATGAAGTTGAAATTATGGATAAGGTTGGAAAGATTAACTATGCAGTGCTGAGTATTTCTCCGTTAAAGACAGGAGATGAAAATATGGCTGGTGTCCTTGTAATAGCAAATGATATAACAGAGAGAAACAGGCTGGAACAGCAGGTTGCGCAGGCCGAGAAGATGTCGGCAGTCGGTCAGCTGGCCGCCGGAATTGCACATGAGATTAATAATCCCATAGGAGGTATAATGAACTGTCTCTATAACATCCGGAACAAACGACTTCCTCGGGAAAGGGAAACAATTTATCTGAAGTCGATGGAGGATGGGATACAGCGGGTACAAAGGACGGTTGAACAACTCCTTGATTTTTCACAGCAGCATGAGCCGAGGCTTATGGCCGTGAACATCAATGACCTGGTTGAGGATGTCCTGTCACTTATGAGTTATGCTGTGACAAATAATGGTGTCCGTCTGAAAAAAGAACTTGATTCACGTCTCCCCAAGGTAATGATAGATCAGCATAAAATAGGACAGGTTGTAATGAATATGTTATTAAATGCCGTGCAGGCAGTCAAGGATGACGGTCAGGTAGTTGTCAGGACATATTCTGAGCAGAACTGGTGTTGTATTGCTATTTCTGATAATGGCGGGGGGATACCACCTTACATACTGCCAAGGATTTTTGATCCGTTTTTTACTACCAAAGATGTTGGAAAAGGGACGGGGCTTGGCCTTGCAGTAAGTCTTGGCATTGTAGAGAAACACTCTGGAAAAATTAATGTAAGTAGTGAGGAGGGCAAGGGTGCAACATTTACTATTAAGCTTCCCTGTAAGGAGGCAGGAAGCAGTGAGTTTTTAATGGGGCAGGGACAATGGGCAAAAGAGGTGTGATTTTATGTACAGAATACCCGAAGTACTCATAATTGATGATGAACCGCTGATGCGCATATCTATCAGCGATGCTCTAAAGGCTGAAGGATGCAATGTTTCAAGCGCTTCAAACGGCAGTGAGGGATTATCGGCGATTAAGGAGTTATCTTATGATGTTGTGATTACCGATCTGCGCCTTCCGGAAGTGGATGGAGTGCAGATATTAAAGACCTGCAGACAAATATCTCCGCACACAAAGGTATTGATGATTACTGCCTATGGCTCGGTGGATACGGCAGTTGAGGCAATGAAAATCGGCGCCTATGACTATATAACAAAGCCGTTTTCTATGGACGA
Organism: uncultured Nitrospiraceae bacterium; assembly: GCA_964611625.1. Lineage (GTDB taxonomy): Bacteria > Nitrospirota > 9FT-COMBO-42-15 > HDB-SIOI813 > HDB-SIOI813 > RBG-16-43-11. The sequence goes on along the minus strand of CAZTAM010000002.1, from coordinate 23,124 downwards.
ACTTATAATTACAGTAAAAAGACTGATTGAGTTGAGGGACCTTGAAGATGAGAATGTTTATCTGAAAGATAAAATTGGAGAGAAGTATGATTTTAGCGGGATAATAGGTAAAAGCGAAAAAATGCAGGATATATTTGAAAAGATCAGGATAATAGCACCCACAGATACAACGGTACTGATTACGGGCGAAAGTGGAACCGGGAAAGAGCTGGTAGCCAATGCCATTCATTTTAACAGCCTGAGAAAGAACGAGGCGTTTATTAAGGTCAGCTGTGCTGCACTTCCGGAGACACTGCTTGAAGCTGAATTATTTGGCCATGAAAGAGGTGCATTTACAGGCGCCTTAAAGCAGAAGAAAGGGAGATTTGAGCTCGCACATAAAGGGACCCTGTTTCTTGATGAAATTGGAGAGATTAATCAGACAGTGCAGGTAAAGCTGTTACGGGTGTTGCAGGAGCGTGAATTTGAAAGGCTTGGAGGTACCAGTACAATAAATGTTGATGTCAGGATTATAGGGGCGACGCAGAGAGATCTGAAGAAAGAGGTACAGAAAGGAAATTTCAGGGAGGATCTCTATTACCGTCTTAATGTTGTACCTGTTCATTTGCCTGCATTAAGGGAGCGTAAGGAAGATATCCTTCTGTTAACTGAACATTTCCTTAATGTATACTCGAAGCATATGAATAAGCCATGGAAAGGGATATCAATAGAGGCCAGAGAGTTTATGTTGAAGTACGATTTTCCTGGCAACATAAGGGAGCTTGAGAATGCTATCAAGAGGGCTGTTACTTTATCGAGGGATAAAGAGATACAGCCATGGGACCTTCCGGAAGATATCTGTACCATTTGTCGCGACAGCAGTAAGATGGGAGAGAAACTCAATTATTCAGAGACCCTTCCTACAGCCATTTCCCTGTTTGAGAAACAGTATATATCAAGGGTGCTTGAAGAGACTAAAGGCAATAAGACACTTGCATCGAAAGTCCTTGGCATATCGAGAAAAACCCTTTGGGAAAAATCGAGGTCGTATGGTTTAATGAAAAAAGATGAAGATATTGAAGAAGGTCACAATGCATAAACTACGTTACAGTATCGTAACATCGCGGTCTCTTCACCACACCAGCCCTGTTTCTGTGAACATTGCGAATAATAACGTTTTCCTGTGATAACCAAATCTTTTAGTTACTCTTGTGTAACGTACAAATAAACACTTTATAACTCGTAAAATAGTCTAATAACATAATAATATCAGATAGTTAAGAATAATTATATAGTGTGGCACTTGTTTTGCAACTTATATTTAATTCAGCAAGAAGCCTTCACGTACAAATTTTAGGAGACTCGGTTGATTTGGAATAGCAGGTTAACTTGGTTCGGCCTGTTTTTTAATCTAACAAAAAGAAAGGAGGTGTAGGGAAGATATGGTAAAAACAATCATTTTCAGGAGGGTAGAAGTTTTGTTGTTTGTATTTCTCTTGGCAGTAGGGTTGATAGGGATGCCTGCGCTTGTTACAGCCCAGGATCCGGCTGCAACAGAGGAGGCTGTAGCCGAGATGCCTATGGTTCAGGGAGATGAGGCCATCGGCAGGATGTTGTTCACAGGTGAAAAGAGATTTGAAAACGGCGGTCCGGCATGTATTTCCTGTCACAGTGTAGGTATTGGAACACTGGGAGGTGGAACACTGGGACCAAACCTGATGCTGCCAAACGAGAAGTACGGAGTTGGACCCGCGCCTCAGAATCCACTTATAGCTGCAGCGTGGATTAACAGTACCGGTACCCCGATAATGGGGCCGGTGTACTCAAGGAAGAATGTGACTGATGATGAAGTAACACATTTGAAAGCATTCTTCAATACATTGCCGGCAGAACAACCGTCCAAGACGGGGGCGTTTATCGGCATTAGTGCAGCAGGCTTTGTTGGTATCCTTATATTCTTTAGTATTGTTTGGAGCGGTAGGTACAGAAAACGTGTCGGCGGAACAGCGCACGAGGCAATATGGCGTAACTATGGTGGGAAAGGAGGGAAATAATTAAATGGCTACATGGATTCAGGATATTGTTGACCCCTCAAAAAGGGGTTGGGAAGAGTTTTACAGGAACCGCTGGCAGTATGACAAAACTGTCAGAAGTACCCATGGAAACAACTGTACAGGCGGATGCAGTTGGATGGTTTATGTCAAAGACGGCATAATAACATGGGAATTACAGGCGACAGATTATGAGGCAGTTGATGATAAAGTGCCGCCTTATGAACCGAGAGGCTGTCAGAGGGGTATTTCCGCATCATGGTATGTTTACAGCCCGGTAAGAATTAAGTATCCATATATCCGCGGACCGCTGCTTGACGCGTGGAAAGATGCAAGATCAAAGCATGCAGATCCTGTGGATGCATGGAAGAGCATTGTTGATAATGCAGAACTTCACAAGAAGATTAAATGGTCGAGAGGCAAGGGTGGATTCAGGAGGAGTTCCTGGGATACCTGCGCTGAGATAATAACAGCTGCACAGATCCATACCATTAAGACATACGGTCCGGACAGGAATATAAGTTTTTCACCCATTCCTGCTATGTCTCAGATAAGTTACTCATCAGGTGCAAGATATCACCAGTTAATGGGTGGTGTAAGTCTGAGCTTCTATGACTATTATACTGACCTTCCTAATGCACACCCCCAGATTTGGGGCGAGCAGACAGATGTTGGTGAGAGTGCTGACTGGTATAACACAGGTTATGTGGTTATCACTGGTGCAACCCCTAACAGGACCAGAACTGCTGATTGTCACTATGTTTCCGAACTTCGTATAGGCGGTGCAAAGGTCGTGGTATGTTCACCGGATTATGCAGAGGTCGCAAAGTATGCTGATCTATGGATACCTGTCAAGACCGGATCCGATGGTGCATTCTGGATGGGAATCAACCATGTCATAACGAAAGAGTTTTATATTGACAGGCAGGTGCCTTATTTCATTAATTATGTGAAACAGTACACTGACCTTCCGCACCTTATCAAGTTCCGCAAGGCAAAGAACGGGTATGAAGGAGGACGTCTCCTTAGGGCGAGTGACCTAAAAGAGTATGCTGAGACGGACAATCCTGAGTGGAAGTTTGCAATGTGGGATACAAAGGCAAACAAGGCTAAGGTTGTTTATGGAGGAATGGGTTTCCGTTACCCTAAGAGACATGAGAGTGAGGGTAAGTGGAATACCATGATAAAGGACGAGAAGTCGGGAGAGATGTTTGATCCGGCTCTGACCTTGTTAGACAGTAAAGACGGGGCACTTGAGTGTGCATTTTATGAGCTTGATACCGGAGAGGTATACAAGAGGCAGGTACCTTTCAAATATGTAGAGACAAAAGAGGGTAAGATCCCTGTTACTACCATATTTGACCTCTTTGTATCACATCTGGGTGTTGCTCGTCCTGGGCTGAGCGGTGATTTTGCAAGAAACTATGATGATGATAAAGGTTTTTCACCTGCATGGCAGGAGAAGTACTCCGGAATTGGCCGTGACACCATCATCCAGGTTGCAAGGGAATTTGCATCCAATGCAGAGGTTACAAAGGGACGGTCAATGGTCATCAGCGGTGCGAGCAGCAACCATTGGTACCATTCAGACCTTATCTACAGGTCATTCATTGGAGCGCTTATGCTGTGCGGCAGCATCGGTAGAAACGGCGGCGGACAGAACCATTATGTTGGTCAGGAGAAGCTCGCTGCATTCGATTCATGGGGTCAATTCTCTCATTCGCTCGACTGGATAAGGCCTCCACGTCTTCAGAATACACCAAGTTTCTGGTATATTCATACCCAGATGTGGAAGTATGATTCCAAGATTACAGATTATGTCCCTGTACCTGATCCGGCCGTCCTTGATTATGAGCATTGTGCAGATTATCAGATAAGGGCCGTAAGGATGGGGCATCTGCCGTGGTATCCGCAGTTTAACAAGAGCAGTATTGCCCTTGCAGACGAGGCACAGAAGGCAGGCGCCAAGACAGATGCAGAGATAGTTGATTATACCGTAAAGCAGTTGAAGAGCGGATCCCTCCAGTTTTCAGTGGAAGATCCGGATGCTCCGGAGAACTGGCCGAGGGTATGGATGATCTGGCGCGGCAATGCACTTGGATCAAGCGCAAGAGGTCAGGAGTATTTCTTTAAGTTCCTTCTTGGCACGCACCATAACATGGACTGTACAGAGGTTGCAAAGTCACATCTTAAAGAGATGAAGTACAGGGAGAGTCCGCTTGGTAAGCTGGATCTGCTTTGTGATCTCAATATGCGTATGAACACTACACCGACCTACTGCGACGTAGTTCTGCCTGCAGCACACTGGTATGAAAAGGAAGATATTAACTCAACTGACCTTCATTCATATTATGTGCCGATGGGCGCAGGTGTACGGCCAAACTGGGAGTCAAAGAGTGACTGGGATGCTTACCAGTTCCTCGCGTTTAAATTCTCCGAGCTTGCTAAGAAGCATCTTCCAAGGCCGGTGAAGGATGTTGTTACATCAGCTCTTGCACACGATTCACCAGGTGAGATTGCACAGCCTGCCCTTAATGGCATTGAGGACTGGAAGAAGGGGCAGTGCGAGGCTATCCCTGGAGTAACCATGCCAAACATCACTGTTGTTACAAGAGACTATGTAAATCTCTACAACAGGATGGTTTCGGTAGGTCCTAATCAGAAGGGCAAGTATGGCTTCCACGGAATCATGGTGGACGGCAAGAAGTACTATGAGCAGTACATGACCAATGAGCATGTACGCAAGCATGAATTTGACGGTGAGAAGTATATATGCATAAAGGATGCAGTAGAGCTTGCCAACGTAATCATGCACTTCTCTTCATTGACCAATGGTCAGGTTAACTTTGAGGCATGGGAGATAGAAGAGCATCATACAGGTCTTCACGCCGAGCAGTATCAGGAGGCCAAACAATCTGTTAAGGCCATATTCGGTGATGAGATAAAGATTAACGAGCACTGGCATGGTCTGGCGGATGAGCTGGCTGGTCCAACAAAGGATGTTAAGATTACCTATGAGGACATCGTGGCTCAGCCTAAGAGATGGCTCACCTCTCCAGTCTGGACAGGTATTGTTCTGAACAAACGTTGTTACAGCGCTTATTGTCTGCAGACCGAGTACAGGATTCCATGGAGGACGCTGACAGGCCGTCAGCACTTCTATCATGATCATCCTGAGTACTTTAACTTTGGGGAATCTCTTATAACACATAAGTACAAGCTGGATCCGAACAAGATGAACGAGCTTGTAAAGAGTGATAAGAGCGGTGCTCTGGTACTTAACTACATCACACCGCATGGCAAGTGGGCTATTCATTCCACTCACTATGACAACCTGAGGATGCTGACTCTGTCCCGGGGAGGAAACTCCATCTGGATAAATGATAAGGACGCTGAGAGCGTCGGTATCCAGGATAATGATTGGGTTGAGGCATATAACGATAACGGTATATTCTGCTCCAGGGCGGTCGTTAGTGCGAGGATTCCTTCAGGAGTTGCATTTGCCTATCACTCACAGGAGAGAACCGTTAATGTCCCAAAATCAGAGCAGAGAGAGAAGAGAAGGGGTGGATTCCATAACAGTCTGACAAGACAGAGACTGAAACTCCCGACACTCAGCACAGGTGGTTACGGACAGTTCTCATATGGATTTAACGCCTGGGGGCCAATACCAATCATCAGGGATACAAATATCCTTGTGAGGAGAATGAAGAATCAGGAGGTGAAGTGGTAATGGACGTCAGATTTCAACTATCAATGAGCTTTAACCTTGACAAGTGTATCGGATGTCATACTTGCAGTGTCTCCTGCAAGAATGTTTGGACATCCCGTCAGGGCGCTGAATATATGTGGTGGAACAACGTGGAGACAAAACCGGGTACAGGTTACCCTGTAACCTGGGAGGATCAGGAAAGGTATAGAGGTGGCTGGGAACTCAGCGGCGGAAATCTCCGTTTGAAACTGCTCAAGGGGCCCGGGAAGATAAGGACGCTTGCAAATATCTTCTTTCAGCCTAACCTTCCTACGATTGATGATTATTATGAGCCTTTTACCTTTGATTATCAGAACCTGTTTAATGCGCCGCTTGGTGATGACCAGCCGGTGGCAAGGCCGAAGTCATTAATCACAGGTGAGTTCATGGAGAAGGTTTCACTCGGTCCTAACTGGGACGATGACATGGGAGGCTCACCGCTCTATGCAGCTAACGATCCTAACATCAGAAACCTCTCAGCATCGCAGAAGGAGTTGCTGACCAAGTTTCATAAGCTCTTCTATTTCTATGTGCCAAGGATATGCAATCACTGCCTGAATCCGGGCTGTGTAGCCTCGTGTCCTTCAGGTGCACTGTATAAAAGGGGAGAGGATGGAATAGTCCTTCTGGATCAGAATATATGCCGTGCATGGAGATTCTGTGTAAGTGCATGCCCGTATAAAAAGCCTTACTATAACTGGGCAAACGGAAAGTCAGAAAAGTGCATATTCTGTTATCCGAGGACCGAGACAGGACAGGCCAATGCATGTGCTCATGCCTGTACAGGAAGGATCAGGACAGTAGGTGTTCTGATGTATGATGCGGACAGGATAGAGGATACGGCAAAACTTCCCGAAGACAGGCTTGTTGACGGGATGAGAGATATAATCCTTGATCCGTTTGATCAGAAGGTAATTGATGCGGCCATTAAGGCTGGTGCGGAAGATAACTGGATTATGGCTGCACAAAGGTCGCCTGCTTACAATCTGTTCAAGAAATGGAGGATATCTCTCCCGAATCATCCGGAGTTCAGGACACTGCCGATGAACTTCTATATTCCGCCGCTATCGCCGATTCTTCATCAGGCAAAGGCGGATAGAGGTGGTGCATTTGATCCTGAGTCTGATGACTTCTTTAATGAGATTGACAAGATGAGGATACCGGTTAAGTATATGGCAAACCTTTTGTCTGCCGGTAATGAGAGCCTTGTAATAGAATCTCTGAAGAAACAGATGGCGGTCAGGATGTACTGGAGACAGAAGCGTGTGGGTGATGTAGGCGAAGGTGCCGTAAGAAATGCATTAACGGCAACCGGCCTTTCAGAGGAAGATGTTCATGGTATATACAGGATTAACTCTCTGGCAACTTACAACGAGAGGTTTGTAATACCTGAAACTCATCGCGAGAATAAAACCGGAGTTGACCCGAGAAATATGTATGAGAAGAGGGGTTCAGTCGGTTTTGGTGCAAAGAGAAAGGAGTTCCCTTCAAGGGAGTGGTAAGTTATGACAGAAACACTCACAGGCAAAGATCCGTATTCACAGCTTGCAGGCCTGCTTGATTATCCACATGAGGATATACAGGCGAAGGTTGAAGAAGCGATTAATCTTGTCAGCGGTCATGATAAATATCCAAGTGAGATATCTGACTCTTTAAAGGAATTTAAGAAGGAGATCTCAGGGATGACCCTTGATGACCTGCAGGGTGTATACTCCTATACCTTTGAGATGAGTTCTGATTACTCTCTTGATCTGGGTTCTCACATTCTGGAAGGTTTTAAAAGGTCTGGAAACCTTGTACACATCAAAACGATGTACAGAAGGTTCGAATTTCCATTTGAAAGTCTCAGCAAGGGGGAGCTGCCTGATCATCTCCCCCTTGTATTGAGATTCCTTGCATTTGTGAAGGATGAACAGGTAAAAAAGGATTTCAGAATGGACTTTGTCATCAGGGCTATGGAAAAACTTTACAAGAATTTTCAGCAAGATCAGGAAAACCCATACAGGCACATAATTTCCGCTGTTTATAAGGTTATAGACAGGGATGTAAAGGAGGTTAAATAAACATGTATTCAGTGCAAACAGATGTACTTCATTTTATACTGTTTGGCGCCATGCCGTACATACTGCTCAGTATTTGTGTCGTTGGGGCAATCTGGCGGTATACGTCAAACAGGTATTCATGGTCGAGCCAGTCCTCACAGTTTCTTGAAAACTCAGTTCTTTTTTATGGATCGTTCCCATGGCATTACGGGATATTAATCATTCTGCTTGCGCACATATTCGCCCTCTTTTTCCCAAGGGCAATATTGGCATGGAATGGAGTTCCTTTGAGGCTCTATCTTCTGGAGCTATCCGGGCTTGCCCTCGGATTTCTCGCATTCTTCGGTCTCCTAGTATTTACTTACAGGAGATTGACTGATGTCAGGGTCAAGGCTGTTACATCAGGCTGGGATGTACTGGTTTTAATTGTACTCCTCATTCAGATTGCAACCGGTCTCATCAATGCGATCTTTTACAGATGGGGTTCAAACTGGTATGCGGCTACAGCAGTGCCGTGGATGTGGTCGATAGCGACGTTACAGCCTGATCCGACATATGTTTCAGGTTTAAGGCTGATAACAAAGGTGCATATTTTCAATGCTATGATATTTATTGCATTGATTCCTTTCACAAGGCTTGCACACTTTTTGGTAATCAGGCCTTATGCATACCTTTGGAGGCCTTATCAGGTTGTAAGATGGTACAGGAAAGAGGCTCCGGAGAATATTGTGCAGTATAAGTAATTGAAATGTGGTTGCAGGAAATATATAGCGGGGGTCAGGCTTCCCTGACTCCCGCTTTTTTAATGCCCTAATATAGTTTTAGTTGTGTGCTCAGAGATTACATAATGTTTTACGGTAAAAAAAAGGAGGTGATGTGGATTTAAAATATGTCAGTTGAATGTAATTATTGTAAATATCATCGTAAATTACTTATTCATCCGGGAATAGCTGCAATGATAAAAAGGAGCGTGTAAATATGTCTACTTGGTTAAAAAAATGGGAACCGGAAGATCAACAATTTTGGAAAGCTGAGGGAAGCGGACGAGCATGGGGAACGCTTGCCGTTACCACCTTCAGCCTTATGGCATCATTTGCTACATGGTTTGTTATGAGTGCAGTTGTAGTCCGCCTGCCTGCAATCGGATTCAAGTTTGATACAATGCAGCTATTCTGGCTTGCGGCAATGCCAGGCTTGTCCGGAGGCAGCATGCGGGTAATTCACGCATTTCTCATCCCAGTATTTGGTACTAGAGCAGTATTAACGGTTGCTGCATTTATTAAGATTATACCAATGGCCTGGCTCGGAGTTGCTGTCATGAATCCTGAAACACCATTTCTGCATTTCTTAATCATATCGTTCTTGTGCGGATTTGGTGGCGGAGACTTCTCCTCATTCATGCCATCATCCAGCATCTTCTTTCCGAAGAGACTTCAGGGCACTGCTATGGGACTGCAGGCCGGTATAGGAAATTTTGGAGTCAGCTTAGTGCAGTTTGTAACGCCGTGGATAATAGGTTTTTCATTACTTGGCGCTTTAGGAGGACCGCAATTATTTACCAAGGCTACACCTGTTTTCGATGTGAAAATCACAAAAGAGGCGGGAGTTGTCAAGGATGTAGTTGTAGCCAATGATGCACTCGCTAAAGATATATTGGTCGTGAAAGATGCAACAGGAGCACTGCAGGATATTGTAATTACTGAAACTGAGCTTACAAAGGGATTGAAGGCTGAGGTTAAGAAGAACGAAGCAGGTGTTGTTACTGACTTAACGGTAAAGAAGATTATCAAGAAGGATATGTGGGTACAGAATGGTGCCTTCTGGTATATACCGTGGCTTTTATTAGCAGGTATTATTAGTCTTTTCTATTTAAAGAGCGTACCTATGAGGAAGGTATCTGTCGGCACCCTGGTAAGCAACATGACCGATAATAAACATGCGTACTTCAGTACATGGATATACATCATGACATTCGGTTCATTTGCCGGATTTTCCGCCGCATTTCCGTTGATGATCAAGGTAATATACGGTAACATACCAGGAATGGACCTGGCCCTTGCGCCTGATCCTCTTAAATACGCGTTTCTGGGGCCTCTGATCGGTTCTTCCATACGTTTCCTGGGCGGGCCGTTGTCTGACAAGTGGGGTGGAGCCATATTTACACAACTTTCAGGAATTGGTCTGATCTTAGGGTGTCTAGCCCTGTTATTTGGTGGTTATCTGACTCCAACCTCAATAGATATGTTCCCTGGGTTTGTATGGATTATGCTCTGGCTATTCCTTATGTCCGGCATTGGAAACTTTTCAACATTCCGCCAGTTTCCTATTGTGTATGCGTATAATGCGAGAATGGGTTCATCACTGCTTGGATGGACAGCTGCATGGGCTGCCTACGGACCGTTCTTTTTCTCTTATCTCATAGGGGCTTCCATAACTGCCTATGGTTCATCAAAGGCCTTTTTTATTGGTGCAACTATATTTTACATTATAGGTAGTCTTCTAAACTGGATATATTACACAAAACCAGGCGCAGAAAGAGGCGACTGGGGGACAGGAAAGACATGGTGGGATAAGATATCCGAGTCTGAGAAGCAGAGATACATAAGCGAGAATCCATAAGAATCAGTAGGTTTGGCAGATTTAATGGGGACAGATTTAATCTCTGTCCCCATTTTGTTTTCCTTGACATCAAGTATTAGTAGATTTAATATAGTTATACGGAAACAGTTAAGATAAAAGAGGCAGTTAACGGAAGATAACAAAGGAGGTGGGCAATGGCTGATACAAGTGCATTTGATAAGTTTGGAATCGAATCGATGAAAAGGGAGGAGTTTGATGCCAAGCAAAAATATGTTGTAAGTAAGTGTCTTTGCACAACATGTCCTTCATATGTGAAAGGAGATGAAACAACCGGTTTTTGCTTCCCGCTTGTAGGTACCAGTAAAGTCATAAAATGGGAAAAGAGCTGTCTCTGTGAGACGTGTCCAATTCATAAAGAGAATGAACTGACTCACACTTATTATTGCACAAGGTGTTCACAGTTATGTCAGGCATATAAGATGGAAATAGGAGCTGGTCACGAATAATAAACAACAAAGCACAATAAGGGGGGTACGTTTTGGAGATTACAACAGTTGAACAGGCGAAGGAAACCATTCTTAAATGGTTGAAGGAAAATCATCACCAGGTAGACGAGTTTAAGGACGAGAATGCCAATTTTCATTTTGAAATTGATTTTCCTGTTGGGACAATGAAGAAACAGAGGATTATTCAGCCAAAGGATTATCCACAACTAGTGCTGGTTTTGAATGGTGTTTCTATAGCGCCTGAGCATGCCGAGAAACTGAAGAAGCTGAAGGAAGAGGAAAGAGAGGAATTTTATAATGAGATTCGGAAAGAGCTTATGTTTTCCGAAGTGAGTTATGACCTTAACCTCGATCCGGAAGGTATTGCTAAACAGGTGCAGTTCTCATATGAGTTTTATTTTGATGGACTTACCAAGACACAAACCTTCAAGGCATTGCTGCTGAATTACAGGGTGCTGATGTATTTTGTAACAAAGTTTAATGATAAATTCGGCGTCCCGGAGATGAAGGAAGCACCTGAAACTCTAAATGTTTGATGAAAGGTATAAGAAATGTCAGAAAATCATCTAAGAATTAAGTACAGATGTCAACATCCGGATTGTCAGATAAAGATATGCCGGACTGGTGAAATTGATGTTGATGAAACGGAATATGCAGAGATGTCTTTGTCTGCTGATGATAAGACATTATTCAAGAGTCCCCGCGGCATTTGTCGTCTCGGATTTGCTCAAACATTCAAGGCATTAGAAGTAAGGAATGTCCTTGATATATCTGACGATGCTGATATTGAGACATTTTCAGAAGAACTTAACCCGGTCTCTATCCTCAGAGAAGAACATCAGAGGGTGCTAAGAAGGCTTGATGTTGTTGAGGATATGATCCTTAGAAGAGATATTAACGGACTTTGGACAGTTATGGCTGAGGTTGAGAATGATATTGTATTGCACTCTATCCGGAAGGAAGAAGGTGTACTGTTTCCTTTGTTGATTAAGTTAGACCCAATGAACGACAAGTATATTGAGATTATTAAGGAGGACCACAGGGAGCTGATGGCCCTTCTTCATTCTGTCAGGGACGCAATGTGCGAGGATGATATTCCTGATAATGTACTGCGTTCAGCTTTATCAAATTTGAGAAGTCATATCAGCAAAGAGGATGAAGAGTTTTTTTATATGGTTGAAGATTCCCTTGATGCAGACAGCAGAAGATTCCTCCTTGAGGAAATGGACCGTGCTGAGAAGTCTCATGTAGTTATTACTGCAGGAGAACGAACCAAAGGGATTCATGATCATGAAGATGAATCACCTGAGCAAATGAAATACAGGGAGGCAGTATTTACTGCAAGACAACTTGCCGAGAAGGATAGTTGTCACTGAGATGTTCCTGAGAGTATTTACTGCTCTTTTTTGTGGCGTGCTTTTATATTGCTATAGCAGTGATTTAAAGGCCGCCACAATCTTTGTCACAGATGATTATAAGAACATCCAGGATGCAATTGATAATTCGCACACTGGCGACACTGTCATTGTAAGGGATGGAGAATATCGCGCCAACATAGTGATAGCAAAACCCCTTATCCTTAAATCTGAAAAGGGGCCGGAAAAGACCATAGTCAAGGCTGCTGATTCATCCAAACCCGTATTCATGATTTCAAAAACAAGCGATGTCGTCATATCCGGTTTTACAGCAACGGCTTCATCAGTAGCAGGGATATACCTCACTAAGGTTGTCAACACTGAGATTACTGACAACAAAGCTATAAATAACCGTAACGGTATATTCCTGTATTCTTCAGAAAACATTATAGTGTCAAACAACAAGTCTGATTTCAATAATCTTACAGGCATTTATCTGGAATCGTCTCATAGCAATACCCTTGAAAAAAATCAGACTAATTCCAATAAAGAGAAAGGTATATTCCTTAACTCATCCAACAACAACAGTATTATTAATAACACTGCCAATCGCAATGAATGGAACGGCATTACTATGTGGGTTTCCAACAACAACCGTGTTGAGAAGAATGAGGTCATGAGAAATACATACAGTATTATTGACAGCGGTTCCACTGGAAATATATTGAACGATAACTCGAGCTGGACCAATCTTTATATCATTCTTCCTATTATATTGATATATATTGGAATTATTATGTTCTTTATTCAGAGAAAGATATTTAGTCTTATATATAGCGGGTTATGACAATCCTATACAAGATACTTGATTTTAATACTATAGTTGCATCCATTGGATTAGTCATGGCAACAATGAGTTTTATGACAGGACTGCAGACTATAAAGAGGGACAGATCCGATGCAATGATGATGGTAAAGATGCACAGGTTTGATGGATATATAACTTGTATAATATATCTTGCTGTAGCAGGCCTTTCTCTGAGTATTAGCGGAATTAGATTTTGGCCTGTAATTGGATGGAGTGCCGGACTTGTGTTAATTATAGTGAAGATAGCGGCGGTCAGAAACAGAAAATATTCAAAATACAGCAGCCGGCTTGGCATGCTGCTGTTCCTGTCATGGTTGTATATTATCTACCAGCATATAACCTGATATAGTAATAAATGGGGACAGCGCCTATTTATTCTTTATTACTACTGAAGTCTTACGCCTGTCTCAACTTCCCTTTCCCTGACATGTTTGCCGTAGCGTATCTTTAAGTGGCCGGTTTCATCAATAATGAATGTTATCTCTGTATTGTCTTCAACAGGTTCATCATAATAAAGTGTTATAATCCTTAACTCTTTCAAGGCCATATCATCTGCCGGTTTTATTACCTGTTTAATGAATTCCATGCCGGCTTCTCTTTCCCATCTTCTGACGATATATTTGTCGGGTACCTCGAATAATTCAATGTATATCTGTTTCTGCTCTCCAAGTGTTTTAGCAGGTGTTACCCTGAATGTCTTTTCAAAAGGGTACGACTCCCCCTTTTCGAAAATGATATCACAGGCGAAAGGGATATCTTTATCCATGGTCTTATAACGGATTGCATATGCCAGCCTGAGGTGTTTGTCGCTTATCCTTCTTGTGGCATACATTGCGGCTCCAATTGCCACCGCGGAGAACGGACTGTGGTTATATATACAGTTTTCCCTGTTCAGTTCAGGAAAGATCGCCTCAATCTTTTCTCTGAATGAAGGTATTTGAGATGATCCGCCTGTAAGTAACACTGCCTCAATCTTCTCCTTTTTTACTCCAACCTTCCCCGCCTTCCATAGAACATAGGATATTGTCCTGTCAACAGAGTTATAAAAACCATGCTTATTAAGAATCTCTTCAATATCTTGCCTTGAGACCGGGCAAACATCATAGTTATTCCAACTGAATATTACTTCTCTATGGTTAGATAGAGCAATTTTTATCTCCTCTGCCTTGTCAATCAATTCCCTTGGGGGGGTATCACCCTCTTTATCAAGTTTTTTATATAAAAACTCCGCTATCCAGGTGTCTATATCATGTCCTCCAAGAACCATAGACCTGTCAGGCTTGGCGACAACATGAGCCTCATTTATGTTAAGTCTTACTATAATCACATCAAGAGTACTCCCTCCAAAATCAATAAGGAGTACGACCTTGTCTTCTTTTTCAGCCATTTGATAACCGAGTGCTGCCGCAAGCGGCTCTTCAAGTAAATCCACATCTATACCCTTAATGGCTTTTGAGACTATGTCTTTAACTTTCCTTCTGTAATCAGGAAAGCCTATGGGGGCAGTGATATATAGTTTGTCTGTCACTGGATTTGAGAATACAGATAACCAGACTGGGCGCTTTGTCTCTTCCTTCAGGTGTTTGCAAAGGGATGTGAAATACCTCTCCATATGAATTTCTCCATCAGGATGTCCTGAAAGAAGAAGCCTTTTGAAATTTGAGGAAATGTCTTCGGTGCCTGCTGCTGTACCAATGGCATCAGTCTTCAGATTCAGCAGGGTAGGTACTATCGGGATATCATCATAGTGTCGTGAGATACCCTTTAACTCAACAAACTCCGGCTGCACATCCCATCTGCGTTTCATTATGACTGTGTTAGTTGCTCCGAGATCAATAGAAATACATTCCTTGACTGCACTTTTTCCCCACTCATCAATTGAAGGATGTCTTTCTCTGGAATGATAATACTCCCCTGTAAATTCGGGGCGTTCGATCTCACACCCGTGAAAACTATTCTTCAGTCCTTCGAGATGTTCCACTATCTTGCTTACAGCAAGACGAAGTGCCTTGGGCCGTATCCAGACATGTGTATAAGGCTTGAGCACCTCAATAAGCCTTATATCATTTAACAAAAGACCAAATTGCTCGAGATCTTTTGCAAGTATGTGGGCATATTTATCCTTAGTGAATTTTGATTTCTTGGAGTCGTCTACACTTTTTTCATCCATTAGCAGAATAAAGTCAATGACCTCCATTGGAGTTATGTCCTTTATCCTGCTCTGGACCGTGTAAAAGTCAAGAATATTTACCAATGCCATCTTTAATGGTTCAAAAAAATCAGCAGTTTTGGGAAATAGTTTTAGTACGTCTATTAATGCATTGATCCTTACAAGGGGATCTTCAATGGCAGATGCGGCCTTGTACGCTTCTGATATTGTGTGTTTATATAGTGACGATAGTTCATTTGATCCCGAAAGCTCTTCAGCTATATAGCAAAGGGCATACTTTCTGTAGTATGGTTCTTCGATCGTCACGGCTGCAGCTATGGCAAGCATTATTGCTTCTTTGAATAGCTTTAGGAATTCACCGGTCTTTGGAATTTCCTTAGCAATCCCAAGCAGGGTATACTGCCTGTAAAAATCAACGTCACTCGTCTTTGGAAGCGTTTTTGCTATCTGTTTTAGTCTCAATTGGTCATATTTTGCCTGATTCAAATTTGTAGCCAGATTTAGTGCAAGTTTGAATGCCCTTAAGCGGAGGTGATTGTATTCCTCAGTCCTTGGGATCTCATCCACTAAGCCAACAAGCGCATGAACCCTGTGCTGCGGCTGTTTTATCTCATCTGCCGCTTTAATGGCATGACTCATTGCCTCAATAAAGAGGGGTTGAAAGTCCACTTTGTCAGGAAGGTCATGTATAATGTCGAGAAGTGAATCCTTTCTTAACATAGCATCCTCTATTGCGTTTGCGGCCCTGACAGATTGCGACAAAATCTCCAGGTAAAGAAGGTGGAACTCAGCCGATTTTGGCAGCTCACGTGCTATTGCAAGGAGAAGCCATTTTCTTTCTGACGGGTTTTCAAGTCTTGTGGTTAGTGAAACGCATAGCTGGTATCCTGCGATGTATTCTGCTTTCTTTGGTATTTCTTTTACACAGTGTACGCACTGGGACAAAATTCTTTTCTTTGATTCAGGTTCAATGACATCTTCGACCATTGGAAATGTCGCGAGTATGCAGGCTATATTTTTTTCGTCCTTATCCATTATGCCACCTTACTGAATCCAGTCTGAATGATCGTGCCGTCAGATCTTACTATGAGCTCAACTTTTCCAGGCATGATAAAGTCTTCTTCCTTGTATCTTTTGCTCAGGAAGTGTAGTCTCTGGTTAGTTGAGCCGCGGGCAAGCATTGTAGGCTCTTTCTTTTTAACATCGAATTTACCATCGATGAGCACATCCGTGTATCTGAAAATTGCCCTGCAAAGGACTGATGATGCAAGACTGTCAATGGTGAATCCGGTATAGACTACGGTTGACAAGCCGTAATCTTCTTTGGCCCTCTTCAAAAGATGATAGAGCCCCCTGCGCTGATAAAATGGATCGCCGCCGCTTACAGTAATTCCCTCAATGCCAGGGCGATAGTACCTGTTCAATATAGTATCTGCAGAATATTCAGCAATCCTGATGAAAGGATGTGTCTCCGGATTAAAACATCCGGAACAATTGTTGCCGCAGCCCTGAAAGAAGATTACCATTCTTTTTCCCGGGCCGTTTATACGTGATACAGGTATTATTGAATGTACATTGATATTAACATCATGATTCATTTGAACGCTGTCTATTGACTGTACTAATCCTTTTCAATTTTCAACTTATTTTCAAGGGCTATTTCAGTCTCATCCTTCACATCAATCTTTTCAACACTGCCGAGGAGATCCTTCAACTTGCCGGCAACTTCCATGCAGTCTTTAAACACAGAAGAGTCCACCTCAACCTTCCCGTCTTTAGTAATCTTTATCTTTATCTGCCTGTCCATATGTTCCCAAATCCCCCTTAATCCCCCTTTTTCAAAGGGGGAGATGATATTCCCCTCTTTGGAAAAGAGGGGTTAGGGGAGATTTTAATTCGTACCTATATCAACCTTTCAGCGTTATAAATATCTCTCCTGCCTCTTCCGTCTCCTGTGCAATCTCAAAATCAAGCGGCAGGTTGTCTTTTATGGATTCATATGCATATAACTGTTTCATCCGGTCGCTGATCTCACGTGCAGGTCGGGAAATGCCACCTATTTCAAAGTTACTGTTTTCGTTTGCCCGGCTTACAGTAACCACCTCTCCTTCCCTGTCAACTTCAATCTTTTCTTTTTTCCTGCTTACTACATAACTGGTTATCTCGCCCTTGCGCTGCATTTCTGCAAGGGCAGCGATTACATATTTTTTTTTAGATAATTCAGTTTTAATTACACAATAAAATGACATTATTCAATCCTTAATAATCACTATTACGAATTATCAACCAGTTGATGATTACTGAAAAATCTTATTAATGATTCACCATTCAATAAAACATCCTTTTCCAGTTCTTTAACAAGGTTAAGGATTACCTCGCTGTTCCTTTTTATAACGGCTTCAGTTTCTGCCTTTGCATTCTCCAGGATTCTTTGAACATCGTCAAATATTTCTTTTCCGGATGTTAATGCAAAGTCCTGCAATGCTATAAGGCTCGTATTCTTGATTATATCGCCAAAACCAAACTCAACGACCATCTTCCTCGCGATGACAGTTGCTGCAATCAGGTCGTGTGAGGCGCCGACAGTCTTCGAGTCATTTCCAATCAGCTCCTCTTCAGATACCATGCCTGCAAGTATGATCCCGATCTCCTTCTCAAGCTCTTTCTTGGTAAAGGTATGTTCCAATGAATCTGTATGTGGCAGGTAGACAGTATAATCCTTATAGGTATCAAGGCTGATAAATACAGGTGTCTTTTTGAAATGGTGCCACATCATTACGGTGTGAGATGCCTCGTGTATAGCTATATTCCTCTTTTCCTGATCTCCGAGGTTTTCCACCCTCTGAAGGAACAGGGATCGGGAGGCAGGTCTTGCCCTCCTGTGACTCCATTTTCTAAGCTCATCTATTTCTTCCTTCTTAAGGATTGACAGTGGAGTTATACTCCTGACAGATGCAAGTACTGTTGCCTTATTTACATCGAGACCGGAAAGTTCGCTTATCATTTCATCTGCATCTTTATCATGCCTGCCTTCGTGGATTTTATTAAAAGTAGTCACAATGGAATCTTTCACAGCCTGTTCAATCTCGGCACCCGTATATCCATGACTATTCTGTGCATATTCCCTTAAATCAGCTGGTATGGTCTTCTGCCCCCTGCTCTCCATGTGAATCTTGAATATTTCCTCTCTTTCATCGACACTTGGAAGGTCAACAAAAAAAACCTCATCATATCTTCCTTTACGCCACAATTCCGGAGGAAGGTTTTTGGGTTCATTTGCAGTTGCAATAACAAAAACCGGTTTTTCTTTTTCCTGAAGCCATGTTACAAATGTTCCAAATACCCTGAGCTGCGTACCTGAATCTCCCTGATAACCTCCCACTCCGCCAAAAGCCTTGTCAATCTCATCAATCCATAGTATGCAGGGGCTGACTGCCTCTGCAAGCTGGATGCATTTTCTTATATTCTTTTCAGACTCGCCGACTGTGGATCCAAATAATCTCCCAACATCAAGTCTTAGCAGCGGCAGGTTCCATATTCCGGCCAGTGCCTTACAGCATAGGCTCTTACCTGATCCCGGGACGCCGATAAGCAGAAGTCCTCTCGGGATATCCAGGCCGAGGGTGTCAATCCTCTCCTTGCTGAGGCGGAATACATGTTCTCTTTCAATAAACCACTTCTTGATCTCTCCAAGACCTCCTATATGTTCAATAGTTTCCTTATGGGTGTAATAATCGAGGGTCTTCTGTTTCTTTATGATCTGCTGCTTCTCTTCCTGGATGAAGGAGATGCAGTCCTCAGTAAGCTTTCCGTTATTCTGGGTTATAGCCTTTCTGACTACCCGGCGAATATTATCCATGGAGAGTCCCTGAAGAGACTTGTACAATATGGCCCTCGTTGATGGATACCATTTTTCCGGAATCAGCTTCCCGAATGTTGTAGTAACCATCTCCTCAATCTCATCATAGTCAGGTAGTGATAATTCTATAACTACTATATCCTCTTCCAGTTCGGGGGGTATCTCTGTCAGGGTCGGGGATAGAATGCACACCGTGTTCAAAGGCTGATTCTCATCTATTATAGCTGGCAGGTCTCTGAATTTCCTTAGAAACTCATGAGAGTGAAAATAACCGGATATGTCTTTAAGGAGAAAAATATTATTATCGTTCTGACTTTTTGATATTTTTTCATCAATGGTTGTCAGGACCTTTTCCCTTCCCAGAGCCTCCCACTTTTTCTTTTCTCCATTGTAAAGCCCTCTTGATACAGACCAGCACCAATATTTAAAATCAGTTTCGGATGCCAGCCCTTCAAGGAGTTTCTCGACCCGTCGTTCCTCAAACGATACCAGCCATAAGACAGGATATCTTGCCTCTATATGAATCTTTATTTCATTCTTGAAATCTTTAGCTATCATGCCTGCATACTGCCTCTCTGCCCCCTGTGGTTAATGATAATTTACCTGTTGTTTTATTATATCATAACTGAAATTAGCTTCAAATATAAACACTTACTTCTCTCAAAAAAATAAACACTTTTCTCTTCACGTATTATCTTTAAATGCCCATCTTCTTTGCTACTATTTCCAACTCCTTTGGACGCCCCTCAGATATGAGCTTCTCTTTTAGTGCCTCTGGGGAAACCATGTGTTTCTTCTCAATTCTTTTTCTATAAACGGGAGCTCCGTTATAGGCGCAGAACGGATAGAGATACCCATTCGGGTCAGAGTAATGAATCACGCATCTCATTACTCTTTCTACACTAAAGTTATATGCATCCATGAAGTGCATTCCTGCTACAAAGAAATGGTCGAATCGGTCATGTTTCCCATTATCAGAGTTTATCCTTCTTACGTTTTCGTCCTGGTATCCATCAAGACTCTTCAGGAACTTTTCAAAGGTCAGACCTCTGGGGGCCTTTTCTTTATTAAAATGCTTGATTAGTTTGTATGCAACTCTGGCCTTTGAAAGCAGTTCGAACCTTGAAGGCTTAATTTTATTTGAAAGGGCGATCAGGTCAGTGAAAAAGTTTTTCAGATCAATGAATGCGCTTACAGGAACCGGGATTCCATCCTGACCAATATAGAAGTATGTACCCTGTGAACAGTGAGGATGCATCGAAAATGTCAGTGCAGGGCTTCCGCTGATTGCCTGTGCAAGCTTGGAGAATGCTGTTGTACAGCCTATCGGGAACCAGTCTCTCATTGCGTTAATAAAGCCGGTCTGATTTTCTATATCAAATGCAAGGTCTGCAAGTGTATAGCGTCTCTCAAGCCTGTGGCTCTGACTGAATCTTCCAACAAAGGACACAGGTTGAAAGGCGATACCGCTGATTACGTCATGATTTTTGGCTGCATATCTTACAATATCTCCAACCTGATGATTATTGTAACCCCTTACCATAGTAGGAACAAGAATTACATCAAGTTTGACTTTTCTGGCATTCTCAACAGTCTGAAGCTTATAATCAAGGAGAGACTTCATTCCGCGGGTCTTTTGATATATATCATCAGACAGGCCATCAAACTGAAGATAAAGATTCTGTGCACCGGCCTCCTTCAATGCCTGGATAAACTCAGGTTCAGCAGTCTTTATCCCATTAGTATTGATCTGGATGTAGTAGAAGCCAAGCTCCCTTGCCTTTGCAACAATTTTAAGGAAATCAGGACGTACAGTAGGTTCCCCGCCTGAGAACTGGATCCTCCTGGCAGAAACAGGTTTCTGATTGACCAGATTTTCAAGCATCCTGACAACCTGGTCATAAGTGGGTTCATAGAGATAGCCTGCGGCATTGGCATTTGCAAAGCATACAGGGCAGGTCATATTACACCTGTTGGTAAGGTCCATTATGGGGAGACCGCTGTGACTCAGGTGCATGTTGCACAGGCCGCACTGCGACGGGCATATAGTGGCATTTTTTATGGGAGGATCTTCTATGCCCTTTCCGTCACCGAACCAGAACTCCTCGCACTTCAGGTAGAGGTCAGCATTTGAATAGAAGATATCCTTATAGTCGCCATGCTCGGGACATGTCTTGGTTATCCAGACCTTGCCGTCCTCCGCGTACAAATCTGCCTTAATTATCTCCATGCATTCTGGACAGATCGAATCAATCTCCTTTGGCAGGCCAAATTTAATAGGCGTAATTGCTGTTCCGGAGTAAGTTTCAAATGGGCCTTCAAAAGCCTTTGAAGTTGTGTCAATAACACCTATCTTCTCTAACACGTTATCTAATAGACTCATAGTAAACCCTCCTGATGACACAAAAGAATTATGTCAGGACTAATAATCTATACCTTTTTGAGGTTCGATACCAAGTGAAAAAGAGTGTCTGATCTCATTCATCTCCGTAACTGTATGTGCTTTTTCGATCACCTCCTGTCTGGCATCCCGTCCTGTCAGTATGAGATGCATCAATGGTGGTTTCTTATCTATCAGTTCAAGGACTTGAGGCAGATCTACCAGTCCAAGATCAATGGCATTGTTTATTTCATCAAGAATCAGGATGTCAATAATTCCTGCTTCCATCTTTTTCTTTGCGAGCATAAACCCGTTCTGAGCGCTTTCCCTGTGCTCTTCGAATGAATATGGGCTTTCTTTTATACCCAGAAATCCTTTGCCAGTGACATGTATGTCAATATCTGGCCGCAGCCTTTTTACACCATCAAACTCTCCGGAATACAGATCTCCCTTTATAAAACAAATGATACTCACCCTCATTTTATAGCCGGCAGCCCTGAGCGCCATTCCAAGGGCAGACGTAGTTTTTCCTTTTCCGTTGCCTGTGATGACAATCACAAGACCCCTCTTATGTACAGGCTCAAGAACTTTCAATAATTATATTCCCTTTGATGGGCATATATCAATGAGTATACACACATCATGCCTGGGATTCCTGGCCTGACATATTGCTCTTCCATGCGATATCAGCAGGTGGGTTAATAGTCCCCAGTCTTTTTGTTTAGTAATCCTCATTAGGTCTTTCTCAATCTTTACAGGGTCATTATTGCTGGTAAGACCAAGCCTGTATGAAACCCTCCTGACATGTGTGTCAACAGCAATACCCTCATTTTTATTGAAAGCATTGTACAGGATTATATTGGCGGTCTTGCGTGCTACACCAGGCAGAAGTATCAGTTCATCCATAGTTGCAGGTACCTCTCCGGCAAACTTGTCTATTATCATCCTTGCCGATGCCTGTATATTTCTTGCCTTTGTTTTATAGAAGTTGACTGAGCTTACGTCCTTTTGAAAGGCTGCTTCGTCGGCTGCTGCATAATCTCCGATCGTTCTGTATTTGTTAAAAAGGCCTTCGGTGATTTTGTTGACGTGAGTATCTGTTGTTTGTGCAGAGAGAATCGTTGCAACCAGAAGTTCAAATGGCTCTTTATATTTAAGCGCTGTTCCCCGCTCAGGATACACACGCTTTAGACGACTTAGGATTGATGAAACCATTTCACTTGCGTTCATTTAACGTATACCCGCACAGGCAACTGGTTTTCAATTATTTACTGTAGCAGTATTGGAAAATGTCTGTCAACAGATATTTTCCCATTTGAAAACAGGTGCTTGAGTAATATTTGATCTGAGGTTGTTATTATATATTCTTCTGTTATTATAATTGTTATTATAATTCTTCTTGACACGCAAGGAAATGTTTAATATAATCCTGTCTAAACGTGCGGATACTCTGAAAGGTTTCTATCGCCGTATTAAGGAACCAGTTGGATTATAAGCCAGTCATCCAAAAAGATGGCTGGCTTTTTTATTTAATAAAGGAGAAAAGACATGACAAGACAAGAAGCAAAGATTATGTGGACGAG
>CAZTAM010000001.1:479737-589542 GCA_964611625.1 uncultured Nitrospiraceae bacterium | reverse complement strand
GGGCTGCCTTTAATCAAGCTGGCCTCGAATCTCTCCGGCAGGCATGTCAATAAGAGGTTGAAAAAACCGGCAGAATCTTTGGAAGAGTGAATAATGTCGGAATAGACACAAAAATCTATATCAAGCGTTGTCCTTTCCACGCCATGCAATACTGCGGCATATCCCCCAATCATTGCCACCTCAAGATCACCGGGGAATTTTTTGATAATGTCTTGGATTATTTTTAAGGTATCTTCTATAGATTTCATGTTCAGATACACCTTCTGCTTTTGCCTTTATAGTAATAATCTCAGATATGATTGAATACATTATTTTCATCCTGTCGAGAGGTGAGAATTTGAGAAATTCTGTCAGGTCGCGTTCTTTGCGTGTATCAATTATAGATTTCATGAGTCCATAGTATACCATTATAATGTTTTAATAAAAAGACACATTCACTGTACAAGGGTAGCAGGGGGAAATAATTGCAAAGAATAGCTAAGGCGGCGTATCAAAGAATTTTATCGAAGGATTATTTTCTGCAAAATATTTCAAAGACCAGTCGTGCAGGAAAAGCAGAACCCTTCGCGACTGATCATCTGCAGCAAAAGCAGCTCCATGAGGCAGACGCTGTACTAAAGATTCATCATCTAAAGAAGACTCAACCCATCTTAAAATCTTCCACGGCATAATTTCCAGTCTTGATTCAGCCTTATATTCGTCTTTAAGACGGTACTGCATAACCTCAAATTGTAATGGTCCTACTGCTCCTAAAAGTGGAGTTGAATGGCCAGAATTTTGGAGAAAATAAACCTGAACAATATCTTCAGCAAGAAGATGGTCCAGCCCCTTACGAAAAGCCTTATAACCTGACGATACCGTATTATGTAAGAATGCAAAACATTCGGGGGCAAATCTTGGAATCTCCTCAAAAACTACTTCAGGATCAACACTGATCGTATCACCGACGCGAAAATCCAGCTTTGTAACAAAGCCTATTATATCGCCGGGATACGCCTCGGTAATAGCTTCCCTGTCCCGGCCAAAAAGATTATAAGGATCGGATAAGCGTACTTCCTTATTAGAGCGGGCGTGATATACCATCATGTCACGATGAAATATCCCGGAACAAACCCGGGCAAATACCACACGATCCCGGTGCATAGGATTCATGTTCGTCTGGACCTTAAAAACAAAAGCTGAAAAAGAGGGGTGATCCAAAGGTATGAGACCATTCTTTGATGTTCTGGGCACCGGTTCTGTGGAGTACTCCAGAAATCCCTTTAGAAGAAGTTCAACGCCAAAATTATTTGCAGCACTGCCAAAAAAAACAGGCGTTGTTTCCCCATTGAGTACGGCATCAGGATCAAACCCTCCGTGAGCAACGTCCAGCATCTCCAGCTCTTCTACAACCTCACTGTAAGTTTGCTCAAACAGTAGATCTTTCACCGAAGGATCGGAAAGGTCGCGCACAGATACAGGGGCCTTATATGCCCCTCCCGGGACCCGCTCATATAGATAGACTGCCCTTTTCAAACGGTCGTAAACTCCTTTGAAATCCGGACCGTTTCCAAGGGGCCAGTTGACCGGATACGCATGGAGATCAAGCACCTTTTCCAGTTGATCAATAAGTTCCAGCGGAGACCATGAAGGCCTGTCGAGTTTGTTCATGAATGTAAAAATGGGAATGCCGCGTTTCCTGCAGATCTCAAATAGCTTACGGGTTTGACTCTCAATACCCTTTCCTGCATCAATGACCATGATTACGGCATCTACGGCCATCAATACGCGATATGTATCTTCTGAAAAATCTTTATGGCCTGGAGTATCAAGCAGGTTCAACCGGAAGTTTTCGTAATCAAACTGAAGGACCGTTGATGAAATGGATATCCCGCGCTTCTTCTCAAGCTCCATCCAGTCGGATGCGGATTCCCTCTGCTTCTTTTTTGCAGTCACTGATCCGGCAAGCTGTATAGCACCGCCATACAACAAAAGCTTCTCGGTCAGGGTCGTCTTTCCGGCATCCGGATGCGATATGATCGCAAATGTGCGCCGTCGAGATGCCTCTTTTTTTATCTGATCATTCCTGATCAACTTTTTCTGTTCTGATTCTGCTTGACCAATATCCACGACTGTGTCACCCCTGATTGAATAGGTTAAAATATTTATTTATTCAAATTTATTGTATCTATTGTACAGTAACTGAATGGAGAATCCCGGAAAAAACAAACAGTTCAGACAAGACGATTTAATTACTTTAGCCGTTGCGCCTCATCAGTTATAGTAGCAACATATTGATTTTGCTGTCAATAAATAAATAGTAAAAATATGGACAGCGACTATTTAATTACACGGTTGTTATTGCGTGCCAAAACATATATACTGCAAATCCTGCTTGCCTGAGATGATTTATGCTTGTGCATGAACAAAACTATGTTTCTTGAACAGCATTTCACCGGCAGGATATAACTAAGTATAATAACGGGGCGCCAATACGCTGAGGAGACACACATGGCAATTGAAACAAGAATCGAAGGAAATAAACTCATTATCACCTGTGACCTTGAAACACCTACACCAAGCGCATCAGGAAAAACCCTTGTAGTTGCCAGCACAAGAGGCAATACTAAGACAACCTGCGTAGTGGACGGGAAGCCATTGACAATCGGGCTTAACGCGTATATTCCCAAATAGCCGGGCGGTCATTCAAACATACTGTCACGCTTTTAATTGCATAGCTGTCAGGCAGGGGCAGTAATAATCAGCGGATCTTCCTCATGTGGTCTTTGAGCCTGTACTGTGCCGTATCCCATTGGTTTGAAATAAACGATTAAAGGAACACTTGACAGATTCACCATCAGGTATTACCTTAATGATAAGTAATACTTTCCACACAATGTAAGGAGTTGATAGGTCATGCCGACAAAGGCGGTGAAAATAACATCTAAAGGACAGGCCACCATACCTAAAGAAATAAGGGACTTGCTTAAAACCGATGTAGTTGAGTTCGATGTGGTGGAAGGTACGGTCGTAGTAAAACCCGTCTTGAGCGTAGGGAAGTCATTAAGCCGGTATTCAAAGGGACGTGTACCTATGAATGATGTTAAAGAGACGGTATGGGAGGAAGTTGCGCGTGAAAGATCCGGCAAAAAGACTGCCTGATACCAATACTATACTCAGGTATCTCCTGGGGGACGAGCCGCGCCTTTATGAAAAGGCCGCGAAAATATTTGAGAAAGTAAGAACCGGTGAGGAGAAGATCGTCATTCCCGAAAGCGTCCTTGTAGAGTGTATATACGTATTAACAAAATTTTATAAGGTCCCTAAAAAAGAGGCATCGTCAAAACTCCAGGAGTTGCTGCATTACCGAGGTGTTGCGAATGACGACAGAGACGAACTTATCGAGGCATTGACGACTTTCTCCGGGAAATCCTCCCTTGATATCGTTGACTGCATATTGTGCGCAAAGGTGAAGAAGCCTAATATGTCCCTCTTCACTTTTGATGAAGCCCTGTTGAGTCATTCAAAACGGGCATCCCTCTAAAATCCTCAAATATCTTAAGGTATATCTGGTCACAGCTATTGCGCATAAAGGCAGTCCTTCAAACAGATCAGTAACGCTGCTGATAGCCTCAAGCTGGTAGTCAAGGCCGCTGTCAAACTTGAGTTTCATTAACTGCCTCTCTTCTTATGTTCCAGTCGTGATTTTGCAGCGCCCGGAGGAAGATAGTTTTCCCCGGTAATCACCTTTCTTCCTGTCTTTGCCTCGAGTTCCCACCGTGCCTTTTTGGCAATGCCTCCGCCTTTTTTACCTGCGACCTTGTTTCATCCATTCCTGTGGCAACCATGGTTTCTGCTATCTTCCGGGTTGAAAGTTCGGCAAGGACTGTAAAGATCAGCTCGGCCTCGCTCATAAGGTATTGTTTGCCGTCAGCAGCTTCCAGTTTCAGTCGGTGACAATTTGTCACCGACTCACTTCCTTCTTTTTTCAGTCGTCCTTTCAGTTTATTCCAGTATTTACGCGCTGTCTGGTAATCGGGCTGCTGGATGAGAACCTGAATAATATCCACCACCGAAAAATACCATATTTCAGTGTCCTCGTCGAGACAAGGTAAAACCTGCTTTTCCTCATCCACCTGCAACATGTATCCTCACCTCAACCGAGTGTTCCTGACGGTCGTCAACAAGGGGAATAGTCTTATCAGGTTGCTCAACGCCATCGACTGTCACATTCATTTCACTCTTCCCATCGCGCGTTTGCCGTACGGTTATATGATAGATAGTTTCCCGGTACCGGTAGTGCACCTTGAACTCCTCCCACTCCGCAGGGAGGCATGGCTCGAAGCGCAGTTTGTCTACCTCAAGCCTCAGCCCGAGGAGTGATTCAACCGTAAACCGGTACATCCAGCCGGCTGATCCTGTGTACCATGTCCATCCGCCGCGACCACTGTGAGGTGAGACCGCATACACGTCGGCGGCAATAACGTATGGTTCTACCTTGTAGGTATCAATCTCCTCAGGAGATCTCCCATGGTTCATTGGATTGATGATCGAGAAAAGCTCCCATGCGCGCCTGCTGTCGCCCAATTCTGCAAATGCCATCGCCGTCCATATTGCGGCATGAGTATATTGTCCGCCATTCTCCCTGACCCCGGGGACGTACCCCTTAATATAGCCGGGGTTCAAAGCTGATTTGTCAAATGGCGGGTCCAGGAGCTGTATCAGTCTGTGGTCCCGTCGAACAAGACGTTTGTCCACAGCCTCCATTGCCATGGCAGAGCGTTCCGCATCCCCGGCGCCGGAGAGAACAGACCAGCTTTGCGAAATGGAATCAATCTGGCATTCGGGATTACCATATGAACCGAGTGGTGTGCCGTTATCAAAGTATGCGCGGAGGTACCACTCACCATCCCAGCCATTCTGCCGGATATTCCAGTGTAGTCGGGCCGCTTCCGATTGGCACTGCTCCACAAATGGGAGGTCACCATGCATGCGTGCAACATCCGTAAACCGCATGAGCACTTCATACAGGAAGAACCCCAGCCATACGCTTTCGCCCCTGCCATGTTCGCCAACTATGTTCATGCCGTCATTCCAGTCACCGGAGCCGATAAGCGGCAGGCCGTGCGTGCCGGGGTTGAGGCCTCTCATGATAGCCAGCACACAGTGATCATACAAACCGGCTGTTTGTGCAGACTGGACGGGAAGATCGTAATACGAGTCTTCGTCATTGTTTACCGGACGGCCCTCGATGAAATGGATTTGCTCATCCAATACCCCGGTGTCTCCTGTGGTCATGACGTAGCGGGAGACAGCCAATGGCAGCCATAGGAAATCATCCGAACAGCGTGTACGCACACCCCTGCCAGACGGGGGGTGCCACCAATGCTGGACATCACCTTCCCTGAACTGATGCGACGCGCAGAGGAGGATATGTTCACGTGCGAGACCCGGGTCTGCGTGGATGAGCGCCATCACGTCCTGCAGCTGGTCTCGGAAACCGAAGGCGCCCCCCGACTGGTAGTATCCGCTGCGGGCCCAAAGACGGCACGCTATAGTCTGGTACATGAGCCAGCCATTGGTCAGGACATTTAAAGACTGGTCGGGTGTCACCACCTGCACTGCGCCAAGCGTGTGATTCCAGTATTGCCACACCGCTTCAAGCGCCTTGCGCGCCGCTGCACTGCCCCGGAAACGGCGAACCAGGTTACCGGCATCATCGGGATCCCGCCCTGCTCCGAGCCTGAAAATTATCTCACGCTCCTGACCGTCGGCCAGATCGAATGGAACCTGGATAGCAGCGCACGGATCCAGGGCAGGTCCTGTCTTGCCGGAGAGACTCAGCCTGCGCATCGCAGCCGGGTTCCGGGGCGTTCCGTTTCGCCCGATGAACTCAGTCCTGTCGCCGCTATAAGTCCGTGTAACATCGTCCACATCGAAGAAGGCAACCCGGCCGGCAAACTCCGTATTGTAGGAGTTCCGGGCAAAGAGCGCGCCGCTGTTGGTATCAAATTCGGTTATTACATGCATTGTCGTCTTCGGCCGCAGGTCTCCAAGAACCCATTCTGTATATCCTGTAACGGAAAGCCGGCGCGATCTGCCTGACTCGTTTCTTACCTTCAGCACCGTGAACTTGACAGGTGCATCAATGGCCACATAAACCCACAACTCGGTGCTTATGCCATCCTCTGTGTGCTCAAAGACACTGTAACCGAAGCCGTGGCGGGTAACGTAATGCATTGCCCCGCGGCTTGGAAGAGGCATCGGAGACCAGAAGTGGCCGCTCTCTTCATCGCGGATGTAGAAGGCCTCTCCGCTCGAATCTCCCACAGGGTCGTTGTGCCATGGAGTGAGCCGGAACTCGTGGGCATTCTCCGACCATGTATATGCAAGTCCGCTCTCAGAGATGACGGTCCCGAAATTAGGATTAGCGAGTACATTTACCCATGGCGCCGGAGTCACCTGCCCGTGCGTTGTTGTAATTATGTACTCTCGCCCGTCAGGCGTGAAGCCGCCTAATCCGTTAAAGAACAGCAGATCGCGGCGCGGCAATGCAACGGCTGTTGTGGATTCGGAGCGGTAAGTTCCCGTTGGTGCAAGGGGCGGGATGAGTTTTCCCGCGGGACTGCGGCGGTTGATCTGATCAACAAGCGTTCCCCGGCCATCGGTGAGTATGGCGCGAGCGACGGTTTGAAGAAGGACGCGGTCCTCGTTCGATATCTGGTCTGCAGGTCTTACAAAAATGCCGCCTGCCTGATCGGACAGGTTGACTTCAGCGCCTAATGCAATGAGCCCCATGATCTGGTCCTGCAGAATCTGCCGGTAACCGGCGTGATCTTCATTCCAGATCACCAGGTCCACTGCCAGTCCTTTTAAGCGCCAGTACGCATGAGCCTGTACGAGTTGGCGAACCAGATTGATATTGGCCGGATCTTCTATCTGCAGCAGCACGATCGGCAAATCGCCTGAGATGGCATATCCCCACAGACCGGATTGACCGCGGTAATTGTTCATGATTACGCCCGGGTCGGCTCTCAGCGAGGAATTGGAATAGATCACTGAACCGGCAAGGTGTCCATAGAGCTGTGCATCGGCCTCGGAGGCATTTATCTGTCGCAGGAGCACCTGGCTGTGCGTCCATGCCAGATCAAAGACACGATCTGCGAGACGCTTATCCTGATATTTATCGACATGGCCCAGGCACAACTCACGAGTCTCGCCGATGCCGGAGACAATATTGATCGTTGCCGGTTCATCCGGATCAAGGGTTATCCTGCATCGTACAGCAACAATCGGGTCGAGCACTGATCCCTGGCTCCCTGAGAGCGTCCCCGGGTGTAAGTCAGTCCCGCGCATCGCCTGCGGGTTGGCAACAGTATTGCCGCGTCCGATAAACTGCATGCGGTCAGTCTCGTAGGAAACCTCAACTGTATCTGCCCCATGCACGGCCATGAGATGAAACATCCAGGGCGGCTGTTCATCCTTAGAGCGGGGCCGGCGGGTGCAGAGGATCGCCTGCCGCTGATGGATGATCTCGGTCTGAACAAAAAGGTTACTGAATGCCGGATGCATTGAGTCCGCAGCAGCCGATGTGAGTACTACTTCAGCATAGCTCGTGACGTCTATAGTCCTGCGTTTTCTGGCCCGGTTAGTTATTGTGATCCGGCGCATCTCAATATCATCCTCAGGGGACACGGCAATCTCGGTATGGGCGTCAAAGTCCTTGTTCCGGCAGCGGAACTCCGCTTTAGCCTCTGAGAAAATAGTCTCGTAGTTTGTGGTACGTTTGATCGCAGGCTGATATGCGGTTGACCAGAACTCACCGCTTGCCACATCTCGTATATAACAGAACGAACCCCAGTTGTCCCGGGTACTGTCT
Source organism: uncultured Nitrospiraceae bacterium (assembly GCA_964611625.1). Lineage (GTDB taxonomy): Bacteria > Nitrospirota > 9FT-COMBO-42-15 > HDB-SIOI813 > HDB-SIOI813 > RBG-16-43-11. The sequence goes on along the minus strand of CAZTAM010000001.1, from coordinate 581,684 downwards.
TCGCGCCAGCGTGTCACTGACATATCCTTCCAGCGGCTGTATCCACCGCCAGCATTTGTAATCATCACATGGTATCTGCCATTGGACAACAGCTGCACTTCAGGCACCGGTGTATCCGGGCTGTTGATAACACGCACCGGTGTCTCTTCACTACTGGCAACCCCCTGAACATCAGATAGCCCGGTAGTATGCGAATAAAACGCCGTTGCCTTCGGCACCCGCTCCTGAAGCAGCAGCATGGTTGCCTTGAATACCGGGTCTGACTCAAATCGTTTCTGCATAGGACGGTCAAGGAGCAGATAGGCCAGCGAGAGAAGGGTCATCCCAACGTGATGCGCCATGAAGGAGCGAACCACCACGGACGATTGCCCTCGCGGCAGACGTGAAGTTGTATAGTCTATCGCCTCATAGAATCCGTACCTCCCTTCAAACCCTTCAGCGGAGAGTCTCTCGAGATTCAGACACGCCTCCTCCGGCGCCACCATAAGTGCAAGCGCCGAGGCATAGGGCGCAATTACCAGATCGCCGGCGAGCCCGCGCTTGAGTCCCAGTCCGGGTACGCCGAATCCCTGGTACTGGTAGCTTAGAGAAATATCTATCGCATTGTAACCGGACTCAGAAATACCCCACGGCACGTCACGCTTCTCCCCATACTCTATCTGCCGTGCCACAGCCGCCATATAGGTCTGATCGAGCAGCGTGTTTTCATACGTCGGCATGACCAGCAGCGGCATCAGATATTCAAACATAGATCCGCTCCACGAAAGGAGGATCGGTTCACCACCCGTAGTAGTGAGAAGGCGTCCAAGGGCAAACCAGCTTTCCTGAGGCAGTTGTTCCTGCGCAATCGCCACAAAACTGCACAGTCTCGCCTCCGAGGCAAGCAAATCATAATAACCGGTGTCCCGGCGGTGTTCACCGACGTTGTACCCTATGGTCAATAGATGGCACTCCTTGTCGAACAGGAAATCATATTCCATCCGGGCGAACTCACTGGATTGAGATGAAAGCTGCTGAATAACCGCGATTCTTCCCCTGGCACGCTGGCCCGCCTTTGTAATGAGCTTTTGAAGCCCGGCACCGTTATAATTATCAGGATCAAGGTTGGCCAACTGGCGTAGTGTCGGAATCCCGCTGATACCAGGAAAGTCATCAGGCCTGTCAACAGATTCCGGCAGCAATGTCCACGGAGCAAGATATGTCAGTTCATGGAGGGCGGTTCTGCATTGCCTGGCAAAGGCACGAGCCCACCACGCCGTCTGGTTATCTGTTTTATTATCGATATTAATATTGGGGCTGTCGCCCTCAGCAGCATCGAAGGCTGCTGCTGCAACGACCACTTTACCGGCTGAGATTGCCAGTTGATCAAGACTCAATCTTGCTGCCATAAGCGTAGTTGGCGGAGCATTGCACACGGACTCCATATCCTTCTGAAGGTGCGACATTGCTTCATTAGTGAATGCTCCACGAGCGGCGGCTGCTTCACTATCCCCGAGAATCTCCGCAAGAATTGTCAGTGTGTCGCTGAGTCCGTCAAAAACCCTCGCACCCAGTATCTTTTGATCGGGAAGATCGAGCAGACCCTGCCTCAATGTCAGCAGATGAGCAGCAAGATTACCGCTGTCCACCGTTGAGATGTAGTTGGGTAGAAGTGGTTTCAGAGATTGCGTGTCGTACCAGTTGTAGAAATGGCCCCGGTTCCGTTCCAGAGTTTCCATCGTGCGGAATGCATTGGACGTACGTTCGATGAGCTGCCCACCTGAAATGTAGCCAAAGTCGTGGGCAGATAAACTTGCCAGCAGGGCAAGGCCCATGTTAGTCGGAGACGTGCGATGTGCAACCCCTGCAACCGGATGCTCCTGATAGTTATCAGGCGGCAGCCAATTATCTTCCTGGCCCACGAACGTCTCGAAGAACGCCCAGGACTTTCGGGCAATCTTACGGAGAAAGATGGTCTGTTCGTCTGTCAGCCTTGCCCTGCGGCGAGCGATAGGCCGGCTGATCCACCAGACGATTGCCGGAGAGGCAAACCAGAGACCAAGTATCGGGCCGGACACTGCCAAAACAGCTGGCTCCGAAATCATGAGAAAGATAGCTGCGGAAGCGGCAAGAACAGGGGCGAACCACATTGTCCTGCAGGAGGCGGCAAGATCATTACTGCTTCGCCCGGTGCTGCCCGATGGATTCCATTCAAGCAGCCGCCTGCGCGTTATAACCATCCGCCACATCGTGCGCAAAATCGCATCCAGAGAAAAGAACGCCTCGTATGGCAGGCAGACGAGGGTAAATGCCGCCTGCGCAAAGTGTAACTCAGCAGAACGCACTACAGCAGAAAGGTGCTGACCGAGCAGCATATCTCCCGGCTTGTGAAACATATCCAGGATAGCTTTAATCAAAGAGGGAATCAGGAGAATCCCGATCACCGACATTGTCCAAAACCATGGCGAAGGCAGGACCGTCCATCCCAACAGTAACAGCAGTGTCAGGGCAGGAGACGTAAGGCTTCGCCGAAGGTTGTCGAAGATCTTCCATCGGGAGAGTCCTGACAGTTTATTCTTTCGAAGGCGGCTGGCGGCGCCAGTGGCACTACTATAATCAGGGATATACGGCAACAGCCATCGTAAGAGCTGCCAGTCTCCCCGAATCCATCGGTGACGGCGGCTCACGTCAACGAAGTAGCGGGAGGGGTATTCCTCGTATAACTGCACATCGCTCAACAACCCTGCCCGCGCGTAGCAGCCTTCGATAAGATCATGACTGAGTATGCGATTCTCGGGAAAACGCCCGTTTAGCGCCTCTTCGAATGTATCTACATCATAGATTCCCTTTCCAATGAATGAACCTTCACCGAACAGGTCCTGGTATACATCTGATACTACACGAGTATAAGGGTCAATGCCGGACTCACTCCCGAACATTCGCGCATATAGTGACCGGCCCGTGCCAGAAAGGCTCACGTCTACCCGTGGCTGAAGTATGCCATACCCCTCAGTGAAACGCTGTCTGTCTTCGTCATATCGGGCCCGATTCAGAGGGTGTGCCATGGCCCCCACAAACTGCCGCGCTGAATCCCGGGGCAGCTGAGTGTCCGTGTCAAGGGTGATCACATACCTGACATTCGACAAGACTCCTGTTTCACCTACTATGAGCGAAAAGCGTTCCCCTGAGATTCCCGGGGATACACCCTTAGCCCCTTTGCAAAGAAGTGCATTCAAATCCTCAAGCTTACCCCGCTTGCGCTCGTAACCCATCCATACCCGCTCCCGTGCATTCCATCTGCGTGGGCGATGAAAAAGGAAGAAAGTGTTGTCTTTAATACTCTTGTACTTTTCATTCAGCCCTTCGATTCGCTGCCGTGCCAGCAGCAGCAGCGGCTCGTCCTGCGGCAGAGATTCCTCTTCAGCATCGCGAAAATCAGTCAGCAGGCCGAAGTACAGGTTGTCGTCCCGGTTTGCAAGGAACCGGACTTCAAGCGCTTCGACCAGATCTTCTATGTTCTGAGTATTTATGAGTATGGTGGGGACCACAACAAGAGAACGCAATTCTGCCGGAATTCCTTTGGAGAAATCCATTCGGGGCAGCGGTTGCGGTGTCGCCAGCAAAGTCACCAGCCAGTTAACAATTGAAACGGCCAGTTGACTCCCGCACAGGAGCGTGAGGGCGCCGGTCAGTCCGAGCGCCCAGCCATTTAAACCACCGGAATACGCCTTATCCAACAGGCCAAGCATGAAGATAATTGTAATCAGCGTGATAGAGCCTGTGTATAGCAGCAAGGGAAACCGTGAGCTCAAATTAATAATGGACTCAGAGACTGATACGCTGACTTCTGCCAGTTGCTCAAGCTGCGAAAGTCCCTTGTCTATCAGGTAAAACCCGACATGTGCAGTGCGATCTTTGCTGCCGTTCCTGGCTGCGCTCTCGCGGGCAAGCTGAATAGCGCTGCGCGCCACCTCGCTCTCGGACATCCTGCTTCTCCTGGATATCTTTTCAACGACATGACGGTAGCGGTCACGGGTCTGGAAGTCCATCCTGCCGTAAACTCCACCAGCATCTTCATGCAGGGTCTGCTCGACATAACTCATCTTCTCAACAAACGCGCGCCAGTCCATAGCGCCCAGGAAACGGAGGCTGCTGATGCTGTTGCTCACAGAGACCTGATCAGCAGCCTGTTTCTGGTTCTCCGACTGCACCAACTGCTTGATCGTCAGACCGCTTTCGGACAACCGCTGCTCAATCCAGGTTAGCGGCATTGCAAGGGCCGGACCCTGCCCCTGCAAACGGCGAGTAAGTTCAGCAATAAAGGAACTCCCCATGGGCGGATCCGAACGCGCCATATCCGCGATCACCAAAACAAGACTCTTCGGGTCCTTCCCGGCGATCTCCGTCATCTGGTCTGCCCAATAATCAGCACTGTTTCGATCGATCCTGTCAGCGGCAAGCCTTGCTGCAACACGCCGAAGATTCTCGATCAGAGCCAGGCGCAACATGATGGGGATTGCCCATAATTCACCTAACTTCAAGACAGTGACTGTCTGGTAGGCCGCTATAAAACTGCTCAGAGTCTCCGGATCTACCCGCCCATCACCATGTGAGATCGTCTCCAGTGCAATGTCATACACGCGCGGAAGACCAGCCGATGAACCATTCAGCAGCCGCGGCAGTTCCCGACTGTATCCCTTTGGCAAATGCCTTCTGGCAGTGCGGACCTGCTCTTCAATAAGATAAAAGTTATCGAGCAGCCATTCACCGGCGGGTGCAATGCGGCGGGTTGATTTAATCGCTTCCGTCAGAAGATTGCGAACTCCAAGCAGCACTTTTTCATTCTCATCCAACCGCGTCAGAAGCTTGTTTTGAGTACGTTCCAGCCCTAACTTGTGCAGTCCCGCAAGGGTCTTACCATGCAGCTCCATTTGTTCTCTGCTGAACAGTTCTGATCGCAGCGGCAGCTCAGTTTCACTGCTATTTTGTATCCGGCTGTTTCCACGGAACTTCGACCGCAAATGGAACAGGTCAAAAAAAATGCTCCTGGTGCTTATATTCAATTGTGTGGTCTCCTTCTGAGAAGCAAAGTCCCGGCAAATTGGATTGCAATCAGGGTGGTGGCTTTAGACTATTCCTATCAGGCAGCTTAAGGGGTTGTCAGTGTTCATTCTGCAATCTGCATCATTATAACAGATTGTTATCTTGAAGTGTCTCAGTAAAAACTCATTTATTTAACCTAATTAAATTGTCTATTGACTTACTGTTCAGGGGTGTGCTAAGATTCATTCAGAATTTTGGAAGTTTTTGACTTAATATTGTTTTAAAGCCACAAAGACTTTTCCACTTTGTGGCTTTTTTTATTTGTTGAGACCTTCTGAGATTCGAGTTCACAGAAAAGGAGGTAATAGTAAATGGCTAATGGAACAGTAAAGTGGTTCAACGATTCAAAAGGTTTTGGTTTTATCACAAGCGAAGACGGTAGTGATGTATTTGTTCATCATACTTCCATCCAGGGTGAAGGCTTTAAGAGTCTTGCCGAGGGTGACTCAGTGCAATTTGATACTGAAGCGGGACCGAAAGGCCCTAAGGCAATAAACGTAACAAAACTGTAATTGAAATTTAAAAGCCCCCCTTGCTTCGGCATGCGGGGGCTTTTTTTTTGCATTCAAATCATTTCCAGCATAAGTACTCCTGGATCTTGCACTTATCCCTTTTTACCCGTAATATGACATTAGGGATGCCAGTATAAAAAACACTTAAAGACAGTTTAAGGATGATGACAGGTATGAACCATGGCTGCTGAAAACAAAAGCCCGAGAACCGGTATTACCGGTACATACTGGAGGTTAATTGCGGTTTTTTTTATACTGACAGTATTTTTATATATTTGGAATAGTTTTTTCAGCACCGGCGCACCTGCAAAGCATACGATAACTTACAGCCAATTCATGTCGCAATTGCACGACGGCAACGTCAAATCTGTTTCAATAAAAAAGCTCACGGTAACCGGCGAATTCAATAAAGAGGTTAGCATACAATCACAGGGCGAAACAAAGCCCTCAAAAACAAAATACTTCCAGACCTTTCTCCCCTCTTTCCAGGGAGAAGGACTCCTTTCTCAGCTGAGTGAAAGGAGTGTTCTTATCACCATTGAATCGGACGATCAGGGGGTGTTATGGACGATTATGGTCGGGATAATTCCATGGGTACTTATAATAGGTGTCTGGGTCTTCATCATGAGAAGAAATCAGCAGATTCAGGGCGGCCCGGGTGGACTTTTTTCATTCGGGGCAAGCAAGGCCAAACTTTATGATACTAAAAAACCGAAAGTGACCTTTAAAGACGTTGCGGGAATGGACAATGTTAAGATGGAACTTAGTGAGACTATAGAGTTTCTGAAAGATCCCTCCCGGTTCGCAAAGATCGGCGCTAAAGTACCAAAGGGTGTTCTTCTGGTCGGACCCCCGGGAACCGGCAAGACGCTTCTTGCCCGTGCAACAGCGGGAGAGGCCGGGGTTTCTTTTTACAACATCAGCGCATCTGAATTCATTGAGATGTTTGTTGGAGTCGGCGCCTCGCGCGTCAGGGACATGTTTAAGAAGGCTAAGGAGTCTCAGCCAAGCATTATCTTTGTAGATGAGATTGATGCCGTAGGCCGCACACGCGGTGCAGGGCTTGGAGGGGGTAACGATGAGAGGGAACAGACACTGAACCAGCTTTTGAGTGAAATGGACGGATTTGATCCCCATGAAGAAGTGGTAGTCATTGCAGCAACAAACAGGCCGGATGTGCTGGACCCAGCCCTCTTGAGGCCTGGAAGGTTCGACAGACATATTGTTATAGACAGGCCGGGCTGGAAAGAACGGAAGGCAATTATTGAAATACATGTCAGGGGCAAGGTGATTTCCGATGATGTCAACTTTGAGACCCTTGCAAGGGGGACTCCGGGCATGACCGGAGCAGACCTTGAGAATCTTACAAACGAGGCCGCACTCGTCGCTCTTCGAAAGGGCAAACAGAAAATAGATATGCACGACTTTGAGGAGGCCAGGGACATCATCCTGATGGGGGCAACTAAAGAAGATACCATTAATGAAACAGAAAAAAAGATAACAGCGTATCATGAGGCAGGACATGCCCTTACCGCCTGGGCACTGCCGGGAACTGACCCTATATATAAGGTCAGTATCATCCCGCGCGGCATGGCTATGGGTGTCACACAGCTCCTTCCTGAGGAAGACAGACATTATTATCCGCGAACTTACCTCATGAACAGATTAAGTGTATCGCTTGCCGGAAGGGTAGCAGAAAAGCTCGTGTTTAACGAGACCAGCAGCGGCGCTCAGAACGACCTGAAGGAAGCAACTTCACTGGCTGAGAAGATGGTGGCGCAGTGGGGAATGAGCGAAAGGGTCGGCCCGGTAAATCTCGGCCGAGGAGAAGAACATCCCTTCCTCGGCAGGGAGCTGTCTCTCCCGAAGCGATATAGCGAGGAGATGGCCTGGCTCATGGATCAGGAGATTCAGAAGCTGATAACTGATGCAGAATCGAGAGCAACTGAAATATTGACGGCACGAAGGCATGCACTTGATGCCCTTGCAGAGGCCCTGATCAGGGATGAGACACTTGAAAGGGCTGAGGTGGAACGTATAATAAATGAAACACCTTACTGATTTACTGAATTACCGGATGAATTAAGTACCGCATATACAATCTGGCTCAACTCGGCTAACCTGTATGGCTTTTTTACAATCCCGCTGAATCCGTATTTTCGGTATTCTGAGAGTATTGGATCATTGGAATAACCGCTTGACACTATCGCCTTAACCCCGGGGTCTATACTCAGAAGCCTTTCAATGGCCTCCTTTCCTCCCATTGCCCCGGGAATAGTCAGGTCCATAATAATAAGATCATACGGCTTACCGGAGTCTCTTGCCTCCTTAAACTTTTCAATGGTCTCCTCTCCATCGGCAGCAGATTCCGACTGATAACCGAGATAGTTCAGCATATCTCCTGCAAGCCTTCGGATTATATCTTCATCATCCATCACAAGAATCTTTCCCTTGCCGGGAACCGGGATGTCATCATAACCGGCTTCTGAAATGGCGTCTCTATCCGAAGCAGGAAGATATATATCGAATTGCGCCCCTTTCCCGGGCGTTGAACTAACGGTGATCAATCCATCATGCTTATTGATTATTGAATACGATGTGGCAAGCCCAAGACCGCTTCCCTTATGCTTTGTCGTAAAGAATGGATCGAAAATCCTGTTCTGGTGCTCCTCAGGTATCCCAACCCCAATGTCTTCAACAGACACCTTGACATAATCTCCACCTTTCAGGGACAGGTAACCTTCCTGTCCAATCGTAGTGTTTTCACACCGGATAGAAATGGTCCCTCCATTCGGCATAGCTTGAAGGCTATTTATAACGAGGTTGTGGATTACCTGTCTTATCTGCCCTTCATCCGCCTCTGCAGATTTAAGCCCCTCAGAGATTGCAAAATCACACCTGACATTCGAACCTCTCGCAGCAAACTCCACAGATTCCCTGACCACCGCAGCAATCGGAAGTATAGTCTTCACAGGCGCCCCTCCTCTGGAAAAGGTCAGCAACTGCATCGTAAGATCCTGCGCCAGCACGACGGCTTTTTCTGCCTCAGTAAGATTCTTGTATAACTTATCTGATGAGTTTACAAGCTGTATTGCAAGGGATATATTTCCCATTACTACTGTCAGGATATTGTTAAAGTCATGGGCAATCCCGCCGGCCAGCACCCCGAGGGATTCGAGCCTCTGGAACCTCATCCTCTCCTCTTCTATCAGCCCTGCTATCTTTCTGTCCTCAGCCCTCTTACGTTCAGTAATATCCCTTACGAACGCATAAAACTGCCCGCCTGAAATGTTAATAAACTTGACATTCACCTCTGCATCAATGATACTGCCGTCCTTACGCCTGTGACGGGTCTCAAAACGGTCATACCCTTCCTCTATTACACGCTTGATATGATCAGCCATTTCGTTAGGCTGCTCAATTGCCTCAACATCTGAGACCCTCATGGTCAACATCTCTTCACGGGAATATCCGAGCATGGCGCAGGTGGCATCATTGACATCTAGGAAGCGGCCATCACGATCTATCATCCAGAAGGCATCCATGGCGCTCCTGATAATGGCCGTATATCGTTCCCGATTCTCTATACGCTCGCTAATATCACGTACCATGGCCACCATATAGGCATCCCTGCCCTTAGTGATATACTTGACGTTAATCTCAACCGGGATTGTTGTGCCATCCCTCCTTTTATGTCTCCCCTCGATTACCAAAGACCCCTTCTTGCGAACCTCTTTTACATGGGCATCCCATGAGAAATTATCAGGGATAACAGCCTCAATATCCACAACCTCCATTTTGGTCAGCTCATCCCGGCTGTATCCAAGACTAATGCATGCCTTATCATTGACATACAAAAAACACCCTGTCTTTGGATCAATTATAAAGATGGCATCGTTTGACTGGTTGAGCAGTGAACTGAATAATTCTGACTGATCCTCATGATGCTTGCGTAACGTAACATCCCGGCTTACCCCTACTACACCAACGACATTGCCAAAGGCATCATATAGCGGAGATTTTATTGTCTCAAAGTAAACCTGTTTTCCATCCTTTGACTCGAATATCTCTTCAAAATAGAGGGACTTCTGATTGTTAATTACCTCCTGATCGCTGAGAAGGCAATGGACTGCAAGGTCATGTGGCAGTATCTGATCGTCTTTCTTTCCAATTATATCTTCAGCCTTTAAACCGGTAAAATCTTCATATGCCTTGTTAACAACAATGTTTCTACCCTGAATATCCTTAAAATAGACAATATCAGGAATCGTATATATCAGTGTCTGATGACGTAAATTCAGCTCACCCAGTATGTCCTCTGATAAATGCTCAGCTTTTTCTCTGTCATCGTCCGTCAAAATACCTCCGGTATCATATGTGCTTTTTAATTATATTATATAATGCCATTTATTGTCATCCTTTGCCTTATTCTTTGCAACAGGACAGTGAGAGCAGAGGTCATCACCAAGAAGACTGTGTGCGTCACGAACAGCCGCAAGGGTGCTTGACCAGGCCGAATCACTCTCAGTATATATGCGGTTTGGTCCAAGACGTACAGTAAGCCCTATCTTGTCAAAAACCCTGACCATGTCCGGCCTTATACCGCACAATAAAACAGTGATACCATGGCTATCCATGCGTTTAAGGAATTCTTCAAGCAGGCTTAAACATACCGCATCCGGATTACGCACCCTTTTCAACCTCAGTACTATTATACGAACCTTATCAACTGCACGATGCTCAATTCTCAGCAGCGACTTTTCAAGGTTCTGCGCTGAGCCGAAGAACAATTCACCCTCCATGTCGTATATCAGCATGCGGTTGCACGGCGGGTCCCCCCGCATCCTGTCACGAATTACCCTGTCAGAGGCAATTGTCAGTTCTGTCAGATGCATCATGGCGGCACGCGGCACATAAAACACGAACGAGAGGAATGTGCCGATCATTACACAGAACTCAACTGATATTGCTACTGCAGAAACCGCTGTAGCTAAGACAATACCCGCATCAAACCGTGTAGCCTTTACGTAATATTTAAGCCTTTCATAATCAATCATGCGCCATGCTGAAAATATCAGGATACCAGCCAGGGCTGCCCGTGGAATATACCGTGCGAACGGTGCAAATAACAGGATGAAGACTGCCACAGCTATAGCTGAAAACACGCCTGACCACTGAGTTGCAGCACCCGCATGGTGGTTGATGGCCGATCTCGTGAGTGAACCTGAACCGGGAAAGCATTGAAAGAAACTGCCGGTCAGGTTGGCAAGACCTTCACTCAGGCACTGCTGGTTAATATCCAGTTTCTGCCCGGAGTTAGCTGCAATAGCTTTTGCCATTGCAATAGCCTCAAGCAAACCTAAAATAGCAATTGCCAGGGCGCTCCCCGAAAGCTGTCTTACCTGGCCCCAATCACCTGACGGTAGCGTGAAAGACGGCAGTGTACGCGGCACCTCGCCTACAACCGCTACGCCATGTTTTATCACAGCACCATTTGCTGTTACCTTTGCAAGGTCTAATCCCCACACGATCGTCGCAGCGACAATAATAACAATCATGAAGTCCGGTATCTGCCTGCCTATGCGTCTGCTCAACCACCGTATACAAAGTATTAGAACTATGGTTCCCATGCCCAGTGCCAGTGTTTGTGCATCAACCGGTCCGCCTGCTGATATGGTGAGATAAAACCTTTTAATGAAATGGTCTTGAGGCACTCCTCCTGCTGCAAATCCAAACAGGTTTTTCATCTGATCAAGTACAAGAAGGACTGCCGCCCCGGCTGTGAACCCGACAATCACCGAGTGTGAAATATAGCGCGAAAGGTCGCCCAGCCTGAAAAGGGTAATTCCGGTTTGTATCAGTCCTATGAGAAGGGCTAATAGCACCGCCATTGCAACCCTGTCTGATTCAGCAAAAGGTCCGAGGGCACTTAGCAATGCTATGGAGATGGCGTTCGTAGGGCCATTAATAAGATGTTTGGATGAATCAAAAAGGGCTCCTACCGCAGTCATAACAATTGCAGTGTAGAGGCCGTACTCGACCGGGATGCCTGCGATGGCAGCATATGCCATTGCCTGAGGTATCGCAACAGCAGCGACAGTAAGTCCTGCCATTAGATCCCTGTAGAATAAGTGAGTGTTGTATTTCCTGAGGGAATCGAGCGCTGGAACAAGCCTGAACAGGCGATGAGTCAGGAGTCTCTGTTTCATAAATGGGGTCAGGTCTTGCATTATAACACCGTGATGCGATAATGCAAGACCTGACCCCCTCTTCATGCCTGGATCATTTTGCCGGATTGGCCTTAATGCTTTCTATCTCGAGTTTGATTGCGATTTCGTCACCGACAACCAGCCCCCCGCCATCAAGCAGCTTGCTCCAGTTCATTCCGAAGTCTTTTCTGTTCAGCTTGCCTTCTGCTGTAAACCCTGCGCGGATATTCCCGTAAGGATCCTTCACAACACCGTTGAACTTTCCTGTCAGCGTAACTTCTTTGGTTACGCCAAGCAATGTAAGATCACCGATTGCAATAATATTATCTTTCTCTTTACGCGAATACTTCATTTTGTATGTCATGGTCGGGTATTTCTCAACATTAAAGAAATCTTCATTTTTAAGATGGTTATCCCGTTTCTCGTGCATTGTATTGACCGATGCCGTGTTAATTACTGCCTCTATCGCCTTAATCTTTACTCCATCAGTGTCCATTTCCACGAAGCCCGTATAATCTGTAAACCTCCCTTTTGTTTTTGAAACAACCATGTGCGCGACACTGAATTCAATCGAGGAATGATCCGGATCAATATCATACCGAGCCAACTCGGCTCCGCTGATGCCCGGGACGGCCATCAGAAAAAAACAGAGGAGCAGCAAAATACCCAAACTTGTTTTAGATTTCTTTACCATTTCTACCTCCTTAATTGTGTATATGGAATTGCGGTGCAGGGAGCAGACGATGCGCACCCTGTGACTATATATGAGGAATGTAGCAGAAAATACCGACTATTGCAATGACTTGCATAGCAGGAACCGAACTTTTGAGACAAGTTGTCCTAAGTCAAGCTGACCAACAGGATAGTCGCTGGCAACCACATCTGCTCTTTTTGTCTGATTCACTAAAGCATCTTTAGCTGTAAGCAGGATCACAGGGGTTGTAATCCCCTTCTCCCGGAGCGTACTCAGAGTAGTTAATCCATCTATGACAGGAAGGATGACATCCATGATAATGACATCTTTCTGCTGCTGCTCCGCCTTTGACACCCCGTCCGTACCGTCACCTGCAATCTCAACAAAGTGACCGTCCTGCTCAAGCCCCTCTTTCAAAGTTGTTGCAAGACACTGCTCGTCTTCCACTAAAAGGATATTCATGAGTCACCCCCATAAACTGCAGCATGTTAACAACTTACTGATGCAATACAGTGTTGTTAAGATATGCATGAACCTTGGTTAATGGCTAACAGTATACAGGGTCAAACATTAAAGAAAGATTAACAATAACTGACTCATTCATTTCCTGTTTTAGGGAGGTTTTTGAGCGACCGTTGAAGCTCTTCCTCCGGATATTCAAAATCTTTCAATTCACCGGCCATGTATTTCTGATACGATGTCAGGTCAAAATGTCCATGACCGCTGGCATTAAACGTAATGACCCTGGCCTGTCCGGTTTCCCTGCAAAGCAGGGCTTCATCCATAGCGGCCCTGATTGCATGAGCTGTTTCAGGAGCAGGAAGATGTCCTTCGGCTCTTGAAAAACTAAGGGCTGCCTCAAATACCGGATTCTGATGGTACGCCCTTGCTTCAATCAAACCCAGATCATACATATGGCACACAATTGGGGCCATACCATGATAACGAAGACCTCCGGCATGAATTGGGGCAGGTATGAAATCGTGGCCAAGGGTAAACATCTTGATAAGCGGCGTGGTACAGGCGGTATCTCCGAAGTCATAGCGGTAGAGCCCTTTGGTCAGAGACGGACATGCTGCAGGTTCAACTGCAATAACCTTAACATCCCTGCCATCAACCATCTTATCTCTTACAAATGGAATCGCTAAACCTGCAAAATTAGACCCTCCGCCGACACATCCAATAACGACATCCGGATACTCGCCAACTTTTTCAAATTGTCTCCTGGTTTCAAGTCCTATCACTGTCTGATGAAGCATAACGTGATTAAGCACACTGCCCAGAGAATATTTGGTATCTTCCCGCTTTGCCGCCTCTTCAACTGCCTCGCTAATGGCAATACCAAGGGAGCCTGGAGAATCAGGGTGCTCTTCCAGAATCTTCCTCCCTGCAGCTGTATCATTGCTCGGGCTTGGGATACATTTGGCACCCCATAACTCCATCATGATACGGCGATATGGCTTCTGGTCATAGCTGACGCGCACCATAAATACCTTACATTCTATTCCAAAGAGATTACAGGCAAAAGCAAGCGCACTTCCCCACTGGCCGGCCCCTGTCTCAGTTGTAATTCTTGTGATACCGGCTTTTTTGTTATAATACGCCTGTGCCACGGCTGTATTCGGTTTATGGCTTCCTGCCGGGCTGACCCCCTCCCACTTGTAGTAGATCTTTGCCGGAGTACCAAGTGCCTTTTCCCAGCGCCGCGCCCGGACAAGAGGTGAAGGACGCCACAACTTGTATACATCTCTTACTTCCTGTGGTATCTCAATGAATCGCTCCTGACTAACCTCCTGCATAATCAACTCCATAGGAAACAGAGGGGCTAAATCATCCGGACCAATAGGCTGTCCTGTTCCTGGATGCAGGACCGGAGGTAAAGGCTTTGGGAAATCTGCAAGTATATTGTACCAGTGAGTAGGCATCTCATCTTCAGATAGAAATATTTTTGTATCGTCCACTGAGTGTCCTTCCTTTCTCTTAATCACTAATTATTTTGCGTTCAGCACCTTTGCTGTCTTTCTTAAATCATCAGGTTTTACCCAGAAGATAACGCCGTAGCGTCCTCCCCCTGCAACTATGGCATCCATTGCAGTAATGTTAATCTTTGCTTCAGCGACTTTAGTCAAAATCTCTGAGACCGCACCAACCCGGTCATTGCCCTGCACTAAGAAACCGGTTTTCTTAGTACTTAACTTCAATCCAGCCGTCTTTGCAGCCTTCTTGAAGCGTGCTTCATCCTCAGGGATAAAATCCATCTGTGCCCGCCGTCCGCTTGGAAACCCGCTGAAGGCAAGGAGATTTACCCCTCCGGCCTTGAGGGCGCCGAGTATCCTTGCTCCTTCACCTGACTTGTTGGGAACTTCCGTCTTGTAATATACTACCTTTCGAATTAAATCTGCCATAGTACACCTCCTTGTTATTTCTTCATAATTGGTTATACCTTATATTGCAATCAGAATCAATAAAACATAGAATAAAATTACCCTCCCCATCAGCGGGAGGAACTAAGTTTGCTCCGCAAGGTTCAACCGGGAATGAGGGCATGCATGTCAGACAATAAAATGGAAGAATTATTATCTGCTTTTGATCTGTTAAAAAAAACACTGCCGGATTATGAAGACCGCCCGCAGCAATATAAAATGTCAGAAGAGGTATTCTCATGCCTGAAGGATAAGTATAGGCTCATGATCGAGGCAGGCACCGGTGTCGGAAAATCATTTGCCTATCTC
Source organism: uncultured Nitrospiraceae bacterium (assembly GCA_964611625.1). Taxonomy (GTDB): domain Bacteria; phylum Nitrospirota; class 9FT-COMBO-42-15; order HDB-SIOI813; family HDB-SIOI813; genus RBG-16-43-11. Next base: position 566,455 of record CAZTAM010000001.1, on the reverse strand, counting down.
ATCCCCGCCATTCTCTCTCAGGAGAAGACCATTATCTCAACAGCATCAATAGCATTGCAGGAACAACTCGTGAAAAAGGACCTCATCTTTCTTCATGAAAACCTTTCTGATCATTTTACTTTCGCACTCCTGAAGGGTAAGAATAACTACCTTTGCCTGAAGCGGGAGAAGGAGTTTGCTGTCCAGGGAGATTCGTACAGGAAATTTAAAAAATGGTGCGAATCGACAAGCACAGGCGATAAGGACGAACTTCTCTTCATACCTGACTTCTGGAGCAGTGTCTCTGCCGACCCTGACGACTGCAGCGGAAAATCATGCCCTTTTTATGAGGAATGCTTTTATTATATTCATTACAGACAGCTTCATAATGTTGACATCCTTGTAGTCAATCATCATCTGCTTATATATGACCTCATCTCTGAATTCAACCTGCTCCCTTTTCACAGCCGCTTAATCATAGATGAGGCGCATCAATTAGAGAACGTAATGTCTGCTGTCATGGGAAGCACTCTGAACCATTCAAGGATAACATGGATCCTGCACAGATTAAGGGGATTAAAGATACACGTTGATGACCTGTTCGGACCTGTGGAAACATTTTTTAAGGACAACAGTGCATTAACTAATAGTTTGAATATGCGTAGTCAAAGCATCTATCCCGTACCTGATACAGTAATAGAGGGATTAAAAGATCTGCAGCTCATCCTTTCGCTTGATAAGGTAGTCCCCAGGCTGGAAGCCTGCAGGCGTTCGGCGGAACCTGTTCATAGCGAGCAGCCGGTTGACCAGGATTCAGCGCTATTTGGCACAGCTTCGCCTGAATTAACTGACCGCATTGAAACTACCATCAATTATGTCAAGGCTGTCTATAAGGATATTGAAGATTTCATTGAACGGGATGACAGGGACAAGGTTTATTACATGGCGTGGAATAAGGGATACATGGAACTCAGGAGTGACATGGTCGAGGTCACGAAACCCTTTGATGAACTTATGAAAGGTTATGAGGGTGTGGTCATGACATCTGCCACTCTCACGGTAAATGGCCGCTTTGAATTCCTGAAAGAGCGGCTCGGCATAACAGACTTTGATGAAAGTGTGATAGATTCGCCGTTCAATTTCAGCCGGCAGGCACTTCTTTATATTAACAGGAAATTGCCGCCGCCTGACAGGGAGAACAGCGAGACCTTTAATCAGAAATCCTTAGGGGTAATCGGGGAGTTGATTGATAGTTCAAGGGGGAGGGCTCTCGTCCTGTTTACTTCATATAACCATCTGCGTTATGTATCAAAAAATCTCAGCTCAGAATATCCATTCAAATCACAGGGGGATATGCCGCCGTCAAAACTGATAAAGTGGTTCAAAGAGACAGATAATTCTGTTCTTCTTGCAACCACTACCTTCTGGCAGGGGATTGACGTAAGGGGAGAGAAGCTGAGTCTGGTGATTATAGTAAAATTACCGTTTCGTTCACCGGGTGACCCTGTTTATGAAGAACGGTGCAAAAGACTTGGCGAGCGCTGGTTCTCACACCTTGCACTCCCATCGGCAATACTGCTGCTGCGTCAGGGCTTCGGCAGGCTAATCAGGGGGACAAGCGACAGGGGTGTTGTCGCCATACTGGACTCCAGGCTTGTCAGGAACTCTTACGGAAGGATGATCATTTCATCCCTTCCAGCGATGAATATTGTTCATACTGAAGATGAGGTAAGAAGCTTCTTTAAATAGGGTGAGTGGCCATCCTGCTAATCAAGCCCCTCGTAAACAATGATCCCGCCAAGATGACCAAGGTATATCAGCGGCGCCATAATGGAAACAGTAAAAAGAACATATACGACACTTAGAATATCGCCTCGCTCAAGGATTCCCGGAGTAATGTAGCGCCATAGGGTCGAGCATCCTCCGATGACAAATATCACAACGCCATATTTTATCTTAGCAGCAAATATCGGTATCATGACACCTTTGAATCTTTTCCTCCATTCGACGATTCCTGTCAGATAGGAGACAGGGACACTGAATGTTGCCAGCACCATGATGTAAAAATACGTTTGGTGAAATGAGGTATTTCCAGACAAAAGAAATAAAAACATGAAAAGTATTGCAACAGGGTATAGAGAGTTTGTAAAGTGGATAAAAATAGAATGGATGTGGATGTCCTTCTGCCGCATCCTGTTCCATAATGTCGGCCATTTCCCTTCTAATGGGTTTGTCAGGGAGCTGGCCGCAGAACTTCCTGATTCTCTGACGAGTTCCTCATCCCAGACAAAACCCTGAGGAGGCAGGCTTTTTCCTTCCCACAAGATCTTATCTCCAAAGTAGTAGACTTCATAGACATCCTCAACACTCACCTTTGGCGGGTTGGACTTATCATTCATCACAACATCCTTAAGGTCAGCCCTGATTGAATTCATTACAATCTCAAGTGCAGCTGAGCTGTCATCTGCTTCTATGAACCTCGCAGCATAAAATCCATTTCTCTTCACCTGATTGCCTGATTTGATTAGAAAATTAGTTCCTCTGATGCATACCTCAAACTTTTTCATTTATTTCCTCTCTATTAAGAACTCACCTGATACTGGCATCTCGGCAAATAGTGCAATAGCACAATACGGAAACCCAGGTTATTTTGCATCCTGTCCCTTCATGTTCTTATATCCTGATCATAGGTGCAAGTTCAGGAATATTCTTATCATCTTTATAATAAACCTGTTCAAGAAATAAGCCTGAGGGCGGGGCAGTGAGCCTGGCCGGCTCACCTGACTTAGTTTTCATGAACTCCTCAACTTTTCCGATGGTAAGTTTTCCTCTGCCAACCTCAGCAATCACACCTACAATTCTTCTGACCATCTTCCATATAAAATGCGAACCCGTGATTCGTATCAGGATTAAATCTCCGGATTCCCTGATTTGAATTTCCTCTACCTTAACCCTGGTCGATTTCTCTTCAGGATCGTCATCAGTAAATGATTGGAAATCCTTCAGCCCAATAAACAGGCCTGCAGCTTTTTTCATCTTTTCAATTTCAAGGTTATCTTTTATCCACCAGACGTATTTCTTGCCAAAGGCGGTTCTCCTGCGTGAGATCTGATAAACATAGCTCCTGTAAACCGCATCATGTCTCGCATGAAAATCATGAGGGGCCTTCTCGACTCCAAGAATATTTATATCAGCAGGCAGTTCATCATTAATTTTCATCCTGATAATTTCAGGAGGTAATTTGGTTTTAACCTCCAGGTGAGCGACCTGCCTTAGTGCATGAACACCGGCATCCGTTCTGCCGGAACCTTGAAAATCAAACTCCGCTGGATAAAATATCTTCTTTATTACAAAGCTGATCTCGCCCTGAACAGAACGTGCGTTCTTCTGAATCTGCCATCCCCTGAAGCGGGTGCCTTCGTATTCAATATATAATTTAAACCGGCTCATTATTTATTCCCCAAAATAGGGACAGCGACTATTTAAGATAAATAGTCGCTGTCCCTATTTAACTTGTCAATTATAACTTTTGTGAATTAGATTAACAAGGACTTATAATAATTAATACTCCTGACATCTAACATTTTGAAACTCTATGACTAATCCTCTTCGTCCTGATAATCCCTCATCCTCTTCCTGAGTCTCATAAAACCATATATGGTTATAAATGCAGCAATGAAAAACAGTATCAGATAAATGTGATCAGAAATAAAGACAAGCCATATGTACTGTCGTTTCCCCTTATCCAACCTCCATTTTTCCTCTATCTCTGAAAAGTCTTTCCCCAATACACCTCTTACAGAATCATCAAATCCAGCACCGCTGCTCAAACTTGAAATTATGCGCTTTAATGAATCTGAGCCGTATCTTTGCCCGATGTAGTCCACCATGCTCTTGCCCTGCTCATAAGACAATATGCGCTCATTAGGATCAGAGGGAAGGACTTCGGATATAGCTGAAAAGGGCAGGATCGTATCGTTTATGAATGCCCTTTTCAATACATCTTCTGATCGCGGATAAACTATTTCATTGATACCGCTGCTGACCCATTGTGACAATCCCTCATCAAACCACCTCGGGAGATTATTCCCTGCTATATTCTTGTGCAGAAGCAGGTGACACATCTCGTGCATAACAATTAATTTAAGCGTTAGCGGGTCATATCGAAATTGTGAGTAGTCTAATACAATCAGATCCTGCCCGGGAATCGCAAATGCAGCAATCAGGTCATTGTTCACCAATCTCCTGAAGGATTCCCTGTCTCTGTAAATAATGATATGAAAGCTAAAGTTGATCGGCAGCCCGGTCATATTCAGAATCTCTTCCTTTAATACCGGGATCAGGCTGGCAATCTCATTGGAAACACCGTTTAAACCCTTTTCGTATTTAATGGTAACATCGTGCGTCTTTATAATTTCAAACTCTGCTGCAGAGGCGGATACGGAAAGAGATACTATGATAAATAATAATATAGTGCTCGCTGTCTTATTCATGCTGATGATTATCGTCTTAACTCAAACTTTACTTTGCACTGATTCCATGAAGATAATATGCATAACCGAAGCCCGGGAAATTCTTTTAGTTCGCGGACTGATCTTAACTGCTATTCAACAAACTCATAATGAACGTCAACGAGATTTCCTTTCCAGACAGCCTGCCACGCCCCGGTATCATACCAGCCAACGTCACCATATGTGGGAATGCGTATGCCGGAATGCATTTCGTATTTAAAGAAGTGACCTTCCCATGGCACCTGCTTGTATCCGCCATCAAAACGACCGAAGCGGCCGGGACTGTAGATTCCAGTCACCTCACCTGTTTCGTTGAATCGAAACTCAAGCGACACAGTCGTGCCTCTATCCTTAAGCGTTGCCAGCGCCGCCAGATCATTTATTGGTGTCCAATGAACTCCTGACTGGGGTAAAAGGGCGGTGGGATACCAGACCGCCTCCGCCAGGTACCGGTGCAGTGCGCCAGAGTTGAGTTCCGGCGTATCTGATTCTGAAGCAACTGCAAGGGCTGATAAAAGGCTCACCCGGCCTGAGCCATTTCCATTGGAGTAACTGTCCAGAACTCGCACGTGCGTGGCAAGCGGCATAACTACTTTAGCATTCCATATGAAACCGGGTGCAGCCGGTACAACGACCTGACTCGCCGTAAATGAATGCCAGCTATTGGATGTAGTACTGGTGCGCAATTCTCCTGTCTGACTCATCTTCGCTGCCCTGATCATCTGTTGACCATCAGTCAATACGTGCCGAAAATAGCGGACAACTGGCGGTGGGAGCTCTGAGAAGGAAGAGAACTTGACCGGACCTGCAGTCAGCCCTGATACGCCCTGCTGCAGTGTCTCCACCAGCTGGTCCGCCCTTGTTCTTTCTTGGCTCTGTCCAATAAGAACCGCTGAAGCAGTAACAAGAATGATGAACCCGATGGCAATGACTAACCAGTTTCTTGGCACCTTCTGTCCTCCTTCATTAAATTAAAGACAGCGCCCAGAAAACAATCATTCGATAAAACCGGATCTTGTCTTCTGTAAATACGATTTTTTGCACTTGACCATTTATACTCATGAGGTAATTCTACTATACCTGCCCTCACGTGGATTATTTTCCACGTAAAGATATGTTAATTAAATAGCCGCTGTCCCTATTTAAGTGAGGACAACGTAAATGGCCAGGATGCTCAGGGCTGTTGCCCCGCCGTAGCATAGGATTGGGAGAATGGCTTCAAGCCAGTGTATCCGCAGGTCTTCGAGGGTCATGCGGATTCTGTGGGCTGCATGATACAGGGGGAAGCAGATTATTGCAAGAAAGTATATCTTTACTATAGGATGGCTTACCAGCGAAGCGACCCTGTCATAATTCAGCAAATCCTGCGGGAGTATCCCGGCAGGTATAAGTATTCCCTGAATGATGATATGTGCAGGAAGCAGGAATGCCGCTATAGCGCCGCCAAGTCCGAACAGCGACCACCAGAGCGGTTCGAGTGATTTTATAGCGTTATTTAAACCCATTGCCTGTTCCCCTCAGCATAATACAACAAAATAAACAATCACTATTGAAACTACTACCCAAACGACATAATTTGCCGCAGTAACCATACCCGGAGTCAGTGGCTTGGCGCCGAAGATCCGTCCGGATATTCTGAACCATGTGAACATGTGCAGCAGGACAAATGCCCCGATTATTATGTGAATCAGGATCATCCACCATGATTGAGATACTGCTAACCATGCATTGTACTTCTCAGAACCTTCCGATACCGAGCAAAATTGAGTTATGAGAAATATAGAGTAGAGCGCAACAAATACACTGCTCAGCTCACGCATCATGAAGATAAAGTAGGAGCCCTTTTTCAACCACCATGAATTTGGTATGGGGCGTCTGTAGGTCTTTGTTACTTCGGATATTGGATTAGTATGTGTTTTCATCTGAAAATCCTTACTTCTTTCCCTGCAGCCTTGAAAAAAACCAGCCTACTGCCGAGTTGACCTTAGTCCGCTGGATTGCTGCTGAAGGGTCAACATGTTTTGGACATACGTCCGAGCAATCACCAACTACAGGACACTTCCATACACCGTTTTCTGCCGCCACTACCTCACGCCTTTCAAGTATGCCCTGATCCCTTGAATCATTATTATAACGGTAGGTAAGTGCAATTACAGCCGGACCAAGAAAATCAGGATGAAGCCCGTATGCCGGACATGCCGCATAACAGAGTGTGCAATTAATGCACAGGCTCTGCTGGTAATATTTATCCATCTCGGATGAGGTCTGCAGATATTCGGCTGACGTATCCTCATCATCTTTCTTGTTTTTTCTTATAATCCATGGTTTGACCGACTTTAGTTTATCCATGAAATCTGTAAGGTCTACGACAAGGTCCTTAATAATCGGGAAGTTTGCAAGCGGCTCAATGGTTATTTCTTTGGGATAAAACTCTCGAAGATAGGTCGAACATGTAAGTCTCGGCGTTCCGTTTACCATCATTCCGCAACTTCCGCATATGGCCATACGGCATGACCAGCGATAGGAGAGTGAGCCGTCTACCTCCGCCTTTATATGATTCAGGGCATCAAGGATACTCCAGTCCTTCTGGTAAGGGATGGTAAACGTCTGCTGTCTGTATTCGTTATCCTTTTCCGGATTATAGCGATAGATTGTTAATTTAATTTGTTCAGCCATATTGGGTTAATACTTTCTCTCTTCCGGTTTCCACTTTGTAATCGTCACCGGCAGTTTCTCCATCCTTGGGCCCTGCGGTGTCTGATATGCCAGTGAGTGATGGAGGAAGTTTTCGTCATCACGATTGGGATAGTCCTCCCTCGCATGCCCCCCGCGGGACTCTTTCCTGTTTTGCGCTCCAAGTGCAACAACCTCAGCTACGTCAAGCATATTGTCAAGCTCCATAGCATTTACCAGTTCTGTATTAAAGACCTTACTCTGCTGAGTCAGACGGATCTTATTAAAACGATCCTTCAATTTGCGGATAGCCTGCACAGCATCCCTGAGTTCCTCTTCTTTCCTGTAAATACCAACCTTTTCATCCATTAACTTACGTAAATCCGTGAGTATAGCGCCTATTCGCTCTTTCCCGTTGTCTGTCTTTAAATAACGCTTCTGGATGATGTCCATCTGTTGTTTTGCAAGTGACTTCAATTTGTCAGATGACGAAGGCTTTGCCTTGGCAGCGTAATCTGCTGCAGACATCCCCGCCCTTGCGCCAAAGACCATTATCTCCGCAAGGGAGTTAGAGCCCAGCCTGTTTCCGCCATGGATGCTGACGCAACCTCCTTCACCAGCGGCATATAGCCCTTCAATCGGGGTCTTGCCATCCTTGTCTGTGTGAACACCTCCCATTGTATAATGCATGGTAGGTCGAATCGCAATAGGTTCATGCACAGGATCCATCCCGGCAAAGTCTATGCAAAGCTCACGCACCATCGGGAGTTTTTCCTCTATCTTTGCCTCACCGAGGTGCCTTAAATCCAGATGTATAAAGGATCCGTAAGGTCCGTCAAATCCCCGGCCTGCCCTGATCTCCTGTATGATCGATCTGGAGACAATATCACGCGGGGCAAGCTCCATCTTCGTCGAGGCATATTTCTCCATAAACCGCTCGCCTTTATTATTAAAGAGATAACCGCCCTCTCCGCGTGCAGCTTCAGTAATCAGTATGCCTGTCTTAATAAGACCTGACGGATGGAACTGGATAAATTCCATGTCTTTAATCGGAGCGCCTGCACGATAGGCCATCGCCGCGCCGTCTCCTGTCTTGATGCCTGCGTTACTTGAAAAGTAATATATCCGTCCAACACCGCCCGTGCAAAGGATAACCACCTTAGCGGCAAGGATGTTAAACGTACCCTGCCTGATATCATATGCAAGCAATCCGCCGACCCTGCCGTCATCCACCAGCAATGCTGAGGCAAACCACTCGTCATAGCGTTTTATCACATCATACTTTAAAGATGTCTGAAACAGCGCGTGCAGTAAATGAAACCCGGTTTTATCCGCGGCATGGAGTGTGCGTTTCCTGCTCATCCCTCCGAACCATCGGGCAGCTATGCGGCCATCATCTTCACGATTCCACGGACAACCCCAGCGCTCCACCTGGATAACTTCTCTTGAGGCATCACGGACAAAGGCCTCTACGGCATCCTGGTCAGCAAGGAAGTCGCTGCCTTTTATTGTGTCATATGAATGGAGGTCGTGATTATCGTCCTCTTTCAAAACGGCAGCACACCCTCCCTCTGCAGCAACAGTATGACTGCGCATCGGGTAGACCTTTGAAACGATTGCAGTCTTTAAGGATGGGTGGGCATGGGCAATAGCTATTGCAGCACGAAGTCCGGCGCCGCCGCCGCCAACTATCAGTATGTCATGTGAGAATACTTCCATTAAGTTTCGATGACCTTAACCTGAACTTTTCGTTCCCTGGGCCCGTCAAACTCACAGAAGAAAACCGACTGCCATGTGCCGAGGACAGGTTCGCCCTTGTCGACCATTATTTGAACAGAAGAACCGACTATACTTGTTTTTATATGCGCCGCTGAATTACCCTCAGCGTGAAGATACCCGCTATCTAATGGAATCAATTCATCAAGTTTATCAATAAAGTCTCTCATAACGTCCGGATCCGCCCCCTCATTAATTGTTATTCCTGCTGTTGTATGTGGAACAAAGACTGTGCATATTCCTTCTCTTACTCCAAGGTCGTTAATCACCCTTCTGACCTCACTGGTTATATCTATTGTTTCAATACGCTTTTTTGATTTTATTGCAAGAACGTTAATCATATATTTTTGGTAAATATTTTGTCAAGATTTATTTTGGAGTGTGTTAAACCAATTTCATTGTTTTTTCCATCGCAAGTTTGGTTTTTTTACAGCAAGCGCTTCGTCAAGGCGCCTCACTACCATAGTATGCGGGGCTTTCTTTACTATCTCAGGATTGGTTTCAGCCTCTTTTGCGATCGCAATCATAGAATCACAGAATGAGTCAATGGTCTCCTTTGGCTCTGTTTCAGTAGGTTCTATCATTATGGCCTCATCAATAATAAGGGGAAAGTTAACGGTTGGGGGATGGAATCCGTAGTCCTGAAGCCGTTTTGCTATATCCCATGAGTGGACTCCTTTTGCCTTCTGGTATTTTGCAGAAAAGACACACTCATGCATGCAGGGGACGTTATTTGGTATGTAATAATGTTCATGCAAACGTTTCTTTATGTAATTGGCATTCAGCACGGCATGCTCGCTTACTTCTCTTAATCCTTTAGGGCCCATTTTTTTAATATATGTAAATGCCCTGACAAGAACGCCGAAGTTTCCATAGAATGCATGAACAGTTCCAATACCGTGCGGCCTGTTATAGTCCAGGTAGTACCTGTCACCATCTTTTTCTACTGTCGGGACAGGGATAAAAGGCGTTAGTTTCTCAGATACCCCTATAGGACCTGCACCAGGACCGCCGCCTCCATGAGGTGTTGAAAATGTCTTGTGGAGGTTAAAGTGGACGACATCGAAACCCATATCACCCGGCCTCACAATTCCGAGCAATGCATTGAGATTTGCACCATCCATGTACAGGAGAGCGCCCGCGTCATGAGTTAACCCTGCAATTTCTGTTATATCTTTTTCAAAGAGCCCCAGGGTATTGGGATTTGTCAGCATTACTGCCGCAGTCTCTGTATCCAGAACCTTCTTTAATTCCTCAATGTCTACAAGTCCTTCCTTGCTCGACTTTATTACAACAGCCTCATAGCCAACAAGCGCCGCACTCGCCGGGTTTGTCCCATGGGCAGAATCAGGGATTATGACCTTATGCCGGGGGTTCCCATGCTCTTCATGATATGCCCGTATTACCAGCAGTCCGACAAGTTCACCATGAGCTCCGGCAACAGGCTGTAAGGAGACACTGTCAACACCGCCTATCTCCTTTAGGAATCCCTCCAGCTCATACATCATCCTGAGCGCTCCCTGTGATAATTCTTCAGGCTGCAGGGGATGTGCATTCAAAAGTCCCGGGGTCTTTGCTGCCTCTTCATTTATCTTCGGATTATATTTCATCGTGCAGGAACCAAGAGGGTAGAAACCGAGGTCAACACCATAGTTCAACCGTGACAGATTGGTAAAGTGACGTACCAGCTCTATCTCACTGACTTCAGGAAGGTTCAGAGGTGTGTCCTTTATCAGGTCCTTAGGAAGAAGATCCGGGAGGTCAACCTCCGGCACATCCATAGCCGGGAGGGAATATGCGCGGCGTCCCGGTGCGCCTTTTTCAAATATGAGTTGTTCTGGCATCTCTTACATTGCTCCCCGAAAAATAGGGACAGCGCCTATTTTCCTAATGCTGCAACTAATCGGTCTATATCTTCGCGCGTCCTCTTCTCTGTTACACAAAAAAGGATATGATTCTCCAATTCCGGATAATATTTACCCAGATCAAGTCCGCCCAGTATTTTTTCCGAAATTAATCTCTCCTGAATATTTTTCGGTGATACTGGTGTCTTTACCACAAACTCCTTGAATACGGGCGATGTAAATGGCACTGAATATCCCTTGATTTCACTGATGCGTTTCCTGGCATAGGCTGCCTTTTGAACACACAGATTCGCCGCGTCCCTCAGCCCCTGTTTTCCCATGGCAGCCATATACACAGTAGCGGTCAGGGCAACAAGCGCCTCATTGGTGCAGATATTTGAAGTAGCGCGCTCCCTCTTTATATGCTGTTCCCTTGTCTGGAATGTCAAACAATAGCCTGGTTTTCCTTCCGAATCCACTGTAGCGCCCACTATCCTGCCAGGCATTTTTCTTACCTGTTCCATCCTGGTTGCAAAAAAACCGAGGTAAGGACCGCCAAAATTAAGGGGAATCCCCAATGGCTGCCCCTCACCAACAACAATGTCAGCGCCCAGTTCACCTGGAGACTTCAGTAAACCAAGGGCTATGGGATCGGCAACTATGACAGCAAGAGCGCCAACACTATGGGCCATTTCTATAATAGACCTGATATCTTCAACACAGCCAAAGAAGTTAGGGTATTGTATGACAACAACTGCTGTCTTATCTGAAATCACCTGTTCCAGTTTCTCAACATTCGTTACCCCGTTATTCCACTCCACAGTCTTTACAGGCAGCTTTATCCCGAACAGGTATGTATCCAGTACCTTGCGATATCGCGGGTTTATTGCTGAGGAAAGAACTATCTCATCTCTCCTGGTTATCCTCGCTGCCATAAGCGCAGCCTCTGCCATTGCAGTAGCACCGTCATACATGGAGGCATTTGACACCTCCATCCCGGTAAGTTCGCATATCATTGTCTGATATTCATAAATTGTCTGGAGGACACCCTGGCTCATTTCAGCCTGATAAGGAGTGTAGGCAGTATAAAACTCTGAGCGTGAAATCATATGAGGAACTACGCTCGGGATAAAGTGGTCATATGCGCCGCCGCCAATAAATGTCACATACTCCCCGGTGTGTGCATTCATGGCGCCGAGTCCGCTAACTTCCTTAAGTAATTCGAGTTCAGAAACAGAACCTGGAATATTCAGATCTCGCTTTAGCCTTAAATCGGCAGGTATGTTGCTGAATAATTCTTCAATAGAAGAAACACCGATAGTGCTCAGCATCTCTTTCTGGTCATTGACTGTGTTTGGAATATATTCCATAGTTCGACAAGCTCACTGCAGGCTATTTCTTTTTAACCTTCCTGTAAAACGGCGTTTCTGCTACAACAGCAACGGCCGCCTTTCCGCGTATATCTATCAAAATCTCTGTGCCCGGAGATGAATATTGAGGCAGGACAAAGCCCATCCCGATCCCCTTTTTAAGGGTAGGGGAAAAATTGCCGCTGGTAACTACACCAAGTGTCTTACCGTTTGAATATATCCTGCAGCCATGCCGTGGAACACCCTTCTGCAGGAGTTCAAAACCGACAAGTTTTCTTTCCAGCCCTTCTTCTCTTTTCTTCAGGATAGCATCCCTGCCGATAAAATCTCCCTTATCAAAATCAACTGCTTTATCAAGGCTGGCCTCCAGAGGTGTCGTCTTATCGTCCATATCATTGCCATACAGGGGATAACCCATCTCCAGCCTCAGGGTATCCCGACATCCAAGACCTGAAGGTCTAATCCCATATTTTTCACCCTGCTTTAAAATGGAATCCCATATACCAGAAGCAATCATGGCCGGCATAAATATTTCATAACCCCTCTCACCTGTAAAACCTGTCCTGGCAATGTATGAGTCCATGCCTCCGAGGCGTCCTTCAACAAAGCATTTCAGCTTGACAGGTGACAGATCAACATCAGTAAGTTCCTGTAATATTTCTAATGACTTTGGTCCCTGTATAGCTATCTGGGATATGCTGTCACCCAGATCTATAATTGAAACATTCTGAAAATCCGGCGCATTTGCATTAATCCAGTTAAGGCACTTATCTCTGTTTGCAGCATTTACACATACCAGGAATGATGCCCTTTTGAGCTTGTATATCAAAAGGTCATCTATAACACCGCCCTCCCTGTTACAAAAGAGTGTATAACAGGCCTGACCGGCACGGAGTGAATTGATATTTGCTGTTGAAAGATGCTGGAGAAACCCCTTGGCTCCCTGCCCGTCAACCTGTATCCTCCCCATGTGTGAGACATCAAATAAGCCAGCCGCTGTCCTTACCGCCTTGTGCTCTTCAAGCACCCCGGAGTATGAAACAGGCATCTCCCACCCTGCAAAATCAACAAACTGGGCATTCAGCGCCTTATGTGCTTCGTATAAAACTGTCCTCTTCATTAAATATCAGCCCCTCAAGCAGTCATATTAACTTTTGCCGATTTTATAACTCTGAAATAGCTTCTTACTATAAACCAAAGGGTGGGAAATTTCAATACGTTTTCTTCACTATTCCCTCCAATGCACCGGGGTGCCTATTCTAATTCCATGCGCTGCTATAAACCCGGCATTTGTTTCGAGCACAAAATCTGCGTCAACTCTGGGCGTAACTATGTAATTGGGCAAGGTCTTGAAATCGGGCATATTTACGCTCATATCAACAACGGCATTGCCTTTTATCCAAATAATGTCAATCTTGAATTGCATGCCTGTGTTTACAATTGAATGCCTGCCCGGTTTTGCAAAAACGAAGAACATCCCTTCTTCTGCATTTAACTTTTCCCTTCCACCTAACCCGATATGCCTTTTCATATTTGACTTTGCCACTTCTGCCGTTACTATTGCAGCTCCAACCTGAATCTTTATCCTCGCATCATCTTCCAAAACCGCTTTTTTACGGGCTTCACTGCCTGCGGACACAGAGTAAGAAGCTATGATTGCCCACGCTGCAAACGTGAAGGAGATTAATCTGCAAAGATTGTTTCGTCTCATATCCACTCAATGTTCAGCATTAGCAGGATGATAAAAAAACATATTCAGGCTGTCAACGAATATTTGTTCCAGTCAGCCAGCATTATACCTGACACGCATACGCGTTATTAAATATAGATTGACCTTGGTTTCGAACAAAACTACAATTATATAGATAATTATTTTAAATGGAGGCCGGATGAACTGGCTGCAGCTGTCGTTTACAATTGATATAGAAGATTTAGAACGAGCGGAAGACGCATTGACCAGTGCAGGGGCGCTTGCCGTTACCCTGATGAGCCCCGGGCACATGGAAACCCTGCCCACTGAAGGCCGGATAACAGGGCTTTTCTACTCACAAACAGACATTGAATACACAAGCTCATTTCTTAGTTCCGAACTCAGAGTAGACCATCTGCCTGACCTGCAGACTGTATATCTGGAGGACCGCGACTGGACACGTGCGTGGGCGGACAATTTCCGTCCAATGCAGTTCGGGAATAATATCTGGGTATGCCCTGATGGTTTCGATTTCCCTAACCCTTCTGCTGTAAACATTTCAATTGATCCTGGACAGGCTTTTGGCACAGGCACCCATCCTACCACAGCCCTGTGTCTTGAGTGGATAGACAGAACCGACCTGCATGGCCTGGAGGTAGTTGACTATGGCTGCGGGTCAGCCATATTGGCAATTGCAGCGGCTAAGAAAGGTGCCGGACATGTTACGGCAACTGATAATGACCCGGATGCCCTCAGGGTTGCTGACGAGAATGTCCGGAAGAATTCCGAAGAATCATCAGTAACAGTATTGCCTCCTGAGGATTTAAGCATCAAGAAGGCTGATATCATTATAGCCAACATCCTCCTTAAGCCACTCATATCACTTGCTCCTAAATTTGCTGACATGGCATGTCCCGGTGGCAGGGTCGTCCTGTCAGGACTGCTTGAAGAACAGATTGACGATATTGTTAAGGTATACAGTAAATGGTTTGACATGAGCGCTCCTGTTATACGAAATAACTGGGCGCTGCTGGAGGGAAGACGTGTCTCCTCATCCTGAACCGGCACAACTGCTTGTTGAGTATCTACCCTTACTCCCAAAAGGACGGGCGCTCGATGTGGCGATGGGTAAGGGGAGAAACGCACTCTTTCTTGCATTTCATGGTTTTGACGTGGTAGGGCTTGAGAATGATGAGGAGTCCATTGATGAATGCATAACCGATGCTGACGAGCGCGGGCTTAAATTGGAGATCAGGCGTACAGACCTGGAAGATCTTGAATCATACAAGATAGAAAACTCCGCCTATGACGTCGTCATCTGCTTCTGCTACCTGCAGCGGAACCTTTTCCCCCGGATGAAGGAAGCGCTCCGGCCCGGCGGAATCATCATTTATGAAACATTTCTGATAGACGAACACCTGACAACCGGTCATCCAAGGCGCCGGGAGTTCTGCTTTGATCATAACGAACTGTTAAACAGCTTCTCCGGCTTCCGCATCATGTACTACCGCGAAGGGAAAGACGTCAACGGGACATACAAGGCAGGCCTTGTAGCGCAGAAGAATGTTTAAAGCAGCCTTTTCTTTTTATCCCAATATTTCGCCGCCATAATCAGCAATAAGGCAGTCATTGGTGATCACAGGCATCTTCTTTATAGAGCATTCACCACGAGCTTTCAATCAACTCTCAAATTCTTTCAAAAGGTACTCATTTAATTATTCCATGAACTTCTGAGTCATAATAGATTTACCCTTTGCAATGCCTGCCAGTTAGTCAAGTCATGCATTCTTCACACTGTTGTATATTTCAACTGCCTCTTCCACTGTGCCATTTCCATGAATGATATGACGTAATGCCCTGATCATCGGCACCGGATGCGGGCTCTGCCAGATGTTTCTCCCGAGATTTACGCCGATTGCGCCTCTCTGCATGCCGTCGTGGACGAACTCGAACACCTCTTTCTCTGTATCTACCTTTGGTCCTCCTGCTATGACTACCGGGACAGGGCAGCCATTGACCACTTTATCAAACTCCTCGCACCAGTATGTCTTGACGACCTTTGCCCCAAGCTCAGCGGCGATCCTGCAGCAGAGGCCCAGGTAGCGGGCATCGCGTTTCTCAAGCTCCCTTCCGACTGCCGTCACTGCCATGACAGGAATGCCATATTCCTCAGCATCGTTCACAAGTTGTCCCAGATTAAGCAATGTTTGACGTTCATACTCGCTCCCTATAAAGACTGACATGCCCACTGCAGCAGCATTAAGCCGTACGGCCTCTTTTATCGAGGTGGTTATCCCCTCATTGGCAAGATCTTTTCCAACCATGCTGGTGCCGCCTGAGACCCTCAGGATGATCGGGATTGAATTATCCGGGTCCACACTTGCACGAAGCACACCCCTCGTAACAAATAATGCATCACTGTAGGGAAGGAGCGGTTTAATAGTCTCTCCAGGTTTTTCCAGCTTCGAGGTCGGTCCCTGAAAATACCCGTGATCTATCGGCATGAACATGCACCTGCCATTCGGTTTAATGATCTGTGCTAAGCGGTTCTTCATTCCCCAGTCCATCTTGAATCCTCCTTTTTATTTCTGCGGCGATATAATTACCTTGATTGACTCCTTGCCGTCCATAACATGTGCGAATCCCTTTACTGTATCTTCGAGGCTGAATCTGTGTGTTATCATGTCCCGCACGTTGACCCTTTTACTTCTTATCAATTCGAGCGCTGTGATATGGTCAGAACGATCTCCTGCATATGAACTGGTTAGCGTCACCTCATTACGGAATAAGAAGTCGTTAAATGATATTGGAATAGTTACACCTTTGGCAGTTGCTGCAAAAAACAATATTCTGCCGCCGCGCTCTGCTGATTGAAGCCCCTGTTCTATTGCAGTCATCGCACCTGTACAGATAATTACGACATCCGCCAGCCTGCCGTCATTGATATCCCTTAGATAATCAGGGGAGAAGTCACGCGCATCAATTGCATGATTCGCACCAAAGCCCTTTGCAGAACTCAGCCTGAATTCTGAAATATCAGTCGCAATGATCCTGCCGGCACCAAGCGCCCTTGCAAGGTTGATATGGAGTATCCCGGATATGCCGCTTCCAATAACAAGGACACTATTCCCCGGATGAACACCTGCAATCCTCTGCCCCCTCAGGACACAGGCAAGCGGTTCAACAAAGCTCCCTTCCTCAAAAGAGACTTCGTCCGGAAGAATATATATGCCGCGGTCAACATTAATAGATGGCAGGAGGACATACTCACAGAAGCCGCCCGGATAGAACTTAGTCTTGCGCAGTGTTTCACAAACCGTAGCATGGCCATTCAGACAGTAATGACATGTATTACACGGGACATGGTGAGAGGCGGCTATCCTGTCGCCAACCTTGTATTTAGAAACTCCCTCGCCTATTGCAGCAACCTCACCTGCAACCTCATGGCCAAGGACAAGGGGCGCCTTATGAATCCTGTACCACTCCATGATATCACTGCCGCAGATACCGCTCGACATGATCCTCATAAGGACCTCGCCAGCGCCTGCCTGCGGCACAGGCATCTCTTCCACCCGGATATCCCGGTTATTGTAGTACATTGCTACTCGCATAGATGAAAAAGATTATCATATGCCTGTCAAAAAATCTATACCCTGCAGTTGACTTGCATAGACAGAATCAGTAGATTATCAAACAGACGTAAGGATTATAAAGGAATTATCCGGCATGCCTCTGTTCATATGATGATAAAGAATATTTTCTCTGGAAGGGTATTGCAGTTGAATCTTGAGAGGGCCATTCTGCCTGACGGCAGGAGTGTCGACCTGGAGATCATCCGACACCCGGGCGGAGCCTGTGCACTGCCGATACATGATGACGGCAGTATTATATTGATCCGGCAGTACCGGCATGCAGCCGGCGGCATTATATGGGAGGTACCGGCCGGCAGGATTAATGATCAGGAAGATCCTGAGACCTGTGCCAGACGGGAACTGATGGAGGAGACGGGTTTTAAGGCCGGGAAAATGGAAAAGATAGGGGAGTTCTTTTCCACACCAGGTTTCTGCACAGAGCTGCTCCACATTTATTTAGCCACTCAATTAATCCCATGCAGACACGACCCCGAAGATGACGAATATATAGAGATAGTGAAACTTCCATTTCCGGAAGCATTAGCTATGGTATTCAGCGGAGAGATCAGAGACAGCAAAACGATGATCGCCTTGCTTCTTGCAAAAGAGATGTTTTCAAAGACAACGCAAAAATAAAATACAATTGCAGCTTATTTAACACCTTCTACACGCATTACCTTCCATCTAAATAATTCCCTGGATAGCATGACCCGAATATGTGCAGCTGAACGGTTTGTACCAAGAATGTACGAAGGATTGCCATTCCAGTCCACCTCAATCCATGCATCGAATTTTACGGTTGCCTTATCATCCTTTATCTCCATAACAGGATTTTTTATTGTCACATCAAACTTATCAAAATCCTTAAAAAGGCTGGTCAGCAAACGTTTTACCATAGGATAATCAAAGCCATAACCATCCATATATTTAAGAGAAATGAAAGACATCGTTTTCTCCAAGTCATCCGCTTCAATAGCCGTCTCAACGCCTTTTATGACACCCCGCACCCTCAACTTGTCAAGAAGTCCTGAATAGTAGAATATGCTTCCACCTATAAGCAGCACAAAAATTATAAACAGCCCGGTTTTCTTCATTTGATTTACATATATATCATGTTCTCCAATTCCTTTACAATCCTTGACACTCCTGCAGGGCAGGTGTTATGATTGCCCTGCGAAATCAGTCGTCACACACTATATGGAAAAGGATTACAAAGAAACCCTCAACCTGCCCCGAACCGACTTCCCTATGAAGGCAAACCTCACCAAAATGGAAGAGGTGATGCTTGAAAAATGGAAGACAAATGATATTTATAAGAAACTCCGGGAAATCGGCAAGGATAGAAAAAAATACATCCTGCACGATGGGCCTCCTTATGCTAATGGCAATATACACATCGGGCATGCGCTGAATAAAATCCTCAAAGATATTATTATAAGATCCAAGACTATGGAGGGATTTAACTCCCCTTACATACCTGGCTGGGACTGCCACGGTCTTCCCATAGAACATCAGGTAGATAAACAGCTTGGCCCTAAGAAAAAGGCATTGAGCAGACATGATATAAGAAAGCTGTGCCGTGATTATGCAGAAAACTTTGTAAATATACAGCGTGAAGAGTTCAAGAGACTCGGCGTGTCTGCTGACTGGGATTCTCCCTATCTGACACTGGCCCATTCATATGAGGCAACAATCATAAGGGAGTTCGGACGATTTGTAGAAAACGGAGGAGTGTATAAGAGAAAAAAACCAGTGCTCTGGTGCATGTCATGCGAGACTGCACTTGCAGAGGCTGAGGTTGAATATGCAGATGATACATCACCTTCAGTATATGTAAAGTTTCCGCACAAGTCAGGCATTGATGACCGCATTCCTGCCCTTAAGGGTAAGAATGTTTCTGTCGTAATATGGACTACAACGCCGTGGACCCTTCCTGCGAATTTAGCCGTATGCCTTCATCCTGACTTTATTTATACTGCCGTTGATTTGAATGGAGAAATACTGATTATGGCAAAGGAATTACTTCCATCATTTATTGCCATGATTGGTATTCCTGAAGTTGTAGCTGTTGCCGAGTTTAAGGGTTCTTTGCTGCAGGGAGTTATATTGTCTCACCCATTTATAGACAGAGATTCTATTCTTGTCCATGGTGATTACGTTACACTTGAACAGGGAACAGGCTGCGTGCATACCGCTCCTGGCCACGGAGAGGAAGACTATGATACCGGACTCAAGTATGGTCTTGACATATATTCTCCTGTAGACAGCAGGGGGAGGTTTACTGATGATGTCCCATTATTTGCAGGTTTGCGGGTCTTCGAGGCAAATAAATCCATTATCGAAAAAATGCAGGAACTTGGCGTATTGCTGAAAGAAGAAAAAATTTCCCACTCCTACCCTCATTGCTGGCGTTGTAAAAAACCAGTTATCTTTCGTGCCACTGAGCAGTGGTTCATTTCCATGGAAACGGGTGACCTGCGAAAAAAGGCGTTAGAGGCAATTGAATCTGTATCATGGATCCCCAGATGGGGAAGGGACAGGATTAATGGAATGATATCAGTAAGGCCGGACTGGTGCATATCAAGACAGAGAACTTGGGGTGTCCCTATCATCGCCTTCACATGCAGGAAATGCGGATATTTACTCCTGGATAAGAATGCCGTTGACCATGTTGCAGGGCTTGCTGAAGAACACGGGGCAGATATATGGTTTTCCGCAGGTGTTGACAGGCTTTTACCCGGTGAAGTATCCTGCGCAAAGTGCGGAAAAAAAGAATGGGAACAGGAGATGGACATACTTGATGTCTGGTTTGACTCAGGTGTCAGCCATGCCGCTGTCCTCGAAAAAAAACCGGAGCTGTCCTGGCCGGCAGATATGTATCTTGAAGGTAGTGATCAGCACAGGGGGTGGTTCCACAGTTCCCTTCTCGAATCAATCGGGACACGAAATAAGGCGCCATACAGGTCAGTCCTTACCCATGGGTTTGTAGTTGACGGCAGCGGAAGAAAGATGTCCAAGTCGGCAGGCAATGTAATTGCCCCGCAGGAGGTTATAAATCAGTACGGGGCTGAGATATTAAGGCTATGGGTCGCAGCAGAAGACTACAGGGAAGATATAAGAATATCCAAAGACATACTGGTACAACTTACAGAGGCTTACAGGAGGATTAGAAATACATGCAGGTTCCTTCTTGGAAACTTATATGATTATAATCCTCAACTCCACAGGTTATCGTTGGATGAACTTCATGAAATAGACAGGTGGGCACTTCACAGGTTACAAAAACTTACGGGCCGGGTGAAAAAAGCATATTCTGAATTTGAGTTTCACATAGTCTTTCATTCTCTTCATAACTTCTGCGTAGTAGAAATGAGCGCTATTTACCTCGACATTTTAAAGGACCGGCTTTATACATTCCATAAGGAATCAACGGGACGGCGCGCCGCTCAATTTACTGTCTATCAGATACTTATGGCAATCGTAAAACTTATGTCACCTGTACTCTCTTTTACTGCCGATGAAGTATGGGGTTATATAAAAGACATACATGACATTAAGGAATTCCCGAAACAAGTTCGGGATGAAAGTGATGCAGGATTTTCGGATGAACTTGCAGAGAGCGTTCACCTTAGCCTTTTCCCCGAAGTCAATCAGTCATATGTCAATGAAGAGCTGGATGACAAGTGGAACAGATTGCTGAAGGTCAGGGGGGATGTAGCAAAGGCGCTTGAAATTGCACGTAAGGAACGGCTCATAGGACACTCATTAGAGGCACATGTTGACATTTACTCAGATCAGGATCTGCATTCCTTCCTGCAAGACAATTCAGCTGAACTTGTGTCGTTCTTTATCGTCTCTTCTGTAACTGCTCATAGCAATACACCACCTCCGGATATATTTCAAAGCAGTGAAATTAGTGGACTGTCAATACAAATATCGCGGGCTGGGGGCAGCAAGTGCAGCCGCTGCTGGAACTATAGCGAGACCGTGGGACAGAACACTGAACATCCGGCAGTTTGCCGCCGATGTGCAGAAGCATTAGAGGCATGAATAAATACTTGCTATTGACAGTAGTTGCGTGCGGGGTTACTATTATAGATCAGTTATCCAAGTATGCGGTACAACATATGCTGACCCTCAACAACCCGATCGAGATAATACCTGGATTCTTTTATATCACTTATATATTCAATCCAGGGGCGGCATTTGGACTCTTCAGTAATTTAAGTGAAACAGCACGAATGTTCATACTGATTGGAATTTCGTTAATTGCTTTTGCTATCCTTCTTTACATGTACATAAGTATCAGGGAAAAGGATAACCTTGTCCTGGTTTCCATTGCCCTGATAATTGGAGGAGCATTAGGAAATCTTATTGACCGTATCCGGTTTCGTATGGTGGTAGACTTCCTTGATTTTTCTCTGGGAGGTTTTCACTGGCCTGCTTTTAATATAGCGGATGCTGCTATAACAGCGGGTACGATAATTCTTGTTGTTACGGTTCTCTTCACTGAGAAAAAGCATTTATTGAACGTTTGATATAATAAAGACGGGGAGGCTGTATTTACGGATGAATAAAGCATGGGAAAGATTATTTAGTAAAGCGATAATGACCCTTGAAGAGGGAAACTGGCTGAGGGCCGTGCAGTATCTCAAGAGGTCGTGTGAATTATATCCTGATCAGGTAGATGCCCATTGTGAGCTTGCTGATATTTATTTGCAACTGGGTCATATTGATGCGGCACATGAGGTTGTCCAACAGGCTTTGGCAGTTGATCCCCTTGATGCATCCTGTAATTTTCTCCTCGGCAATATTTACCTCACACAGGGCAGGCTGAGAGATGCCCTGAAGATTTATCTGTATCTTGAAAAGATGACTGAAGAACCTGCCCCTGAACTCCTTTTTAACATAGCAACTGCCTTTGATAAAAAAGGAGACAAGAAAAAGGCGCTTAATTACGCAATTTATGCTTCTGAGGAAGACCCTTCATATATTGAGGCATATGAACTTACAGGTAAACTCTTTTTTGAGATGGGGGAATTAACAGAGGCTAAAAGCGCTTATCAGGAAATCCTCACTATTGAGAGAAATAATGCAAATGCCCGCCAGATGTTATACGTTATCTATACCAGGGAACACCGCATCTCAGAATTAAAATAAGTCCTATGCCGACAGTGAAGATACTCAGGGTATCTCCTTACAGTGACTCCAAACGGATAGATCAGTACCTGACTAACCTTTTACCCCTCTCAAGAACCGTTGTCCAGAGGCTGTTAAAGTTAAATCTTATTACTGTCAACAACATTGCAGTTAAGGCTAATTACAAGGTCCGACCTGATGATGAGATCAGGATTGAGCTGCACGGACCGGCACCCGGCCCTTTGGAACCTGAGGACATTGAACTTGATATTGTTTACGAAGATGAACACCTTTTAGTAGTAAACAAACCTTCAGGTATGGTGGTACATCCCTCCCCCGGTCATCACAGCGGTACTCTTGTCCACGCCCTGCTTCATCACTGCAAAGATTTAAAGGGCATTGGCGGTCGCGAGCGGCCCGGCATAGTTCACAGGCTGGATAAAGACACGTCCGGTGTCCTTGTTGTCGCAAAGAGCGACTTTATTCACCGTCACTTATCAAATCAGTTCAAAGATCGAACTGTCAATAAGGTATATATCGCCTTAGTTCAGGGTGTGATGAAAAAAAACAGGGGAGAGATTGACCTGCCTATTGGCAGAGATACGAGGGATAGGAAAAAGTTCTCTTCACGGACTATAAAGCCTAAACATGCAAAGACACTCTTCAGAGTGTTAAAGAGATTTAAGGATGCAACGCTGTTGGAACTGAAACCTGAGACTGGAAGGACGCACCAGCTTCGGGTGCACCTGGCCCACCTGAACCACCCGGTTGCAGGCGACAGCTTTTATGGCGGAAGGGGTTATTCAAAGATAGGAGGAATTAAGATAGAGAGGCTAATGTTACATGCCATGAAGCTTGGATTAACCCACCCGGTTACAGGAAAATATATGGAATTTGAACCTCCTTTGCCAGCATACGTTAAGGAAATCATAGAGTGTTTTAAATGATGCCAAACAGTAAAATAAATTATTGACAAAGGAATTTTATAAATGTTAGTATTCTTTTTAAGAATCTCTTATTATTAAGAAAGGAGTACGATGTATGGCGTTGCTGATTAATGAAGAATGTATTGCCTGTGCCGCTTGTTTACCAGAGTGTCCGAATGAGGCAATTAGTGAAGGGGATATTTATATTATTGAACCTGATAAATGTACTGAATGTGTTGGACATTATGATGAACCACAGTGTGTTGCCGTATGTCCGGTTGACAACTGCATTGTCGCGGATCCAAATCATAAGGAATCACAAGACGAACTTCAGGCCAAGTACGAACGTTTAACGGCCTCTAAATAACATTAGCTTCTTTGATGAAAGGGCGGGAAGAATTTATCCCGCCCTTTATTTTACCGGAACAGATAGAGAAATGTCTGAAAACTGAGTGATATCAATACCAAGGGTCGCAGGATCCAGCTCAGTTACAATTGAATAGAGAAATGCCCCATTATCATCTTTTTCTACTGCCAAATCAATGAGGGATGGATATTGGGGTTTTTTATTGCTGTCAAGTATAATGCGAACCTGGGGACGCAGCAAATTATGATGATTCACAGAAACAACTATACCACACTGTCCGGTATTTAGTTCCACAAAAGAGTTAAACGGATAAATACCAATACACTGCACAAATCTTTCTATCAGCTCCCTGTCAAAAAGGGTATCTCCCCATTCATATAATCTTTTTACTGTTGCATGACAGCTTGACGCCTTATGATAAACCCTTTCATACGTCAGGGCATCATAAACATCAGAGATGCTTGCAATCTGTCCTTCAAGGCTGATCTTATTCCCGAATAATCTGTTTGGATAGCCTGTACCATTATACCGTTCATGGTGCTGTATTGCCACTAACATAGCCTCTTCCGGTATGTTATCATGTTTCCGCAAGATCTCCCCGCCAAGGCTAACATGACGTTTCATAATCTCGTACTCCGCCTCTGTATATTTCCCAGGTTTGTTTAGAATACTTTCCGGAATCATCGTCTTTCCAATATCGTGCAGGATACCGCCAAATCCTATATTTTCCAATTGCCTTTTTGTCATCCCGAGGTGCCGCCCGAAAGATACTGCGAGAATACCGATATTAACACAATGCAAAAAAGTATAGTCATCATAATCTTTCAGGTTTGTAAGGCACAACAATGCATCCCTGTTCCTTAATACACTGTCAACAAGATCCCCTACCTGCTCCTTTACCGCCTTGACCTCAATAGCCTTACCCATTCGTGCATCACTAAAGATGCTCTTTACTACATTAGTAACATTACCCTTTATTTCCTTTGCCCGGGGTAATTCTTCTTCAAACCTGACAGGATCACTATATTCAGATTTTCCTGAGGTCTCAGGAGACTCCTTAGGTGTTGCTGACAGGTGTAACTTCTCATTTTTATCCAGAACTGATTTGTCCTCGCTGTCATCGCCCCGATCCGTATTAATCATAACATGCTGAATTCCATGACTTATTAATTTATCAATCTGATCCTGACTCTTAATCAATTTTTTATGAAAGAAGAATGGGGTATCTATCCATGGACGGTCAAGCTCTTCCACAAACATTCCAGTCTTAAGTTTCTGTATTGGTATTTTCTTCATTCCACACTCGTTTTTTTGAGTTGTTAAGTTAAAAGGACGTTTTTATAGCGTAAACAAGGTACTATTTCGGATAAACTTATGAATAGATTAAATTTTACAGACTATCTTTACAAGCCGTTCCTGCCGCCTGTCACTGTTACGCCGGTCACCACCATCCGGATTGCTTCTGTCAACCCTTCTGTCAACTCCAGATCTCTTTTCAATGATCCCGGACTTTAACTCGCGAACCTTATTCATAAACTCCTCATCATATGAATATTCTTCAATGCCTGCGATCAGGGTCTGCATATTCCGGCGGGTTTCCAAATGCATATCGCTCAGGATTTCAAAATATGGTTCCTGAGGCAGCTTGATAATCTCATTAAAGATTCCATGAATTTCAAGCAGTTCTAAGTGAAAGGCAATCTTTAACGCACGGTTTATATCAAGGTCTTCTCTTATCTCTTTTCTGTATCTTTCAATAGTTGAAAGGATTTCATCGTAGTTGATATCTTTTCCTACAATAGCATGAGATGTATGAGGCAGGGACGGCATTATTGAGATGCACTTGTTTAATAAGTCAATCTGATTATCTTCACCCTGCAGCATCTCCTCCCATAAATCCCTGTAACCGGAATTAGTGTAGAAATGATCGAGAAAGCATTGATATACGTCTTCTATGCCTTTCACTATTTGCTGAATAGAATTAAATACTTTTTCTATGGTCATAAATGAATAACCGCCGGTCACGATTTTTAGGTACACTGCCCACTTGAATATAACCCCTCTTTAATGTTATAAATTTTAACATCTTTACCAAGCGTTCTACAAGCAGAAATTGGAGGCCTGATGAAAAGAGACAAATCATATGAACTGTTTAAAACCGCACAAAAACTTATGCCTGGAGGCGTTAATAGTCCTGTCAGGGCTTTCAGGGCCGTTGGTGGACAACCCGTATTCATTGACAGTGCATCCGGCTGTCTTTTATATGATGCAGATGGGAATGAATATATTGACTATGTCTTATCATGGGGACCAATGATAGCAGGTCATGCTCACCCTGTGGTTACTGAGGCCTTACGAAAAGCAGTTACCAGGGGGACAAGTTTTGGTGCGCCAACCGCACTTGAGATAGAACTGACTCAAATGGTGCGTGATGTATTCCCATCCATGGAACTAATCAGGCTGGTCAACTCCGGCACAGAGGCAACGATGAGCGCCATAAGATTAGCAAGGGCACACACCGGCAGGGATAAGATTTTGAAATTCGAGGGGTGCTACCATGGACATGCAGACAGCCTCCTGGTCAAGGCAGGTTCCGGCGCCGCAACGCTCGGCATACCAGACAGTCCGGGTGTACCTGCTGATTTTGCAAGAAATACTCTTACAGCACCTTTTAACAATTTCGAGTCAGTAAGAAACATAATGGATAGCCAAGGCCATGAGATAGCATGCATAATCATCGAACCTGTGCCAGGGAATATGGGTGTAGTACCACCTGCTGACGGTTACTTAAAGATGCTCAGGGAGATTACTCTTCAATATGGCGCCCTGCTGATATTTGACGAGGTGATGAGTGGTTTCAGGGCAGCTCATGGAGGCGCCCAGGAACTTTATGGGATTACTCCCGATCTTACATGCCTTGGCAAGGTCATCGGAGGCGGACTTCCGGTTGGCGCCTATGGGGGAAGGATAGATATTATGGAAAGGATAGCACCTTCAGGCCCTGTATATCAGGCAGGAACCCTTTCCGGAAATCCCATTGCAATGACTGCCGGAATAGAAACGCTAAAATTACTTTCACAGCCTGGCACCTATGAGCGGCTTAATCAATTGTCAGGGCAGCTGTCAGATGGCTTCAGAGAAGCCGCAAAAAAGGCTGGGGTTCCCGTGTATAACACCGGAGTTGGAAGCTTGGTCTGCACCTTTTTTACAGAGGGGCCCGTTACCGATTATGAATCTGCAAAGAGGTCAGACACTGCTGCCTTTGGAAGGTTTTTCATAGCCATGCTTAATGAGGGCATATACCTTGCACCATCTCAGTTTGAGGCAATATTCCTTTCAACTGCTCATACAGAGGAGCTTATAGAAAAGACGATAAAGGCTGCTGATAAGGCATTCAGAAAAGTCAGGATCTAACTTTATCTGTAGTTTATGAACTGCATGTCAATCCCGAAGTCACTTTCCCGGAGGAGTTTGATAACAGACTGAAGATCATCCCTGTTCTTTCCTGACACCCTGAGCTGATCACCCTGTATTTGTGACTGAACCTTAAGTTTGGTCTCTTTTATTGCCTTTACAATTTCTTTTGCCTTATCAGACGGGATCCCCTGCTGTAATTTGATACTCTGCCTTACTGTACTTCCAAGCGCAGTCTCAATTTTTCCGTATGTCAATGCCTTAAGCGATATCCCCCGCTTTACCAGCTTTGCCTGCAGTATATCAATCAGGCTCTGCAGCTTATATTCATCGTCAGAACTAACTATTATCTCATTATTCTTCTCTTCAAGCTTTACATCACTCTTACTTCCCTTGAAATCAAATCTTTGAGCGACCTCTTTCATAGCCTGATCAATAGCATTTTTTACCTCCTGCATCTCAATCTTTGAAACAATATCAAATGAATTATCTGATGCCATATTGCTCCTCCTTAATCAATATCTCAGCACCTCAGTTCCTGAGGGGATCCTGAAGTCAAACAGGCTGTCTTTAATCCCACTGTTAAATTTCATCCCTGAGAAACTAAAGGAAACTTTATTACCGCTCTTTTCTAACATGGTTAGTTTTTTAATATAATATGTTTTTTTATCTATCTCAACAACGACTTCTTTCATCATCGTCATCGTTATAGGGGTAAGTTTAAGCCTTAAGAACTCACCTGACGAATCCTCACCTTTAATACTAAAGCTTTCCTCCCATTTATCAATATTGGATAAAAGTCCCATGGCAGGCTCTGCATCAGGATGGTCAGATGCTTTCTGAATAATGGCCTGTTTCTGTTCATGGAAATATAGTATAATCTTGTCGCCATTCATAATGATATTCTGTTTAACCGGTTTTACGTAATCCCATCGAACCAGCCCGTGTTTTTTCAGGTATAATTTCCCTTTGAAATTTTTCGCATCAAATCCCTGTATGAAGCTCTGCTGAATAAAATCAGCCGTAAAATCATTGACATCCCGGTAGGTTGCCTTAACACTGTTCATGATATCAGCAGAAGTTATCCCCTCACCCCAAAGGGTTGAGGGGATTAAGGCAACAATAAGTGTCAGCAATAACCTAACTATTGCATACCTCACACTGAAAGTTCTGTAAGTCACTCTCCACGCCTCATTAATCATTTCTCCCTGCTTCCTGATTCATTGATGCTCTTATACCTCTCCCCGTTCCCTCTTCAAGACCTCTCTCGGCTTTCCGCCTGTAGCTGGTCCTACAAAACCATCCTCTTCCATCATCTCAACAAGCCTTGCAGCACGGTTAAAACCTATGCGCAGACGCCGCTGTATGAGAGATATCGAGGCCTGGCCTGACATCAGGACTATATCCAGAGCCTGCTGGTAGAACTCGTCCCTGTCCACTTCAGCTAATCCATCCTCAGAAACAGCTTCCTCTGGTTTGTAGCTATATTCAGGACTCGCCTGCGCTTTTGCATATTCAACTATTTTCCCAACCTCGGCGTCATATATATATGCACCATGCACCCTCATGAGCTTTGAAGTCCCGGGCTGAAGAAAAAGCATATCACCTTTGTCCAGCAGGTCCTCAGCCCCGATACCATCAAGTATGGTCCTTGAATCTACTTTTGATGAAACCTTGAAAGATATGCGTGCAGGGAAGTTGGCTTTTATAACCCCTGTAATAACATCAACAGAGGGTCTTTGTGTTGCCAATATCAGATGAATACCTGCAGCCCTTGCCATCTGAGCCAGTCTCGCAATCGAATCTTCCACCTCGCGCTGCGCCGTCATCATAAGGTCAGCAAGTTCGTCAACAATGACGACTATATATGGAAGTGTTTCCTCTTTATCAGGAAGCTTGTTGTAGCCATCAATGTTTCTAACACCCCTTTCAGCAAGGACACGGTATCTCCTTTGCATCTCCTCTACGAGTCTTTGTAAAATCCATGATGCCTCCTTAGGCTGAGTTATCACAGGAGTAATAAGATGAGGTATACCTTCATATATGGACAACTCAAGTATCTTTGGGTCTATCATTACTATTTTTAGATCAGCAGGAGTTGTGCTGTACAACAGGCTGGAGATCATACTATTTAAGGCCACACTCTTGCCAGAGCCGGTAGCCCCGGCGACCAGCAGATGCGGCATTTTTGTCATGTCAGCTACAACGGGATTACCCGATATATCCTTGCCCAGCGCCAGTGGAAGTCTCGTCTTTAATGCCCTGAACTGCTCCGATGCAATTATTTCCTTAAGAAAGACTTCTTCCCTGAAATAGTTTGGCACTTCTATTCCTACTGTAGATTTGCCGGGCAGGGGCGCAACAATGCGTACACTTCCTGATTTCAGTGCAAGGGCAAGGTCATCTGACAGGTTGACAATCCTTGACAACTTTACGCCGGGCGCCGGTTCAAATTCATACATTGTAATAACAGGACCGGGATTTACCTCTACAACCTGACCGTCAATTCCAAAATCAAGCAGTTTCTTCTCAAGAACACTGGAATTCATCAGGAGGTCTTCCTTGTTAATCTTATTCTCTGATGGAACCGGATCACTCAGTATTGAAAGCGGAGGCAGTTTATATGTCCCGTCTGAGGCCGCATCAGAAAACCCAAGGTGCTCCTGCATTGGTATAACGTCACTTTCATCATTAATTTTCCGACTGCGGCTTTTTTGCTTAATAACAGGTTCAGGACGAAAAAGGTCCGGCTCTGAATCCTCAGAGAATAAAACTTCTTTATCCATCTCTGTCCTGGGCTGTGATGACGAATTACTCTCCCTTACATTCCTCTTTTCTTTCTCCTTCAGGAAGATCCGGCCCTTGAACATTTGTAAAAACCTGGCCCTGTTAAATAACGCAGAGAACATATCTGCCGGAGAAATCCCAATAGCTATTACTGATGATATTACAACCAGCGTAAAAGTTATGACATGTGCCCCGAAGCTGGCACAGCAGCCTGTAAGAAAGGAGGCAAACAGGTCACCTGCAAGCCCGCCTGCCGGAATGCTCCCTTTAATGGATAATGATATACGTTCAAGATGCAGATGAAGAAAGGCTGGCAGCGACAGGAATAGCAGTCCAAAACCTATAATCCTTTCTTTGTAAGAGGCCTCTTCTTTCTTGAACTTTTTCCATCCGACCAGAAAAAGGACAAATGGAACAAGGTACGCTGCCCCGCCGACAAGAGTAAACAGGATATCGGAAATATGAGAACCTAATAGTCCGGCAAGGTTCCTTATATTATTGCTGGTAGAGACAGTATTAAATGATGGATCATCGGTGCTAAAAGATATGAGACTTGCAAATATCAGGAGTCCTGCTGCAAAATAGACCAGCCCCCATATTTCAGTAATCCATTTCTTAGTTTCTTTCTTTGACCTTTTTTCAGCCATCTGCCCCCCCTACACCTCGATAATTATTGGGATAATCATAGGCCTCCGATGCATCTTCTTCTTTATGTGCCTCTTCAGTGTAGCGGTCACCTTGTCCTTTACTACTATCCACTCCTGCTTTAGCTCAGCTTCCATCTCTCCAAGCATGGCAATAACAACCTGCCGTAATTCTTCAATTACTTCAGGATAATCCTCTTCATAGATAAATCCACGACTGATAATGTCCGGTCCTGTAACCGTCTTTGCCGAACTCTTTTCTATCCCTATAATGACAATGATTATCCCATCCATGCCAAGGTGTTTACGGTCCCTTAAGACAATGCTTCCTACCTCTCCAATCCCCTTTCCGTCTACAAATACCCTGCCGGAATCAACCCTTCCTGCTTTTGCTGCACCATCTCCTGAAAATTGAGCCACCTCACCGTTCTCAAGTATAAGGATATTTTCCCGCTGTATTCCAAGCCCTTCTGCCAGCTTTGCGTGATAAATCAGATGTCTGTATTCTCCATGTACCGGTATGAAATATTTTGGTTTCACGAGATTAAGCATCATCTTCTGCTCTTCCCTGCAGGCATGACCCGACACGTGTATATCCGATACCTGTTCATATAATACATTTGCGCCCCGACGGAAGAGATGATTGATTACCCTGCCAATCGCCCGCTCATTACCAGGTATGAATCTCGATGATAACAAAACCGTATCA
This sequence comes from uncultured Nitrospiraceae bacterium, assembly GCA_964611625.1. Lineage (GTDB taxonomy): Bacteria > Nitrospirota > 9FT-COMBO-42-15 > HDB-SIOI813 > HDB-SIOI813 > RBG-16-43-11. Next base: position 534,994 of record CAZTAM010000001.1, on the reverse strand, counting down.
CCTTCTTCGACCTTAATATGCTTATGATCATCCATTGCCATCCTGGAGAGTGACGACATCGGCTCTCCCTGACTGCCTGTTGTCACTATCACAACCTTATCATCCGGGAGTTCATTCAGGTCGTCCATAGAGGCTTTGACATCAGGAGGGTAATGGAGGTAGCCAAGCTCCTCAGCTATCCTCGTGTTATTTACAACACTCCTGCCGTTTAAGATAACCCTCCTCTTATATTTTACGGCTGCATCTATCACCTGCTGTATTCTGTGAATGTTTGATGCAAATGTTGCTACAATAATCCTTTTTTTAGCTTTGGCAAAAATATCGTTAAATGCATTACCTACCTCACGTTCCGAAAGACAATACCCCTCCCTCTCTGAGTTTGTGCTGTCAGAAAGGAGTACGAGCGTACCCATATTTCCATAATCAGCGAAACGATGGACGTCCAGTAACTGCCCGTCAACAGGTGTCTGGTCAAACTTAAAGTCTCCTGTATGAACGATACGGCCAATGGGTGTTGTAATACCATAGCCTACACCGTCAACAATACTGTGGGTTATCCTTATACCCTCAACTGAAAAACTTCCCATTTCAATAATCTCTTTAGGCCTGATAGGGATCAGATTACTCTTATCATATAGTTCATGTTCTTTGAGCTTTTCTGATATAAGGCCGATGGTAAGCGGAGTACCATAGACGGGGACATTCAACTCTCTTAGAAGATAAGGTATGGCACCTATATGGTCTTCGTGTCCATGGGTAATAATTATACCCCGGATATGTTCACGATTTTCAATCAGATAAGTAAAGTCAGGGATAACGACATCAACTCCAAGCATCTCCTCTTCTGGAAACATAAGCCCGGCATCAACAACTATTATATCATCTCCATACCGGAAGACCGTCATATTGAGACCGATCTCACCCACACCGCCAAGAGGTATAATCAGGAGGGCTTTATCTTCCATATGCGGTTAATTTAGCACTTTCCACTGCTAAATTCAATCATACCTGTCTGAAAAACCCACCTGATCTTATAATTGTTTCTCTACATACTGCGCCAAAATCTCCTGCATGCTTTCAGGAAGTGGTTCAGTGAAGTAGGAATTTATTACTGCGTGGGCAATCTCGTGCGCCAGGATGCCGGCGCTCATCTTCTCGACAGAAACATGTATTGTCCTGCTTTTGTGCGAATAAAATGCAACAGGGATCTTCCCGAAGACGCCGGAGGTCGAAAGGCGGGTATAAGCGGCTTCAACATCCTTCTGATTTTGATAAATATGTATATTAAAATGGAGGTCTAAAGGGAACACATTTAGTAATATGATTACTCTCTCAACTAAAGAGTCTACCCGTCTCCATGAATCTGCAGGGTACTTTTCCCAACTATCAATGAAGAGACCGCTCCACTTTCCTAAACTCTTTGTAAACTGCCGGGAATCTTTTTCATTAGAATAACAGATAGTGGCATACTTAGTGCCGATACTTTTTGTCCATCCATCACAGGCCAGAACAGAAACAGGCACTGTCAGTATAACCAGGGATATCAGAAGCAGCAGTTTTAATCTGAAGAGGGGCACTCTGACATTATCGGTCTCACACTGCCTTGAAATAATCCCATAATCTCTCGACGCCGTTACTTCTTCGACTTCTGTTTATCGTAATTCTCAATCACTTTACCGGTCAGGTCTATAGAATTTGGCATGAACAGGATGCTGGCATCCTTCTCGAGAATAATTGTATACTTTCCTTCCTCACCTACTTTTAATATTACATCACGAATTTCAGAGATCAATTTAGTAGTAATTGTCTTTTCCATATCTCTGAGACCTGCCTCACTGTCATCTCTCAGTCGTTTCAGTACCATCACTTCTTTCTGGAATATCTCCTCTTTTTCTTTTTTCTCTTTAGCTGAAATACCACCTTTATCTATCTCAGAACGGAGCTTTTTAAGTGCGCCTTCTTTTTCAAAATAGGCCTTTCTCATTTCTGTCATTTCTCTCTCAAATTGCGCCTTTACCTCCTTGCCGCCCTTTGAATCAATGACCACCTTCTGCATATCAACAACACCAATCTTAACTGTATCCGCCTTATCAGCAGAATATGACGGCACTGAACAGAGAAGAGAAACTAATAGAACCACTACAGGAACAAATACATATTTCTTCATAAGAATTTCCTCCGGATTAAATATCATGTGCAGACCCTGATTAAAATTTATGTCTTTTCTGTTCCGACATCATAAACTCCATAAGCGTATCGGCAATCTTTCCCCATTCCTCCATACCGACATCCTCAGGTCGAATACTATGGTCTATCCCCAGCTGCCCAAGGACACTTTTTATGATCTCCTTACTGTGACCTGACAAAGAGAGCGAGTTGAGTAATGTCTTTCTTCTATAATAGAACGCTGACTTGATAAGCCCCCAGAAAAGCGCTTCATTTCTTACGGCTACGGCAACTTTTTCCCTCGGCACAATCTTCAGGACTGAAGAGTCGATTTTTGGTTCAGGGTAAAACATCTTGCGCGAAACATTGAAAGCGATCTCAGGAACTGCATAAAACTGAACGGCAATGGATAATATCCCGTAGTCTTTACTGCCTGGCGCTGCTACAACACGTTCTGCAACTTCCTTCTGCAGCATAATCGTCATTGAAGAAACCATGTCACTCAGTTCGATAAGGCGGAAAAGGATCGGAGTGGACATATAATATGGCAGGTTAGCCACAACCTTGAATCTTGTGCCGATCTGATGATAGGGAAATTGAAGTGCGTCTGCCTCCACTATCGTAAGGCCAGGATATGACACTGAACGGGCTTTAAGATTTTCAACTATCTCCTTGTCTATCTCAATGGCAATAACCTCAGACGCTATTTCTGCAAGCTTGAAAGTAAGCGCCCCCCTGCCCGGTCCTATCTCAACAATTACATCTTCCTTATGAACATCCGCAGTCTCTACTATCCTGGATATTATTTCAGGGCTCTGCAGGAAGTGCTGTCCGAGATGCTTCTTCGGACGTCCCGGTCGTCCACTCTTATGATTCTGCTTGTTATTATTATTGTCGTCATTATGCATGCGTAAATCCCACCATTTCTACTGCCATCTTTAAAGCCTCGATCAAACTCCCCGGATCTGCACAGTCTTTTCCGGCGATGTCATATGCTGTACCATGGTCTACAGAAGTCCTGATAAAAGGAAGGCCAACTGTGACATTAACAGCCTTTCCAAAGGCAAGAAGCTTTAATGGTATCAATCCCTGGTCATGATACATCGCTACTACTATATCATAGTAACGTTCTTTTGCCTTATGGAACAAGGTATCTGCCGGAAGAGGATCGCTTACATCCAGCCCCTCTCCCCGAGCCTCAATTATTGCAGGCATGATCTCATCCCATTCTTCTGTACCAAACAATCGACCTTCACCGGCATGCGGATTAAGGGCAGCTACTGCAATCCTCGGGGTCTTTGTCTGGAAATAACCCATAGCTTTATGAGCCAGACGGATTGTTCTAAGCACACTGTCTTTCTTAATGTGCCTGAATACGTCTTTCAATGCCATGTGTCTCGTAACGAGGATTACACGCAGGCCGCCGCCAACCATCATAAGACCAAAATCCCTCGTTCCAGCCAGTTCAGCCAGGAGTTCAGTATGTCCCGGATACTGAAAACCTGCTGCATTTATGATTTCCTTGTTTATCGGTGCAGTGGTAATAGCATCTATCTTCCTGGCGATTGCAAGCTCTACTGCCTTTTTTATGCTCGATACAGCAGCAGAACCACAGGTCTTTCCAGGTACACCGTACTTTAGTCCCTTTATATCAACATTGTGTAAATCAATTATTTCAATCTTTCCGCTGCCTTCGGGTACAGGCCCTATCTTTTCAATCTTCTTTATCTCTGCACTTAGCCTGCAAGTCTTCAGGATTTTCCTTATGACCTCGGCATCACCAATAACCACAGGGCGGCATATCTTGTTAATATCATATTCGAGAATAGCCTTTACGATTATCTCCGGTCCGATACCAGCGGGATCTCCCATTGTAATGCCTATTACCGGCCTTTTTACAGTACCCATAACCACCTCCTTAATTACATCTTATACCTGATTCCTACTTCTCGCTTACACTCCCGGCTAACTTTCCTGCCGGCTCTATATGTACAATGACCTCAGTCACTTCCATAAACTCCTTTTTTATCTGTCCTTCCACCTTATGCGCCAACTCGTGAGCCTCTGATATACCCATATCTGATGGAACATGAAGTCTTAAATCTACGAAGACATCGGTCGGAGTACCGCGCGTCCGTATGTCATGACACTCCGTTACGCCATCAACGCCTATAGCTACCTCCCTGATAAGTTTGGGGTTTATTCTGAAATAGTCACTTAATACCTTTGCAGACTCAAGCAGTATTTGATATCCTGTCCAGCCAATCAAAATGGCTATAAAAAAGGCCGCTATAGGGTCTATCACTGGCAGTCCGAGAGATACCGCGGCGAGGCTGATTAAAACAGCAATAGAGGCAAAAATGTCACTCCTCGTGTGCAAGGCATCAGAAATTAGTATCTCACTCTTAAGCTCTTTGCCTTTTGAACGCTCCCACATCATTACAAATATGTTTATCCCCATTGTAACGAGGATTACTAAAAAGCTGAAGACAGTAACATGCGGGGTCGTCGAGTCCATAAACCTCACATATGAATCCCGCAGTACGTGATAACATGTTAGAAACAGGAGGATAGATATGCCAAGTGAAGCCAGTGTCTCGTATTTCTTGTGTCCATATGGGTGATCCTTATCAGGAGGGTTATAGGCAAGCCAGATGCCAACAAGCCCAATGACATTCGATGTACCGTCAAAGAATGAATGATAACCATCTGCAACCATACTTAGAGAGCCTGATAAATAACCATATACCAGTTTGGCAAGGGCAGCAATCATGTTCAGGAGGAGCGTGTAAGTGAGGACTTTTCTTACAGAAACATAAGAATTCATCTTAAAGATTATAGTCTACGAAAGGAGGAAAGGCAACAGGTAATCATGTGCAATCCACCCCATATAATACTATCCCGAAAGACAATTTCCTGCTATAATGTGCTGGCTTTCAATAACAAATTCTGGCTGCAGTAATGTGCAGTCATTGACGGCAGTTTGTTTTTCAGGAGGAAGCACCAATGGAAAAGAAATATGATGCACAGTTCAAGATCGTCTTTGATGCAATTCGCCAAATTATGGCGCCGCTTGAGCCAAGGGAAAAGAAAATTGGCTTCCGGGTGAGAGAACGTGTACTACGATATAAGAGGCTCAGTTGAAATATGAAAGAGGAAACCATAAGCTTAGCCATACGTTAAGAAGTAATAGATTTTTATAGAATTTGAAGGAGTTACCATGAAAGATACAGAAATTATTCCCCGGCAGATTATTGAGAGTAAAGTACTTATCATCCGGAGCAAAAAGGTTATGGTATGACAGGGACCCTGCAATGCTTTATGGTGTAATGACTACAAATCCTAACAAGGCAGTTTAAAGAAATTCTGACCGATTTCCAAATGACTTTATGTTCCAATTAACTCAGGAGTAATTCAAGAACTTGATATTCCATTTTGGAACATCAAGTTGCATACTTGTGCTCTCAAGTGTTTTCAACAGTGACAGGGCCGTTTCCTCCTCCCTTGATGGGAAGCGATGAAGGGGCAGGTGAAATCGGTGTATTTTAGGTAAAAAGAAATTATAAGAGATGCACATTGGGAAAACAGAGATATGGATAACCTGTGAGAATGTTTTGCAATTAAACGATGGCCGGGCGGTGAGGGTGCGGATTTTGGGGGAATTCACATCAAATGGGTAGTTGTTTTATATTTAAAAGAAAAACAAATGCTCTCAATACTATTACGAACTGTTAAAGAACACAACGGTCTTAGACCATTTCAAAAGTCTACCTTAGACGCTTTGCGTTCAAATGCCCGCCTGCTCTCAGTCGAGGCCCCTGTTGGAGCAGGTAAGAGTTACATTATCCGCCGTATTGTGGAAGATGAGCATTTAGCTGGTCGCCCGATTATTTTAACGTATCCAACTAAAATACTTATGAGTGCACAAGTCAATGCACTCAAGAAGGAGTTTAAGAATGTCAAATACTGGCCTGATGAACCTGAAATGAGCAGAGGTATCACGCTATTTGAATACTCTTCTGATTCCCTTGTTCGATTCTTAAAAGCTCAGCCTGACATATCGCGCCTTGACAAAAGCGAACTTATTCATTCCGTCCTCAGAAGTCATCAATTCTCTTCGGCGCGAAACATTATTGTAACGACACCTGATGTATTGCATATTATCAAGGAAGGCTGGTATCGTGGCTCACAACGGCTTGAGACTTTGTTAAATAAAGCCATCGTAGTCTTCGATGAATTTCATCTTTATACAAAATTGGCAAATTTTGTACCTCTAATTAAATGGCTGATAGAATCAGTTGCGGACAAAGTGATTTTTCTGTCTGCAACTCCAACTTCAAACGAAGCTATACAAAACCTTTGGCAATCTTACCCAAATGAGGTTATTGAATTTAGTAATTCAGTGGGTGGTGAAAGTGACAGGATATTCAATTATCCATTGCAGTTGCATATTGAAGAATGCAAATATACTAAGACAGATGTCATGCTTAACCAACTGAGAAAATATTTGCCTTCGCTTCTTAAACCACCAGTTGCAGTGATATTCGATTCTGTTTTCAGGTTGAGGCATTTGAAGCCAGTTTTAGAGAAAGAGTTTGGCAGGCAATTACACATTTTGGAATATAGCGGAATGAAGAAAGATCAATTGAAGTTTGGTGAGAAAACTGTAATTCTTGGAACTGCATCAGTTGAAGTTGGAGTGGAAATGCCACTAAGAAGTCTTATTACAGAAGCTTCCTACTGGACTTCTGCGGTCCAGAGGATTGGGCGTGTCGGTAGGTTAATGGATGGAGAGGCTGTTTTATTAACCAGGAAGCGCCTTTCGCCTTTTTTGAAAGACAAAGTAAGTCTTTCCCGCACTGAATTGGAGCAAGATGTATTGCGACCTGCTTTGCGGGAAAGTATGGGGTCTATGGTCTCAGGTGAAATGTTCAGAGGTGACAGTTACCCATTTCTTGTAATTGACAAGATTGATGGCTTGGTAATGCCTTACTCCCAAGCTATTTTTTCCATGTTTGACATAGATGATAATTTTGTAACAAACTGGCAGAGGCTCGACTATAGACAAAAGAAAGAACTGTTAAGAGATGACTTCAGATTGTCCACTGAAACAATTGACGACATTTTAATAAGAGATAGTATTTTCCCATTTTGGGGCGTAGTTAGCGGACGGTTAAAGTCAGAATACGAAAACGTGATAACTGAATTGACTGATAATGAATTAATTGTTCGCCTCAATAGTTCAGGAAAATCTTATTATTTTGATCGTGGAGATATAACGGCATGAGTCAAAAGTCAGTTCTAACTATAGAACAAGTTAAGAAAATACTGCGTCCCCAATTTGAATATCTGGCCAAAAGCCACGGAGAAGTATTATGGCTTCATTCCTTCGCCGTGTGGTCAATTCTTTCAAAACTGGCGGATCGTATACCGAGATTTACAGATCGCGATCGGTTGCTTTTGGAAATCGCTGCTCTTATTCACGATATTGGGAAGATGAGGTCAAAAAGCCAGGAAATACTGACTGGAGAAAGACAGGGAACATTAAAGCATACTGCCACTAAAGAAGAAATAAGAGGCTACCTTATTCCGTTCATTTCCGATGGCCTGCTCCATATTGAAGAAATGGATATAGATAAAATATGGGAATTTGCCCTGCACCATCACATTTCTGAAGATCAGCAAAAAGAGGCGCAGACAGCAGCTTTTGGTATCTATGCTGAGGTTGTGCGCTATGCTGATTGGTTATCTTCGATGGAACGGCTTGACATGGCTACGATTAGGCAGATACAAAATGGACTTGAAAGTGTCAACAGATTAACTGTATTCAGTGTAGGAAGATTCCCCTCACCAAGCACATATCACCTTTTGCAGGAAGCAACAGAAAAGTATCGTGCCAATGGCTGGGAGATTCTTACGATTCTTGATGATAGCGTACTATTCATAGGCGACACAGCCTCCATTATTCCAAACAAGAGAGCCATAGTTGATGACTTTGTTGACCAGCTTATCAAAAGGTCTTTTGAGGGTGTTTCGATTCAGAATAAATATATGCGATATGAAATACTGTCAGGTAAAGCAAAAGATGACCCGTATGGATTTTTGAAATCAAGAGAAAACTTCTATGAGGAAAAGCTCGGGGATATAGAATCGGGTCCTGTTTTATTTTTTAGGACAGTAATGGACATGTACAAGAATTCAGGCAAGTTGACGCATAAGATAAAGAAAGATTTACCCATTCTCGATATACTTGCTAAAGCAGGAGGAACCAACGGTATTACACAGGCAAAGGATAAATGGAATAAAAGACAGAATGCTCAAAAGGAATGGTCGCCTACAAATGCTCTAATTGTTGATATATTCAACAATGTGACTTTTGGTGAGATATTGAGTGATAGCGATCTTGCTGAGGGAAAATATTTGAGAGAGATGACCTCAGATGAATTATTTGATGTTCTTTTACGTACTGCCCAAAAGTGGTTTCCGGATACTGAAGGCTCAATGTTAGAAAACAGTATCTCAAATATTATTTCCATGGAGGAAGAAATCGATTTTGTGGGATTTACTAAGGATATTTTTCAGAGATACAAGAATTATAAGGCATCAAGGCGACCGGCTAATGCGTTATGTGAACAATGTGGTTTCCCTGTACCCACTATAGCAACAGCTTCCCTGAATTTTCCCAAGAGTAGCGGATTCTCTCAAGTCAATCCACGTGCAGAATCTGATGCGCCGCGTATTGTATGTCCTTTATGTATCTTCGATGTTACCCAAGAGAGAAGGGATTTGAGCGCCAATAAATCTCAGGTTTATGTCAGGGCTGCCTCAAGGATTCCCGAGTTATGGCAACTTTATGGTGATCTCAGAACAAGAATTGATCGCTTACGCCAGAGTTTGACTAATGTAAGGGAAATAAAACATTTATCTGAGACAGAGTTTTCTGATCTGCCTTTACCGTCACATTTCATGATACCAATTCAGAATAAATATAAACAGACCATCACTCAGATACCTCTACATACAGAGAGAGGAACTTTATTTCCAATAGAACGGGTTGACAACGATGCAAGTCCTAAAGACCTTCGCGCAAAGTATCTTGCTTTCTATGCCCTACTGAATATGCTTGGATTGGACGTTCATATGGGGCTTGAAGAACAGGAAGGGCTTTTTGGGGAAAAAGTATTTGAGAAGCGGAAAGCAGATTGGCACACCCTCTACTATGAAGGACTTGTCAATGTCATACTTGCCGGCACGATTGATAAGAATAATAAGTATGTCTTTGCCCAGGATTTGCTGGAAAGAAGCCCGTCTGTTGTGCTTTCTAAACTTGAAGATGCAAAACTAAAAAAGGATGTTTTCGAAAAGGTAATTATTTTCTTAATCCGGTCAAGTCTGAATATAGCTCATATAAAAGGAGGTGTGTATACTATGAAAGAAATTTTAACTGATGCGGCGTTCTTTGCTGAATGGGTTCCAAAGTTCTTTTGGAGTACCAAAGATTATGAATCATGGCGTACGGGAGGCTCAAAGTATGTTGTTACAAAGCCTGTTGACAGGGTTTTGAATGCTTTGTTACAAGGTGATGATTTTGAAGAGGCCTTTGCAAAATTTCTTTCAGCTTTAAAAGAGGATATCAGTAGTGACAAGACAAAGGAGGGGTCAAAGGCAACAATAGATATAAAAGACCTTGAGACTTTTGCAGTCGAAGCAAGAAAGATTTTCCTGCGTTATGCAGAACTGAGAAATGCCAACATTACCAAATTTATTCAGGCGAAGAATGGATTGCGTTCAGCCATATACATTGTGAAAAGATATGATAACTTGAAGGAGGTAATAAAAAATGAATCTGCTTAATCAACCCACATTACTATCTACAGGAGTTTATCTTCAGATGCCAGTCAGGATTACTTTACTGGATGAAGCAATAATCCGCAGTAACGAGCCGGAGGAAGTCCTAACCTTCAAATATAAGGAATTGGGTAATCGTTTCATAATCCCATGGAGGAAGATTAAAGGAAAACTGCGGCGTCTTGTTTTAGAAAAACAGAGAGGCTTGGGCATTGAGCCTAACTGTGCTTTGAAAGATGATTTGTGTATGAAATGTCCAACATGTTTCCTATTTGGTGGAACGGGAGAGACAAGCTCTGCAAGTGTTCAGTATAACATTCTCTCCCGTGTTTACGGAGAGACTTTTATCTCCGAAAACACGGTCGGAGATATTACTCCATATACGGCAAATGCTGTGAGAGAGCAGGATTTAACAACAGGTCAAGCGCTTATGAGCATTCTCACGGTACCAAAGGAAACCATGTTTCGTGGGGTCATTTCTCTGAAAGATCCTACTCCTGAAACGGTGTCCGTTTTGACTGATAACATTAACAGACTTTCCCGCATAGGTGCCAGAAGTGTTGAATGGGGAAGAGTGAAGGCAGAAATTGAAGGATATCACCTTTCAGACAGGGAAGCTTTGAGTGTATATTTAACGTTATCGAATATAGTACAACCTTCTTTTACAGGGTTGCCAGACGATCAACTCATACCACCCGTCAATAATGCGTATAGTACATTAAATACTCAGGTAAAGGGGCTAATCAATTCGCTTGCCGGAGGAAGTTGATGGAATTGTATTCATACAACGTTAAACTAATCGATCCCCTTTTCTTTGCACGTGAGGGTATAAGTGGTGCATTTGCGCCCCCCTATCTTCACGCTACTGCTCTAAATCATGCTCTGACATGGGCAATGGGAAAAGGCCGAGAAGATCAACCGTATTTCATGACTGATGAGAACGGTGGAAGAAATAATCCTCGGTATGAAACTTCATGGATAGATGAGAACTTCTATACAACACCAGCACGACTGAAAGGAACGCCGACTTACTATACTGAGATAGTCAAAGGTGATGGGGATAAGAATATTCAGGTTGGTTATGGTGCTGCAAAGATAAACGGAGTGGCGGTTGGCAAGAATGAAGTTCTCAAGGCATATCGGATATATTCCTTAGCACCGGAATCAGTATTTGATGGCTATCTTTACTCCAATTTTCAGCCTGATAAATTCCCAAGACTCATACGGCTGGGCAGTTTTAGAGGAATGGCTCTATTTGAAATTGATAAGTCTTATAAAGTTGTTGGCAAAGATAAAAAGAAGTATTGCGATCATCCTGTCGACCCTCTTGTGAGCAAAGTTTTAATGGGCATGCCTATTCCTATGCTTCCATATCCTGTTGTTGATCAAGCACTGGTCGAAGATGTATTAGAGATCAGAAAGTTTAGGCAACGAATATTTGTTGCGGCACTATCTATTCAGCAGACTTCAAAGACTGAAGCCGTGAGACAAGGATCTTCGCTGATAATATAATTTATGAAACTTACGAGTTATAAACTCATAATCAAGACCGATAGACCTTTAGAGACTCAAGCGGTAAGCCTGCGCGGATTTATTGGCAAGCGATTTCCGGAACTGAGTCTTTTACATAATCATGTATCAGATGCATCTTTAATATATACTTTCCCGAGAGTCCAGTACCACGTAATTAATGGCTATGCCTTGATTATTGGTATTGAAGAAGGTGTGGATACCGTAAAGCATATTGAATCAACGTTATCAGTACTATCGCTGATTAGAGAAACTTATAGAATCATTGAAAAATCGGGGATTGAAATCGAGATATATTTAGGAGTTACAAAGGACCAACAACCCTATTCCTTCCTCACCCCCTGGCTCGCCCTGAATGAAAAGAACTATGACAAATATCAGAGGCTTGGGAGTTGGACAAAGAGGAAGGAACTTCTACAGAGGGTTCTAATCGGCAATATTATTTCCATGTCAAAGAGTCTTGGTTATACTGTGCCTGAGCCCATTGAGGCAAATATCGGCAATCTCAGGGACGTGCAAACATCTTTGAAAGGCACCCGAATGCTCGGCTTTCTCGGCACCTTCTCCGTCAACTTTGAAATCCCCGACTACTGGGGCATCGGGAAGTCTGTGTCCAGAGGATTCGGTACAGTTATTAGAAGAGTAAGGGACTAAGAAGATCGAAAAGAAGACTTAAACTCTGAAATTAAAATTAATTTGCCTAAATCGTTAGCACTGTTTTAGAGTATAATATTTCAAAGAGGTGAGAATATGGCAAATATAGACGCGTTTGCAAAAGAACTTCACATGAAGCCCAAGGAACTTTTAACAGAAAGCCTGAAGACCTATCTCGAAAAACGGCTCTCAAAATTGGAAGCAGATATTTTTCTGTTAACGAAAAAGTATGGTGTCAAGGATGTGTTTGAATTGGACTCAAAGGTAAAGGCAGGATTTATCAGAGAATCCTACGCCTATGATGATTATTTTATCTTTGATAACCTCGAAGCGGAACGAGAAAAGATAAAGAAAATCTTAGAGGATCTATAATGACCGCAATCGAGGACATCAAGAGGATTGCAGAATCGGTATCCACATTTCCATATCATTTTCATAACAGCGCCCATGCTTCTGTAGAGGTATCACCATTCCCATTAACTCCGATTGAGGGTTTCCGCGGATTCATGGAGTTTGTAAGACAAAAAATAAAATAGATACACCAACTGAGGCAGTTGGACATCGGCGTTAACCACACTTTTATGCAATTGGTCATTAATACATACGGTTCATACCTCCAGAAGAACGGGGACTGTTTCAAGGTAAGAAAGGATGATCAGGTCTTTGAGGTCTCCGTTAAAAAGGTCTCCTCTATCATGATTACCACAGCGGCTTATATAACTACGGACGCCATTAAGCTGGCTATGGACCACAATATTGATATTATCTTTCTCGATGAGTTTGGGGATCCCTTTGGCCGGGTGTGGCATAGCAAACTTGGGAGTACGACACTGATCAGAAGAAGGCAGCTTGAGATTGCAGGGATTGAAGATGGTTTGAAGCTCGCGGTTTCCTGGGTAAGGAATAAATTTGACAATCAGATAGAACTCTTAAAGAGGCTGAGGAATACAAGGACACAGAAATCAGCGGAGATTACTGCCTATATCGAAAAGCTGGAGAATTGCCGCAGCAGTCTTGATAATATTTCCGGGACCATAGACGATCGGCGCGGGACAATCATGGGAATTGAGGGGAGCGGAGGCAGGATGTATTTTGAATGTCTGAGTTTCCTTATGCCGGACAGGTACAGGTTTGACGGCCGCAGCCGGAATCCTGCAAAAGACGAGTTCAATGCCCTCCTGAACTATTCCTATGGCGTTCTCTATTCAAAGGTAGAGAAGGCATGTATTATCGCAGGGCTTGATCCCTATGTGGGGATCATCCATACAGACCACTATAACAAAAAATCTCTTGTCTTTGACCTGATCGAAAACTTCCGCATCTGGGCGGATGAGACGGTCATCAATCTCTTTGCAGGTAGAAAGGTAAAGCAGGAGCAATTTGATAAACTTAAAAATGGCTTTACCCTCAACAAGGATGGCAAGGCTGTACTTATCGAGTCCCTTAGCAAATTCCTGGATGAGTCTATCCGCTATTGCGGCAGAAATATTAAGCGGGAGGATGTCATGCAGTTTGAATGTCACAGGATTGCCAATAGTCTGATAAAAGATGCATAGTGTGACTATCAAAGGAGGTGCATGTTGGCAGCTAACGAAACCCTGTTGTGGGTTTTATATGACATTGTAGAAGATAAGGCGCGGAACCGGGTAGCAAAGGCCTGTAAGGGAAAGGGGCTTTACAGGGTGCAAAAGTCGGCGTTTCTCGGGACGCTGAACAGAAATCAGATTGATGAACTTAGGATCATGTGCGAAGATTTAATAAATTGCGATGTGGATTCTCTATATATCTTTCCCCTCTGTGAGGATGACTTTAAAAAGGTAAAATTACTCGGGCAAGCCTTTGATAAGAAATTAGTGTCTGCAGAACTTCTGGCAAAATTCTTTTAGCACCTGATATGGATACTGAAACTACAGTAATGATTACGCCATCAGAGGTGATTGAGCATCTCTTTTGTCCACGGTTTACCTATTTCATGAATTGTCTGAACATTCCTCAGCATGAAGAGTTAAGATACAAAGTAATGAAAGGTAGGGAACTGCACTCCAGGAAGGAAAAGGAAAATAGAGAGTATCTGAGGAAAAAGATAGGCTGTACAGATAAGGAACTTTCTGTATATGTGGCATCTCCTGTCCTGAGGATAAGAGGCGTCATAGATGAAGTGCTGACACTCTCTGATGGGAGCATGGCCCCACTGGATTATAAATATACCGAATATCGTGATTACCTTTTTGTGACACACAAGGTTCAATCAATACTATATGCGATGCTTATTAAAGAGATCTATGATCGGCCGGTATTTCGGGGCTATATCTGTTATGCAAGGGATGGTACGAACTTGAAAGAGATCATTTACAAGCCTGAGGATTTTGAGTATGCTGTTAGTGTGGTTGATGAGATATTCCGGGTAATTTTGATGGGATACTATCCCAAAAAGTCCTCATGGCAAAACCGGTGTGCTGACTGTTGTTATAGAAATATTTGTGTTTAAGTAGCAGGTAAGCGGAAGTTCTCAGGTTGATTGGGTTATTTGATGGTCTATGAATGTAAAGGGGGTGAGGAAGTGGTCGTTTTAGGAGTTTTGGGGGAGTGGAAGTGAGAAAACGAGGCAGAGTAAATTGGGAAGATCATGGCTTGAATAAACAGGATGAAGGGAAATTGCGGTAGTTACGAGGAGTCCATTAAAACAAGGATTGAAACCTCCCATAAGACTATGTAAGTCTTCAAAGACCGATTGGTAGTTACGAGGAGTCCATTAAAACAAGGATTGAAACAAGCTTTAGGTGCAGATATTGCCAAGACGACAACGGGTAGTTACGAGGAGTCCATTAAAACAAGGATTGAAACTTCATTTCGATACCGGAACCACCATAACGGGAAAATGTAGTTACGAGGAGTCCATTAAAACAAGGATTGAAACATCGAGCCAATAAGGTCGCCCTGGACCTGTCGCGGTGTAGTTACGAGGAGTCCATTAAAACAAGGATTGAAACTTGGCATAGACCATGATATCGTGTCGTTTGACGGCGTAGTTACGAGGAGTCCATTAAAACAAGGATTGAAACCGACTACGCTACTATGGCGTAGGTTTTCGACGGTAGTAGTTACGAGGAGTCCATTAAAACAAGGATTGAAACTTCTACTCTACTATATTGCGGATAATTGCCTCTATCGTAGTTACGAGGAGTCCATTAAAACAAGGATTGAAACTTGGGATATGGCAAAAAAGTATACGACGCCGGATAAGTAGTTACGAGGAGTCCATTAAAACAAGGATTGAAACATTTAACCGTGAATTTTCCGACATTCTCTGTCAAGTAGTTACGAGGAGTCCATTAAAACAAGGATTGAAACCATAAAAGTCTGTGTCCGGATTAGGTGTCCTGAGGTAGTTACGAGGAGTCCATTAAAACAAGGATTGAAACAAATACGGCTGTAGCTCCCTTACAAACGCCGAGTGGTAGTTACGAGGAGTCCATTAAAACAAGGATTGAAACACTTCCAGCAGCAAGTGGCTGATATGCGCAATGCCAAGTAGTTACGAGGAGTCCATTAAAACAAGGATTGAAACCTGTTTATAGTAGGTGCATAAACTAATTCACCACCAGGTAGTTACGAGGAGTCCATTAAAACAAGGATTGAAACCAGTTCGGGTAGCGGGAGGATGTGCTATCACGGCAGTAGTTACGAGGAGTCCATTAAAACAAGGATTGAAACCAACTGTAGCCGTATTGTCAAGGTCTGTCGTTTTAACGTAGTTACGAGGAGTCCATTAAAACAAGGATTGAAACCTGACATTGAATTGCTTTGCCAATGCCAACAAACTTGTAGTTACGAGGAGTCCATTAAAACAAGGATTGAAACTCCTCCTGTATTCCCGTCTATATTCCATGTGCCATCAGTAGTTACGAAGAGTCCATTAAAACAAGGATTGAAACATTGTTAGCTGACCAGTTTTATCTGCACCGGTGCTGGTAGTTACGAAGAGTCCATTAAAACAAGGATTGAAACATCTCCTCCGGTGTAAATGTCCTTAATACCTGATCCGTAGTTACGAGGAGTCCATTAAAACAAGGATTGAAACATTTCCTCCGGTGTAAATGTCCTTAATACCTGATCCTGTAGTTACGAAGAGTCCATTAAAACAAGGATTGAAACAGGTTCTGGGTAAAGATTAATTGGATATGTCGAATTCCATTTGACAATAGAATGTTATCCTGATAATTTTGACACCAGCAAAACAGATAAAAATAATAATCCATTAAAGGAGACTTATGAACGCACCCCATATTCACGTAGCCCTGACACACATTCCGGTCATAGGAATAATCTTCAGCGGTATACTGTTGTTAATTGCCTTTCTGACAATGGATAAGAAATGGCAAAGGGTGTCATACTGGTTTATTCTCTTTATCGCAATTTCCGCCATCCCTGTTTTTTTATCAGGGGAGCCTACGGAGGAGATCATTGAGAAACTTGCGGGGGTTTCAGAGTCTTATATTGAGGAGCATGAAACTATCGCCTTGATTTCTTTTATCACCATGGAAGCGCTTGGACTGCTTTCCATTATCGGCCTTATAATATACAGGAACAGGCCTATGTTCCCGGGATCTTTTCAGGCTGGGATGCTGATATTTACATTCATCGTCATGACCCTGTTTGCCTATACTGCCTATCTTGGCGGTCATATCCGGCACAGTGAGATCCGGTCAGACTTCCAGATTAACGGGCCGGACAAGGTTGGAGATACTACAGTTCATGATGACAATGATGACGATAATGACGACGACTGAATTATAACCCCACCCTCTTCCTCAACTCCTCCAGATATTCCCACCGTTCGTATGCAGATACGAGTCCGTCTTCAATCGCATCGAGTCTTGATTTTGCCTCACTCATCTCCTCAGGTGTCTTCTTAAAATATCCCGCATCCGACATTAGCGAGAAAATCTCGTCCCGGGCACTTTCAAGCTTCTCAATTTCTTCCGGCAAAGATGCCAGCTCCTTTTCTTCTTTAAAGGAGAGTTTCAAAGGTCGTTTTTTTTCATTTCTTGCAACATCTTCTGCTTTTTGCTCCCTGGCCTTTGGCATTGATTCTGTTATTGCCGGCCTTTTCTGCGAGAGCCAGTCATCATAACCACCGGGATATTCATTGACAATCCCGTCACCTTCCAGAACCATGGTGCTTGTGACCACATTATTAAGAAAAGCCCTGTCGTGGCTGACTAAAAGAAGCGTCCCGGAATATTCAACCAGGAGTTCTTCCAGCAGCTCCAGTGTCTCGATATCCAAATCGTTAGTCGGCTCATCCATTACAAGTACATTGGAAGGCCTGGTAAAAAGCCGGGCAAGGAACAGGCGATTGCGCTCGCCGCCCGAAAGAACCTTAACCGGTGTTCTGGTCCGCTCAGGAGAAAACAGAAAATCCTGCATGTATCCTATAATATGGCGCGGCTTGCCATTAATAGTTACCGTATCGCCTTTGCCGCAGACGTTTTCTATTACCGTCTTTTCTTCATCCAGCTGTTCACGTAACTGGTCGTAATATGCGATCTCGAGGTTGGTCCCAAGCCGCACCTTGCCTTTGGCAGGTGTCATCTCCCCAAGGAGCAGACGCAAGAGTGTAGTCTTGCCGGCTCCGTTGGGACCGATGAGACCTATCTTATCTCCTCGCATGATTTGTGTTGAAAAATCCCTGATAATACATTTATCTCCGTAACTATACCCGAGATGGGAAACTTTAATAACCAGATTCCCGGAGATATCTGCCTCCTGAGCCCGCATATTGACCTGTCCGATCTCTTTACGCTGGGCCTTTTTCTCTTCCCGCATCCGCTCCACTGCCTTTACCATACCCTCATTGCGGGTACGTCGGGCCTTGACCCCTTTGCGTATCCAGACTTCACCCTCTGCCAGGACCCTGTCAAATTCCGCCTGTCTTACAGCCTCGTTTTCGAGGGCATTTTGTTTGCGGATCAAAAATGTTTCATAATCACAGCTCCAGCTAAAAAGCCTTCCCCGGTCAAGCTCGATAATTCGAGTGGCTATATTACGCATAAACATACGGTCATGAGTCACCAGCAGCAGCGTCCCCGGATAATTCTTCAGAAACCCCTCCAGCCAGTTAATGGAATCAATATCAAGATGATTGGTCGGCTCATCCAGAAGAAGAATCCCTGGATTTAAAACCAGCGCCTTAGCCAGAAGTGTACGCCGCTTCTGCCCTCCTGACAGATCCATGAAGTCAGATTCTGCGTCAAGCTTCATCCGGGCAATAACATATTCCACCTGATTATTGATTTCCCAGCCGCGCGTATGATCTATTTCCGTCTGCAGCCGAGCAAGCTTTCGCATAAGCTCCGGTGAATGATCAGTGCGCAACTGATGGCTTACATGATGATAATCTCTGATGAGTTCTCCGCGATTTCCTAATCCTGATGCAACAACATCAAAAACGCTTCCGGCTATATCCGCCGGAATTTCCTGCGGCAGGTGCGTAATTTCAACGCCCTGCTGTCGGATAATCTTTCCGCTGTCTACACCCATCTGTCCGGCTATCACCTTCATTAGCGTCGTCTTGCCTGTACCGTTGCGTCCCAAAAGGGCCACACGTTCCCCTGCTTCCAGATTCAAGGTTAACTCATCGAACAAGAGCGGGCCGCCGAAGGTGACGGAGATTTCATGAAGACTGATAAGTGCCATGGCTGTATGGATTATATCTCTTTCCGCTGATTCTTATCAAACAAAGATTGTTATTCTCCCTGACAAGTGGTATTATTTGCGAAAAATTCGGGGAAAGGGAAAATGCATGCCTTAATAAAAGAAAACTTAGAGCTATATCTCTCCACTCTCTACAAGGGTTATGCTCGTATATCATCCATGACGGAAATAGGGAAGGCAGAGACAGAGGAGCTTAAGGGTTTTGGCTACGGGATTCCATACCTCATTAGGTTTTCTGTGAACGATGATGAAAAAAGCGTGGTGCTGGAGACCATGTCTCCCAACTCATTCGGTCATGACCATTTTTCTGACAGGGCACAGTGCTTATTATGGAACCATTCTGCATTCAATAATTTGCCGCAACATGTACGGTCTATAGATGTAGGGGCTTTTACACCTGACGGCAGGATTATCTCTAATGGCGAGGCTGAGGAATTCTTTATTGTAACTGAGTTTTCTGAGGGCACGGGGTACAACAGGGATTTAGAACGGCTTTTGAACACCGGGACGCTCGAATCTTATGATGAAGACAGGGTAAAGGCGCTTGCTCAATATCTGGTATCAATTCACAAAGTAAAGATGAATGCACCCCATATTTATACCCGAAGGATCAGGGATCTGATAGGTCATGGAGAGTGCATAATGGGTCTTATTGACAATTACGAGACCGGCTATGAGTTTATCACTGAAGACCTGCTTCAAAGGATTGAAGAAGGCTGCGTCCGCTGGAGATGGACGATAAAGGGCATGGGACACCGATTATGCCAGGTGCACGGCGACTTTCACCCGTGGAATATTCTCTTTCGGGAGGGGACGGATTACACGATACTCGACAGGGCAAGGGGGGAGTGGGGTGAACCTGCGGATGATGTGGCTACATTGGCCATTAACTACATATTTTTTTCAATTCAACGACATGGAAGGCTGGAGGGGGCATTTGAGAGGCTCTTTAATGTATTCTGGGAGACCTACTTTAACGGCACCGGCGACAGAGAGATGACAAAGGTCATACAGCCATTTTTGATATGGCGCGGTCTGGTAATTGGAAACCCTTTGTGGTATCCTACATTGCCTTTTGACCAGCGGAGGAAGGTGTTTAATTTAATTGATAAAATGCTTGAAGAGGATGAGTTCAGGCCAGAGCGGGTAAATGATTATCTTGAATAATGACAACTGGTCAGGAGATTCTGAAGCAAGTTCAGAATAACAGCGTAAGTGACAGGGACAGGGAGGCGACTTATTTGATTAACGAAGGTTTTGCAATATGGCTTACAGGACTTCCGGCTTCCGGTAAGACTGCAGTGGCAGAGGCAATTATAAGAAGACTTGAGGAATTGTATGAGACGAAGGTTCAGCATCTTGAATCGGATGTACTGCGAAAGATACTGACACCGGAACCTTCATATTCCGTGACTGAAAGGGAATGGTTTTATAAGGTTATGGTCTTCATAGGGGAGATGCTGACAAAGAACGGGGGCAATGTTATTTTTGATGCAACTGCCAACAGGTCGGCTCACAGGGAAATGGCACGAAATTCAATTGGAAAGTTCCTTGAGATATATATTCGGTGCCCCCTTAAGACCTGTATGGACAGAGACCCTAAGGGGATTTACAGGCTGGCACAACATGGAAAAACTTCCACGGTACCTGGCATACAGGACGTGTATGAAGAACCGGCTGCACCCGACATTATCATTGACTCAGATAAGGTCTCTCCTGAATCCGGGGCTGAACATGTGATAGCAAGGCTCAAAGGAAAGCATTGGATATGACAGGTATTTTAGTAGAACGTCTAAGAGGGCTGTCAGTAGCCGAACAGGCTGTGGAAATAGTTGAGCGTAAAGGGCTGGGTCATCCGGATACTGTATGTGATGCCATAATGGAAGAGGTCTCCTTAGCCCTGAGTAGGGAGTATATGAGGCGTTGCGGGGTCATACTGCACCATAACATAGATAAAGGCCTCCTTGTAGCAGGGAGCGTTGAACGAAAATTTGGCGGGGGGAAAGTCCTGGAACCTATGCGGCTTATATTCGGAGACAGGGCAACATTTAACCTGAATGACATAGAAATTCCGGTGAACGATATTGCAGTAAATACGGCAAAACAGTGGTTTAAAGACAACCTGAGATTCGTTGACCCTGACAAACATGTAAGGTACCAGGTTGAGTTAAAGCCTGCTTCTGCCGAACTACAGGACATATTCAGCAGGGGCGGCAGGGTACTACCAGCCAATGATACTTCGGCAGCAGTAGGCTATGCTCCCTTAACTGAGACTGAAACAGTAGTACTTGAGAGTGAGTTGTATCTTAATTCAAGGGAGTTTAAAGAACGGTTCCCTGAGACTGGCGAGGACGTTAAGATTATGGGCTGCAGGATCGGAAAAGAACTGACACTTACCATAGCCATACCTTTTGTGGACAGGTATATACAGGATGAGAATAATTATTTTGAAAGAAAGCGCAATGTGTCAGAGGCTATTGAAAATTTTGTCATGATGAAATGCAGTAATTTCAGCAAGGTGTCAGTATTCGTTAATACGCTTGACAGGGAAGGCAGGGGGCTCGGGGGGATGTATCTGAGTGTCCTCGGAACATCTGCTGAAGACGCTGATTCCGGTGAGGTGGGCCGCGGCAACAGGGTAAATGGCATAATAGCCCTCAACAGGCCATCCGCTGCAGAGGCAGCGGCCGGAAAGAATGCCGTAAGCCATGTAGGTAAGATATATAATATTCTGACTCACAGGATGGCTCATACTATATACGAAAGTGTAGACGGGATAAAGGAAATCTATATCTGGCTCGCGAGTCAGATTGGAAAACCTGTCAGCGAGCCTGTACTTGCATCTGCACAGGTCTTGTTTGAACACAGGGCTTCTACCTCTTTAATATCAAGAAAGATCAAAGAGATAATTGAAAAGGAACTGTCAGAAATAGATATTTTTTGCAGGGATCTGTCACAGGGAAAACATCCGATATGCTGATAATGCTGCTGGACACTAATAAACGATTATTAATGGAGGTAACTACCTATGATATTAAATAAAAAACAGGAAGCCCTCAGGAAGATGCTCATGGAGAAAAAACGGGTGATATGGAATGATGTTAAGGACAAACTATTTCAACAGCTCGGTAAAGACTACAGGAGCGAGATAGATGCTGTACTCGATGAAGGAGATAAGGCCCTGAGTGACCTGGCAGAAGAGACAGGATTTACTCTGGTGGACCTGAGAAGAGACACACTGGAAAAGATAGACCATGCATTGAAAAAACTCGAAGAAGGCACTTATGGCATTTGCGAAGACTGCGGTAATGAGATAAGCGAGCAGAGGTTAAAGGCCCTGCCATTTGCAGTCCATTGTGTTGAATGTAAACAGAGGCGTGAAGAATTGGAGCAGATTGAGAAGGAGCGGGACAGGTTTGGGGGAACTCCTGCGCATGACGCGGGAGACGAGGGGTAACAATATCAGAGGTTCTTCAGTTCATCTATGCCAAAGATATTGATTTTGCTTAAATCACGGCCCGGGAAGAAGTTTAATAGTTGACGCAGAAGGACCTTCTTGGGCGCAAAACTTGCGAGGAATACGTGAATCTTGCCAAGTGAGTGGTCACGGATATCTTCCAGGAATTTAAGCTGGTGTTCTTTCTCTTTAATATAGAATTTCACCTTGCATTCATAGCATTGACCAGTCTCTTTGTCCGGGTCCCAGGCTCCAACATCTATCTTCTGACCCTCATCCCTTGACCTGTCACGTCTCGTATTCCAGTCATTAATTACAACATAACAATCCCTGCGGACTATGTTATTCCTGCTGTATGAATATATTTCCCGAATCCTGTGATAAAGGTAGACTTCAGGAAACAGGCTTCGCTTTTTCCCAAGGATCGAAAGCCCCTCTTCTGTCTGAGAGTAACTTGAGTAGAGTGAAAACAGGTGCTTAAAAAAGGTCATAAAAAGATCGTCATTCTCCAGCATCTTTTTTTTTGCCCATATCTTCACTTTCTCAGGCAGGGTCGTAACGCTGTTAAGATCCATCAGGTCTTTTTCCTTAAAACAAAAACATATTATTGAGGCATAATTATAGAAGTCCTCTCCCCTCTTGGAGAGGAGGATAGAATTGATAGCAGCGACATCTTCGTCAGACTCTAACTCTCTTAAGAATTTCTTACTTCGTTCATCTACGGGAAAGTCTACTTTCATCATTATTCTCTATATTTTCCATTGCGATCCTTGGGGAAAAAATAACAGGAGAAAAACCCATCTTATCAGTAATATGGGCTATTATTGCAGATGAATGCGGCAAACACTGGTTTATTATAGAAAGTATATTTTTTTTAATCTTTATAAGACTGGCAATCTCTGCAGGAGAGAGAGGTTCCAGCAGCGATATATTTGCTCCCAGTGTAATCTCAATTTTAAAGGGTCCTTTATCCGGATTGAAGGTAATCCTGTCTGTTATTGCAATGGAGAAATGGTCACTCTTACGTCTTGGCAAGCTGACTTTATGGGATACATTACGCTTTAATTCTACACGTCTGATAGCACCTTCATCCATTGATGAAGACCTGCTGGCGTTAATGCTTTGCAGATAGCAGTCTATATCCATTATTTTATTAATGATATCCATATCCTGGAGATTAAATCAGAGGTTAAACAGATCTATGCCTCTATGGTACGGCGGATATTTCCCAGCAATGGTCTTCTTCGCTCAGCTATCCATGGTTTAAGAGAAATGGTTTTCCCATTTTTAAACACGGCATTTATCGAAGGTGAATGTTGGTTTAAATTAGTGACCCATTTATCAAGTATCAGGGGGTTAACTTTTTTCTTTCCTGTATTGACACGCCTTTTCTTCAACCCTAAATAAACTACGTCTCTTTGATAATATTCAGGGATGGATTCAAGCCACAACGTATATTCAGGGTCATTCGACTCTTTCAAGTCATCCAGCGATGTAGCCAAATAGTCACCCGAGTGTGCGAGTTTTACAAGATCACTCAAATCAAGTGTCTTAGTATGCTCAATAATATCAATCAGTTCCGGCAGTATGTCCGACTCCAGCATAGATCTGTACCGGTTTGATTTCTCAAGCTTTTTAACTATCTTTTCAATTAGTTCCCTGTCAGCAAGATCTGATGATACGGGCCTCTCTTCTATCTTTGAATCACTCGCAATAAGGTCATTTATATGTGACAAATATCTGATAAAGAAAAGGCCAATCACCACCTTTGAGACAAGCCGGCTCATCTGACGCCCAACTGAAGGACTTAGATGCCATAGAGCAAAAAGACGCTCATATGCCAGTTCTGACACATGGTGAACAAACCTCTCATCCTGAACATTTTTTAGTAAAAGTTTAAATTCTTTTTCTTTCATGCCTGTCACTTTAACTAAATAGTATGCCCATGTCAAGAAAAAATACCCTGCCTGAATAGGCGGGATAAGATAGAAAAGGCAGCCCCAGTGCCATGCAAGAATGACTCATTCTGCAGTCTGACTGGAAGAATCAAACGGCCATCATCTTATTATCAGCGACCGGCCGGTCATATCAGCCGGTTTATCAATCCCCATAAGGTCAAGAACTGTCGGTGCTATGTCTGCAAAGAAGCCTGTACCGGCTCTGAGCTGAATCCCTTTTTTTGTAACTATGAAGGGAACTAAATTTGTGGTATGGGCAGTATGAGGTTTACCTGTCTCGTATTCAATCATCTGCTCTACATCTCCATGGTCAGAAGTAATGCAGGCGATTCCATTTACATCATTCAAGGCAGAAAGAACCCGGCCGAGGCACTCATCTATCACCTCAACCGCCTTGATCCCTGCGCTGAGGACTCCCGTATGACCAACCATGTCAGGATTTGCATAATTGACTAAAATAAAACTGTATTCGCCTGATCTGATCCTCTTCTCAATCTCTTCAGTGACCTGATACGCACTCATCTCAGGCTTGAGATCGTATGTCGCAACGTCCTTGGGTGATGGTACAAGCAGGCGGTCCTCACCTGGAAATGATTGTTCCTCTCCCCCATTAAAGAAGTATGTAACATGTGCATATTTCTCTGTCTCTGCTATCCTGAATTGTTTAAGGCCTGCCTTACTTACAACCTCACCAAGAATGTTAGTTAACTTAACAGAATGAAATGCAGCTGGCAGCGGCATCTTTTCATCATATAACTTCATCGTTGCAAAACTTGAGAGTGACGGAACCATCTTTCTGTTAAATTGGCTGAAATCAGAAAGCATCAATGCCCTGGTAAGTTCCCGGGAGCGGTCTGCCCTGAAGTTAAAAAACAAAACCCCGTCATTATCTTTTATTGTCCCGACAGGACTGCCTTTAGAATCTGTCAATACGGTTGGCATTATGAACTCATCTGTCACGCCATCGGCATAACTATTCTCTATAGCACTTACAGGGTCAGATGCCATAAGCCCTTCTCCGGCTGTAAGGGCATTATATGCCTTTTCAACTCTATCCCATCTGTTGTCTCGATCCATTGCATAATAACGGCCCGAGATAGTCGCTATCTTTCCGATACCGGAATTACTTATAAAGTCCTGAAGTGATTTAACATAACCTGCCCCGCTATGCGGGGAAGTATCCCGTCCATCCATGAATGCATGTATAAATACATCCCTTAGCCCCTCCTCTTTGGCCATACTGAGAAGTGCGTAGAGGTGGTTTATATGACTGTGAACTCCGCCATCTGAGAGCAGCCCCATTAAATGGAGCCTCCCTGAAGATGATTTTACTGTGCGAAAGGTCTCAAGAAAAACAGGGTTCTTATGAAATTCACCATCTTTAATCGCCTTATTAATCATGGTCAGGTCCTGATATACTACACGACCTGCGCCGATATTCAGGTGACCGACCTCTGAGTTACCCATCTGGCCATCAGGTAATCCAACAGATTCACCGGATGCATCGAGTATGGTATGCGGAAATTCATTTAAAATAGACTTATAGACAGGAGTTTTTGCTAATGCTATGGCATTACCCTCTTGCCTTGCATTAACCCCCCAGCCGTCAAGAATTATGAGGATTAACACTTCATACCCTTCCCAACTCAATACTGTCTTTATAACTGACATCTGACCTGGGCTTTACATACTTATTCCTCATAAGCGGATATGATTCTTTTTTAAGATATAAGGGGGAGACCGTAAAGGAGTTCCATGCTCCGCAACGGGTGCATCTGCCATTCCACTCTAATGTATGAAAATCACAAAGCGGGCAGAAGTAGGGGACGACTACCCTTTTCCGTAGTCCCAGTGCCCGTTTAAATTCTGCTGCTGCCTTTCCAAATTCTTCTCTTCTTTCGTAGATTGTGCCGAGTAATTTATAGAGGTCCGGCATTGTGTTTTCTATACCTTCAAGTTCAGCAAGGATTTCAAATGCCTCATCAATCATTTCAAGCCGGTAGTACAGTTTGCCAAGGTAGAATTTCAGTGCAGGATTCTGCGGATTAATTGATATGGCTTTTTTGTAAAGCCATATTATCTTACCGGGTTCACCAAGCTGAAGGTGAAAATCTTCCAGCTTGTGAAGGAGTATCTCGCTGAAGTTCATATAATACCCTTTTTCCCATAAATCAGCTGCCTCGGAACCATCACCTTCTTCAAGAAGGATATCTCCGTATGTCACATATGCCGGTATAAAATCTTTGTCAGCCCTTATAATGCCCTTTAACAACTTTTTGCTTTTTTCAATCTCACCTCTTTTAAACAGCACCTTTGCAAACTCGTATCTCAATCCCATAAGGAGTCTCATGTCTTCCATGCTATCCTTCCGTCGTTTAACAACCCGCCCCTGTAATTCATGAGCTCCATCCCATTTACCCGTTTTAATATAAACATCCCTGAGTCTTAAAAGCGCCTCTATATTGGACGAATCTTTCTTAATCACTTCCTGTAATACAGCAATTGCCTCATCATACGAGGAAGAAAACAGATAATCGTTAGCAAGTGCAAACTGGGCTTCAATACTTTTCTCATCTACCTTCTTTGCCTTCTTGTGGAACTTGATTGCCTCCGAATAATTTCGCTCCTGCTGATATGCATCACCTATCCTTAGAAGGGTGTAATAATGATTCGGTTCTATCTTTATGATATCCCGGAAGCACTCTATTGCCTGGCCATATCTGCCTGACATATAGGCATTCAGCCCCTTTGAAAATGTCTCCTGAACCCTGGCCTCAACCTTTTGCCTCTGCCTGTTTCTCCATTCCATAAATATATTCTTTGCATCCCTCAGGAGAGTAAAGAGTATTACAATGAAACTTCCAAGGGCAAAAGAGAACAGGAAAAAACCAACCATGGAGAGCGTATAAGAATAATTTGAGCTTAGATTGATAGTAACGGTCTCAGGATTAAAACGATCAAAATATAAGACCATTATTATGGTGAATATTGCAAATATGGCAAATATAAGCCGCATTAAACTTGATCCTCAGGCGTATCTTTACTAACGTTGCGTTTTACTGTTGTCCTTGATTTAACCTTAAACTCAATACTGGGTGCATCACCCCATAATCTTTCGAGGCCATAATGTAAACGGGATTCTTTGTCAAATATGTGAACTATGATATCACCATAATCCATAAGGACCCATTCAAGATTAGTCATTCCCTCACGGTGATGCTGGCGTATACCTTTCTTTGTCAGCGTCTCATCTATGTAATCAGCACATGTCTTAATCTGTCGTTTAGAATCAGCGGTCGCTATTACGAAGTAATCAGCTATGCTGCTCAATGCTGTCACTTCAAGGACAACAATGTCAGATGCCTTTTTTCCATCGAGGCATCTCGCTGCAAGGATTGCCTTCTTTTTACCTGTAAGCAGTCCTTTTTTTGATTCCTTAATAATTTTTGAAACAGTCCGCAAAGAAAATTGGATCCCCTTGTTTATTCTAAGTATAATCCCTGCTCAATTATATATGACATTACATTTTCAGGCAACAGATATTTAAGCTCTTGTTTATTACTTATCAGCCTTCTCAACTCTGTTGAGGAAATATCACAAGGTGTTATACGCTCGAGGTATAGTGAATATCTCTCTGTAAGCGGAATGGATAATCTCGAAAGCTCGCCTCTGTCCAGTCGCTCAAGTTCTGATGATGACACACTCAGTAATGCTGGTAGTTCTATTCTCATAAGTTCCCCAAATCTGAAACCCGGTCTTTGAATCACTATAAAATTACACAGCTCAAGAAGCTTGTCTGCATTTTTCCATGTTCTGATATCGAGAAAGGCGTCTATTCCAGTTATAAAGAATAACTCTGATGCATAACCCAGTTCGTTCTGCAATGCCCTCACAGTATCAATGGAATAAGAAATACCCTGCCTGTAAACTTCCACGGATGAGACCGTAAAGTATTTATATGGGGCTATCGCAAGCTCAACCATACGCAATCTGTGAGCAGGGCTTATGACTTTATTGCTGTTCTTATGAGGCGGTATGCCTGCAGGTATGAAGACAATGGAATCAAGCGAGAAGTGATCTCTTATCTCATCCGCTATACGGAGATGACCTGAATGGATAGGGTTGAATGTGCCGCCATAAAGACCAATGTGCTGCAATGCCCGGAATCACCTCCGCGTTACATCATTCCCGTACCTGGCCATCACCAAGGACAATAAACTTCATCGAAGTAAGCTCTTCAAGCCCCATGGGTCCTCTTGCATGTATACGGGTTGTGCTAATGCCTATCTCTGCGCCAAGTCCGAACTGACCGCCGTCGTGCAGACGTGTTGACGCATTGACAAACACCGCAGCTGCATCAACTTCACTGAGAAACTGCATCGCACTTTTATGGTTATTTGTAACAATAGCCTCCGAATGCTGAGATCCGTAAATCTCTATATGTTTTAACGCCTCATTCATGTCGTCAACGATTTTTATATTCAGGATCAGCGCTAAATATTCGGTATTCCAGTCCTCTTCCGTTGCGGGCTTTATAGTGGAATCAATGAGGCAGGTCCGTGAACAACCGCGCAGTTCTACACCTGCTTTACCGAATCTTTCAATAAGGCCTGGCAATACCTTGTTTGCTATATCCTTGTGAACCAGCATCGTCTCCATAGCATTGCATGTCCCGGGCCGTTGTACCTTTGCGTTAAAACAGATATCTCCGGCCATACTGACATCCGCATCTTCATCAATATACGTATGACAGATCCCCTTGTAATGTTTTATTACAGGTATTGTAGCGTTTGCCGAGACCGTCCTGATAAGCTCCTCACCGCCCCTCGGTATTATAAGGTCAATATAATTATCAAGTTTGAGCATGGCCATAACTGCCTCTCTGTCAACAATATCTACCAGAGATACTGCACCCTCCGGTAGTCCTGCCTTCAGACCGGCGTCAATCAGTATCCCGGCAATAGCCTTGTTGGAGTTAATAGCCTCAGAGCCCCCCCGCAAAAAGACGCTGTTACCTGACTTTATACAGAGTCCGGCAGAATCAGCCGTAACATTTGGCCGTGATTCATATATAATCCCAATGACACCTATGGGTACCCTTATCTTTCCTACCTGCATGCCGTTTGGGCGTTTCCACATACGCGTGACTTCACCAACCGGGTCAGGTAATGCAGCCACTTCCCGCAATCCCTGAGCCATTTCTCTGATTCTCTTGTCATTCAGTGTCAGCCTGTCTATCAGAGACGGAGAGAGGGATCTTTCTTCTCCTGCCCTGATATCCTTCCGGTTTTCAACCTTCAGCCTCTCGGCGCCTGCTTCAATGGCCTCAGCCATATCCATCAGTGCCCTGTTCTTTACGCCTGCAGAAAGAGTTGCAAGCCTCCTCGCCCCCTCCCTGGCCTTCTTTCCCATCTCTTCAATATAAGTTTTTATATCCATTATAACTCCTTCCTTCCGGTGACTGGCAGTACACCTGTCATCCCGAACCATTCGCTGAATTCGTTTCAGCATTGTTTCGGGATCTCTTCGTCTGAGCCCTGAAACAAGTTAGGGTGGCAAAGCCTACTTTTTCTGCAGCCCGTTAGAAGATTACAAGGTTATCCCTGTGTATCACTTCGTCATAATCTTTATAACCCAGAATCGCTGCTATATCACCTGTTTTCTTTCCTCTTATCTTTTCCATATCAATAGAATTATAATTTGTAAGACCTTTGGCAAATGCTTTCCCTTGCTCATCTTCACACATGACAGCATCGCCGGCCTCAAAATGACCCTTTATATTTATTACCCCTGACGGAAGAAGGCTCCTGCCCCGCAGTAACAATGCATCTTTGGCCCCGTTATCCAGGATTAAGTGACCACTGGTTGGCAGTGCATATGCTATCCAGTGCTTCCTGCTTCTCAGCCTTGACCTCTTGGGTAGGAATATAGTTCCAACATCGCGGCCCTTCAGCGCCCTGACTAATAGTCCGGGTCTTTTCCCATTCATAATAATTGCAGGAATCCCATATCCAGATGCCTTTTTTGCTGTCTGAACCTTGGATATCATCCCTCCTGTCCCTTCAATAGTCCTCGAATCACCTGCAATGCTTTCTATTTCTTCATTTATATCTTCAACAAGCGGTATCAGTCTGGCACCCGGATGAATGGAGGGGTCAGCTGTAAACAGCCCTTCTATATCAGAAAGAATTATCAACAGGTCTGCATCTATAACATTAGTAACAAGCCCTGAGAGAAAGTCATTGTCGCCGAATTTAATCTCGTCAATTGCTACTGTATCATTTTCATTTATGACAGGCACAACACCATATGAGAGTAAAGTTATTAGTGTATTACGGGCATTTAAAAAACGTCGCCTGTCAGTTATATCGTCACGGGTCAGCAGGATCTGTGCGGCTTTAATACCATAGCGGCTGAAGTTTCTCTCATACATCTGAATTAATTTGCTCTGACCAATAGCTGCTGCGG
The DNA here is from genome assembly GCA_964611625.1 of uncultured Nitrospiraceae bacterium. Lineage (GTDB taxonomy): Bacteria > Nitrospirota > 9FT-COMBO-42-15 > HDB-SIOI813 > HDB-SIOI813 > RBG-16-43-11. The sequence continues at coordinate 504,196 of CAZTAM010000001.1, read as the reverse complement.
CCTGTTTCAGGGGGATGCCTTTTGGTTTATTACTCAACCCAAGCTCCCTCATCCCGGCTACGATTGCACCGGATGAAACTATTACAATCTCGTACCCTTCCTGTCGAAGGCCAACGATCTCTTTAACAATTCTCTTTATGCGCTGGGCATTAAGACCGCGGTTAGATGATGCAAGGACCCTGCTCCCTATTTTAATGACAATGCGCCTGACACCATTAAGTAAGCTTATTCTTTTCTCTGATTGCTTCATACGAAAATACCGTTTAAATCCCTACTGCATTCTGTGTCTTCGCTCTGTTCTTCTCCACTGCTTTTCCAAGGCAATTCATAACCTCTTTTACCCCTGCACCTGTTGCGGCTGAAATGGAAAAGAATTTATACTTGCTCTTCTTACAATAAGCTGACAACTCTTTCAATCTGTCATCACTTGTCATCGCATCGGTCTTTGTTCCGGCAACTACCTGATACTTTTCCGACAGGTCAGTATGGTATAAGGAAAGCTCTTTCTGTATCGTCTCAAATGCCTCGACAGGCGGATGTGTTGCGCCGTCTGACACGTCTACCAGATGCAATAGAACCGACGTCCTCTCCACATGCCGTAAAAACTGAAATCCCAGTCCTTTTCCTTCATGAGCCCCCTCTATAAGTCCAGGAATATCTGCCATAATAAGGCTCCTGCCTTTTCCGTAACCTGCAACACCAAGATTGGGATTGAGCGTTGTAAAGGGATAGTCGGCAATCTTTGGCCGGGCAGCAGAGACGGCAGATAACAGGGTAGACTTACCGGCATTAGGAAGGCCTATCACACCAACATCTGCTAACAGTTTTAATTCCAGAATTAGCCAGCGCTCCTGACCCCTTTCTCCCGGCTGGGCATATCTGGGTGTCCGGTTTACCGATGTTGCAAAGGCGGCATTCCCCAGTCCTCCACGCCCGCCACTGGCAACAATCAATTGTGCTCCATCACTTGCAAGGTCTGCGAGAAGGTCGTTAGTTTCATAATCGTAGACCATAGTTCCAACCGGCACCTTAACAAAGACATCTGCACCATTTTTACCGTGCATGTCCTTACCTTTGCCATGTGAACCCCGTTTTGCAATATAGTGTCGATGGTATTTCTGGTCAAGAAGGGTATACAGGTTAGCGGATGTTTCTATTACGACATCCCCTCCCTTACCACCATGCCCTCCATTAGGTCCGCCACGGGGAACATAAGCCTCACGCCTGAAGCTTACACAGCCGTTTCCTCCATCACCACCATGAACAAATATCTTTATTCGATCAATAAACATATAGCCAACATACAGTTAACGCTCAAAAATGTCCAGACGCAAGGAAGAAAACCGAGTTTGAGCCGAAACGTACTTTTATGTACGTTGATGTCCAAATCCTGTTTCCTGACGCCGCAACCGGGCGTTTTTTATGCGTTAATAAAAAAATACCCCAGATACTTTACAAGAACCTGAGGCGTTTTAACATTTACTTTCAAATCAGAAATACAGACGAGTTTTCTTAAAGCGTCAAGGGATTAGTCAAGTGATTACATTACCGGATACACACTGACCCTTTTCCTGTCTCTTCCAACCCTTTCAAACTGAACAACTCCTGAAATCTTGGCAAACAGGGAATCATCCCCGCCCTTTCCTACATTATACCCAGGATGAAATTTGGTTCCGCGCTGACGAACTAAAATTGAACCGGCTGGGACCACCTCCCCACCGTAACATTTTATGCCAAGCCTCTGAGCATTACTGTCGCGCCCATTTCGTATGCTACCCTGACCTTTTTTGTGTGCCATGCTTCTTTCTCCTTATTTACAAATCGAATTATTACGACGCTTTCATCCTTTCACTTCCAGGATTCTAACCCTTGTCAGATACTGTCTGTGACCATTTGTACGCCGGTAATTCTTCCTGCGTTTCTTTTTAAAAACAATCACCTTCTTATCCCTGTACTGAGATACAATGCTGCCTATAACTTTCGCATTGGCAACGTAAGGTTTTCCAACTACAACACTATCGCCGCTGCCTACTGCAAGTACCTTGTCAAATTCTATGGTTGAACCTTTATCACCGGCAATTTTTTCAATGGAAATGACATCTCCGGTTGAAACTCTCTGCTGTTTACCACCTGTTTCTACAATCGCATACATGACATCTTCTCCTTACTCTCTTAGTTTTTCGTCTTCTTCCTGTTGTGTCTTACATTCAATACAATATGTTGTAACCGGTCTGGCCTTGATACGGTTAAAACCTATCTCTTCACCACAGCCATCGCATATACCAAATGTGCCTTTATCTATACGATCAATGGCCTCATCAATTTTCTTGAGCAGTTTACGTTCCCGCTCCCTGAGCCTGATTGAAAAATTCTTATCTACCTCCGCAGATGCCTGATCCGTTACGTCAGGGAAATTTACCTTGTCAGGATTAAGTCCTTCACCTATGAGGACACCAGCCTCCGATAAAAGCGAAGATCTTTGCGCCTCTAAATCCTGTCTTATTTCCTCATATTTGTCAGCTCTGTTTTTTGCCTTTGCCATAGTTTGGAGCCTTATCTAAATAAAATTTTCACTTGTCAGAAAAAAACCAGACCACATACATTAACAAAAAAAGAATAAATAGTCAATTCTATCCCTCCTTCTGCCAAAACCACCGTGAATTATACATTGGTCCATATGGACGATGCGTTTTGGGGAATAACTTAACAAATGGCTCAGACATAATCTCATCATAACTCAGATGAAACACCTTGGAGAATTCTGACAACTCCCTTTTTAGTATCAGCAGATCATTATTATCAAGTTTCTCAATGCCTACTTCCTTGCCGACCCTTCTCTGATCCACCTCTCCGCGAACAAAGATAGAACCGCCATGCATACCTGTGCCCAGATAATCTCCGGCGATAGGCTGGCCGGGTCTCCTGTCCATACCGAGCAATACTATTATTCCTCCTGCCATGTACTCCCCGAGGAAATGACCCGCTGTGCCGCCCACGACCAGGACAGGGGTCTTGCCCATATATGCCTTCATGTGAATACCGACCCTGTAACCGACATCACCAAGAACAAAAAACCTTCCGCCGCGCATGCCATAACCACATACATCTCCTGCATGACCATGTACGTATACATTACCGGCATTCATTGTATTTCCGCCGCCATCCTGGGCATTGTCAAAAACCTCAATAGTAGGGCCATCCATAAATACTGCCATATCATTACCGGCAACCCCGTGTATATCAATCCTTATATCATTACCCTGAAGTCCTGCGCCTATGAAACGCTGCCCATTGATGTTCCTTAATATTATGTGCCTGGCACCTTCATTCACTACACGATTTATTTCCTCATTCAAATCACGGTAGTGAACTGACCCGGCATCGATATCAACTGCATTCTCTTCAAACTTTATAATATTCATCCAATATTGCTCCCATGTCCCGCCGCACCGTTCAGTCGGGGTTCATACACCGCGGCCATCCTGAGCAGCTTTGCGCATGCCGGTTTTCATGACCCGATTTGTGCCCCTTCCTTAAGCATCCCTATAACCGGCTCCCCTGCCCTTGGCATCCATAGCCTGTCAGGTTTTTCACATATCTCCCTTATTGTAGCCTCTTCACTTGCCATATACAGGGTCTCATCCTTTTCGCCGGCAAAGAGGGGACGCAGTTTTATCCTGTCATTAAATCCTACCAGACCGTTGCGCCAACCAAACAGTATGGCGAATGGACCATTGAGCAGCAGCGGCCCGTACTGTATCCTAATGGCTTTTAATGCCTCTGAAAATTCCCTGTCCTCCGGCAGCCCCAAATCTATGTCCTTCCAGAATGGGCTCGCAAGTGCATAAAATGCTGCACGCAGAGGCATCTTTTGCTGCCTGATGAGATAATCAAGGGCGTATGCAACGACTTCTGTATCAGTAAGAAGGGTGCACTTATAACCATACATCTCAAGAAATGCTCGGTTCGTGCCGTAACTTGTTATCTCTCCATTGTGAACAATAGCCCAATCAAGGATAGTAAAAGGATGTGCACCGCCCCACCATCCCGGAGTGTTTGTCGGAAACCTTGTATGTCCCATCCATATATAAGCTTTATAGTCCTCAATACAAAAAAAATCTGCTACATCAGCAGGTTCACCAACACCTTTAAATGCCCCCATATTCTTTCCGCTTGAAATGACATAGGCACCGGAGACGTTGTTATTCACACTCATAACCGCACGCACTACAAGTCCATCCTGATCTTCACCCGATTGGATGCACTCATCCTTTGTATCTACGAAATACCTCCAGAAAACAGGCGGGTTTATTATGTATGGCGTCACCCTTGTTGGTATCTCTTCTTCGCGATGGACATTAAAATATTTAAATAATACCTTTTCTACATCGGGCTTTAACTCCGGCTTATCCATCATGACATGGATTGCATAGTATTCCGCCATATCAGGATAGATTCCATATGCAGCATATCCCGCCCCAAGGCCGTTGCCGCGGTCTTTCATAAGGCAGAGGGATTTAATTATATGGCTGCCGTCAACCCTTTTTCCGTCACGGTTTATAAAACCTACGAGACCACATCCGCTCGTATCTCTCGGATCATTATATCTTCTGTATCCTTCAATCATGGTAGTTTGTCTCATCCCTTCGTGTAAAAATCCTGTCTCTCCACTCACGGGGCATTTGCATAAGTCCTATCTTCTTCTTGTTAAGCAGAGTTGCCTTGATGCCAGAAACATCAATCTTGTTTCTGATAAGTCCTGTTAATACTCCGGCCCCGTCAATCTCCCCTATGGTTACATAGCCTTTCAGACGGCCTTCTTTAAGCACAAGGCTCCTGTAAAAAGTACCCTTAGGGTCACTGACAGACATGACTTCATAGCTTTCATCCGGAGGTGTCGTTATGCCTGCTGATAGTATTGGCACCTTGAGAAACTTCAGAGAGTTCATTGGGAGTCCGCCGGCATAAGGATACCTGACCCCCGCCATATTTCTTCCTGCAACAAGGCCCTGCTGAAATGCCAGCGGCCATAACGGCAGCGAGCGTTTCACGCCATCAGTAATGTCAAGCGCCTTTACGACATCGCCTGCACCATATACATTCGGGACACTTGTGCACATATAGTCGTCAACATCAAGTCCCCTCTCAAATTTAAGAGGTGTGTTATTAATCAGTTCTCCATTTGGTATTACACCTATTGCAGTAATAACAGCCTGACAAGGGATAAACTTGCCGCTTTTTAAGCTTACTCCCGTTATTTCCGTGCTTCCGGCAATTTCTTCCACAGTATCATCTAAATAGAACTCGATCCCCTCACCCTGCATGAGGGATTGGGCAATCTGCGACGAACTCGGGTCTAATGCCTTAACAAGGACCCGGTCGCCAAGTTCAACTACAGTTACTTTCTTATTAAGCTTATTTAAAGTATAGGCAATCTCCGTTCCCGTAAACCCGGCGCCTATAACCACTACACTGTTAAACTTCGGGAGAGCTTCACGGATTTTCTCAGCATCTGACAAGTCTGTAAATGTAAAGACAAGTTCTTTCCCCTCTGATCCTTTTATCGCCGGTTTAAAGGGAACCCCGCCAACTCCAAGGAGTAATTTTTTATAAGAAATCTCTTCACCATTATCCGTAGTCAGCAGGGACTTATCTGCTTTAAGTCCTGTAACCTTCCTTCCAAAGAGGCAATCAACACCCATCTTTTTAAAATAATCCTTGCCCCTGTATTCAAGCCACTGGGCATTTGCACCTTCTATATACTCAGCAAGCATTGCCTTTGAGTATGATCCAAGTGACTCGAATGATATAGTCAGTATGGAAGACTTCTTATCGTGTTTCCTTATCCCGTCTATTGCCCCTACTGCGGCAACGTTTGAACCGACAATAACATAATCTGCTTTAGACATCAGATATGTACCTCTTCTTTTTCTTCAATAGTCTCATCATACAGCAACGCCTTGTTCGGGCAGGCCTCAACGCATGCCGGGTTAAGACCGGCATCGAGCCTTTTAATGCACATATCACACTTGAATGCATGTTTGTCCTCTCCTGCAAGGTTAGGGTGGGCAGCTCCATACGGACACCCTACGACACAACCCCAGCAACCTACACAGCGTTCCTCGTCCAGATAAACAATGCCATTATCCAGTCGTTGTATCGCACCGCTTATGCACGCGTCCATACACCATGGATGTTTGCAATGCCTGCACATTGACGAAAATGCCAATGGCGAAGCTACCTCAACAACAGCATTCGTCCTTCCGCGCAGCCCCTCCCTTTTATATGACTTTACAGGATCCTGACTCCGCGAATGAGCAGCGACACACGCTACTTCACAGTTGTAACAGGCTATGCAATAGTCTTCAACAATTATTACCTTTTTCATCCGTAACTGCTCCTAAACACGGTGCAGGGGTCAGATCCTACCCCCTCTTTACTCCCCTGCCGGGAGAACACCAAGTATCTCATTTTCTTTTTCAGTTAATCCAATGCTTCGCAGCCTCAGCCTGTTGCCTTTAAGCGATTCTATCGAATTGATCCCCATCGCCCCAAGCATCTCTTTCATCTCATGCGACCATCCTTTAACAAGATTATATAACTGCTCTGATGCAATATCAGGGTTCTGCCTTCTTGCCAGCCTCGGGTCGTTAGTTGTAATACCCCATGCACACCGGCCGGTATTACATGTCTGGCAAAGTGTACAACCTATTGCAAGCATCGCAACTGTTGCAATATAGGCCGCATCTGCACCGAGGGCGATGATCTTTATAACATCAGCACTGCTCCTTATACCGCCGGTAGCCACAATAGATACCTCATTCCTGATGCCTTCCTGCCGCAGTCTTCTGTCCACAGCGGCTATTGCTACCTCAATAGGTATACCGACATGGTCCCTTACAGACTTTGGCGTCGCTCCTGTCCCGCCCCGGAAACCGTCAACAACTATTACATCTGCCCCTGCCCTTGCTATGCCGCTCGCTATGGCCGCCACGTTATGAACCGCTGCTATCTTTACAAAGACGGGCTTTTCATACCGGGTTGCTTCTTTTATAGCGTATACAAGCTGTTTCAGATCTTCAATGGAGTAAATATCATGATGAGGTGCAGGTGAAATTGCATCAGAACCAGGCGGTATCATCCTTGTCTCAGCGATATCTGCATTTACCTTTTCACCGGGAAGGTGTCCCCCTATCCCCGGCTTTGCTCCCTGACCAATCTTTATCTCTACAGCTGCTGCTGCCTTGAGATAATCCCTGCTCACGCCAAAACGGCCTGATGCCACCTGAACAATACCCCTTCCGGCATATGGATATAGCTTCTTATGAAGCCCCCCCTCCCCTGTGTTCCAGTATGTACCAAGCTCCACGGCCGCCCTTGCCATTGATTCCTGAAAGTTAAGATTTATGGAACCGTAAGACATGGCAGAAAACATGATTGGTGTTTCAAGCTCAAGCTGAGGGGCAAGCCGGGTCTTCAGAGCAATCTTTCCGCTTTCGGATTCTGTAAGCTCAATCTTCTCCCCTTTTCTGCCAAGGAAGGTCCTTAGCTCCATAGGTTCTCTCAGCGGATCAATGGATGGGTTTGTCACCTGACAGGCATCAATTACCAGATGGTCAAAATATATGCGGTATGGCTTGTCATTTCCTATACCGGTAATAATTATACTGCCGGTATTTGCCTGAAGGTAGGCATCCATGACAAGGTCCCACTTCCAGCTTGCATGTTCAATCGGTCTTGAAGGATTGGGGACAATCTTGAGTGCGTCTGTTGGGCACATGGCCTCACAACGCTTGCAGCCGACGCATGCCTCATGCTTATTCCAGATTACGTCAAGCTCTTCGTCGTAAAATGTTGAATCATACGAGCACTGCTCAACACATCCGAGACAACGGACACACTTTAAATCATCCCTTTGGACTATGTATGGGTAATATTGTATCTGAGGCTTCTTGTAAAGCATTCCACTATCCTCATAATGAGGATACTCCCAAAACTGAACTTATTCACTCGAAAATGTACCTTACACTATTATAACTTAGCGCTGCCCTTCAGGGGCAACTTAAAACCGACTCTATAAACCGGCGCGACATTTTCATGCTCATTTGTGAGCCCTGGCTGCATAGGTTCACTTGGGAAAATATCCCAATTGTTAATTTGAATTTACAGTATAGCAATACGGATGTGAAATTTCAATATGCAGTTTGAAAAATCCCGCACTAAATATCCTATGGTCGTATTTCTGATTAATAGCTGGTATGTAAGACCATTCCGGTCAAGTAGATACGGAGGGTATCAGTATCCATCGTATCCTGAACCATAGTAATATTTTGAATGAATCGGCTCAACTCCGTTTAGTACTGTACCAATGATCTTATCCGCGGCTAAAGTTGAAATGGCCCTTTTTACAAGGCTTCTCGGGGTCTTGGCAGCCTGAATTACAAGCAAGATACCATCAACAAGCGTAGAATAAATATTGATGTCCGCCATCGGTATAATTGGCGGAGTGTCAATTACTATGTATTTATAATGTTCTCTTGCCGCTGTTATTATCTCCTGCATTTTTAAAGACGACAGGAGTTTTGAAGGATTACCTGTTGTCTTGCCTGCAAATAACACCGAAAGCTGTCCATCAAACATCTGTACAGCGCATGAATCAAGATCTATTTTTCCCTCAAGAACATCTGTAAGACCAAACCCGGGAGGATGCTTGAGATATTCATATAATCCTGGATTTTTCAGGTCACCTTCGATGAGGAGGACCCTTTCATCAAAGTCACGTGCTATTGCTATTGCCAGGTTCAGTGAGGTAAATGTCTTGCCTTCTGATTTCAGGGCACTGGTAACCGCTATCGCATAAGAACGTTTATCCTGACGCAACTGCGCTAAACGCGTACACAGAATGCGGTATTGCTCTGCTGCAATTGATGTAGGTTCTTTTAAGGTTACAAGCCTGCTGTCTACAAGAGCATTATTGACACGTTTGTCGCTATGCTCAATGACAGCCGGAATTCCTTCCTCATTTACCCGGGCTACCATACTATCTTCATCTATTCTTTTCCTCTTCAACCAGTCAATTCTCATAACATGCTGTATCCTTATCTCTCTATACGCGGAACAGAGGCAAGTACCGGGATCCCTATATACCCATAAACATCTTCCGGTTTCCTGAAAGATGCGTCAATATTCTCCAGGAGGAATACAAGACCTGCTCCGCTTCCAAATCCAATTGCCAGTCCAATAAGGACAATTCTCTTTGGGTCTGGCTTAAATGGTTTTAACGGCAGGCTTGCCGGATCCAGTATCCTGAATTGCTCTCCCTTCTGCCTTTTTTCAAGATTCTCGGCAAGTTGGGCATCCAGCTTCTTATTCAGTAAATTCTGGTAATTATGTCCTGTATTTTCGTAATCCCTCATGAGTGCAGCCATCTGCTGTTCCCTCTCAGGTATTCGATCCACACGCCCCTGCAGGCTGGCAATTTGTCTTGCCAGCTCCTTTTGTTTTTCTTTAAGATTTCTTACCTCAGCACTTACCTCAATTAGTTGAGTTGAAAGAGTAGCATAAATAGGGTTGTCACTCACTATAGGAACCCTTACTGCACTGCTTTTCTCTGCCTCCTTCCCCTTTCCAGCTTTAATCTGAGACTCTAATTCAGCTATTTCACTCTTCACCCTGACAATATCAGGATATTTATCAGTATACAGACTTGAAAGCTGCGTGAGTTCGGTCTGTAATTCAGCGAGCCTCCTTCTAGCCGGATCACTGGAAACTGCACCGGTTAACATATCTTTCGTATTTGCCGGAATGATACCAATTTCAGACAACTGTCTCTCAATCATAGTCTTCCTGTCTTCCGACGATCTCAGGGCATCATTCGTAAGCTGACGTTCGAGCTGGAGGCGGTCAAGGGTCCTTAAATTTGCATCAAGCTGTGATGGAAGCTCCCCCATATGGCGCTCCTTATATGTCTTTATCTGGGACTCCTGTGACTCAAGAGATTTTTTCAGGTTTTGCAACTGCGCATCCAGAAACTCTGTAGTACCTTCTGCCTGCTGTTCTCTGACCTTAAGGTTTTCTTCAATAAAAAGGGAAGCAAGACGATTGGTAACATGCATCACTGTCTCAGGATCATGCCCCATATAAGAAATGGAAAATGAACTAACCCCATCCCCTCTCCTGCCATCATTTTTTACATCTATCTCAATATTTTTTCTCATGAGCTCTACGAGGCCTTCATTAGCATGTTTAACTTTTGATGTTTTATAAAGACCAAACTCATTAATTACAGACTCAAGCCTCGTCCTGCTCATTACCTGCTGTGTGATAGTGTTAAGTCTCTGTGCTATATCAATTGTGACTGTGGATGTTACGTAAGCCTCAGGGACCTTCTGATGCTCTACAAGTATCAAAGTCGTGGACTTATACGTTTTTGGGACGAAATAAAGGGCCAGCATGATACCAATGACAGAAACCGCAAAAGGAATGATCAGGTACCACTTCCTCCGGAATACTATCTCTACATAATCCTCAAACTGCAGCTGTCTTGAGCCCTGAATTTCCATTATATTGTGTATTAAATCAGTCTGGAAGACAGACTTTGCCGCCTCCGCCTTCTTTTGCCATATTAAGTGCGAGGTCAGCCTTATGCCTGAGAGTCACAATATCACTTCCATGTGTGGGGAAACAGGCAATTCCAATACTCGTAGTCATACTGACAATATGCCCATCAGTTCTAAATGCATAATTTTCAATGCGTTCATTGATCCTGCCAGCAACTTTAAAAGATGACTGAAAATCTGCCTGATCTAATAAAAGAAAAAACTTATCATTACCAATTCTGCCTATAATGTCGGTTGTCCGTATCTCCTCTTTAACTATGGCGGCAAGCTTCCTGATAAGTATATCTTCTTCCAGATTCGAGAAATTCTTTGTGAGCTTGTCTTTTTGAAGAACCAGTAGCGAGAAGAAATAAAGGTATCTTGCTGCCTTCTTGACCTCAAGGTTTAGAAGATAATCAAAGGCTTCCCTATCAAGGGTATGCGTCACTTTATCAAACATGTAATATTCTTGTCCTCTGGAAAGTCTTTCCATGCTCAGTGATGTGTTACGCAAGCTGATGCTCTCCTTAACATCGGAAATAATTCTGCAATATTAATGCCACTATAGACTCGTTATTTACTGTGATTTTTCCTGATTATCCTGAAATTACCCGGCAGGCTGCTTACAAATATTGGAAAACCTTTTCTATTTTTTAATCAAAAAGGTTATATTGCCTCATCTTGTAAAAGAGTGTCTTATAACTTATTGACAGCATCTCTGCCGCCTTCCTCCTGTTCCACTTGCATAAAAACAGTGTTTTTCTTATCGCCTCCTCTTCAGCCTTGCTTACGGCCTCCTGGGCAATCTCTTTTAAACGGCGAGGTTTGAACTCCGGGACTTCCACCTCCTTTTCAACCTGAATAACAGGCGCAAGATTTGGCTGATCTGTCTCTGATATTTCCTCTTCATCTTCCTCTGAACAGCCGCTAAGCTCTACCTTTTCACTGCCAAGGACGATAATCCTCTTAACAATATTTTCAAGCTCTCTTACATTACCGGGCCAGCGATAAGAGGCAAAACGATTCATCGTCTCCTGTGAAATCGGACGATAGTCTTTATTATATATATTACAGTATTTCTGCAGGAAATATTCAGTTAATACCGGGATATCCTCTTTTCTCTCACGAAGGGATGGCATAGTTATACTGACAACATTAAGCCTGTAAAAGAGGTCTTCCCTGAAAGACCCTGAAACAACAGCCCTCTCAAGGTTTTTGTTTGTAGCGGCAATAACACGAACATCCACTTCAACTTCCCTGCCCCCTATCCTTGAGAATTCTCCATCCTGCAGTACCTGAAGGAGTTTTGCCTGAAGAGATTGAGGGATATCCCCAATCTCATCAAGGAATATAGTCCCTCTGTTTGCAAACTCAAACTTTCCGGGCTTCATTCTGTGTGCACCTGTAAAAGCACCCTTTTCATGACCAAACAATTCGCTTTCCAATAAGCCTTCAGGTATTGCAGCACACAGCACCTTAACAAATGGTTTGTTCTTCCTGTGAGAATATCTGTAAATTGCCTGCGCCGCCAGTTCCTTTCCGGTTCCGCTTTCTCCCCGCAGCAATACAGTAATGTCCGGCTGAGCCACACGCCGAATTATATTTTTTATTTCCGTTATACGCCTGCCCTGACCGAGTAAAAGGTCTCCAACACAATCAACAGCAGGGTCGTCTATACCAGCATCATTTTTCAAATCAGAACTTTTAAAGTCGTTGCCTTTATTCATATATCGTGTTATCTTATCACGCAAATCAGTTATATCAACCGGACTCTTTATCACCCCGTCAATGTTAGGGTTGAGGGAATCATCCTTGATTATATGCGGTGTAACAAGGAGTATAGAAATGTCCTTGCTTATCTCCTTGATATTCAGGGCAGCCTCACGCCAGTGAATATCATTAATAGATGAATCAAGGATTGCTACATCAGGCTTACTCCGGCTTAAAATCTCAATACCATCTTCATACTTATTTGCGGAGAATATGTTAAAACCAAAATCCTGAATTGATGAAATCATGCGGTTTGACTGAATCTGATCTGATACAAGGAGAAGTATAGCAGATGCATTGCTCATATGTTTAGACCTCATGAAAGAAAAAAATGAAACCGGGAAGAAGATTACACATTTTGACTAATCTGCTTCCATACATCGCCTATTTTAGCGTAATATATGGATAAGTCAAGCCAATAATCTGACAAACTTGCATAAGATTAATGAAGGAGGGGATATGAGTACGTTTCGAGTTTTATTGATTTTTATGCTGATAATTACGGTTACTGCCTGCAGTAGTCCTGAGGAGAAGAAGGCCAAGCATATGGATAGGGGGCTAACGTACTACAACAAAGGACAATATAATGAAGCAATAATTGAATATAAAAATGCAGTCCAGATCTCTCCAAAGGATAGTGATGCACATTACCGCCTTGGACTTGCGCTCATCAAATCAGGACGGGCGCAGGATCTGTCTAATGCCTATAAAGAGTTAACCCAGGCAGTTGAAATCAACCCTGATAACATGGATGCTCAAATACAGATTGGCAACTTCCTTCTTCTGTCAAGAGAATATTCAAGAGCAATGGAAAAGGGTGAGATCGTATTAAAAAAAGAACCTGATAATGTAGATGCACATCTGCTCCTTGGAAACGCCTATGCGGGTATGAAGAGGGATGCTGACGCAATACGACAGGTGAAAAAGGCTATTGAACTTGATCCAAATCGAGTGACATCCTACCTCAATCTCGGCCGTATATATGTAGTCCAGAAAAACCTTAATGACGCGGAAAAGTCATTCAGGGAGGCCATATCTATAGATACAAAATCTATACAGGCACGCTTAGACCTTGCAAACCTGCATTTTCTGAAGAAGGATATGACTGCAGCAGAGGAGGGATATAAAGAAGCATTAAGAATAGAACCCAGTAACCTAAACCTTCACTTAACACTGGGAAGATTCTACTCCTCCCAAAAAAGATATAAGGAGGCCGAGTCCAAGTACATGGAAGCCGGGACCATCGCGCCAGACAATCCATTACCACAAATAATACTTGGGGACCTTTATCTGTCTCAGAAAAGAGATGATGAAGCGGTAAAGGCATATCAGAAGGGGGATGAGATTAAACCCGCTGATTTGACTTCAAAGAAGAGGCTGGCATCTTTCTACCTTACAAAGTCAAATATTGACGAGTCCTTAAAATATGTGGAGAAGATATTCGAGAAAAACCCAAACGACATGGACGGACATACATTAAAGGGAAGAATCTTGCTTGCCAAATTAAAGGTATCAGAGGCAATTTCGGAATTTCAAAAGGTCTTAAAAGATGAACCGGGACGAACTGATGTAAGGTTTTTCCTCGCGCAGGCACATATTCTTGCGGGAGACTTACAGTTATCCAAGAATGAACTGACTGAGATACTCAAGGTGGCGCCTGCTTCAGCAGAGGCAAGGGCCAGTCTCGCAGAGGTCTACCTCAGACTGCACTCATATGATGAGGCTATTAATGAGGCAAAAAAAGTGGTTGAAGCCCATCCTGACAATCAAATAGCCAATAGGGTCCTGGGTGATGCGTATGTTGGAAAAAGAGATATAAATGGCGCCTTGTCTCAATATAAAGCGTTAGTCCGTCTATCACCAGATGATCCGCTCGGCCACTTAAGGCTGGGCACTCTCTACAGGGTTCAGAAAAAACAGAATGAGGCATTGGAGGAGTTTGAAAAGGCAATTTCACTGAATCCTCAACTAATCCAGCCGCTTGCAAATATCATGGGTATATTTATTGGACAGGGAAGTACAGACAAGGCTATCGAGAGGGCAAACAAGCAATTAACCATCTCGCAAAATAACCCTCTTATTTTTAATCTGATTGGAAAGGCATACTTAGTAAAGAAAGATGAAAAAAAGGCAGAGGAATATTTCAACAAATCTATTGAAATAGACAAGAACACCTTATCATCATATATGGACCTTGGCGCACTGTATGTACGAAGCAAGACCTATGACAAGGCAATAGCCAGATTTGAAGAGGCCATTAAGGTGAATCCAAATTACCTGCAGCCCTATATGCTCATAGGCATACTCTATGATTCTCAGAAGAATCATGATAAGGCAAAGGAATATTATGAAAAGGCTTTAAAGATAGACCCTAAATTTGCCCCTGCTGCAAATAACCTTGCGTGGATTTATGCAGAATATGGTGGAAACATAGACGTTGCATTAGATCTCGCACAGAGGGCAAAAGAAAAACTTCCGGATGACCCGGGAGTTTCTGATACACTTGGATGGATTTACTATAAGAAAGGGGCTTATCTGAAGGCCATATCTTTGTTAAAGGACAGCAGTGAAAAACTTCAGGATAATGCAACAGTACGTTATCACCTTGGAATGGCCTATTATAAGAATGGGAATAAAGAGTTGGCACGAAGGGAGCTGGACGCTGCACTTACCATTAATCCAAAATTCGACGAGGCAGAAGAAGCCAGGAAGATCATCGCCAGCATTAAAAGATAATAATCGAAAGACAAAGACCCAGAGAATGAAAGAAGATATACAATCAGTGAGGCTATTAGATCCCGGAAAATCAAAGGGTGCTTACTTGAATAAGTAAGCACCCTGATTACTCACCTAAAGTTATAATTAATTACAACCTGTTAGGTTTTGATTCTTTTTCTACTGATAACGCCAATGCCAAGAAGGCCTGCGCCAATGAGCAGCAGGGTGGCCGGTTCAGGCACTGCCTGATGTACATCAACACTCGTAACCTTTGCTCCCGAATGTGTAATTGTTGCAACTAATGTCATTGAGAAAGATTGATCTGCTCCGAAGCCAGTAGTTGTGGAACCGCTGAAGGCACCACCAAATGGCCCTAAAATACCAATAAGTGTACCTTGTCCAAATAATGCATCCGATGCATCGGCATAACCTGCAATAGTAACGGTGCCTCCTGTAACTCCGCCTGCAGATAATGTAATACCAGCAGGATCTGCAATACCAAAGCCAGTATCACTCCACCTGACAATTAAAGTTCCACCAGCTGAACTGGACACATCAAGTGAGGTTAAATGAAGTTCACCGGCTGATGCAGTTCCAATGGAAGGTTTAGTTAAACCAACAGTTGTGTTAATCACAAAAGAACCAACAGCACCATTATATATTACATAACCATCTGCATCTAAATCGGTAACAGTTACATCTACTCCTAACGTACTGGTATCATCTAAAGTAAGTGTTGGAATAGCTTCTGCCTTTCTCAACCCAACAACGAACACAAATAAGAAGGCTGCCATTATTGCTATGTATTTTTTCATATTTCACCTCCTTTCTTTATAAAATTAGTTTATTCCTCAATAAATGAACCATCAAACTCAAAATTATTTATCTGATTTAGATTTGCAAAGTAAATGCCAACATACATTAGCAATAATTGCAGTTTGTATCCACTTGATAATTTAGGACAATTACAATGCTGCTCATTTCTTTAAAACGATTGTCATAAGTCTATTTTATGAACTGTCAAATTTCCTGGCATCTATAAAGTATTTTACAAGCATATTATTGACCCTTTTTATGCGTCTTTTAATGAATTTATTTATTAATCAATAGGTTGCAAAAAATATATACTGTAAAATAATCTGACACTTTAGACTATAATCCTTTAATTATTATGGTGTTAACAAAATCAGGAACCCCAGGATGCAGCAAACTGAAGCATGATGAGGTTTCGCTCCATATCCTGAGCAGAGATGGACTCAGATTCCTGCACAAAGTGTGAAGCTGAGAATGAGCCAGTCAACCAGGTACTAATAGTATAAGTAGCCTCGGCAGTCACATTATATGACTTCGTATCTACATCATCACCTTTAAGTGAATTATTGATTGAAAAACTGGTCCTGACACTTGAAGAAATCTGTCTTGAATGCCTTCCTGATAAATTAATGTAAACTGTTTGTGATACTACAGGCGACGTACTGACGCCGGTCACAGAATTTAACTCCCTTGTGTATCCAATATGATAAGAAACAAATTCAGCTGTTTTAGACAATCTCAATGCCCCTCGTACATTTGATGTCTGTCCAGTACTTTCATTGTCAGTCATCTCCCCGCCTATACTGAACTCTCCCTGCGTAACAGGGGAAAACTGATGACGGAGTCCGGTAGTAATAAAATAACCATTTATATCCACATCGTCAGCCTTGGTTTGCCGTATACCAACATCACCATATAAGGTATCACGCCGGGTTTTGTAACTTGTCCCCAGTGACCAGTTATTAGATATATTATCTATAAGCGCGGGGTCTGAGTACTCTGTCAGGAGATTAGAATATTTCACGTTAAGGTCTCTGTTTTGTGATAGAGAAAATCTCACATTTATGGAGCCTGCATTTCTAAAGGAATCACCCCTTTCAGTTCTTATCCCATAGTTACTAAGCGAAGCACTTCCAACTTTTTCTGCATTAAAATAGTAGTCTTTTAAGTCCGGGGAATAAGTAAAATCCTCTGAAACATTTATACTTAAATTGCTGAAAATATTATTCAGCCATTTAGTTATATCAATATTTATGCTGCCATCATGAGTAAACACATTGAGTTTAGGGTGGTCTGCGTATGAATTCCATGTAGTCAGGTAATTAGCATTTAAACCTGTTTTAGTACCCGCATAGGAGGTACTGAACCCAACACCTATCCCTGTAATAAAATCATCTGTCTCATTCGATATTGAGTAAATATTGCTGTTATAGGTTTCAGAAACAGATACAGAGGGTTTAAACTGCCAGGCCTGAGATGCAATACATTCTGTTAGTGAACCTGTAATCGTAAGAACACTCAGAGAAAAGACAAAAATAACAAGTGACCGCATTCTTTGCCCCAAAACCCCCTCTAATCCGACTAAAATAACATGTGGACCTGCGAAGTAATTGACACTGTTGTCTTATCTCGTTGTAATTCCATACTTATTAATCATTGACGTAAGGGTCTGACGGCTTATGTCGAGCTCTCTGGCGGCGTGAGTAACGTTGCTGCCGTGTCTTAAGAGCGCCTCACTTATCAAACGCTTTTCCAGTGCCTCTCTCGCTTCCTGAAGTGTACTAACTTTTTGAGTGCTATAGTCGGGTGAAGAAAACTCAAGATCAACAGATGACAACCATTCGTCATCTGACATGACTACACCCCTTTTCACCCTATTTTCCAGCTCCCGTACATTGCCTGGCCAATCATGCTCCGATAAAGCCTTGACAGCCTCATCTCTAAATCCCCGAACATTCTTTTTAAACTCTCTCGAGTACCGATGCAAAAAGGCCCGGGCAAGCAGAAGAGAATCACTTCCCCTGTCACTCAGTGGCGGCAGATTAATAGAAACTACACCGAGGCGGAAGTAGAGGTCCTCCCGGAATTTTCCCTCATCTATCGCCTTCTTAAGGTCCTTGTTGGTAGCGGCAATAATTCGGACATCCACCCGAATCTCCTCCCTGCCGCCTACACGCTCAATGATATGCTCCTGCAGAAATCTCAGAAGCTTGACCTGAAGAGAGAAAGAAAGCTCTCCTATTTCGTCAAGAAAAAGTGTGCCCCCCTCGGCATATTCAATCCTCCCCTTTCTGAGGGTGTGTGCTCCTGTAAATGCCCCTTTCTCATGCCCGAATAATTCACTCTCCAGAAGTGTCTCGGGTATAGCCCCGCAATTTATTACGACAAAAGGTTTGTCTTTGCGAAGACTGCGTCTGTGTACAGCCTTGGCCGTAAGCTCCTTTCCAGTACCGGATTCTCCAAGTATCAGTACCGGCACATCTACAGTAGCAACCTTCCTTATGGTCTCATAAACATTCAGCATGGCTGAAGAGTTCCCGAGTATGCCATCCAAACCTTCCGAGTTTACACGACTCTGCAGGGCTTGATTCTCCTCTTCAAGCTCTGCCATTCTCAGCGCCCTTGTAATAACCACCCTGACTTCGTCTATGACAGGAGGTTTCGTAAAGAAATCAAAGGCTCCAATCTCAATCGCCTTTAAGGCATTTCCCCTCTCTGTATTACCACTTACTATTATTACCTTAATCTTGCGATCAAAAACCAGAATCTCTCTGAGAGTTTTTAAGCCTTCCTCTGCCTCACGCGGTCTTGGAGGAAGCCCCAGGTCAAGGATAACAACAAATGGATGAACTTTTCTGATAAGTTCTAAAGCTGAGGTATGATCACCTGCCTCATAGATTTCGTAATCCTTGAGCAGCGCCCACCTCATCTGCGATCGTATGGATTCATCATCATCAACTATAAGTATTGCGCGCTTTGTCATTTTGGTAATATTACACGAAATTCACTTCCTTTGCCAACCTCGCTTTTTACTTCCAGGCTCCCTGAATGGGCATCTATAATTTTTTTACACTGAAATAAACCAATTCCAAAGCCGTTGGATTTACTGCTCCTGAACGGCTTGAAAAGAGATGTATTGATAAACTCCTCAGACATACCACACCCCTGATCAGCGACAGACAATATTACATCTTCATTCTGTACATACGTACTTACTGTTATTTTATTACCTGAATCACCAGAAGGAGACGCCTCTATTGCATTCAGCAATAAATTTAAGAAGACCTTATGCAATTGCCCTCCATCAGCATTTATTAAAGGGACATCCTCCAGATTTTTTACGACCTTATCAGAAATATTACCATTGATAGCTGAAAGCGTTTCTTCTACTATTTCATTGATATTCAAATGTACACGATTGATATGAATACCCTTGGACAACTCAGTTAGATTAGAAACCATGCCATTCATTTTTGAAACGATAAATTTGAGTGTATTAAGTGCATCCTTCTGGAATAAGGGATTTCCGATATGCTCTTCTGCATTTTTGCTCAATAGTGAAAGCGTTGATAAAAAATTCTTCAGGTCATGTATGAAGAAGCTTGAAATATGATGAAATGCCTCTGCTTCTTTAGAAGCAAGAAGTTCATGAGTCAGTTGTATGTTTCTGATTCGCTCCGCTGCATGACTGGCGGTTGCCATTAATAAATCAAAATCATCTTTCCTGTATGGCTCTCCTGACATATCTTCACCTTGCAGAATAAAGCCAATAAGGTCTCCCTGTCCCGCCCTCAAGGGGGTGCACAATAAAGTTTTGGCTTTCGTGACAGCCGCATGGGCCTGAGCTAAGTCATTAATATAAAAAGGATAGGAATGACCCATTACTTTTATTATTAAAGGGTTATCCTCCCTGAAAGTAATCTTACTTGTTCTGCTTACAGTTGACTTAACAAGACGGTACTCACGATTGACTGGCTCATATATCCAGAGGAAGACCTCTCTGACAGCCATCGTCTCAGATATCATATCAATTAAATATTCCTCAATTTGTGATAGGTCATTATTCAATCCAATTTTCTCAATAGTTTCCATCCACTTATCCCTGAACTCATACTTGTGCCGGTAGAAATGTCTCGTGACGAATAATTGTAATCGTCTTCGGATATTTGTGGAAAGTACAAGAACAACCAAGCACAAAATGGCGGTAAATGTAAACAGTACACTCCAGAAGGTGTAATAAGTCCCTCCTGTCATCTTGATACCCTGAGCAACTATACCCACTATAAGCAGATATGCCCCGACAAATAGAACAGTAAAAGAGTTGTAGATTATATAACGGGAGACAAAGATGTTAACATCCAGTAGTTTATTTCTGACCACTGCGAACATCGTAATAATACAGGAGATCAGTATAACTATAGACGTAACCGGCAGATGGCTGATATCGAGAAAAGAAAACAGGATGGCCTGACTTGCAAGGTATATGTGATAAGCAAGTACTGAACCAACCCCTATTATCACATACTTGGAATCTCTTCTATGTGAACCCAAAGAAAAGCGGAGTGTGTTTTCGAGCTGAATTAGACAAAGCAGGATGCCAATAAGGAGATATAAATAGAAATACTTACCAACTGAACCCAGAGGGAAGGTGATAATAATATCATTAAACGGCATATCTATAAATGAAAATGAATTTATCCAGAGGAGAAAGAATGCTGAACACATAAAAAACCCTGCCACAGCCAACCTCCAGCGTGAGAGGAGTTCTTTATAATTGGATCTTATAAATGTGAGGGAGAAGAGAAACCATCCTGGGGCAAGAATTGCTTCACCCACTAATGAAATCCGTTTACCAATTAGAGCCCAAACCAAGTTATCTGAGATGAACACAATTACATTTCCAGCCTCAATTATGGTCAGGCTTAACATGCCAAGAGCAAAACCGATATTGGCAGGGTGACGGACATTTTGGATCAAGACAAATATACCGACACCTAAGGTAAGAATTGCACCCAAAATAGACAATATCAGAAAGATATGGCCTGGATCATAATACATCAATATTCAAGTCTGCAAATTATGGGCCATATTTATCTTTATTTCCTTTTATTGGGTCATGAGGAATCCCAAGTTTTTTCATCTTCTGATTCAGAGTATTTCTATGTATCTTCAATAAAATAGCAGCCTTCTTTCTGTTCCACTTTGAACCGTGCAGCGCCTTGATTATCTCACCCTTTTCATAAACCATGCATCGTTCATGCAAACCTTCGGTGTCATCTGAAATCTCCCTGTAACCTCTTTTTTCCCTGATGAGTAAATTCATTGGAATGTCCTTAACAGTAATATCCGCGCTGTCATGAGATAATACGATGACCCTTTCTACAAGGTTCTCGAACTCCCGAACATTGCCTGGCCATGCCCATCCCTGAAGAATAGAAACAATTTCCTTTGAGTAACGAGGTTTAGCCATCTTTAGTTTATTACATGCCAGGTCAAGGAAGTGTTCTAATAGAATTGGGATATCTCCCTTCCTTTCCCTGAGAGGCGGAAGATGAATAGGTATTACATTTAACCTGAAATAGAGGTCGTGACGGAAACTACCGTTTTCTACAAGTTCATTTAAATTATCATTAGTAGCGGCTACTACACGTATATCTAATCTTATAGTTTTTACAGAACCGAGACGCTTTACTTCACGTTCCTGAAGAATACGCAAGAGCTTTGCCTGAAGATGCAGCGGAAGTGTTGACACTTCATCCAGAAATATCGTACCTCCATGCGCACTTTCAAAATCTCCAATCTTGGTACCTACGGCCCCCGTAAAAGCACCGCGTTCATATCCCATAAGTTCGCTCTCTAAAAGATCTCTCGGGACAGCCCCGCAATTTACAGGTACAAAAGGACCCTTTGACCTGGAACTGATCCTGTGTATTCCTCTGGCAATCAACTCCTTACCTGTCCCGCTTTCTCCTGAGATTAGTATACTACTATTAGACCTTGCAGCTCTTCGTGCCATATCAAGCACATCCAATACTTTAGGGTCAGATGTTTTTATCTCTTCAAAGCCTTCAGCATAATTCACCTTCATTTATCACCTCCTTGACTATTGACAGACTGACTTTACTATAACAAAATATGTACCAAATCTTAGCCTGACGCTAATGCCTTGATTTATAAGCTGTTTCTGCGACACTAATAATCTTGCGCATGCAATAAGAGGATAAAATTTGACTATGCTGCACGGATCGTTTATATTTAATCATTGTTAACTAACTGATTTAATAAATAAATTTTCATCAGCTAACTTAATAGCCTTGCATAACAGCATTTTAGCCTGACAAGCTGCCCAGAAATCAAGCGTGAGAGAACGAGAGGTACAAACGATTTCCCAAATAGACATGGGGAGAACGTCTTGAATGAGGTAAATTATGGTTCTAATAAAAAAACGGTCATTCTGACGGGGGCCACTGGCTTTATAGGGTGCCACTGCATTAAGCCGCTGATTGATAGAGGCTACCGTGTTCATGCAGTAGCCTCAAAAATACCGAGTGCTCCAGTAAAGGATGTTCAGTGGCACGAGGCAGACCTCCTCGATTTGACTTCCATACCCAATCTTCTCCGGAAGACTAAGGCAACCCATCTCCTGCATCTCGCCTGGTACTCGGAACCTGGTAAATATGTAAACTCTGACCTAAATTTTTCATGGTTCCAATCAAGCCTGGAACTGGTTAAGCAGTTCACTCAGACTGGTGGAAAACGGATAGCTATCGCTGGGTCGAGCTTTGAGTATGACTGGAAATACGGTTACTGCAGCGAAATACGAACGCCACTCGCTTTTGATTCGCCATACGGGTCATGCAAGAACGCTCTTCGCATCCTGGTGGAAGAATATACGAAACTGCATTGCATTTCTGCTGTCTGGCCAAGGATTTTTTTCTTGTATGGTCCTCATGAACATCCCGACAGGCTGGTTTCATCAGTCATGATTGCATTGATACGTGGTGATGAAGCGAAATGTACACATGGACGGCAAATCAGAGATTACATGCTCGTTCATGATGTTGCTGACGCCCTCGTGACTCTCCTTGATAACGATGTAGAAGGGCCGGTCAACATAGGCTCAAGCCAGCCAATCTCGGTCCGGCAGTTAGTCCAAACGATCGGCCAGCTGATGCAGCGGGAGGATCTTCTCAGGTTCGGAGCGATCCCCACTCGTGTGAACGATCTTCCTCTTGTAGTTGCTGACGTGGAACGCCTGACATCTGCGGTTGGCTGGAAACCACAATATAGCTTAAAGGAGGGACTCATGCTCACAGCAGACTGGTGGCGAGCACATATGCAATAGGCATGTTAGGTCAATTATATATTAGCAGACCGTCCCGCAATAATACCTCTCTACAAATCTCTACAAATCTCTTGACAATGAATACCAGTTTAATTAGAATCTCTCCGTAAATGACATATTTTGTAAGTCCATTACAAAAAATTGCAATAAACAATAAGGAATTTGTCCATTGCAATTGGTTATATTATTGATAAACTCATTGATAATATTAACGTACAGTCGTTTAATGAGGTATTGGCATCATTTATGCTTAATGATGCTGATTGATTTAATAATACATTTGGAATATATCACCTTTGCTCAGAGCAAAGCCATCGAAAGATGGTGACGCAGAGTAACGGGACTAAGAGTATTCTGAGGACGCTATACTTAATCCTATACGAATTAAGTATAGAATCCTCAGAATACTTATGTCAGCCGAGCCGCCAGGGGAAAACTTCTCTGGCGGCTTTTTTTTTGTTAATAACATGGAGGTAAAATGCACCTGGCAAAACAACGTTTAATTAATGCATCTGAAAATAACACTGGTGGATTCAGAGGGACTTGGTACATATTATTACTCGTCGCGATCCTCTTTCTTATTACCACTGGAATGACAAATACGGCTCACGCCGGTCAGGCGATTTTAACCTGGGACCCGCCAACGACTAATACGGATGGCAATCCTATAACAAACCTGGCTGGTTATAAAGTTTATTATGGAACTACTTCTGGAAACTACAGCTCTGTTATTGATGTCGCTAATGTCACCAACTATACGGTTACTAATTTAACAAATAATTCTACCTATTATTTCGCAACAACAGCCTACGATACCTCTGCAAATGAAAGTGGGTATTCCAATGAAGTTGCAAAGACGGCGACTGGTTCTTCGGATACAACTGCCCCAGTCCTCTCCAGTATCACCACAGGCAGTATAACCAGCACCAGTGCAGTAATATTATGGACAACTGACGAGCAATCCACATCCCAAATAGAATATGGTACAACAACCTCTTATGGATCTTCATCTACTTTAGATAACACACTGGTAACCTCCCACAGCGTCACTTTGAGCGGGCTTTCATCATGGACAACCTACCACTTCAGGGTAAAAAGCCAGGATAGCTCAGGCAATTTAGCAGTATCATCTGACTTCACATTCAGCACTCTTGCACCACCTGACACTACTGCCCCTACAGGCACCATCTCCATTAACAACGGTGATGCCTATGC
>CAZTAM010000001.1:278782-479637 GCA_964611625.1 uncultured Nitrospiraceae bacterium | reverse complement strand
CTGACACTACTGCCCCTACAGGCACCATCTCCATTAACAACGGTGATGCCTATGCAACCGCCACTGCTGCTGCTTTGACCCTTTCATGCAGCGACGCTGATTCAGGATGCAGTCAGATGAGGCTGTCTAATAACGGAACAACATGGAACGCTTGGGAAAACTATGTCACCAGCAAGGCATGGACTTTATCCAGCGGTGACGGAGTAAAAACCGTTTACGTACAATACAGGGATGCAAACAGCAATACATCGCAAAGCTATACAGACACAATCACGCTTGATTCAGCTGCACCGGTAATATCAGCCGTTGGCACAACCAATCTGACTTCAAGCGGTGTAACTATTAACTGGACAACTGCTGAGGGTTCAAACACTCAGGTGGATTACGGCACCACTACAAGCTACGGATCATCTTCCACACTCGATGCAAATATTGTCACTAGCCACAGCGTAACGCTTACAGGCCTGTCTGCATCTACACTGTACAACTACCGTGTTAAAAGCAGGGATGCAGCAGGCAACCTTGCTACTTCGGGCAACTACACCTTCACAACCGCTGCTCCAGCTGACACTACTGCCCCTACAGGCACCATCTCCATTAACAACGGTGATGCCTATGCAACCGCCACTGCTGCTGCTTTGACCCTTTCATGCAGCGACGCTGATTCAGGATGCAGTCAGATGAGGCTGTCTAATAACGGAACAACATGGAACGCTTGGGAAAACTATGTCACCAGCAAGGCATGGACTTTATCCAGCGGTGACGGAGTAAAAACCGTTTACGTACAATACAGGGATGCAAACAGCAATACATCGCAAAGCTATACAGACACAATCACGCTTGATTCAGCTGCACCGGTAATATCAGCCGTTGGCACAACCAATCTGACTTCAAGCGGTGTAACTATTAACTGGACAACTGCTGAGGGTTCAAACACTCAGGTGGATTACGGCACCACTACAAGCTACGGATCATCTTCCACACTCGATGCAAATATTGTCACTAGCCACAGCGTAACGCTTACAGGCCTGTCTGCATCTACACTGTACAACTACCGTGCAGTAAGCAGGGATGCAGCAGGCAACCTTGCTACATCGGGCAACTACACATTTACAACCACTGCTTCAGCAGACACAACGGCCCCCGTTATTTCAAACATCAGTATAGATAATATTACATCAGCAGAAGCTGTTGTGACCTGGAACACAAACGAGGCATCTTCGTCGCAGGTAGAATACGGAACAGATACTAACTATGGCAGCTTCAGCAGTCTTGATAATAATCTGGCAACAACTCACTCGACAGCACTAACCGGATTGACTCCAAATACTGTCTATTATTTCCGGGTTATTTCAAGTGACCAGTCCGGAAATGAGGCAGTATCAGCAGG
This sequence comes from uncultured Nitrospiraceae bacterium, assembly GCA_964611625.1. Lineage (GTDB taxonomy): Bacteria > Nitrospirota > 9FT-COMBO-42-15 > HDB-SIOI813 > HDB-SIOI813 > RBG-16-43-11. Next base: position 478,247 of record CAZTAM010000001.1, on the reverse strand, counting down.
ATCCAGCTTCACAACCCAGGATATAGCACAGCCAGACACACCAGCCGCCATTGATGACCTTGCAATACGAGCCGGGTCAAGCACAAGAAATTCAGTCATGCTGGATTGGACGGCAACTGGTGCAGACGGAACCGAGGGGACTGCCTCCGCTTACGATCTGAGGATGTCTACACTAAAAATTATTGAGGACGGGATTATTCCGGCTCAGGGCGAGATAAATTTCTCCGCCGCTGACAGCATTAACGGAATGACTGCACCTAAAGCAGCCGGCTCATCAGAATCCTTTCAGGTAGGACTTCTTGAAACAAATAGCGTCTACTATTTTGCAATTAAGGCTGTAGATAATAATGGAAATGTATCAGCTATCTCAACTGTCATAAATGGAAATGCAGTCCCGCCTGTTCCTGTAACGGCAGTAAGGCAGGGCTACACAATGATATCTATACCTCTTATACCTTCGACATCCGATGTCCAGACACTATTAGGCGGAATCGTTGGTACTCCTGTAGAACTCTACTGGTGGAGTTCTAACGGCATGGGGGAAAATAATGGTACATTTATAGCAGAGACCAATATAGTGCCCGGATATGGATATTTCCTGAAGGCAAACCCTGATAATTCCGTTCTAAGCATCACAGGTACAGAAGTCACCAGCCCAAGCAGAGTCATACCACTTCAGCCTGGCTGGAGCATGATAGGGAACCCTTATTCAAAAGACGTAGCACTGCGTAACACATATATTCGCAACACGGATAATGGTGAGTTGAAAAGCTATGAAGATGCCGTCATAGCTGGTTGGGTTGGCAATGCAATCTATTATTACAGCGGAAGCACATATGACTTCAATATGTATAGTGATGCAACACTCAAACTATGGCGCGGATACTGGGTTGCGGTATTACAGAATTCGCAATTTGAAATGATTATATATAAACCATAAAACTCTCCTTCCTCCGTCCCCCCTTTTTATAAGGGGGGATTCAGGTAGTATTGGCAGGAGTAAGATTTAACAATCGGAGGCCAAACGACAATGTTTAAGATTCTCAACACCTTAATCCTGACAACCTTATTAATATTAAGCGGGGCAATCACAGGATCAGCGGCCTGGCAACTCTCCCTGGACGTTTCCACCCCAGACCCAGATGCTGACACGGGTATAGCAACTAACAAACTATTGATAGGCGCCGACCAGACCGCCACAGATGCGTATGACAATAAGTTTGACACCGTCGCTCTTTTAAAAGGACCTGTACAGGCATACATTTCCCATCCTGAATACCCTGTCGAACGGCAGAAGTTATGGCGGGATCTTCGTTCCAACACTCTTCCTAAGGAATGGATTATTGAGGTCAACTCACCTGAAGAAGGCAAAACTGTAAAAATCAAATGGGGGATAACTGCACCTGAAAATTTAAACTTTACCCTTATTGACCAGGATAACAATCAGGAGATCGGCATCAGAACCGCTTCTGAATATTCATTTAACAGCACATCCAATTCTCAGAAGAGATTCCTGCTCAGGGCTACTGACAATACTACCGTTACAACTGGCGGAAATAGTGAAGGACCTGTAACTCAGGGAGGAGGATGTGGTTACATTAAAGACATGGGTGGAAATAACAGGCTACCCGGCGGCCCTGGTTCAGCAGCCTTAAACATGACAATATTTTTCGCGCCACTTATCTGGATAACTACTCGTAAGACCTTATTATCTTACGCCTCGCTGTTTATTGGAAGGAGATAACAGCTTCCAACAATTATGTCATGCTGCTGCAGGACTATCCTTAAACCAACTTGCATCGTGATGAAGTTTTATTACGAGATGAGTTTAAGGATATATGATTATAAAGTAATTAAGAAGAGGAAAGAATAATGGATGCAGAGAGAAAAAAAGAGTATTTGAAACAGGTAGAACTTTTTTCTTCATTGGGACCACAGGATTTACTTCAGGTAGGAAGTAAGATCGTTGTCAAACACTTTAAAAAGAACGAAATTATCCTTTTCAGAGGAGATACAAACAATTACATCTACATTATTTTTGAAGGAGAGGTTAAGGTTTCTCAGTCAACAGAAGACGGTAAAGAGGTAATCCTGTTTATCCATCAGGCAGGTGAAATCTTTGGTGAAACCTCGTTGTTTGACAGAGGAAATAGTCCCGCTTTAATTTCTGCTACAAAAAATACCCTCTGTGCAGTCATATCAATGAATGACCTCTACTCCATCATGTTTAATTATAATGATATCCTGGAAAGGCTGATAAATATATTATCTTCCAGGCTATGCCATTCATGGGAACTCATACAGATGCTCAATTCAAATAATGCACCGCAGAGAATAAAGACATTACTAATGATGCTGGCTAAAAGGTCAGGAAGGAATACCAGGGAAGAAACAATATTGAATATAAGATTAACACATCAGAGTATTGCAAATATGACAGGATTAACACGCGAGACAGTTACGAGGGTTATTGATGTCTGGCAAAGAAATGGCGAGATTTCAACCATAAATAAACATTTCAAATTGAATCCTGCTTTTATGCAAAGAATTTAAAAAGATTCAGTGTCAACTTTTCTTTTTGTTTCAGACTTTCTAAGTAACCACAGAACAAAGCCTAAAAATATCAGCGATAAAAAGAAAAACGGTATCCCGCCCCGTTTATGTAAAGCACTTGAGAGTATATCCTGATCCACATAAACTCCTAATACAGAAAGCGTTACAATCCTCAGTCCATTCTTAACAATAGTGATCGGTATAATAACCAGGGCCAGGACTACTTTTCTTGACAGCGTCTTTAGAAATAAGTGCCCGGCCATAATACTGGTTATTAAAAGGGCAATACTTGAGCGTATCCCGCTGCACTCCTCTGCGACCTCTATGCTGAGACCCGGCAGATGAAAAACAAAACCATCCCGCAATAATGGTATCCCTGTCATCTTGAAAAATCCATAGGCGGCCTCCGTCGAACCTATTTGCAGGAGAGAAACGATCCTCTCCACAATAAAACCGGGAACTGGCACCATAAATAAGAGGAATAAAAACGGGAACAAATTAGTTTTAACAGTCTCAATGCCATAAAAAAGGATAAAGCCGCCTATCCATGACAGGACGGCCGTAAAGGTCATAAGAGAGAGATAATCGTTCCTGGTCAGTCTGTCTTCCTGACTTAATCCTAAAATAAAAAGTAACACTCCTAAGATCAATACAGCTATGCCGGCATTAAAGGAATAGCCCGCGTTTTTGTATACTTCTTTTCTGTTAAGAAAGAAGAAGTATGCGCTTATGAGGGGCACCAAAAAAATGTGGGAGTAAAGTTCATCATGAAAGGACATCTTCCAGAGTTCCTTCAAAGGAACATAAAAGATAATGATAATAATTAAACTAAGGATTAAGAATAATACGTTTCGTGAATTAATGTACTTTGTCATTTTTAATCCATTTACCTGTTCCATCGTTTTTCAATTCCGTCAACAATAAACTTGCTAAATGAAAAAGAGCAGGTAAAAGCAGGAGATACTGAATTTAAAATATGAACAGAATTATTCCCATATTCCAATACAAAGTCCTGAACCAGCGACATTTTCCCCTTATCAAGAAGCTGTGCTCTAATGCCGGGTTGTAAAAAACTGCCAAATTTATTCTTATCTATTTTTTTTACCAGAAGGGATGCCTGATCTTTTAAATATCTCCCGTAATATTTCTTAATCTCTTCATAAGCGAGTCCTCTGAAGTTGGATGTATTAGAGATTAATAGACGTGTTTCATAGAATAATGTTTTTACCATTTCATTAAAATCAAAATTAGAAAACCCTTCATAGTTTTCCTTCCAGAAGGCTGGAATAGCTGTAGGACCTATTTTCACCTTTCCATCGACTGCCTTTGTGAAGTGGACACCCAGAAACGGGTTCTGTATGTCAGGGACCGGGTAAATATGTTTTTTGATTAAATTTTTATCGCTGTACAGCATATACAATCCCTTGAATGGAATTACGGTATACTGCAACCCTATGCCGAACTGCTGAGCCACTTTGTCTGCATATAATCCTGCTGCGTTTACTAAATACTTAAACTCTATCCTCATATTGCTGATATCTACTATGTTATCATCAACTTTATTTCTGTATTCCTCATTTAACAAGATCGTGATCTTGCCTTTCAGGGACTCTGCAATGTGTTCAACAATCTCTTTAGGGTCTACTGTTGATGTTGATGGAGAATATAAAGCCTCTTTATACGTACTGGCATTCGGCTCCAGATTTACCAGTTCCTTTTCATCAACTACCTTAAGGTCAACACCATTCTTATCTCCCCTCCTCTTTAACTCATACAACATTTCGAGCTCTTTATCGTTCTTCGCAACTACTACCTTGCCGCACCTGTTTATTCTGAGGTTATTTTTTATACAGTAATTCGTTAGAAGCCTGTTGCCGTCAACTGTGAATCTGGCCTTCAGGCTATCCGGAGTGTAATAAAATCCCGCATGAATAACTCCACTATTTCTTCCGCTTGCATGCGCGGCAAGAGAAGCTTCCTTATCTATGAGAGTAATCTTCATTTTTGGCCATTTTTCATACAACTCCTTTGCAACTGTAAGGCCTATGATCCCGCCGCCGACAATCAATATATCTGTGCTAATATCTTTCTTCAATGTATATTCCTGACAAAATAAGTTTCAAGACTCTGAGAGCAGACTCAGCCACTCATCACTCAGCAAATATTTGTATTCACTTTCAACTCCCGGATGCACCATAAGTTCAACATCGGCAGATGTTGACAACATGGTTATTCTCCGCAGCCTTTCCTGGTCTATTGGCGCCATCGAGAAAAAGAAGTCCGGGCATGAAAAGTGTGCCTTCAACCAATGATCCACCAGACGCCTATAGAACCGGTTAACTGGACCTTTTTCTTTCTTGTCAAACGAGAAATTCCTTCTCATCCTCAGTCCTCTCGGATACCTGTTCATTATAAGCATATTCATACATAAATGCATGTGATGATGACCATCTAACCTGGTTGGCTGATAACCGTATAAACGTAAAAACTCCTCCCACTGGGCGCGAAACACATAATCGAAAGAATGACGCAGGAATGGATTAAATAATATCTGATTGATCTTTCGGGCCTTAAGGTAGACAGAAACAGCTTGATGATGATCTCTCAAGGTCGCGCTAATTGTACCACCTGTAAACTCCTGTGTGAGATTTAAATGAAGGCCAACCGCCATTTTGAATTCCTTAGCCAGCGATGCGGCCCTTTCTGAATCGGCCATGAAGGCCATTGCACTGACTGTATGAATCCTTCTATGACGATAGCACGTTAGGATTCGATCAGTCATTTTCTCATTCATGCCCCAGTCATCGGCGTTTATGATTAGCATTCTGCTTTCGTGGAATCCTCTTAATGAAGATCTTAGTTTGATGCATCATACTAAGATCTTCCTGTGCGCATAATTCGCCGGCAGCCAGACAAGAGTCCCTCTCCCAGTTTAACAACAGCATTACTAATACCGTTATCAGCTACCTGAAACACCCCCAAAAACTCCACATCACTCCCACGCTTTCCGGCCAGTCCGCGTTTGAAGTGATAAGTCCCCGGATTCATGTGGGGATTTATACCATTGAGATCATAATTGAGATAACCATTATCCTTTAACCACTTCACAAAGCCCCACTGCACGATATAGGAACCATTCGTTTTCATCCCTATGTCACTTGTTGCACCTAACAGATACACACCGGTCTCCCCTATGGCAGAGAAAATAGCGCCGGCACAAATCTCACCATTTAGGCGAGCAAGAATTACTTTCAGTTTCAGTGAATGTGGAAGATCACTCTGCACCATTTTAAGATGATTTATGTCGCTTAACTCAACAAGCGCCTTTCGTTTAACCATTTCACGATAAATCACTGAGATGTCATCAAACAATTTATCCTCTTCTCCGGAGATCAACTCCAGACCATTTCTTTCAGCACGATTGAGACAGTTCCTCCATTTCTGATCAAGGGAAGCCCTTAAGTCCTCAATAGAGGGTTTAAGATCGATGATCAGGGTCCGTTTAATCCGGCCAGCCTCATAAAGTTGATAACCCTCCTCATGAAGGATCTTTTCTAATCCCTCATTGCTGCAGCGGTAGACCATGGGATATAAGCGAAGGGTAAGACCCTGATTGCAGGAAAACTCATTTCTGAGGGCCCTGACAGCCTGTCGAAATATTTCATCATCATCAGGTATCCCTTTAATCTTCCACATAGGCCCCCACCTGATGTAGGCAATTCCAATTTTTGTTACAGGCAGCTTCACAGTCCTTGCTTGAGCCGCTGCCACAATTGTATCACCTTTTTTCAGGATCATGTGGACAACACTATGCTGATTATAACGTACCCTATCGTAAGACCAGGTCTGATAGAGATTGGCATCCCGAAAGGATTTCATGAGCTGATGCCAGGTCTCCTTATCAGTGTGGCTAAATTCCGCTTTGTATTCTCTATCTAATTTTATTATGATACCGACTCCGTGCGCGGGCTGCGAAGTATTTCTCGAACTGGGGACAACACCTGTCAACAGGTAAAAGGGGAATCTAACTTTATAAGCTATTTAGGCAGCTGTTGATCAGCGCTAAGAAAATTGGCCAAGCTGACCGCAACAATTGCATGGCCTTCTTTAGTTAAGTGGCCCTCATTGGGAATATACAATTGCCTGTTATTATTTTTGTACAATATTGGGTATAAATCCAGGAAAGGAATATGGAGTTCGTCGCAAATTCCTTTTACTATTTGTTGAGGAACCAACTTGTCTTTAAGCCACATATTAACCATTTCATTATCGGGAAATGTCTTTTCTAAAAGTGGGCCGTATGTATCTGGATACACCTGCAGAGGTGACGGGATTACGCTTATAAATAACCGTGCACTTCGCTTCTCCGCCTCGATGCTAATCTCTTCTATACTTTTTCTTAACACTGGGATCCCTTTATTAAGAACATCCTCGTCATACCACCCATTAATCAGGCCAGGTACACGAGGGAATTTTGTTTCAATCCCCATCTTATTAAGAAGACTTATTAAATACGGGTTCGTCTGCAGAAATGTTTGAAGTTGTACCTTGAGTGTATCAAAAAGAATGATCGTACGCTTCTTGTCTTGCACAGCAATAAGATTGCTCGAGTCATTAATTGTTTTTTGGGGTGCTCTTTTTAAAACCAGATTATTATTCGCATCCAATTCATACCTTGGCTGAATCAAATTTTCTGCAGCATTGCCATAACTTAGGCTCAAATTGTCAAGGATATCATTTATAAAGATCATCAAGACATAGATGTCTCCAGTTATTTGGTTATCTGCTAATTTTTTCATTAGCAATAATTCCTGAACATTACCGTAACCTTCAACACCGGCATTTATGACTTCATACTTGTTAGGCAGGCTGCTGTTTAGAATACCTTCAATCTGAGTCGGGAAAATATCGTTGCTGCTAATGGCGCTTGCAAATGTGAATGAGTCACCTAATATTATGATTCGTTTCACTGCATCATCATTTTCAGGTTTGATATCTCTGTTACGCAATCCATATTTGTTAATATATATCGAATTCTTAATCAATGACTGAGTAGGTTTAATTAAATAATTCCCTGGTTTATTAATCCATCCCAGTTCAGAGTCAAACTCCTTATATCTTTTCTGGCTGATATCACTATAATAGTATCTTGCTAACCCGTATTCTAAAATGACAAAACCGATAGCTGTGGAAATAAGCAGCATTAATACGTTTGCTAAAAACAACTTCAGTTTTCTACTCGTCGCAATTTGTCTTAATAGATTCATCATAACTTATTAATTGAAGTCAGAACATTCTTTCACGGACCAGTTTTATTCCGCAATGAGCTAACAATTTCGCAACGTGGTCACAGTCCTTGATAAAATACTTCACGAACAGGTGACGCCCCCCTGCTACAAGAAAAGGTAGACTAACCGTATATCCAATTACTGCAACAACTGATTTCAGTGTTCCAATACCAATAAAGGGTTCCTGATCCGCTGAAGTGACGCCACGGATGAGAGCGCGCTTCATAAAATATCCCATTCTCTGTCTATCTTTGGGCACCATCTCATAAGCAAGTGCCTCATTGCACCAAACAAATAATCTACCCGCCTGGAGCAGGCGAGTAAAGAAATCGGCGTCCTCTCCTCCTGTTCGTCCCATCCTGGGATTGAAGGGCAACTCCAAATCATCCAAAACATACCTGCAAAAAAGAACATTGCCTGTCCTCATATACTTAGAATTGTTCAGGATCGTACCTGTCTGAAAGGAAGGTCTGACACACAGTCCGCTCTTAAAGAGCCATTCGGGAGGTTTTCCTTCATAAAAAGGGATGACAGGTCCGAGAACCCCATCTGCTGAGAATTTCTTATGTGCATCAAAGAGCTTCAGTAGCCAGGTTGGCTCGGGAAATTCGTCATCATCAATGAAGGCAATCAAATCTCCCGAAGATTTTGTGACTGCCCTGTTACGAGCGAGGGAGATATTCTGCTCCGGCTCCATATAATATGAAATCCCAACAGGAAATCTCTTTTTCCACTCGTATACAATTTCCTTCGCTGATTGCGCCCTGTCATTATCTACGACTACGATTGAATATTCAAATCCTATGATTTGCTGGTTTTTCAATCCTTCCAGACACCTTCCAAGCATACCTGGCCTTTTATAAGTTGGGATGCAAACTGATATATGGGGAAGCTTAGTCTCTATCATTTGTCTTTCGCAACCCAGGTATCCTTCAACACACGGTTTACAGACTCCGCAATAACCCTGTACCCGTTCCTGCCAGGGTGCATATCCCTGTCAGTGCGTGCGTATAACTCATTTCCAGTTTCACGCTTCAAGTCCGGGAGCGTATCAATATATCGGATCCCATACTCGTTAAGGAACCCGAACAGTTCGTTTCTGGCCAAACGCTCATTCCTCAACAGATCATTGATCACCTCCCCCAAATAAATCGTTTGATTGTTTTCAAGGTATTCCGAGAAAACCATCTCTTTCGTGGGAATTATGATCACGACGAATTTACATCCGTTCTGTAAACAGGCATCGTTCATGTCTTTTAACAGCCTGAAGCTTATACGCATACCTTCGCGTACAGCAGCACTATTCTGGTCAAGTCTTTTCAGTAAGCTATTTGGACGAAATGCCTCTCGGATATTTTTATCATCAACAATCAGATAACTAGTGATCCCGTCATGAGTTCGAGATTTATTTACCTGCAGATAACCCTTTATCTTACGCGAAAGATTACCGTGAAATGTAAGCTGATAAACAATGCTTTTTCTGGCCATCCAGTTTCTCAGACCCTTTAAAAAACCTCGTTTTTGACTGTCAGCTGCATCCCAAATATCAGCATTTACTTCACCCCAGTTTCCTTTTCTCAGGAATGACCAATGATTAAAACCGTAGGTAACAGAAAAGGCATTTTCAAAATCGTCACCCATATATAGACCGCAGAGGATTACTTTAGGTTTCAGGGTTAATGCTCTGGTAGTAAGCAGGTGATAATATTGATTAGGCCCGTAACCACCAACACCAGCGTTATAAACACTCCGTCCGCTCAAACTGCTCAGAACCATAGGCCAGGAATCACTCATCGCTGCGGTATTGCCATATGTATGGGAATCACCAACTGCTACGATATCAACTGTTGAAGGAACGCTCTGGTTTCTGAAACCCCACTCGTCAAAACCTGGACTATCAGGCTGAATTACAATCCCCATAATAGGGTCCGGCACAGTGGCCACAGAAAGATAATCAGCCGGGTTCAGGAAAAATCTGGATCCAAATTCAACAAAGAGCAATCCAATCAAACACGACAGGACCAATACAACGCCGTTTTGTATGACTTTTTTTACTTCCATCTGTTAATCTAATGCATACTCTGTCTGCCAATTAACAGTGTCTGATAACTTAGGCTGGTCTTTTTTTTCAAACACATAATCACCCATGACTAAAAAATCCATTTCTGTTCGCATAAAACATAAGTAAGCATCATCCGGAGAGCATACGATAGGTTCACCACGCACATTGAAACTGGTGTTCACTATGACGCTATAACCGGTCACTTTTTTAAACTCTCTGATTAACTGCCAATACCTGGGATTAACTTGCTCATCAACGCTCTGAATCCTGGCTGAATAATCAACATGAGTAATCGCTGGCAGATCAGACCTTAAGAAGTAAAGTCTATCATACAGACTCCGCTCGTGATAGTCCGCAGGGATGGATATTCTTTTATCTTCGCGAAGTGGAACAACCAGGAGCATGTATGGCGATGGTTTGTCCAAGTCAAAATAAGCCTTTATATCCTCCTTTAACACACTCGGAGCAAAAGGCCGGAAACCTTCACGATATTTAATCTTGAGATTCATTTTTTTCTGCATTTCAGGGTTTCGGGCATCACCAAGGATGCTTCGATTCCCCAACGCTCGTGGGCCAAACTCCATTCTACCCTGGAACCAGCCAATAACAAATCCTTCATTCATCTTGCCGGCAGTGAACTGTGCCAGTTCATCAAAGCTACTAAAATACCTTGCCTTAGCACTGAATTTCCTGATGGTTCTTTCTATCCGCTTATTCGAGAACTCAGGCCCCAGGAAAGCTCCCTTCATTGCATCAACCCCTGGTATTATCTTCCTCTCCCTGCCTTCACCTATATGCCACGCAGCATATGCAGCCCCAAGAGAACCACCAGCGTCGCCGGCGGCAGGTTGAATCCATATGTCTTCAAACAAACCTGACTTGAGGATCTTTCCGTTCGCAACACTGTTCAATGCAACCCCTCCTGCCATAACAAGATATTTACTCTGGGTTATCTCTTTTGCCGTCTTGCAGAGTTTTAAGACAATCTCTTCAGTCACCTGCTGTATGGCCAGAGCCATATTCATGTATATCTGTGAAATTTCGGTTTCACTTTTGCGACGTTCGCATCCAAAGAGCTCCTTCCACTTCTCCTCACAAACCATCGTTAAACCTGTTGCGTAATTGAAATAGTCCATATTAAGAAGTATCGATCCGTCTTTTCGGATATCTACTAGTTCGTCAACGATCTTTTTCCTGAATTCGATAGTCTGAGGAGATAAAGGGTTTCCATATGGAGCAAGTCCCATAAGTTTATACTCCCCGCTATTCACTTTGAATCCTATATAATAGGTGAAGGCTGAGTACAGCAAACCGATCGAATGCGGAAACATCAACTCTCTCAGGATACTTAACTGCTTTCCATTTCCATGACCAATAGTAGTAGTGGCCCACTCCCCCACACCATCAATGGTAACTATGGCAGCTTCTTCAAAGGGAGATGGATAGAAGGCACTGGCAGAGTGAGACAGATGATGCTCTGGAAAATACAGGTTTATATCTTCATCGCCAAAAGCAGCTAATTCCTTCCGAAGCATTCTTTTCATGAATAATTTTTCTTTGATCCATGCCGGTATGGCGGATGAAAAGCTTTTAAGACCTCTGGGGGCAAATGCGTGATAGGTCTCCAAAAGCCTTTCGAATTTCAGAAGGGGCTTGTCGTAGAACGATATAGCCATAAGATCCTTATATTCGACGCCGGCCTCATCCAGAGCGAATCGGATAGCGTTCACAGGAAAGGAAGAGTCATGCTTTTTTCGCGTAAACCTTTCTTCGTGAGCCGCAGCAGCTATATCACCATCTACGAGTATTGTGGCGGCACTATCGTGATAATATGCAGAAATCCCTAAAATAGCCTGTTTCATAACCCTCCCGAATTTCCCCGAGGAGCGACTCTCAGGCCGCTGTCCAAAGGAATGGTCATTCATTTCATTAAGTGTCAGAGCTTAATTCATTCATGTCAACTATAGAATCCGCTATACAACATCCAGAACGATTAGAACAGGGTATAAATGAACGGTGCTATAGCTGATCCGCTAGTCAGAACAATCAAAGCTCCAAAAATCAATAGTATTAAGATAATGGGCAGTAGCCAGTACTTTTTGCGATGACTGAAAAACGCCCATAAATCTTTTAAGAAATCCATTTTTCTTTCTCCTTTCTAAAAAGGTCTTTCTATATCCTTCGGGCCAAAAGTATGATCTCTATGGTCCATAACTGATTCTCTGCTCTTCTTAAACTCACAGAGTCTTAGGGAATCCTTATGCATTAAACGACGAACTAATGCAACCGGAGTTACTATAGCAAAAAACATAATGGACAGAATGATCTTGGATACAATGATACTTAACAACTCCGAGATTCCGAACCACATAGCTGCCAGGACCTTTAAAATCGTTGGCGCTGTCATGGTTATCACAAGGAATACAGTTGCAAAAGCAAGAAAGTAATCATATCCGAAAACAAACTTCAAAATGAGAAAAATGAGGACGAATGCCATTCCTGCATCTTTGCATTGATCCTTAGTGATATCTAATCTGAATAATTTCTTAAAAGATCGTTTATTATCTTGCATGACTGTTTCCTTTCTTATGAAATCCGTATATCATTCGTCATCAAATTCTCCGGTTTCTATTTGGCAAAATAAGTGGTATAAGCGACAGAATTTCCTGAACTGATTTAAGACTGCGCTGCAGAATGATCACCAGGGTTAAATAACAAAACGACGAACTAATGGCAGTAACAATGATCCTGTTCAATGGACTAAGCCCCATGAACTTCCCGTCTATAGGAAACCAATACTTGTAGAGAATGAACCACAAGATGCTCACTGAGACCGCAGAAACAACGTATGCTAAAACTGAGCGCATAACTAATCCTATTCTTAGATTAATGGGGCGACCAGCATACCACAATCCTGGGACAATCAGGACACAAGTCCTTCCGCTGAAAGCCAGGGCCATGGCCACTGCTCCGTAAGGCGCTGCAATAACAAAGGCTATCACGGTAATTACGGTTGCAAATAAGTTCCACCTTAGCCATCTATCGGGGGTTCCGAGTGAAAGATGAAGCCAGGAGCTGGTTGAATACATGAATGTGGCGGCTAACCCTGGGCCAAACGCCATGACAATCAGCCCGGTCTCTGTCCAGGACGGACCGAGCAGCAAATGGACAAGGTCCTGGGCACAGAGTGTCAAAAGTAGGGCTGCAAGAATCCCTGGAAAGGTGACAATTGAAATAGCCTTTGCGTAATACGCACTGAATCTTTCCTTATCATGCTTCAAACGACTGAGCGTAGAAAGTGCAACACTATTTAGAGGGGAAATAATTTGAGATGTTGGAACTGAAAAAAGATGGTATGCACGGTCATAGTTACCAAGCAGAACTGCTCCATGGAATTTACCAAGTAGTACTTTGTCCATGCTTTTCATCAAGAAACCAAGTGAGATATTGAAGTACACATGTACGGCATATTTAAGTCCTGGTATGGCCGCAGCAAGAGAATGGGGACGTCCAGGCCGCCAGGAACTGAAGATCCAGGCTGCTATCATTGTGACTAAAGGAATCGTCAGCTGACGGGTTACAACTGCCCAATAGCCCATTCCTGCAAGAGCGATACCTATAGCAAATATAACGCTCAAAATTGCTGCAATTAATTCAGCACTTGAAATAAGCGCAAATTTCATCTCCCGCTTAAGAAGTGCAAACTGGCACGTAAACAGGGCCTGAAAGATTATTCCAGTTGCCATTACAGCAGTGATTCCACTCAAGGCAGGCTCCGCATAGAAATCTACGAGTAAGAACCCTGAGATTGTTAAGCCCAAGGCCAGCAATATGGACACGAAGAGATTTGACCAGAATATAGCGTTGATTTCCTTAGTGCTAATGTCTTGTTTTTGAATAATGAATTCAGTTAAACCGTTAACACCAAAGTTCATAAGCCACAGGCTGAACACAGTTACCATCGCCACTATTCCAAAATCTTCTGGTGTCAGCAAACGGGCAAGTAATACTACCCCTGCTGTCTGGCACAAAAAACCCAGAAACTGGGCGACGATGTTAATGCCGGCCCCTCTGACAGCTTTGGCCTTGAGGTCGGTGTCCTTCCCTTCCGTGAAGATTTCACTCATCTTTTAAAATCAGAAGGGTGAACCAAACCCGTTGAAACCGGTCCAAAGCCGTTATATATATATTCATGGTGCCAGCAGATTATTACTATTATCATGCAAATTACTCCATTAGTTCTATGCAAAAACTATTTTATACAGAAGACCGATAGAATTATGCCTTAAGCGAGTAAGGTTAACTATTACTATAGCTGTCAATGTTAAAATAGTCACCGCGATAATTATTCTTAACATATTGAAATGTATAATATTCCAGTATGACAGAGAGCGAAAAAAGATTTGCAATAAAAATATTTGATCAATATAGAATGTCAATGTATACCAACCGAGCAAAACTATCCATAAACTTGTATGATTATGAATCCGGTAATCATTATGAATGAAGGAGGAACAAATGTCAGGTAAATATGATGGAGCTTAGCATAGCCAAAATAGTTAAGGCTATGATATAAAGCCATAAAAACTACTAAAATTCCTTTCGTAAAGTCTATCGTAGAAATTCTGTTATTATTTTCGAGAGCTGCGGTTTTCATTATTTAGCTCGTCAAGTGTCTATTTAATATCTTTTGACCAGACAGGTCCAGGATGCCTAATAATAACAGCAAGAACATATTACTCATTGGTTTAATAGCTGCCTCTGTCCAATTATAAAGCAAAAATGATGCAATAAACGAAATCCGTAGCATTGCAAGTGGGTGTTCATATTTAATTTGCTTTATCACTTTAACAAGTCCGGCAATGACACTTCCTGATATCAGGAAAAGACCAACAATACCTAAGTTAAGATATAGATCAATATATCCGTTGTGCGCCTGGATAATTCCAGGCCATTCCTGCCAAATCTGCATCAACCTATTACCTGACCAAAAGATTTCATAGCCTACACCTATTAACGGATTTGTATCAAACTTTAGAAGCATGTCCCACATAGGAACCCTCGTCGTCAAATCAGCATCCCTTCCCATACTCGCAAGAAGAACGTTTTTAATATCCATCGTAAGCTCAAGAAACCCGATGAGCGAGATAATAAGCAAACCAATAATCACAAATCTACGCGGTTCATAAGAAAAGGCTGGTATCCTTCCTAAAAGAAGAAGACATACAACAACCAACATGCATATTATGGAAGTAACACTATTGGCCATGTAAAAAAGCCATATATTAATAGGCAGGATTATGAGGTAAACTGAAAAATGAAGTCGTTGGCTCAGTTCTATCCTGTCTCTATAGTTGAGGAGTAAATTCCAGCAGAAATAAATTCCGACAAACAGACATATCAGACCAAGACCGTTTTTCTGCATGGCTACACCGGTGAACATTGGCTGACCAACATGATATCCTCTTCCCAGGTTCGGATAGTATTTTATAAATAGTACAGAAAGTGGGAGTAACAAAAAAGCGAGACGCCTAAATAAAGTTCCAAGCGCCTCAAAAGGACGTTCCTCAGTCATTATGATCAGGGCCATGATAACAATACCGGATGTCTTGATTAATCTTTTGAAGGAAACATACGGGTAATCTGACCAAATAATGCTGATTCCAGCGAAGAGAAAAAAGAGTACTATCCAGGCGTTACGAATTAACAATTCGTTCCAATTAAGTCTTCGCCGTATCAATATAAATACGCCGGTGATGATAAGAAATAGAAAAACTGCTCGATCCAACGGGCTGCCGTCAAGGTACGCATCCGCAGATGTTACAGGTGTGCTAAGATTCAACCACTGTGAAAGGTAGCGGGACCCTGCCATAAACATCCAGGCAAAGGGTATCCAAAGTGCATTTGAAGAGCCGTTGCCCTTCTTAAAATCCACCCAGAACAGATAAAGTATACCGAGTATACAGATGAATGCTGCAAGTTGAGGGGCCATTATAAATGAATCAGGTATCCCCTGCCTCTAAATATAAAGATGCATGAGAAGTCCCATTATAGAAATGGGCTATGGTTGAGAGAACCTCGTAAAATGATTCTGTAGTAAATTGTCTAAAGATTACTTACAATGTGACAGGCAATAAGCCAGTTACTAACTCCTCCTATCGTAAGTTCCGAGGCGGCGAAGGTTTTACCACAGATGCTCCTCTCAGCGGATGAGGATATGCATAAGGAGTATAATAAAGAGTCCATGTATTTGTAGATGTACATTTATAGAGTCTTCCGTCTGCACCTGGATTATTACTGTTCCACTCTCCCTCGTCCGTAGCCCAATATGCCACACCAGTCGTACAAGTCGGAGGACGGTTAGCTATAACACCACTTCCTACACCACCTGTCCCATTAAATGACGCACTGTAACTATAATAATCTCTGTTAGCCTGAAGGTGTGTTGAGTTTAGATCTCCACCAGTACCGGGACATGATTCACCGGCATCTATCCTAACAGAAACCTGTGTATTAGATCCCTTTATATTATTCCAGATATATGCAGGAGTTAAGGTTTGAGAATAAGCACCAGGGGCAGTATGGCTAAATTGTGTATTATCTTTTATTCTACCTATCTGATCACGGCAAGCCCATCCTTGCTGTCCAGATGTATTCTGATCCCAATTGCTTGTGCCATTGCACTTACCAACTCCATCCCCTGGGTCACGGCAACTCCTGACGTTATTAAATATTATATCGCTCGTGTAGTTTGCTGTGGCAGTGTTATTGAATATGACGCCTGTGCCCCCACGCACAAAGGCAATAGGATACCAATCCGATAGCGACTTGCTATAACTGTTCCCGTATATCTCCCACCTTTGAGCTGCTCTATTTCCACCTTGGATAGAATGCACTTCCGCATATGTTGTGCCGCTTAAAGTGTTATAGCGAAAAACATACCTTCCTCCATAATTAGCATCAATGGCGTTCTGATGTCCTGCTGTTCCACTAAAGCTATTGCTCTCAATGTAAACTACATCGTCATAATCACCAAGTGTAGTAGTCTGAGACCATAGGGCATGTTGATAATTCCCTTCATTCAACATAGCACATGTTCCGAACATGTGAATCATTACATTAACGAATTGATTGTTATCTATCAAACCCGTTGGATGAATATTGTCAGTAAAGCTACATATATCCATTGCAACCGGACTGGAGAGTACAAACCTATTGTTGTCAATACGAAACTCTTTGTTTCCCTGTAACCCTGTGAGATTAATTATGCCACCAGTAAATGTAAATCCAGATATTCGACTTGATGAACTAAGACCGTTTTGAGCAATTGAAAAACACATCCCACTTGAGCATGTGATGTTAGTGTTGCCTATACCAGCTCCAATGATAGCAAGGTTTTTTGCAGCAGGTAGAGAAATGGAAGAACTCCATGTGCAATTACCAGAAGGCACATTGATAGTATCTCCGCTTGAAGATGACGTTATCGCCGTTTGAACATTAGCACTGGAACAGCTTGCCGCATTGATTGTGGCCGCCTGGGCTGCTAAGCCGCAAATGATGTTAAACGAAAAAGCAATTATTAGGTATTTTATAAACCTAGTCATATTTTATCTCCTTATCTTTTTTTCTGTATCATTAATACTACAGAAAAAAAAGAATTTAGTATGTGAGGAACATCACATTATTTAACAATTATTCTGCCAATTCTTCCAGTGTAAATTATACGGGTATTCTGCAAAATTAAAAAAATCGTATGCAGGATCAAACGTAGCCATTAGATATTAATTATAATTCTAATTTTTATCACCAGCAACTGTCCTAATGTTTAGCATACGACTGCCAAGAATACCCTGTTTCACGAAGAGCCTTTCACAAAGTTTAATCGTTAAAGCCTTGTCAATTTCATCAGTAAAATTTCGCGTCCCATCGATATGGCTATTAACCATATATTCAATTTGACGATAATCTAGACAGCTTGGGATCTGCGATCTGGATAACAAAACATCTCTGACATATCCCGATAGCTCATTTTTAATCCATGAACGGTAATGATAGTACTTATGCCTTCCAAGTAATATTTTCTCCGGAAATACCCACGGCGATTGTCGGGTAATTGATGCCACCCAATGAGGCATGCCGTGGTTTGCCAAATACTCACCTTTGAATAGTGCTTCACCAATAATACGTCTGAACACCCTCGTTAAAAATATACCTTTACCCAAGTCGCCCCTATCTGTAGGGATTTTCAGCAAATTAGGTCTTAAATGAGCAATGATGGCAATAGATAAATCGGTCCCTGAGAGTTCCTGATAAGGCGCTTTGTAGAACAACTTAACAAAACTATTGTCCATAAAGGGAGTACGCATGATGACTTGAGAGTCTTCAATTGCCAACCGACCAAAACCCTGGTTAGGCGCCTGGTAAAAAAGTGCAAACGAAATAGGCTCGATTTTCCCCTGCTCCCCAAATGTTCTTTGTGCCTCCTTAAGAGAAGTTTGGAAATCCGGCAAAATAAAACCAATATCTGGCATGGTTGATTTGAATGCTCTGGTCCCACGCAACATTTCACTTCCATAATTTCCAGTAAGTCTTACTGGTGCAATATCTCGAGCTATTGAATTGACAAACAATTCAGCGGCCCCTGACAGACCGAGGTATCCGTCAGATCGGTACACGGCATCTTCCATATACCGTGAAATGTTGCGGAGATATTCTTGTCCTAAAACCAACACGGTGTGACTTTGATCACAATCCTTTGCGACTTGTCGAGCTATCCTTACATCAAAAGTGTCGCGATACATACTGCCAAACGTGTAACATGGAAACGAACCCTTCGAAATGTCCAGGCAAGCCATAACCATCCGAGAATCAAACCCACCGGTAAGAGATATCCCCACTGGCAGTTGGGCTTTACTATACATCCTGACCACTGCTGGAAATGCATCCTTAATACTATTAACAAATTGGTCCTTATTCATTCTTTCCTGAGACTCCCAATCTGCGCGGTTAAAATAGAAGCCCTTATTCTCTATTGCACCATTCCGTAAAGTCCAAAACGAGGCAGGAGGCAAAATATTTATACCTTTAAAAAGAGAATTACTTCCAAGAGTGCAACCACTGGTAAGAAATTCAGATAGGCCAATATGATCGAAATCGTGCGTTTCGGGAAGCACTGAAAGGATAGCCTTGGCTTCCGACGCGAAATAAATAGCCTGTTTCCCCTCATTAATGAATACCCGTTTCATGCCAAACCGGTCATTGAACAAATAACATATCTTCTTTTCTCTGTCTACCAGAAGACCAGAAAACCACCCATTCATCTCCGCAAAAAACCGATCTCCAAGTTCTTCGTATAAGTGAATCAAATAGCTAGCATCTGTTCTCGTAATACTATGCCCCTTTAACTTCAGATTGGTTATTACTTCAGGTGCCAAGATGACTTCCCCGGCTAAAAACAATGATTTATCTTCCTTTTCATTTATGATAGGCATACAATCATTGAATGCCCCTTTATGGCATGTCCAACCCAAGTAAACACCAAGATCTTGATACCAGCATGTTCCGGAGTTATAAAAGCTTTCATGTTCGATCGAGAACAACATCTCCCTAAGCTGACTTTTACAAATATTCGGAGACTCCAAGCTGATTATACCAACAAGTCCTGGCATTTCATTCCTTTCCAGACTAAATTAAATTGATCCTCTTTCCAAGCCACTTTGTATCCACAAGAAACAGATATTAATCACATATATATTTCAACATGAGAGTACCCTTGTCCCAAAAGTCATCTATTAATTCCAAACAAAATACCATAAATTTTTTTTCGCATTTCAACCACTCCAACTTTAATCGAATTGGGTAACCATAGTTCCAAACCTTTATGAAACCCAAATCTTAGAGCTAAGCGTCCTTTCTTTGTTAAGGGCACATAATAACACGGGATGTCAATCTGTTCAAAGCCGTTATGACGTTTGAAGTCGGTCAGGCTACTCTGGTCTTTATCACCGTAAACAAATTTCCCATAGGTCAGGTACTTAACTTGATTAGTTTCACAAATTTCGACTGCCTTGGATAGGAGGGCGTTCGTTGGGTTTTTGTCATAATGTGAGGTTTTTGTAAGTATTTGCATTAGAGATGCAACTTCTTTGTTTATTACCATCTTAAGAAAACCGATAATCTCATTTTCATAAGAAGCTCTAACGAATAAACTCCTCTCCAGATAGCTACTGTTTTCTTCTTTAACGACTGAAAAGGGTTTATTATAATGCCAAAATGCTTTTCCTTGTCGGACCTGTATTTCGTTGTATATAGAACAAATACCTTTAACTAAATCATCAGTAAATGGCGGAATATCAATCAATACACCTTTTCTTTGAGACCTTGTGATAGCTTGCTTAGCTTTCCGGTTAATCTGGTTCTTAAACCAGTTATGATATGAGTCCACTCTAACAACCGCAAGGTTATCCCACTCTAAATGATAAGAATATTTTGGTGATACATCCGGAAGCTTTTGTGAAAATTTAAACAAATCTGGTTTGTCGGGTACATGCTTCAGCTTCTCAATGATTTCTGGTGGCTCTATCAAATCTTTTGATTCGAGCCAGAACTCATCGTGCACTTCTCCTACCCTGAGCAAGGATCCTCTGGTTATAACTGCCGTCTTTAGCCCAATGGTCAGAATAGAAACATTACGGCGTTTACCTTTTATGCTAATGCTCATTGTTTGATCAGACATTATTTATCCTTTTTCGAGGTTAAGTATTGGTATTTCATCATATAAAAACTGTTCTGGAAACAACACGCCAAGTATAGAATGTCTCCGAACACGATTATTGAGCTCTAGGATTCAATAGTCGTTGATAAATCATTTTCCCATTCAATATAATATGGGTATAGTGTTATTACATTGATAGTATCAGGGTTGTTCTGCGGTATCCACAGCAGCTGAAATCTTCTGTATTTTTTTAATGCGTGAGGTGAGAACCGGCCCCTTCATGGTTCCGATCTTTGGCTCACTGTAATAGCTACTACGGAGGAAGTTCATGAGTCCGCCCCCCCTTTAGTAATTTGTTTAAGGAACCTATGGTCGGCAATAAACCTTCTTTTTTCTCTGAATTTTGCCTGTAATTCTGCAAGTCTTTTTTTAAAACTCTTTTCGATCGTTCTGACAGGCTCATTTCTCCCTCTGAAGGATTAAAGTAATCTGTCTGATTCTCTAACATATATTGTCCAGTTTCAGGGGTACAGTCAAACTCAAGTTTCTATACTCGGGAGTCAAACGCTTATTCTTTCTCCGAATCCGTGAAATGGCAATTCCTAAAAGACCTGTACCGAGAAGAAGTATGGTATTCGGTTCAGGAATCGGTTCAAGACGAAGAGAGTAAAAGTTATTACGTGAAGCTGTATAATTTCCAGTACTTTCAAAACTCATTAAATAAACATGACTAAGATCGAATGACATTATAACATAAGGGTCATTAAATCCTCCGGAATATAACAATTCCCCATTTGTAACATCTGCTATAATAGCTCTTGCACCCATCCCTATACCTATATCCGGGAAAACTATCATTGAATTAACTAATGGAAAAAACGTTAATGAAGCGGAGGCAAAACCATCTAAAATATATCCATTTCCTATATTATCAAAATTTCTTAAAACACCCACCCTTGCATATTCTGAAGTTACCTCTCCCTCTGCCCTGCTATCCATAATAAACGCGCCTCCAGTGTGGGCATCAACATAGCTGATCCATCCTTCATTATGAAACACAGGTAAGTCTGATGTCCAATTATAGGAGGCATATAGCATTATCCCTTCAGGTCCAGTTACAACCCCTTCACCCCTGATAGAATATTGCTGGTCTAATACGTCGATAAAAACGGCATGCGAAACTCCGGGAATGGATAGACATATTACAATCATCAACAGATTAATCTTATTAAGAAGTTTCGCTAACACAAAAAAATGAAAGTTCTTCATATCATTCACCCCTCCCTGAATATGATGCAATATTCTCATGAAAACCCATTCAATTTCCTGCTGCAACCTATACGATGTTATTCTGCATATACTTATTAATATTTATTGTTATTAACACTTTCGTCATACCATCTTGTGTGTCAGACTGGTAAGAAGTACAACAAGCGTTTTATACATAGTTGCTTGAGCCCAGTGAAGCATCGGTGTCTTAGCCTTTATAAGTGGATATATGCGATAAAAAAAATACCCATCTTCGCCCTGCATATTCTTTATCGTCCAATCCGCAACTCGCAGGGCAAGATCCAGCGATTTCGGGTCAAGTTCCGAGAAATTGGAAAGTGTCTCTATAGCCTGAGCTGCACACTGTATGTCAAGCGGATTAACCTTATTATGATAATACTTGGGACGACCGTCTTTATCAAAAAAATTCGACTTGTAGAATTCCAAACCTTTTTTAAGATTGAGTTCAAATTCTCTATCTCCCGAGACTTCAATATAACATTTCAATGCATCGAGATTATAACCGGTGTGAAAATTATCTATCCAATGATTTTTCGGATCCTCGCCATATAACCAGGCACCATTTGACAGCTGAAGGGTGCAGCTGAATGTCATCGCCCCTTTCGCCACTTTTAAATATTCTTTATTGTTCGCATGTCTTGCTGTACGTGCCAGAACAGCAGCTCCGACCATGTTTGAATTATGAATGCTGCCGGCCGTATCTTGATTGTGATACCCAATGCAAAACCCTGAGTCACTCTGATTTCTGGGCAACTTGACGATCCATGCGCATAAACTGTCAGCAACCTCCAGATATCGGGTATCTTTAAATATCTCGTATGCTTCCAGGAATGCATGACCTATAAGCGCCGTCCAGATCAAGATCGGCTCAAAGGTTTTATAAAGACCTCCCCTGCTTGCAAAATCAAAATGTTTACCCCAGGTGTACTCCCTGTAACCAGGAGACTTGTTCTCAATCAACCACTCCAGGCAGGATTCTATTTTAGTCTTGTATGCAGGATCTCCGGTCAGTTTGAACATGTGGCAATAGCCCCAGGCCATGTATCCGCGACCGATGGTTGACTCGAGAGGTTTCACTCCAAATATAGGCCTTAGATTAAGAGGGCTTTGACGGATAAGCTGAAGCAACAAGCGGTCCAGGAAAAGATTCCCGAAGGTAAGAGGCCTGAACCGCGAGGAGAGGCCATCAAAAGGTTCATAACCTTTATAGTCATGGTCCTCAACCCACTTTTCCACCTTCTTAAGGCTTTGATATACTTCATTCTTAATGCCCGGCTCAATCATGCCGCTACTACTCACATTCATCATTTGCTGACCTTGATGAAAAAATGCTTAAGCCTGTTTAATTGCTCTTTTCTATGAAACTCCATCAGTTCTTTAGAAATAGGCCTCTCGACTCTGCTGATGCCTGCCAATGTATACCCCAATAATAAGAACAATCCATTGATTATATAAGGCTTCCTGCTCATTTGATAACAACCTCTGAATATCTGCCAGAGAGGATGTCCTCCAAGAAAATAATCCTTCCTGCCATGTTTGTAACAGGACATTATCATGGAGTTGTTTCCAGTCCCTATTTTCCTGTGATGGAGACAAACTCTTTCTGTGAAAGTTCTCGTTTCCCATCCTTTCATCCTTGCTGTTGTAACTGCTACCCAGTCTATTCCACCTTCTCTGATTGGAGCATAACCACCTATTTCTTCAAAGCACTCTTTCCTGAAAAGCTGACAGGCTCCTGAAACATGTTCGATGTTCGTGAAACGGTAATCGTAACAGGATCCACTTTCCACAAACGGAGTTCCTGCCACACCTAAACGAGGATTCCCGGCAAACTTCCCAAGAAGATACTCAAAATAGTCTGAATCAAAGGAGATGTCGGCATCCAGGGAACCGACAATTTCATAATCCAGTTCTCTTATGCGCTGGAAACCGGCATTGAAACCCTGGACCTTTGCAGCAAACTGGCGATTCCGGTGTTCCGGCATACGTAAAAAATCTATCCATGAGTGACTCTCCCTATAACTTTCAACTATCTCGTCTGTACGATCAGTCGAACCATCGCTAACAATAACCCATCTTTCAGGTAAAATCGTCTGGGATATCATTGACTTGATTGTTCTTTCTATGTTCACTTCCTCATTTCGGGCAGGAGTGACGAGAATATATCTGTTCTTTTGCATCGGTACTTCGTCCTTCAACTTCCTCTCAGCAGCTCTTGAAAAACTCCTTTATATTTTCCGCTACATATTTTATCTCCTGTTCTGAAAGCTCCGGATACATAGGCAGAGAGAGTATTTCCTGTGATGCCCTTGTAGCTTCAGGAAAATCATTTGGAGTATGGTTCAGATATGAATAGGCTTTTAGATTCGGAAGAGCTATCGGATAATGTATACCGGTGGAAATTCCTTTAGTCTTCAGATAATCCTGCAGCCCCTTTCGCAGCTCTTTTTTTACCCTGACGACATAGAGGTGATAAACTGAATTAACATTATCTATCTCGACAGGAGTTATCAAACCCGTATCTTTCAGGTATTCATTATACAAAAAGGCATTCTGTCTCCGTCTTTGAGACCATTCGGAAAGGTGTTTCAGTTTTACCCCGAGTACAGCAGCCTGCAGACCGTCCAGCCTGCTGTTTACCCCTTCTATTTCATGATCATATTTATCAATCCTGCCATGGTTGGCAATCATTCTTGCTTTAAGTGCTAACGACTCATTATTTGTTACGACAGCGCCTCCATCACCATATGCGCCCAGATTCTTGCCAGGGTAGAAGCTGAAACATGCTGCATCCCCAATGGAACCTATTTTTTTTCCTTTGTAGGAAGAATCATGAGCCTGGGCTGCATCTTCCACAACTTTCAGATTATATTTCCGGGCGAGGGCAAGGATTGGATCCATATCTACAGGTTGACCATATAAATGTACCGGAATGATTGCCCTGGTTTTGGCATTTATTTTATCCTCGACCCTTTTGACATCAATATTGTAGGTATGCGGGTCTATATCTGCAAATACAACTTTTGCGCCTGTCATGGTTATAGCTTCAGAAGTAGCAATGAAACTGTTGGCCGCAGTTATTACCTCATCTCCGGCACCAATACCCATGGCTTTGAGGGCTATAAAAATTGCATCTGTCCCATTTCCAACGCCTATGCAATGATTGACGCTGCAGAATGAGGCAAAGGACGTTTCAAAATCATTTAAATACTGCCCGCCTATAAATGCAGACCTTGAAATGACATCTTCTATAACACTGTCAATCTCTTTTTTTATTCCTTTATACTGGCTTTGCAAATCTACTAATGGAATATTCATGATCGCTTCTCCTAATAAGGCAGTTCTGATATGGTTTTGATTACCCTTGCCGGATTTCCAACTACTACAGCGTTATCCGGCACATCTTTAACGACAACTGAACCTGCGCCAACAAGGGCGTTTTCTCCTATAACGACTCCCGGCATTATTGTAGAATTGGCCCCGATCTTTGCCTTTTTCCTTATTACGGGACCTTTAAGGTTGTCTTTTACACCTGGTGAAACAGGATATTTGGCGTTCGTCAGCACGACGTTGGGGCCTATCCATGCCCCGTCCTCGATAACCGAATACTCAGGAATGAAAACCTGGCTATGAATGCGAACATTATTCCCTATAGTAACGTGATGCTCAATCACCGATAACGTACCTACGCTCACATTATCACCAATATCATTCAATTCCCTGATATTGACCTTGTTGCCTGTCTGAAAATTCCTTCCGATAGTATTGCCTGCGTAGATAACAGTGTGTGAACGGATGTGGGCATTCCCGCCTATGGTGGTCTTTCTCTCGCCTTCCTTCTCCCCTCTGGGCGGTACACCAAGAATACAATACTCCTCAATACATGCATCCGGCTGCAACACCACTCCGGCATAGATCCTGTTGTCTGTTTGCATTGGGTCTCCCTGAATATAAGGCCTATTAATCCATACTGTCAGTACTTGCAAGGATCTGAACGACCTTCCTCGCATGGTCCAGTCCTGTAATGCACGTTGTTCCTTTTTCGACACATTCAATAAAATGGTTGATCTCCACCTTTAGCGGCTCTTCGAAATTAATCTTAGGCAACAAAACGTCGCCTGACCGGTGATCAAAGGATTGGAAGTGCTGGTTGTCATAGTCCATGTTCTGCCCTAACTTTGCCTTACGGTCTATTCCTTTGTCATATATGGCAACCTTATTCTCTGCGGTATCGTCATAGATCACCATTTTTTTTGAGCCTACAACAACAATTGACCGTATCCGCTGAGGGTCAAGCCAGCTAACATGTATATTAGCCATGATTTTATTTGGGTAAATAATGTTCAGGAAAACTACATCATCGATATTATTCTGAATATAATCGATTCCACGGCGAACTACTGAGACAGGCACCGGAT
Organism: uncultured Nitrospiraceae bacterium; assembly: GCA_964611625.1. Classification (GTDB taxonomy): domain Bacteria; phylum Nitrospirota; class 9FT-COMBO-42-15; order HDB-SIOI813; family HDB-SIOI813; genus RBG-16-43-11. The sequence continues at coordinate 451,922 of CAZTAM010000001.1, read as the reverse complement.
CATCAAGCCAATACTGGATAATACTGATATCATGAGGAGCGAAATTCCACAGTGCATCAACATCGTTCCTTATCCGGCCCAGATTCAGACGCTGACTGTAAATATATCTGATATCTCCGAGCTCTCCTGCCGTTATGAGCTTCTTGACATATTGGACGGCGGCATTAAACAGAAATGTATGACCCACCATGGCGACAAGTTTCTTTTCCCGGGCCTTTGCATCTATGTCGTCTACTTCCCCTACAGAGGTAGCAAGCGGCTTTTCCACAAGAATGTGCTTTCCGGCCTTTAGCGCCCTGACTGCAAGATCATAGTGCGTCGATACAGGCGTCGCTATGATAACGGCATCAATTTCCGGTTTGTTCAATACCGCATTCACATCTTCGCTCACTGTGAGGGAGGGATAATACTTGCGAACGTATTCTCGTCGTTCATTGGATAGGTCTACGACATCGGTTACCGTACAATTTTTATTAGATACAAGGTTTCTCAGGAGATTAGGTCCCCAGTACCCTACCCCTAACTGTGCAATGTTAATCATGGTGTATCCTCCATTTGGTATGCTTTCTCTTTATACAAAGGATCGATAGAGATTGAGTAAATCGAACTTGTGTGTTTCCCATCCCCATTTTTTCAGAAAATTCCTGGCCTTCTCGGATCTCTTCATCCTCAGGTCTTCATCTTGAAATGATTGCAGGATGGCATCTGCGAGAGATTCGACATTTTCCGGCTCGAAATATCCCACCATATCCTCGGTAAAATAATATTGAATGGTCTGCAGTCTGGGAACGACAACGGGAATACCAAGAGCTACATATTCGAGCATCTTGACGGGCAGCATCAGCATGGTGGCACAGTTATTCCTGTTTGCTATAACACCGAGGGTCATACCTTCCAGCAGCTTAACGATATCTTCAATAGGATGGCTTTTCAAGAAATGAACTTGATTCGTCACATCCAGCTTATCACTCAATCTCATAAACTCTTCACGGTCGTCTCCGTCTCCTATAACATGAAATTCAAGCCCCGGGATTTTCTCCTTCAGCTTTGCGACAGCCTGAATGGTCATGTCTATACCCAGTCTTTTTGCCAGAGTGCCATGATAGACAAGTTTGAATTTGCCGGTATCATTATTCCCGCCATTGCCATTAGTCGCAGGATTGAACCACCTGGGATCGGGCACATTTATCGAAATTATTAATTTCTCCGGGGGTATGCCCCTGCGGATAAGAGTATCCCGCTGGACATGATTTACACAGATAATTTTGTGTGCCATTAAACAACTTACATGTTCTTCAATCCATAACACTCTACGGGCAATCCTATTTGCTATCCCATGGAATTTTGATGCATAGGTTTCCAATACAGTATCGTGAATATCCAGAATTACCTTTTTTCTTAAAAACAAGGGTACAACCGCTGCAAACACAAGAAAATTTGGCATATTATGTACATGAACGACATCAATCCGCCTTCTCAGAAGTAAACCGGTACAGGCTGCAAATGCCTGAACAAGAAATCTAAGATAGGAAATGAGGTATCTTAATATACTCTTACCTACATACTTACCGGTATTCAGCTCCCTCACCTCAACCCCGGAAACAGTATATGTGCGGGGGGAGTCAGACTTTCTTAATGCGAGCACGGAGACTTTGTATCCGGTGACATCCGCAAGAGTTTCAGCTTCGCGCCGTATCCGGGCATCGGACATGTATAACGAATACGCAACCATACAGATGTGCATTACCTGTTTGTTCTTATGCAATACACCCTCAGTTCTCAATAGACAACTTCATTTCATGTTCACCAGACCAGGGCGTGTCTACCCAGGATTGTGCGCTTTCGACGTTCCCGTTGTTTAACTCCGAACGTGAACCCGGGTTATGAACTCTAAGCTGAAATAACGGCAAAGCTTTTCCATCCTTAGCTTGCAGCTTTACAAATACCTTGTCACTCTCGAATCTGACTTCTTCAAAACGAATTTGCCTTCTTCCCTCAAACCACTTTACTGCCTCGCTCGCCGTCGCAAACCAGACATTTTCAGCTTTCAAAAGATCCAGAATTTTCTTGTAGAAATCGTCCCAGTTTCGTTCCGGACTAAGACTTCTCGTATGCCAGTTGATTGTCATTGCGCCGCCATATGTCCTTGCATTATCAATAAGGCCTTTGCACAGGTCCAGGGCACTTGATTCTGTCAAGCCCATTCTCCCGCCATAAAACAGGGCGGTATCCATCAACGTTAGCGGGAGTTCAAGAAGACCTGATGTACCCGGAAGCTTAAACACCTGCGAAGTTCCTGCCCAATATCCAACGTTTTCATTGTACCCCTTCGATGAGTCATAATGGAAACCTGCCTCTTCGAGCTTTACAGGGGTTTCTTTGTTAAAGAAAAGCCAGTGCATGCGTACCCCGACTCTAAGTTCTCCGGTAATGTTCCTGATTACTTCTTGTTCCAGTATGCCTTTCCCTGGATTTGTCCAGGCATCTATACCGTGCAGACCTACCTCGTGACCCTGTTTTTGAAGGTCGTTAATTACAGGTTTATAGTTATAAATGTCGTAACTGGCAGCCCTGCTGGAAGGTGCCTCGCCACCATCCAACTCTCCCTGTTTCTTCTTAAAGGGAATGAAAAAGTAAGTAGCCTTCATGTCCCGCTCAATGTCACAATAGCGGTCAATATCAAACCAGATGTCTCTGGCCATTCCCAGATAGACAAATGGTATCGAAAGTAGCGCCTTCCAGTTCCTGAATATCCTTCGCCAGGCAATTTCAGCTTCACTGTCACGCAAGTTCCCTGGAAATAGGGCGCGAACTATGAAACCGACCACGGAACGGTCGAACTTGTGGTCTCTGATATTGATAAAATCAACATCATGGGTCAAACAAACTATGAAATCATAGCCCTCAGGAACTGGTGGAATTTCAACGAACTGAATCCCGAACTTTAGTAACCATTTTCTGAGAAGGAGTATGTGAATTTCAATTGTCGGAATATGCGCATGTATAGTCATCTGACCGTGTGAAAGAAGATAGTCAATTTCATCAAAGAGATCATACCCGACGCGTACAATGATTCGCGCCGGCTGCCTGATTTCCAGGGATGCGCTTTCTGCTATCTTGTCGCCAGAAGGCCGGTCGCCTTCCACAGGGAAATAAGAAACATGACCATAAATGGGCAGAACATGACCATTTTGATTAATCACGGTATTTTTCGACCTGGCACTGACCCTTAAGTTCTGCTGTTTGTCAAAAGAGGTCATTTCCGAGTTGAAAACCATTACCAGCTTAGCGTCTGGTATATTAGCGATTTCATTCGTAATAATGACGGTATCATACTTCCTGCTGCTGTCATAATATTCCCATGGTGTCTTAAATAGTTGAAAGAATTCCTCAATCGCTGATTTTTGCGATTCCCTGGCTATGATGGCGATCATGGAGTAGAATGAACGGAGGATACAATTAATATTTTACAAGTCACCTGATTCCTCCACTACCATTTTAGAAAGTTCGGATAGTCGCTTTTTTCTCTCATAGAGCATCGGCATAGGTTCAAGCCCGGCTATTCTGAGAATTGTTTCCCACCTGTATATACAATCATGATGTAATAATGATTGAACAACATTATTTTTCCTTATCTTTTCTTGTCTGTCAGGCTGCCTATCAAGTTCATTTATTATCATCTCTATCTTATCGGAAGCATACGGCAGATGAACTACCGCGTCAGGCCAATGAAAAATCTTATCAAATTCTTTATTTTTTGGATGTTCACCGATCATTATCGTACCTGCAGCAGCCCCTTCAAATAATCGCGATCCAAACTCACTCTGATCCCCTGTTTCTTCAGGAAAATCTATTTTACCTGGATTTACAATAAAATACCGGCTCCTCTTTGCCATGTTTGCCATTAGAAATCTGTGCTGTCTTATATCATTTGTATGCAGGTCTGTTAACGTATCATAAACATAGAATATCTTACTTTCCTGAGCCATTCTGAAAAGAGCCTGATGGGTTTGTTCTGATCTGCGGCCAATACTATATACATCTATGGTTCTTGCAGGTGGTTTTGGATATGGGCAAAAAAGGATGGCATCTGTACAATGAGTTAAAAAAGAACATTTCGCTGAAATTAGCTTACTCAAAGGTTCAACACTTTGAGAAAGAGAAAGGAGGACGTAATCGAATTTAGATAAAACTCGCAGATAGGCTTTACAAGAGGGAATTTCTTTTTCCCAAAGTTCTGTCAACCAGCATATTGAGGTCTTACAGTAATCCTTTATACCTTCAACGACACTTACATTCAGGAGTTCAGATGGTTTCTCGCAAACCGCAAAAAACAAGTCATAATGCCTATTCAATTTTATCTTTGGAATACCGGGGTTTAAAATTATGGGTGAATATTTCCCAACTCGCTGTGCATTCCTCCTGCGCTGTTTAAACCATCTATCCGGTTTCGGCGCCAATATTTCAATTGATTCATTTTGTATCAATATATCTTCAAATTCATAATAGGCTCCCCGCCAGACTTCCGGCTCCATAAGATTCTTCTGTGAAAACAGGAGCACTCGCGCCGGTTCTGATGGATTATTTTCGATTTTATTGCTCATTGTTGATTACCGTATTTGGGTTTGTGATAAAACATGTAAACTTAAAGTGATATCTTTCTGCAATAGAACCCTTCTGCATATTTTTCAGGCGCTTTGGATTCGATTCCCCTAAGCCTCATTATCGAATAGAACGCATCGGCCGTAAACCAATCTTTATTTGCCTGAGTTTTAAAAGACTCCATCATAATTTCAATCTTTGTCTTACAAATATCATTTGCTAAATGAACGTAAAAGTTGGGTACTCCAAGATCACCGTCATACTTTATAATCTCGTACTCAAGGATTAAATGATCCCTGTATGTATTCCATGTCAGCTCCGAAGTTATGCGATGGTCCTGGTGAAGATCATGACGATAATGAGTAAAAATAATATCCGGAGATACTTCATGTTTCAACTCTTCAAAATACGCTTTTATTTCTTCTCCGATATAAGGAAAACAGCTTTCCCGGAAGTTTTTTATAATGATATTTTTCTTTTTTGCATCCATTAAAAATTTGTTTGCGCTGTTAACTGCTTCAACATCTCTTTGACCGCTTGATCCAAGAACAACCCAGTAGATATCCACATCATATTCTGACAAGAGCCGCAGTATTGTCCCCCCACAGCCGATTTCTATATCATCACTGTGTGCACCGACACATAACATCTTTAAGACCCGGTCTTTTTTTAAATCTAAATTAATGTTCAGCATATCATCCCGGTTCAGACCATATTGAAGATCAGGGCATATTGTTCTTCTAATGCCTTCTTATACTCTTCAGTCTTCATTTTAATGTAAGGCTTCAGATCGTCCGCATTATTATTAAGTTTGATGAATTGTTCAATCAGCCTGGAGACTTCTAATTTGTCAAGCGGAAAGCAGTATTCTTTTAATCCAAGCCCTTCCATAAGTGCCTCAAACTTTACATTGTATGAAAGTGAAATAACTGGTTTGTTGAGCATCAATGCTAAAACGATGTTGTGAAAACGAGGGGATATGACTATATCGCTGTTTGCCAGCTGAAATAACAACTGCTCCACGGAATCAGATGGTTCATTAATAATCTGCCCGTCATCATACTTTAATCCGCGCTTTTCCAGTAACTCCATCAGATCTTGTCTAACAGGACTGTCGCAAATTACATCGCCAATGAGTACCCGAACAATAAACTTATTCTCTATCAGCCAGGAAATAAACGATCCGACTTTATTAAGGTAGTCGTTATAAACGTCTTCGCCTCTGTTAATCAATGAACTGCCCTGGCCATGGTAATCTATCAGCCCAACACCTATGACACGTCTCTGTCTATCTCTATTGTTACTTTCAGGCAATAGGAAACCAGGCATGCTGAAGACCAGATCATGAGATACTACATCACCTTTAGTTTTAAATCCAATGCTATCAATGTACTGTTTTGAGACTCCGTCCCTGTAGGATATATAATCTGCCATTGAAAGGGTACGCTTAATGAACCACCTGCTAACCGGATGATTTAATGGGCCCGCCCCCATGCTCACAATGAGGAATTTGCATTGTCGCAGTTTTGCAATTAGCGACCATTTGAATATATAAAAAGGATGTCCGTGATAGGCTGTAGTAAAATCTTCGAGCAAACCGGTTCCCGGAACTATGAGCATGTCGCTGCCTTTAAGTATTTTAAACACCATAACAACATGATTCAACTCTCTTGATATCCTGAATGAAACTTTTCGAAGCCATCTGAATATACTCTCGTTATTATCGTGCAACGCCTTGCCTGATGACGCTTCCATTTGAAATGACGCGATGTTATATCTGGCTGCTGCATCTTCAGGACCAGTGCATACACACTGGAATTCTGCATCTGGGAAGCGTTTGCGGGCATGATAGATTATGGTTTGCAATGTGCAATCATTACCTAAATTGTGCTGACCAAAACATCCAAAAAAAACTATTTTTTTCGGCTTTGAAATCATAATTCCCAGCAAACCAGAAATAATTCAAACAGGACTTTGAATATTACTCTCTTCGATCATTCAGAAAGTCTAATTTCTTTCTTGTTTGTGTTACCACCTCTTTGTCCAGGTCGTGCACAAATATACCCTCATTATTTCCGCAGTCTAATAAAATGTTTCCCATTGGATCAATAACCATGGAATTACCGCAATAAACCACATTGGAATCCGAGCCAATCCGGTTGACCCCAATAACATATGCCTGGTTTTCTATGGCTCTGGCCTTTAGAAGGGCATTCCAGTGGGAAATGCGGGATTCCGGCCAATTTGCTATTACCACAAATACATCAGCCTCAATCGCCTTTTTCCAAAACAGATACGGAAAACGAAGGTCATAGCAAATCAGAGGCACTACACATACACCCGATAATAAAACAGAATTGTGGGTGCATCCAGGTGAGTAATATTTATCCTCATCAGCGTAAGAAAAAAGATGTATCTTGGAATATTCGTAAACTGAGTTTCCATTACTATCTATCGTAATAGAGCGGTTATTATTACCCTTAACACCACCATACGTTACAAAAGCAGTCCATTTTTGAGCCAGATTCCGGAAGAAACCCTCATCTTCCAAAGATAATACAGTCTTTTCAATGTTCATAGAAAATCCACTGAGACTCATTTCAGGAAAAATCAGCCAGTCCAATTGACTTTTACTGCTGATACCTGCATTTATTATAGAGTCGATCTTTTCTCTATTTAACTTATGATCTTCCCATATGATGTCATATTGAACAATGCCTATCTTCATAAGTTTTAGTCGCAATATCCATTCTATCTAAATATGAGTTTTCACGTTGGGACTCAAGTGGTTATAATAGAAAAAATGAGATGAGGAATAATCACGGTCCCGCTGCTAACCTTCTGCGATTTATCCTATAGCTTCTTAATATCAACCGTGACTTGACAGGTCCTGGGATTTCAAACAACTGTCTTCCTGAAAAAAGTATTAAAATAGTTTTTATAAACTGTTGAAGAACACCTTAATTATATTGGCGGAATACCGGTTTTACCGGTCTTCCTTCGAGGTATTTATCAATGCCCTCTTCAAGTGCTTTTTTGTATATCCATAGCGCTTCAGCTACACCCTCGATTGTTTTATTAATGTCCTCATCAGTATGTGAGAAACTAACCACCATTGATGGCATCAATAGTCCTCGCTTTATAGTTTCCTGAAGGAATAATGTTCTAAATGATTGTGACGGTTGTTTATCCTGATCTCTCGTGACATAGATCAGATTGCTTGGCATACCAAGCACTTGAAAGTAGTCGTTCAGGTCTAATTCATTTATAATTCGATTAATGCCGTCCCGGAGCATTTGGCCCTGTTTTTTCAGAAATTCGATTACATTCTCCGTTTTGTAAATCTCAATAACCTTTTGAGCGGCTGCGACGGCATGGTTTTCTGCGCCATGTGTAGTTGAGAGCAGGAAAACTCGTTTTTTATCGTGATGCAACCCGCCTAATTCCATAAACTCCCTTTTACCGAGCAGGGCTGACACAGAGAAGCCATTACCTATCGCTTTTCCAAATGTTGACAGATCCGGGTCAATTCCATAGTATTTCTGGGCGCCTCCTATGTGCCAGCGAAATCCAGTGATCATTTCATCAAGAATGAATATTGCTCCATTCTCCCGGCAAAGACTTCTGGCTTCATGAAGAAAACCATTAACAGGTTCAATATATGTGGCTGGCTCCATAATAATGCAGGCAATCTTTCCAGGATAGTCTTCAAACAACTTCTTTATACTGCTAATAGAATTATATTGAAATTTCACAGTCAAATCCTGTATAACCTTTGGTATACCGGCAGACATAGGGGTAGTGCCGATAAACCAGTCATCTGTTGAAAGAAACGGCTGATCGCCGCAGATGGCCACCATATCCCTTCCGGTGTAAGCCCTCGCTACTCTAATTGCAGCAGTTGTGGCATCAGATCCATTTTTGCAGAACGAGACCATCTCTGCAGCATCAATGAGCTGTACAATCTCTTCAGCGAATTGTACCTCCAGGACAGATGGTCTGGTATAATTACTTCCCAGAAGCATCTGTTTGTATGCAGCCTCAACCACCGGCTTATACGCGTGACCAAGAGTGACAGATCGAAGCCCCATACCATACTCAATAAATTCATTTTCATCAATATCCCAAACGTGGCAACCTTCTCCTCTTATAATAAAACCGGGAGCTTGTTCAGGATATTGGTCGTCACCCTTGGCGAATGTATGACTTCCGCCTGGTATGAGCATGTGACTCTTTTGCTGTAAGACTTTCGATCTCGTAAAGCTCGTAATCATATGATATCCTTTCAATGTATTAGCAAAAAAACCATCTGCCGTAAAACAAATTCTGGGATGATGACCATTGAAACTTATCTAAATAAAGCCGCCTATTTTATCGGAAAGTATTTCATCTATATGAACAATATTGTATATGATACCAGATATAAACGTAACTAAAAATATCAGCCCTGATTTTCCCATACTTCCCAGGGGGCATTCCCGCTGCAATGCATATCATTTAATTCCTGATGTTCTTTAAATGTATCCATGCACCAGAATTGATCATACTTATATCCAATAAGCTGGCCTTCGGAAATTAATCGCTGAAATGGTTCGACTACAAGCTCCTCGCCATCCTTAATATACCTGAAAATATCATTCTTAAAAATATAAAATCCGCCATTTATTATGGTATCCGTATCTTTAATAAATTGTATTTTTTCTACAAGACTGTCCTCTTTCAGAGAAACAACGTGAAAACTCTGTGAGGGTTTCACACAAGCAAAGCACCCTATTTTCCCACTCTTAAGGAAATAGTCAATCATATCTGGCAGGGGTAAATTGCTTAACCCATCTGCATAGTTAGCCAAAAAGATCTCATCGTCTTTTACATATTTTTCGACTGCCTTTAATCTCTGTCCGATGTTTGATCTTAAGCCTGTATCTACAAAAGTAATATTCCAATCACTTATATCACTTTGCTTTAGATTGATTTCCTGGCCGCCTTTCGACATCGTAAAGTCGTTAGAAATACACTCATTGTAATTTAGAAAATAATTTTTGATAACATTTGCCTTATATCCAAGACATAAAATAAAATCTTTATGCCCAAAATGTGCATAATATTTCATAATATGCCACAACACCGGACGGTATCCTATTTCAACCATCGGTTTTGGAATCTCACTTGATAGTTCTCTCAGGCGAGTACCCAACCCCCCACAGAATAATACCACTTTCATCTTTTGCCCCTCCTATTACAACCAAAAGCAGCTGAGAGCTTTAATTCCCGCATTATCTAGATCCTTTTCAGCAAATCATGTTCAAATAATACATTCCCGGCCCTGAAGATTAAATCGAACCGCAAGCCTGATGTTTCGGCTATATCGAGAAGCGTATTATTGCCGTCAGAAAGATTTAACACCCACAACATTGCCAGCCTATCAGCTTCGTTTGAACAATATAGTCCCCTGTGCTCGAATTGTGGTTCACACTTGGAATTTAAATTGATGTAAGTCCGGTTGTTCTCCAGGACATGGAGCACTTCCAGAACTTTGCTAAAGCTATCCCCAAGAAATTCCGGATGCACAAATTCCAAATTATCTGCAGAGGTATGATATTCAGGATACTGTCCATAGACAGTCCTGGACAACCTGCCTACAGGAAGATTGAACCCCGGTGAGCAATACTGGCGTTCATCATAACCATACGGACAAAAATCAACGAGTTCGGATTGTCCGGATTGATTAATAACATGTATTACTGCCCTGTCTATTTCCGCATCTCCGCGCCTGCTTTTTTTATAAGTAATCTTTCCCGGGTCACCCACACCTGTGATAACCAGTCCATGCCTTATCTTATTTACGGCAGCCTCATTCAGGTTAAGCCAGGTTATTGCACCTATGGTTCCAGGCATAAACAGGAAGCGATAAGAATATCGTCTGGATACTTTATCCATACACTTTGCCAATATTGTTGACAGGCTGATCCCAGACAGATTATCATTTGCTAAGGAAGGGTGGCACGCATGAGTGGATAACAGTATCTCATTTTCTTCTTCCCCCTGCAGATATAGCTCCCCATAGGTCAATGAGCCATCATCCAGTGTTGAATCTATAAAAACCTCATATTCTCCCTCTTCAAGCCCTGAAAATTGGCGATGCGTCAGGCAAAACCCCCAGTTATCCTTGTAATAAGATGTCCTGTACGGAATCCAATCCGGATGTTCCGGCAGAGTGAAAAGATGTTCCTTCAACTCTGTTAATGAGACAACCTTTTTTATCGGTATACTGTAATTCAAAACATGTAAGTTTAAATTTTGGAAATCTACTATTTTCTCACCTGCTGAATTTTTTATATAAGCATCTCTGATGTTCCATTCTTTGGGAACCACCCAGTCATACACCCTTGTACCCGAAGGGACTTCGTGGATCTTGAGAGGTATAAATCTCTGAAGTATTTCCATGGTCTGTCTAAAACCGTCACCCGTAATACTTCGGCAAATAGGGTACAGCTCGGATATCAGGGCATACATCTCTTTGCCCATATCTTTTGCGTCACACGAACTTTTTAAGTCAGCAATATTCAATTCTTATAATCTTTTCTATAAGTTGAAACCAGGATAGTTCCGGTCTCGTTCTGATATAACTTGTATATCGGATGGCCACTTGATTCCGAACTCCGGATCATTCCACCTGAAACCACTTGCATGGTCAGATGCATAGAACTCCGACATCTGATAAAATACCTCTGTATTATCCTCTAATGTCAGGAATCCGTGAGCGAAACCCTCTGGCACGTACAACATCTTATGGTTATCGTTTGTCAAAACTACGCCAAAATGCTGCTTAAAACTTGGAGAATCGCGACGAAGGTCAACAATTACGTCGTAAATTGCCCCCATTGTACATCGGATTAATTTGGCCTCCTCAAAAGGCTTAGTCTGATAATGCATCCCTCTGAGGGTTCCCTTCTTGAAATTGAATGAAATGTTGCATTGAACCAACCGGGGGTTTAACCCCTGAGACTCAAACTCACGCTGACACCAGGACCGGCCGAAGAACCCACGCTCATCGTTAAGTCTTTCAATCCCGATGACATATGCACCTTTAAGCGTTGTATCTGTGAAAATCATTCGTAGACCTTTACCTCAGGGATAGCTACAATAAACTTCCCCCCCCAGTCCCGTATATAGGACATCTGTTTCATGATTTCATCCTTAAAGTTCCATGGCAGAATCAACAGATAATCAGGCCTGGTTTCCCTAATCCTGTCAGGATGACAAATTGGTATATGAGTACCTGGAGTGAATTTATCATGTTTATACGGATTCCGATCGACAGTATATTCCAAAAAGTCAGTACGAATGCCGCAATAATTAAGCAGGGTATTTCCCTTACCTGGCGCGCCATATCCGCAGACAATTTTACCATCCCGTTTTACTTTAATCAGAAACTCCAGTATTTTCCTCTTTGTTTCTTTCACTTTTTCACTAAATGTAATGTAGTATTCCATGCTTGAAATCCCACCCGCTATTTCTCTGTCTCTTAGTTCTTTAACACGCTGTCCAACAGGATGTGTGTTATCTTCAGCATGGGATGCATATATCCTCAGAGAACCGCCATGTGTAATCAGTTCCTCTACATCAAATATTTTCAAACCGTGAAAGGCAAATATTTTTTCTACTGCAATATAGGAAAAATAGGAGAAATGTTCATGATATATGGTGTCAAACTGATTTTCCTCAATCAGTTTCATTAGATGAGGAAATTCCATAGTGATAATTCCATTCGGTTTAAGATCGATTTTCATCCCTTTTACAAAATCATTAAGATCCGGCACCTGAGCCAATACATTGTTGCCTATTAATAAATCCGCTTGTTTTCCCTCCCCGGCCAACTGACGAGCAATACGTTCTCCAAAAAACTCAATAATTGTATGCACACCTTTTTCGATTGCGTATCGAGCTACATTTGCAGCTGGCTCAACTCCAAGAACAGGTATTCCTTTCTGGACAAAATATTGAAGCAAATAGCCATCGTTGCTTGCCAATTCGACCACATAACTTTCAGCGTTAATGCCAAAACGTTTGACCATTAAATCGGTATAATCTTTAGCATGCTGCAGCCATGAGTCTGCATATGAAGAGAAGTATGCATATTCAGTGAAGATTTCACCTGGTTTAACATATTCTTCAAGTTGCGCAAGGAAACAGCCTTCACACACATATACATGGAGCGGATAAAAAGGTTCCATCTGATTTAACTGCTCAGTCTTAAGGTAACTCTCACAAAGCGGTGACATGCCAAGATCAACAAGCGTATGCTGCAAGGGAGACTTACAAAATCTGCAGGTTGTACCTTTATACACGTTTATTTCCTCCTGTTACTTGTCATTTATCCATTGCAGTTTTCCATCCAGCAACCCCTTTTCCTTAAGCTGATTCAGGGAATTAAGTCTCATATAGTTGGAATTTCTGAAGTTGCCATCCGTAAATCCTATGACATCCAAACCCTCTTTAAGACCTTTTATGGAATCTGTCAGACTTACTATTGGCTGATGCGCTGGTGCCAAATTCCTGAAAAGATCGAAATTAACTCTATAAGAGCGCTTATCAGGCTGAGCATTCTTGTTTATAGAGATGTCAACATCCCTGATGACCTTAGACACAGCTTCTGCGAGGTCTTTGACCTGATAATTCCACTCATTACTGCCAACATTTACTGCCAAATACTCACCTCCACAACTTACTTCTCTGGTAACAGCCCAATCAATGGCACGTGCCATATCATCTACATTTATCATAGGCCTCCATGGGGTTCCATCGCTTAAAATTGTTATCTGCTTTGAAGCAAACGCACCTGCGACAAAATCGTTCAGGACTAAATCCAATCTCAGCCTGTCACTCCAACCGCAAGCAGTCGAAAATCTGAGACAAGTTATCTTAAACTGATTGGACGCCAGTGGTTCTAAATCTCGTTCCGTAAATACTTTGGATTTTGCATACGCAGTAAGGGGATTTACGGACGATTTCTCAGTTCGCGGACTGTCATCAGCAGCGCCATACATGCTGCAGCTGGATGCAAAAACAAATGACTTGACACCTGCATCTTTTGCCTTCCTGGCTAAATCAACACTTGCACGATAATTAATATCCATGGTTACTTCCTCAAACCTGTTCCCGATTGGGTCGTTGGATATACCAGCGAGATGTACAATAGCATCAACCCCCTTCAGAATTTCTCCCGGAAATTGTCTGATATCTCCAAAATACTGAACGTCGAGAATGCATTCAGGAAGTCTTCCCGGACTAGTTAAGCAATTGCCATAGTATCCTATGTCATATCCAGCAAGTACAGAGTCTGGATAACATGCTCGCAACTGTTTAACTACGGATGGTCCAACATATCCCATGTTTCCTGTAACTAATATTTTCATAAGTCTATCCCCCCATTTTCTCTTTCCAGAAATGCGCTATCTCCTTCGGCAACTGGTTCCAATATCGACCCGCATATTTTTCCTTTACATAATTAAGGAATTCTTCGTAATATTCCATAGGATACTCTTCCATAGTGCACCTGCCATTACCATTCATATAATCAGGATGAGTAATCAAAAGAGCCATGCCTCCATTCTCAGCTATCCAATCAAGTTTCTTTTTCCAAATGTTAATATTCTTTTCCTGCATTAGTATAAACAGAGTGAAGTCCTGAGGAAGGGTATAAGGCAGTTCAACATATCCCATACGGCCATTTTTCCCGTGGACTATGAAAGGGAATATAGTTCCCGCACCATCAGATTGTGGCTCAAAAGGATCAGTATCAAATGTTGATGCATCATAATCAATATTCAAATCATGCATCCAGTCCAGATTTCTATGCATTGAAGGTGATACGAATCCCACAGATTTCCATTCTTTTAAATAGTGATTAATACGTATTGCATGCTGAGTAAACTTTTTTCTGGACAGGAATAGTTTTCCGTCATGCTTCAGTCCATGCACTCCTACTTCAAATCCCCTTTTTACCAGATCCTCCCGAAGCTCTGGTGAAACAATATATCTCTCTGGAACAAAGTTAAATACAGACTGAAAACCCATCTTTTCTTCAAGCTGTACTAATTGACGACATTTACTGTGTCCCTTCTCAGTGTCAACATCATGCATCAGAACCAGAGCAAATTGTTTTCTGTCAGGCCAGCCAGACCAACCGGCAGGTTTATCACATGCATTTTCATCTATAGGCCAGATGTGCCTGTATGACTTTAATTTTATTTGAACGATAGCCCTTCTGAGAATAATTTGAAGTGACCGGGGAATTAATGGCTTAATCTGATAATATACTCGATTTATAAACATTACTTATCCAATATGTCTGTATAAAAGTGAACCCGTAGTACGCAATAAAAACTGCGGCATCCTGCTAAAGATCTTGCTAGGTACTTGACTCTCTTGAGTTGGTTTACTAATAAATGTCTTTTTTGACATATCATATTTATAGTATTTGATAGCTACTTCAGTGGTCCCCCATCCTTTTTTAAAGCGTCTCAAACCTTCGTTGTCCTGGTCCGTCCTGCCAAAAGACAGACTATTATATTTGTTCCGGGACAACCATTTA
Organism: uncultured Nitrospiraceae bacterium; assembly: GCA_964611625.1. Lineage (GTDB taxonomy): Bacteria > Nitrospirota > 9FT-COMBO-42-15 > HDB-SIOI813 > HDB-SIOI813 > RBG-16-43-11. The sequence goes on along the minus strand of CAZTAM010000001.1, from coordinate 436,726 downwards.
ATTGCCTCCCACATGACGAGATTATTCGCCCTGAGATTTATGTATTTCCTGTTTGAGGCTCCATATTTATAAATAGCCTTATTAGCGAAGTGAAAAAATATTGCACCAGCAATGATTTCATCATTAAAAGATGCAAGGACAACAAACCCGCGTCCTTTTGAAATAATATATTGATATATCTTCTTAAAAAAATAATATGGCTGCGGGGGGAGCCCATGCTCTTTTCTTGTCATGCAATTTAATCTGTAGAATTCTTTTACTGACTCCAGCGAACTTAATATTTTCACTTCTACACCTTCCCTGGCTGACTTCCTTATGTTCCTTCTGGTACTGTCCCGGAAAGTGGAAAATATATGATTTTCGTCTTCTGAGATATGCATTATATATGCATAGTAAAGAGAATAAAATGTTATGTCTTCAGGGAAACAATTGCCACATCTCAGTTCAATAAATCTCCATCCTGCACTTTTACCATATTCTATTAATTCATTTATAATTTCATGAAGACTTTCACCCTCATCAGTAATAGATTCACAGTAATCAGTAAAGGGCAGAGATACTCCTCTTTTCCCCGTCAGGATACTTTTTACCTCCATAAGAGGTACTAGAGTTTGTAATTTATTTCGGTTGATTCGGGCAAAATAAAGCGGCTTATAACGATAGGATTCGCTAATAACCCTTGCCCATTCTGATGAGTGGAAGAAGGAGGCATTCTTGCTTGGAATTAATAAATCATCCCATGATGGATAAACTAAAGGATTTATAATTACTAAGTCCTGCGACATTCACACGTTGCTCTTTCCGACTTCAACAACTTTTAAACCAAGATTAATAATTTTGTATAATTACATGATACATGGTATTTCTCTATGATTTATTGAAGAGCTTCTGGATCATGAAAAGTAAATTACTCATTAATACCACTACTGATCCTGTCGCTGTCCCCCACGGAGAAAGAAGAAACGTGTCTCTGTTTCATCTCAATATTTCTTATAAACCTGGCAGGATTTCCTGCAACAATTGCATTAGGTGGGACATCTTTTGTAACAACGCTGCCGGCACCTATTATCGCATTTTCACCAATTGTAACATTACTTAATATGGTAGCTCCTGATCCAACTGATGCCCCTTTTTTCACAACTATAGGCTCTACCTTCCAGTCCTTTTCAGTCTGCATTTCCCCTGAGGTCGTCGTCGCTCGGGGATAAGTATCATTTATAAATGCCACTCCATGCCCGATGAAAACATTGTCTTCAATGGTTACTCCTTCACAGATGAATGTGTGGCTTGAAATCTTACAACGTTTGCCGATTATTGCATTTTTCTGAACTTCTACAAATGTACCAATTTTTGTATAGTCACCAATTGTGCATCCATAGAGATTGATAAATTTGGCCAACTTTACATTCTCGCCAAGTATGACGTCGTCTGATATTGATACAAATTCATTCATCATAGACTTACCAATTCTCCTTTTTTATTCAATGACCTGTCGCATGCCTCAAGCATTTTCACTATCCTGAGACCTGCCTGCCCGTCATTAAAAGGCCTGTCACCACTCTGTATGCACTGGACAAAGTACTCTGTTTCCAATTGAAGGGCTTCCAGCTGGTCTACTTTTGGAGCCCACATATCCCCGGCCCTGTAGCTTACCAACATATCATAAATACCCTCCCTGTTACCAACCTCAATCCCTTTATCATATATCCTTATTTTTTCATCTGCGCTAAGGTCATTCCAAACAAGCATTTTCTTCTCTCCGCCTATCAGGGTCATTCTGATCTTTACAGGCGACAACCAGTTGACATTGAAGTGCGCTATTAATTTATTTGTAAAATGAACTGTAATATATGCAATATCTTCTTTGTCATTAACATGTCCTTTTCCTGAAGCCCCTATAGCAACTGGAGTTTCCTTAATCAGATAGTCCATAATAGATAAATCATGAGGTGCAAGATCCCATATTACATTTACATCGTGCTGGAAAAGTCCAAGGTTAATTCTCATAGAATCATAATAATATAATCTGCCGAGTTCGTTATCATCAATAAGTTGCTTGATCTTTCTGACAGCGCCGGTAAATAGAAAAGTATGATCAACCATTATGAGGAGATTTTTCTTATCTGCGAGCTCAATCAGTTCTTCAGCCTGAGCACTTGTTGTTGTGAAAGGCTTCTCCACAAAAACATGTTTGCCATTCTGAAGGGCTTTTTTGGCAAGTTCATAGTGCGTAGACACTGGTGTTACTATTGCTATCATATCTGTGTCTGCAGATGTAATTATTTCATCAGAATTGGCAGTCACTTTCATTGCCGGATATATCTCATTTGCGCGGTTTAATGCCTTTTTATTTAAGTCAGATACTATTACTACTTTAGCGTTTTTATTCCTGCTAAAATTTCTTACAACATTCGGGCCCCAGTAACCGTATCCAATAACACCAATATTAATCAAGGCTCCCTCCAAATAATTCTCAGAAGCATTCGAATTGCCTGTCAAAATTAATCATTTCCATCATGTATTTATTCATTCGGCACACTGGGGTTTATCCTTAACTTAATAAGCTCCTTTGCCATTTAATACTACTCTGACCGTTTGAAGAAGCAGCATGAAATCCAGCCAAAGAGAGCGCTCTCTTATGTATTTGAGGTCCATTCTAACCATCTCATCAAACGTTGTAATGCTTCTCCCCTTAACCTGCCACAAGCCAGTGATTCCGGGCTTCACCGAAAATATGCGGCGTCTGTGCCATATATCATAGTTAACCAGTTCATATTCAAGAGGAGGCCTTGGCCCCACAAGTGACATATTTCCTTTAAGGACGTTAATAAATTGAGGAAGCTCATCAAGACTGGTTTTTCTAAGGATCCTTCCTATCGGGGTAACCCTTGGATCATTCGTTATTTTATAGACACCATTATCTCCCAAACCTTTTTCATCATCTCCATTATTATTCTTTCCGCTAATCAATTTCTGCACAAATTCCTGGTGAACTCTGGAATCATTGTTGATATACATGGATCTGAATTTTAACATGTAAAACTTTTCTCCATTTAACCCGATCCTTTCCTGCCTGAACAGTATTGGGCCTCTTGATGTGAGTTTTATTATTAATGGAAAAATTATAAACAATGGAGAAAAGATGAGAAATCCCGCAAGAGTCCCCCCTACGTCAATAATTCGCTTTAAGATTAATTTATCTTTATTATTGTTTCCCTGCGTCGTCACATCAGGATATAAACGCAGGTCAGGAAGATTATCCGATTTTCTGCCATCATCTTTTTCAGGGAAGAGATGTATGGATATTTTTATCTTATTAACATCTTCTGACGACCCTACTATGTCACGTAATTTACTATGTATCTTCTCCTCTATCGAATCCATGTCCATGTTACTAATCTCAGTGAAAATTACACCTATGATTGAGTTATACCTGTACCATCCCTTTATGTCAGTCTCTCTTGTGGAAGAATAAAGCGCTGATATTATATCCGTGATGATTTTACTCTTGTTAATCTCAAACTCTTCGACATTAAAAAGCATCATGATAAAAGGATTTCTTGAGCGTTCTGTTCGCTTTCTTTCAAAACAGAGTCTTTGATTAAAATAGTGCTCTATGTATATTTCGTTATCTTTGTCAAATAACGCATTATGTGACTGGGATGAATTAACCAAAACCCTTCCATTTGTTCCAGAAAAGATTTCAGAAACTTTATCTTTTATAGAGGCTAACAATGGTTTCTTAGCAGTCGATTTTCTCATAAAATAACGATACCGGGCAGGCTGCCGCCATTACAGGTTAAAAAAACCTGATGAAAAAAAATAAAACCGATAATTACTTCGGCAACCATATACGTTGCATTAACATTCGTTAAACATTAATAAAATATGATACATAGAGCATGGATTTTACGAGGACTTTCGAAGACTCGTTGAGGAAACGACTACCCGTGACTGCAATGCTATAGCATTTAACAGTATAACAACCCTGTCCGAGTCTTTTACGCGGCTGTCGAATATACCGCTGATACCTTCTAATGGTCCCTCTTTTATTTCCACCATCTCTCCTCTTGTAAAGGATGGGGGTTCAAGTACAACGAAACCATCTTTGATCCTTAATTTAATCGAATTAATGAGCGATTCATCAACCCGTGCAGGTTTATTCCCAAAACTTACTACTGAACTGACACCTCTGGAATATTTCACCAATCTCAGCTGAGTATCCGGGTCAAATTTAACAAATATATAGCCAGAAAATAGCGGCTTCGCCGGCCCCGTCTTAGGGTAGAATATCTCAACTCCAGACTGTATTAGAAATGCCTCAGCTATGGCCTCCTGCCGGGGCTTAGTATGAACTGCATACCATTGTAGTTCCATAATTTTAATAGGATGATAAAAGCAAGTTATGTGCCAATAGAAATATTGGTTTTAGTTGATTTTAAGACTGTTTTTTACTGAAAATTTATTTATTAGATTAGTAAACCTTTTCCATGAGAAAATAAATACCCATCTTATAACCTAAGTTTCCCAACATGGATGTTTTGGAGGGAATTCCCAACGCACAACGCACTTTAGCAAATCCAGTATAGCTTAGTTGAAAAATATAACTTTTTTCATTTTATCAGCAGTAATAATTTTGTAAAGAGTTATTTTTCTGTATTTTTATGAATGTCAAATTCATAAGCTCAAATAGTGACGAGAAGATTTATTAAAGAATAAAGGGGGAGGAATTTGACTTCTTTCCATCAGGGATCTATTCTAAGTGCATTGCTCGATGATTTGGAGCTGAATACAATTGCCAGAGTATGAGGTCAATCTAAACAGTCAGCTGATAGATTCCAGCATGACATTTTTAATCCGGGGTTCCCCTCCCTCACACCTTCAACCCACACAAACCTTACAACTCCTTCTTTTCCTGTGGTTATACATCGTATTTCCTTTGGTTCTATCCGGTATCTTCTCATTACTGAGATTAAATCAGCCAGTCTGTCAGAAATATATATAAGGCTTATCCGGCCGCGCACCTTTAGCAGGCGCTGACTTACCTCCATGATGTCATTAATCGTTACAGAAAATTCATGATTTGAAACAGACTTAATTCTATCAGGGCTTGTAAGGCCGGATGACTGTGACCTGTAGGGAGGGTTTGTTACAATATAATCAAATTGTGCAGATGGAAGAAGTTTCGACAAATCCCTGATGTCCCTGTTTAAAACAGAAATTTTAGCTTTCATATTATTTAACAAAACATTACGTTCCGCAAGCTTCGCCATCTCATCCTGCAACTCTACTGCCGTGATGATTAACGAGGGGATCCTTTTAGAGAGGATTATAGATACTATGCCGCAGCCTGTCCCAAGCTCTATAACTTTTGCATTTTTTTTGGGAGTGGATAACCTGGCAAGCAGTACAGAGTCTGTAGTGAAACGATTGCCTGTTTTTGGCTGTATTATTTGTACGCCTTCAATTTCATCCCGGGTTTCACTCGACGAAAACACCGACTCGTCGTAATAGTCACTGTCATCGCGATCCATTACCCTTTTCCCAATCTCTTCGCAAGTTCTATTATATCCCTGAGTGGAAGACCTGTTTTCATTGCCAGTGCCTGGCAGTCATCATATTCAGGGACAATGTTGCTAACACCGTTACTACTTCCCGATATCTTTACACGCACCATACCGTAAGGAAGTTGCACCTCTTTTATCTCACGGGCAAGGATAAAACGCGACATCTTTTTTACTCTGACTCCGATTGTTGTTGTCTCCCTGAAAATTATTTCCTTAATGTCATTTAATCTTCCGGCATCTGCTGCTACAGAAAGCATTTGGGCAGGCCTGCTTTTCTTCATCACAACCGGCGTGATAAAGACATCGAGCGCCCCTGCTTCAAACAGACGGCCCATGAGGTAGTCATAAACCTGCGGATTCATATCATCAATATTGGTCTCTAAAACGCACACCTCATCTATACTGTAACTCTCTGCTTCATCTCCTATAAATACCCTCAGGACATTTGGCTTTTCACTTAACTCCCATCCGCCCGCTCCATATCCTATCTTCGAGATCGTCATCTTCGGCAATGGCTGAAACGAGGATGCATAGGTGGTTATTATGGCGGCGCCGGTAGGGGTCGTCAGTTCCCGCTCTATGCCGCAGGAATATACTGGCACATCTTTAAGCAATTCCGCCGTCACAGGAGCAGGGATTGGGAAGAGACCGTGAGCCATCTTTACATTTCCATTTCCGGTATCTATCGGGGATGATATGACCTTGTCAATGCCAAGCAGATGAAAAGCATAGACTGAACCAACTATGTCAATAATTGTATCTATGTGGCCTACTTCATGGAAATGTACTTCCTCGACAGGACAACCATGCACAACTGACTCTGCCTCAGCAAGCCGCTGGAAGATTGAAAGGCTCTTTGACTTGATTTCACTGTGAAGGGCACTGTCTGAGATTATCTCCCGCAGGTCTTTTAATGGCCTTCCTGGCAAGTCCCGACTTTCTACGATTACATTTATCTTTGTTGCCCTGACACCTTTTTTCAAAACATTGCCAGCGTTAATTGAGTATCCGTCCAGGTTCAGTTTTGAGAGTCCCTCTTTGAGCTTATTAAACGGAACCCCGGCATCAACTAATGCACCAAGGATCATGTCTCCACTGATGCCGCTGAAACAATCGAAATAGGCTACTTTCATCTGAGAATTCCTTTTTAAATCCCCCCTAACCCCCCTTTCTAAAGGGGGGAATCTGATTTTCCCCCTTTGAAAAAGGGGGATTAAGGGGGATTTTATCGCTCGCCAATCAAGTTGATCTTGTGTGCTATACAGGCTGCACCAAAACCATTGTCTATGTTCATTACAGCCACCCCGGCAGCGCAACTGTTTAGCATGGTAAGCATGGCTGCAACACCTCCGAAGCTGGCACCATATCCATTACTTGTAGGAACTGCAATCACGGGCTGGGAGGCAAGACCGCCAACCACACTCGCCAGGGCGCCATCCATACCTGCAACGACAATGATCGCACGTGGTTTTAGTAATGCATCACGGTTATCAAGCAGTCTGTGTATCCCCGCCACTCCAACATCATAAAGAGTGTTGACTCTGCTTCCAAAGGCGTCAAGCATGGCATGAGCCTCTTCTGAAACAGACATGTCAGATGTGCCCCCGGAAATAATCAGTATGGAGCCTTTTGTAAGATCCTTCTTCTTGTGCAGTATAGTAATAACCCGGCCATGTTCATTATACGCTGCCCTTCCATCTATAGATGAGAGTGCATCGAATATATTCTTGTCTGCCCTGGTTGCTATCATGTCTCCCTTTTTATCAAGTATTTGTTCAGCAATCCTGACAACCTGATTAACCGTCTTTCCCTCACAGTAAATTACTTCAGGCATTCCCTGTCTCAGAAGCCTGTGATGGTCTATACGGGCAAAATCAAGATTCTCATACGGCAGATGCCGCAGACGCTCAAGTGCCTTATCCACACCAAGCCTTCCTGCCTTAACTGATCTTAGTATCTTTTCAATGTCTTCAGGTTTCACCCGAATATCCTTCCTACCTGTAATTATTACTGTCATCCCAAACCATGTGCTGAACTTTTTTCAGTATCGTTTCAGCATTGTTTCGGGATCTCTTAACCCTTTTTTATTCTACTCCTGCTTCACGCATCATAAGGTCATGCGCCACCTGCCGGGCATCTTTTTCTTCATAAAGGAGTTTGTATACTTCATGTGTAATAGGCATGGAAACATCATATTTCTTTGCAAGCTCCCAGGCTGCCTTTGCCGTCTTAACACCTTCTGCTACCATACCTCTCCCCGATAATTCAGAAAATGTGTCTCTCAATTTGACGCCCTGTCCGAGTCTGTACCCGAGGGTCCTGTTCCTGCTCAATTCACCAGTGCATGTCAGGATCAGGTCTCCAATCCCTGAAAGCCCATAGAAGGTAGGCGCCTGTGCATCCAACGCCATTCCAAGCCTCTTTATCTCTGCCAGACCGCGGGTAATTAAGGCCGCCCGTGTATTGTGCCCAAAACCAAGACCGTCTGCGCACCCTGTTGCGATGGCTATAACATTCTTTAGCGCCCCCCCTATCTCAACACCTATTACATCCATATTTGTATAAACACGGAAGTAATCCCGAAAGAATAGGGATTGCAGCTCCTTTGCCAGTATTTCGTTAGATGAGGCAATTGTAATCGCTGTCGGGTGCCTTGTCGCCACCTCTATTGCAAAGCTCGGACCTGAAATAGTTGCAAATCTCCTATGTATTGTTGCCTGAGACAGGATATCTGCCAATACCTGTGAGACGGTTTGAAGTGTATCAGTAGTGATACCCTTAGTGGCGCTTAATACGGGAATATCAGGTATGAACTCTTTTATTTCTGAAAATATATCCCTTACTGCATGGGAAGGAACAACTGAAAGTATTATATCAGTTGATTCGATTGCCTCTCTCAGTGAATTTGTAGGAAAAATATTTGCAGGCAGTTCATAACCTGGAAGGTATACAGTATTCATCCTCTCTTTTTTTATTACCTCTACGAGTTCCTTTTCGTAGACCCATAACATTATCTCATTTTCTTTTTCTGCAAGAAGCCTGGCAAGGGTTGTCCCCCAACTGCCTGCCCCTAAGACTGTTACCTTATTGATCACCCTGAGATCATGCCTCCCGCTGACAATCCATTTAACGTTACTGCTTGCATGCTTTAATTAGTCTGTTTATAATGCAATTATTAACAATGCATGTCAAGAATAACTAAATGCTTCTAACCTACCTGTTTATCTTTGTCATAGGCGCTGTTATTGGCAGTTTCCTTAATGTTTGCATTCACCGTCTTCCGGCAGAACAATCCGTTGTTTCACCCCCTTCTCATTGTCCTAACTGCAAAACGCCGATAAAGTTCTATGACAATATCCCGATCCTGAGCTTCCTGTTGCTTCAAGGCAGATGCCGGGGGTGCGGAACACCTATTTCAGTACAATATATGTTGATTGAGCTTATCAATGGTGCAGGATATGCAGTAATAGCATGGAAATTCGGGTTCAATGCTGAAATCCCCTTTTATGCACTTCTTTTTTCAGCGCTGCTTACTGTAAGTGTCATAGACCTGTATCACCAGATAATCCCTGATGTAATAACTTTACCAGGTATAATTATAGGATTAGGGGCCAGTGCTTTTTTCCTCTCTTCAGGTATTAAGAGCGCCTTATTGGGGACATTACTTGGAGGAGGCCTGTTTTTTGTTATTGCTGTAGCAAGCCGGGGAGGTATGGGCGGAGGAGATATTAAATTAATCGCCATGATTGGGGCTTTCCTGGGACTTACGGACGTCTTAATCACTATTGTCTTAGCTTCATTCGTTGGATCTTTAGTGGGAATTTTTATGATGATAGTCTATAGCAAAGGAAGGAAATACAAGATACCATTTGGGCCATTCCTTGCCATTGGTGGATTAATGAGCCTTTTTTTCAAGGCAGAGATTCTTGAATGGTATTTCGGGATGGGATTATGGCAATATTAGCCCTTGCGGCCGGTGTTATTGCCGGAGGCGTCGCTCTATATTTCATTCTCCGGGCTTTATTCATGACTCGCAAGAACCTTATTGCATCCAATTCAGATAATACTACCCCTGATAAGAAAGAGAAGGTCGAATTCGTAATAGATACCTTTACAACACTCATACATAAACTCAAGGAAAAAGAAGACGAGCTGGAGAAACTCAGGAGTCTTGCAGAAAATCGTGCATCTGCAGCAGAAAGTTATAATGAAGATATCCTGAGATGTGTAGGCAGCGGTGTTGTAACATTCAACATAGACAGGGTTATAACAACTTTTAATTATGCTGCAGAAAGGATGTTAGGTATAAAGAAAGACGATGCCGTAGGTTTGTCGTGTATAAGTGTCTTCGGTCCGGATAACGCCATATGCCAGATCCTTGATGAGTCATTAATGTTGACAACTACCATATCAAGACAAGAGGTTGCTTTTCAGAAGAAAGAAGGGGCTAATATCTGGATCGGCCTTTCTGTATCACCACTGAGGGATAAAGAGGGCAGGCATACAGGAATAATATTTGTATTTACAGACCTCACAGAGATTAAGATGCTGCGGGAGCAGGGTGAGCTTAAGAAACGTCTTGCCATGCTTGGGGAGATGTCAGGCGGGATTGCGCATGAACTTAGAAACTCTATGGGTACAATTATGGGATATGCAAAAATACTCTCAAAGAAATTCACCGAAGAAGACCCTGCGCAGGAAGAAATTTCCACTATTATCTCAGAAGTTAACTCCATGGACCTTATCATCAGAGAATTATTAAACTATGGGCGGAATGATGCACCTTCACTCAACCCTGTAGACTTAGGCAGCCTAATGAAAAAAACTATAGAAAGTACTGTTGACAAATATAAAGATAATAATATAAGTGTTAATCTGAGAATACACGATTTGCCGCTGATAAATATTGACGAAGTTTTAATGCGTCAGGCACTGCAAAACATTATACAGAACGGGTGTGAGGCGATGCCGGATGGGGGAATAATTACAATAACAGCCAGAAGTCTTGTATCAGAAAACAGAAAAGTTCGTGACTCTATTAAACCTAATCAGCAGGAAGCCCGGTCTGCTGTCGGTATTGAAGTAATAGTTTCAGATACCGGCATTGGAATTCCGAAAGACAAATTGGACAAGATATTCCTTCCTTTCTATACGACTAAAGCTCGCGGTACAGGAATGGGACTTGCACTCGTGCATAAAATAATAATATCACACGGGGGGCAAATCGACGTAAATAGCGTACCGGAAAAGGGAACTACTTTCAGGATATATTTGCCGTGCAACAATGAAGGAAGATGAGCTGTGGCAACATTACTTATAGTTGAAGACAATGATTCATTGGCAAAGATGCTCTGCCAAACCCTTACATCAGAGGGGTATAAAATCATCCTTTGCACTGACACACCTCAGGGTCTGGAAAGAATTCAGAATGAGAATATAGATCTTGTCCTGACTGACCTTAGGCTACCGTCCGGAACCGGCATAGATATCCTGTCATCCGTAAGAGAACAAAGCCCATTTACACCTGTAATCATAATGACGGCATTCGGAAAGATCGAGGATGCCGTAAGAGCTGTTAAAGAGGGGGCTTACGATTTTATAACAAAACCTTTTGACCCTGACCATCTCCTTCTATTAATAAAAAGGGCGCTTGAAAAAAAACATCTTCTCACTGAAAACCTGCTTCTCAAAGAGGGCAGAAGAAAAGATGTCCCGGGATTAATAGGAAACAGCCCTAAATTCCTGGAGGTCATGCACTTGGTTCATAAGGTTGCATCCAGCAAGGCCACTGTCTTGCTGTCAGGTGAGAGCGGCACAGGAAAAGAGGTCTTTGCAAAGACCATTCATCAACTGAGCCTTTACAAAGATGGCCCTTTCGTTGCCCTGAACTGCGCTGCAATCCCGAAGGAACTGCTTGAAAGTGAGATCTTTGGACATGAGAAGGGTTCATTTACAGGGGCAACAGACAGGAGAATTGGGAAATTTGAGCTGGCAAATAAGGGGACTATTTTTCTTGATGAGATAGGAGAAATGGATCTGGGGCTCCAGGCAAAGCTTCTGCGGGTACTGCAGGGAGAATCTATTGAGCGGGTTGGCGGAATAAAAAAAATAGATGTTGATGTCAGAATAATTGCCGCAAGTAATAAGGACCTGAAAGAGGCCATCAACGATAAGTCTTTCAGAGAGGATCTCTACTACCGTCTTACTGTCTTTCCAATAACACTACCACCCCTTCGTGAACGCAGGGAAGACATCCCCCTGCTCGCTTACCATTTTATCTCAACATATAACGTGGAATTGAAAAAGCATATACAGGACATTTCTTCTCCTGCTATGGAGCTTCTTCTGCAACAGCCATGGAAGGGAAATATCCGTGAACTTGAAAACTGTATCGAACGCGCCATGATACTATGTGACGGGACCACTATATTACCAGAGCATCTCGCCTTACTGAATGACAGGATTAAAGAACCAGGAGTAATAAAAGGAGGCCTGGCAGAATTAGTCGCCGACTCAACCAAATCTGCAGAGATAAGGGCAATAAAATCAATACTGGAGTTGACAAAAGGCAATAAAACAAAGGCTGCAGAAATTCTAAAAGTAAGTTATAAGACTTTGTTGACAAAGATAAAGGGCTATGGTATCCAATAATTATCCGCATTATTTTCTATCTATCTCTAAGGTTATTTACATTAAAATAATTTATTAACCTTAGGCAAAATCAAGAACAACAAATCAACATTACGCAATTATACATCCATGAGCAGCACCGGCATTTGAAGCAGGTGTCAATCGGAAATGATCCCCCTGCACTGCAGCATGGTCAAATAATCGTGTGATATTTCGTGTGATACATGTGCCATAAGGGTTTTACATTTTTAGAAGTATTATTTGTTATTGCTGTAACTGGTATAATATCAGTGCTTGCCGTTCCCGGTATGTCTGCCTTCTCTGAAAAGCTGCGCATCGAAACTGCTGCAAGGACAATCTCAACAGATCTGAGAGAGGTGAAAATGAAATCCGTTCTTGATCGTTCAGATTACACGGTATTGTTTGATCCGGCAAATAATCTTTATGAATTGTCAGAACGCAAAACCAATCTTCCTAATGGCGTAAGATTCGGTTTTGGTCAGGGGGTGCTCGGTCCTCCCGGAAATCCAACCTCAACACCGGATACTGACGGAATTACTTTTACCTCCAACAAGGCGTCATTCTATTCAGGGGGGGGCAATAGTATGGGCACAATTTATATAACCAATAATTACAATGTCAGCATCGCAATAAGCATTACTGTTACGGGGCGGGTAAGGATCTGGAAATGGGATGGCCTCAAGTGGTCATGACTACAGAAGTTAAGGTCAGGTCATGTAATTTCACATTATCTATGCACAGGTGCATCATTGCAGGACCTGACGCCGCGCTGTTAAGGTGTAACGGCTTCACCCTGATAGAGGTCATGATTGCCCTGACAATATTTACGATTGGCATACTGGGGATAAGCGGAATGCTGCTAATAGGTGAAAGAGGTATCACAACTGGCAATAAATCACTCTCTGCAGTCCAGATATCAAAAGCACAAATGGAGCAGCTAAAGGGTGATTCACCCATTGAAACAGGCACTGGGGAATGTACGGCAGCACATTCCCCAGACATACAGTGCCAGTGGACTATCAGAGGAGATACTCCCGCTGAAGACCTGTATCAGATAGAAGTCAAAACTTCCTGGAACGAAGGAGGAAGGAAAAGAGAGCTGGTGCTTAATACAGTACGATTCATTAAAGATTAGGGACACCGGGAGTAATGTCAAGCGCCAGGGACTTACACAGAATAACAGGGAGATGTTAATCATATTATTCAGCCGGAGATCCTGAAACGAAACTGAAACCAGTTCAGCACAAGTTTCTGAATGACACAGAGACTGCGAAGGGAGGTATTTCTGAGTGAAGATACTGAATAAAGGATATACCCTCATAGAGCTTTTAGTAGCTATGTTTATCTCCCTCCTTGTGACTCTGTCTGTAACGAAGTTCTTTATTGCCGAGCATCACATATATACAGTGCAGGAGGCAAGGGCTGAAACATCCCAGACCATAAGGGGTTTCATGAACATGCTGAGTCATGAGTTGATACTGACAGGATATGGCATTCCCCCGTACATGGAAAAAATAAGCAAATTCCGCGATAACGAGATTGAATTCATGACTAATCTGAGAGACATTAGAGCAACCCTCTCTGCAGATACTGCTGAAGGTGAAACCAAACTAAATTTAAAAGAAGGAAATGGAAGATCGTTTGAACGAAAAGACGTTATCATCATATGTGATAATGCAAAATTCGACAAATGCGAAAAACATATATTATCAGAGGATGGTAACACTTACTACTTAAAAACAGAAGGCGGCATGAGTTCGACTTATCCTTCCAATAGTACAGTTAACCTTATAAACACCATTTCTTACAGATATAATTTATCAAGGAAGGAGGTACAGAGGAAGATAGACCGGGGGAACTGGGGGGCTGTATCTGATAATGTTGCCCGAGATGGTTTAGTGTTCTCTTACAGGGATAAGAATAATATTACACCTCTGCTTTCCTCTGACATACATGAAATAGACATCACACTGACAATAGAAAGTATCAGGCGTGACAACACCTTCCAGGAAAACAATGGGTACAGAACTAAGAGTGCAAAGGCTACAGTTATGCTCAGGAATTATTAAAAGATGGCAGGGAGACATCACAATATGCGTAATGACAGGAAGTCAGGAGCATTCTCGGGTAAGATCATAAAAATAAATTCCGGGGCAATCATGCTTATAACACTTCTCTTCCTTCTTCTGCTCACTATACTCGGCACATCATCCCTTTACCTTGCTTACACAGAGATGATACTGTCCAGGGGTATTGAAGCAGATGCAAGGGCATTCTATATTGCCGAATCAAAATTAGTGCAGACACTGTATTGGTTTACAAATCCGGACAAATATCCTGGTTCGCCAGGGAATTTCTTCAGGAAACAGATGATCAATAATACATCCTTCTTTGATGAAAATCAGCAAAGCCAGTATAAAGGAACCATAACAAATCCTGATATTGTCATCTCTGGCGCTGACAGCGAACTTATAATTTACAGACCAGTAACCCCAGGCGCTCTCTGTATAGTAAGGAGCAAAGGTATATCAGGAAAGATTATCAGGGTAGTAACGGCAGAACTTTTTGAAGATTTATCTGGTGTTGAAATCCTTTCCGGCTCCTGGAGAACCAATTAATGACCTGAAATCTCATACAATCATAACATCATAAAACTATGTAGCTGATTACATACCTATGAAACCAATTTCATGATTTTGAACCCCACCACATTTTCTTATCCCTTAATTATCATACAGATATAACATGGCACCCTCATTGCAGAAGCTCACCTTAAAAGGACGGGGATCATGCAATGAAAACATTATCCAATCAGAAAGGCTTCTCACTCCTTGAACTTCTTATCGCACTTACAGTACTGGCGATCGGTCTGCTCGGCCTTGCAGGCCTGCATATAGCCACAATACATGGTAACGTAAGCGGTTTTAAGATAAGCACTGCAACAGCCGTTGCACAGGAACGCATAGAAGAATTAAAGGCGCTTGATTCATCTGCCGCAGCCCTGGCTGCCGGAGTTCACGATGATGACGGCAGTCGTGTTATGCAGGGGATAACTTACAGCAGGAGTTACACAATTCAGGATAACACCCCTGTAAGTGGTACGAGTTCTATAATACTGACTGTAACGTGGGTTGAACCAGGGACCGGAGTTACAAGAAATACACGGGTATTTACACGTTTAAACAAAGGGTGAAATGAATATTATAAAATCTCAAAAGGGATTCACTGCAATTGAACTTATGATAACAATCGGGATAATGGGTTTCGTCCTTGCTGCACTTTATAACATAATGATCAGTCAGCAACGCACATATGAGGCCCAGAGGGATGTATCAGTTATTCAAAGGGATATTCGCGCATCACTTTCATATATTGAGAGGGACATGCGGATGGCTGGCCTGGCAGTCCCAAGAGGAACTAATCCTATCGCTGCATTTCAGGATGGTACGGTAGATGATGATACAGCACCTGACGAAGTCAGCATAAATTTCAGTCCGGGCCCTATGACATATCTTACGGCAAGTACAGTTGAGCTGCCTGGAACTGACAACATTATTAAAGTTGATTCTGTATCCGGGTTCATTGCAGGAGACACAATTAACATAATAAACAATGAGAACAATATCCTGATAGGGAATTATGTTGTAAATGTGGTAGACAGCGTAAATAAAGAATTATCTCTGAACGCAAATCCCCTGATAGATGGAGTTATTGATATGGGTTTCTTAGTGGCAAGAGACTTCAGGACTATAGCGTATAGAGTTGAAACGGCCCCGGCTACAGGAAGAAGAGTTCTTATAAGGGATGACGGCGCAGTACAATCCACTATTGTAGATGGAATAACAGATTTTCAAATATCATACATACTTGACGATGGAAGTGAAGTTACCGCCCCGGCTGATTTGACTGATGTTAGACGTATACGTATAGACCTTATAGCGGCTACGATTAAACAAGCTGCGAGACTGGGTGGACAACCAACCATTAGAGAGATTTCAACAATAGTTCCTATAAAGAATATTAGATTGTGAGGAATATCATGAATAATTTAAATGATGAAAGCGGTACTGCACTGGTCATAGCTATGGTGTTCCTTGGACTGTTAACCACCATAGGATTGTACGCTTTATTAAGCTCTACGAATGAACTTACAAGTTCAGCAAATTACAGGGTGAACAAAGAGGCATTTTATGCGGCTGAAGGAGCCATCGAGTATGTTAAGGGAGATGGGCATTATTTCACAACAAAAGGAACCCTTAATATCCCTGATAATAACCATCCGACTGTTGCGGCACGCAATCTAACCTCAGCGGGAACAACTGCAGCCGGATCAATTAAATACCTGAATTCAGGAAATCCGCCTCCAGGTTATGGGTTCAGTGCCAAGGACACGATGTCAAGTTATTTTGTAATAGATGCAACCGGTACGTCCAACTCCGGAGCACAAAACAGGCAGGAAGAAGGAGTCGCAAAGATTTTACCGAAAGGATAAAGGGGGTCTTCTATGAAGAAATTATTAATAGCCATAAGCATCCTGATTGTTTTCCCCGTTGTCGTCCATGCAGATGATCTGGAGATATACGGCGCAACGACATCGGAGATAAAACCTAATATCCTCATAATCTTTGATAACTCAGGAAGTATGAACGATGAAGTAAGGAGCGCCATAGGTTATGACCCGTCAGTAACCTATACTGTAGCACGTGCATGCGGAGGCGGCGGAAATCAAAACTGTCAGACAAATGAGGTTTACAGATGGCGCGGGGTTGAGAAGATATGGCAGGGACATACCACCCTTTCCAATGTTCAGTCCCGCTGCACCACTGCTTACAATTCGCTGTCTACCCAGGGAACTTATTCTGGCCGTCTTGCAACATCAGGTGCCTGCAGTTCATCATCTGCAACATTTGCCACCGGAAATTATATTAACTTCTTAGTGAGTGGTTCTGGGGATTCAGACCCTACAACCCCAAAATTAACTATCGCAAAGAGGGTCATAACAGACCTGTTACAAACAACAGATTCAGTCAATTTTGGACTCATGGTATTTAATCAATCACAGGGTGGAAGGCTGGTATTTCCAGTCTCAGACATGACAGTAGGAACTAATAGAGCTACTCTGATTAGCAGGATTAACGCCCTGGTAGGAGATACGTGGACACCACTTGCTGAAACCCAGTATGAGGCAATGAGATATTACAGCGGGCAGTCAAGTTATTTTAATTCACCCACGAATTATACTTCCCCAATCCAGTACACATGCCAGAAGAACTACATAATCCTGATGACCGACGGCATGTCGACCGAGGACAGAAGCCCTGTTTTACAAACTATATGCAACAGCGGCGATTGTGATGGAGACGGGTTCGAACCTGCTGGAGATCCCAGAAAGTCTTATGCCTATCAGGGCTCAGATTATCTTGATGATGTGGCGAAATATCTCCGTGATAATGATATGAGTTCCAGCCTTACCGGTACACAGGTCGTAAATACATTTACAGTAGGCTTTGGACTGCCTGAATCAGATGATGGTGCAACACTGCTGCTCAGAGAAACTGCGACAAATGGTGGCGGCGCCTATTACTCTGCTTATAACACACAAACCCTGAGCAATGCCTTCACTCAAATAATAGGCACTATAATTCAGGACAATACATCTTTTGTAGCCCCAGTCGTACCGGTAAGCCCGGAAAATAAGACATATAGTGGAGACTCTGTTTATATAGGTTTCTTTAAGCCTGCAGTAGGAGCCTTCTGGTCAGGAAATCTCAAGAAGTATGGGCTCAACCTAAACAATGGGACTGTAGTGG
Organism: uncultured Nitrospiraceae bacterium; assembly: GCA_964611625.1. Lineage (GTDB taxonomy): Bacteria > Nitrospirota > 9FT-COMBO-42-15 > HDB-SIOI813 > HDB-SIOI813 > RBG-16-43-11. Next base: position 418,698 of record CAZTAM010000001.1, on the reverse strand, counting down.
ACAAAAACGGCACACCTGCACTCGATAGTAACGGGAGCTTTCTTGATTCATCCGTCTCTTACTGGTCGACACTTGCAGACGGGGGTCTTGTAGAAGAGGGCGGGGTTGGTGAAGTGCTTCTTGCAAGGACTTCAGCAAGAAACATCTATACGTACCTTGGGACATCCTCTACCCTAACACATTCATCCAATGCCTTTACTATAGGAAACAGTGCATTGACCTATGGTATTTTCAATTTGTCTAACGATACTGAAAAAAATAATCTTATAAAATATATACATGGATATAATTCCTACAGCTCAACACCAAATGCGAAAAGAGACTGGATACTTGGCGACATACTCCACTCAAGACCTACAGTAGTCCATTATTCAGAATCTCGTTCTGTAATATTTGTCGGGGCAAATGACGGTATGCTGCATGCCTTCGAAGACAGCACCGGTGAGGAACTATGGGGTTTTGTTCCGCCAGAAATGCTCGGTAATCTTAAGAGTCTTGTCAGCGGTACAACACACCCATACTTCGTAGACGCGTCACCCAAGACATTTATTATCGACGCAAATGGAAATGGCATCATATCATCCGGAGAGGGTGACAAGGTAATATTAATTTTTGGAAATCGAAGAGGTACAAGTTCATACTTTGCCCTTGATGTCACTAACCCTGACTCTCCTGCAGTTCTATGGAGGATTGGTGCTACTATTACTTCAACTACTCCGAATATAGGATCAGTATGGAATGACGCGGAACTCGGACAGAGCTGGTCTGAACCTGAAATAATCAGGGTAGTTATTGGCAGTGAAGCCAAGTACATCTTTTTTATCGGGGGAGGTTACGATACAGTAAGCGAGGATGTCGTTCCCAGGTCAACAGATGCCACCATGGGTCGGGCCCTTTATGCCGTGGATGTACTGACCGGAAGTAAAGTTTGGGAATATTCATACGCTACTTCAACGGGTGCAGCAGATCCGACTAATACAAAACATGACATGACCTTTGCCATACCAAGTTCAGTAACCGTGATAGATTCAGATGGAAACAGATATGCAGACAGGGTTTATGCAGGCGATGCCGGAGGTCAGATATGGAGATTCGATATAGGAAGCAGTAATACCTCAAACTGGACAGGGAAGATCATATTCCGCTCCAATCCAGGGGCAGACAGCTCAACAGGCCGGAAGATCCTCTATCCGCCTGACATTGTGCAGGAGATTGGATATGACGTCCTCTATTTTGGTACAGGTAACAGAGAAAACCCGAGAGGTACATCTGTAGTTGACAGACTGTATGCAATTAAGGACGCCGGAAACATAACAACACCTCTTACAGAATCAAATCTTTACAATGCTACAGAGAACCTGCTTCAGGTATCATCAACATCTTCAAGTGAAATAACCTCGATCCTGTCGAGTCTTTCAACCAGTAAGGGGTGGTACATTAAACTGGATCAGCATAGTGGTGAAAAAGTGCTTGCCCCTGCAACTGTCTTTGCAAAAGTAGCCTATTTCACTACATTTTCTCCAGACCCAAGTGAAAGCTTAAATCCATGTCTGCCCAACAGAGGTACTGCCAGGGTATATGCAGTCAATTATCTCACTGCTGAAGCGGTCTTTAATTATAATACTTCCAACGACTCCGGATTCTCTACTGAAACAAATAAAAGGGCATTAGGCAATGACGGTGAGATACTTAAACGCAGCGACAGGTTTGATGCCATCGGAAGCGGCATTCCCTCAGGAGTTGTCGTTATTATAAACGCAGAGGGGGAAGGCGCCCTGATAGGTGTTGGCGGTGGGCTTGAGATTCCTGAGGTCAGGGCAGGCAAGACAGCAATACGCCTGTACTGGAGGGATAAATAATACACCAAGGAGGGGAAAATGCTTAATTTCCTGGTTGCAGGTTTTTTATTACTGCTTTCACATCAGCCGGCACTGGCAGGAAGTGATGATACAACAACATTCCAGGGCATAGTCAATTCAGCAGCTGGAATGCCGGAGTACCTGTTCATCAATGAAAGAAAGATCCTGCTTGATGATCGGGTAGAAGTCAGGGACCATAAAGAAAAGGATAAGTCCCTATCCGACATTAAAAATGGTGAATGGATTTTTGTAGTTTCTAAACAAACATTGTCCGGCCCTAAAGCAATCCGGCTATATATCTTACCCGGAATTGTAAAACAAGGGGAGAAACACAAACATCCATTCATGAAAAAAGAGGAGGATAGTGATTAAACTGCACTATCTTTAAGTAGTGCCCTCGCCTCGGAAAATGCTGTAAGGAAGTTCTCTACATCATCAGGAAAGATGATTACTGAGGAACTGTTAAATGTGCCGTCATCTGAGCGTGTGCTTTCTGCTATTATTAAGAACCTCTTGCTATTTTTTGACTCTCTGACATCAAAAAAATATGTCCGCCTGCCGGCCCTGATCATTCTTGTATATAGACTCGCCTTTTCACTCATAGTCTCCTCCTTTTTTATAACAGGTCCTACCACACGAATGGGTAACCATCGTGCCCATTAGAATCAGTAAGTCTCCTGATGAACCCTCCTCCATCTGCATTAACTACCCACAGATCAGACCATAACTCTCCTGAAACATTAGATTCTATAACTATTCGTTCATTATCCATCCAGACAGGTGTACCGTTCCAGACACTGTAGTCTGAATTATTAATATCTGTATTTGTAACATTGGTCTCGGCTCCGCTATTAATATCAAAAACATGCACGTTAACATACGACCGCTCATTGACAGAATATACAACCTTAGATGGTTTTTCATATGCAATCCTATTACCATCAGGAGACCATGCCGGTTTCCAGCGGTCGTGATTGTCCAGAGAGGCTGTAAGATTTTGCATCCGCTTACTGTTCAATTCAATTACAATAATGTCAGACTTATTCTCCCGCTGTGACGTGTAGGCTATCCTTGATCCATCAGGAGACCAGGATGGCCACAAGTTATTATAATCATCGTCTGTAAGTCTTGTCTCCTCTCCTGTGTCTGTATTGAATATGTAGATATCACTCTTTGTATTATTCTTTCTTGAATACAATAGCCGCATGCCGTCAGGGGACCAGGAAGGCCAGTAACCATTTGTAATCATGTTTAAACTCCCGGCAGCTATATCAAGTACCCATATACCATCACTATTCCCGCGATTAGAATTGAAAACGACTTTAGTCCCATCTGATGAACCAGCCGGATGTGTGTATGTAATATCAGCATCAGTATTTGACAGAAGTGCATTCAAATTTCTGCCAGCGGGTGACATTGTATATATCGCCGATGCTCCATTTTGCTCTGATATAAATAACAACCTGTCTCTGTAGACCTTTCCAATTACCGCACCATACTCTTCTCCAAGTTTTCCTTTAAAGGTCACAATATAACGACCTTTTTCTATATTACCCGCCGGCACCGTCATCATGATTCTCTCTGTCTCACCCCCCGGAACAACAGGATGATCAGCAGATATGATATATGATGACAGAATGGTCCTCATGCCAGTAGACACTGAGTCATAGTATATCTCTATAATACCTTCAGAAAGAGGTTCAGCAGACAGATTCTTTATCTTAATTGCGCCAGGGCCATCCTTTACAACAGCAAGCCTTCCCCTGAAGAAATAATCAGTCAGTCCTGTCACATATGCCACTGCCTTTGGGATAAGTATTTCTGAATAATCTTTGTAGCAATTCGGGTCTAGGTACGCTGTATGCACTGCCTTTTCCTTATCACTGAGGAAATTCAATATCGGGTTAAGGAGACCAACAACAGCAAGATGAGGGATGTCTACACCATCAGATGTCCGTCCTCTGTAATACCGGACTATATCCAATTCCCCATCCTCTGCAACTATTGCATGCTTCTCTATGTCTACCCAGTCAGGGCTGCTATATTTCCTGAAAACAGTTCCTTCACTAAGAAAATTATTATTGCTGTATTCAGCAAGACCTTTTACTGAATGACTTCCGTCATTATCCCAGAAATCAGATAGTCTTTTAAAAGCTATCTTATCCTCTGCAGATGAACTTACCCGAACAATTCTCCCATCCTCGACAAACCCTTCAAGGTATGTACCACGGATAATCCCATGCCAGATATGATCGTACAGAAAATCATTACGTGTATGAGCAGGTACCGCCATATCCTCAAGGATATGAAGACTATGCCCGAGGGAGAAAAAAGTCATTGCAAAATTATGCCCTCGCTCTTCCGCAGTCTTAGCAGTCAGTGCCTTATAGAAATAGTCTCGTGTATCAGGCCATGCAAAATAGTTGTACGGATAGGCACTTGAAGCATCCCCGTTGATCCTGTCGACAGCTGATGTCCCATTGAGGTTAAAAGCAGGCTCACAGAGAGAGAATACAGAACAAATAAGGCGGCCTGCATTTGCCTGCTCTGCAGAAGGGTAAAAGAGAGCAAGGAAATCTGCAAAGATCCCTGCCCCATAATAATTATTATTGAGACCCGAGTTGGAGACAGGGTCATGGAAATGGTGCTGTGAACGCTCTGTGGGATGGTCCTCAGCCTCACTTCCGGAAACCATTAAATATTTTGCCGTATAAGATTGAGCATACCTGGTAGGATATTTCCGCCTGAACTCCTTTCCAAACACATCATTGTTTCGCTCTATCTGTTTCATCATCTCGCTGGTTGAAAACCCGGAATGAAAAATAAATTGTGAGTTCAGTCCGTCTTTTAATTCAATCTCATTTTTCAGGTAACGTTCCAGAGCTCCATCCTTTATCATAATATTAACAGCTAATCCAGTAATGGCCGGATGAGTGTAATTACTCCCATAACCATAGGAATCAGCAGTCTTCAGGATGCTGAGAATCCCTATTATTAAAATTATTAATCTCCTGTACATAACATACCTCCACTAAAACTTATCTATCTTCCATATACCAAATATATCTTTCCGGAACCAGACATAATACGTGTATTCATCATCCGAATCTCCGGCCCTAACCCTGTATTTAGCCTCATCGTCTCTTATATAAACAGGTTCTATCTTTTTCATTTTTGAGGACATCTCCGTCATCCTTTCCTTAACTAACGTAAACTCCTCTTTATATTTCCATCTTGAACTATATGTGAAATATCCAAGTGCGCCATCTATGTCTCCTGCTGACAGTCTGTTAATCATAGAAGCCCATATGGCCTTGAGGTCTTTATCTATAGCTGCCTCAATGGATTCACCGGCAATTGCTAAACTATAACTGCAAAGTATTAATATGACAGTTAGTGATTTCAGTATACGTTTCATTCCTGAATGCCTTGTTAACCCATTCCCGCCCCTTCAATAAGCTGATGACTGGATTTTAATCCCTGTGTATGATCCCTCTGTATATGATGGTTTATCAGAATTTATAAATCTTCCACAACCCATAAATGTCTCGTGAAAACCAGATGTAATAGGTAGCATCATCCTGGTATACTCTTGCCTTAGCAACATTGTCACTAAGGGCAACAAGCTGGATATCACCTAAATTTCCAAAGAAATCTGACAATCGTGATCCGGCCAGGTGAAACTGCTCTAAATACCTCGACCTTGTCTCATGCGCAATCATGGATAATGCATCTTCAATGTTATTATTAAAAAGATGCTCCTTGAATTTGTGCCATTTTTTCTTTAACATAACTTCGACATCATTTTTTACCATTCCGGTAAATTCAAACCTTCCATTGTAATGATTGCCGCTGGAATCCTTTCCAGTGAAAGAAAGGGAATATATACCGGGTTCATTTATTAATATCGTGTAATGTGATATGTCATCTGACAATACCTGTGTTACTGCCGGTCCGGTTACATGAATATTACTTTCCGAGAAAATAATACCCGGGGGGCCTTCTATTATGACCTTGAGTCCGAGAGGAACAATACCAGCTTCCTGCGCAAGGATTAATATTCCTTCATTAACAGTATGCGGGCGGATCAACTCTATCGAATCTGCAGCAATAATCCCGTTCGCATTGATCATTTCCGCAGTAATTCTGTTCATACCCTCAGACAACGGAATACCATTTGCCACAAAGTAACCATTATATACATTGGCGAGAACACCATTTACACGGACACCTGCATCAATGTCTCCGCTTTTGATAAAACCTTTTACTATCGTATCATTTCCATCCGCATACCCTCCGCCTTCCGGATAGCTTATACCTATGGAATAGTTAATCCCGCTGAGAATAAAGTTATGTATAAGCACTAAAGTATCTTTGCTGAATACACTTACATTAACACTGACTATTGCATCAACATAACCCGTTAACGACCCACCAGCTTCAAAGGAAATGCGAGGTATGCCTGATATAACATAAATACCGTTATTGTCTGACGTCGTATGTAATGATGATCCTGAGATCGATACGGTCACACCTTTCAGAGGTTGACCAGATGTATCAATGATCTGTCCTGTAAGAGTGAAGCTCCCTGGATGAACGGCAGGATGCAGGACTATATCCTGCTCATGTGGTGAATCTCCGCCCAATGCACATATAGTAATATTCTTTGACTCATATCCATATTTTTCAACTGATATAGTAACATCACCACTTCTTACTCCATCTATCCTGTATATACCACCTTCGTCACTTATTACTGATATGAAATCACCATTCTGTCTACTCAGGGTAACGACAGCTCCCGCTACAGGACGGTTAATGGATTCGTTTATTATGCGACCTGAAACCTTCGACGTCTCAGAATATGCATAGATTATATCCAGATTATTACTTATGGAATTACCCGCAAGGTCTGCTGACTCGATAGTAATATTATTATGACCAGGCTGGAGAGAAATGTTTGTGACGAACTTTCCTTCTGAGACAGGTACATTTCTGCTTATAATATAATTCTCTATCAAAGAGATATAATCCACCGCTGGATCATCTACACTTCCCTCAATTATTAGTTCCCTGCTGGTAACAACTGATCCGGCTGCAGGTTGAATAATCTCAACATTAGGCGGTATCGAGTCAATATACATTATGATGCCTCTGGTGATTGTCATTCCGGATTCATTTATTAATTCTATTGATATTGTGTTGAGACCATCCTGCAGGACGACGTCGCTGTAATAATAAAATCCGTTTTCATGATAAACTGCGTCTTTGTTATTAATAACTACATGAACAGGAATATCTTCATAATCATATGCATACACCCTGACCTGCTCATATCTGAACATATCAGGCAGCTGACGCTGAATAAGATTATCAAACTCCGGATTCTTTATTTCTAAATCGTATTTGTAAAATTCACAGACCGGGGGTAACTCGCCAGGCACCAGACAGATATTTTCAAGCACTGGTCCTGAATCCTCATATACATCCACAAAGGCTTCTACATCCTGATCCCACCGGAACTTAATCTTCTTAGGATTGTGAAACATGAGTTTGACAGTCGAAGTTCGTTCACCTGGAGACAGTTCATGATCTGTAATACCTCCGGACAGGTCGAAATAAGGCAAACCTTTCACTGTATATCCGTCTGGATTGGCAACAGTCACATCCGTAGTGCTTATACCTGTAATTATCACCTTTAATGGGATATGTATCGCTGTATCAGAAATGTTTGTAACCACCATATCGAGTGAGAGCGTACTTGTCCTTGTGTTAAAGACTGGAGAGGTAAAATCAAGCCTGGTCAGATCATCAATATTCTGTTCTATCAATGCTCCATGTGCAGTTCCAATGCCCGGGATCATTATTGCAGACAAAATAATCAACAGGCGGTATATTAAATTACTTCTATTTCTACCGGATAAAAAGACCCATATAAGACCACTTCCAAGTAAAATTAAAGACCCGGGTTCCGGCACAGGTGTCCGGTGATCGATCACATCATCTATTGCCGCAATTGAAGTAAAACCATCATCCTGATCAATTAAGTCAAAACTAAGCGTTACAATAGTGCCATAGCTGAAATTCGAGATATCCAGCGAGTATGATACAAAGTCATTGAACGGTTCCCAGGCCAGGGCTTCGACTTTATAGTTGCCAGTTCCATCGTCAAGACTCACCTGAAAAGAATCAAATGGATATGATGGGAAATCAGGGGACAGGATGTCGTCGGGCCCTGTTATATCAAAATAGTATTTAAAGTTCAGACTATTTCCTGAAACAACAAATGTCGTATATAGCGATGTGTCATACATACCGTAAATACCACCGGTTCGCAGAATGGCAGCACCCTGGTCTGCAGTAACATCTCCGCGCGTATCCCATCCGGTTAATGCAGTATTAAAGTCTCCATTAATAATCTGTCCTGCGGAATAGCCGGGTAAAGACATGATTATTGTGATAGCAAAATATGTTAGTGTTCTGCTTAAGTGCATCAATGTTGTCCTCCGTTAATATTTCTCTATTAATTCTATTGACAAACAGCATTAAATCATTTATTTATGCAGTCATGATTGAATTTTCAAAAATACTCTATCTCACCGATTTCTCAGAATCATCAGAGTACGCAGGTAAATATGCTCTCTCCATAGCGGGCAAATATGGATGCAGGATCTACGTATCGCATGTAGTTGAACCCTTTACCTATGCTGACGACTTTGGCATTGACTATGGAACTCAGTTCAGGGAGATGGAGGCTACCGCCAGGAAATTGCTGGATAAAGCAGTAGCCTCCATGAAAAGATCCGGTGCGGATGCTGAGAGCGTACTGCTATCCGGTAATCCTTCTGCAGAAATAATTAAGTTTGCAGAAGAAGAAACAATTGACCTGATAGTAATGGCTACTCATGGCCGTTCCGGCGTTGAGCACTTCATCATGGGGAGTGTAGCAGAAAAAATTCTGAGAAAGTCGCCATGCCCTGTCCTGACCGTTAAAATTAAATGACTCCATTCGTAACACTGCACCATGTGAAAAGCAAGCAGCAACGATTGTAATGATTCGATATGTGTTATGAGTTTTGTCACTAAACTGTAATTTCTTTCTTTCCCAGTAGTTCTGTGAAAATATCTACAACGTCCGGGTCAAGTTGATTGCCTGATAGTTTTCCTATTTCCTCTATAGCCAGTGATGCGGGCATCGCCTTTCTGTATGGCCGTACAGTCATTAGCGCTTCAAACGTGTCTGCAACTGCCAGGATCCTTCCTTCCACAGGGATATCCTTTCCTGATAATCTGAAAGGATATCCCATCCCATCATATCTTTCATGATGATATAATATATATGGAACTACTGGTCTTAAAAAATCTATCTTCATAATCATGCCTGCACCTACCCTTGTATGCCTGCGAATCTGACGAGTCTCTTTCAGGGAAAGCCTTTCGGTTTTGTTTAATATTGTCTCTGTAATGCATATCTTTCCAATATCATGCAGGTAGGCTCCAATATCCAGCTCTTCTATCTTCTCCCGTCGCCAGCACAAAGCCTTTGCAATTGCTTCAGCATATCTGGCAACCCTGACAGCATGACCGATACTCAGCGGGTCTCTCATTTCAATGTAAGTAGAAAGTCTTGTAATAGTATCCCTGTACCTTGCCTGAAGTTGCCTTATCCTTTGTGATTCAAAGGCTTCATCGTTTGATATAAATGGAGTTCTATATGCAGGTTTTGATGCAGCTTCTTCGTTAACCTGATATAAACCGGCATTAAAAACAGATTGTCTGAACAAAGAGAGAAGGTTTGGACTCTGCCTGTACTTAATCTTAATGCTGAGGTTTTTTATATACCTCCTGAGATAAGTATCATCTATATTCATCTTCAGCTCCTTTGTGGCATTCACATCTACTTCTTATTTTGCTCTTTCATAGTGCTATCAGTTTTTACAGTCACATACGGTTTTATCTTGCCGAACAGTTTGTCCCCGATGCCATTAACCTTTTTCAGGTCTTCTATTTTTACAAAAGGACCATGTTTTTCCCTGTATTTAACAATTGCCTGTGACTTTTTTTCTCCAAGCCCTGGTATTGCGGCCATCTCATCTGCTGATGCGATATTCACATTTTTTACTGATATCTCACCTTTGTGAACTGGATTTGCTCCTTCTGCCTTTACCAAATATGGTTGGACGGCAGAGATACTAAAGAACAGAAGAAGGTAACTTAATGCTAATACTCTTTTCATGTCTTTCTCACCTCCTTTCATTTTTTTTATACGGTATATTGAGCAACTTCAATGCCAGTAGAATTAATATTTTGTTTCATACATGAAACTCATTGTTATGTCAGGGAATAACTATTTTACAAATCACCGATGACGACATAGACTGATTTTAATCATGCACAGGAAAGTGGGCAGAGCGAAAACATCATTGCACCAGCAAGTGTGCAGCAGGAATAATTGCTAACTTTCTAAGAAGATTAATTTGTTCTATAATGACAAGAAACAGTCATGAGGGATCATGTTGGATGAAGCAAATAAAAACAGGTAAAGTATATTTAGTCGGAGCAGGGCCAGGAGACATTGGGCTTTTCACGCTTAAAGGAAAGGAATGCGTGGAGGAGGCTGATGTTATCATTTATGACTACCTTGCCAATGCAAATATACTTGCTTTTGCGCGTCCTGATACTGAATGTATATTTGTGGGAAAACATGGCGGCAACTCCATAATGCCACAGGAAGAAATAAACAGGTTGATGAGAAGGAAGGCCTATAAGGGTAATATCGTCGTACGGCTTAAAGGCGGCGACCCGTTTATCTTCGGACGTGGAGGAGAAGAGGCCGAATATCTTTCGAAGGCTGGCATTCCTTGTGAAATTATTCCCGGTGTTACTTCAGCAATTTCAGTACCTGCACTTGCAGGTATTCCTCTCACTCACAGGAAGTATTCTTCAAATATTGGTATCATCACCGGACATGAGGACATATTTAAAAAAAAGAGTGCAATGTCGTGGGACAAGATCGCAACAGGCATGGATACACTCGTAATTTTGATGGGCATAACAAATCTCCCGCTTATAGTGAAAAACATAATAAAACATGGCCGGTCCATTAACACACCTGCTGCTGTTATTCAATGGGGTACGACACCCGAGCAAAAAACCGTTGCAGGAACCCTCAAGAATATAGTAGAACTTGTAAATACAGAGCAGATAAGACCGCCGGCTGTTATCGTAATAGGTAATGTAGTAAGACTGCGCCAGAAGCTCAAGACGATCTACTATGCATCTTTCAGAGCAGATATTCCCATAGGCACTGTATTTGTCGCAGCCACAGATGAAGGTATTTGCAGGATTAACTTTGGGAGTGAGAAATCATTTCTTAAAGAAATACAGTCCATTTACAGAGACTCCTTGATTGTGAAAAATGAGCAGCAGTTGAGGCCGGCAATATCAGAGCTTCGTAATTATTTCAGTGGTATCCCGTCAGCGTTCACTCTCAAATTAAACTTATCCGGTACAGATTTTCAGAAGAGAGTCTGGAAGATATTACGTAATATCCCATATGGCAAGACTGCTTCCTATAAAGAAGTGGCGGCAATGATAGGATCACCTAATGCCGTCAGGGCAGTCGGCGGGGCTTGCGGAAGAAATCCTGTCCCCATCATTATTCCATGTCACAGGGTCATAAGCTCTGACAGAGGCATAGGCGGATACAGCGGAGGGCTGAGGATAAAAAAGGCATTACTTAAATTAGAAGGCATAGAGTATAACAATGTTTAATCTGAAACCTTCATCCACATCTCGTACAAAACGCGAAGGGATATTAATGCTATGCATACCCCTATTGTGATTCCTGTAATCACCGGCAGCCATGAAAAGCTGGTTCCGACGAAGCGAACCAGATAGAGTCCTGCTATGTCAAACAAATAAGAAAGGCCGAGAATCCCCACAAGTAAAACCTTAAGCCATTCTGCTAAAGTAGTTAAACAGGCCAACGCCCCCACAGAGAGCAACAGCAGCGAAAATCCAAGCAAATGGACGTGAGCCACCTGGGCAATCTGCGGTAATGAAATAGCCTTGACTCCACCCTCAAGACCATTTATCATGCCGTTTTTTTTATGATAATAATCAGCATCATCTACCGCATCCAGGTTTATCTCTTTTTCGACAAAACCTTTCTCCTCCAGCATCGTCTTCTCCGTATCAGATAGTTTTTGTCCGCCATAATGGTCTGCAACAGATGCTGGAGTTAGTCCTACAGAGAGGGCCGCATTAAGGGCTCCATTAAGGTAACCGGCACTAACAGTTATTATGAATCCTGTTATGAGAATCTTCCATGAGGGTGAAAGCTGTCTTAATCTAATCTGGATTATCACCACGTGGCTGCCTTTCTTTTTAAATAGGGGCACTGCCACTACTTAATCAGTGTGTATGAAATCCATCACCATGTGAGTGTCCCCGTCTGAACCATTTTTTCTTAGTCTGGCTGGACCGACCTTCAACGGATACAGTGCTATCTTCGGATTGTTTATCATGAGAATGAGGAACGTCATCTTCTGAATGCTTGTGATCATCCTTCTCATGTCCAAGTTCGTGAATATGGCTCTCATGGACAGGTTCGTGTAGATGATCATGCTCATGTTCATGTGCATGCAGGTGAACATGTCCATGCTCATCTACTCCATGGATATGGCGATGTGCGTGAAGAAAGCTCTTGATAATAGATCTGTGCTCTTCATCCATTTCAGCCTTGTGAAGCATATCATGCAGCAGTTCATGGGTTCTTACTGCCAGGGGGAGTTCAAGGCTGTGCGACTCCAGCATCTCCCTGTCATAAAGTATCTCTGATGATGGACCATCGGCAACGATCTTACCGCCGCTCAGGAGCAGACTGCGGCTGCAAACCTCCAGAGCAATATCAAGGTCATGGGTGCATAGCAGTATTGTTTTATCTGATGACTTAAGCCACTCGATCAGACGCCGGCGGCTCAATGGGTCCATATTAGTAGATGGTTCATCAAAGACCAGCACTTCAGGCTGATAAGAAAGGACCGTTGCAAGAGCAAGCCTCTTTCTCTCTCCAAAAGACAGATGAAAGGATGACCGGTCTTCAAAACCAGATAGTCCAACCAGCTCAAGGGCATCTTTTACGCGTTCATGTATGGAATCCCTTGAAAGGCCAAGATTCAGCGGGCCGAATGCAACATCGTCAAAAACAGTAGGACAAAACAGCTGATCATCCGGGTCCTGAAAGACAATCCCTATGCTGCGCCTGATCTTTGGGAGATTATCACGTGTCAACTCAATGCCGTCAATCATCACACGTCCGCTGCTTGGCATTAACACGCCATTCAACTGACTCATAAAAGTTGACTTCCCCGCACCGTTAGGCCCTAATAGGGCAACCTTTTCTCCCCTGGCAATATTACAGGTGATGCCTTTGAGCACTTCACGCCCATCAGGGTAGGCAAAATATACATTATCAACAAGAATTGCACTATTATCAGACATCAATTTCTCCCTAAAACCATTGCCATACACTCATCGCTATTTTCTAATACCACCCCTCAACAGCAGTTGTAAACACCCTAAGCAAGTCGACTGTCAGCACCGCTGCAGTAACTAAAATCACTAAACCAGCCTTCACAAAATCCTTACCGCGTGCATCAAAACTTATCATTGAATGAAGCTCTCCTTCATATCCTTTTGACAGCATAGCGCTGTATACCCTGGAAGTCCTTTCAAAACTACGTATAAGCAGCGCGCCTACAAAGTTACCCATTGTCCTCAGGGTGTTCATATTTGCCTTCATTACAAACCCCTTAGACCGCATAGCTTTTTCCATCCTTTTTATTTCATCTACGAAGACAAAGATATACCGGTATGTAAAGAGTATCATCTGGACCAGAATTTTAGGACACTTTAGATTCTGCAGGGCAATCATGGAAACATCAAAACGTGCTGACCCGAATATGGCATTCGTAGTGAGCACAATAGCCGCTGCCTTTGTAAAAATAAGAACCGACAGACGGAAACCTTCCCAAGAAAACGGAAGCCATATTATATGGAATGCCGCTTCACCAGGATAAGAAAACGGCAGCATCAGAAAGAATGGAGCAAGAAAGATAATAATTACTTTCATACTGTTGGCAATAAAATGAAAAGGAATATTTGTGATCTTAATAATAATTATAGCAATAAATAATGATGCAACTGCTACAGGAATGGTCTTCAGTAATGCCACTATGAATATGAATAAACCGAGTGAAATAATTTTGATCCTTGGATCCCAGCGCTGAACGGATGATTCTATATGAGAAAACCTGTCTATATCAAACGCCACTCTAAATTCCTCTGTTCATCTTAGCAGTGCTCTAAGAAACACTTCTATTATATGTCTTTTGTACATGACCCGCAAGAATATCCGGCCTGGCCTTCTTTAAGAATGTGACACATGCCCCAACCACTATTGCCTCTATTATCAGGGCCGGAACATGGGCTGCCAGGGCATATCCGGCTGTCGCCCAGAATTCATCGCCTGAAGTATATAAGGCCAGGGCAAGTACAATTCCTGAGAAAGAAACACCAGCTGCACCGGCAACAGCGCCAAATACCATCTCTAATTTGTCACCCATTGGAAACCGGTGCCTTAATTGCCATATAAAGTAGGCAATTAAAGCCCCTCCCCCGAGCATGACGCAATTAGCCCCTATAACAGTTACTCCGCCGAATCCAAAAAGGAATGCCTGCAATATTACACCAAGCATTATGGCAGCAAATGCTCTGGGCCCTAAAATAACACCGACAAGTCCGTTTAATATAAAATGAATACTGGTCGGGCCAATAGGAATGTGAATAAGATTAGCCACAAAGAATACAGCAGACATTACCGAAACCTTTGGTATCTCCTCGAGGCTCATCTTCCGCATAGTAATTGCTGCAATGACTGCTGCTCCGCCAAATCCAGCTGCTATTACGGGTGCAGATAAAATACCATCGGCTATATGCATGCTGACATAACTCCTGTTCTATGAACTCCTGCGTGATTTGAAGTAAAGGACTATCCCCATGAACCCCAATATATAACCTATACCACCGATTATCGTAGTTACAGAATTCTTTTGCTGCATCTCAGTAAAACTCCTGACGAGCGGTTTAATTGCCTCACCAACTGACTTCTCTACGGCTTTTTCAACAATAGCCTGGAGTTCGGCATCGTCGAGCCGTTTGGTTTGGGCTATATCACTTCTTTCTTCTTTTACCGTTCGTGGTTTGACGTCTTTTTGAACTGATGCAGTAACTACATCGGCAGATTTTTTGCCGCCTGCAATATGTAACTCACTTGCCGGAAGGGTAAATTCTGTTCTATGCCCCATGCCTGCATCAACCACTATCTTAATATCTGTCTTTTTAGTCGCCTTAAAGTTGAATTTTCCTGTTTCGTCAGTCCGCCCCCGGAGCATTTCCGTTCCTGAAGAATCATAAACAATAACTTCACTATTCATAGCTTTCTTACCATCTGCAAAATATCCTTCAACTATGACATTATCACCCTCTGCATAGGCAAACATCTGCACCTTGTGAGCATGTGTAGTGGAAACGACAATCATAGAAAAACACAGAGCTGTTATGAAGAAGAACATTTTTTTTATCATCTTGACCTCGCCGGGCAAATATAATCCATTGTTTATCACGTTTACAAATAAAAAAGGCCATGTAGGCCCCGCTTCCAGCGGGTTTTAGGCCTACATGGCCTTATTTCAATTTCAACTCCAAAATTCTTTAAGTACCAGACTACTGAAATCTGAAGAGGTTCACCTCTTCGTTGTTGATAATTATTAAACATTAAATAATAAAAACTGTCAAGAAAATATGTTAATTACCGCCAACTACTTCATACGCTTGCCAATCGCTGCACCTGAAAAACTCACCTGCCCATACACTCCGCCATGTCATTATGAGCCATGTGCTGAACTTATTTCGGTATTCTTTCAGAATCTCCTGATTCGGCATCATTGAAGATCCTGAACTAAATTCAGGATGACGGGCTGGATGTTACGATTGCCATTTATATAAGACTCTGTAATCTCCGGCATATGATGGTTTATCATGGAGAGGATGTCAGAAAAGTTGAAATTAATACCGCCATATCTCGCATCTGAGAATATATCTTCTCAGTCGCCTTTGCAGAACCAGAGGCTTCATTAGCCATAGATACCAGTTTCTTGATTGTGATTCCTTCCAATTGACGCAAATAACCTGTCCCCACAGCCCCCTTTATATCCGGCACATATTTTTCATTCACACCGAGAATGGCTGCTTTTGTAACATTTCCCTTCGTATCTATACCTATCGCCAAGCTAACCTCACCATGCATATACTCAACCTCGGCAACCATTGCAGCACCTACAGTAGCCCCGCTATTACTGTCACGGGCCACATAATATGTGTAAACACTCTCATCTAACCTGACCCCAAACTCTTTTTTTGCCTTCTGTGCCTTATCCAGGTCCAGCATCTCTTTCCGTTGAGCAACCTTTGCACCGGCAGGCAGCATTTGCTTTAACGCCTCCTCCTTGTTAAGAAATACAACCTGTTTCCCGGCATGTCCCTGATGAGCCAATGCCGGCCTTGACAAGAAAGTTATTCCTGAAAAGACGGTTAAAATTATCAATATTATTATGTAATGACTGGTTCTATAGCTATTGTTAAACATTCGAATCCCTGACACCTCTGTTAGCTTTTGGTTCAAGCGAAAACTTACACCCTCTCCCTGTGGGAGAGGGTATTTTCATACATCAATGTGGAAACTGATACCGGGTTTATTTCTTCTGCTTCCCCATATCATAGGTCTTGACCCACAATACTGCACCGATCTCAACAGGATACTCCTTGCCTTCATAGGTCATAGTAGCCTCATCAGTGTTCAGTGCCGCAAAACCCCACCAGCCCGCCTTAGGCATGGCATATGTAAAGACGCCGTTTTCATCAGCCTTGATCACCTGAGTAATCATTGGATCTGCCGGAGCTTTTACACTTCCATCCTCATTGTAGTATTCCACCTCAACCTCTGTGAAAGGAACTGGCTTGCCGTTCACCTTTACTATCCCCTGGAACACATTACCTGTCCAGAGACCGTATGGTCTTGTAAGAGGGATTATCTCTGTCTTGAGACCGACTTCCTGATCCCATCCTGCTTCCATACCAAGTGAGTTTACAACTACTTTTGTGTAGTGAATGATAAATGACTCCTCTGCCGGCTCCCAGTAAGGCTTCGGTTCTACATAGAAGATGTGATCACCCGGCTCTTTTAAAGTATATGCACTCTTATATGCAGTATATGTTTTCCCTGCCCTGTCCTTAACCTTTGCCTCTTTTAGCGAACTTAACAGATCAACATTCTTTTCTCCAATGACCACGCCAAACCGGACAGGTTTTTCCGCACTCATGCCATGCCCCTCAAATGGGTGGGTAAATAAGACATCCAGTGCGATTTCACGCTTTTCTGTCTGAGAGACCATCTCGTCAGAAGGGATAATCATCTCGAAATGGGCATATGCCATACTGCCGGCATATGTCCAGAAAATCAAACTCATTATTACTACCCATGCTGCTTTTGCTGTCTTCTTCATTGATGTATCCTCCTTGTTCTTTTTGTTTAGAAGTTCATCTGAGCCCTGAGGCCGTAAACGGTAATAGTGTCAGCATCAGCATTACCACCTGCGTTAGTAATTACCTGAACGTCAGGGGTTAGTGTAAAGTGGTCGCTGAAGCCAAGCTTGTAATAGATTTCAAAATGGCTTTCATCATCAGGATTTGCCATTGCAACTACTGCTGATGAATCTTTATTTGATGCAAGGACTCCGGCAGCTATTCCAATAACATCATTTTCTCTATTCCAGATAGACCCGCTCAATGATACACCACCGCTGATTGCAGACTTAACCAGGTTTTCATCTATGCCGTCATCAATAACGCCATATCTGGCAAATAGACCAAGGACATCTATAATCTCCTGATCAAAACTCAGTCCGAAGGCCGAATTGGTTTCACTTGTCTTGGATGGATCACTTATATCCGTATAATTTCTGGCATCGTAAACATAATAAAATCTATAATTTCCTTCCTTGCCAAAAAGACCTGGCTTGATATTAATCTGTCCCGAACCATAGGCATTCGCGGTAATATCCTCAAACCCTGAATCATTTCCATTTGCTGCCGTTACTGCTATATCAAGCATCTTGACCGGACTGTATGTTAATGAAATTCCGGGTGCATAGTAACTATCGAGTTCAGGAAAGATTGAGCCTGCATAGCGTGAAAACATCCCTGTGATAAACTGATCTGTTTCGTCATTGGCGTAAGCATTATCATCATGACAGCTATGGACATCTAACTTACCTACTTTCAGGCCGAGTCGGCCATCGAAAAAACTGCCTTCGAAATATGCCTGGGATACAGAAATTGCTGCAAATGAATTGTCCTTGTCAGTTGTAAGCTCTGTAATAAAAGCGTCATAGTTCGAGCTGGATATTGCGCCTGTGTTGTCATTGACACCGCCGCCATTACCTGCCTCAAGGGCCACAACAACTTTTCCTGTCTGAGTAACACCGGCTTCAAAGTTTAAATCAAGGGTATATGTAAAATCAGTCACATCTCCCTTGTCAGCTATTCCGCTTGTCCCCTGAAGTATTGAGGTAATACCTCCGGATATATTTAACTTCCCTATCTCATGAGGGATAATATGGCCGCCGTCATCTTCTCCTTCGGCCTGTGCTGAGATTGGATGTATAAACATAAAACTCAAAACAACTGCCCCTGCAACCGCTGATGCTGCGATGCCTTTCTTAAGACTTTTCCTGCTGATCATTCTGTTTCTCCTTTCTTATACTACTATGAGTTAAACTACAAAAAAAAGACCACGGAGGTTAGAGCTCACCAATCCAGGCAAGCTCAGCAGAAACCTCCATGGTCTCCTGGTTTAATCAATAAAAAAGGCCGTGAACGCCACCCGCATCCTGCGGGTTATTGACCTTCATGGCCTTGATTATGTCTTGATAACTTTTCGATTACTGATCAGTAACTACTATTGAAGAGGTTCTCCTCTTCGTTATTGAATTTTATTTAACACGACATTCTAAAATCTGTCAAGATTTTTTTACGGATTTTTTTACGGCTGCTATCAGTTGCTAACATGTGTGACTCCTGCCATTACGAGGACATGCTGATTTACAGGTCAGAAAATTTCCGATTATTGAGCGGCGGTTATCATCCATAATTTCGCATTTCAAAACTTCTTGCAGGTTCTTACATGCCCTGAATGATATTGGCATTTCCAGTTTGTTTACCTCCAATAATGAATTATTGGATAAAATCGCACAGGACGGCCCGTCTGCAACAATCTTGCCTCCGCTCAACAACAGGCAGCGGTCACAAACCTCAAGTGCTATGTCCATGTCATGGGTACACAGTATGATCGTCTTGTCAGATTGATGAAGCCATTCTATAAGTCTCCTCCGGCTTGCGGGATCCATATTTGTAGATGGCTCATCAAAAACAAGTATATCTGGTTGATATGAAAGCACCGTAGCCATGGCCAGCCGCTTTCGTTCTCCAAAAGAGAGATGGAATGATGAGCGGTCATCAAAGCCCGATAAACCAACAAGTCTGAGGGCGTCCTTTACACGCATGGATATTTCATCTTTCGGAAGTCCGAGATTCAGCGGACCAAAGGCAACATCATCGTATACAGTGGGACAGAAGAGCTGGTCATCAGGGTCCTGGAAGACCATGCCTACCTTCCTTCGGACAGCATTGAGGTTACGCCTCGTTACAGACATGCCATCTATACTGACCATGCCGTCTGCAGGCATCAGCATACCGTTAAATAGGCTCATGAGGGTTGACTTACCGGCACCATTAGGACCAATGATGGCAACCTTTTCGCCATAGCCAATCCTGAACGAGACGTCTATGAGCACTTCATGGCCGTCAGGATAATTGAAATAAACACCACTGACATCTATTGCTGTTTTTCCCATGTTCATTCAAATATAAAGATACAATTACGGAATTTTAGCGTCTACTCACGGTTGCCAATCGGTGCCAATAGTTGCAGGTATTTGTATAACAAGGAAGATTATTTATCCCGGATTAATAGAATCCGGCTGGAGTTCATGATTACCCCGAGGCTGTTTATAACGTGGAGCACACCTCCCATAAATGGTGAAATAATTCCGGCTGAACCAAGACCAATCCCGAGGGCATTTATCACCATGGAATAAACATAGTTCTGTTTGATCACTGACATGCTCTTCTGGCTTAATTCCCGGACCGCCGGAAGACGTGTGAGGTCATTAGATTTAAGGGCTATGTCTGCAGCCTCTACTGCAACATCAGAGCCGCCTGCCCCCATTGCAATACCGAGGTCAGATTTCGCAAATGCCAGTGCATCGTTTACCCCGTCACCGACCATGGCAACAACCCTTCCTTCCGCCCGCAGCTTCTCAATCATTCGCCCCTTGTCTTCTGGCAGCATGTCATAATAGTAATTACGAATACCGAGCTGCCTGCTAACGGCATCCGCAGTCTTCTGGTGGTCCCCTGTAAGTAAATAAACGCTTATGCCTGACTGCTGCAGTCCGTAGATCACAGAGGCCGCCTCATGCCTGGGCCTGTCCACAACGCCAATAAGCCCTGCAATCTCTGTATCAACAGCCACATAGAGAAGTGTCTCACCGGCCCCTCTCATGCGGGATGCCTCACCATCCACCCCCTCAACAGAAATCCTGTTCTCTTTCATCAATCTCTCACTCCCTACGAGGACACGCCGCCTGTCTGTCAGCTCTGCAATAACACCACTGCCTGTAATAGTCTCAAAATGTTCAACGTCAATGACTTTTACCCCCCTCAGTTCAGCGCCTTCAGCAAGGGCACGCGCAAGTGGATGAGGGCTCCTTGCCTCTGCAGATGCTGCAAGGGCAACAATATCATCCGCTGAATATCTTTCATTTTGTTGAAGGACTGAAACAACAACAGGCCTGCCTTCCGTGATGGTACCTGTCTTGTCGAGACATATCGTATCAACCCGGCTTGCCTGTTCTATAAAGATGCCGCCCTTGACCAGCATATTACGTTTTGCCGCATTTCCAACAGCCGCTGAGATCGCCGTAGGCGTTGCGATAGCAGCCGCACAGGGACAAGCCGTAACCAGTACGGTAAATGCCCTGTAGAAGTTCCTCGTAACCGCAAATACAAGTATTGACAGGAGGAATGCGGACGGGACAAACCATGCCGCAAACCGGTCTGAAATGCTCTCAATGGGGGCGCGCGTCTCAAGCGATTCCTCAACCATATGGAGTACACGTGAAAGATATGTGTCATCTCCGACTTTTGTCGATTTTATATAAATAGTCCCGCTCGTCACTATAGTGCCGGCAAAAGCAGATTCTCCCTTCGATTTCTCAACAGGGATAGACTCCCCTGTAATAGGGGCCTGATTGACTGCAGCCTGACCGCCTATAACTTCCCCGTCAACAAGGACTTTCTCTCCTCCATGTGCTACTACAATATCATCAGGTCTTACCTCTTCAAGCGCGACCCTTGTCGTAACTCCGTTCTTTAATACCCATGCGCGTTCGTCCCCGACATCAAGAAGTTTTCTTATTGCCCTTCGTGATTTCTCTTCGGTAAAGTCCTCAAGGAATGTACCGCAGTTCATAAGCCATACCACCTCGAGTGCTACCAGGCCCTCACCCATGAAAATAGCAATTACTGATGCAATGCTGACCATAAGGTCAAGACTTATCCGCTTATTTTCAAGCACATCTTCCAGTCCTTCACGGAAGACAGGGATGCCTGTAAAGACAGCTGCTGCTGATGCAACAAGTGTTGCCGGAAGCCGCCCCAGAAACGGAAACCACCGTGACAGGAACCTCTGGAATACCAGTAATCCAAGGATAGAGCCTGCAGCTACTATGCCTGCAAACTGCCTTCTGAGAGAGTGGGAATCAGTTGATTCGGCATGACATTTCCTGGCTGTGCTAATTTGAAGAGTACGTTGCTTATTTCTGTTCATCTGATACAGAACATAAAGAACTTTTGCAAGGGTAAGCCGTGACGGGTCATATACTACCAGCAGTGTGCCTGTTACATTATTACCTTTTACTTCAGAAATACCCTTTAGTCTGCGGTATTCCTGCTCATAGTGAATTGTCAGATCATCAGAACCATGGAGATCAGGCATATAGAAACGAACACGTCCTGAAATCATGTGACGTATGCGATATCGGGGGCGACTATAAGGCAGGCGGATATTCATGTTTTATTATGCACAGACTCATGAGCGTTTAATCCTATTATTATTCAACAGTACAAACGTCCTGAAAGACCACCAGTACAGCAGATACCATGGAACGGCCGGAACAGGCCCCAGCCTGATAAGCCTGGACGTGCCATAGCCCATAAGGACTACTGGTATAAGATAGCTTAGGTTCATATAACCATTTGTCAGACGTAAAAGTCCTGAATTAAGATTCCGGAATGGTTCCTCAACTGCCCTTGCAAGATAGGGTATATCCATTCCATTAAACTCAGACGTATTTATAGGCTGCAGTTCGGTCTCTGAAATGTCCAGCAGCAGCCCTGACTTCTGAGAAAGAAGAAATAAGATGTCACTTTCGCTGCATTTGTTTATATCGTAATTAATGAGAATGCTTCCGGTTATGGAATTGCCTTCCACACTGCCAACACCAGATAAGCAGCCCAGTTCCTGAGTAATTATTTTAAGTCTACCCTCATCAACGCGGAGTTCATCCGCCCTTACCCTCAACCGTCCCGGCAGCATATTGTGAACTACACGTAGCCCCACTAACCTTTTCCTTCTCGCGAAGCAACCTCAGCAATGAGGTCCTCAAGGCGTTCTTTTTCTGCAATCAATTCCTCAAGCCCCTTTCCTTCAGAAGTCCCTCCCCTTTTTACAAGGCCGGTAAGCCGGGGTTGATTCTGCTTAATCAGAGAAACCACTACTCCGGCAGCCATAGCCCCGAAGAAAAAGGCAGACAGACCGCCTAACAAACCGGCGCTAGTCCCTGCCCCCAGAAACCGGCTTCCAAATTGATGAAATGGATGTGGTGGTAACATAAAATCCTCCTATGCCCCGGGAACATAATTAATCTATGTCCCCGGTTTCCTTATGCCTTTTTAGCGGCCCTTTTAACTCTTGGTTTTACATCTTCTTCAGAAGGCGGAACCTCGGCGGTGCCCTTTTCCATCTCATATTGTGAACGCGCCTCTGCCATGAGGTCATCAAACGACTCCTTGCTTTCCGCTCCGGCAACTTTCAACTGGTCCGCAACTGCCATCCCGGATTTCATAACCTGAATAGCTACCGGCCGCAGTGTCTTCATTACCTGAGGCAAAAACTCATATGCTGCGACTACTCCAACACCAAACCAGAATGCAGGTCTTAAAAAAAACATGACTTATCCCTCCCTTCCTTATTTATCCTCAATAATCATGTCAAGCGCCCGGGTAATCCTCTCTTCAATCATTTTGCGGAAAGGGTACCAGATTACCGGAATATCACCCATTACGACAACCCCCTTTGGAACTATGACTACCTCGGCCTTGAAGCGTTTCCCAAGTACAGACACCTTATTGCGGCGCTCATTCCATTCATAAATAACGGCATGATCAAATGGTCTGACCGCCTCCAACAGGTGCAACAGATATTGTTCTATACAGGAAACTAATTCGTCCTGGGCTTTTTTTGATTCCCGAAAGACTACTAATTTTGCCATACCATTATCTTGGGAAATTATAAGAATATTCAAATGGGCTGTCTACCTAAGCCTGCCAACAACTGCCTACTCCTGCAACATATTAACCTTCATTTCACGGACAAGCTGTTCTACTGATTTATTAAACACCCTCAGGCTTCCCCTGCCGATCTTGGTAGCCTCAAGCTTCCCCTCTTTAACCCACCTGTAGATCGTCCACCGGCTGACGTTCAGCATGAAGGCGGCTTCATCCGGCCGCAGCAGCTCCTTACTCATTAGACTTCCTCCTCCACTTGCGATGAGTATTTCTTCCTTTCATGTATCGCCAGGCCATAAATGCGGTAAGCGCAATAGGAAGATGCCCACCCGCTCCCCCTGCGCTTCCGGCCATTACCCCATGTTTCAGAAGGTCCAACAGGATAAAGTGATTATGGTGAAATATACCTTTCCCCCATTTGCCTTCTCTTTTTTTAATATGTATCGGCGGAGGGCTTTTGGGCATTTCTTCTGCGCTTTCAGGGAACGGACAGTGGTGAATGGCCTCCATCAATGCATCCCTTGAAAGACTCCTGCGATTGAATAAGACAACGACGGTCCCTGCATGAACACAAACCTTGAAGTGATAAACACCGGGCAGTTCTGACAGTACCTTTTTGAGTGCAGCCGTGTTTTTAAGACTCCATTTTATCTGCGGCACACTGAACCTCACCCGTCCCCTGATTTCATGAATCGTGGAAATTTCCGTGATGCATCCCATAGCTGTTCCCTCCTTATGAAGAACAAACAAAAAAAGACCATAAAGGTTAGGGCTTTCAATCCTGACAAGCCCTCAAGAAACCTCCATGGTCTCAAAGTGTCAAAAATAAAAAAGACCATGAATGCCAGCCGCTTCCTGCGGACTATTGACCTTCATGGCCTGATTATGCTATTTCTCTAACCTGTTTTGCTGCTTTGCCTTAATACTGAAGAGGTTCACCTCTTCGTTATTGTAATTTATTTAACACTACACTTTGAATTCTGTCAACACATTTCTGATCAAGTATTATTATTTTGCAGGAAAATGCCAACCCAAAATCAAGATTCTGTCACATCTGTTAGCAAATACAGCACCCTTAAGGCATATATTTTCTTTCAGAAGTGTACATCCAACTTTTTATTGACTCTCCTTGACTTATAAATTGCTGCAATACCAAAGGCGCCGAGAATAACAGAGACCGCTACAGCCATTTTTGAGTATGTCGCTACTAATGGTTTCTTGAAGGATTCCAAAAAGAGGCTATCGTTTACTGCAAGCTCTATAGTAACACCATGACCTCCATGATCTGATTCACCTGTGACCTTTATTATCCACTTTCCTGCCCTGTCAGGAAGAAAAGAGACAAAACCGTTTTTATCTGTTCTTCCTTTCTGGTGAGGAATCTTATCGCCAGGGCCATACACCTCGAAAGGAGAATATCGCGCCGGCTCATCGAAGGCATAGAAAACCCTTGTGCTTATCCCTTTGTTCTCAACATGATAATTTACAGCATGTCCCTGTGCCAGGTTATGTGATCCTGGTGCCAGGCAAATAAATATAATAAAACATATCAATAGGATTATTTTCATTTCAGAACCAAGGTTAATGCCGTCTTAAAAGAGAGGAAATTGGCATCAGGATTATTTGTAGGGATTCTATAGGTTGCCAGAATAATCTGCATCCCATCATTACCGATAGTTATGTCAGCCAATCCATTTTTATCTGTTTTTCCTGCAGGTTTATTGCCTTTTTCACCCTCTTTGTCATTACCGGTTTCAATGGTCGCCCCTTCCAACGGCTTTCCATCAAATAAAACCTTTATGGGTAGAGTCTCGCCGGTTTTTAATTTGTAAGGATCCTTAAGAGTGACTATTTCAAACTTCATTCCAGTAGACTTTGCGGCTACATCGCTATAAGCAAAAATGGATTTGGAAAACTGCGAAGAATATACTGCATCTACCACCTGGATTCCCTGGGCCTCGGCCTCTTTTTTACCAATCCTTTTTGTCCCATCAGGGGTGGTCACATAATAGACACCTTTCATAGATAGCGTTACCATGGATAGATCTTTTTTTGAGGATAAGTACACTGCATCCTTTTCATTTATTATGTCTGCAGGGACCTGTACCCCTTTTTTATCGAAGGTTGCTATTTCCTTAACTCTATCCGTTTCGTATGGGTTTACCTCCGGCGGATGCCCCCAGCTTACCTTATACCTTCCATCCTGTTTTTCAACCCATGCATGATGGGCAAATGTTGACTGAGTCAGCATAAAGCTAATTACTATTAGTAAAAGTGCCGTTTTTTTCATTTATTCTCCTTTCAAAAAAGTTTGTTGTTAATAATTAACATAGATTCCCTTTATATGGACATTGTTAAGCCGAACATGATGTTTACCGGTGGCATCGGTGAAGTGCTTGTCGGCACCAGACCCTGAGTTGGGTGCGGTCCGCCTGAGGCGATCTCTGTATAGACTTCATTGGTTATGTTGTTGATATCTACATATACTCGCACTTTCCTTCCCTCATCGGTGCGATAATTATAAAAGATGGACGCACCGAGCACATTATGCCCATCATATTCAACTGTATTTAGCGCATTGGTGAACCATGGGCCCAGCGAACGTAAGCGCAAACTGCCACCCAGACCCTGTGGCGGTGCATAGCTTACATCTAAATTTGCTACATGATTTGGCTGCCCGTTGACTTTTTTGCCGATCAAAGCAGCATTAGGGTTTTGTTTAACCTCGCTGTCGAAAAAACCATATGCCAACCCGAGTTCAAGATTGTTAACAGCTGATGGTAAGTAGCGTGCCTCACCCTCAACACCGGTACGGCGTGTTTCGCCGGTATTGAGAAATATCCCTGAACCTGGCGGGTCCTCCAGAATCTCACCGGAGCTGTCCAGCACGAAAGCGGCCAGGTCAAGATACACCTGTTGAGAGGGCGCCCCATTAATACCGATCTCGTACTGCCAGTATTCTATTGTATCGACAGTAATGTTTGGGTCGAACTTGGCCTGACCTCTTGGCAGCCCAAAGCCGTTCGAAGCACTCGCACGCAGCTCCCATTTGTCTGTCAGCACCGAGCGTACTCCAAGCTTGGGGCTGAGATGATCGAAGTCGTTCATGTCAGTTTTGACTGCGGTCAACAGGTTGTTCTGCTCACCGCCAAACTTATCGTAGCGCAAACCCAAAGTTGGCCGAAGACGCGGGTTGAGGTCCAGATCCATTTGACCATACAGCGATGCTGTGTTGTTGTTGAACTCATCGTTTTGAAGTTGATTCTGACGTACGTGTGTTGTTGTGTTCCAGCGTTGCGAGATGGTGTCTTCGTCGTAATACTCGAAACCGGCTACCCAGTTGCTGGAGATCCCGGCTATCTCGGTTTTGCCGTTCAGGCTGGATCCTACGGCGATCACATCACGTTCAAAATGATGTTCGACCTGTTGCACGGCAGAAGGGTTATTGATATTAACACTTGTCTGGAAGCGGGTAAAAATATGATTCGTGTTGTACAGGAAGGTCAGCAGTTTCAAATTATCTCTGAGGCTGTGGTTATAATCCAGCCTCTGTCCGGAGAACTGCTTATCGCCCGAATCCTGCTGGGTTTTTACATTTGAGTCCTGCTTCTTTCTTCGGTTTTCATCATTGAATTGATCCCACAGGATATAACCTGGGGCCTGCCAATGCCCGCCATGCCCTCGCAATGACAACGCAACTTCTGCGCGATCGCTTATGTTATAGGCAGCTCTCAATGCACCATTCATTTTTGTGTACCTCGAGTTTAAGCGCCAGCCCTCGCTTTCATATCCCTGCAGTGCAGCGTTGAGATTTACTCGTCCAAGCTTTACTCCCATTGCACCCTGAACATCATACGTACCGTAAGAACCCATAGCGAGGTTAAGATCCTGATACGCTCCACCCTTGCGGGTATTGAAGCTGACAACGCCGCCGCGTGCAAAATTGCCGTAAAGGGGAGAGACAGGCCCCTTGAATACCGTCACAGATTCCAATTCGAGGGGGATGATGAGATTGGTGTCGGCATAGCCGTCAGCATGCGACTCGCCCTCATTCAGGTTGATACCGTCCAAAGAGACAGCGGCATCGCTGCCATGTCCACCTCCGGTGAAACCACGCAGCTGGAATACGTCTGCCACACCGCCTTGCTGATAGGCTGTCGTGTTTACGCCCGGCAGCTCCTCAATCAGCGTGATAGGAGATTGAGAATTTTTTGCCTTAATTTGTTCCTGGGAAATAGTGTTGACGGAAAAGGCACGGTCGGCCTCGCGCATTGCTTCTCCTTTGACAGTTATGGCCTCAAGTGTTGTTTCATTGTCTTCTGCGTGTAAACTTGATATGCAAATAATTAAACTCAGGGAACAGATTGATAAGATTCGTAAAACCTTCATGATTTAAATACCTCCGTTTATACTATGTGGAAATTGAGTCCTCACCCTCTCTCCGTTACAATGCTGAAGTTTATGACACCAGATAGCCGTACCTCGTCAATCACATTGACAAGAAGCCCTACATCCACATCTTTGTCCGCCTTGATACGTAAGAGGTCTTTTTTAATATCATTTGTATTATCCCTGATAATATTTTGCAGGTCCTTCAGATCTACATATGTATCCATGAAATAGATTTCACCTCCCCTCGCGATGATTATTGTTTTGACAGTTTCATTCCTAACCTCTGCTGTTCTTGACTCCGGTAGCCGGATCGCTATCGCCGGTTCCTTAATTAGATTTGAAGAGATCATAAAAAAAAGCAGCAGCAGAAAGACCACATCCACTAATGGGGCGATATTGATGAATTCATGCCTGTGTCTTTTCCTGTCAAATTCCATTATTACACCTGATGGAGGTTTCCAAAGCCGGCGATTTGTGTCCTGACCAGTGATAGTTATCGTCTGCACTTTTGTCCCGGACTCTTCTTTTATCAACAAGGCTTATCGTCAATTCCTTCAGCACAAAGGCAATCTCATCCGCTTGTCTGTCAAGATAGTGATGGCCAATGTGAATGGGGATTGCTACAAGGAGTCCAACGGCAGTGGTGATCAACGCCTCCCAGATACCTCCTGCAAGCATGGAGGGATTAACGCTTGTGCTGTCGGCAATCACAATGAATGCCTTTATCATCCCGGTGACTGTACCAGTCAACCCTAACAGGGGCGTAATAGCTGCGATTAGTCCAAGCCAGCTTAACCCCTTTTCCATCTCTTTTATCTGACGAGTGCCGATAACTGCAAGACCCTGCTCATCAGAGCCATTTCCAAGGCCATCCAGTATGGGCTTGAATATTGAGGGTGTTTCTGTTAACAGCTCATCAACTGGTCTTTCTATCTCTCTCAAAATCTTTCTGTACTGGATAAACTTATTGATCAGTATGGCTACCCCTGCAAGGGAACAGAGGAGTATTGGATACATAAGAAATCCACCCTTTGAAAAGAGCTCTATCATTATTTCGCCTCCTTCAGTCTGAATCCTATGGGCAATATTACCCGTGATGCTATGTTTTGACCTTTTCTTGCGGCAGGAAGAAACCTCGACCTCTTCACGGCCTTAACCGCCGACTCTGTGAATCCATAGTCAGCGCCTTTAAGTATCTCGACATTCAACAGATTCCCGTCTTCATCAATCGTAAGCCTCAGTACCACCTCAGCCTCTTTACCGAGCCTTCTTGCTATCAAAGGATATTCAGGGATTTCACGGCGCAGGAATTTCGGCGCCTCGGTTAGTCCAAACTCCGTGTCAAATGGCAAAACTGGTCTGTTAGAAGAAGTAACCTGAGGCTGAGGCGTGCCCGCAGAAGCAGCCTCAGCCTCAGGTATTGGAGGGTAAGAGTGAGCTGATGTGGCCTCACTCACTGCTGCCGTTTCAATTACCTGCTGGTGATTGTCCTGCATCACTGGCGTTTTTTCCGGCAATCGGATCTGCTCAGGTTCATTGAACGGGACAGTCTCTTTGACTAAAGGTTTTGTTATTTCTTTTTGTGCTATCTTTTTTGTCTGAACTTGTGCGACATCTGCCATCATAAAAAGTTCAACCTCCTTAAACTGCATGTTTTCCTTAAGAGAAACGGGTATAAGTAAAATCATCATGTGAAGCAATATTGCACCTATTAATCCGGTCTGCCTGATTACCTGTTCCATAAATCAATACCCAAAAATAAAAAGGCCATGTAGGCCCGAATCCTTTCAGGGAATTGGGCCTACATGGCCTTTTTAATAAGATGCAGAAAAACTAAACTCTCCCTCTTCATGAGGGATTTGCGC
Source organism: uncultured Nitrospiraceae bacterium (assembly GCA_964611625.1). Lineage (GTDB taxonomy): Bacteria > Nitrospirota > 9FT-COMBO-42-15 > HDB-SIOI813 > HDB-SIOI813 > RBG-16-43-11. Next base: position 388,772 of record CAZTAM010000001.1, on the reverse strand, counting down.
GTCACTTTACTAATCATTAAATATACAGCCCCTGACGCCTCCAGTCCACTGACTACTGCTCATTAATGCCTGCATTTGCGACTATTCTTTATCCTGCTGTCTAACGGTAAGGGAAAACCATTATTCCGGAAAGGATCAAAACCGGGACAAAGGCATCCTCATTTGATAATCCAGAATAATATTTCTAATAAGAGCAGGAATAATACAGTAGCTGAGTACGCTGTTATATCTCGTCTTAAATGCGCAGAACCCCACGGCAATGTACTACTAAAAAGGATTAGGAAGAAAATAAATTCTTGACACAAAAATATCTGTCTGGTATTGTTGGCATATAAATTGGAGGAGTGGATCCTCCTGATAGGCGATTTATATAAGTTAATCTATTAAATAGACATTTCAAGGCCACGAAGGCCTCTATTCTGCAGGGAGCAGAGAGTACTTCGTGGCCTTTTTTATTAATACGCTAACGCTGAACAATATCGAAGGGGTCTTAAAGTGGTAAAGAATGTAACACTAAAGGTTTCACATCTTTCATGTAAACATTGCATGGATGCGGTAAATAATACAGTCAGGGGACTTCCCGGGATAATTTCTATCTCAATCCAGACAGGAGCAGACCTGTCTGATGTATACATATCTTACGAATCAGGAAATGTAAGTTTTGAGAAGATCCGCGGGTCAATCGTTGAGTTAGGCTATCCTGTCAACGGGTACATTATCCACGAGCATGTTCATTTACATGGGAAGGTAGTCCACAACCATCCGCACAGGCATGCAGATAAAGAAAAAGAACATAGTCATTTACATGAATCATAAAGACCAGCACAATTAATATTTTTCTATTCAAAATTTCTTTGCTGGCATATAATCTGTTCTATGTTCTGTGTCATACATATTAGTTCTTCATACTGCAACAATCATTTATAATGAAACAAGGATTACTGTACCGGCAAGTCTCATCTTTAACTTTATGTATCCTGTACCTCTCCCTGTCCCTATTTTCCATATCATGCGCATATCATTGTGCATTTAAGGATGTACCGCCTTCATCCCATCAACATGCAGATGTGCACCAATCCCCTGGACACACATCTCATAATCACCAGCATAACAGCAGTGATAATAAAAATAACGACTCAGATCACGACAAAATAGTCTTCTGTAAATTCATTCATAATGTCGGGAATCCTGTAATTGCAGTTTCTCATATAGTCATTGCCGGTCTGGGCGTCTCTTTTCACGAAGCACCATATACTATTGCGTTTGTATATCAGCGAATTTATGCAATACAACTTTCCAGGGGACCTCCTTCAGCCTTATCCTGACACTTCAAAATAACAAAAGCAGTCTGCAGTCTGTATAATCTATACTCATGTCATTGCTGTCACTGATTTCGTGGATTTTCATCGTAGTGTGCATGACATACAGAAAAACTGCAGTAAGTTAGGGGAGGAGAAATATCATGAAGAAGTATTTTCTTGTAACCCTCTGCGGGTTATTATTTTCTTTTGTATTTGGATATAATTCAACATCACTTGCCTTCGGAGAGTGTGGTCTGTCCTGCTGTATTGGCGGGGCTGCGACATCAGGAGTAACGCTAGCCGAACATATCGGGCTTTCAATACAGTATGAGTATACCCGCATGGAGACTATAAAAGACGGCAGGAGTGATATTAGCCCGGATAAAGTTATAAGCAATAAATGGTCAATGGGTGGCAGTTATAGCGTACCGACGAAAATGACAATGCAGAAACTGTCTTTAGTAGCAGCGTATCCTGCCACTGAGAAGTTTCAGGTCCTCGGCATCATCCCTTACATCAAGAACGATATGGATATGAGGATGAAAAACAGTATGGGCATGACTATGAATCACACCATGGACGCAATCAGCGGAATTGGAGATATTTCAGTTCTCGGATTGTATACCGCCTATACTGATGCCCCTGTCCGACCTTCTCAACGAGTAATCCTGGGCGCCGGATTGAAAACCCCAACCGGGAAAAACGATGAGCGGACGTCTAACGGAAGCCTTGTTCATGCCATGATGCAGCCCGGAACAGGTTCATGGGATCCGCTTTTCCTGGTAAATTATATGAGGGCCTGGTACCCGCTCATACTGCAGGCAAATCTGTTTTACCACCTTACAACGGAAGGCGACGAAGGGTATGAGGCCGGAGATCAGCTTTCTTTAGATCTCATCGCGAGGTATCAGGCTGCAAACTATGTAAACATAGGGTTGGAATTGAACGGCATCCACTCTGCTGAGGATGTGGACCATGATGGGAAGTTTTCAAGACCTGCAGCATCCATGGTAGATAATACTGATAATACAGGACTTGATTCAATATTTATTACACCTGGTGTTCAGGTTAAAATACCCGGAACAGGTGGAAGCGCTGACTTGAAATATCAGCTCCCTGTATATCAGAAGGTAAATGGTTTCCAGCAGGTTACGGATTGGAAGATTGTGACGTCGATTACATGGAATTTTTAGGCCATATCACCTTTTCCCTCTCCTTTAACAGGAGAGGGAAGGGTAAGGGGGTAACTATTAGAACACTATTTATGCTTATAACATTTATAACAGGGATTACGGCAGGAGTTGCGTTTGCGGGGACTCAGGATCCTAATGCAGTAATTAAGACATATAAGAGAACTGAGAAGACATGCAAGCAGATGGAACGGGATCATAAGAATATGCAGGGAGAGCATAAGTTGATGTTTAAGGCATGGCAGGAGAAATCCGCCCCTTTGCTTACGGAACATGAAAAAGTAATTGCAGAATGCAGGAATACACTTTCGTCTCTCAAGAGTATGTCAAATCAACTTGATAAGACAGTTTCTGACAGTAAACTGATAGAAACACTCTTTAATGATTATGAAAAGATACAGGATGCCATGGAAGATATTACCGTACATCATAAGACATTAAGAGAAAAACATGAAAGGTTATTCCATGAGATGATGGGGCATTAAGATATCAGTTTAGAACCTGGTCCAATCATATGCTTTAAACCATTTAATAAAATCCTGTGCAGTCATGGGGCGTGCTATAAAATAGCCCTGGATCTCATCACACCCGATTCGTTCTAATATTTCAAGCGTCTCTCCATTTTCCACACCTTCAGCAACCACATTAAGGCCCAGTTTGTGTCCGAGTTCAATTGCAGCCTGTACAATATGAATGTCATCCGTTGAATTGGTTATATTCATTATAAAAGACTTGTCTACCTTAATTTCGTTAACTGGCAGATTCTTAATATAAGCCAATGAGGAATGACCAGTTCCAAAATCATCAATCGAATGTTTAATCCCAATTTCGCTCAAACGTGTGAGTACCTCATTCGATAAATTGTGGTTTATCATTACGGTGCTCTCTGTTATCTCAAGTTTCAGTAAATCAGGATCAAGTCCAAATTTTTGAAGAAGACCTGATATATAAGAAGGCAATTCCTTCTCCTGAAGATTTCTTGCTGAAAGATTGACTGCCATTTGAATAGTTACCCCACTCTCTTGCCATATACTGCATTGCCGAAGGGCATTATATAGTACCCACCTGGTAATATCCTTTATCAGGCCAGTCTGTTCTGCCAACTGAATGAACTGATCAGGAGGTATAAGACCATACTGTGGATGGTTCCAACGGACAAGAGTTTCTACACCACTAATACCTTTTCTATTCAGGCATATCTTTGGTTGAAAGTGAAGAAGTAATTGCTCGTTTTCCATAGCATGACGGAGTTCACTAAGAATGGTAAGACGGCGTATATTGTACGGGTCAACGTTTTCGTTATAAACTTTTGATGTTTCTTTCTCTTTCCTGGCATTTGATAAAGCCACATCAGCCCTTTGCAGGAGGAGACCAGCATCTTCTCCGTGGTCAGGATATAATGCAATCCCTATATTTACACCCATCTCAAGGGATATCCCTTCAAGAAGTACAGGCTGCCCAACAGCTTTGACTATTTCATCCACTATATGCTGCAACTCATCTAACCCGATGTTTGGAATACATATCGCAAACTCATCTCCACCGAGGCGTGCAACAATACCTGGTTGTTCAATGATTCCTTGTATTCGTTCGCCAATTATTTGTAATAAGATATCACCATTGTGATGACCAAGTGTGTCATTTACTTCAGCAAAGTTATTTAAATCTAAAATAAGCAGGCATAACTTATTTTGCCTATGTCCATTGTTACTCAGAGTCAAAATCAACTGGTCACGAAACAATGTCCGGTTAGGCAGATTTGTTAATGCATCATGAGTCATCTGATAAGATAGTGCAGACGCATGTGTCTTTGATTCTAAATGTGCCTTCTCGAGATTTAAACGGTTAATATGATTGTGTATGGCAATGGAAGCAGTGTTTGATATATATGTCAGGGTTTCAAGGTCTACTTCTGTAAAAGGTAAGTTATCAATCTTATTCGTTACATTCAGTACACCAAGGGATTGCTCTGCAGAGACAATTCCTGCTAACAGAATAGGGATGCTGATAAATGAATTCGCCTCAGACCTGACTTTTCCATCAAGATAAGGTATCTCATCAAGGCTTCTTGCAAGTATCGCCTTTTTTGACAATATAACCTCACCAGATACCCGATCTCCTAATGAAACAGCAGTAGACCTGATGACTTCATCAGGAATTCCCTTTGCTGAAACTATCTTAAGGGTGTTACCTTCAGATAACATGATGGATGCCCGTTCACATTTAAGGGTATCTGTAGTAAATGAAATAATATAATCTAATGTCTTCTGAAAATCCTCAATGGAGTTGAGGACATTAGAAAAACTATAAAGGTTTTGGATGATCTTGTTCTGTTCAGCTATAGTCTTCTGCATATGGTATTTCTGAAGCAAGTGCCTGATGCTGATTGTAAAATCCTGCTGATCTTCTATTGGCTTCGTAAGATATTTATCGAGAAGATGATTATTTATTGCAGTAATGGCTGATTCAAGTCCCGCATAACCTGTAAGAAGGACCCTGATAGTGTCAGGTGTTATCTTGCCAGCCTCTTCAAGTAACTCTGTGCCCTTCATCTGCGGCATCTTTTGATCACTTATAACCATGGCTACGGTCTCGTTCGCCGTCCTTAGATCTTTAAGAAGCTCTATCGCCTCCTTTGGGTTATCTACAAACAGAAAACGATACCAGTACTCAGATACTGCCTCTTTATTGATATTCTCGGGTAGGAAAAATTCCAGTGATTTCAGGAAATCGCGGTCATCATCAACACAGAGGATGTGCTGCTCAACCGGCTTGACCTTTTCTCCAATTTCAGGATTTTCAATTAGCATCAGCATCTCCGGAATGGGATGAACCTGCCACTGAATGACAGAGTTCAACATCTAAACCTTCAATGTCATGTCCATGCACTATTTTATTATCTTCATTATCATGATGTCTTACTACAGGAAGGCATATTTCAAAAACTGTGCACCCGCGCCGGCTCTTTACCCCTATTTTAGCATTATGTTTATTTAGGATGCCTGTTACTATTGAAAGCCCAAGCCCGGTCCCCTTCCCAATATCTTTCGTAGTAAAAAATGGATCAAACACCTTTTCTATCTGGTTTTCTGGTATTCCAATGCCATTATCCCTAACCTCAACCACTATATAATTATCTTTCCTGAAGGTTTTTATTATAATCTCACCCTGGCAGTCGTCTCCCATTTCTTCTATGGCATCACATGCATTGTTCAGCAGATTCGTCCAAATCTGATGTATCTCACAGTTACAGGGAATTTGCGGAAGATCAGCATCAAATTCTGTTGAGATATTGACCTTGTGCTTCAGTCTGTTTCTTAGGAGAACGAGGGCTGTCTGGATTGATTCGTTGACCTGAATCATCTCGATACTGTCCTTATCTGTATAGGCATAATATTTAAGGGCCCTCACTATTTCCGAGATCTTTTGTGAACTTGTCTCAGAAATCCTGGCAGCGATTACAATGCTCCCTATTGATTCAAAAAGGGCGAAGAATGATGGAATTCGCAGACAATCCAGGTAATTGACAATTTTCCCTGGATCAGTATAGTCCAGCTTCGAAAGTCTGTTTATCATCTCCCTCGCATTCACTATCCCGTTCTGAAGAAGTAGTGATTCAAGGAAGCGCATTTCCTTATATGACTGAGTCTGCTGATTGCTGGTATTTGTCTGGATCAGATCAGCCAGGCAGGCAGTCATTCTTGAGAGTGAGATATCCTGCACGCTGTTTAATTCCTCTATAGATCGGGGCAGAGAACTTACCTTATCCTCAAGCTTCCTCGAAATATTCAGTATGGCTCCAACCGGTGTGTTAATCTCATGGGCAATACCTGCTATCAGAATTCCAAGAGAGGCCATCTTTTCATTTAATACGAGCTGACTCTGGGTGTTCTTGATATCCTCATAGGCCTTCTGCAATTCCGACGTTGCATCATATATTCTCTGTTCCAGATGCCTGTTATAATTATCGATCTCTTCTTTTGAGTTTTTAATCTCTCTTGTCATCTGATTGAATGCCCTTCCAAGCACGCCAATTTCATCCTTTCTATCATCATTAACCTGAATATCGTAGTTGCCTTCAGCTATTTGCCTTGTTAATTTAATGAGTTTCGTCAGCCGGTCAAGGATAGTCTTGCGTAATAAAAAGAACAATGTGATGGAAGTCAGGGTAATGGTGAATATCAGAAATAATATTATATTTTGATCAATAGCTGATATAGTAGCCTGGATATCATTAAGGGAAATATCCATGACTACAGCCCCTCTTATCTTTGATCCCTGAAGGATCGGGGCAATTGAACGGATCGTGAGGTTATTCCAATCCTCATTTGTAATCTTAATCTTTGGTTTCGCCTTAGTAATAGCATTTACTATGTCAGGTCTATCTGTAACCCTGCCAATATTCTCTGAATTGGAATCAGCCCTGTTGATAAAATTTGAATCGTAAAATGAAATACCCTGGATCATGCGGTAGTATGTCATAAACTTTGCAATAACATCACTGGTATGCTCCGGATAGCCAACATCAAAGTCATGCTTGACATCATGTACCAGAGAGGCTGTAAGTAAGTCCACTGCAGTCATCTTCTGGCTTACAATATTCTTGTAGACTATCCCCCTGATAAGGTATCCGGCAATTATGATTGACAGGACAAGGATTCCGACTGCCATAACGATTATCTTTGTCCTGATGCTAATATTTGGATACAAGCGATTCATGTTATTCTGAAGTTATTTCTGATCGTAATCTGCCGTTACCGCCATGATCTCATCAAGCTTTCCATCGAGCTGAAATGTCTGCCTGTATTTCTCGGACCACACCGATACAGGATTTGAGCCACTGGGAGGATATCCCCCCCATGGTTCAAACATGGATTCAACTGACGGGTCTTCATTTACACAGATTCTTGCAGCACGGGAATTTATCGCAAAATCCCGAATAATTTTATTGTTATTGCTGAGGATTGTGTCACTTAATGGAAATCTGTTTATCCGCAGCCAGTCAAATATTTCTTCTTCTCTTACAGGTGCAATCCAGAGGGCAGGACCAAAAAAGCCCTCCTGAATAATACGGTCGTTAATGCTTACGCCTTCTATGAGCGCAGGTGTGAAGTAGGCCTCCTGAACATCCCCTCCGCAAATAATAGTCGTAGCAGGATTGTTCCGTATAATCTTCTGTAAACCTGAAACCTGTTTTTTACTGAATAGCGGTCCTATCTGGATATCACTGTCAAGGGGAAACCCTGTACGAAGATTCCCGATTGACTCTTTAAGCGCCTCTCTCACATCACTATAGATATTATCCCTAATGAGGACGCCATTAACAGAAGTGCATGTCTCTCCATTAAAACGCGTCGCCGCTGAAGTAATAATAGGAATTGCGTCGTCAGCCGGAAAAGTATCATCCAAATATAACAGCCCGTTTCCCTGGCCATCTAACAGACATACCTTGCCGCAATTGAACGACCTGGTAAGCACACCTTCAGCATACTGGTTGCTTCCAATGTAGTGTATCAGGTCAATGTTATCGGACTCATAACATGCATCAAGAAAATCAGTTGCCAGGCAGTTAATTATTTCCACACATGACTCAGGTGGATGACTTTTGCGTACTATTTCTGAAAGAATGGCGCCAGTTGCTGCACATTGAAGCGATGACCTTAGCACTACCCTTGATCCGGATAAGAGTGCAGAGGCGATAATGACTATACTGAGCGGGAATGACGCATTCTGAGGGACAACAGCCGCTATGCAATGAAATGGCCGGTGTGTAATCATAATATTGCGGTGAGATTTCTCTGAATAAGAATGATTAATAACAATATTTGCCTCTTTTCTTTCCCCTGCATATGACTCAAATCCATCAAGGAAATCTATGATACCCTTGATCGTATCCTCACTATCTCTATAGATAAAACCTGTCTCCAAAACAGTCATTTCAATAAGAAGTTTCTGATGAAGTAGTACCTGATCTTTAAGCCTTCGAAGGAATTTCATTACTTCGGCTGCCGATGGCGGCATTCCTGTCTTTGACAAGCGAAGAATTCTTTCTGATATCTCAGACTTTGCTGCAAGCCTCACCTCATCAATTATCTTTCCTGTTACAGGTGAGATCACCTCATGAATAGATTTATCTTTATTTTTCATATCTATTTTATTCCGATATTCTCCTGATGCTTATCCATTATCCCCCACCTTGTATAAATTGACTTCAGTTCACCATTATCCTTCAACTCCGTTAATGCCTGATTGACTGCATCCAGCAGGGTTTTATCGTCATTACGAAATGCTATGACGTACCTTCCTTCCCCAAAAGACTCTCCAACATTCTTTAGCATTGGATTGGTTGCTCCGTAAGCTGCAGCAATAGGTGTGTCAAGAAGTACCGCATCTACCTTTTTGTCTTCAAGGTCTTTGTAGCTGTATATAATCTCCGGGTTTGTGACCACATGAATCCCGCCTGTCTGTCTCAATATGTCTTCTGCTGCTGTACCTGAAAGCGTTGCGACCTTCCTTCCTTTAAGATTATCGAGGCTACTGATTCCCATGGTCTTTTTTCTTACAGTAATCTGCTGGGAATAAAGATAGTAGGGATTGGAAAATGAAACGATCTTTCCGCGGTCTTCTGTATCCTCAATCCCATTCATTGCCATATCAAAGCTTCCTTTCTGGAGCTCTGGTATAAGTGTGTCCCATGCCCTGATGACCAGCCTTACCTCAACCCCCATGTGACTGGCAATAGCCTTTGCTATATCCATCTCAAAACCAACATAAGACCCTTTATTGTTTGGGTCTTCGTATACATACGGTATTCCACCAACAACATCTGCACCCCAGAGGAGGACACCGGCCTTTTTCACCCTTTCGAGCGATGAATCCTGATTTATTTCCTTAAGTGGAGATTCAGCACCCCTCTGGCATCCCGGAAATAATGCAAGAAGGAGAATTATCAGGAGATACGGTCTTAACTGTTTCATTGCCTGCCTCCAATAATTTATTTGTAAGTTTAGACTGGTTAAGCGCCTTGTGTCCCAGGATTGAGCTGTTTAATTCATTCCCTGAATGTTCATTACTAAGTGGCAACTGAGGCTCAATTGCAATGTCATTCATCACATGAGTAACAGCAGATGAAAAGGTTAGGATCATTTCTATTGCAGCTAAAAATCCTTTGGGAAGGACAGAAAGGAGAGTTGGAATGCTGGGACCTTCTGACTGACCTAATATCCTCCGGACAAATTGATATGTCCCGGGCGGTACTTTAAGATCCTTAAGGTGACACCTGATTAGGCCCTCAATATCATTGTTTTCATTATGTTGCGCAGAGCGAATGGAAATTGCATATTGGATCATTTTCAAAGATACTCCTTTGATATCGCTATCTGCTGAAAAGAAGTCCCCGGTTTTAGGAAATCGGAGCCCATATTCCTTGTTATAGTAGAACCTGGAAAAATGTTTTCCAAAGGTTACGAGGGTCTTCCTGTCAATCACATAGTCACCCGCAGCATCATTTATTTTATTAATGCCTTCATATATATTATTTTGCCCTTCATAAATAAGCACATCTTTAGGGAGCTCTCTCAGGACATAGTCTGTGTAACTCAATCCGGATCTGACATGAAATGTACTGCAATAGTGTTCTACAGATTCCTTGTTCAAGTCTATGTCTCTTGTCAGATGATCTGTAAAAATTTGTTTTATGATCCTTGGCGGCAGGATTTCCAGTAATTTATTAGATAATTCCCGACTGATCTTTACATCACCATATCTAATAATGCCTGGCACTTTGCCGCCATAAAAATGCTTTGAAATAAAACGCGATACATCAAAACTTCCAAGCTCTGCAACATGCGCCTTGGAAAAGGTCTCAATGTCAATGTCATAGATATTCCATCTCGCGGCACAGTCCAGTTTCCAGCTTAACTTACCACGTACTGCTTCAATATCCTGACTTGATTCACGTCCGCATCTCTCACACTTAAAACGAATTACATCGCCTGCTACCTCAAGTATTTCGGTGGCATCAATGCACCGGCATTTTGGGCATTGAACATAAAAAAGCTTCTTCATTGAATAGTTATTGAAGTTCTGAGATAGCGTCTCCTTTATACGGGAGTAGTTTTTAAGGGTTATATCTATAAATTCTGAATAATATCCTTTCTTATACGCATTATATGTATTGAGCATTACAGGAAAAATATCGAGCGAGTGAAGCCTGTCAAGTATGGCCATGGCAAAGTGCTGGGAATAGTTCTTATGGCAGTCAAAAGGGTCAGGTACTTCCGAAATGGGATGTCCGCAATACTTTTCAAACCTCTTGATAAGTTTCTCGTCTTTATTTACTCCAATCCTGAGCTGGCGATAATTCAGAGGGTCATAATTATCATTAATGAGGTAGAGGACAGCATTATCTCCCTTCCTAAGAAATCTCTCCCTGATAGAATCTCCGATGATAAACTCCCTGAGGGTACGTTCATCACCAAGCAGTGACGTAGTAAAACCTGTTGCAATTATGCGGGGAGTCTTTTTAAGCATAAAATGAATAAATTTGCCTATTAACCTATATTATGTTATTTATGATATGTTAATTTATTACCCTTAATTAGGTAGAGAATTAATCGGAAAAATTGTAAAGTTCATTAATATATCCAAATACATTGATTGTTGTAAGGAATGAGATGACCAGGAATACATCTTTTTTGCTCATAAGCTTGATGAGTATTGTCTTGTCTGCAAATTTCCTTATTTCCTGTAAGAGTGGCAGACTTCATCCAAATGTCACTACCTTACACCTTATTGAGCATGCAAGGTCAGATTACATCGGTGACGTTATGCCAGAAGGTGATTCGGTCGGCGATACACTCGGGTTTTCAAATGAGTTGTTCGACGAAACCAACAAGAACAAGGCAGGAACTGCAAATGGCTTTTGTATAAGAACTGCTGCAGGCGAGGCGTGGGAGTGTGCATGGACTATCAGCCTGACACAGGGACAGATTATGGTCCAGGGTCCATTCTACGACAATAAAGACTCGGTTTTAACAATTACAGGTGGTACAGGTAAATACTATAAGGCAAGAGGTTCAATGACGTTACACTCCCGTAACAAAGAAGGCACTGAATATGATTTCATTTATGAAATCATACATTAATTTAAGTCCCGCTTATATTATATTCAGCCATTTGCTTATATTAAGATGCAGATTGTTTGGGATGAAAGACTGCTCTTTCGGCTCTGAATGGTATGTTGACTACGGTGTCCACGGGGGGTAGAATATGCATGATGTATAATTCTTGAGAAGGGGGGTGGTAACATGTGTCAGTCATGTGGTTGTTCACCCTGTAAGGTCTGCGGACGCGACATCAAGAATGGCGTCTGTTCCGGATGCAGCAAGAAATCATCAGAGTGTACCTGCAAGTAATGTATAGTGTACCAGACTATGAGGGTTGGTTGATTCATTAAACCAACCCTGTTTTTTCCCAGGATTAATTAAAGCGTTCCCTTAGTTGACGGGACTCCACTGACTCTGCCGTCAAGCCCGGTTGCCGCATCAAGCGCCCTTGCAAATGCCTTGAATATTGCCTCGAAGATGTGATGAATGTTGCGGCCGTAGCTGATATTGATATGAAGTGTGATACCGCTGGTTGTGATAAATGCCTGGAAGAAATCCTCAATCAGGTCAGCGTCAAACTCCTTGATCTTTCCCCTTTTAGGCAGTGCCACGTTATAAACCAGATATGGCCTGCCGCTGATATCGAGTGCAACAGATGCAAGTGTCTCATCCATGGGTATTAATGCGCTCCCATAACGCCTTATGCCCTTCTTGTCTCCGACTGCCTGAGCAATGGCCTTACCCAGCACGATCCCTATGTCTTCAACAGTATGGTGATCGTCTATCTCCAAATCACCGACTGCATCTATGTTGAGGTCAAACAGACCATGCTTAGCAAACAGGGTCAGCATGTGATCCAGGAAAGGAATACCGGTGTTTATTTTTCCCTTGCCCTGGCCGTCAATTGTGAATCTCACTTTGATTTTTGTTTCGGCTGTTTTTCGTTCTATCATGGATTTTCTGTTCATCTCATCCTCAATCTTATCTTTACGGCCTCGCTGTGTGAATTTAGACCTTCTATCTCTGCCAGCCTTGAGGCAACTACACCATCCCTTCTCAATGACCATCTGCTATACATTACCAGGCTTGTCTTTTTCACAAAATCATCCACACTGAGCGGCGAGAAAAAACGAGCTGTCCCTCCGGTAGGCAATGTATGGTTCGGGCCTGCTACATAATCTCCCATAGTCTGCGGCGTGTAGCTTCCAAGAAAGATGGCGCCTGCATGCCTGATATCTTTTAATACTTTCATCGGCTCTGCCACTTGCAGAGACAGATGCTCAGAAGCAAATTCGTTTGTAAGCTCAACGGCCTCCTTTAAGTCTTTAGTAACTATAATGATACCATGATCAGCAAGTGATTTCTGAATAACCATCCTTCGGGACTGAACCTTTATCTCTGACCTGACATTATGAATGACTTTCCCTGCAAGCGTCTCAGATGGAGTGATCAATATCGCCACTGCCTCCTCATCATGCTCTGCCTGAGACAACATGTCCATCGCAACAAATAACGGATCTGCCGTATCATCAGCAACAATAAGTATTTCACTTGGCCCTGCTATCATATCTATATCAACATGACCATACAAGAGCTTTTTTGCTATTGCCACGTAGATATTGCCAGGTCCCACAATCTTGTCCACACGAGGAACTGAGTCAGTGCCAAGGGCCATGGCAGCCACTGCCTGTGCCCCTCCGACAGTATAAATCCTGTCAGCCCCTGCAATATCAGCGGCAATTAAGATATACGGGTTTATTTCACCCCCCGGTGTCGGAGTACATATGACGACTTCCTTTACTCCGGCAATTCTTGCCGGTATAACGCTCATCAGGACTGTAGACGGGTAGATCGCCTTTCCTCCCGGGACGTAAACACCAACGCTATCCAGAGGGGTCACCATCTGACCGAGCATCACACCATTATCCTTATATTGCCATCCTGATACCTTCTGGTGTTCATGAAATTTCCTGATTCTCAGGGCGGCATACTTTAAGGCTTCCACGTCAGCAGTGTTGACACTGGAGTAAGCTTCTTTGATTACCTTCTGGTCTACTTTCAGAGTTGCCGGAGTGAGAGAAACCTTGTCAAATCTTTTAGAATATTTGAATAGCGCCTTATCGCCAGTCACCCTGACATCATTGATAATCCTGTGAACTGCGGACTCAATGGACTTGCCATATGTTACCCCTCTTGAAAGGAGTTGTGTCCTGACTTTAACAAAACCACGACTATCTGTTCGTATTAATTTCAACTGTCAGTTTATCCTGAAATAACCTTTCTGAGGTCATCCACTATACCGGTTATCCTGTCATATTTGAGCTTCAGGCTTGCCCTGTTCGCTATAAGACGTGCTGTTGACTCTGTGACAATTTCAAATAATTCAAGGTTGTTATCCTTCAGTGTCCTGCCGGTAGATATCAGATCAACTATCACGTGAGACAAACCGACCAGAGGTGCAAGTTCAATCGAACCATAAAGTTTAATAATATCAGCATGAACACCACGACTCCCAAAGTAAAGCTCGGTAATCCTGGGATACTTCGTCGCAACCCTCAACTTTATCAACTTTCCGCTCTTGTAAGGTTCAACCGTCTCCTTTGGCCCTGCCACAACAATCTTGCAATGCCCGAATTTAAGATCAAACAGCTCATATAAATCCTTTTCCTGCTCCAGCAGCATATCCTTTCCTACAATCCCTATGTCAGCCGCCCCATATTCTACATATGTCGGAACATCCGTCGGACGCACTATCATATATGTCAGTCCATGTTTTGGAAACTTAAAGATAAGTTTCCTGCCCGCATCTTTCACATCTTCAGGCATCAGTCCCAGCTTATCAAAATACTCAACAGCATGGTCAAGGAGTTTGCCTTTTGCAAGGGCTATGGTAACTGGCTGCATTGTGCCTCCCGAGTTATGAATCATTGCTTAACTCTCACTATCTGAGCCCCCAATCTGGATAGTTTCTCTTCAATCCGCTCATACCCGCGATCCAGATGATAAATTCGTGATACTTCAGTCTGCCCTTCAGCAACAAGACCGGCAAGGATTAGAGAAGCACTTGCACGCAGATCTGTTGCCATGACAGGCGCACCGCTCAATTTTTGCACACCCTCAACTATAGCATAGTTACCCTGAAGTTTGATATTAGCACCCATCCTGTGCAATTCAGGCACATGGGTAAACCTGTTCTCAAATATAGTCTCTGTAATTACGCTGAGCCCCTTGCTGACTGCCATGAGTGACATTATCTGCGCCTGCATATCTGTCGGGAAACCGGGGTACGGCATAGTCCTGATATCAACAGCTGCCAATCCGTTATCAGCTACGACTTTTATAGTATCACTTCCGGTCTCGATTCTTATGCCAGCCGTCCTTAGTTTACTGATAACAGCCTCAAGATTCTGAGGAATGCACTTTGTTACAACAACATCACCGCGGGTAATCGCTCCTGCAATGACGTATGTCCCTGTCTCTATCCTGTCAGGCATAATATTGTATATCCCGCCTCTTATCTCCTGCACTCCTTCTATAACTATAGTGTCAGTCCCTGCCCCGCTGATCCTGGCGCCTCTCAAATTAAGAAAATTAGCCAGATCAACCACCTCAGGCTCACAGGCAGCATTCTTCAGTTCTGTGACTCCGTCTGCAAGGACTGCGGCCATCATCAGATTTTCAGTTCCTGTCACAGTTGGTATATCAAAGTATATCCTGGCGCCCTTTAATTTCCTCGCCTTTACTTCCACATAGCCATGCTTGATTTCCACCTCAGCGCCCATCTTCTGAAGTCCTGCTATGTGCAAATTGATAGGCCTGGCTCCTATTGCACAACCTCCAGGCAGAGACACTCTTGCCTCGCCAAATCTTGCAACAAGAGGCCCGAGGACAACAACAGAGGCGCGCATGGTCTTAACAAGTTCATAAGGAGCCTCACAGCTCTTCATGTTCTTCGTATCGATAGTAAACGTATAACCTTGATGCCCGACCTGTGCCCCCATGCTCTCCATCAGCTTTTTCATGGTAGTTATATCATTTAAGAATGGGACTCTATTAAGTATGCATTCTTCTGACGAAAGAATTGCTGACGTTATAATCGGGAGAGCAGAATTTTTTGCTCCGCTGATTTCAACTTCGCCTTCAAGTCTTTTCCCGCCTGTTATTAAAATCTTATCCATCAGCCACCTCTTTTAATCGCTCAGCGGTATCCGCGGTTATAAGGGCATCTATCATCTCATCCAGATCTCCCTCCAATACCCCCTCCAGTCTGTGGAGGGTAAGACCGATCCGGTGGTCTGTAATCCTGTTCTGAGGAAAGTTGTACGTCCTGATCTTCTCACTCCTGTCCCCAGTACCAACCTGGCCCCTCCTCTCCTGTACCCTTTTTGCCCTCTCCTCAGCCTCCTTTATCTCAAGTAACCGGGACCTTAAAACACGCATTGCCTTATCCCGGTTTTTTATCTGCGATCTCTCGTCCTGACAGGAAACTATCATTCCTGTAGGAATATGCAAAATCCTTACAGCAGAGTGGGTCGTATTAACTCCCTGACCACCCGGTCCTGAGGAACAGAACGTATCTATCCTGATATCTTTAGCATCTATATTCAGATCTACCTCTTCCGCTTCAGGAAGAACCGCTACTGTAATTGTAGATGTATGTATCCTGCCCGATGCCTCTGTAGCCGGAACCCTCTGTACCCTGTGGACACCGCTTTCAAACTTCATCTTACTGAAAATTCCCTTGCCTTCTATGGTAAAAATAATCTCCTTAATGCCTCCGATACCGATATAATTTGAGCTCAGGACTTCTAATTTCCACCGTTTCTTCTCAGCATATTTTGCATACATACGAAACAGTTCAGCAGCAAAAAGGGCAGCTTCATCCCCTCCTGCACCAGCACGTATCTCCATAATTACGTTCTTATTATCTCTGGGATCCCTGGGTATAAGCAAGGTTGTAATCTCTGCCTCAACACCTGCTATCTCCTTCTCTAAAGATGCCTTTTCATCTAATGCCAGCTCTCTCATATCATCTTCTGTAGAAGCATCATTTATAAGCTCTTCTGCCTCTTCCAGTTTCTTAGAAAGCTCTTTATACTGATTATACTTTTCAACTATCGGGGTAAGCTCCCCCTGCTCTTTCACTATACGCTGGAACTCAACGCGGTTGGCTATGAACTCAGGTTCGCCAAGTAAAGCGCTTATTCCATTGTATTTTTCTGTGATTTCTTTAAGCCTGTTGTATATACTTTCGTCCATGATGGTTGCCACTCTTTCTCACCTCTCTACAAAAAAAAACCTGCCAAGGGCAGGTCTTCTTAATCTTACCTTCTGATCATGCCTACTTACTGGCATATTTCTTCCTGAACCTTTCAACCCTTCCCTCTGCATCCATTATCTTTTGTGTTCCGGTAAAGAATGGATGGCAGCTCGAACATACCTCAACCCTCAGATCCTTTATTGTAGAGCGGGTATTTATTACCACTCCGCAAGAGCATTTGATCGTTGTTTCGATATACTCCGGATGAATGCCTTCTTTCATGATTTAAATCCTCCTTTCACCTATCTGTTCATTGAATCCATAAAATCTCTGTTTGACTTTGATACCTTTAATTTATCCAGTAAAAACTCCATGCTCTCTACAGTACTGAGCGGATTTAACACCTTTCTCAATATCCACATTCTGTTCAAATCTTCCCTGCTTACCAGCAATTCTTCCTTACGTGTACCTGATGCATTTATTTCTATCGCAGGGAATATCCTCCTGTCAACAAGTTTTCTGTCAAGATGAAGCTCCATATTACCAGTGCCCTTAAACTCTTCAAATATGACATCATCCATTCTGCTGCCTGTGTCAACCAGAGAAGTAGCAATGATCGTCAGGCTGCCGCCGTCTTCTATATTACGGGCGGCGCCAAAGAACCTCTTTGGACGCTGAAGGGCATTGGAATCAAGTCCTCCTGACAGCACCTTGCCGCTCGGCGGGATTACAGCATTATATGCCCTTGCAAGCCTTGTTATACTGTCAAGGAGTATTACCACATCCTTCTTATGTTCTACAAGACGTTTGGCCTTCTCAATGACCATCTCAGATACCTGAACATGTCTCTGCATCGGTTCATCAAATGTTGAGCTGACAACCTCGCCCTTTACCTGACGCTGCATATCAGTAACTTCCTCAGGTCTCTCATCTATCAGAAGTACAATCAAGATAATCTCAGGATGATTAGTCGCTATTGCCTTGGCTATTGACTGCAGCAGCATAGTCTTACCTGTGCGGGGCGGTGCAACAATTAATCCCCTCTGCCCCTTTCCAATAGGGGTAATAAGGTCCATAACCCTTGTTGAATAATCCTCAGGATGGTACTCAAGTTTGATTTTCTCAGTTGGAAATATCGGTGTAAGGTTATCAAAAAGTATCTTCTCCCTTGCTATCTCAGGGTCTTCATAATTAACGGACTCAACCTTAAGCAGTGCAAAGTATCTCTCAGACTCCTTTGGGGGGCGTATCTGACCGGATACTATGTCTCCTGTCCTGAGGTTAAACCGCCTTATCTGTGAGGGGGAAACGTATATGTCATCAGGACCGGGAAGGTAATTATAATCAGGGGCCCTTAAAAATCCGAAACCATCCGATAGTGTTTCAAGGACACCTGACCCATAGATGAAACCGTTTTTCTCTGCCTGGGTCTGGAGAATAGCAAATATAAGTTCCTGCTTCCTCATACCCGCAGCTCCTTCAATGGTCATGTCTTTGGCCAACGATGTGAGTTCACTTATGTTCTTTTCTTTTAATTCTGTAAGGTTCATCCATATACTCCTTATGAAATATTACGATAAATCTGTTAGGTTATAATTGCCAATCTGGTTTAGTTGATTAGATCGTTATTGAGTGGTCCTAGGTTAAATATGTTAAAATAGCTGCAAAGGGAAATCCAAAATTTAATCGGCGAGAATTACGCTCAGGTTTACAGTAATATTTTATCTCCCAGGTTATTTTTTAATTACCTTTATGGGTTGCACAAAGATTATACCGGATGATATGTGTAATTATATTATATAAACAAAAACCGTTTGTCAACTTAATTTTACATCAGGGAATCTGGGCAGAGACTTCTCATTGACACCACTTATCCTGAAGATAAGCTTTAACATCTCTTCATACCGCTCACGCTTGACCGGTTCCAACCCATGAGCAAGGATAGATTTATTCCTGCTGTCAAGAAGGATCTTCATCTGCTGCCAGTTTTCAAAAAACAGAGTGCCAGCGGCATCTCCCAATGATTGAAGGAGCTTAAATGCCCCATACATGGGAAGCCTGATTCGGTTATCAATTTCACTCCTGAATTTATCAGCAAACTCAGAAGACAAGCCAGGCGGAAGCTGGCTTACCAGAACATCTGATGTATTAATCCCCCTGCCGGCAAGCCTGACCTGGGCATATGCCTCAACTGCCCTGTACAGGCGGGCAACGGCATCATCATATTTATGTTCTAAATCAGCCCGCCGTTTTGCATTTGAAAGGAGGTCTAAAAAATGTTCAATTCTTATACCGGTAATACCGACGCTCAGCTTCTCAAGAAAATTGAGGTTCTCTTTTAGTGCAGCTGCAAATGACTGCAGCCCTGGAGGCCCTCCAAAAACAGTTGCCATCTCCAGGGATTTCTGAGAGGGTCGAAGCTTTTCCCACGCCTGTCTGTGTTGAAAATTATCCCAGAGACCATATCCCTCAGCTACATCTGAAAGTGCCTTGTACAGATGTTTTTCTCCGCCGCTTACCCTCTTGGCAACTCCTGCAAATATCTCTGCAACCTGTTTATAGCGGGCGCGGCCAAACAGTGTCTCGGCATCCTGCCTTTCTTTGATTGCAAGCTGGTCCCACGGATTTATCTGATGAAGTATCTGCTCTTTACCGTCAATTACTATACCTGTCCCACCCTTAGTCCTCTCCTTACCACTTATATACCTGTAACCGGATGTGTCATCTATCGTAGCCAGTACAAGGGCAGCAACCATAGGCTTAGTCCCGCCTGTATAATCAACTATCCAGTCTCCCGGTTCAAGCCTCCAGTTTTTCTGAAGCTCCTTCCACTTGTCATTTATTGCCTTATAACAGGAGAGAAGGTCATCGGCATCCCCTGTAATGATCTCAGCCATCCAGACAGGCCGGTCTGCAAGCTTTGGCAGTATATCGTTATTAATGACAGTCCTGGTTTCCTCTGATGCAAAGAAACAGAGGCACTCAGGTTTAAGCTCATTAATGGAATATATTACAGGTTCCGGACTTCCGCCTATAGATATAAGAAGCGCCTTTATTCTCTGGTCTGTCATATGGTTTATATTACTAAATTTACAGCAGGAAATAAATAGAAGAAAAAGGGACAGATTTATTTGACAGGGGTGTTGAAAGCTAATAGAATTCATTGCAAATGGAAAAAATGGTAAAGAAGACAGGAATCATATCAAAACCGAGAAAGAAAGATGCAGGACCAATATTGGCTGACCTGGTCAAGTGGCTTAAAGACAGGGACATAGAACCTCTCATGGACCAGGAGACGGCAGGTCTCATAGATTCTGACAGCTCTCATAAGAGACCAGATATCGCAGCCCTTTCCGATATTGTCATTGTACTGGGAGGTGACGGAACTCTAATCAGCGTAGCCCGATTGATTGGCAGCAAAGGGACACCTATCCTTGGCGTAAATCTCGGCAGTCTTGGATTCCTCACCGAAGTAACACTTGATGAAATGTACCCTCTTCTTGAGAAGATACTTGTTGGTGAAATGAGTATGGATGAGAGGTGGACCCTTGACGCATCTGTTCAAAGAGGAGATAAAGAACTGGCAAAATTTACGGTACTTAACGATGTAGTCATAAATAAGGGGGCATTAGCCCGGATGATCCTCATGGAGACTGTTATTGACAGTCAATATCTAAACACATACAGGGCAGATGGTCTGATTATATCTACACCTACTGGTTCCACAGCATATTCACTCTCAGCAGGCGGTCCAATCATTAATCCAAAGGTCGGCGCTATCATTATAAGCCCGATATGTCCTCATTCGATCACAAACCGGCCAATAGTAGTCCGAGAGGATGTATTGGTTGAGGTCACAATACGAAGTGAAAATGAAGATGTGCTGGTCACTCTTGATGGTCAGGAAGGTTTTCCATTACAATATCTTGATAAGGTCGTTGTGAAAAAATCAGAAAATGTTATACGTCTTATAACCTCACCGGATAAGGATTACTACGAGGTGCTGAGGCAAAAGTTAAGGTGGGGAATATAAAGTAAGAGACTATTTATTTAGTGCTCGACGCTAATGCCGGTTCTTTGCTCATCAGATATTCATGCATCGCCTTCGATGCTACCTTGGCCTGTCCCATAGCCTTTATAACAGTAGCACCGCCGGTTATAATATCACCAGCCGCATAAACACCATCCCTTGAAGTCTTGCCAGTCACAGTATCAACAATAATGATACCTTTCTTGTTCGTATCGAGACCCGGAGTTGTGTCTTTAATGATCGGATTAACTCCAAAGCCGAGGGCCATTATAACCGTATCTACCTCTTCTATATAGTTAGATCCAGGAATCACCTTGGGGCTCCTCCTGCCGGAGGCATCAGGCTCGCCAAGCTCCATCTTGACGCACTCCATACCTTTGAGGAAATAATTATCATCTCCAATAAATTTGACAGGATTGGTAAGGAATTTAAACTGGACTCCCTCCTGCTCTGCATGCTCCATCTCACGCGGAAGACAAGGAGCCTCTTCCCTGCTCCTCCTGTAGAAAACCGTTACGCTTTCAGGATGCATACGTGCGGAAGTCCTTGCCGAATCCATTGCTGTATCACCTGCACCAATTACCGCTATCTTCTTGCCAAAGAATACAGGGGTCAGACTGTCAGGAAAAAGATCTGCCCGCATTAGATTGACCCGTGTAAGAAATTCATTTGCAGAATAAACACCACAGAGATTCTCTCCGGGTATTCCCATAAAATAAGGGAGACCTGCACCTGTACCGATAAGAACAGCATCATAGCCTTCAGAAAAAAGGTCATCTACAGTGAGCGTCTTTCCAATCACTGCATTACATACAATCTCAACACCCATTTTCTTCAGCATGTCAATTTCATTGTCTATAACATCAATAGGAAGTCTGAATCTTGGGATACCATAAACAAGGACGCCGCCAGGCCTGTGAAGCGCTTCAAATATCGTCACCTTATGACCAAGTCTTGCAAGCTCGCTTGCGCCGGTAAGTCCAGCCGGGCCTGATCCTACTACTGCGACCCTTCTTCCTGTCAAAGGGGCAACTTCAGGGATTTCAACTGATCCGCTCATCCTCTCATAGTCAGCCGCAAACCTCTCAAGACGTCCTATAGCAACTGACGGAACCTTCTTGGCGATAACACATACAAGTTCACACTGTTCCTGCTGAGGACATACCCTGCCGCAGATGGCAGGCAACAGGTTGTACTGCTTAAGGGTCCTTGCCGCCCCGATAAAATCTCTCTTTTCGATCTTCTTAATAAATGCTGGGATGTCTATACCAACAGGACAACCCTGAATGCACGGGGCCTTGCAATTATCAAGACACCTCATGGATTCAGTCAAAGCAACTGCCTCCTCAAGACCTAGTGGTACTTCACTGAAATTGTTTACCCTATCCGCAGGATCCTGCTCTGGCATATCCTGAAGCGGTATCTGCAGACGTTCTTTATTGGATAATGTCCCGCTCACCGGTAGTTCTCCTTTTTATTAATTAATGGCAGCTTGCCTTACACTTATAATCTTCTGCAGCCTTTCTCTCATACGGCACATACATCTTCTGCCGGTATACAAGCTCATCATAGTTCACCTTATGTCCGTCAAAGTCAGGCCCGTCAACACATGCAAATTTAGTCTCACCGCCGACCTCAACTCGGCATGATCCGCACATTCCGGTACCATCCACCATTATAGCATTAAGACTGACAAATGTAGGGATGTTTAACGGTCTCGTCATTTCAGAAACAGCCTTCATCATAGCCACAGGTCCAATTGCTGTTACCATATGCACCGGCTCCTTCTTCAATATGTCTGAGAAGACATCTATTACCAGGCCTTTAGTACCGGCACTTCCATCATTCGTAGAGACCTCTACCCTGTCGCATACTGTCCTTAACTCATCTTCCATAAGCACGAGGTCTTTTGTCCTCGCGCCAATAATTGCAATGACCTGATTGCCAAGCGCCTTTAATTCCCTGGCTATCGGGATAATTGCACCAGTACCATAGCCTCCGCCAATCAGCACACATGTTCCATATTTATCTATATGGGACGGTTGACCAAGAGGACCGACGACATCAATAATTGAATCGCCGACATTAAGATTGAGAAGCTCTGTGCTCGTCCGACCAACGGCCTGGACTATAATCCTAACCGTCCCCTTATTCGCATCCCATCCTGATATACTAAGAGGGATACGCTCACCATTAGCAGTTACCCTAACGATAATAAACTGACCGGGCCTCATCTTCTTTACAGCAAGGGGGGCAAGAATCTGCATCATTACCGTATTCGGCGCAAGCTCTTTCTTCTCTAAGATCGCATAAGGCATAGTTTAAACCTCACAAACAGTAGTTAATGTGGATTTTTAAATTAACAATAAAGGTGTTATGTTGTCAAGTGAAAAGTGACGAATGGAAATTGAAATAAAGCTGCCAGATCAGGACATCAAGGAAGATATTCAAATATATCATATTCAAATATTGAGTTGATATAAAATATCTTTCCTGATAATCTAATACAGAACAGTGGTAAATAATGAATGTAAGGGAGGTATTAAAGTGGACATGAAGGCAAATATTGGAGATGAAATAAGTAAGGTGGCCTATGAGCTCTGGGAAAAGGGGGGATGCCAGTCAGGCAGGGAAATCGAGAACTGGCTGGAGGCAGAACGGATCGTATTGATCAGGTCTGAGAATAAGAGCACACCGGTGGGGAAAACGAAGAAAACCGCTCCCTTTGAGAAAATACCGGTTGAACTTAAGCAGTCCGCCCCAGGGCAACTTAAAAAGGAATCCACAGAGAAGAAGGCTCCGGGTAGAAAGACAACGAAAAAGAACGTATCCACAAAAGAGAGTACGAAAGAGTCCAGGAATAACAAGTAACTACAGAAGCTGGGTAGAACAAATTTTATTAAGTCCTGCTTCTTACGATCAATTACTATAAGTGAATGCTTTTCTGGAATGGAATCCAGATATACAAGGGCAAGCGTCTTCATTATACTCCTGCCGCACTCCCATTAATTTCATGACCCAATGCGCCGCGAGAGGGAGATTTACTGACTCACAACAGGCTCATGGGGTCAATATCCACCTCAACCTGTGCGCTTTTATTTACGTGCGGGGCACCTCCGGCCTCCGAGCGGCCCAGTCTCTCCCGCTTCAGTTCGTCGAGCGATTTTCTGATAAGCCTGTTTAATGTCTTTGAATCTTTACCCTTGATTATGATATGCCAGCGGTGTTTGCCGCGTATCTTGCTGAATGGCGCTGATACAGGACCGAGTATTTCTATCCCTTCTTTACTGTTAGAAGCCAATATGTCCTTAAGCCTCTCTGACGAAGACTCAACATGGTCTTTAATGTTGCCCTTTATGAGGAGCCTGGCAAGACGCTTGTATGGCGGATATCCAAGGACTTTCCTGAATGAACTCTCGTCATCATAGAAACTCTTAAAGTCATGTCCGGAGGCGTGACGAATGGCATAGTGTTCAGGGTTGAATGTCTGGACTATAACCTCACCGCCCTTACTGCCGCGTCCTGCCCTTCCGGCTACCTGCGTCAGGAACTGAAATGTCCTCTCACCGGACCGGAAGTCCGGAAGATGGAGGGTTGCATCTGCAAGAAGGACTCCTACCAGGGTAATATCAGGCAGGTCCAACCCCTTGGTAATCATCTGCGTCCCGATTAATATGTCCGAATCCTTGTTCCTCATACTCTGGAAGATACGCATGTGGGCGCCTCTCTTAGAGGTTGTATCCCTGTCCATTCTGATTATTCTTGCATCCGGCAGGAGTTTCTTCAACTCTTCCTCGACCCTTTCAGTACCGGCGCCGAACGCCTTCCACCGGCTGCCTTTGCACTGAGGACAGATATCAGGCGGTTTAATAATATAATCACAATAATGACAACACAGGCTGCTGTCATTCTTATGATAAGTCAGCGATACGCTGCAATTTGGACATTCCGGTGAATGGCCGCAGTCAAGACAAAGCAAAAAAGGGGAAAACCCCCGTCTGTTAAGAAATAGCAGAGTTTGTTCTCCGCATTCAATCCTTGCCCTTATTGCATCAAGCAATTCATCAGAAAAGATAGAAAAACCATCCTTTTTTCTCAGGTCCAATACCCTTACAGGGGGAAGCGGCCGCTGGTTGATCCTGTCAGGCAGGGAGAGATATGAGTACTTCCCCACGTCAGTATTATAATAAGATTCAAGCGACGGAGTTGCAGAACCAAGCACTGCGACTGCCCTGGAAAGCTTCGCCCGCATGACCGCAACATCTCGCGCATTGAACCTGAAGCCCTCTTCCTGCTTGAATGTATGCTCGTGCTCTTCATCTACAATGATAAGGCGAAGCTCTTCAACAGGCGCAAAGACTGCTGATCTTACCCCTATTACAACGTCAACCTTGCCGTCCTTTATCCGGATCCACTCGCATCTTCTCTCCGCCTCTGTAAGACCGCTGTGCAGCACCGCAACTTTATCCCCGAATCTTGAGATAAACCGCATGATAAGCTGCGGGGTTATTGCAATTTCAGGTACAAGTACGATGCCTCTTCCTCCCCTCTTGATGACCTCCTCAAGTGCTGACATATACACCTCAGTCTTGCCGCTGCCTGTGATGCCATGAAGGAGGTGAACTGAAAATACGCCGGCAGAGATAGAATCCGATAGTTTCAACAAGATCTCTTTCTGGGAGATAGTAAGTTCCGGAGGCGGTGTGGACATTTCACTGCCTTCACTATATGAATCCCTGATATTTATCCTCTTCTTCGGGGATACCGCCTCTTTTCCCTCCGGGATCCCTGCAAGTGCGGCCTTAAGCACCATTCCAACAGGAAACATGTAGTACTCAGATGCCCACCTGCATAGAGAGAGCATCGTTTCATTGATAAGGGGTTCAGGATCAAGAATAGAGTATACCGGCTTTATATCTCCCTCGAAAACCTGCTTTGTCTTATTGTCTGAAAGCTCTGCTGACGTATCTATGATATAGCCGGTTATCTTCTGCCTGCCGAAGGGTGCTATTACTCGTTTACCTGCACAAGCCTGATCTATAAGCTCAGGAGGACATTTGTAGGTAAACAGGTCCTGGAAAGGTCTTGGTACGGCAACATGCAAAAACATAGGGTGATATTAACATGAAAGACCCCATATTCACACCTCAAAATCCACAATGCAGCTTCTTTCAAGGGCTAACCAACTCTTCCAGTTGTATATATCAACCCGATATGATATAAATTCTGGTCTTACAAGAAAATATGACAAAGCTATAGCATGAGTTATTTTACAATCCTGTTTTTTATTGCCGGCCTTTGCCTGCTGATTGCCGGAGCGGATATCCTTGTCCGTGGCGCCTCTAAACTGGCATCAGCTTTGGGAATATCTCCTCTCGTTATAGGGCTTACGGTAGTAGCCTTTGGAACCAGTGCACCTGAATTAGCTGTCAGTATTCAGTCATCCCTCGCCGGAGAAGGCGATATTGCAATGGGTAATGTTATAGGAAGCAATATCTTCAATATCCTCTTTATTCTTGGACTTTCTGCAATAATCTCGAGCCTCGTAGTTGCTCAACAATTGATAAGGCTGGATGTACCCTTGATGATAGGCATCTCTATTCTTGTCTTCATCTTTGCCCTCGATGGAAAGATAGACAGGTCAAATGGGGTAATCCTTTTTACAGGCATTATTGCCTACACAATATTTCTAATAAAAATGAGCCGGAATGAAAAAAAGGAAATTCAGGATGAGTATGAAAAGGAATACGGGGTGGACAGGAAACCTGATTTACTCAGTAAGATGATTAATGTCGGATTTATTATCGGCGGACTTTTTATGCTGGTCATCGGGGCACGCTGGCTTGTCAATGGTGCAGTTTCCTTCGCTCAGATGTTTGGTATCAGCGAACTTGTAATTGGACTGACGATAGTAGCAGCAGGAACTTCCCTGCCTGAAGTGGCAGCATCCACTGTAGCCGCCCTGAGGGGAGAAAAGGATATTGCTGTAGGAAACGTTGTTGGAAGCAATATCTTTAATCTGCTTTCCGTACTTGGGCTTTCAAGTATTCTGTCACCTGATGGCATTCAGGTCTCTGCTGCAGCTCTCAGGTTCGACATCCCGGTCATGATCGTTGCCTCAATAGCCTGCCTGCCTGTATTCTTTACTGGCAACCTTATTGCAAGGTGGGAGGGCTTCCTGTTTTTCGGATATTATGTTGCATATACAAGCTATCTCGTACTCTATTCCATGCATCATGACATACTCCCCTTATATAATCTGGTCATGGTCTTTTTTATAATCCCCATTACTGTGATCACTCTCCTGGTCGTTACCTTACGTTACATCCGTCGCAAGAATAGCTGTCAGAGAGATTAAAAAAATGCCCCTCCGTTCAATGAGGCAATTTAATTAAACCTGTTCTTAGATGATTTAATACAGGATATTTGTTATAGTGACTGCCATCGGAGGAGATAAATATTATGTATGATGATATGTTAAAGATTGCGGAAGATGCGGCGCGTGCAGGAGGTATTATACTCATGAAATATCTCGGTCAGCCTCTTGAATTAGAGTTCAAGGGGGATGTTGATCTTGTTACTAAGGCTGACCGGTTGTCTGAAGAGTCTATTGTCTCGATAATCCGAAACACCTATCCCGACCACCAGATACTTGCTGAGGAGGGGACAAACCAGGCAGGAACATCAGATTTCCGCTGGATAATAGACCCCCTTGACGGAACTACGAACTATGCCCACGCATTTCCCTGCTTTGCCGTTTCTGTTGGGCTTGAGGTATCAGGGAAGATGACGGTCGGCGCAGTGTATGACCCTGTAAGGGATGAGTGCTTTACTGCAATGGAAGGTGCAGGCGCTTATCTTAATGGCAGTGCAATCCACGTATCCTGCATTGAAAAACTCGATAGTGCTCTTCTCGCCACAGGATTCCCATATGACAGACGGGAACACCCTGATAATTATCTTGTTCTTTTCAGGAAGTTTATGATGAAGGCGCAGGAGATAAGAAGACCCGGCTCAGCATCAATAGATCTATGTTATCTTGCGTCGGGCCGCATAGACGGTTTCTGGGAGCTTAAGCTCAAGCCATGGGATGTTGCTGCAGCATCTGTGGTAGTAAAGGAGGCCGGCGGGAGATTAAGTGATTTCAAAGGCAGCGAATTCAGTATCGCGGGTAACGAAACACTCGCCAGCAATGGCAGGATACACGATGAGATGGTGGCTTTGATAAAATCAGAATACAATTATTCTGACAGCAGCGCATAAAGTTAGTTATCTGTATACGCAATCAGCTCACCGTTAGTTTTACCCTGCATTACGCCAGTTTTTTCCAATACCACTGTCTACCTTAAGCGGCACAGAAAGCTCTGTTACGCCTTCCATTTCCGCTATAACAATATCCTTAGTGACTGTCAGCTCCTCCTCCGGCACCTCGAATAACAATTCATCATGTACCTGAAGAATCATCTTTGCCTTAAGTCTTTCGCTGACAAGCCTTCTATAGATGTTAATCATAGCGAGCTTAATTATGTCTGCAGCGCTCCCCTGTACAGGTGTATTTACTGCTATCCTCTCCCCGAACTGCCTTATACTGTTCTCACCACTCGCCAGCTCAGGGACATAACGGCGCCTGTTTAATAGCGTTGTCACATAACCTGCCTCTTTTGCCTTTATAATTGTATCTTCAATAAAAGATTTTACTCCTCTGTGCCGCAGAAAATAATTATCAATGTACTCCTTAGCTTCCTGCTGTGATATCCCGATATCCAGCGCAAGGCCGTACGGACTTATCCCGTAGACAATCCCGAAGTTCACGGCCTTCGCCCGCCTCCTCATTTCAGGCGTTATATCTGACGGGGTGAGTCCGAATATCTCTGCCGCTGTCCTGGTATGAACATCCTCATCCAGTCTAAAGGCCCCCGTAAGAACCTCATCTCCTGACATATGTGCAAGGATGCGAAGTTCTATCTGTGAATAGTCGACAGACAAGAGGACACAACCATCTCTTGCGACAAAAGCTTCCCTGATACGCTGTCCCATTTCTGTTCTTACAGGTATATTCTGCAGATTAGGCTTACTGCTCGACAACCTCCCGGTGGTAGTTACAGTCTGGCTGAATGATGTGTGTACACGTCCAGTCTCCGGGTTAATGAGATTAAATAGTGCATCAGCATAGGTAGATTTCAGCTTGGCCAGTTGTCTGAATGAAAGGACCTCTGCCGGCAGTTCGTGCTGCACAGCAAGCTCTGTAAGGACCCCTTCATCTGTTGAATAACCTGTCTTGGTCTTTCTTATGGGTTTCAGGCCTAACTTGTTAAACAGGATGTGAGAAAGCTGCTTTGGTGAACTTATATTGAACTCCTCACCGGCAATTGCATAAATTCTCTGACAGATTAAGCCCATATCCCGCTCCATCTCTTTAGAAAGTGACTCGAGGATGTGAGGGTCAACCCTGATGCCCGTCATTTCCATGTCAGCTAATACATCAGAGAGAGGGATCTCTATATTACGGAAGAGGTTAAGTAAACCTGTTTCAAATAGTTTTTTTTCAAGAATGTTACTAAGCCGGAGGATAATGTCAGCTCTCTGGCAGAGGTAATGGATTATTTTACCGACTGAAACTTGTTCAGGGTAAGATAGATGCAGACTTAAATGTTCAAGAGCTATGCCCTCCAGGCTGTGGTCTGAACGGCCGGGGTTCAGGAGATATGAGGCTATCATCGTATCAAACGTAAACCCATTCGGCTTCATTCCTGCACGCTTCAGCAGGATCATCTGCCGCTTTATGTCATGGGAATACTTGGCAAACTCCGGGTCATTTATAATTTCTCCGAGATGATCCCTGATCTGCCGGAGGGTTAACCCCTCTGTAAACAGACTATCATCAGAAACTGAGATATAACACGCTTCTCTTTCATCAAATGACAACCCAATACCTTGTATAACGGCGGTCATACTATCAGAATGACTGCCCTCTATATAAAACGAGCACCTTTTAGCGTCTTCCGCCTTCCTTAGGAAATTCGATAACTCCCCTGTTTCTGATATACTAACGTAGCTTACATCCTCATCTTCTGATGAAGGTACAGGAGTAAAGTTCTTCATGAGGCTTGAGAATTCCAACTCCCGGAATATTTCTATGATCTTATTATTGTCCGGAGGGCTGATCTTAAACTCTTCATAATCAATATGTACCGGTAAATCAGTGTGAATCAGCGCCAGCTCCCGGCTGAGCCTGGCCATCTCTCTCTGCTCCAGCAAAAGGCTCCTCAGCTTCGGCTTCTTTACTTCTTCCAGATGCTCAAGCAGATTCTCTATTGTGCCAAACAAAGTGATCAACTCCTTAGCTGTTTTCTCTCCGATTCCGGAGACGCCTGGTATATTATCAGCTGAGTCACCCATAAGCCCCATGATCTCTACCACACCGGACGGACCAACGCCAAACCTATCCACCACATCAGCCTCAGAAAAGAACCTATCCTTCATAGGGTCATATACCCGGACATGAGGTGTAATAAGCTGAAACATATCCTTATCACCCGTGACAATTATTACATCATAACCATCCGTTTCCCCCTTTTTTGAAACAGTTCCAATAACATCATCAGCCTCATATCCTTCCAATATAAGGACAGGTATATTAAATGCACTGACTACCCTGTGGATATAGGGTATTTGCACTGAGAGCGCATCAGGCATCTTTGGTCTCTGAGCCTTATATGCCTCAAAAACCTCATGTCGCTTTGTCGGACCTTTGGGGTCAAAGGCTATGGAAAGCAAATGGGGGTTTTTCTCATTCAATATCTTCATCAGCATATTTATAAAGCCGAATACGGCGTTTGTAGGAAGACCCTTTGAGTTTGACAGCCCCCTGACAGCATAGAATGCCCTGTAGATAAATGAACTGCCGTCAATAAGATATATTTCTTTCATGTCTGCCCATTGTAAATCTTTTGATTATCCTTGACAATACAGACGCCTTGCCGATAGTATTAAACTTCGATATGAACCGGATGAGACTCATTATATTTGTATCAGCACTGTTTATTATATTTTCCATTTCAATCGGCAACATCTTAACCGCTGAGGAAACCACAGACAATAATACAGCAGCGCCTGTCGCAGAAGAAGAACCGCCCCTTTCTCCGATTGAGGCAACCATGCAGCATAGTCCTGCTGAAACAACAACTGACATTGCACCTGCCGAGCCGGTCCCGGCACCCGACCTCTCCGACTCTCTTCTTGGTACAGAGGGGACATTCCTGATACAAACCCCATCTGTAAAAAAAGCATCTGTTGTTGGGATGGATAAATGCCGTGAGTGTCATCAGGGCCCTTCTGTTCAATGGGATAATACAATTCATGCAAAGTGGAAACCGGGTTTTATAAAACCGGAAAAGGCATCTGCTGTAAAAAAAACAGATTGTGAATCATGTCACGGACCCGGAAGCCTGCATATCACAGACCCCAAAAACCGCATGAATATCATATCTTTTGGCCCAACGTCTGTTAATACAAGGGGAGAACAGAATGCCGTCTGTCTCAACTGTCACGAAAAAGGAGGTCTGTACTACTGGAAAGGGAACATACATGGCAGGAACCTCCGATGTACGGACTGCCATCATGTAATGGATAACGTTTCTAAAAGGGGTCTTCTGAACGATACATCTGAAAGGGATATATGTCTCGGCTGTCATGTTCAGAAAAAGAAAGATATATTGCGTTCTCCTCATTTATCTCATGACCAGGCAAAGATGACCTGTTCCACATGTCATGCACCGCACGGATCCGACACTCCCGGCATACTTTCTGCGTCATCCGTTAATGAGAATTGCTTTAAATGCCATGCAGACAAACGGGGGCCTTACCTGTTTGACCATCTGCCGGTGCAGGAAAACTGCCTGCTCTGCCATGTGCCTCATTCATCAATGAACCGGGCATTACTTAAGATAAGACAGCCATTTCTATGCCTGGAATGTCATTCAAACCTTCCTGTAAGGGGCACTGGTTCGCCTGATGCACATGATGTCCTGAATCCAGGGAGTCGCTTCACATTTAACAAGGGGTGTACTAATTGTCATCCTATGATACATGGATCACGGCATCCTTCAGGTGCAAGACTGCAGCGATGAAAATAATATCTATTTTATTACTTGCAATATTCCTGATTTTTAATGCAGCCTATGCGGAGGAAGAAACACCATCCTCTCCTGCACTCCAGGAGGAGGACCAGAGCCCGCCCCCGAAGGCATTATCAGAGAGCGGGAATGGGTCATTATCGAATGAAACACAGGTAAATGCTGATAATGAGGAGGAGAAGACAGAAACTCCGGCAATACCGGTGAAAAAAACAGCGGAGCAGGAGAAGTCTCGCGGCATATTTAATACAGAAATAACTTCAATATTCCAGACAGTTGATCTGGATACCAACTCATCTAAGGCTCAGGAATACAGGATACTCAAAGATGGTTTTTATATAAAGGACTTCTATCTGCAATATGCTGAAGAGGCGCAGGAATTGACCAGCGCCTTAAAAAACATTGTCCCTCTATCCAATATTGCTGATGACGGCCAGGTGGATTTAAATTTCAGGAGATACGGGGTTATTGATGTTAATCTCGGCCTCAAAAAATTTCCTCGTGACTACACCAATGACGCAGAATCTCTATTCACCAATGTAAACCCATATACATACAGAATACCGGAATCACCCGGCAGCGCTATACCGTTTGACGCATCAACACAGCGTGACAACTATGCCCTGAACGCCAGATTAACGCCGGGAGACTTGTTAACTGTCACGACTTCACTATCAGTTGAAAACAGAAAAGGGAGAAGACCCCTGACTATGGAGAACCTGACAGGATCAGCTGCAACTCCAACGGCTATTACAGAAATTGCAGAACCAACTGATTACACCATAGCCATAATCGCGCTTGGACTTGAATATTCAGATAATATTGTAAATATGCAATTAGACAACAACATACAGATATTTTCAAACACACAACCCGATGATGTCATATGGTATAATCCGTGGCAGCCGGATGCTTATGGCAGGGCAAGAACCGCTGACGACTATACTGTTCATTCCCTGTCTTTCAGGCCATCAATAAGATTATCTGACGAAATAAGACTGGTGAATTCACTATCGTACAGCACAGTTACTAATTCTATAAGTCTTGCCCCATTAACCACTGCAAATATTGAAGGGGATACATTTCAGAAAAACATCATAGAAACTGATGTAAGGAGTGTTAATTTCTCATCGACACTGACAACAATGCCATCACCTGATATAAGGCTCAATGTAAAATACAAATACTATGCTTATGAGAATGATACACCTGAAATTGAAGCCCCCCCCAAATATATTCTTCTTGATGGCGTCAGCACTAAGTATTCAAGGACTCCGAGGTATACATCCATTATTACAAGAAGTCTCGGCATAGACGGGAACTGGTACATATCAGACAGACTTTCCGTTGATGCCGGGATTGAAGATAAGGACATTCCGAGGCGTGAACGGGAAGTAGATGACCAGCAGGTTGACAGCGCCTTCATAACGGCTAATTCTGTATTATCTAAAACACTCTCAGCACTCATCGGCTACAAATATGAGAGGGTACGGGGAAGTTATGATACGACATATTATAAAGCCGTTTATGATCCACTCAGTGAGGTGAATCAGCACCAGCTTATGCGCGCCTTTGATCTGTCTGAGAATGATACACACACTGCAAAGACCAGCGTTAATTTCTTGCCTCTGGATATCCTGAATCTGAGTGCGTCTCTCTCTGTAAGAACAGGAGACCACAAGAACGTAAAAGTCGGAAGGAAACGCTCACAGTCTGAGTCTGCATTCTTGTCAGCAGAACTATCTCCATTTAATGATATCCAGATTTATTCTCATTATTTCTATGACAGGACCACTATCAACAGCAGGTATTCGTGGACATATGACATAACGTTCTCTGAACTTTATCCTGAAGATTCAAATCCAGACTATGCAGGCTTTATCAAACCAGTTTCAGAAACGATAGAAGATACATCGAACAGTTTTGTCATAGGATTTGATTATGATGTTTTCAGGAAATTAATTATAACAGGCAACTACAGCAGAAATAAATCTTCGAGCACAAGTGTAAGCATGCCGGAAGTTAACAGTACTACTGATACATATGAATTTAAAATATCCTACAGGCTCCGAAATGAAGCTTATCTTAGAGGCTCTTCAATAATGAGATTAAACGATCTGCGGATAAGCGCCGGTTATTATTCCGAAACATTTAAGCGTAATGACTATGCACTGGATAATTTCCCGGACCCCGTTGATATCATTGACTTGAACAATCCCGGGGATATATTTCTTGGAGTAAGGGAGCCTGATTACAAATTAAACATATTTTCGCTCACACTCGGCTTTTATTTCTGACAATAAACGATTGTCATTGAGACGAACCAAGTAATACGCCATTGAAATAACATTTTGCTCTTGACTTGTTATACCCATTTCATTAGAATTTCATGTAATGTAAATAAGAAAGGACACTTTCCTTTAATAATAACAGATGAAAGGAGGTGATATTGTATGACGAAAGCTGAATTTGTTGATGCAATACAGAAGGGCGCGAAGGGTATGACCCTGAGCAAAAGGGAGACAGAGGAACTTGCGGATTGTATGTTTGAGGTATTATCCAAGTCCTTAAAGAAAGACAGGCGGTTTGTATATCCTGGATTCGGAACTTTTTCTGTCAGAAACCGCAAGGCAAGAACTGGAAGAAACCCGCGTACCGGTGAGGCAATAAAGATAAAGGCAAGCAAGACCATATCCTTTAAGCCGGCTCCAAAGCTAAAGGGTATGCTGTAATTTACAAAACGTAAAGTGATCAGGGGGAGGGCATTATGCCCTCCCTTTATTTTTTTCCGGGAACCTTCTGCCAGTCCTCCATGAATTTCCTTATACCAATATCAGTAAGAGGATGATGAGCCAGCTGCAGTAAGACTTTAAACGGTATGGTTGCAACATCAGCACCTATCATTGCGGAATCTACTACATGAACCGGATTCCTTATACTTGCAACGATTATTTCTGTCGTGTAGCCGTAGTTGTCAAAAATAGTCCTTATTTGACCAATCAGCTCCATGCCGGCATAAGACACGTCATCAAGACGGCCCACAAAGGGGCTAACATAAGCCGCGCCTGCCTTGGCCGCAAGAAGCGCCTGTGATGCCGAGAATACAAGAGTGACATTGGTTTTTATATCTTCCTGAGAAAGTGTCTTCACAGCCTTTAAACCTTCAGGTGTCATTGGAATCTTTACGACAATGTTCTTGTGAATGGGGCTCAATTCCCTCGCCTCTTTTACCATTCCGGCGGCATCCAGGGATACTACTTCTGCATTGACAGGACCATCTACAATAGAGCAGATCTCTTTAATAAGTTCTCTGAACTCCCTGTTTTCTTTAGAGACCAGAGACGGGTTAGTCGTAACCCCGTCTATAAGACCGAGGCTAACAACCTCTTTAATTTCAGTTATGTTTGCGGTATCTATAAAAAATTTCATGTGCTCCCCCTTTATTAAGTACTGAACTGCATTATTATTTTAATACTCTATCCAGCAATTCCACTGTGTGTTTTACAGATACTGAAAGCCCTGCCCTGTTTAGTGAATCCTCTATATGTATCTTGCAACCCGGACAACCTGTAGCTACGACTTCAGCATTACTTCGATTAATGCTTCCAGCCTTTTTATCACCTATATCTGAAGCAAGGTCATAGTAATTAAGGCTGAATATGCCTCCAAAACCACAGCAGGCATCTGCCTCATCCATCTCAACAAATTCGACGCTGCTTAAAGACCGGAGTATTTCCCTGGGAGACTGATATATCCCGAGTCCTTTCTTAAGATGACATGGATCATGATATGTTACCTTAATTTTATCTGCGGATGCAACCTCCTTATCCCTGTCATTCTGATGATGTTTCAAAATCTCCTGACCAGTTAAAGCTTGAGATCCTGAAACAATTTCAGGATTAAAGACTGCCGTACCCTCATTTTCGGGTTTCCTGTTATTTACAAATTCATGTATGTCTGTAATCTTCTCTGCAAAGTTTCTAACTTTTCCAGCATTACCATTAATCATTCGGCCTAACAATGCAGGATATTCTTTCTTAAGAGTATGCCCGCAGGTTGCACAGGATATAATAATTGCTTCAACATTATATTTTGAGAACAGTTCTATATTTTTTAAAGCAACCTTTGCCGCAGTCTCCATATCTCCAAGCGACAGCAGCGGTATTCCGCAGCAATATTGACCTTCCGGGATTATTACATCATAACCGAGCTTGTTTAAAACGCTTATTGTAGCCCTTCCGATATCCTGCGTGGAAAAGTTTATAACGCACCCCGGGAAAAAGGCAACCGCACCTTTTACCGGTTTACGCTTTGTCTTAACAATCTCAGGATAAGTTGACGTCAGTGGGCGATTTCCGGTGTCAGGAAGCTTCCGTTTCTTATCTTTTCTGACAAAAGGAAGTACAGCCGTAAATGGCCACCTTTCGGGCAGCAGACCGTATATTCTTACAGGAATTGATGTTAGCCTGATCACAACAGTGAGCGGCCACCTTTGCCCAACAACAGTTCGTGACATGAAGCGGCCAAGGATGCCAAGCCCCCGGTTTTCAGCCATCTGTGCTTTTGCAGCAAATATGATATCCCCAATCTTGACACCGCTCGGACAATTTACTTCACAGGTCAGACACCCTATGCACGATGTTATAGTATTATCCAGTGTCTCTGAAGCATCAAGACGGCCGGCAATATTAGCCCCAATCAGGCTAAGCCTGCCGCGGGCAACCATAGTCTCATCCTTAGTAACTCCGTAGGTAGGACAGCCTGCCATGCAGATGCCGCACTTTATGCACTTGGAAACCTCTTTTTCAACTGATGCCAGGTAGTTCATACTAAAATCCCGCCATTGGCCATCCAACTTGTGTTAGTAATGGGGTCAGGTCTTGTATCTAATTATACATCTCCCTCAGCAACATACCCGTGTGTGATCCCTCCACCTTAGCCACATCCTCAGGTATGCCGAACGCCACAACCTCGCCGCCGCCCTCACCGCCCTCAGGCCCCAGGTCAATAATATAGTCAGCGTTCTTAATAACGTCCGGGTGATGTTCTATAACAACCACACTGTTCCCCGCATCAACAAGTTTGTTAAGTACATCAAGCAGCTTCTGAATATCCGCAAAATGCAGGCCTGTTGTAGGCTCATCAAGTATATAGAGAGTCCGGCCGGTAGCCCTCCTTGATAATTCCTTTGACAGCTTCACCCTTTGAGCCTCTCCCCCTGACAGCGTTGTTGCCGCCTGTCCAAGCTTAATATACTCAAGCCCTACATCCTGCAAGGTATTAAGTTTGTGTCTTATAATTGGAATATGTTCGAAAAAACCAAGCGCCTGGACAATAGTCATGTCCAGTATCTCTGCTATATTTTTCCCTTTATAATTAATATCAAGGGTCTCCCTGTTATACCTCTGCCCCTTGCATTCCTCGCATATAACATAGACATCAGGAAGAAAGTGCATCTCAATCTTAATGAGTCCATCACCCTGACACGCCTCACAGCGGCCTCCTTTCACATTAAAACTGTATCTGCCTGCCCTGTAACCCCTCATCCTGGATTCAGGTATCTGAGAGTACAGATCACGGATATGAGTAAATACACCAGTATAAGTTGCAGGGTTTGACCTCGGTGTCCTGCCTATGGGTGACTGGTCTATATTTATAATCTTGTCATATTCTTCAAAACCAGCTATCTCTCTGCACCCATCGTTTGTCTTAAACCTCCTGTAAAGCCTGTTTGAAAGATTCCTGAAAAGAATATCAAATATCAATGTACTCTTACCTGAACCTGACACACCAGTAACCGCAGTTAACAAGCCTACTGGGATTGAAACATCTATATCCTTGAGGTTATTTCTGCTCGCACCCCTGATAGTCAGAAAACGTACCGGTCTCCTGTGGCGCTTTGGCAGGGAAACTGTAAGTTCCCCTGCCAGGTAACGGCCGGTCAGGGATTTCTTATCCTTCATAATCTTAGCCGGAGTCCCCCTGGACACTATCTCTCCTCCGTGGACACCCGCACCCGGCCCCATGTCTATAACATAATCAGCCTCTTTAATAGTTTCCTCATCATGTTCAACTACAAGGACGGTATTCCCAATGTCTCTAAGTCTTTTAAGCGTTGCAAGAAGTCTCTCATTGTCCCGCTGGTGCAGACCTATGCTCGGTTCATCCAGCACATACAATACTCCAACAAGGCTTGAACCGATCTGTGTGGCAAGCCTGATGCGCTGACCTTCACCACCTGACAGCGTGGATGCCTCACGGTCAAGTGTCAGATAATCAAGTCCTACATTTGACAGGAATTGCAAACGCTCTCTTATTTCCTTCAGTATGCGCTCCCCGATATATCCCTCACGCCTGCTAAGCTTTAATGCATTAAAGAAACTGACAGCGGATAAAATGGACAATCTTGTGATGTCAACAATTGAATTACCCTGTATCTTTATTGATAACGCCTCTTTCTTAAGCCTGTTGCCATTACATGAAGGGCATACCTCGCCGTCTTCATCCTCATGCATTATCTTAAATCCAAGCCCGTCGCATTCGGCACATGCTCCGTAGGGGCTGTTGAATGAAAATACACGCGGCGTGACCTCAGGATAGCTAATACCACAGGCGATACAGGCAAGCCTTTCACTGAAGAGCATGTCTTCACCGTTAATCTGATTGATCACAACTATACCTTCAGCAATCCTCAGGGCAGTCTCGATAGAATCAGCCAGCCTCCTTCTGATTTTTTCATCATCCCTTTCCTTCAAAATAATGCGGTCAATCACTATCTCTATTGTGTGTTTCTTATTCTTATCTAAAGCTGTCTCTCCTTCCAATTCCCGTATCTCACCATCTATCCTTGCCCTTACGAAACCCTTCCCCTTCATGTCTGCAAATTCTTTCCTGTACTCGCCCTTTCTGCTTCTGACTATCGGGGAAAGGATCTGAAGCCTCGTCTCAACAGGCAGGTCCATAACCCTCTCAACCATCTGCTGGACCGTCTGGGCAGTGATTTCCTTTCCGCACTGATAGCAGCAGGGATGTCCTATGCGTGCAAATAACAGCCTTAAATAGTCATATATCTCTGTGATCGTACCAACTGTTGAGCGGGGGTTCCTGCTTGTCGTCTTCTGTTCGATAGAGATAGCGGGTGAGAGGCCTTCTATTGAATCAACATCCGGCTTACTCATCTGCTCCAGAAACTGCCGTGCATACGCAGAAAGTGACTCTACATACCTCCTCTGCCCTTCAGCATAGATGGTATCAAAGGCAAGAGATGATTTTCCGGAACCACTGAGACCGGTAATTACTACAAGTTCATCCCGTGGGATTACTACATCAATATTCTTTAAATTATGCTCCCTCGCTCCTCTAATTACGATCCCGTTCTGTTTCATTATTATATTTTAACATAGGTTAAACGGGGTCAGCGACTATTTATTTAAATACTGTTTTCATTAAATTGACTTGCGCATCTCAGTAAAATAAAATAAGGTTAGCCTAATACATAGGACATATTGGCCTCAATGGATAAAAAACATACAACTTTCAGACTAAGGCTAATTTACAAACTTATTGTCAGTTATGCCGCTATAGCAATTTTTACCTCGGCTGCTATCCTCTATTCTCTGGCCGGCACATATTCCATAAACACTACGGCAAGAGACCTTGCCAGAAATGACCTTGCTATAATTAATATAATTCACAAACTCAGTGAATCCTTACAGGCACAGGAAAGGACTGCAGGTAAATATGCCATACTTAAGCGCATTGAGTTTAAAGAACTTTTTGAACGGCGTGAAAAGGAGTTTTTAAAAAACCTTGCTGAACTTGAACAAACAGCTACTGATCTTAAACTTTCCTCATTAATCGAAAATTATCTGACTTACATTGCAACAGTCGAGCAAATCTTCATTAATGACATAGAATATTCCCAGTTCATGAAAGATGCAGCAGACAGGGTTACAACTGCTATCAATGACGTATATGAAGATCATCAAACACTCATGACCGCAAAGATTGAATCTGCGAACATTAAACAAAATGATACGATTAAATGGACATTAATACTATCCTCCACAGGAATAATACTTTCTATCTTAATTGCAGTAATTGTCATATTTAATATTTCATCAGCTATAAAAAAACTGAAAAAAGCAACTTTGCGAATAGCTACAGGTGATTTTGATTATGACCCCAGGATTCCTCCTGGTGATGAGATCGGTGAGCTGGCAGGTGATTTCACCCGAATGGCGGCAAAACTCAAGGTTTATGAACAGTTATGTCTCGATGCAAGTCCTCTGACCAGGCTTCCCGGCAATATTGCGATAGAGGATGTTATTAACAGCAGATTGAAAAATGGCGTACCTTTTGCCGTATGCTACGCGGATTTGGATAACTTCAAGGCATATAATGACCGGTATGGTTATATCAAGGCCAGTCATGTAATCAAGATGACTGCTGAAGTATTATATAATTCAGTAATGATGCATTCAGATGAAAATTCCTTTGTTGGACATATCGGCGGAGATGACTTTATAATGATTGTGCCGTCAGATAAGGCTCAGCCGGTCTGTGAAACAACTATCCGGGATTTTAACAACAGGATTGTGAAACACTACTCACCTGATGATATTGCAAGGGGGGCTATCGAAGGCATTGATCGTTATGGTGTTCCCCGCATATTCCCAATAATGACTATATCCATTGCAGTAATAATATGTCAGAATGGTGAATACACATCAGCCGTTGAAATTGGAAGGGCTGCTGCTGACACAAAAGGTAGTGTAAAAAACAGGTCGGGAAGCAACTATTTGATTCACTACGGTAAGAATATCTGATGAATAAGATCGGTTTATATATAATTATTATCACTATGATCGGCGGGCTTAACAATTGTTCCGTCATGAAGCCAGTTAAGCAGGGGACTACAGTTACCTCACCCGGAGAGTTGATAAAAAAGGGCGACAATAATGGTGCAATTGTACTCCTTGAGGAGATATCTTCTCAAAAAGGTGTTCCTGGTATTACTGATGAAGCTATGTTCAGGCTCGGTCTCCTGTATCTTGACCAGAAACCGAGAACAAAGGGACTGACAAAGGCGCGTAATATGCTGGAACGACTTAATAAAGAATATCCCGGTGGGGAATGGACCAACCTTTCAGCTCCGCTCCTGAAATTCCTGAAAGAAACGACATCTGCCCAGCGCAAGATTGAAAAACTTGAAGAAACCAATTTAACTATTTTAAAAGAAAATAAGAAGTTAAAGATTGACATAGAAAGACTTAAAACTTTTGATCTGGAATTAGAGCAGAAACTTGGGCCCTGAACTATTACATGAGATTAGAAATAAAGGTCTCTCTTCCCCTGTTCTATCTCTTCAAGTTTCTTCAGGGTTGCATTTCTTAGTTTTGCGTCTTCTATTGAGGCTGTTTGTGAATGGATCAACTCATCTCCTGTCCGGCGCAATTCCTCATCGCCGTAATCAAGCAGATATTCCTTGAAACTCAGGATGGAATTTGGGAGGCAGAATCTCTGTATCTCCCCCGGTTTGGCAAACTCCATGAACTCCTGCCCTGTCCTTCCGGTGCGATAGCACGCAGTACAGAAGCTTGGTGCAAAGCCGTCTTTTGAGATGTGCCTTATGACCTCGCAGGTAGTCCTTTTATCACCTACTGCAAACTGCCCCTTTGCGGTACTCTCTTCATCCCCTGTTGAATAACCGCCCGGATATGTCCTTGAGTTTGTACTTATCTGTGATGCGCCGATATGAAAAAGCCTGTTT
Organism: uncultured Nitrospiraceae bacterium; assembly: GCA_964611625.1. Lineage (GTDB taxonomy): Bacteria > Nitrospirota > 9FT-COMBO-42-15 > HDB-SIOI813 > HDB-SIOI813 > RBG-16-43-11. The sequence goes on along the minus strand of CAZTAM010000001.1, from coordinate 346,977 downwards.
CTTAGTTCTGTATCTTCCCGTGTGCTGAGTATTATACCTGTATAGGGTATGGCAAGCCTTAATATGGCGATAATTTTCATAAAGTCTTCATCACTCACCGCATGGGGTGGATGGACAGATAGCGGCGCGCCTGAAGCAGGCTCAATCCTGGGCACTGATACGGTATGAGGCCCGACTCCGTACTCTTTCTCCAACTGCCTTGCATGATACAGCAAGGCCAGCACTTCAAACCGGTAATCATAGAGTCCAAACAACACTCCCATGCCAACATCGTCTATGCCTGCATCCATGGCACGGCTAAGGGCCGATATCCTGTAATCATAATTGTGTTTTGGTCCGGAGGGGTGCATCTTTAGATAGGTTGGCCGATGATATGTCTCCTGAAACAGCTGGTAAGTACCTATACCTGCGGATTTCAACCTCCTGTACTCGCCAACAGGAAGCGGTGCGACATTTACATTTATCCTTCGTATCGCTCCATTATCAACTTTGGCTGAGTAGATTACATCTATAGCCTTTTCAATATATCCAATGCCGGACTCTTTCGGGTCTTCTCCGGCTACTACCAGAACCCTCTTATGCCCATCCCTTATTATCGCCTCACATTCTGACCTTATCTCTGCCTCTGATAAGGTCCTTCTGTCTATCTCCTTATTATCTCTTCTGAAACCGCAGTAAAGGCAGTTGTTAACACACTTGCTGGTAAGATATAGCGGGGCAAACAGGACGAGTCTGTTTCCATATATCGCCTTCTTTACCTCTTCAGCAGCACTGTAGAGTAATTCTGTTAATCCCTTGTTTTTGCTCTGGAGTAATATCGCGGTCTCTTCAGGCGTTAGGCCAGCCAAGTTCTTTGCTTTTTCAATTATGCCAATTACTTCTTTATGAGAGACGTTACGGGTCCTGTTAAGCATCAGTTCAATTTCACCCGTAAATCCCGCATCCCTGTCATTCCTGACTTGTTTCGGGATATCCTGACCAGCCATTCCTATGTCTGTCGGCGCCCTGCCAAGTGAATACAGCAGTGACACTGTATCTGATATCCGGTCCTTAATATCTTTATTTTTTTCTCCCTTGCCGGGATATATAGAATACAGTTTGCGATACCTGTCGGGGGTCAGATTAATCATCATGGAATTTCCGCCTGCCATAAGCGCCTTCTCCGCCCCTTCCCTTCCAAAAAGTGTCTCCACTGCCGAAGTAACAAGTATATTACCATCATGATGCACAAGCCTGGTTACAGCAATGACCTTGAGCATTGTATCGAGATCGGTTGTCTTTAAAGACGCAAGCGGTGTCTGCGGGTGTGCTATGAACGGACCAAAAGAATACATATCAGTGCCAAAGGATTTTGCGAGCAGTATATCATTCAGGATATCCTCGTTATCCTGGCCGGGCAGCCCTATGAGCGAACCCGTTGCAATGATATAACCTGCATCCCTTACAATCTTAAGGGTATTCATCCTGCCTTCATAATGCAGGGTTGAATGAAGCTTATTATATAAATCCCGGTTAGATGTCTCAAATCTGAAAAGAACACCCCTTGCACCAGCTTCATACAACTTCCTGTAGCAATCCTCATCCCTCTCGCCAATGCTGAGAAATACGAGGACGCCGTGTTTATCTTTTATACCGCGTATAATCTCCGACATCCTCTCAGCAGTGTAATAGCCATCCTCTCCTGACTGAAGCACAAATGCCCTGAACCCTGACTCTTCTGCTGATGCAGAAACTGTATCAATTATCTCATCAGGGTTCATCCTGTATCTTGTAAGCGTGTCGTTTTCGCTCCTTATACCGCAGTAAGAACAGTCATTCTTACAATTATTTGAAAATTCTATTATACCGTGTACGCATGATGAATTCTTGTGTACCTTCTGTCGTATCCTGTTGGCAGTGCTGAAAAGAAGGTTAAGCTCATCCCTGTCCGTGCATCTCAGAAGCACAAGCAGTTCATCTCTGGTAAGCCCTGCCCCTTCTTCTCCTCTTGATATGATCCTCGCAATATCTGATTCAGGCCTGACTGACGGTAAAGTCTTGCCTGCAAGTAACTCATCACGTTCTTTTAACTTGAAGAAGATTTCTTCCCATTCATTGAGAATTCCGCGTGCCTCAGCGGCCTCAAGTGCCTCGACTATAAACCCTCCCTGTGCGTAGACATAGTCCCCAACACTGATATTTCCGGCATCAACAAGAGCAGTCTTCTTCTCGCCGAAATATTCAATCAGGGCAGTTTTATTATTGATTTCTAATACTTTTCCGGGGATGGCGTAACACATATGCTGAGTTTATATCCGGGGTAAATGCAGAACCATGCAACAGGCTGGACTCCCACTCTTGCGGGAAGGACAGTCTGATTTCTTAAAAATGTTATTTATCTCAATCTATCCGTAGAACGTATGTATAAGCTGCAGACGGGTTTCCCTAACCCTCTCTGATATTATCTTTGCGACCCTTCTCATAATAAGGAAACCCATGTGGTAGTCCTTCTCTATTAATTCCATAAGTCTCTTTCTATCCACAGAAAACACAGTGGAATCAACTACACTCCGTGCAGCCGCAGTAAACCGGTATGGCTCCACTATGGCGGACCAGCCAAAAGGCTCGGCAAATCTTGAGACAGTATACACACTAAGATATTTTCCACTCCCTACCTTAATATCTATAGAGACTTTGCCATTTTTTAATATGCAGAGATTATCTGCCGGTGAATCTTCAGCAAATATATAATCACCAGTGTGATAACTTTCTTCGCGGCATATTCCCTGTACCAATTTTATTTCTTCATCTGTCAGGTCTGCAAAGAACTCGATCCTTTTTAAGTCATCAAATGAGACCATGATATAGCCCTCCTGTCAACTACCTCCTTAATTAATTTTACTGCCTGTGGTATCAATAGCCGGCATTCCTCTGAAAGTCCGATACCGCGTCCTATATTGACCACAGGTATGCCGACAATCGTAATCTCAGGAATATTCATCTCTAATGTCTGCATTAGTTTCAGAACTGATGTCAGTTCCGTCTCGTGGAGGGAGCAGTGGTCATTCCCTGTTTCATTCCAATCCTTGAGCTGAACTTGTTTCGGCATTGCCGGTATCTCCTGACGAGGCAGCGTCTTAGTTTCTAAAATAATTTCAGGTGAAAATATTCCGTCCTCCCCTCTTACCGCATCAACCACTATTACCCTGTTGTATCCAGACATGAGGTCTATCAGCCCGACGCCGGGTGTCCCTCCGTCAATTACATCAACATATTCCGGAAAACCTGACTCCATTAACTCATGAACAACCTCAATACCTGCCCCGTCATCACCCATCAGCGGGTTGCCCAGTCCGATTATAAGCAGTCTTTCACCCGAAGATACTTCCTCCCTCTCATTATCTCTGTCATCACGAACCATGTGCCGAAATTGTTTCAACATTGTTTCGGGATCTCCTGACATTTCATCCTTTGAGCTCCTGAAATAAATTCAGGATGACAGACCGGATATTCATCATCGTTTGTAACCGCACAACTCATATGCCGTTCCTCACTCAATGAATTTCACCTCCAGAAAATGTGTAGAACATGATATGCAGGGATCATATGCCCTGACAAGCATCTCAAGCCTTCGTTCTATATCACCCTTTGGAAATTCCAGTATCGAAGGAACTATTGCCTCAATATCCTTTTCAATATTCAGCAGATTTTGTGCCGTTGGTATTATGCAGTTTGCAGACTTTATAATCCCCTTGTCATCAATCCCGTATTCATGATACAGAGAGCCGCGGGGCGCCTCTACCACACCAACACCATTTCCTTCACGGGGTTCTATCGGAGGTAATCCGCCCTTCCCGTCCTTACTGAAAGGTGCCGATGACAGATTGGCATCAAGAATATCCAATATCTTAAGGGAATCATGAATAGAATGTACACATTCAACAACCTGCCCTATATTATTCATAAACGGATTCGTACATAACGGGACCAGGCCAAGCCTCTCAGCAGCTACTTTTGCCTCTTCTGAAATTGACGCATAATTATTATTAATCCTTGCCAGGGCTCCAACCATAATTGTACTATCTCCTGAGTGCACCTGCTTCGCCGTGGAATAGGAAACAACATTTTCCGCTATGAACTCTTTGTATCGCTGGACCTCAAGCGGGGGATTATCCCTGGAATAGAGGAGCCCATCGTAAAGTGCGTATTCATCATCATCCCGGATAGAGCAATATTTTGTCGGCCTGTCGAAGTCAGGCATCCTGTGTTCTTCAAAGAATCTTACAGTCTCTTCCATGTCAGGGATCATACCCTTTAAAATCCTTCGTACTTCATCAAGGTCTTTAGTTGCGGGGGGTTTTGTAAATCCCCCTACAACCATACCAATTGGGTGTATATGTCTTCCCACAAGGACCTTGCATATATCATTTGCTGCCTTCTTTAATCTCAGACCCCGCTTTATAATATCAGGATGGGATGCGGCAAGCGGTATAACAGAACCTGTACCAAAAATGTCTGGTGCAACGAGGAGATATATATGAAGTATATGACTCTGAAGAAGCTCCGCATGCAAAAGAATCTTTCTTAATAGAACCACATTTTCAGAGGGGGTAATCCCGAGTGCATCCTCACAGGCCTTGATTGAAGCGGCAGTATGGCTGATAGCACATATGCCGCATATCCTTGATGTAATTGGAGGGGCCTCCAGGATATTTCGCCCCAGGAGCATGACCTCAAAGAAACGTGGTGACTCAACTATCTCAAGGCGCAGCTCTTCGATCCTGCCTTCTTTGATGTTGAGGACGATGTTGCCGTGTCCTTCAACCCTTGTTATGTGATGAATGTTTATATCATGGGACATGTAACTCTCCTGCTACAGCCTCCAAGCCATTAAATATACGAAACTTATCCCTTATCTCTTCCATTGAGTATCCCTTCTCCATTAATATATTAAAAAGAGATTCTATATTAGGTGCCGAAGTAAGCCCCCTGCACCCTGCACATGGATCCCTGAATGTCGGACATATCGCACCACACCCTGCACGGGTCACTGACCCGAGACACCACTTCCCCTCTTCAACAAGACATACATTGCCCTTTGAGCGGCACTCAACACAAACAGGATAGTCTGGAATCCTTGGCTGTATCCCGAGAAGCAATGACTGAACAAACCTGAGGAACTCACCTTTATCTATTGGACAGCCAGGGATAACAAAATCTATTGGTACTATATCCTTCACCCTTTTTGCAGGAATTGTGTCAGTAAAGAAGTCCTTTCTCCCGTAAACAGAGGGAAGCCAGGAGTTCTGAGGGTGAAAATTCTTTAATGCATTTACACCGCCAAGGTCTGCACAAGCTCCAAAGGCAATCAGCACCTTTGCCCTTTCCCTTATCTCTTTTAACTCCTCAGCATCAGACTCTCTTGTGATCGAACCCTCAATAAAGGCAATCTCATAGTCATCCCGTTTTTCGTCAATGGCCTCCCTGAAATTGACAATTTCAATAAAACCAAGAAGGGTTGGCAGCTCCTCTTCGAGGTTTAGTACCTGGAGTTGACAACCTTCACAGCTTGAAAAACTAAAAAATGCAACCTTTGGCTTCATTATTTTACATCGCCTCCTGCAGTTTTCTTGCATCCCTGTACGAAAGCACCGGCCCATTCTGGCAAAGATATATTCCATTAATCTGACAGTGACCGCACTTCCCTATGCCGCAGCGCATCCTTCTTTCAAATGACATGAATATATTCCCCTCAAAAATACCCTTGGCGAGGAGCTCAGCGACAACAAATCTGTACATAACAGGCGGCCCGACCACTGCCGCTATGGTATTCAGGGGGTCTACGTCAACATATTTGAACAACCCTGTTATAACGCCGACATGTCTTGTCCAGTTTGTTTCTGCAAGATCAACCGCAATGTACGTTTCAATAGAAGCATCACCCTCCCATCGCATGACCTCTTCCTTGAACAGGATATCCTTTGGCTTCTTGGCGCCTATGAGTATAGTGACCCTGCCATACTTCCACCTGTGCTGGATTATGTAGTTAATCAGCGATCTTAACGGGGCCAATCCGAGTCCGCCGGCAACGATTAATATATCTTTCCCGTCTATTCTCTCTAATGGAAATCCGTTACCGAAGGGTCCGCGTATCCCGATCCTGTCATTTAATGACAGGTTGTGTATCGCGCCTGTAAGATTCCCTGCTGAGCGGATACAAAGCTCAATCGTTTCAACTGAATCGCGCGGAGAAGACGTAATAGAAATAGGTGCCTCACCTATACCGAACATCGAAAAGATAACAAACTGACACGGTCTGTATTGAATACTTTCTCCATCATTAATCCTGATGGTAAACAGTTTTTCCTTATCCGTCAGCTGCCGAATATCAACAATCGTTGCAGGTCTTGGCAATAGATTAGATTTCTCCATGTCCCTTTTTCCTTTCCATGACATGGTTAAAAATATCAATTATACTTATATCTGCTATGCAGTGTTCAATACACCTGCCGCATCCAACACAACCCGACCTTCCAAACCTCTTTTTAAGATATACCTCTTTTTTGAAGACCCTGTGTCTTACCCTTTCCGCCGCTCGATCCCGGAAATTCTCGCCTGAAGCGACCTGACAGAAATCCTGCATCTGACAGCCATCCCACCTCCTGTACCTTACCCCCATCTCCATGTCAGGACACACCTCATCCACCACATCAAAACAGTAACAGGTAGGGCACACAATAACGCAGGCGCCGCAGGATAGGCATTTCTTACCCTCAGCCTCCCAAATTGAATCATCATATCCATCTTTCAATACATGCGAGAGACGGTTTATATCTCCTTTAATCTTCTTCTTAAACGCTGAATCCCTCTCCCAGTTAGTCTTCATCAAGTCTGTTGTGTCAGAATACCCCGCCTTATTGAAGACATTACTTTTCCCTATGATCGCCTTTCCAATATCAGTGGAAGCAGTGACAAAAAACCTGTTTCCCAAATCAGTAAAGAAGATATCAAACCCCTTATCTGCCTTGCTATAACCTTTGTCAAAACAGAGTATATTCTCCCTGCACGGGCAGGCGCAGTCATAACCTATTATAATGGACGATCTCCTTCTTGCCAGATAATTCGTGTCCGCAGGTTCCTCGGCAAGTATCTCATCCATAATGTTTATGGCATTAATATCACAAGGATGAACAAATATAAGCACCTGGTTACGAAAGGCATTTACAGGCTTAGCCTCGGAGAGGTCGCTGAGTTTAAACCTCAGCAGAACTTCATTATTGGGATAAATCCATTTTACAGGGGGGAGGATCGTCGTGTCATAATTATATACTACCCTTGATGGGCTATCTACCTGATCAAATATGTAGCGGCTATCCTTTTCAACAGGTGCTATCACATCGTAATCTTTCAGGAGTTCAGTGATAAACTTTCCGACATCTCCGTATTCAATTACTGCGTCCATATCATGTATCTCCGTTATTATTACGCGGGCATAAATATTTTATACATATTAAATCTAATTCACTTTATGTACTTTAACACAATATCATGATTATTTACCGCATTCAATTTCTTAAACAGGAAATCAAACTTGTTTTCAAGCTCCTGGCCTATTGTACGTTTAACATCCGCCGGAAGTGTCCAGAATTTTTCCTTGAAAGGGCCAAATCCTTTCTTGCGTGTCTTGTATATAAACTGCTCGTCAGACTCTCCGCTCTTTTTCTCTTCTGCAAACACCTGTCTCAGGTGATTATATATCTCTTCCTTAAATCCGGACGGGAATGCCTTGCTGTCATAAGTCATATTCTGAAACCCTGTTGCAAGGTGCACTTCTGCTGTACCAGTCTCGGGAAACCTGTGAAACGCCTCGTCCGGCAGAGTCGATGCCCCGTGCTGTACCGCACCTGAAAGTCCATACTCATCTCTCGCAATTTTTGAGATATTCCCGAGTGTATCAAAATCAAGTTTTACCTTTGCTACTGTACCATCAGGAAGTGGAACTCCGCCATGGGTTGTGCCTGTTTGAACGCTGATCTTGCTAATCCCCTTCAATGAAGTCCCCTTGCCTGCAAGAGACTCTTTAAATCCATCCATAAATGCCCTGAGTTCTTCGACCGTACTGTTTTTTCCTCCAACCTCTCCGATCTCACCCCCTACTGAAATTGTAATACCCTGAGGTTCCAGTTGCCTGATATATTCAGTAAGTTCTGCTGCAATCTCAAAATTAAGCCGCTGCTGTCCTTTAAGGTCAGATTTGGACAGGTCAACCAGTGTAGAGGTATCTATGTCTATATTATAAAATCCTGCATCTATCGCCTCTTTAATGAGACTCTTAAGACCTTCAACCTCCTTTTGAGGATCCTGCTGATACTTCTTTGCATTCGCCTGGAAGTGGTCCCCCTGTATGAAGATCGGCCCCTTGTATCCTTCTTTTACTGCAGCCGCTGTCATAACCACTGCATACTCATCCGGAGTTTGACCGGTATAGCTTATCTCTGACTTTGCAATCTCAAATATGAAAGTCCCTGAATTGTTTTTCCTGGCCGCCCTTATCACAGCCCTTGCTACATCGTAACTGAGTCCACGGATATTTATTGCAGGCACTGTGAAACCTTTCACATCACCTCGTCCCATAGCCTCATAGAGTCCCTGAATCGAAGCTGACCGTGCACCAAGCTCCTGAGCAATTGCCCGTATAAGCCACTTCGCCATCCCCCTTATCTCCGTGCTCTCATTAAAGACCGCGTTAAAAACCAGCTTGTCAATGAGCTTATCCCGTACTCCTGCTTCATCTGTCACCTTAACCCTGCCATCATCTATCTCTCCGATGCCATTTAATGACTCAAATACCTCCTGAACACTTTTGTATCTCATCGTTCACCCCCGCTTTTTAGAATTTTGAATTTATAAAATCCCTTACAAGATTTCCAAATCTATTTCTGTTACACTTCTCACTATTAAATCCGCCATAAACAGTCTATCCTGACCGTAAGTATTCGTTACCGCTACACAGCGTATTCCTGCCGCTTTGGCCGCCTCAATACCGGCAATGGAATCTTCGATGACCAGACATTCAGCAGTCGTTATCGGTTTACGACTGATTTCGTTTAATTTGTCAAGCGCCCTGTTAAAAGACTCAGGATTCGGTTTGCCTTTACTCACATCCTCGGCGCTTACGATTATAGGAAATGCTGATCTGATCCCCGCCCCTTCAAGAATAAACTCGATCTCATGCCGCAGGGCGCCTGATGCTATTGCAAGGAGATATTTTTCTGATGCAGTCTCGATGAATTCCACTACCCCGGGATATATAAAAAGGTTATCTTTTATATAATCCATGAGGTATTCAGTCTTCTTATCTATGAGAGATTGAATCTGCCCGATGTTTGAATCAATACCTTTGGACTTAAGCAGCGTAGTAAAACAACCTTTATCATCCATACCAAGGTATATTTCATAATAGTCTTTTTCACTGATTGTCAGTCCCATTTCTCCCAGGACTTTCTGGAACATCTTCAGATGGACAGGTTCACTATCGGTTATGACCCCATCGAAATCGAAGATAATGGCCTTTAACATGGATATGGCAATATAACATGAAGTTGCAATGTATTGCAATATCCCGGCGCAATGCCTTATAATACCATTTATGAATTCGATGATAATTGAGACTTTGGCAGTAGGACTATTTCAGTCCAATGTATTTATACTCGGCGATCCGGAGACAAGAGATGCTGTTGTCATTGATCCCGGAGATGACACTAAGGACATTTTAGATATCCTGCAGAAGAATTCTCTGCGTCTTGAAAACATTCTTCTCACGCACGGACACATAGATCATGTCAGCGGGGTTAAGGAATTGAAAGAGGCTACCGGTGCAGCTGTATTCCTGCATAAGGAAGATATATTTCTTTATGAACAACTCCCGACACAGGCATCTTTTTTTGGCATCACTGCAAATGAAGTTGTGAAAATAGACAAATGCCTCGAGGACGGAATGGAAATAGGCGAAGGTAGTCTTAAGTGCCGTGTAATCCATACTCCCGGACATACACCCGGCAGTGTAAGCTTTTATTTCCCGCAGGGTATAATTTTTACAGGCGATACCCTTTTCAGGTGGAGTATAGGAAGGACAGACCTATGGGGAAGTTCACACGAAGAATTGATGAAATCCATAAAGGATAAGCTCTTTAAGCTTGACGAAAAAACGAGGGTCTACCCAGGCCATGGCCCTGCGACAACAATTGGCGCAGAGAAACGGGACAACCCATTCCTTTAGTTTTACGCTGAAAAACGGGGGTACCCATTGCGGCGAAGTCACTGCAATGGGTCGTGCGGCCTCAGTATGCAGGGTTTGAGCCTCTCCGGGCACTTTAGGGCACAAACTTTGGGCGAAATGTCTTATAGTAATTGTAAGGCAGACTTTGAGAGGAGATGCTATGGCACATGATGCCTCAGAACATGATTGTAAAGGCAAGAAGGTTAAGTGTCTTTCATGTGGAAGCCCTTACGAGGGGTTCTTCTGCTTTGACTGCCATTCCCTCCTTTCCTTTTCCGGAGAGATGGACTACTTTGCCATGCTGGAGGTGGAGAAGAGACCCGTTATTGATACAGCCAAATTGAAAGAGAATTTCCTGAAGTTAAGTGAGAATGTACATCCTGATAAATATTATAATTCCTCACGGGATGTGCAGGAACTTGCTCTTAAATCATCTTCTTTACTCAACAAGGCATATTCGACCCTGAAAGACCCAAAAGAACGCATAAGATACCTTATTAGCCTCGAAAGCGACAGGGAGGCACCTGTATCCAAGCATGCATCAACAAGGACAATGGAATTTTTTATTGAGTCCAGCGATATCTGCAGCGAAATAGATAAGTTTGCCAGGGAAAAGGTGGGCGATGATAATCTGCGAAAAGGTCATCTTGAGACATTGCATAAACTTAAGGAAGAAACATGGAACAGGTGGGAAAGTGTCTTGAGCGATATAGCAGAGCTGGATAAGGATTGGCTTACTGCAGCAGATGAAAACAGGAAGGCCATGGTAAAACGTTTGATAATATCATCACATGAACTCTCATATCTTTCCAAGCTGCAATCGTTGATTGATGAGCTTATTGTTGCCATAAGTTAGATAGCAGTTGTCGCCGGCCTATTGGCCGGCTTTAAAGAAAGGCATTGAAAAATGGGCAGAATAATCGGCATAGACCTTGGCACAACAAATTCAGTTGTAGCTATAATTGAAGGTGGACAGCCTGTTGTAATTGCAGATGCCGAAGGACAGCGGCTTACTCCATCTGTTGTTGCCTTTGTTGAAGGAACAGAACCTATTATAGGCCACAATGCAAACAGACAGCGTATACTGAATCCCAGGAAAACAGTCTATTCTGTAAAAAGATTCATAGGGAGGCGCGGTTCTGATATCAAGGATGAGGATATGTATGTATCGTATCCTGTTTCAGGCAGCGGGGAGGAACCAATCAGCATACAGATTGACGACAAAAGATACCTTCCTGAAGAAATTTCCGCCTTAGTATTAAAAAAACTCAAAATAGATGCGGAAAGTTATCTTGGCGAGCCGGTTGACCGTGCAGTTATAACAGTCCCGGCATACTTTAATGATGCACAGCGTAATGCCACCAAAAAGGCCGGAGAGATTGCAGGACTCAAGGTGGAGAGGATAATCAATGAACCTACTGCGGCAAGCCTTGCATACGGCGTTGACAAGAAGCTCAATGCAACGATTGGCGTATATGACCTTGGCGGCGGGACATTTGATATTTCAATACTTGATATAAAGAAAGGGGTCTTTCAGGTCCTTGCAACCTGCGGCAATACCCGGCTGGGTGGAGACGACATAGACCGCCGTCTTATTGATTTCCTGCTTGGTAAGATAGCAGCCGGCGGCGGCGGAGACCAGTCAGGAAACCTCATGGTATTAAGCCGGATAAGGGAAGAGGCTGAAAAGGCAAAGTGTGCATTATCATTCCAGGAAGAAGTAGAAATATCAATACCATTTCTGACTTCATCATTCAGCTTCAGATATAAAATTACCCGGAAGGAGTTTGAGGAGCTTGTCAGAGATATCATTGACAGGACAAGAAAACCATGCCTGCAGGCCATGATGGATGCCAAACTGACCAGGGATGATATTGACGAAGTCCTGCTTGTTGGCGGTTCAACAAGGATTCCATTAGTACAGCAGGTTGTAGAAGAAATCTTCGGCAGGAAACCAAACAGGTCAATTAATCCTGACGAGGCTGTGGCCATGGGGGCCGTCATCCAGGCCAATGTAATGTCAGGTCTCATATCAAATCTGCTGCTTCTTGATGTTACCCCACTCTCGCTCGGTATAGAAACATACGGTGGTTTCATGAATGTCATAATACCAAGGAATACAACCATACCCACAAGGGCAGGCGAACTTTTTACTACAGCAGTGGATAATCAGTCTGCGGTAACAATTCAAGTACTTCAGGGTGAGCGTCAGATGGCATCTGATAACTGGTCACTTGGAACCTTTGCACTCGAAGATATCACCCCAGCTCCGGCGGGAGTTCCGCGTATAGGAGTCCAGTTCACTATGGACGCAGACGGAATCCTGCATGTGCTCGCAAGGGATGTCATCACAGGTAAGGAAACAGCCGTTCATATGAAATCCACGATTGATGTATCACAGGATCAGGTTGAAAAAATGGTGCGGGACTCTATAGAACATGGAAAAGAGGACGCTGCAAAGAAAGAGTTGTTTGATGCAAAGACAGAGGCTGACAAAGTACTTTCTGCAACAAGAAAGGCATTAAACAAATGCAGTCATTTATTGAAAGATGAAGAAATGTCATTGATCGGCGATGCTATCAGCAAGACTGAGGCAGCCATCAGCCGAAACGATGCGGAAGGAATAAAAGAATCCACAACTGCATTAAATCAGACAACTGAACACCTGGCATCATTATTGTTAGGGGAAACCGCAAAGGAAGTTGTGGAGAAAAACGCCGGACAAAATAAAGTCAGAAAGTAGGATGCTGGAATGAAAAATATACTGCCTTACAAAGGTGTTTATCCTAAATTGCACAAAACAGTTTTTATTGTAGAATCCGCAATAATTATAGGCGATGTCGAAATCGGTGAACATTCCGGTGTCTGGTTTAATGCAGTCATACGCGGTGATGTAAATTATATAAGAATAGGACACAGGACCAATATCCAGGATCTCTGCATGCTGCATGTTACAAAGGATACTCATCCCCTTATCCTTGGCAATGACATAACAGTCGGACACTCTGTAACACTTCATGGGTGTACGATAAAGGACAGATGCCTTATAGGGATGGGGGCAACCATTCTCGACGGAGCTGTCGTAGGAGAGGACTGCATCATAGGTGCTGGAGCACTCGTTACAGAAGGCTCTGTAATACCACCAGGGACGCTCGCAATCGGATGTCCGGCTAAACCGAAACGCGGCATTACCGATGCAGAAAGAACAAGGATAAAACAGTCGGCACAAAATTACATAGATTATGCCCATAATTATGGAGTCTAAAATCGCACTATGATATCCTACCGCGAAGAACTCTGGTTCGAAACCAATACCAGGAGATCTTATATCAATATCACGTCACATGTTAAAAACGCCCTGAGTAAGAGTGGAATTACCGAAGGACTTTGCTTAGTTAATGCAATGCACATTACCGCAAGTGTATTCATCAACGACGACGAACAGGGACTGCTGCAGGATTACGATGATTTTCTCGAACAGCTTGCTCCCAATGAGCCTGTATCGCAATATAGACATAACAGGACAGGTGAAGACAATGGAGACGCACATATAAAGAGGCAGTTCATGGGGCGTGAGGTAGTAGTTGCCATAACAAATGGAAAACTCGATTTTGGACCATGGGAACAGATATTCTATGGTGAATTCGACGGCCGCAGGAAGAAGCGGGTATTAGTAAAGATAATCGGGGAGTGAGGTGTAATGTCCCGGTCAACGGAAGAGGGTGGGGTTGACCTGTCAAAAGGTGCCCAACTGCTCCGGCAAATCGCTCATGAGTTACATACCCACCATTCTCCGAGGGCTACAATGAGGTTGTTCAACATGGAGGTGCAAAAAATGAAGGTAGAAAAGGATATTAGTAAAACAGGATTTTATCATTATTATCCGGTAGCGCCTGCAATAATAGTTGTCAAATCAGGAGCTTCCCTGGATGCCCTTGCATGTGCCTGGTATTCGGCCTTGTCGTTTGATCCACCCTTATTTGCAGTTTCTATAGCGCCAAAGAGATACTCTTATCATATGCTGAAAAAGAGCGGTGAGTTCACTGTCAATTTTCTGGAATTTGACAGTGCAGGTACAATAGCCGCGCTTGGAAGGACTTCCGGCAGGGAAATTGATAAATTTTCCGCTTACCGTATAAAGACACTTCCCTCTTCAGAGATAGAGACTCCTGTGCTCAAAGAGGCATACGCTGCATACGAGTGCAGGATTGTGAAGCGTCACAGAATAGGTGACCATGATCTTTTCATAGGGGAAGTCCTTGCTGTTCACTATAAGGAGAAGGCATTTGATAAGAAAACGAAACAACCCAATCTTTCAAAACTGACACCTACACTCTATTTAGGCGCAGATTATTATGCCGGGATAAAATCATTCAGTGAAATAAGAATAGGCAAAGAGGATGTGACCGGAAAAGCTATGCGGAAAAAAGATAAGAAACATAATGTTGAGTAGAAAGAAGAGTAAATCTTTTATCCCCTTTTGATTATACGCAGGGGGATTTGAAAGGGCGTTTTCAGATGAGACATTCTGGTTGGATAAAAAAGTCTCCAATGCATTCAGCGAGATCACACTTCTCTGTGGCGGCCTGCAAAGGGAAAATTTATGTCTTTGGCGGCGGCGGTACCGGATTCACCAGCCTTAACAGTACAGAGGTATACGACCCTGAAAAGGATATCTGGCTAAAAGGAAAGGATATGCCGACTGTTCGCTCAGGTTCAGCAGCTGCTGTCCTTGATAACAAAATATACGTTATGGGCGGAGGCCTCAGGCTCCCGGACGGAAGGTTCAAGTTTTTCAGGACTGTAGAAATCTATGACACTGAAAAAAACACTTGGACAAGCGGACCTGACATGCTTATGCCGCATGATTATCCAGCCTCCGCAGTCTGCAATAATCAAATCTACGTATTCGGTGGCCACCATCCTGATGCCACGAATGGCGGTCCCATGACTGACCCAGGCTTCTCATTCTGTGAGGCATTTGACCGAGAAAAGTCCGTATGGCATGAGATTGCCCCGATGCCTGAACCCCGTTTTGCAGCTGCATCAGTAGTTGCAGATGACAAAATATTGGTCATGGGGGGCGCCGGTCTCAGGAAGGAGGGATTTCTGAACTTTGACATCATTGACTCTTACGATCCATCTGCAAACAAATGGAGTGAATCAGGCATAAGGCTTCCAAGGCCTGCTGCAGGATTAGGGGCATTAGCTCATAACAATAGACTGTTCATTTTTGGCGGCAAAGACGGCAATAAGATCGAAAATCGCGTCGTCTGCCTTGAACCAAATCATAATGATTGGGTTGAAACAGATCAATTGAAGGAAGGACGTATAGTTATGGGCGTGGCATCTATCGGCAATACCATCTATCTCCTGGGCGGGCGGGGACCGGATGGCAAGACACCAACTGCCGATGTCTTCTCACTTACTCTGTCCTGATACCCAGTTATCAATAGCCACAGCAATATCTTCATCTATATCTGTAAACCTGACTCCATAACCTGGTTCAATTTTGCCAGAATTGCTGTATCTCCTTGACCATACTATCTCGCATTGACACCTGACCTTAATATCTGTGTTAGGTATCTGAAAGGATATATTATATCTATCGCCTGGTTCACGGGGATTGATGGATGCAACGAAGAAACCTCCCCTGCTTATATCTCTGGCATAACCAAACAGCGGCTGCAGTTTAGTATCTTCTGTTACCTTAAAAACTATAATAGGTTCTCTTAAATATCTTCTCTTGTCTGGCGGACTCTGGGTTTCTTCTTCCTCGCTCATCTATTTCTCCGTTAATCTACCATACTGGACAGCATCTTATCTGAGCCTTAATAACAAATCAAGTCATTTGTATCTGAAAATTTCTTAACAATTGTTATTTACATTAATGCCCAATATATACTATGATAATGATTATGGATTATAAATTTAAATTAGTATTCATCCTGCTCGTCCTTGTAATGTTAATTTACGGTTTCAATCAATTTGTGTTCGCAGGCCCGCAGCAGTACAAAGATGTTACTGTGTCGGAGTTTTATGAGAAATCGCAAAACGATAGCGGCATTTACCTTCTTGATGTAAGGACTCGTGATGAATACCGGGAACTCCATATACCGTCTACGAACAGACTGATTCCAGTTGAAGAATTAAAAGACCGCCTAAATGAACTCAAGGGTCTTGAGAACAATGAAATATATATTTTATGCCGCTCCGGCAGGAGGAGTAAGACAGCAGGCAAGATCCTCTCTGATGCTGGGTTCAAAAAGGTATATAATATTAAGGGTGGAATCCTGGAATATAAAAAAATGAACTATCCTATCGAGCAGGGAGGCATCATACCCTAAGCCTCATCGACTTCTTAACAACCAGGAAGTTGGTAAACCGGAAGTACAACTGAGTATATAAAGGGAGAATAAAACATGAAAAACGAGATCGGAAAGAAGAATATGATTTTCGGTTTTGCATATTTTATTACAACATTGCTGCTCGGAATGTATATTGCCTCACAAGCTATGGAAGCCGGTCCGGAAACGGAAGAAAACCCTTTGCATGATTTGTTGGTAGCTGCACATGCTCATGGTAATTTAGAGTCCTTCTTAAACATAGTCATAGGTTACATATTATGTCAGCTGGAAATTTCGTCAGGACTGGCTCAGACAGTAAGCATTCTGCTGCTGATAGGGGCGATTTTCCATTCCGGCATGCTCTACCTTACAGGCATAGGCGCAGGTTTTGCAATCAACCTTGCCCCTATAGGAGCGATATCTCTTGTTTTGACGATGGCCCTTATGGTCTATGTAATTGCGGTAGGATTTAAAAAGCAAACGGGTTCTTATTGAGGCCGCTTAATACAGGCACTGAATCAAACCCCTTATACTGAACAAGTACCTTGAATACATTTCCCATCCTGCCAGGCATAATCAGGTTCTTGATAAGGAGTCTCTCATTTAAGGCATCTGTCTCGGTGTATGACTTTTCACTTATTTCTTCGATACATTTCCCGATCCCTAATCCGAACAGGAAATGCATCTGATCCGTAAAACCGGCTTTCATCAGCCCGCAACCTTCTCCTGTCATCATCAGTGTTGTAAAATCAACATGGCTCGTCATGTCCTGCTCTCCGATATTGATAAAAGGATCCTCTACAACCCTGTGTTTGTAATAACAGAGCAAAGTTCCCCTGTTCCGGTCAGGCGAATATAACTCCTCTGCAGGATAGCCATAATCTATCGTTATCGCAAACCCCTTGTTCAATGAACTTGCCACCCACTTCATCCATTCTACTGCCCTGAGATTAACCTCAGCCCGCTGACCTTCCTGGAGTTCGATTCCCAATCTTTTAAAATAGTCCTCAATCTCCGGTGATGATAATTCATCATGAACTTCAGTAAAGGCATCATCCTTCATACCTACAAATACCTCTCTTAATTTACCATCTTTCTGTTCAACAATATGAACCGGGAAGGCATCAATAAGTTCATTAGATAGAAAACACCCTGTAATCCCGGCATGGAAAACAGGATCTGATGCGTCGGTCCACCTTAATTTATTTTTACCCGAAAATTCTTCCTCATTGTCCTTATTACTCTCACCGTCATTTATACTGTTGCCATAAATAATACTGTCATCCCTAATTTGTTGAGGAATCTCCTGACCCTCAATTACCCGAAGGGCAACAATGGTTTCAGCACAATATCCTCCCCTGACAAGCCGTTCTTTCTGTGCCTTGCGAAGCCCCTCGCTCTCTTCAATAATTATGTATTGGAGTGTTTTATAAAAAGACGGGTACTTCTCTTTTGCTGCACTCAGGATGTCTGAACATAGTGTACCATCGCCGGCCCCCATCTCTACGATGGTAAATTCCCCGCAGCCGGTAATTTGCCACATCTCTTCAAGTTGTTTACAGATCAGTTCTCCAAAGACCTTATGAACTGATGTCGAAGTGAAATAATCTCCTGCCTTACCTATCTTTACCTTTTCAGAAGAATAGTATCCGAGTTCAGGATAATAAAGGGCAGCTTCCATGAAGTCTGTGAAGGGTATATTTCCACATGATAAAATCCGGTCTCTTAGAACCTGCGATAAGGTCGTGCCCTCTTTCACAGAACGCATTTTAACCTATACGCCTGGATTGCACAACAAACCCTATTGTTATTTCAGCTAAGATAAGAAACTGCAACTGCCATCGCCAGATAAGCTACAAATAATCCTGTTGAAATTAAGGCATATATTTTAACGTCAGTAGCCATAATTCTCACCTCCCTTTAATCCTCTGTCTTTAATATAATTATACTGATGAAAAATTAAAGGAAGATTAAGGTACAAGAGCCCTCTCTCAGGGAGTCACATTACCGGTACCACAAGATGCGGGCATACTCAAGAGGCACTGATACACCGCTGAAGTAAGGAATCACCCGAGCGGTATAATCTGAAGCCGGACGGTCAGCAGACACAGCCGTGCTGTAGATATAACCACCGCATGTACCTATGAGTTTGCGAATCAGTTTCGTCTCTTTTCTTACCATGCCTTCACCATTCATCCCGTCAGCATAAAGCTCGACCCTGATAGCCTCAGGGTCGAGATCATCTAGATAAACCTGAATGTCAAAGTGATGCTGGCCATCATTAGTTTCAATCTTCATTTCTCCGAAGCGAATCTTACTCCAGCGGTGTTCAAGTCTGCGCCGCCAATTGACTATTTGCCTGCCCGCCTCACCCTTGTCAGCCAAACGGTCACGATAGGCAGCCGCTGCAGGAAGATAGTATCGTTCAGTGTACTCACGAACCGTTCGATTGGCGGAGAATTTCGGTGTCAATTTAGACATACTCTCCCGAATGCGTGCTACCCAGGAAACTGGGATACCATTCTCATCCCTCGTGTAATATTCCGGTACAATTTCACGTTCAAGCAGGGTATAAAGGGTTTCGGCTTCGGATGCATCCCAAAGAGGATCGATGCCATGTTCTTTGCCGTCACCCAATGCCCACCCGACTTCCGGTGTATATGCCTCGGCCCACCATCCATCCAATTCAGAAAGATTGATACCTCCATTGACAAGCACTTTCATACCGCTTGTTCCACTGGCCTCCCAAGGACGCCGGGGTGTGTTGATCCAGACATCGACACCCTGAACCAGATACTCTGTCAGATGCATATCATAGTCACTGAGGAAGATTACATGCTGTCTTGCTTCCGGACGCTTCAGGAAATGCATCCACTGTTTAATCATTGCCTTGCCTTCTTCATCAGCAGGATGTGCCTTGCCGGCAATTATTAATTGAACAGGACGATCTGGATTAGTCAACAAACGAAGCAGACGCTCCGGGTCGTGCAGAAGCAGATTGGGTCTCTTATAAGTTGCGAACCGTCGTGCAAATCCCAGTGTCAGGGTATCTGAATCAAAGATATCCCGGGCATTCTCTATTTCCTCCTGTGAGTGTCCGCTTGCCCTGAGTTGCCGGGACAACCTCTCTCTGGCAAACTCAACAAGAGACTTTCGCGCTATTGCACGAAGTTTCCAGAATTCCGAATCAGGAATACAGTAAACCTTTTTTTCATGGTCCTCCATAGTGCCAAGCCAGCGGTCGCTGCCGCAGGCAGCTGTCCAAAACTCGTCTGCAGCGGCCGAATCCCAACTCGGTGTATGTACACCGTTTGTTACATGTCCAACAGGCACCTCATCCTGCGGCCAGTGAGGGAAAACAGGTTCAAACAGATGACGGCTGACTTTTCCATGCAGGCGGCTAACCCCATTGACTGCCCCGCTCCCGCGGATTGCAAGGAGGGCCATACTGAAATCCTCTTTTGCATCATTAGGGTTACTGCGGCCAAGCGCTAATAGTTCATGTAGTGATATGCCAAGCTCGTTATGGGCATATCCACCAAGATAATGTCCGATAAGTTCAGGATTAAAACGGTCAAACCCTGCTGCTACTGCAGTATGGGTAGTAAAAATATTTCCTGCGCGCGTTGCAGATAAAGCTTCTTCAAGAGAGAGTCCGGTCTCTTTCATCAGGCAAACCGCACGTTCAAGTACTGCCAGGGCCGCGTGTCCTTCATTCAAATGACAGACTTCAGGCTTGATGCCGAGTGCACAGAGCAGCCGCCAGCCGCCAATCCCGAGGACAAGTTCCTGCTTGAGCCGTAATTCAGGACCACCACCATACAGTTCGCTGGTAATGCCCCTGTGTGCGGGTAAATTAGCCGCGTCATTGCTGTCCAGCAGGAAAAGCTTCACCCTGCCAACCTTTACCTGCCATGCACGCAGCCAGACTGGATAACCTGGCAGAGGAACTTCCAGCCGGAGCCACTCCCCGTTCGGGTGCCGCAAAGGCATAATAGGCAATTGTCCGGGATCATTATATGGAAATAGTGCCTGCTGGGCCCCGTCCTTATCAATTAACTGTCGAAAGTATCCCTGCTGAAAAAGTAAACCGACTCCAACTACAGGCACACCCAGATCACTTGCAGCCTTAAGCTGATCGCCTGCCACATTGCCAAGCCCTCCGGAGTAGATAGGGAGCGCTTCACTCAGCATGAACTCCATGCTTATGTAGGCAATACAGGTTAGAGGTGAATTCAAATGATTCTTCTGAAACCATGCGGGCGCCTCCTCTGCACTCCGCTTTGCCTGAATAAGTGAATCTATTCTCTTACGTAGTTCGGGATCTGCCAACACCCGCTGGAGCCTGTCTCGCGAGGCAGTTTGCAGTACAACCCATGGGTTATTAGTAAGGTCCCAAAGACCCGGGTCAAGACTACGCCACACGTCATCAGCAGCGTGATTCCACGACCAGCGCAGATCAAGGGCAAGTTCGGCAAGGGAGTCAAATCCCTCAACTTCCCCGGGAAGAAGATTGTATATTGGATTTAGTACCTGAGTTTTTTTTCTCATGGCTCCTCCTTATATTATTACTATCCTAATATGCAATGTAAAAAAACCTCCTTACCTGCCATATTACAGCTTTACTCGCCGCAACCTGAGGGCATTGCTTACAACTGACACTGAGCTGAAACTCATTGCAGCCGCTGCTATAACAGGGCTTAATAGAATACCGAAGAACGGGTACAGTATTCCTGCCGCTATGGGAACACCCAGTGCGTTATAACCAAATGCAAAAAAAAGATTCTGCCTGATATTACTCATTGTTGATTTACTCAAAAGCCTTGCCCGAACTATACCCCTCAGATCCCCCTTTACAAGGGTAACGCCTGCGCTTTTCATCGCTACATCAGTGCCGGTCCCCATTGCTATCCCCACCTGAGCCTGTGCAAGCGCAGGGGCATCGTTTATACCGTCACCTGCCATTGCAACTATGCGTCCTTCCTTCTGAAATCGTTTTATTACTTCAGCCTTCTGGTCCGGCAGCACCTCCGCAACCACCTCATCTATTCCAAGTTTCTGTGCCACGGCATTGGCAGTCGTACGGCTGTCACCTGTAAGCATTACAATCTTTACTCCCTCTGCATGAAGCTTCTGAATTGCCTCGTGAGTTGTTTCCTTGACAGGATCGGCTACGCCTATCAGGCCGGCAATCTTATTATCAATCACAGTAAACATTACCGTCTGCCCGTCAGAGCGCATATTCTCCGCCCTCTCTGAAACCCCGCCTGAATCAATACCCATATCACCAAGCAGTTTTAAATTACCGAGAGTTACGGCATGACCGTCTACCTGTCCGGATACACCCTTACCGGGTATTGACTTAAAGGACTCCGTCTTTGTCAGGACGATTTCCCTCTCTTCTGCTCCTGCGACGATAGCTGCAGCCAGTGGATGCTCGCTCCCCCTTTCAAGGCTTGCTGCATAATAAATGAGTAACTTTTCTTCCCATCCCTCTGAAGTATATACCTGCATGAGCCTGGGTTTACCTACAGTAAGTGTTCCTGTCTTGTCCAGCACAAGTGTATCCACATCCCGCATCACTTCAATTGATTCGGCATTCCTGAAGAGTACACCAATCATCGCACCTTTTCCAGCAGCCACCATAATTGACATTGGTGTCGCTAACCCAAGGGCGCAGGGGCATGCAATGATGAGCACTGCAACGGCATTTATTATAGCATGTGCAAAACGGGGATCCGGTCCTATCCACGCCCAGACTACAAAGGTTATGACAGCAATAGCTACTACAATTTGAACAAAGTAGCCGGCTACCAGATCAGCAAGCTTCTGTATAGGTGCTCGGCTGCGCTGTGCCTCTGCCACCATCCGGACTATCTGCGCCAGCAATGTCTTTGCGCCTACTTTTTCAGCCTTCATTATCAGCGCCCCTGTACCGTTAATGGTAGCCCCGATAACACGGTCATTCGCAGTCTTTTCAACCGGGATAGGCTCCCCTGTTATCATTGATTCATCAACAGAACTAGTTCCTTCAATAACCACCCCATCCACGGGCACTTTTTCCCCGGGACGTATGCGGAGTAAATCACCGGGGTGTACCTGATCGAGAGGCACATCCTCTTCCTTACCATCCTCCCTGATACGGCGTGCAATATTTGGGGCTAATCCTAGAAGTGCTTTAATGGCTGCTCCGGTCTGACTTCTTGCCTTTAGTTCCAGGACCTGCCCGAGGAGGACCAGTGTCACAATAACTGCTGCCGCCTCGAAATATACAGCCACCTCACCGCCTTCACCCCTGAAGGACACAGGAAATATCCCCGGAAAAAAAGTGGCAATAAAACTATAGAGATAGGCCACACTTACACCAAGACTGATCAGGGTAAACATATTTGGACTGCGGTTTGTTACCGATTGAACGCCGCGACCGTAAAAGGGCCATCCTCCCCATATTACGACAGGTGTAGCCAGCAAAAATTCCAGCCACATGAGCACCTCTGATGAAATGAAATGTCTTAAGGACAGGCCTGGGATGTGTGCAGACATAGTATTTACAACTACCGGAATCGTCAGAACGACACTAACCCAGAACCGGCGAGTCATATCAATTAATTCCGGGTTCTTTTCTTCCTCCGTCAGCTCAGCAGTTCGAGGCTCGAGGGCCATACCACAGATGGGGCAGCTGCCGGGAACATCACGAACAATCTCAGGGTGCATGGGACATATCCACTCTGTCTTTGCCTGAGACATGACAGGTTCTGACGGCTCAAGGGCCATGCCGCATTTGGGACAGGAGGCAGGTCCTTCGTGCAGGATTTCCGGATGCATGGGGCATGTGTAGATAACTCCGCTATCTGCTGCTGCATCCTCTCTCTTCGTTTCTTCAGCGCCTTCCATGTATGACTCCGGGTCCGCGTCAAAGCGTTCCTTACAACGGAGTGCACAGAAGTATATTGTCTCACCTTTGTATGTGCTCTCACCTGCCGCCTCCTCCGGCTCTATGTCCATCCCGCAGACAGGGTCTTTTGCCATAAAATCCTCCTGTTACAGATATTATATACTACATATTCCTGCTGTTAAATTATGATGAGTTTTTTGCAGCTAAATTTGTTTATCAGGCACGAAAGGTTTAACCGATTCAAATGGAAAGATATAGAACGGTATTAAAAATTGATGGCCGGCATCATCTTTTCCTTTAGTGAATGATAATACCGGCCCGTTTTTTTAATACCGAAGCAATGCCCCTATGCTCCCCGCTTCCGCCAATTTCACATTCTCTGCAATTGCCGATATTTCAGCGCCCTGGTCTATTGCCCTCTGGATTGCAAAATCAATCAGGTGCTCTACTCTCTCCATATTAATATTACAGAAAGGACAGGAATCAATTGGCTGCACGGTAAGGAAATTACAGGTTGCACACGCATTCCCGGACGATCTGAAACCTTCGAGGTAAATGAGGTGATGGATATTTCCCTTCTGCATCTGAGCGAGGACGTCTTCAAGACCTGCTGCAGCAGAACCATTCTTGCTCGCGCGTGTAACCAGCTCTTCAACGAGTCCTTCTTCGCCGTTCTTTTCTATTCCACGTATAATTTGCATGGATTTTTCAAGGATCTCATCATTTCCTGCATGCATGTCTGCAGTGAACATACCGGCTGTCTTTGCTGTTACAGGCTGAGAGAGCATCTTGCTGAACAGAAGGAGAGACTCCTCTGAACCGCCTGTTATTATATGACTTACTTCACCCCTGCTAAGCAGACCTTCAAGCTTCGTCACAACATCCCTCAGGTGAAAGTGTATATGCTGGTCAATATGCCTTCTGAACCTGTTCTCATCCCTTCCCTGCCATCCGCCTTTTTTATGCTTGCCGGGGATATCCGGTGTAAAGAGTTCCGCATACTCCGCAATCTCACCAAGCTGAATATTGAAAAGCCTTGCGTGGACCCTGTCTACAAGGGCTACTGCATAACTGCGGTGCTGTTCCATAATGCTTGTAAGGGGCTTCAAATATGGGGTCCTGTCAATTACAACCTGATTTTTCAAAGGAACAGACAGGTGATAGACCTCCCACATGTCCAATTGAGTGGATGATATAATAACGAGCGATTTCTTAAATTCAGTCTTTGCGCTTTTCAAATATGTCTCAATCTTTTTGACATCTTCCTTGACAGCCTTTTGATCAGTATTGCTCAACTTTTCTAATTCCGGCTTGACCATATTTCTGAAGGCAATAAAATATTCCCCCTTGGGGTTTGTTACCGGATTTACATTTAGATAAACCGTAGTAAATAGCTCCCCGTTACCCTTGATTGTGTTAAGCCGTGTCAGTTCTTCCCTGGTGAACATGATATAAACCTCCTTAGTTAAGTTTCACTTGAAAATCTCCGCGATTATACTACCACGCCGTGGTGAAGGATAATGTATTAAAGCATTTTAAGGAACTCATCCTCATAAATCAAATTTATGCCAAGTTCCTTTGCCTTTCGCGCCTTAGAACCAGGATTCTCTCCTGCAACCAAAAAATCAGTGTTTTTACTTACAGTTGATGCAACATGGCCGCCTAAAGATTCAACCCTCTCTTTAGCCTCGTCCCGTGTAAAAGATCTTAGTGTCCCTGACAACACAAAAACCCTGCCTGCCAGCTTGCCTTCTTTTTTTTGGGATGCAGCAGGAAACGCTACTCCAGCCTCCCGCAACCTCTCGATCTCTATAGAGTTGTTTCGCTGACTGAAGAAATTGACTACACTCTGTGCTATCTCCGGACCTATCGTCTCCACAGTAGTGAGATCTTCTTCTCCGGCAGCCATTAACGCTTCTATACTTCCAAAGCTGCGGGCCAGAATCTTTCCCAATTGTTCACCCACATGCCTGATCCCGAGCGCTAATATTACCCTCGAAAGCTCTCTGCCCTTACTTATTTCAATGGCATTTATTATGTTTCCGGCCGACTTATCAGCCATTCTGTCCAGGCCAGCTATCTCATCCTTAGTAAGATAATATATATCTGAGACATTTTTTACAAGTCCTTTGTCAACAAGCTGGTCTATAAGCCTTTCTCCAAGTCCATCTATATCCATAGCCCGTCTTGACGCAAAGTGCCTGATCCTCTCCTTTAACTGTGCCGCGCAATTAATCCCCGTACATCTGTAGTAAACATCCTCCTTCATTACATCTGAACCGCAGACAGGGCATTTGTCGGGAATCGTGTATAGTACTTCATCTCCGGTCCTTTTTGCAGTGATCACCTTGACAACCCCTGGTATTACATCACCTGAACGCTGTACCAGCACCCAGTCGCCAATCCGCACATCCTTCCTGTCTATCTCATCCTGGTTATGTAGTGTAGACCGGCTGACTGTTACCCCTCCGATCCTGACAGGCTCCAAAATGGCAACCGGCGTAAGGATGCCTGTTCTTCCTACATGCGCCTGAATATCCAGTATCTTAGTTGTAGCCTGCCTCGGTTCAAATTTGTAAGCAATAGCCCACCTGGGGCTGCGTGCTACATTTCCCAGATTTTCCTGAAGGCTGAGGTCATTAACCTTGACAACTACTCCATCTATCTCATACCCGAGGGTATCCCTCATATTCCCGATCTCTTTGTAATAACCGATTACATCATTTATCCCATGACACAACCTGTTTAATGGATTTGTCTTAAGCCCCCATTTTTTCAACATGCTGAGGACTTGCCAGTGAGATACAAAACTTTTTCCAGTCACCTCACCAGTCCCATAAAAGAATATATCCAGAGGGCGCCTTGCAGTAACCCCGGGATCAAGCTGGCGAAGTGAACCCGCGGCAGCATTTCTCGGGTTGGCAAAGATTGACTCACCTGCTTCTTCCCGCTCCCTGTTCATCTGTCTGAAATCCTGCAGCTTCATAAATACCTCTCCTCGAACCTCAAGCCTCGCCGGCACCTCCTCATGCTTTCCTATAAGGTTAAGGGGGATGGTCTTTATAGTCCTCAGGTTTAATGTCACATTCTCTCCGGTAAAACCATCACCACGTGTTGAGCCTACAGTGAACCGGCCATGTTCAAATACAACCTCTACTGCAAGCCCGTCCAGTTTGGTTTCTGCTACATAGTCTATCGACTGGCCTTCAGAAACTTTCAACAATCGCCTGATACGCCTGTCAAACTCAATCGTATCTTCTTCTGTCTCAGTATTGGACAGGCTTAACATAGGTATGGTATGAGTAACAGACTTGAATTCTTTAAGGGGTTGAGCACCAACCCTTTGAGTAGGCGAATCAGGAGTAATCAGTTCAGGAAATGATCTTTCCAGATCTGCAAGCTCACTCATGAGCCTGTCATATTCCGCATCAGATATTTCAGGTGAGTCTAAAACATAATATAGGTAGTTGTGGTAATTTATCTCTTCTCTGAGTTCACTGATACGTGTCTCGGCTTCTCTCTTTTCCATGAAAAAAAACGTTAAATAGGGACAGCGACTTATTTGAGTTAAATAGGTCAGCGACTATTTAACTCTATTTAACTAACGCTGCCTTCAGCACCTCATCCACATTCTCCACAAACACGAAATTCATATCCTTTCTGAGCTCTTCAGGGATGTCTTCCAGATCTGCTTCATTTCTTTTTGGAAGGATCACAGTCTTTATCCCTGCCCGTCTGGCAGCAAGAATCTTCTCCTTTATCCCTCCTATGGGAAGGACAAGACCCGTCAAGGTAATCTCGCCCGTCATAGCCACTTCATTACTTACAGGCCGGCCTGTAAGCAGTGAGACAAGGGACGATATCATAGTTACCCCGGCAGAAGGCCCATCTTTGGGAATTGCACCTGCCGGGACGTGAAGATGTATGTCATTAGTGTCAAAAAATTTCTCCTCTATTCCAAGTTCTTTGGTCTTGGAACGGACATAACTCAGGGCGGCCTTTGCAGATTCCTGCATCACGTCACCTAATTGACCTGTAAGTGTAAAACCTTTGTTGCCCGGCATCCTGGTTGACTCGATAAACAGGATATCACCGCCTGTTTCAGTCCACGCAAGTCCTGTTGCCACTCCTGGAACAGCCGTCCTCTTTGCTACCTCCGGGTAAGTCTTTTTTGCTCCAAGAAAGGTGCTGAGGTCATCGGCATTAACTGTAACCTTTGTCGTCTTGCCGCCTGCTACTTTTTTTGCAACCTTCCTGCAGACTGTGGCAATCTCCCTCTCAAGATTCCTGACCCCCGCCTCTCTTGTATATCCTGATATAATCTTAAGCAGTGACTCCTTTTTAAACTCAATATTATCATTAGTCAAACCATGCTCTTTCAATTGCCGCGGCACAAGATAGTTCTGAGCTATTCCCAGTTTTTCCTCTTCTGTATATCCTGCCAGGACCAGCACCTCCATCCTGTCCTTCAAGGCAGGGTGTATAGTCTGGATAACATTGGCTGTTGTTATAAACATTACCTTTGACAAGTCAAAGGGGAGATCCATATAGTGGTCCCGGAAAGAGAAGTTCTGCTCCGGATCCAGGACTTCAAGTAAAGCAGATGAAGGGTCACCACGGAAATCCGATCCTACTTTATCAATCTCATCAATCATGAACAGGGGGTTGTTCGACTCTGCCCTGCGGATGCTCTGGATGATGCGGCCGGGAAGCGCACCGATATATGTCCGCCTGTGCCCCCTGATCTCTGCCTCATCACGCATGCCGCCTACCGACATCCGGATAAATTGCCTGCCAAGGGCCCTCGCTATGGACTGCCCGAGGGAGGTCTTTCCAACACCGGGTGGACCAACGAAACATAATATAGGGCCTTTTGTATCTTTCTTAAGTTTCCTTACTGCAAGATATTCAATAATCCTCTCTTTTACCTTCTCCAGGTCATAATGGTCTTCATTAAGAATCTTCTCAGCCCGTTGCAGATCCAGATTGTCCTCTGTACTCTTGTTCCACGGCAGGTCCATTATCCAGTCGAGGTATGTCCTTATAACGTTATATTCCGGTGACGCGGTCGGCAGCTTCTCAAGGCGGCTCAATTCCCTCTCAGCCTCTTTCATTACCTCTTCGGGAAGCTTCGCCTCAGCAAGCCTGTCCCTTATCTCATTACTTTCCTGAACCCTCTCATCAGTCTCTCCCAGCTCCTGCTTAATCGCCTTAAGCTGTTCTCTAAGATAATATTCCCGCTGGGCCCTGGTCATCTCGCTCTGCACCTGTGTTTGTATCTTTCCACCAAGTACAAGAAGTTCAACCTCACGGGTGAGAACAGATACAATACGGTTGAGCTTTTCTTCTACACTGTCCAGCTCAAGAAGTTCCTGACGCTCATGTATCGGCATCCTCACTATTGTTGCAATCAGATATGCAAGCTTAATCGGATCATCCAGGTTTATTGCAGTAACCTGTAATTCCTCCGGCAGGTAAGGCGCCAGGGAAATCATCTTCTGGGTCTGTGCAACAGCAGTCCTCATCAGCGCCTCAATCCTCGTATTCTTAACCGGCTCTTCTATGATGATCTCTATCGAGGCATTTAAAAAGGGGTCTTCCGAGATATACTCCTTTATAGCGATCTTGGCCAGACCCTGGACGATTAAAGCCATTCCCTTTTCCGGCATCCTGAGCATCTTATGAATGACCGCTGCTGAACCAATGGAGTAAAGGTCACCCGGACCAACATCTCCCTCATCCTTAGACTTAATCGTAACTACACCGATTATACGTTTTGCCTCAAAGGCCTGCTCAACTGCTTTAATGGACTTTTCTTCTGTAACAAAAAGCGGGATTACGGTATAAGGATACAGCACTGTATCCTTCACAGGGATAACCGGAAGTGTATCAGGAATATCTGCTCTTCCTTTCACTGCATCGTCATGCGAATTCTTAAATACCTTTTCTTTTATCTTGGATACAACCATATCCTGTATAGTCCCCTCGGTCAGATTACGATATACTCAGTCTGGGTTCCTCTCTTTTCTTATTTTTATACATAAAAAACCATCTTTCAGCTCTGCAGAAACCTGGTCTGCCTCATAAACCTCAGGTAAAAGAATAATACGCTCAAATTCCCCGTAGTTTATTTCCATCTGGTGGTAAATTATACCAGGCATCTGTTTAGGATAATTCCTTGAACCGCGAATAGCAATCTGTTTACCTTCAATAGTAATTGAAACATCTTTTTTCTCAACGCCCGGCACCTCTACCTTAATGATAATATCATCTTCAAGTTCATATACATCAGTAAGTGGTTTCCATAGACGGTCAGCGAGAATGTGAAAGGGGTGTTTTGGGTTGAAAAGGCTGTTAAACATCCTCTCCATTTCCCAGTGGAGATCATCCATTTCATCAAAGATGTGTTTTCTGGTCATATTAATTGCCTCTTTTCTTCATATTACAGAACTCGACAACTTCCCATATACTTACGGGTGAAGGACGTTTCCTTGCTACTAATTTCAATTCCTTGTCATTGAGGAGGAATGAGAGCGGCAGATCAGTTCGAAAGCCAAGGTGTTTACTGCAAAATGGGGAGATAGCTTTTTCTATGGATGATAAAACCTTATTATTACTCTTGAAATGATTAACCATAGTTATCAGGCCGCCCTTTTTGCAAACCCGTTTGATCTCCGACAGTAACCTTCCCGGATCAGGCACTACTGACACAAGAAAGGCCGCAAATACTGCATCAAATGAGTCATCCGGAAAATCCATTTTACAGGCATCCATTCTCTCTATTACCACATTGGAAAGTCCATGTTTATCAATCCTCTTGTGAGCCCGCCTTATCATCTCTTCTGACATATCTATCCCGTGAACACGGCAGAAAGAAGGAAATCGGGGCAGTGAAAGACCGGTCCCAACACCAACCTCCAATACCCTGTCTCCCGGTTTCAACGTCAGACGATCCATAGCCGCAATCCTGACGACATCTGAAAGCTTCCCGAATATGGCATCATAGAAGACTGCATAATTGTCATATACTTTCTGTATTCTGTCATTATCCAATGACTGGTCCCCCTTTAATGACCTGTCCTACCAGACTGTAATTGACTCGACACTAAATATCAATTTAAGAAGATCATCGCTGCTTATGACTTCAACTTCAGGATTAACCTTATAAGTCTTACCAGACGTCTGCGTATCTTGCATGAGGGCACACGATCTCGCATCAGCAACAGGCGGTGAAGACACCGCATCCTGAATGAATACTACGGCTACACCGTAAGCATTGTCTCTCGCCTGAGTGCTGATAATATCTATAGCCTGCTTATCGTCGCGGTTCTTAACAATATGCAGAATTGGTTTCATCCCGCAATACCGACCCTCACCTGTCCCATCTCCCGGAGGGAGAAGGTACTTTTATAAACCTCTACATTCAGAATACGAAGACACTATGTCCGCCCGCAAGAATTTCCGACACCTCTTCATTGTCAACTGTGTGATACGAATATGGACTTTTCTTCAGATCTGTTCCTGTCAATGACCCCTTATCAACATAAAGCGGTATTTCCCAATCTACAATTATAGGAAGAAACTTTTCAATTATATCAATATCTTCCAGGTCATAATCGTCTGAAGACAGTATTCGTACCGATTCACCGAATAATATGACCTTAATAGAGTTATTACCAGTTCCCAGTCCGGCGGCAATCCTGATGGCCTCTGCCGGTCTATGACTCTCACAGGGACTGCTTCGTATAAGAAAAATAATCTTCATTTTTTATCCGAATGCAATAAACCTGTCACATGCACTAATAAGTTCTGATAAAACCGCAAGCCCGCCAAACATTGCTATGTCACTCGGCTCTATGCCCTTCTTTTGCGCACCATAGGCACACACTGACAACTTAAGTTCATTTCCTGACATGGACACCAGCCTGTTATCATTAATACACTCTACGCCCTCGTCATCTAAGTACAGATAAACGCATACATTATTACGCCTTGCAGAAGATATGAGACCGATGACGGTTTCAAAATTCTGATCAGTTGGCGGTGTTGATAATAATATGCCGAGTTTCCTGTTCATATACCAGATTAAGTAAGCCCCTTCTCTGCCTCTTTCACGGGGACATTCCTGTCCCCTGCACTTATTGTTACACTAACATCCTTTAGAAATGTATGTCAAGTTATGTTAAACTCGACACATGAAGATCTCAGTCAGGATAAAACCAGGTTCAAGAAAAGAAAACAATATTGAACGGTTGGATGACACAAACTACATTGCCCATGTCAGGGAACAGCCGGTTAATGGCAAGGCTAACGATGCCTTAGTCAGGTTGTTAAGCGATTACTTCGGAGTCCCCCAAAATCATATAAAGATAGTAAAGGGGGTAACAAGCAAATTTAAGCTGGTCGAAATAGAAAACAGGCCATCATAGCAGTCTGATAATTTGCATCAGATCAGCCTTAACCAGCATTAATTTTCCGGGAACATAATCTCCACCATACCCCTGAGATCACCCGTATTGAAGTCATATGCACTGTCCTCAGGGTATTTATCTATTATGAATTGCGGCCTCTTGTCCTTCGATCCGTGGCAGGCGAGGCAGGCATCTTCTACAAATATGGGTTTCATATACCGCTGGAATTTCTTCCCGTCTGTTTCAGTAATATCCCACTGGCCCTTGATTTCCCTGTTGCGGTCAAATGTTTCGAGGATATTAATCTCCTCAGTAGTTGCCGCATTTACCGGGTTTCGGTATTTGGCCGAGGCATGTCTGATCTTATACCCATCCTTTTCCATAATCTCTTTTACTCTTTTAGCTACTGCACCGCAGACATTCTTAAATGTCTCCTCTGTAATTTCCATTTCCGGTCTTATAAAATTTTGTGCAAGTGTACTTCTCATCTGAATAATCTCCTCTGCCGCTGAAACAGCCCCGGTCCTCTTAGTCCCAACTTCATCCGCGGCGAAGGCAGGGCAGGTAATAATGGACAGCACAAACATGGCAATAAATATAATGACTTGCATATAAAATCCTCCTCGTTTATGATTTATTATAAAATAATTATTTACTAAAGGGAATACGGAGGTGCATTATGAAAATAAAAAATTCGTTAAAAACACTCATGGTCTTTTTTATCCTTTCGTTGATCATTCCATCATTTGCCTGGTCTGAATCATCTGGAGATGATATTTATAAGACTATCTTTCAGCCCGTCTCTGACATGATTGATAACCCAGAGAATCCGTTAAACCCTGATAAGCTGAAACTTGGAACGATGCTTTTCATTGATCCACGACTTTCCAAGAGCGGACTTTTCAGCTGCAATACCTGCCATAATCTGACAACAGGCGGTGTAGACAACCTTCCTACATCAATAGGGCATGGATGGAAGTCAGGTAACAGAAATGCGCCTACAGTATTTAATGCTGCACTGCATTTCACTCAATTCTGGGATGGCCGCGCAAGAGATGTAGAGGAGCAGGCCCAGGGGCCAGTACTCAATCCAGGAGAAATGGCATCTTCAAAGGACCTCGTTCTTGAACGTATAAACACCATACCGGAATATGTCTCTCTTTTTAAGAAGGCATTTCCGGAGGAGAAAAATCCGGTTACTTATGAAAACGTTGCAAGGGCAATCGCCGCATTTGAGAGGACTCTTATGACCCCATCTCGTTTTGACCGGTTCCTTGAGGGAGACAAGAACGCACTCTCTTCAGACGAGCGTAAGGGACTTGACCTTGTTGTTACAAAAGGCTGCATCGCATGCCACCGCGGTCCAGCCATGGGCGGGGACAGTTTTCAGAAGTTTGACTATGGTGATGATATGGGAAGATACGAGGTGACAAAAAAAGAGGCGGACAGGAAGGTTTTCAAGGTCGCCTCCTGGAGAAATGTCGCCCTGACATACCCGTATTTCCATGATGGCAAAGTATGGAGCCTTGATGAGGCAGTCAGGATAATGGGTGAAAAACAGTTAAACACGAAGCTGTCTGATGATGAAGTAAGATATATCGTAGCATTCTTAAATTCCCTGACAGGCGAGATGAATTCGATTGCTCTGCCCATGCTTCCGCCTTCTACTCAGAAGACTCCGAGGCCTGACAGGAATTAATTCATTCATTTACCGGATTTCAGGACGAGCGGCATCTCCGGGATACTGCTGATAATTGCGCTTGTCCAAGCGGGAGGTAATATAAATGCCTGAAAAAATCTTTAGATCTGGGATGATAGCAATCGTACTTGTCATTGGTTTTGGCATCTTCAACTATGCGAATGCTGCAGACAATAAGAAGAAAGAACCGGATATTCCATCATGCGACAGAAAGATTGGCACTCTGGCGGTAACTGAACCGGAAAACAACTGGTGGGCAGGACTCAACCTCGAATCACCTGAAGCATTGATTAAGGTATTTGTATCGCAATCCAGATGTTTCACTCTGGTTGATCGGGGAAAGGGACTGGCTGCCGCACAGAAGGAACGAGAATTGGCGAGTGGGGGAGACCTTCGCGGAGGGTCCAATGTTGGAAAAGGTCAGATGAAGTCAGCAGACTATGTACTTATTCCTGACATTGTAAATCAGAATACTCGTGCCGGCGGCAAAAATATCGGAGGGGCAGTCGGTGGTTGGCTTGGCGGAGTTGCCGGCGCTGTCGTTGGCGGCATCAGCCTTAAGAGCAAGACCGCCGACGTGGTATTGACTTTGACGGACGTTCGTTCAACCGAGCAGATATCTTTGCAGCAGGGTCACGCCAAAAAAACTGACCTTGGATGGGGTGGCGGCGGCGGGGCATTCTTCGGCATCTTTGCAGCCGCCGGCGC
Source organism: uncultured Nitrospiraceae bacterium (assembly GCA_964611625.1). Lineage (GTDB taxonomy): Bacteria > Nitrospirota > 9FT-COMBO-42-15 > HDB-SIOI813 > HDB-SIOI813 > RBG-16-43-11. The sequence goes on along the minus strand of CAZTAM010000001.1, from coordinate 312,659 downwards.
TAACAGTTACGCCAATACCGAAATCGGCCAGGTAATCACAATGGCTTACCTGGATGCTTTCGCTAAATTAGTGGAAGATGTGAAACAGATCCAGCCGGACGCAAAAGAAGATAATGTCACTCAATCTGTAACAATGGCGAAGCCTGGCAGAATGTATGAAAATCCGAACATCAAGGCAGCGGTCGTGCGTGATTTGGAAGTCGGTATGATGCTGTATCCCACAGGTGAAAAGGAAGGCATCTGGTGGAAGGCTTCCGATGAGCTGGGCAACGAAGGCTGGGTACCTTCAACATTGTTCCAATTGGCAAAATAAGACTGCATATTCTACGTAATTTGTAACCTAATCTTAACATTATCGTTGTAATCCGGTAACAGTCCAAACATAGAATACATTACATAATAAACGCGGGTCATGTTCTGATGATCGATAACAATCAATTTAAGGAGGAAATAGTAAGATGAAGAATTTTGCAAAACTGCTTCTGACACCTGTCGCGATTCTAACGCTGACAACTGCATCATTTGCCCAGGATTTCACGATGGGAGAAGAGACAAAGGGAATGAAGGTTAAGATAAGCGATGATACGGACATCAGTCTCAGGATACGCCTACAGCCCAGACTGGATATGGGGGACCTGGTAAAAAATGAAGCCGGAACTTCCTATGAATCTGAAATAGATGGTTACCTTAGAAGGCTGCGTCTTGAGATCGGAGGCAGCATGGTAAAAGATTTAAAGTATAGCCTTGTCTTTGAGGCAGATAAGAACGGTAGGTTTGCATCATCGAGCGGGTCACCTGCTAATGAAGTGAAAATACAGATAGCAAATATTGACTACAAATTTAATGACTTGCTCGGAGTAAGATTTGGCAAGGCAAAGCTCCCGTACTCAAGGGTCTCCTTATCGTCATCATCAAAACAGCTCATTGTTGAGAGGCCGGTTTCAACTGAGGCAGCAAAAAAATTATTCGATGATTATTACCAGTCTAATCTAATGTTTTCCGGCAGGATATCAGAAGGTCTTTTTGCCTATAACTTTGCAATATCAGACGGATGGGAGCCGAACTCCGCAATATCAACGGGAACCACTGTTCATAAGTCGAGCCCGCTGTATATTGCAAGGTTTGAGGTATCTCCACCCGGCTGGTCAGAGATAAGTCAGAGCGATGCACACCTCGGCAAGGGGAAACACCTCACAGTTGGTGCAAACTATGCCACCCAGAAGGGGATTGAGTATAAGACGACAGCGTATGAAGAAGACAGGACCCTTGCTGGTCTGGACTTATCGGGACACTGGGGTGGTTTCACAGGTCAACTCGAGTATAACTCATGGAAGGAAGACTCTACAGATCCTTCAAAAAGCGAGAAAGAACCAGCCGGGTGGTACCTGCAGGCGGGTTATTTAATACCCGGGATCAATTTAGAACCCGTAGCAAGGTACGAGGTCTATGACCAGGACTCAAACAGCGATAATAATCAGGAAAAGACTACTACCTTAGGCGTCAACTGGTATTTGAAAGGTCATAGTATGAAGATAGGGTTCAACCGTGTCAGTACAAAGTATGACAGCAGTGCGAGCGGATGGCTTGCCGGTGCAGATACTAAGGATACGTATCAGCTTCAGGCGCAACTCTACTTCTAAGGAAGGATCATGAGCCGGGACTCGCAATGGGTGATTTTCGGAATAACGCTTAACATTTTAGTTGCAATCCTGTAAGATTATGGGGCATTTAAACAAATCGGAGGAAAGATGAAACGAATTTTTCTTAGTATGGCAGTTACATTATTTTGCATATCAGTAACTTCCAATGCATATCCCGCAGTAACAGTTAAGGTGGACGGTTCATCCACAGTCTATCCTATTACTGAGGCAGTTGCAGAGGAGTTTCAGGGGGCAGAGAGAGGAAAGACAAGGGTTACTGTAGGAATATCCGGCACAGGAGGAGGTTTCAAGAAGTTGTGCAATGATGAAACTGATATTGCGGATGCCTCACGTCCTATCAAGCCTTCTGAGGTTATCCTCTGTAAAAAGAACGGAATTGAATACATCGAGCTTCCGGTCGCTTATGATGGACTTGCCATAATGGTGAATCCGGGGAATAACTGGGTAAATCATATCACTGTTAAGGAATTGAAGAAGTTATGGGAGCCGGCTGCACAGAGAAAGATAACAAAATGGAATCAGATTCGTGCAGGCTGGCCCGATAAGGAGATCCATCTTTACGGAGCCGGCGTTGACTCAGGGACATATGATTATTTTACTGAAGCTATTGTCGGAAAGGAGCATTCAAGCCGGGGTGATTATACATCGAGTGAAGATGATAATCTTCTTGTTCAGGGGATATCTACGGATATCCTTGCTTTGGGATTTGCCGGTGTGGCATACTATGAAAACAATAAGGGGATCCTGAAACTTGTACCTGTTGATGACGGGAATGCAGCAAACGGCAAGGGGCCTGTTCTCCCGACTTATGATAATGTTATAAAAGGTATATATCAGCCGTTATCAAGACCACTGTTTATTTATGTAAATAAGAAGTCGTCTGAACGTCCTGAGGTCAAAAGGTTTGTCGAGTTTTACTTAAAAAATGCAGCAGAACTTTCCAGAGAGGTGGGATATATCGCACTTCCTGACAGGGCATATGATCTTGCTTTGAAACGTTTTACTACTCGAAAGACTGGCTCTATATTTGGCGGACATGGTTCTCAGGTTGGAGTGAAGATTGAGGAGCTTTTGCAGAAAGAGTAGTTTGAGAGCATCTTAATGTCTAAGCAAATCAGAAGAGTAAAGGAAAGACTTATCGAGGGGGTGCTGTTATTGAGCGCCCTCTTTTCAATTTTTATCACAGCAGGAATCATTGCAGTACTATTGTTTGAGACCTTTGAATTTTTTAAAGAAGTTTCGATTATAGAATTCCTTACAGATACTCAGTGGACTCCATTGTTCGCTGAAAAACACTTTGGCATAATGCCGCTGTTTGCCGGCACACTCCTTACGACATTAATTGCAGTCGTAGTTGCAATTCCCATCGGTCTGACAAGTGCAATCTACCTGAGTGAATATGCTTCTGTCAGGGTAAGGACTGTTGTGAAACCAGCGTTGGAAATTCTGGCTGCTGTTCCCACAGTAGTCTATGGCTACTTTGCCCTCCTGCTGGTAACACCTGCCCTTCAAAAAATTTTCCCCAATTTATCAGGTTTCAATGCCCTGAGTCCGGGGATTGTCATGGGGATTATGATAATTCCAATTATCTCCTCTCTCAGCGAGGACGCAATGCACGCAGTTCCGATGGGGCTTAGGGAAGGCGCTTATGCACTCGGCTCTACGAGGCTGCAGGTTGCAATACGCGTCGTAGTCCCTGCTGCATTTTCAGGGATTGCAGCCTCCTTCATACTTGGCATATCAAGGGCAGTGGGAGAGACAATGATTGTTGCCATAGCAGCAGGTCAGCAGCCGAGGCTGACGATGAACCCATTTGTTCCAATTGAAACAGTTACGGCCTATATCGTACAGGTAAGTCTGGGTGATACTCCAACCGGAACAATTGAATATAGAACTATTTTTGCAGTTGGCATAAGTCTTTTTGTAGTAACGTTTGGATTGAATATGGTAAGCTACTGGTTCAGAAAAAGATTCAGAGAGGAGTATTAAAAGGCTATTTTTTGCATTCTGGTTAATGCTGTTGTTTTGCATGGTGTTAGTAAAACATGAATAGAAAAATCTTAAGTAAATGGTTTGACAGCTCCTTTTATGTTATAGGATTTGCTTCTACCCTGATCGGTCTGGCAATACTATTGATACTTATCCTTGACATCGTGCTTGATGGAGCAGGCAGGCTTGGCTGGCAATTTTTCACAAGCTATCCCTCAAGGAAACCTGAGGCTGCAGGAATACTTTCTGCATGGATAGGTACAGTTTGGATTATGGTAATAACAGCCCTGCTTGCAATACCGCTTGGTATTATGGCAGCTGTGCACCTGGAGGAATACGGCAGAAAGAGCTGGCTGACAAACCTGATCGAGATAAATATAGCAAATCTTGCCGGAGTGCCATCAATAATCTACGGGTTATTAGGACTGGGGCTGTTTGTAAGGGTTATGTCACTTGAGCGGAGTGTGATTTCCGGTGCTGCTACCCTTGCCATTCTCGTGCTGCCAATAGTAATTCTATCTACACGGGAGGCATTAAGGGCAATTCCGTTTTCAATAAGAGAAGCGTCATATGCCCTTGGAGCAACAAAGTGGCAAACTATAAGACATCAGGTATTGCCTGCTGCCCTGCCGGGTATCATGACAGGTATAATCCTCGCAATGTCGAGGGCAGTTGGTGAGACAGCCCCTCTCATTACCATTGGAGCACTTACATATGTAGCGTTTTTACCAACAAGTCCCATATCTTCGGAATTTCCTTTTATCAGTTTTCAGGGGCTGTTTGATCCTTTTACGGTACTTCCAATACAGATATTCAACTGGGTATCAAGGCCGCAGAAGGGCTTTTTCGCCGATGCGGCTGCCGGTATAATAGTGCTTTTGATAATAACATTTCTTATGAATGCGATTGCAGTATGGATCAGATACAAGTATTCAAAGAAGATAAGATGGTGACTTTTATTATTTATTCTTTTCATGTCATTCCCAGGATCTTAATTAGAAAGACTGGGTTTAATATAATAATGGAGCAGAGCAATTATGGCCTTTAAGGTAAAAGAGGTTAATGCCTGGTACGGTGATAAACAGGCATTAAAAAATGTTAATTTTGAAATACCTGCCAAGTCTGTTACAGCAATTATTGGACCTTCCGGATGCGGCAAAAGTACATTTATCAGGTGTCTTAACAGGATGAATGACCTGGTACCGATGTTCCGCGTGAGTGGGGAGATGTTATATAACGGAACAGACATATATTCAAGGAGTTTGGATATTACAGAACTCAGAAGACGTATTGGGATGGTATTTCAGAAACCTAATCCCTTTCCTAAGAGCATATATGATAATATCTCCTACGGACTGCGAATTCAGGGTATAAAGAAGAAAAGTATCCTTGACAAGGTGGTGGAAGAGAGCCTGCATAAGGCAGCACTTTGGGATGAAGTAAAAGACCGGCTTAACGCAAGTGCGCTTGCGCTGTCGGGGGGACAGCAGCAGCGGTTGTGTATTGCACGGGCAATCGCCACAGAACCTGAGGTTATCCTTTTTGATGAACCATGTTCAGCCCTTGATCCTATTGCAACAGCAAAAGTAGAGGACCTGATTATGGACCTCAAACAATACTACACTGTAGTTATAGTAACGCACAACATGCAGCAGGCGGCTCGTGTCTCAGACATGACAGGGTTCTTCATGATGGGTGAGCTGGTAGAGTTTGATATAACAAAACAGATATTTACTGCACCGTCGAACAGGATGACAGAAGATTATATTACCGGAAGATTCGGATAAGCACGGTCAGCTTAAAGCATGATTGAATTCAGGAGGTCAATATGACACGGGAGGCGTATCACAGGGCATTAAAAGGCGTGCAGGATGATGTTATGAACATGGCAAGCCTGGTTAGTAAGGCATTGCGGGACTCTATTGAGGCGTTACAACAGAAAGATTTCGAAACTTCCAAAAGGGTCATTGATGATGACAACATAATAAACAGGAAGAGATTTGACATAGAAGAAAAATGTCTTCTCCTTATTGCGACTCAACAACCTATGGCAGTTGACCTCAGGGTCCTGGCGGCAATTATTAATATAATCACTGACCTTGAGCGTATTGGCGACCATGCTGAGGGTATTGCTAAGATCAATATCGCAATTGGAGACGAGCCTCTGGTAAAACCGCTCAGAGATATTCCTCGCATGAGTGAACTTGGCCTTTCAATGCTTGAAAGATGCATGGCGGCTTTTATTAACAGGGATATAGAAGCAGCCAGACAGGTTTGTAATGACGATGATGAGGTTGATGCCCTCTATGATCAGACTTACAGGGAATTACTCCTTGTAATGATAGAGAACCCCAGAACCATCCAGGGTGCAACGTATATGATATGGGCTGCGCATAATCTTGAAAGGATTGCCGACCGGGTCACCAACATAGCTGAACGCGTGGTATTCATGGTAACAGGACGTATGGAGGAGATGAATATATCTAAGTATTAGACATATCAATAGCAATATTCAATCTCCCGGGAGGGTTCGGTCCCCTTTGTTTCTATATTACGGCCCTACCTCAGAGAACTCTACAATCCCCACATCAGTGCCGTTATTTACTACGCTGACAACTGTATTCTCGACGCTTTATATACAGCTTTGCAGAGTTTTGAATAATCAACTGTGGCAAAGGCAAGGAATGCCCTCATGGCATTGCAATTGAAAGTCCCCGGAGATGCTCACTGATTCGGCGATATTCTGCAATATTCCGGGTAATAACAGTCGCTCCAACCTGTCTTGCAGTCAGTGCAATCAATAAATCATTAACTGGTCTCAGTCTGTCGGTAAGACCTGATCCATCGCCATAAATAACTTGAAATAACTTTCCTGCATGGTCATAGATGTGCGGTGTGGGTGCTATATGGCGTTCTTTCGGAAAAGCCGCTTTTATCTTGTCCACGGCTCGCTTACGTCTGAGTGTATCAGCCCCTAACCTAAGCTCCATAAGAACAATTGACGAGAGGAATCGAATTGTATTGTCAATTTGTCCAAAGACCCATTCAGAATGAATATCAGCACGAAGGTAGTCTATAAATACATTTGTATCAATAATAACTTTTCGCGTTACGAGTACGGCCATTTCTTATGGTCGCCTTTTAGTACACCTTTTAATGGCTTCATCGCCTTAATTATCTGCTCTTCTTCCATTAAGACTGAGAGAGCACGATCTATAGCCTCTTGCTCAGTATCTACACCGAAATACCTTTTGGCAAAATCAATCTTCTTCTGATCCAATTTAAGGTGTTTATTCTTCATAACTGCTGATCTCACTTATTAGTCCCCCTTTATGTACACATGCTGTACATGATAGCATACATTTTTTACCAGGGCAAGGTAAGGGAAAAGCGGTGTGGCGAGCTTGCCGCGGGACAATTATCGCTTAAATTATAATGCAGTTAATATGGGGAAACAGTACCTATTTATTAACAAGATAAAATTTTATCATGCGGGTTTTTTCTGCCTTTTAATGATTTCTGTTAACGATCTTAGCGCCTGATTTACAGAATCATGATCTGGAAAATACTCGGCCACATCTGGATCAATTACAATTACATTTGTGCCTTCTGCATATCTCCTGGCATATTTCCCCTGAACTCCCTTTTTAAAATCGTACTCTTCACGCAGGTCTGCGTCTTTTTGCATTCTCTTCATATTGGTTCCTTTCATCTCTTGCAGCTTGCAAAGATACACCATGACATTTTATATTTTTTCCGGTTTTTCGTGCATCCCATTCAAACAAAAGCATGTTTGCTGCTAATTATAACTGCTATGAGCAAGTTAGACAATTGGTGCTTAAATATCCCCCTTTGTTATTTCTATGGTAATTTGTGCTAAAATGAAAAAAAGATTAAACAGGAGAGGAGGATTGATTATGTCAGTTGCAGAGAGGAAGATAAAACATCCGTATGTATCAAGAAGCCCAAAGATCTCAGGCGGTCAACCGGTTATCAATGGCACTCGAATAAAGGTGATGGATATTGCTATCAGATATGAACTTCTGGGATGGAGTGCTGATAAGATAGTTGATGAATATCCAACTTTGAGACTTGAACAAGTCCATGATGCGCTTTCATACTATTATGAACATAAAGAAATGTTTGACCGGAAATATCGTGACGATCAGGATTTTATCAACGAAATCAAGAAGCAATATACCTCCAGGTTAAAAGCAAAACTTAGATGAAGATTTATGCTGATGAAAATATTGAACGCTCAATCATAGAAGGTTTGCGGAGACGCAAGATAGAAGTAGTCTCTGCTATAGAACTTGGATATGAAGGTAAACCAGACGTATTTCATATTCAAAAGGCATCTGAAATAAAAGCTGTAATCCTCACACATGACTTTGATTTTATCAGGATAGCAAGTAAGCAAGGCATTAACCATGCAGGAATAATATTTGCGCATACCAGAAATATCACTATTGGCCAATGTATCAGAGGGACTGAATTAATTGTTAATATTTTAAATGAGACAGATATGGAGAACCATGTCGAATTTTTATAATCATAGTTAATTCCTATATGCCTTATATGCTACCGGCTATATTATAAGGAACAAAATACAACAGTTAAGGGTTCACCTCAAAGACCTCCACGATCCCAACCCCGGTCCCGTTGTTTACACCTTTCAGTATCGCTGTATACCCTCCGGGAGGCAGGTTCACATGGATCGCTGAATCCAGGGCACATCCCGGATGAGACGTCACGGAACAGGGGTCAAAGCCGGTGTCTATGATATCCTGGGCAGTGCCGCAGGAGATCAGCGGGGAGTCGCATTGCGGGTCCGTTGTCTGCCAGTCATCATTGCTCGTTACCATCGTTGGACCGGAGTAGCGCTCAAGCACGGGATTCGCCATTGCACCTGCAACCCCGAAGTCTGCAAGGCTCGGGCCTCGTGCACGGAGCAGCACGGTCTTGGGATCCGTACCGCTCACCCAGAACCCGCCGATCATAATGCTGTCTCCAGTCAGTACCGGGCCCCTTGTAGAAATATTGATAAGCTCGGAAGTTGATACTGAGTCCACATCAAAGACCTCAACGATTCCGACACCAGTGCCGTTATCTACACCGCTCAGGATGCATGTATACCCTCCGGGAGGAAGCGTCACATGGATCGCTGAATCAAGGTCGCATCCCGGATGAGAGGTCAAAGAGCAGGGATCAAAGCCGGTGTTTATGATATCCTGGGCATCACCGCAGGCAACTGCCGGTGCATCGCACTGCGGATTGGTCGTCTGCCAGTCGTTGTTCTGGACTATCGGCGTCTGGCCGGAATAGCATTGAAGTGTCGGGTCAGCCATTGCTCCGGCTACCCCGAAGTCAGCAAGGCTCGGACCGCGAGCTCGGATAAGAACATCCATAGGCTCAGTTCCACCAATCCAGAATCCGCTTATTACCACACCATCCCCGGTCTGAACCATCCCGCGGGTGGAGATGTTGGAGAGGTTCGCTGGTGTAGGAGTCGGGCTAGTTTGTCCGGAACGTACCGGCCACACGTTGTCCACGATGAAGAAGCCGCCGTTCTTATTGTCGGCGTACATGCTGCCATCCCACATACCGACGACCCACGCGCTGCTCGGAAAGTTTGCATAAGACGTAGACGACCAGTAGTAGCTCGACTGCACATTCAGGAAAGGATGACCTAACGGCAGGGCCGGAGCATTTTGTGAGAAATCTGTAAGGCTGTGCAATTCTTTTAGATTTGGAAGGCGCCAGTCAGTATAGCCGCACAGGCTTAAGTTATTCGCGTAATCCATGGCCAGCTGCCATGTCATAAAAGTCCCGGGAAGATTCGCATCCTTCGTCCACATCAGGCCGGTCAGATTGTCTGTGACGCAATCGGACTCTGTTCCTGCGCCTACGGTAAACCTCGGACTGGGCCAGGACACACCCGCTTGTATTTCCCCATCCTGTCCCGTCCCGGCGCAAGCGATCCCGTTTCCTCCGCTATCATAGCAGGTCGTCTGCCCAGTCTCCCATAGTTGCGCCACACCCGGCTGGCCGGAACGAACAGGCCATACATAAATGACGTAGTCAGACCTACCCTTTCTACTCGTCTCTCCATCCCACATATGGACGGCATAAACGGAGTTGAAGACGCCGGAAGTAGACGACCAGTAGAAGTAAGACTGCACATTGCTGAATCCTTGCGTGTTAAGCCAGTCAACCGTATTAGACTGTTCTGCGTTGATCAGGCTCTCAAGCTCATTCACATTGGGCAGGCGCCAATCTGTATATCCGAGATAGCTATTTGTATTTAGACAGGCCACATAATCCAATGCCCCCTGCCATGTCTTTGTAGTTGCTGGAGAACAGGCGATAGGCCCCGGAGTATTACCATCCTGTGTCCACATTAAACCCGTGAGGATGTCAGTAATTGTACCGTCGCCATTATCTGTAAATCGTGGACTTGGCCATGCCACACCAGCTTTAATCTCTCCATCCTGACCTGTTCCAGCACACAGGATTACGGCACCAGCCGAGTCGTAACAAGTGGTCTGGCCGGTGCGGGGGAGGTCTATAACACCACCTTGTTGTATAACAATATCATCAATGTAGTGATAATGTCCCGTATACCACCCCCAACTATCAACATCGAATCTTATCCTGTATTGACTTAGCGCAGGTAATAAACCAACGTCATACTCTAATCTCTTTATGCTATTTATAAAATATTCAAATATCCCTGTGGAAGGATTATAAACAATCTTCTCATCAAACCACTGATCCCACACTGGTTCTATTCTTTCACTTACATCACTAAGCGTAGAACACTGATGCGAGTTGGCACTATTCCGGACGATGAAGAAACCCAGGGTTGAACAATATTGGGGGCAGTATTCTACACATCCACTCCAACTCATGTTTCCATAGTCCATACCAAAAGTAAAATCAGGCGCCTGATCAAGGACGATTTTTAATTTCCCATTAAAATAATCATTTCCATAATGCAACTTAACTTTTCGCGTAATCGTTAAGATATTATTTGGATCAATATCAATCCATTTAGAAGATAGATTACCTCCATTATCTATTACTGCCTGATCGATCATCATTATTCCATTGGATTCTGACACGGTATAACCGCTTATGTCTGTCCACTTGGTCGTATCGATCAAGTTGTCACCGAAGTCATCAGAAAATAGAATGGAAGCAGAGGCTACAGGAGTGTTATATGAAAGGGTTGTTATGTCCTGAAAGAAGGTCATAAGGAATCCTATCAGAATTGGCATAAAGTATTTTGCAAAGCTATGTACGTATGTATAGTTTTTCAGGCTGAAGTTACTTCGACGATGTCTGGATGAATGTGTTAAGTCGGGGAATGTTTTTTCTACTGACTGACTGACTGACTGACTGACTGACTGACTGCAATTTGCCGGCCATAGACCATAACATGAATTAGATCGAATCATCGCAAACCCCTCTTGTGCTCATGCCTGTTATTTCCCTGAGCTATATCTTCTCTCCCTGTCTACGCGGCCAGTTTGCACCTGATCATAGGCGCTTCTGGAAGTTTCACACTGTAACCATACCACACACCGGGTCACAAAACAGTCACAGAACGGAGGTTTTTTTAATTTTTTTTAGGTAAAATTATCTTCCGATACAGCGCCTCGGTCTCCCGGGAGGGTTCGGCCCCCTGGAGGGTCTGCAGCGCCTTCCGGCAGCGCTGGTAGACGGCGATCGCCTCGGCGCGGCGGCCGAGGGCGTTGTAGCAGGACATGAGGCAGCGGTAGTGCCCCTCGGAGAGGGGGTCTGCCTCAAGCCCCTTCTGGTGCAGGGTCACAGCCTGATCGTACTCCTCCGCCTTCTCCAGATAGCGCCCCCGTCTTCTCAGGTAACGCATGAACCTGGAGGCTAAGCGTTGACGTGTGGAATAGGCCCAGGGGAACTCCTCTCCTTTCAGAAAGGGACCCTGATAGAGATCGAAAATTCTTTCCGTGAGTCTCTCATAGTCGGGATCGCCCTGGTCTCTCTTCTCCGCCTTATTCAGCAGCCTTTCGAGGACCCAGGCATCAACATGGCAGAGATGAGGATTGAGGGTGAGATATCCGGATTTATGCACGACGGCCTCATGGCCCGTCAGGCTGCACAGACGGGAGAGGAGTGTGGTAAAGGCCGAATGTCGGGGCCCCTCATCGGCCTCCGGCCAGAGGGCCTCGCAGACCTCCCATTCCTGACATTCCGGCCTCCGAGGGCAATGATCACTTTCAACATTTCGAGCGGTTTTTTGTGGGTTTTCCCTGTCAGGGGAATCGGGCTTTCATCCTTTATTACCTCGAAGCGTCCGAGAGTGGCGATCTTCAATCTCCAGGGCCAGCCCTCTATGTTGAGGGCGATCGGATCAATGGCGAGACCACGCTCGCGGATGAGGCTTTGCACATAGTCCACCTCGATCCCCTCCTCGAGGGCTCTGGTGCAGAGCCTTGTCATCATCTGCCGGTCCCACCAGGAAAATATCAGATAGTTCTGTTCCCGTCCGATGGACAGGGCCTTTCGCAGGGTCCTGACGCACGCCCCGGCTTGTCCCTTTTCCAGCTCCATAGCGGACTTCAAAAGAAGTCCCCGGCAGAGCAGGAGCTTCCCATTCATTTTACCGGAGATCTGAAGAGATTTTGACAATGCCGCGGCGGCCTTGCCGCCCATTCCGGAGGAATAGAGTACTTGGGCCAGAGCATTGAGGGTTGTGGCAAGGGGGAAGGGGCCGCCAAGTCGTTCAGCAATCTCGACCGATCTGCGGGCGTGCTCGAGGGCGACCCCATGATTCCCCTCGAGCCACTCCGCCCAGGAGGCAAGATAATGATAGTGGGAGAGATTGAGGCGCTGTGTTCTGTCGATGATGGCAGAAAGTTCTTTCAGGTGCCGCTTTGCCGCCGAAATCTGTCCCATGCATAGACAGAGAGAGATCTGATTCATCGAGAGCATGAAATCATAGGTGTGGATGCCGGTCTCCCTTGCGACCTTAAACCCCATGTCTATCGCCTTTCTGCAATCCTCTCCGCGGTTGGTCATTCCATACCAGGAGGCCTCGATGACGTGCCAGGCGATAAGGGCCAGAGGTGACACCTCTTTGGGACTCACGGGGCGGACCATTTCAAAGATCATCCCTCCCCTTGCATGGTCTCCGGACACCCAGAGGTGGTAGTAGATCAGAGGATATGCGATGAGTATCCGGTAATCGGCGGAAGAGTTATCCTGAATAACGGAGACAAGACGCCTTTCCCATTCGGCAATCTCAGGTGCATGGGGCCTTCGAAGCATCAGGGCACAGAAGATGCTCTTGGTCATATTTCCTGAGACCTCGGGAGACGGGAACTCCGGATACCGCTCCATGAGATTTCTGAGGACCGCAAGCCAGCGGTCAAGTAGGATAAAGTCCGCCCACTCATAGGCGATGGTATCCACAATGCCGGACCAGGTCAGGAAAAGCCCCGCAGGGTCATCCCATTCCTCAAAGAGGGGAAAGGCCCTTTCAAACCACCCCCTCGCCTCAGAAAGATTGAAGGGGGTGCGGCTTGCCCCATGCCAGTAGAGGATCCAGGGTTCTCTCACCCGGTGATCTTCCGGGATGCCCCTGATCCAGCGCTCCAGTGTCTGATATCTCCCTTGGGCCATGAGGGAGAGGGCCTGTCCGATAATCATCGCAGAGAGGTCATCCCCGTCTCCGGTCTCCCTAAGAAGTTCGATGGCGGACTCGATATCCCCTGCCTCTCTCAGTACCGCTGCTGTAGACCTCTTGACTCCGTTAAGCTCTTCCTGGGTGAATCTCCTTTTGGCCTCTTCCTGAAGGAAATCCCGCAGCAAGGGATGATAACTGTATGTTACAGCATCGGAGGAGGATTCATACTCAAAGGTGAAGCAGTTCTTCCGGGCAAGTTCGGCCAGCAGAAGACTTGCGGAGCGGTTTCCGGTGAGGCGCATGGCTGTGTCATCCTTGATTTGGTGTAGAAAGGAGGTCTTGAGGAGGAAATCCTGCGTCTCCTCTTCCAGGCCCCTGAATAACTCGTTTGAGAAATAGTCAAAGACCGCCGCCGGGGCAAGAAAACCCGTCATAGACAGATCATCCGGGATCTCCTCATCAGGACCTTTCTTCTCCAGCATCAGGACTAGGCCGGCCGCCCATCCGAGGGTCTTTTCATGGATCTTCTCAATCCTCTCCCTTGAGACCCTCTGACCACCTGCCATTCTCAGCCTTGCGATCCGCAGGGATTCCTCTACGGTCAGGCGCAGATCTTTCCAGTTAATGGAATTCAGAAGCCCTTTGGAGCGGAGGCGGGCGGTGACAGGCAACGGCTTGTCGCGGCTGATTAAAAAAATTCCAATCCCTTTCTCCGGAAGAACCTGTTCCAACGCCCCGACGATGGCCTGATGGAGCGGAGAATCGGGAGGAAGGTTCTGACAGTCATCAAAGACCACGACGGACGGGATGGGAAACCTCCGGCAGAGTGCCTCGAACCAGGATTTCGTAAAGATTGAGAGGTTTGAAAGGTATTCCCGTGTGAAGTGAGGAAGCGGTATTCGCCTTCGCGGGGCCACTCTCCTGGCGGCGAGCCCGAGGTAGTGAAAGAAAGAGCCCGGGTCGGCATCCTGTTCGTCTATCCGGTACCAGAGGCATGGGAGCTTGCGGTTCCGTATATAGCCGGCCGCGAGCGTCGTCTTTCCGGAGCCCGGCGGGCCGCAGATCCAGATAATGTTTTGTTTACGGCAGGAGGCATCAATGAAGCGAAACAGGCGCCTGCGGGGTATTGTGTCCAATAGAACCGGAGGTGTGATCTTTGATAAGGTGACGTTCTCTTGACCCATGGAATCCCCGAAACATGTTAAAATATAAGCCGATTGTTACGAAAACCATATTCCCTGCTACTGGGCGCATCGAAAGCCGACGGACGAAGTTGACTCCGATGGCCCGAGCATCCCATCCATTGCAAAGACCCCGGCGGCAGTGCCGCTATCCCAGAAGCCGCCGCGGCTCCACGCCGATGGGAAACGGTCCGATTCAGGATGGGCCTCATCAATCCCATAGATCCCGTCGTTCCCATAGGCCGCTGATGCCATATCTCCCCCATTGCTGCCGGAGTTGTCCTGCATCCAGTCGGCCACCCATTCCCGAAGATTGCCGATCATGTCAAAGACACTCCAGTTCGAGTAACAATTCTCGCGGGAGCCTGTGGCCGACAGCACGGACCTGGTGGCGCAGGTGGTTGAGGCGTTATCGTTAGTCCCCGGATCAGGGGCCCCTGCAGCGGCCATCTGCCACTCCGCATTGGTGAGCAGCCGTTTGCCGCTCATGCCGCAGGCCTGCTGGGCCTGGAACCAGGTGATATATCCTGCAGGGTGACGCCGGCGATGCTCCGGGCATAAATCGGGTTTGAACCGCTGCAGTCATTGCCGTTGTCATTGCACGGATATTCATCGCCCGATACGCCATACTGATGGGTCGCGGCAGAGGCAACCGGGGCATCCCAGACACTGGCCTCATATATATCCACGCAGAGGGGGCCCTGCCTTGACCATTTCATCCGCGGCATCGTTGCCCGGACAGGAAACGCCGGAAAAGAATTTGCTACGCACCTGGTCCGGTGCATCCGGTGAACCATCAGCTCCTGGAGGGCCCTGCGGACCATCGGGGCCTTGAATGCCTTTGGGGCCAGGAGGCCCTTCAGGTCCTTGAGCCCACAGTACCCGGAGGACCCTGTATACCCTGAGGACCTGGAATCAGTTGAACGGCATCAATCGCATCCTCCAGGGCATTGAAATTCGAATTGACCTCATCCGCCATGGCCTTCTTTCCGGACTCGAAAATATATGGAATGGATGTCTCCGGATCGGCTTGAGACGCATGACCCAGCATCATCAGGGTCATGAATCCAATCAGAGGCATCTGAAAGAATATCTTATTGAATAATTGCTTCTTCATCTCCCTTTCCATCTCCATTTGGCTCAGCCAATTCCATTATCCCCACTCCCCCTGATCCCACTTCATGGAATCCCAGTTTGACCCCTCGGTAGACTCTGCAGGAGGGAGATTTTCTTCGGTGCCATCTCCACCCGTGTTCCCGCTTACCCCGTCACCCCCACTGGTACCGCATCCTGTCAGGATTCCCGCATACAGCAGCAGACAAAGAACGAGGACGATGCAGAAATGAAATTGTAGTCTTTTCATGGATCTCCGGAGGTAATAAGATAGCTTATTATTATTAAAATGCCAATAATCTGTCAAGATATTTTTGATTATCTATCAGACATTTGTCCTGTATTTGGGGGGCCGTCCCTATTTAAATACAGTCAAGATTCTGGATTGCCTTTTTCAAGTCTTTCTTTGACATCCTGTTCAGGATCTGAAACAGATGAAAGCGATATGCAATATATTCACTGTCATGTCCTGAGTACGGGTGTAATAGTTCTGCAGGTGTAATGTTTAAGGCGTCTGCAAGGACATGGATAACGCTTAATAACGGATCTCCATTTCCTGATTCCAGATCTTCAATATCTTTTACGGTTAACCCAGTCTTTAGCCCCAACTCTTCCCGAGGCAGCATAAGCTGTTTCCGGAACAATTGAAGTTGCTTTCCAAACTGCTGCAATACGAGGGTTTTCACTTGCATTGTATAACAGCATCTATACATCACTTATTTGGTATTTGTCAATACTTAGATGCGTCTTATATGTTGTAGACATTTCCACTGCTCACTATTATCGTTCTAATCTGATGTCATAGACATTTTGTCATGATGGGAGATATGGGGATGTCTGCATGTACCGGATAAAAGACAGGAAATTTATAGGAGTAAAAATCAGAAACAGAAGGAGAGAGTTAGGGTGGACACAGGAAGAACTGGCCGAGGCTATAGGTGTCACATATCAGCAACTTCAGAGATATGAGGGAGGAAAAAGTCATCTTAACACAGACAGGCTGCAGGCATTATCCAATGCCCTGGATATCCCGATTTCCTTTTTTTTTGATGAGATATCAGAGGATAAAATAAAGGTAAAAGAGGCTGTGAGATATATTTCTCCTGAGGAAAGGGAATTTGTAGACTGCCTGCGGCAGATTGATAACGAAGAGTACAAAAAAAGTATCAAAGTATTTCTGCAGCTTGCGGCAGGCAGGAAGAAAAAAAACTAACCCATATATGCTGTGAAGGATGGTGTCAGACAAAAAGGCCTGTATGACAATTTGACATTCCGCAGATTCTCAAGTCCTGAGTCACCGAGGGCATTAATGTATGCATGCCCAGTCTTTTCTTTGCAGAATTCCCTGAATATGAATTGA
Source organism: uncultured Nitrospiraceae bacterium (assembly GCA_964611625.1). Classification (GTDB taxonomy): domain Bacteria; phylum Nitrospirota; class 9FT-COMBO-42-15; order HDB-SIOI813; family HDB-SIOI813; genus RBG-16-43-11. The sequence goes on along the minus strand of CAZTAM010000001.1, from coordinate 295,688 downwards.
GCCAGCCCCTTTACTCCGGTATTAGTTACTTCCAGTAAAACATAAAAGATATCCTTATTCCTTTCATACCCGAATATATAACCTTCCACCCTGTCATCAATCTTTACAACCCGGCCTGAGATTCCCAGTGAATCATGATTAGTTATAACCTCTCTATGTATCATGTATGAATCATCAAGTATGGCATTATGAAAAGGATCGTTAGTTTTTTTTATTTTTTTCTGTTTCCATGAGTTATACAGGTCGATGCATTGGGGAGCATGCCATGTTTTAAAAGGTTCATATATATATTTGTAATGTTTCTCAAAGTAATTGCACATAGCCCTCTTCGATTTATAGTGATCACCTTTCAGCCTGGAAAGGTCTTCACTCAGGTATACATACTCCGGTTCACCTGATTTAATCGAACATCCTGCAGCAGCGAAATATTCCAAACATGATTCGTCAATGTTTTCAATGCGTGAAACGGTTCTGTTGTAATTGACTGCATCCATGATATTGAATACAGCCTCCAGGGGAAGCATGGAGGGGAGTGGCATCGGTTTTGATTGGCTGATTTCGGCTGAAACGGGCGGAATGGGCATGTAGATATAGTCACCATAACGTGCGAATAAACACAGATGCCCAGCTATAATACCCCAGTGATAGTTGAAATGATTACGCCATATATAATGCGAGATAAACGAATAAGATGAAAGCAGTGTATTATGATTATTTATAATACTGTCAAACCGGGGTTTATGTTTTAACGTCAGTGGAACAAGTCCATATGTTGATAAATCCATTTTGTCTTTCCATAACTTCTGAGCAGTGAAAACATAGGTCAATTCTGTTCCATGGTGCAAGGGGGAGAGCCGGCAAATGCGATAGTAAGATTTGTTAACATTGCTACAATAGTAACATCATCCTGGTATGGTCCTATAAGATGGGGATTCCCGTAAATTATATCAAGCACAGGAGATGAGTCTATCGAATCTTTAATTTTTACAACAGCCTCCCGCATGAAATCCGAATTAATGAATTCTGAAACATAAGGACACTTCATATCCAACCCAAGCACAATTTTCTTACCCTCCGCAGACCACATTATTGCAAAAGGGTAGATGATGCAGTCAAGCGGTCTGACATCATATATCTCACAATGTCCTGAATCAGGGATAAATTCAGGGCAGATAAATCCTTCTTCAAACGGAGCAAGAGTAATTTTGCAGCCGCCCTGATTATCAAACTTGTAGACAGAATTAGATTTTTTACCCGACCCGGAGGCAGATAATATTTCATCATGCGTAAAATAGGGTGCAAGGAAACTGTCCTTTTCAGGGAAACGGCAGCAGACATCACATTTGAAGCACAATTCAGATGGGACTATTTGATCTAATTTTATCTGCTGGTTCATCTCAGGACAGGCCTTTATACTCTCCCAAAAACTATCCCAGAGTCTCAGGCTCGTTATGTCTCATAAGCTTGGCAAACAGGAGAGAGTTTTCAACGGCAATACCTATGTGGCTGCCAATTGACAACAGCATATCTTCTTCTCTGGACGTAAGCGCCTTGATATTTTTGTTAAGCAGAAACATTATTGCCACAACTTTATCCTTTGATTTAAGAGGAATGCCCACAATGGAAATGAAATCCTCTTCTGGAATATGAATATTCTCAAGCCGGTCATCTACGGTTATATTTTCCGATGCCCACATCTTGCCGCCGTGAATAATCTTATCTCCGATAAACTCAAATATTTCCGACAGTTTCTGTTCACGCTCCGGTTTTAAATCTATATTCTGCGATGCTACAATTGCAAACCTCCTCAATTTATTGTCGAGCATCCAGATAACACCTGCATCAGCCTTCATCACCTCGATGAGAGACTTTAATGACTCAGAAAAAGTCTTGTCTGCATCAAGTGATTGATTTAACGTTGTTGCAGTTGAATAAAGGATCGATATCTCCTCATTCCTCTGTTCCAGTTCCCTGGTCCTTTCCTTTACCATCTCTTCGAGTTTTATATAGAAGAGCTTCAGTCTTGATGCCATGTCATTGAAATTAGATGCAAGGTCTTCTATCTCATCTCCTGTGTTGACTGTTAACCTGTAATCGAGATCGCCTGCACCCATCTGCTCAGCACCCTTTTGGAGTTCTTTTATTGGTCGAACTATTTTCCCGGCTGTAATATATGCAAGGATTGCTATAAGGCCTGCACCGGCAAGACCGGCTATTCCTATACGCAGCAGAAGGGAATAAACAGGCATAAAGGTCTCTGACGGATCCTGGCTTGTAAATACATACCAGCGTTTTCCATCAATATTGTCTTTTCCAAGCTCTGAAGTAATCCTGACAGGAGCATAACCTACAATTGATTGTCTTCCATGGTACGTCACATCTGCATTTGTTGTAAGCCAGCCGGATTGTTCCTTTGATATATCCTGAAGAAGCCCCTTGTCCAATTGCAGCTCTTTAGTGCCAGAGGCCGGTGAAAACATTATGGTGCCATCAGAGTTGGCAAGCATAACATTATCAGTAGTTCCAACCTTTGTGGCAGCAATAAATTTAAAAAAAACATCTATATTATGGGACATGAGGATTACGCCAACTGCCTTGCCGCCTTTCATAACAGGAGTTGCAATGTCAAGGGTCTTTACACCAAATTCCTCGTTAAAATAAATATCGCTTACATATATTCCCCCGACCCCGTTATTATAAGATGAACGCCACCACTTCTGATTGATATAGCTGTAATGACGGGGTTTGTCTGTAGCGCCCACAACAGCCCCTTTCTCATTAGTAACCAGAATGATATTGTATATGCCTCTCTCTCCGCTTGCAGTAAACTCTCTCAGATAATTCGTTGCCCTGTTATTCAGCACCTCAAATAGATAAGCATTGACGCCGACCCCACCGGTCCATCTGGCATCTATTTCCTGGATCCTCTTCTCGATTTCCTGATTAGTCTCGCCTTCATATAACATATTTGAATCTTCAATCGCAGACAGGATGCTTTGTGCTGATGCAAGTAATTTCGATTCTTCGATATGATACGCAATAGAAATGTCTATGGTACTGCTTACTGTTTCTGCAAGCTCACGGAATGTACCACCAATACTCTCTTTTAGTGCTGACCTGCCCGTATAGTATACAAGTATCAGCACTACCAGACCCGCAGCAAAACTGACTGCCAGGATTGAGGTAATAAGCCTTTTCTGAAGCCCTGATTTTCTCATCTCGTCATGCCCAACTTATTGCAGCTACCTCACCCTGCCGGAAGACATGGACCTTTCCGTAAAGGACGCGTCAGTTAGTCCGGTATTTATTTCAACATCACTTATATTCAGGATGGTCTGAACGTCTGTCTTTACATTGGTCAGGACGACCTTTTCCCAGACATATGCATCTTTAATCTTCTTCCAGCTGATAAGCTGTTTTTTAAGCATTGTCCCTTCAGCATCGTAATAGTCAATACGTTCTTTCAGGAAGTCATTCTTTTTTATCCATTTAACTACTTTCCCATAAGAGTAACTTTGGGTTTTGACCTTAGGAGTACTTTCTATTACATAGTATTGTTGATTTTCAATAGTCTCTTCCCTTAGCAGTTTGTGTTTGTCAAGGGAAACATCCCTTGGGATCATATCAGCCGGCTTTAGATTTGCACCACTAAAAATCTCATCCGGGTGCTCCGGCAGTTTCTGGACTTTCCTCAGTATAGGGAGATATATCCATAACTCCTCTGGCTTCTGAGTTGAGGAATTATAAGTCCATACCATAAAAGCAGTTCCCTTTGTGTCAGGCGGATATTCGTTAAAAACCAGGACCTTGGAATCATATTCAGATTCCTTCTGATAGTTTTTCCAGTATCGCCTTAATACTACCTTCCTTTCTGCTCCATCAGCCTCCCTGATGATAAAGGTAAGTTTTGATTGCTGATCTGTTCCAGGATAGACATCCTCTGATTTTTCAACAATCTGATCAACTGTAAGTTCACCATACGTCAGTGATGGCGTTGTTACTGAAAACAGGGTCATACATACTAACAGCAAAAAGCCAAGAATTAATGATCCTCTTTTAAGCACTTTACATCTCCTTTCAGAATACAAAAATAATATATCTTAACGTAATATTTATTGATTTACAAGGAATTTTCACTTCCTGCTACAATTAAAAGAATATTGTTCCATAATATCTCCCTTTCCGGAATAACACTATATTCATAATTGTAAAGAGGCAAATCTGGCTCTTTTATTCGTTTTAAAATCTCTGATCCCATCGTCGTACAACCAATAGCCCTTACCTTATTATTAGATTTTAGGATGACAATTTTTCTCTGCGGTTTTGCCCCTGCTTTTGAATCGCTGGAAGATGGTTTTTCCACTTTTGTTATGAACGTATCAATCATATTCTGAATATCTTCATCTAAGGTTGAGCGAATTTCAACCCCGGCATCGTAAATCATATTATATCCAAGTGTCTTCACCAGATATTCTCTTATTAATTGTTCATAACATGGTAAAACTTTTCCCCTGTGGCCTGTTTCTCCAAGACCAATACGACTGAACCGCTTGTTTTTTTTATCCCTTCTAAGTTCGATTTTATATGAGAGGGCTTCATTATACTCTTTTTCATTTATCAGCTTGTGCCTGAATAATAATTTCAGTACTAACCGCTGGCGAGTCATTACTCTCTCATAATTCTTATATGGGTTGTATGCTGCAGGGTTGCGCAGCATTGCAACCATAAAGGCAGACTCAGCCGTGTTAAGGTCTGCCGCATGTTTGTCGAGGTAATACCTTGAGGCAAGCTCAACTCCATATATACCATAGCCCCATCCAACTTCATTCAGGTAAATTTCAAGAATCCTTTCCTTGGGAAGAAGCTTTTCAATCCTTCTTGCCAGGAAGTACTCACCTATTTTCCGGGATATTGTCTTTTCAGTTGAGAGAAAGACATTTTTTGCAACTTGCTGAGTAATTGTGCTCCCACCCCTTACTAACCGCCATACTCTCAGATTGTCTTTTACAGACTCCCATGTCTGCTTGTAATCAATACCACTATGTCTCATGAAATAAGGGTCTTCAGTGGCAATGAGCGCTTCCCGAACAGATGTTGATATTTCGGAAAGATTTACCCATACCTGATCTTTATCTTCACTCAGAGTAATAAGAACCCTTCCATCCTTGTCATAAACTGTCGTTACCGCATCATGCCTGAAACTTTTTATTACCCGGTCATCCGGTATCTCCCTGGAAAGCTTGTATACCCAAAGCACTGTGCCTATTACTATTACAAGAATTATAGTCAGTAGTGTCAGCAATAAAGAGAAAAAGGCTTTCATAGATTCTTATTGTAAATAAGAGGTACTATATATTCAACTTAAAGAAATTTTACATGGTAAAAAAGATGAAATTCTTGACATTCTACAAGTTGTAGAATATATTAAGGCATATATGAGGCTTCTTTCTTTTTATTTCCTGTTTTTTCTTCTATTTGCTGCCTGCTTCCAGCTGTCTCCCTCATTGGTAGTTGCTCAAGATACACTTATGCTTAAACGAGTTACAGAGGAAGCACGACAAAACAATCCGGCCATTCGGGCGCTGCGTCAGAATCTGAAGGCAAAGGAGGCCGGAGCCAGGGCAGAAGGGGTATTAGATGACCCAAAACTCAAGATAGAGATGATGGATTTGTCAAATGAAAATCCGGTTCCCATCCCGGGAAATGCCGTGCAGACACGGTATGAAGTAAGCCAGATGCTCCCATATCCGGGCAAACTTCAACTGGAAAGACAAATTGCCATGCTGGAAGTAATGAAGTCAGAGGCCGAATTACAGTCAAAAGAACTTGAGACAATTACAATGGTCAAGGAGGCATACTATGACTATCTCCTTTTAACAACTTCAATCAGGACCCTTGAAGAAATAAAGGGGCTGCTGTCCAGTATGACTATTATAGCTGAGACCAAATATGCTGTTGGAGAAGTATCGCAGCAGGATGTCATAAAGGCCCAGGTTGAGTTTACCATGCTTTTAAATGAACTGCTTGAACTTGAAGCAGAAAGGGATGTAATTAAAGCTGAAATAAAGGCACTATTAAACAGACCGCAGGATGACATCACTTTAATTTTTTCACACGAAAAGTTGCCTGAAGATAAGATTATACTAAATCTCAACGACCTGACAAATAAGGCGCTTGAAATTAATCCCGACCTCAGGATCATGAAATTTGAAACGGAAATTAAAAAGAGTCTGGTTGAACTGACAAGGAAGAACTATTACCCTGATTTTATGTTGGGGATAGCGCCTATCCAGAGGGATGGCAGGCTTGATGCGTGGGATGCCATGTTTCAGATCAACATCCCACTTTGGAGGGCTAAATATGGAAATCAGGTAAGTGAAGGTGAAAACATGACTGATTCGATGATGTTAAAAGTGAAAGCAGAAGAAAATATGATAAACGCCAGAGTTAAAGAGAGTGTGGTTAAGATAGAAACTGCAGACAGGATCAGGAGTCTTTATGAGACAGGACTTCTGCCGCAGGCAGAGCTCTCCTTTGAGTCAGCATTGAAAAACTATCAAAGCGGAAGAGCGGACTTTCTCATGCTGCTTGACACTGAAAGGTTGTTAAAGAAGACAAAGATAGATTATATCGGGGCTGTGATAACTTACTATAAGCGACTGGTGTCATTAGAACGTGTTGTGGGAGAGGAACTGCTTTAGCAGCGGCAGTTTGAAATCCTGAAACAATACTGAAACAGGGTCAGCATAAGATTCGGGATTAAGATATGACATAACAGGGGGACAATATTTTCGTATGAAGAAATCAAGTCCATATATCATTCTTGTAACAGGATTAATTTTAGGTATTGCTATTGGCTCATTTATGATGTTTTATGCCAGGCCTGCAGGGGTGGTGGGCACTGAAGATGGTCATGTAAAGAAAGAGCGAAAGATTCTTTTTTACCGTAATCCTATGAACCCGGCTGTCACATCGCCAACTCCAGCCAAAGATAATATGGGAATGGACTACATACCAGTTTATGAAGGTGAAGAAAAGGCAGAAGAAGGAAAAACTATACCCGGAACTATCAGGATCAGTACTGAAAAGATTCAAAAGACCGGTGTCAGGTCAGAGGTAGTTAAACGGCGTACCTTAAGGAGAATTATAAGAACTGTGGGGAGGGTTGACCCTGATGAGACGAAGGTCTTTAACATAAACTCCAAGGTAGGAGGATGGGTGGAAAGGCTTTACATAAACAGGACAGACCAGATGGTTAAGCATCATGAACCTCTTCTGGAATTATATAGTCCTGAACTTGTCTCAGCACAGGAGGAATATCTTCTTGTATTTAAGGAAAGAGAAAAGACTAAGGACAGTCCATATCCAGAGGTAAAAAGAAGTTCTGAAACCCTTCTGAGTGCTGCAAGGCAGCGTCTGAAATACTGGGATATTTCCAATGACCAGATAAAGAGGATAGAAGAAGACGGTAAGATTACCCGAACTATGACTATCCGCGCACCTGCTCATGGCAGCGTTACTGAAAAGATGGTCGTTGAAGGACAGATGATCACGGCGGGAGAACCTCTCTTTAAGATTATAGATCACACTTCTGTTTGGATTTATGGAGAGCTCTATGAATACGAATTACCATTTGTACGAATTGGCCAGAAGGCGAAGATCACACCTTCATATTCCCCTGGTGAGCAATATATAGCTTCTGTAGAGCATATTTATTCACACCTCGGAACAATAACATATTCACCTGAAAACAGTGCAGAAATTAGGACTGCCAAGATAAGATTTGAACTTGAAAACCCTGATCATAAATTAAAACTTGGGATGTACGTAAATGTTGAACTGGAGGTTGAAGCAGCCTCTAACGCAATTGCTGTACCGGATTCGGCTCTGATTGATACAGGAATCAGGCAGGTAGTGATCGTTGATAAGGGTGACGGGAGGTTTGAGCCCAGGGACGTTAAGGTCGGGGCTAAGGGAGATGGCTACAATGAGATACTGAAAGGAATATCATCCGGAGAGGCCGTTGTAACCTCGGCCAACTTCCTGATTGATTCAGAGAGTAATCTCAAATCGGCCCTTAGCGGGATGTCGGCCCATCAGCATGGGGAGCAGCCGGCAGAAAAGATTGACAATAATATAGTTCAGCCACAACAGCAAAGAAAGAAAACGGATGCCGGAAGTAAAAAGCCGGCATCGAATAATAATGAGCATATGAACATGCAGCATATGCATTAATTCCCCCTGAAATAATATGCTTAATAAGATCATAGAGATTTCTATTAAGAACAGGCTTATCGTACTTCTGTTTACAGCCTTTACAATATTATGGGGGGTTTGGACGCTTTATAATACACCTATTGACGCAATCCCGGACCTCTCTGACGTTCAGGTCATCATCTATACAGAATATCCCGGCCAGGCCCCACAGGTAGTTGAAGACCAGATCACATATCCCCTCACTTCAGCAATGCTGGCCGTACCCAAGAGCAAGGTTGTAAGGGGCTTTTCCTTCTTTGGAGTATCATTTATATATATCATTTTCGAAGATGGTACTGACATATACTGGGCCCGCTCACGTGTACTTGAATACCTGAACTTTGCTTCCGGAAAACTTCCAAAGGGCGTCACCCCATCACTTGGACCAGATGCAACAGGTGTGGGATGGGTCTTTGAATACAGTGTTGTTGGAAAGGGTTATGACCTCGCAGAGCTTAGAAGTATACAGGACTGGTATATACGATACCAGCTCACTACAGTACCAGGAGTCTCTGAAGTAGCATCTATCGGAGGTTTTGTTAAACAGTACCAGGTGAATATAGACCCCAACAGGCTCCTTACCTACAACATATCTCTAAAGGACGTGGTGGATTCCATAAAGATGGGAAATGTGGATGTTGGAGGACGGGTTGTTGAGTTATCAGAGCGCGAGTATATGGTCAGGGGACTTGGTTACATCAGGAAGCTTCCTGACATAGAAAATATTGTCCTTAAAGTAGACCAGAACGGAACACCCATCAGGATTCATGATATTGCCCGTGTCGAGCTTGGACCTGATGAACGCAGGGGGATCGCAGAACTGGATGGTGAGGGTGAGGTCGCAGGCGGAGTTGTTGTAATGAGGTTTGGAGAAAATGCCCTTGACGTAATCAGGAACGTAAAGAAGAAAATTGAAGAGATAAAACCAGGTCTTCCGCCGGGAGTTAAGATTATCACTACATATGACAGGAGTCACCTGATCCTCAGGGCAATTGCAACACTGACGGAAAAACTTGTCGAGGAATTCATAGTTGTATCCTTAGTATGTATCATCTTTCTGCTTCACTTCAGGAGCGCCCTTGTCGCCATTACTATGCTTCCTATTGCCATACTGATGTCCTTTATAGTCATGTATTATCTTGGGATCAACGCCAATATCATGAGCCTTGGCGGTATTGCCATTGCCATAGGTGCAATGATAGATGCGGCCATAGTAATGATAGAAAACGCACATAAACACTTTGAGAAGAGCCGTAAATCTGAGGCTGGCATTCAGGTTAAGGACAGGTGGCAGATAATTATGGAGGCAAGCAAAGAGGTTGGACCTCCGCTATTTTTCTCGCTCCTTATAATAACCATCTCCTTTGTTCCTGTCTTTACCCTTGAGGCACAGGAAGGCCGGCTGTTTAAACCGCTTGCATTTACAAAGACCTTTGCGATGGCCGCTGCTGCCTTATTATCCATCACACTTGTACCTGTTCTTATGGGTTATTTCATCAGGGGACATATAATGCCTGAAGAGAGGAACCCGGTCTCCAGATTTCTGATCTATATTTACCGACCGGCTATAAACACCGTGTTAAGGTTCAGGAAGGCTACTATCATTACAGCTGTTATTATTCTTGCAATCAGCATATACCCCTTTTCAAAGCTTGGTTCTGAATTCATGCCCCCTCTTAATGAGGGAACTCTGATGTTCATGCCTGTTACACTTCCTGGTATATCAGTGACTAAGGCAGCGGAAATTATGCAGACCCAGGACAAGATTATCAAGAAATTTCCCGAGGTAGAATCAGTCTTTGGAAAAGCTGGAAGAGCTCTTACTGCTACAGATCCTGCCCCGATGGAGATGTTTGAGACAATAATAAATCTGAAAGATGAAAATGAGTGGCGCCCGGGGATGACGCAGGAAAAACTTGTAGACGCGATGGACAAGGCCCTTGAGATGCCAGGTGTAACAAACGCATGGACAATGCCTATCAAGGCAAGGATAGACATGCTCTCCACCGGGATTCGAACACCTGTTGGAATAAAGGTCTTTGGAAAAGATTTGAATACTCTGGAACGTCTTGCGACAGAAATAGAGTCAGTTGTAAGGACTATTCCCGGCACGGCAAGCGCTTATGCAGAGAGGATCATAGGCGGGTACTATATAGACATTGATATAAAACGGGAAGAAGCGGCAAGGTATGGTTTAAAGATTGAGGATGTACAACAGATAATCATGTCAGCCATCGGGGGCGAAAACATTTCATCAACAGTTGAGGGACTGGAAAGATATCCAATTAATGTCAGGTACAAGAGGGAGCTCAGGGATAGTGTGGATAAAATAGGCCGTGTACTTGTTCCGACCATGATGGGACAACATATTCCATTATCACAAGTGGCAGATATACAACTGAGCAAGGGAGTAGCAGGTATAAAGACAGAGAATGCCCTCTTGAATACCTGGGTTTACGTCGATGTCCGTGACAGGGACATCGGGGGCTATGTCGCTAATGCAAAGCAGGCTGTGCTAAAAAATGTTAAGTTCCCTCCCGGTTATTATATAACATGGAGCGGCCAGTATGAGTATATGGCAAGGGTATGGGAGCGACTTAAATACATACTCCCTCTTACTGGATTAATAATTGTATTACTGCTTTATATCAATTTCAAATCACTTACGGAGACCGCAATTATTCTTCTTGCGATACCATTCTCTTTAATAGGCGCATCATGGATTCTATTTCTGCTCGGCTACAACCTGAGTATTGCTGTCTGGGTAGGTCTTATCGCCCTGGCCGGCGTAGACGCAGAAACAGGAATTGTCATGCTCATATACCTCAAAAATGCGTATGAAAAACGGAAGGCAGAGGGGAAAATGAATACCCATGGCGACCTTCGTGATGCTATCATTGAAGGTACTGTCATGAGGGTGAGACCCAAGCTGATGACAGTTACTGCAATTACTGCCGGTCTTCTTCCGATCATGTGGGGTACAGGGGCAGGGGCTGATGTAATGAAGAGGATAGCCGCCCCCATGGTAGGCGGCATGGTTACATCCAGCCTGATGGAACTTCTTGTGCTGCCTGTAATTTATATCATCTGGAAGGGCAGAAGCCTTAGAAATAATTAATCTTTAACACAACACCGATAATACTGGGAAAATACTGTATTACTTCTAAATATAGTAGTAAAATGTATATATAATTTTATTCAGGAGGTGATATCATGCCAGTCATAAAACAGCATCACATTACATTCAAGAGCGTCCCTTCTTCCGGAGGTATAGATGAATGGAAGATAAGAATTAAAAAGTGTAAAGGGATTACTGATCTAAGGATTGATGTGGAAAATAAGGATCTGGTCGCAGAATATGACTTGCAGAACTGCAGGGAAGAGGACATTGAAAGGCGTATGGTGGAGATAGGGTTTGAACTTGAAGACAGTTTGCTGGAGCGTCTCAAAAGGGGCTGGATACATTTTTCAGAGGAAAACGAACAGGCCGAGTTAAAGCATAAGGCTCCATCCTGTTGTGATTTATCTGAGATTGAAGAAAAAAGAAAACTGAAAGAATAAGGATCTGCACATAAATAACTTTGACAAAATTGCGCTCAGATGGGGGATAGATTTGACCGGTCTGAAAGGAGGTTAAAATGGCAATAGATCCTGTATGTAAAATGACAATCAGTGAGGGTACGGCAGCTGCAACCAGTGAATACAACGGGAAGACCTACTATTTCTGCCACAAGAGCTGTAAAGAAAGATTTGATAAGGAACCTGAGAAGTATCTTACCTGATCAAAAGGCTATTTTTTGCACCATAAATTGCCTGATTAATATTCATGACCACTGCACTATGTTTTTCCCGATAAATATTCTTGACAAATAAAGTGTTTGGGAATAAAATCCCAAGATAAGGCGAAAGTACTAACTATTTTTGAGATAAACTCCGAATTATTCATTATTTCCTTTGCTAAGAGCAAATCTTCCGAAAGGAAGTGACGCAGAGCAACGGGGCTGAGGAACATACACATTCTGTTCGATGCCAGCCGGGCCGCCAAAGGTAACTTAGACTTTGGGCGGCTTTTTTTTTGCACAAACTGAGGCATTTAACTTATTAATGAGCAGGGAGAAAACTGAAAAAAGAAATAAATACATTTTTGAATGGATACTTGCCTCTATAGTAATAATTACTATTTGCATACTAAGCTACGAAAGTTATGCACAAAAAAATGTTCCTGACAGCAGTATATTAAGCGTAATTCACGACTTTGGTTATCTGAAGCATTATCCGGTTATTTATGAACCAGGTAAGGGAATATGGCATCTGACAGGCTGGACAGGTTCAGGCATGATGGTAGTAATGATGCTCTATAGCATCAGAAAGCGGGTCGGAATGTTCCGCTCAACTGGTTCGCTGCGCCACTGGTTGTCGGCCCATATGTTCCTCGGCATCATGGGGCCCGTTCTGGTGACTTTTCATACTACCTTTAAGTTTAATGGGATTATTGCTACAAGCTTCTGGTCAATGATTTTTACGATGGTATTCGGAATACTTGGCAGATACATATATATTCAAATACCGCGCACCCTTGCAGGCACTGAACTGAGGGTAATGGATATCGAGAATATGGTTCTTACGACAGACTCGTGCCTGGGTGAATTCTCAAAATATGTAAATGTTGCAGACTTGAGCAGGGCGATTGACTCAAGGGTAAAGAATCCTGAGGATGCAGGTGTCATTAAGACTCTTTTATTTATGCTTAAGGACGACATTATCATTTCATACCGGCTTCATCAATTAAACATTGCATTAAGGAAAAATCACCACTTACCGCGGAATGTCAGAAGGCAAATTGATATTCTTCTAAAGAGCAAAGCAGCATTGACAAGAAGAATGAATTACCTCTCGACTACTCACAAGATACTTCATTACTGGCATATTTTTCATATACCGTTAGCCATTGTAATGTTTCTAATTATGATCCTGCATATAGTTGTGTACTATTTGTTCAGGACTACACAGGTAACTTAAGATTTAATATGAAAAAACACCTTCTTCTTATATTGTTTGCGTTACTTATATGCTCAGATGCACTTGCCCAGGAAGGCGGGTTTGGATCGTTGATAAGCCCGGGGGCATTAACTTCTCCGCACTCCAAATACGAAGGGATCAGCAATTGCACAAAGTGTCATTCTCTGGGTGGAGGTATCCCTGACAGCAAATGTTTAGACTGTCACGATAAACTCGCAGAAAGGATTAAAAAAAAGCAGGGGGTTCATTCAAAATATAAGGATGCATGTATCAAGTGCCATGATGACCATAAGGGAAAAGGATTTAAGATTATTTCCCTTGAAAAAGACAAGTTTGATCACGACAAAACGGACTACTCCCTCGAGGACAAACACTCCAGGGTTGACTGTAATAAATGCCATAAAAAGGGTGCTGCATATGCAGGTATATCTCAGGAGTGTGTCTCCTGTCATAAAGACGTACACAAGGGTAAACTTGGAAAGGACTGCGAGCGTTGTCATAATATCAAGGGTTGGAAAGATCTTATCAAATTTAACCATGACAGGGATTCGAAATACCCGCTTACAGGAAAACACATAGAGGTCAAGTGCAATGAGTGTCATATCAATGACAGGTATAAGCTCGATAAGTTCGAAGAGTGCTTAACATGCCATAAGGACCCGCATAAAGATAAACCCAAGTGTAAAGAGTGTCACACAACAGAGAGTTGGAAAAAGGTCACTACTGATCACTCAAAAACTAAATATCCCCTTGTTGATAAACATATAGATGTTAAGTGTGACAGGTGTCATAAGAAAAACCGACTCACAGGGATACCATTCAAGACATGCGAAAGTTCTGCATGTCATGAAGACGTTCATAGGAACCAGTTCGAGGAACAGAAATGCGAGAAGTGTCATAACATTAAGGGGTGGAAACCCTCCCTATTTGAGCATAATGCCCCTGAATATACCGGTTATAAACTTGAGGCAAAACATATTAAGACAGACTGTACCAGGTGTCACGTTAAGGGACGCTATAAGCCTTTAAATTCTAAATCGTGCAATACATCAGATTGCCACAAGGATGTTCACAAAGGACAATTCAAAGATAAGAAGTGCGAGACATGCCATACAGTAAAAGGGTGGGAACCGTCATTATTTGATCACAATGAGGCAGACTACAAGGGATATAAATTAGAAGGAAAGCACATTGATGTTAAATGTGAAAAGTGTCATGTTAAGGGAAGGTACAAACCACTTAAATACAAAAGTTGTGAGACGTCTGATTGTCATAAGGATGAACATAAAGAACAGTTTAAGGATAAACAGTGTGAGGCCTGTCATGTTGTAAAGGGTTGGAAGCCATCCTTATTTGAACATAATTCACCTGATTACAAGGGATACAGGCTTGATGGAAAGCATCTCAAAACTGACTGTGAAAAATGTCATGTGGATGGAAAATACAAGCCAGTTACTGACCGCTGTGCTGACTGCCATGAGAAAGACGATGTCCATAAAAATGAGTTGGGGAATAATTGTGAAAAATGTCATAACGCCGGAGATTGGAAAAAGTATGCTCTCGATCACAATAAACAGACAAAGTTTCCTCTGATCGGAAAACACAAGAGCACACCATGCGAGAAGTGCCATAAGAACAAGAAGTACTCTACCAAAGACGAAAAATGTATTGACTGTCATAAGGATATTCACAAAGGAAAGTTTAAGGAAGAATGCAGTTCGTGTCATACCCAGAACGATTGGTTCCCCCGGAAGTTTAATCACAAGAAGGAGTCTGGATTTGAATTACGGGGAGTACATAATGATATTTCCTGTTCCAACTGTCACAAGACCAAAGAAGAGTATAAAGGTGCGAACAGATATTGCGACCAGTGTCATGCAGATCCTCACTTCAACCAGTTCGGCAGGGTTAACTGCACTCAATGCCACAGCGAAAGTACGTGGAACCCAATACAGTTTGACCACAGCAAGACCGGTTATCCTTTAATTGGCAGGCACCGGACTGCAGGATGTCAGGACTGTCACAGAAACCGCACATACCGGAATACAACATCGGCCTGCATCGGCTGCCATCAATCCGATTATAATGCTGCGCCAGGACATGCGGAAAAGGGATATGACAGGAACTGCACTGTATGTCATTCAAATACCTTTTCTTCATGGGCATATAAACACTTATCATTAAGTAAAAATTGTTCCAGCTGTCATATCAACACCAGACCGGCAAGTCATACGACAAGTGCGTCAAAAGATACAACAACCTGTGAACTTTGTCATAATTCAATCACTAACTGGTCATCACACGTTCACCCTGCAGCTGGCAATAACTGCTCGAGTTGTCATGTCAATGATAAACCGTTAAGTCATACTACAAGTCTGACAAAAAATGCAGTGACCTGCGAACTCTGTCACAATTCAACGACTGCCTGGTCATCACATAGTCATGCATCAGTCAGCAGTAACTGCTCAAGTTGTCATGTCAATGACAGACCAGCGGGCCATTTAAATAATCCATCTGTGTATGCAAATACATGTGAAAACTGCCACAAGTCTTCGACGTCATGGACATTCTCGCACGGCACTTCAACATCCGGCTGTGCAAGCTGTCACGCTTCATACAGCAGCCCCGCTAAGCCTGTAAGTCATACCACAAATAACTGGACCACATGTGAGAACTGCCATAAGTCCACAACAGCATGGACTTCCTCATACACTCATAGCACTGCAACTACGGGCTGTGCAAGCTGTCATGCCTCATACAGCACACCTGCAAAGACTGCGAGGCACACAACTAACAACTGGACCACATGCGAAAACTGCCACAAGTCCACGACGGCATGGGCTTTCTCTCATGGCACTGCAACAACCGGCTGTGCAGGCTGTCACGCTTCATACAGCAGCCCCGCTAAGCCTGTAAGTCATACCACAAATAACTGGACCACATGTGAGAACTGCCATAAGTCCACAACAGCATGGACTTCCTCATACACTCATAGCACTGCAACTACGGGCTGTGCAAGCTGTCATGCCTCATACAGCACACCTGCAAAGACTGCGAGGCACACAACTAACAACTGGACCACATGCGAAAACTGCCACAAGTCCACGACGGCATGGGCTTTCTCTCATGGCACTGCAACTACAGGCTGTGCAAGCTGTCATGCTTCATACAGCAGCCCCGCTAAGCCTGTAAGTCATACCACAAATAACTGGACGACATGTGAGAACTGTCATAAGTCTACAACGGCATGGACTTCAACTTATTCTCATGGCACTGCAACTACAGGCTGTGCAGGCTGTCACGCTTCATACAGCACACCTGTAAAGCCTGCTAGCCATACTACTAACAACTGGACTACATGCGAGACTTGTCATAAGTCTACGACGTCATGGGCATTTGCTCATCCAACTTCAACAACAGGCTGTGCAAGCTGTCATGCCTCATACAGCAAGCCTGCAAAGACTGCAAGGCACACTACCAACAACTGGAATACATGTGAGAACTGTCACAAGTCCACGACGACATGGGCTTTCTCTCATGGCACTACTACGACCGGCTGTGCAAGCTGTCATGCTACATACAGCACACCTGTAAAACCTGCGAACCACGCTGCCAACAACTGGACGACATG
>CAZTAM010000001.1:0-278682 GCA_964611625.1 uncultured Nitrospiraceae bacterium | reverse complement strand
CAACAACAGGCTGTGCAAGCTGTCATGCCTCATACAGCAAGCCTGCAAAGACTGCAAGGCACACTACCAACAACTGGAATACATGTGAGAACTGTCACAAGTCCACGACGACATGGGCTTTCTCTCATGGCACTACTACAACCGGCTGTGCAAGCTGTCACGCTACATACAGCACACCAGTGAAACCTGCGAATCACACAACTAACAACTGGACCACATGTGAGAACTGTCATAAGTCTACTGCGACATGGGCTTTCTCTCATGGCACTTCAACATCAAACTGCTCGAGTTGCCATGCAACTTACAGTACACCGGTAAAACCATCAAGTCATACGACCAACAACTGGACAAGCTGTCAAAACTGCCACAATTCAACTACTACATGGGCCTTCACACACCCGGCTACAACATTCCCGCTTACCCATGAAGGTACTAACCCAAGCAGTTGTGCGTCTTGTCATCCAGGAGGAGCTTACAACAACAAAGGCGGATGTATTGAATGTCACACAGCCAGAGGCAAAAAAGTTCATAAGACATCTCTGAATTCTGAATGTCTGAGATGTCACCCAAATGGTAAGTAAAAAAATGAAAAGAATAGCACCTATTGCCTTACACCTAATAATTCTCTTGATCATTATAATACTCCCATCAGGCCGGGTCTCTGGTGCGGAATATCATGGTATTATCTCTATGGATGACTACTATTCCAATGACTCTTCCTCATCTCATGACTTTCATTTATTGACGACCCGGCTGCGCCTTGATGCTGAAAAATTAAACAAGGCAGAAAACATTACCTTTCATTTTGAAGGTAGGGAAAGAAACAACCTCGGATCTGAGGATTACAACAAGAGTATCAGAAGCGAACGTATTGACACACTGAACCTTGAATACACTGGCATAGGGAACTTATATTTAGCAGCAGGCAGGTTATGGCCTAAAGAGCTTTATTTAGAAAGAGTAGACGGGATTAATATTGTACGGCAATTCCCGGATAGCGGTTTTGGCTTCTTTGCAGGTACCAGGCCCGATCCTTATACCGAGGGTTTCAGTTCAGATTTCACTGCTGCAGGGGGTTATTATTTTTACCGCAAGCAGAGTCTCACTGCCAACCTGGCCTTTACCCATAATGGCTATAATGGAAAGACAGACAGACAATACCTCTACGGGCAGGCATCATATTTCCCATCAAATAAAATCAGGTTATTTGGTACTATAACAGCAGATGTTGATCAGACTTCAAAAGACCTGGATATTACAAATGCCATAGCAGAACTATCCTACCGTCCGGATTACAGAAAGGGACTTACCATTGGCTATAATCTTTTCCGTTCAATCCGGTTATACCAGTCCATGGACTTTGAAATAGATAGAAGCAGGCAACAATCATATTATGTTCAGGGTGATTACCGATTAAGTGAGAAATATGCGCTTTACGGGAGATATAATCTGCAAACTCTATATTATAATTCTCTGGAAAAAAAGCTGAGCAGTTCCACGACATACCAGTTGGGACTCAGGAATGATAACCTTTTTAACCGCCGGATCTCCATGGACTTAAATGCCACAATTGCAGACAGTTACGGGTCCAGATATAACACATATGAAATACAGTTCAGCCGGTTCTTTAATGATGTCTTTCAAATGACCCTGCATAGCGCTTATATGCAGAGCACTAGTGATATTACCGACTATACTGATAATGCTATTTCATATGATGCCTCAGTTTATTACTCTATCAGCAGGATGTGGAACGTGTCTTTATCATACCAGGTCAGGGATGCCAAAGATTTCAAGACAAACACGATCAGCTCAAGAATATTATATAAATTCTAATAATAAGATCCGGAGGGACAGATGATTACAGCTATTATTTCACCTTTAGTTATCGTAATTGTTGTGGGTATATATGTGGCGCAGCAAAGCAAGAGGAGCAGGAAGAATCTAAGAAAGATAAACAAGGCAAAGGAATATGGAACCCATGAGCCCGTTCATATTCACCCGTTTGTTGACCCCGGGATTTGTATTGGCAGCGGGGCCTGTGCGAAGGCTTGTCCTGAAAAAGATATTCTTGGTCTTGTGAGCGGGCGTGCAACCCTGATAAATTCTTCACACTGCATAGGACACGGGGCCTGCGCTGCTGCCTGTCCAGTTGGCGCAATCAAACTTGTATTTGGCACTGAGACTCGGGGAGTAGACATCCCGTACGTGACCCCTAATTTTGAGACAAATGTAAAAGGTATCTTCATCGTAGGTGAACTCGGCGGCATGGGACTGGTAAAAAATGCTGTTACTCAGGGACGTGAGGTCATTGAATATATGTCATGCATGCTCCGCAGTTCGAATAATAAAAAGGTTGATGCCCTTGATGTATTGATTGTAGGAGCAGGCCCAGCCGGAATTTCGGCTTCCCTTGCAGCTTTACAGAGCAATCTGAAGTTTGTCACTATAGAGCAGGAGGACATTGGGGGAACGGTCCTTCAATATCCACGGCAGAAAATTGTCATGACATCTCCTATGGAGCTTCCTATGTATGGAAAGGTGAAACTTCGTGAAACGACTAAAGAGGCACTTCTTGATCTCTGGATGAAGGTTATCAATAAGACCGGACTTAAGATCAGGACGAAGGAAAAGATGACAGATGTAAAACAGGAAGATGACTGTTTCAAGGTCTTTACCACCAGGGGTGAGTATATGACAAAGACGATTGTACTCGCTATCGGCCGCCGTGGAACACCCAGAAAGCTTGGCGTTCCCGGGGAAAACCTGCAAAAGGTATTTTACCGGTTATTGGATCCCGAACAGCATAATTGCCAGCATCTGTTAGTAGTGGGCGGAGGAGATAGCGCTGTCGAGGCTGCCATTGCCCTCTCAGACCAGCCAGGAAACGTTGTCACTTTATCCTACCGCGGCGAGACATTCAGCCGTATAAAACCAATGAACAGGGAACGGCTCGAAAAAATGATAGAAAGACAGTCAATAAAGGTTATTTTGAATTCCAATGTCAAAGAGATAGAAGAAAGATCTGTCAGGATCGCGACTAAAGAAGAGGTTTTAGAAATCCCCAATGATTATGTTTACATATTTGCCGGCGGTGAGCTCCCTAATGAGTTTCTCAGCAAGATTGGAGTCCGGATTGACAAGAGGTTCGGAACATAATTCACCTTTTCTTTTAGACGGCTTTTGGAGTAAGATATGATGAAATGCGAGAATATCTTCGTCTATTGCACAACGGTGAATTGCGTAAACGCTCTGAGGCCATGTCAGATAAACTCAGAGATTGTACGCTTTGCCCGCGTGAGTGCAGAATAGACAGGACTAAGGATGAACATGGCTTTTGCCGTACCGGATATCTTCCAATAGTTGCAAGCTACTGTGCTCATCACGGTGAAGAACCAGTAATTTCCGGAACAAGGGGTTCCGGGACAATTTTTTTCGGTTACTGCAATCTGCGATGTGTATTCTGTCAGAATCACCAGATATCTCAACCTGCAGGATCAATAATTAATAACGAGATAAGTATTGAACGTCTTGCAGAGATAATGCTTGAGCTTCAGCAAAGCAGTTGCCATAACATTAACTTTGTCTCCCCCTCGCATTGCAGCAGCCAAATTGTCAGGGCTGTCGAAATAGCGGCATCAAATGGTCTTACCATACCACTTGTCTATAATAGCAGCGGTTATGATTCCCTTGAAACGCTTAAACAGCTGGAAGGAATAATTGATATATACCTGCCTGACATGAAATATGGTGATGACAATACTGCCTTTAAATATTCAACGGCTGCGGATTATGTGGCTCACTCGAGGGCTGCTATCCTGGAGATGAAGAGACAGGTCGGAGACCTTGTTGTTGATCTTGACGGCATTGCAGTTAAGGGTTTGCTCATTAGGCATCTCGTATTGCCAAATGATCTATCTGACAGCGAGGCATGTTTCAGGTTTATAATTGAGGAAATCGGCAGGCAGACATTTATCAGCACAATGTCCCAATACTTTCCTACGCATAAGGCTCATAAGCACCCGCTGCTTTCGAGATCAATACGGGAAAGCGAATATGAAAAGGTGCTTGGATGGCTTGATAAGTTCGGGCTTGATAACGGATGGGTACAGGATTATACAAGCCGTGACAACTACTGTCCGGACTTCGACAGAGACCAACCTTTTGTACTTGAGTGACCAGTATCAACATTTAAGAAAGTATTTATATGAAAATTCAGTTTTTAGGCGCTACTAATACTGTTACCGGATCGAAATACTTAATTGAACATAATCGAAAAAAGATACTGATTGATTGCGGCATGTTTCAGGGACTCAAAGAGCTTCGTCTCCGGAACCGGGAACCATTTCCGGTTGATCCGCAGAATATAGACAGTGTTGTTCTTACTCATGCGCATATTGACCATTCAGGCTATCTCCCTGCACTCATGAAGCAGGGCTTTCGGGGCACCGTTTATTGCACCTCAGGTACACGGGATCTTTGCCGGATCCTTCTTCCCGACAGCGGCAGACTGCAGGAAGAAGAGGCTGGGTATGCAAACAGAAAGGGCTTCTCCAAACACAAACCAGCGCTTCCTCTTTACACAGAGGAAGACGCAGATCGGGTTCTTGGCCTTTTTCGTCCCATTTCATATGAGTCTCAATTTGATCTCGGTGATGGCCTGAAATTGAAACTTATAAAATCAGGTCATATCATTGGATCTGCTTTTGTCCAGTTGTCCAACGACAGAATATCCGTTCTGTTCTCCGGCGACCTTGGGCGAGAAAACGATTTAATCCTTCGATCACCCGGAACTGTAACGGAATGCGATTATCTTGTGATTGAATCCACTTATGGCGATCGTACTCATGACCCGGCAGACCCTCAGGATCAGATTGAAGAAATTATTAATCGTACGGCTGCCCGGAATGGAGTTGTCATAGTCCCCGCGTTTTCAGTCGGCCGGACACAGACCCTGCTTTATATTCTTCATCTTTTAAAGATCGAAGGTAAAATACCTGACATCCCTGTGTACTTAAACAGTCCAATGTCCATCAGTGCCACTGATATCTTCTTTGATCATACAAGCGAGCATCGTCTGACTCCGAAACAGCTTGAAGGACTGGGCAATGTGGCCACATACGTCCATAGTCCGGAAGAATCCAAAGCGCTCAATAGAAAGGACGGCCCCATGATAATTGTCTCAGCAAGTGGAATGGCAACGGGGGGACGCGTCCTGCATCATCTGAAGGCATTTGCGCCTGACCCAAAAAATTCAATAATATTCACCGGATTCCAGGCTGCGGGCACTCGCGGAGCTTCAATGCTTGCGAATGCTGAGTCAGTAAAGATCCACGGAGAATATATTCCTATCCGGGCAGAGGTAGATGTCGTTCACAATCTATCGGCTCATGCGGACCAGGAAGAGATCCTGACATGGCTGTCTCATTTCAGGAACCCGCCTGATACCACCTTTATTACACATGGAGAACCGCAGGCAGCGCAAGCTCTTAAGAATAAAATCGAGGATTCACTACGCTGGGTTTGCAGAATACCGGAATATCTTGAGAAAGCAGAACTCTTATAACTGTCACTTGCATTACTAAGAACAGCTGGAATCAATCACATATATTCTACTCATACGTATTGATTTTCCCTGAACGCAGCTTTTTCTTTTGAGACTGTACTTTTTTTTCAGCCAGCATCTTTTCTTTGGCTCTTTTTGAGCGCTTCCTCTTCTGGCGCCGAATCTTTTCTGCTTTCTCTCTTTCTTCGCTTTCCTTTCCTCTAATCATCTGATCTATTTTTTTTACAAGGAGCACTCTTGCATGATAACGATTCAGAGACTGTGAACGCTCCTTTTGACATTTAACCTCTATGCCGGTGGGGATATGTCTCAGATAAACACAGGTCGATACCTTATTAACATGCTGTCCCCCTTTTCCACCTGAACGTATAAAAGATTCTCTGATGTCTTCTTCCCTGAGATTAAGGGACTCCATCTTTTCTCTCAGTTCATTTTCTTTTGAAAGGCTTACAGGAAACGTTCCCATAATAACAGTGTATATATATCACATACGTATATCAATTCCCACCCCGATGCACTTCTTTCTTATGTACCTGATATTCAGGCGGTGGTCGAGAGGAAAGAACCTGTCGGGATTTGGAATTCTGTCGCGAGAAAGGAAACTCCTACCGAATACATCATTTTCCCTTCAATTTCCTCAACGCGCAGATTTGTAACCACGGCTAAAGCTCGGAAGTCAGGACCACTGATCTTAAGCACTACTCCGGATTTAAGGAATTCGTCGGAAATAAAGCGCATGCCCTTTGGAGACAGGTCTGTCATTCTGGCTTTCCGTGGCTCCTGAGGCCATCTTGACGAGTAATAGATGGGGCCGGTTCGTTTGATGCGCTTCAATTCCCGCTGGGTAAAGGCGCCATCCTCAGGGGATCGCTCAACTTGCAGGGGACTCCGGCATACGGAGCAACTCGCATCCTTCTGTGCTGAACGTGTCAACGGCGACTTGCAGAATGGGCAGATCTTGCCCGGATTAGTCCTGGAGTCAACATTTGACGATACAGACCGGGGGCGTCGAGAAACGATAGCCTTGTCGTATTCGGCTCGAAGCAGCGGATTGCTGAGAGTTGCGTAGGCTTCGTTCAGGTGTGCTGCATTTGAAGTATCTCCACCAAGATCAGGGTGCTGCCTTAACTCCCGCATCAGGGTGCGATAACTAGCGCGGATTACCTCGGCCGGTGCATCCGGTTGTACCTGCAGAAGTCGATAGTAGTTTCTGCGATTTAGTATGGACATAATCTTTTTACGATTTACTCAATCATTTGGTCTATCGGAGTGTTCGATGGCAAACTTCACCTTATCATTGACCTGGTAATATTGACCTGCAGGATGTTAACAACTATAATTCAAGCTGTCATAAATACTTAAACAGTTTTCCTCTTCTGCATACCCTATGAAATTAATAGTTAAAAGCGTTACTGACTTTTTCAAAGACGATGGACCATTGCTGGCAGGCTCCATATCATACTTTTTTGTAATGGCCATCATCCCCTTCTCCTTCATCATTATAGCAATTATTGGTTATATCCTTGGGGAAAACAAGGAATTATATACATTCCTCTTAAATAAATTATTAGATTTGTTTCCTAAAGCAACTTACTCAATAACAAAAGAATTGGGTAATATTATTACCTTTAAAAAAATCGGGTTATTTTCTCTTTTAATATATGGAATTTTTTCCTATCAGCTTTACTCCGCTGTAGAACGGGCATTAAATATAATATTTAAAATAGCGGTCAAAAGGTCATTTATAGTATCTTTATTACTGTCCATATCATTCGTAACACTGATGATTGTTTTTATTCTCATTTCTTTCGGCGCAACATCAGTTATATCCATGGCCAAATATCTTGATCAGTTTTTTCCTGGTTTGGTAATAAGCTGGATAGCAGGCTTTCTAATCGCCTTTGTTGTCCCTCTGTTTCTAATAATTCTGACGACTACAGCCCTCTATATATTGCTTCCTATGAAAAGAGTGTTATACAGTCATGCCTTACTGGGCGGTCTTTTTACGGCCCTTTTCATTGAAGCTGCCAAACATGTCTTTACCTTTTATGTAGCTTCTAAACTATACAAGCTCGGAGCTGTATACGGACCAATATCAGCATTTATCACGTTCTTAATGTGGGTATTCTATGCCGTATCAATATTCCTTATAGGAGCCGAGGTTGTCCACAATCTTGGAGACCGCCGCAAGCAGGATTAGTGGTTTTATTCCTTCAGCTATGCACTTCTGCTAATGTATGAAGGAAAACCCGGGGCAGAGAGAAAACCCGGGCGTATACCATTCAGCCAGCTGAAAAGACCTATTGATAGTGCAAGGGCTAAAATGGTCAGTCCCGCGTATATATAGAAGTTCTGATTTCTTGCCATTTTAATCACCTCCTGAATCATGATGTTATTATAATGATTAGAGATTAAAAGGTAATTAAAATATATAACTGCTGCTATATTGCGCGGGGTTTAACCCCCAAACATCCATCTCTTGAAATCCCAGAAATTGAGCAGCCTCTGGATAAAAGCGGTCTGATCTGCTTTAATGGCAAGTCTTTCTATCTCAACGCGGTTCTTTTCTATCTCCCTGTCCTGCAACCTTTCAAGTCCGCCGTCTGCTATGAAGAGTCTTATCTTCTCAAGCTCACCCGCATCAAACCATACTCCATGATTACCACACTCATCAATTATTACCCCGGATATTCTGGCGAAGTTTTTTCTGTTCATTATCTTTCCACAGCGTACGCATGGAACATAGGTTACTATATCCAGAACCGGCTTTTTTACATATTCGCTATTAACGAGACCTTCTTCTTTGTATACATCAGATTCACGAGTCGCCCTGAGAAATTTGACACGGTCCAGCCAGAGTCCGCCGCAATCCGGGCATAGTTCATATTCTTCATTTTTTTGAGTATGACTAACAAGGGGTTTCTTACACCGGGGGCAGCATGGCGCGATGTCTGTTGTTTTATCCCTGATATGTCCTCCGCAGAATGGGCATATCTTCAGGTTTGCATTAATACCTTTTCCGCAGTGATTGCAGATTTTTGTCGTGTACATCGTTATATATTGCGTATAAAGCAGAAATTTATTTAGTTACAGTTGTGTAAAGATGTGAACACTCATCGCAATTTTCTCTTCTGTTAATCTTCATAATGTCAAAAGACATGTTTTCCCCGTCAAATATCAGAAGGCGTCCGGTTAAAGTAGTACCTATCCCCAGAATTAGTTTAAACGCTTCCATTGCCTGTATGGTAGCAAACATCGCCGGGGTTGTACCAAGTACAGGAAATATTTTTTGTTCAACAGGTGGTATTGGGAAAATGCATTTTAAACAGGGACCTCTGCCTGGAACAATAGTAGTAAGTTGTCCCGCGAGACCATGAATTCCGGCGTGTACAAAAGGAGTCTGGTAATAAACACAGGCCTTATTAATCAGGTACCTGGTGTGATAATTATCCATTGCATCAATAACAACATCTGCCCCTTTTATCATGTCATATATATTTTCTTCGTTAATTTCAGTTACCACACCCTCAACGCTAATATCTGAATTCATCTGCGTTATTTTTTCCTTTGCAGATACGGCCTTGTAATTGCCGTTACCTTTAATGTCCTCCTCCCAATGCAGTACCTGACGATTTAAATTAGTCAGTTCAGGCTTTTGCATGTCTATTATAATAAGATGTCCGATACCACCCACGGCAAGGTATATCGAAGCAGGGCATCCCAGACCACCAGCACCCAGAACCACTACTTTAGAGTTCTTAAGCCTTTTCTGTCCTTCAGTTCCCCAGCCCTGAATTATCATTTGCCGGTTGTATCTGTCCAAATCATACTCTGTCAATTCCTGTGGATTGTTAGTCATGTCCCCCTTATTTATCACCTTTAAATAAAATCCTTCAACAATTGAAATTATACAGCCATTCGCTCAGATTCAATGGATGCGTATTCTTATAATTATAGCCTCTGCCTGGTAAATATTACAAGTCCCTGCGTTTTTCTTTCCAGCAGGTAAATGCTTGCAGATATCCGGTGTGCATATTCTGCGATAATGATTTCAAAGATTGCGTATACGGGTCATTTTTCATATACTTGAGTGATTATGGAGCACGGTCATCACCCTAAAATTGCATACCACGATGATCATCACAACCATTCACATGAGCATGTCCATAGGGGTGTGGAGAGGAAGAGGCTCACGATGGTTGCCGTCCTTACCGGGTCAATGATGATTGTCGAGGGTATAGGGGGCTATGTAACGAACAGTCTTGCACTGCTGTCTGATGCCTTTCACATGCTTACGCATTTCGGGGCTTTGATGATAAGCCTTTTTGCTATCATTATTGCCACGAAGTTTCAGTCTGAAGACAAGACATTCGGTTACTGGCGTGCGGAAATCCTGACAGCTCTTCTTAATGGTGTTACCCTTGTCCCTATTGTTGGATACATCCTGTATGAGTCATACCACAGATATATGCATCCGGAGCCAATCAGGGACACCATCATGCTTATTGTTGCATTCACTGGTCTCATAGTAAATATTGTCAGCGCCCTTGCCCTGTGGGGTGTCGGAAAGAACGACATTAATATACGGGGCGCTTTCCTGCACATGCTGGGGGATACACTATCCTCTGTCGCTGTAATAATCGCAGGTGTAATTATATATTTAACTGACTGGCTGGTTGTAGATCCTGCAGCCAGCGTCATAATCAGCATTATGATACTCATATGGTCTGCAGGACTCATATATGAGTCCGTTCATGTGCTTCTTGAGTCTGTCCCTAGGGGGATCCGGGTTGATGATGTTGAGCGGTTAATAAAAGCTGTGTCAGGCGTCAAGGATGTGCATGACATTCATATCTGGCAGATTACCTCAGGTATGTATTCCATGACTTGTCATGTTATTGTCGGGGATATGAATATTTCTGATGCACAGAACATACTGCAGCAGATCCAATCCACTCTGGATAATCGATTTCATATAACTCATGCTAATATCCAATTAGAGCATTCTATGTAGATGTTATCATCAATTCATCAAAATCTGCTATTGCTGTAAAATGGTCTGATGATCTTGTACCCTCTCTGGAACTCGGCCTGGCCTTTAAGATAATATAACCCATCCCGTAAGCCAGAGCAGATTTAAGAACATCCTCATTATCATCTACCAGCATGGTTCTTTCCTTTTCAAATCCTATAACTTTTTCCAACCTGGGCCAGAAGTCTGTATCTTCCTTCGGAAGACCAATATCAAAGGCACATATTATGGAGTCAAAATATTTGCCAATCTCAGTTTTTCTGAGCTTCAAGTCCAGTGTTTTATAGTGGGCATTTGTTACAAGATGAATACGCTTTTTTTCTGTGCGAAGAAATCCCAGAAAATCTTCTACATGGGGGTGAACTGCAATGAGATGATGGATCTGTTCTTTAAGGGCGGTTATGTCAAGGTCAAATTCTTCAGACCAGAAATCAATGTCTGACCATGCAAGTGTCTTTTCTTCTTTTTTGTACCGTAACAGTAGCTGTTTCTTCGCATCATTTATTTCTGTATTGTATTTTGCTGCATATTGTTCCGGCAGGAAGTGTCCCCAGAAATAGTCGTCAAAATATTTATCAAGGAGTGTACCGTCCATATCGAGGAGTACGGTCTCAACATTATTCCAGGAAAAGTTTGCAAGTGTTTTATTCATATGCCCTTTTCAATTATACCGCCGCCAACCAACTCTTCCCCGTGATAAAAAACTACTGACTGGCCTGGTGTGACTGCTCGCTGGGGTTCCTCAAAAAGAACTTTGATACGCCCTTCCCCGACAGGAATAATCATGGCCCTTACTGCTTCTGACCTGTATCTGATCTTTGTGTTATACAGCTCACCCTCTTTGAGGGCTTCCCCGCTTATTGCATGAAGATCCGAGGCAATAAGTCCTGTTGAAAAAAGTTCCTTCTCACTCCCCAGAACTACTTCATTTTTTTGCGCATCTATATTCAGTACATAAAGCCGCTCTCCTGCTGATATTTTGAGACCTCTCCTCTGGCCGATTGTATAAAACGGGATACCGTCGTGTTCTCCAAGAACAGCTCCTGCTGCAGATACAAATCGCCCCGTATTTACTGCAGTTGGGACATGTTCTCTGATAAACTCCCTGTATCCCTCGTGCGTAACAAAACATACCTCCTGGCTTTCCCTCATTTCAGAAACAGGTAAATCTAAAGACTCGGCTATTTGTATGACTTCATCCTTTAAGTAATCACCTACAGGAAAGATTATGCCTGAAAGCTGGTCCTGGGTAAGCCTGTATAGAAAATAACTCTGATCTTTTTTGGGATCCATACCCCGCTTAAGAATGTACCTGTTACGGCCCTGATCGTATGATACCCTCGCATAATGGCCGGTAGCAATATAATCTGCACCAATGTCAAACGCCTTTTCCCGAAGAAGAGCGAATTTTATCTTTTCATTACATTTAGTGCAGGGATTCGGAGTTCGCCCTCCTGCATATTCACTGCAAAAATCATCAATGACATATTCTTTGAATTCCTTATGTGCGTCCCATATATAGTAAGGAATCTTTAGCTGTTCTGCAGCAAACCTTGCCAGTCCTGTCTTACAGCATGACCGGTCATGCCAGTCACCATCAAGGTACTCGTCTTCTCCCCATATCCTGAGTGTGGCGCCTATTACGTCGTAGCCCTGTTCAACTAAAAGCAGGGCGGCGACTGAGCTGTCAATTCCTCCGCTAAGTCCAACTACAACCTTTTTTCTATTCATTAATCCTTTTCCACCAACTCAAGTATCCTGGTCAGATCATCTGCTGAATAGTATTCAACGACAATCTTTCCACCCTTTTTCTCTTCCTGAATTCTGACCTTTGTCCCTAATGTGCGCTGAAGCCTTAATTCAATATCTCTTATAGCGACATCTTTTGACTCAACAGACTTCCTTTTTCCTTTTTTTAACCCCCATCTTTTTGCGAGCAGTTCGGTTTCACGTACAGATGAGCCTTTCTTCACAATGAACTCGGTAAACCTGAGTTGATCATTTCTATTCGTAAAAGAAAGGATTGCCTTTGCATGGCCGGTCGAAATAACAGAACGTGATAAGTAGTCCTGTATCCTGTCAGGCAATGTCAGGAGGCGTAAAAAGTTAGTGACAGTGGAGCGTTCTTTCCCGACCCGCGCCGCTATCTCTTCCTGTGTCAGCCCGAATTCCTCTCTAAGACGCTGATAACCCTGAGCTGATTCAACCGGATTTAAATTCTCCCGTTGAAGGTTTTCTATCAATGCTATTTCTAACGACTTTTCATTGGAGAGTTCTTTAATTACTACAGGTATCTTTTTCAAACCTGCAATCTGTGCCGCACGCCACCTCCTCTCTCCTGCAACGAGTTCGTAGGCGCCATCGTTTATATGTCTCACTATTATTGGCTGAATGACCCCATGTTCCCTTATGGAATCAGCAAGCTCTTTTAACGCAGTATCTTCGAATACCGACCGGGGCTGGTATTTGTTCGGAATAATGCGTGTCAGTTCCAGCTCTGATACAGAATCCAGTTTGTCTACAGTCCGTACATTATCAGCACCTGCACCAGGAATTAATGTCCCAAGTCCTCTACCCAACGCCATTTTTTTTGTCATTTTTCATAACCTCCAGCGCCAGTCCGAGATACGACTGGGCACCCTTTGAATTTATGTTGTAGGTAATTATTGGTTTCCCATGGCTTGGAGCCTCTCCTAAAGCAACATTCCGGGGAATTATACTGCTGAATACCTTTTCCTTGAAATGTCCCCTGATCTCTTCTGCCACCTGATGCGAAAGATTATTCCTCCCGTCAAACATAGTAAGTAGTATACCTTCTATATCCAGAGAAGAGTTGAGGGATTTCTGAACGAGTTCAATTGTCCTCATCACCTGACTCAGTCCCTCCAGCGCAAAGTATTCGCACTGGACAGGTATAATCACAGTATCAGCCGCAGTGAGGGCATTTATTGTCAACAGTCCCAGTGATGGAGGGCAGTCAATTATAATAAAGTCAAACTTTTCCCTTATTGGATCCAGGATTTTCCGGAGAACGAATTCTCTTTTTTCTATTTCTACAAGTTCTATTTCAGCCCCTATAAGGTCAATGCCGGCAGGGATAACCTGAAAATATCGCAAATCTGTGGACAACATAGTCTCTTCTATGTCCATCATTCCTATCATAACATCATAAACAGATGTCTTAATCGCCATCCTCTGTATACCACACCCGCTTGTTGCATTTCCCTGCGGGTCCATATCAACAAGGAGCACTTTTTTCTCAGCTACTGCAAGCGAGGCAGAGACATTAATGGCAGTTGTGGTCTTTCCAACACCACCCTTCTGGTTTGTTATAGAGATTATTTTACCCATAATATCAATAAGTTATAAAATTACCCGGTTATATGATGTCAGATTTTATCATAGCGCATAAATTAATGAAAGAAATTATTGCATAAGAGAGCGGCACGCCGGTTAACAGATATTTCTGATTTACTGAACATCGTTCACGTATCACACAGACAATTAGACAGGTTCAGATTGATATAACACCTATAACCGGGAGGCTGTAAACAGGATTGTTCCACGTGGAACACTTAAAATTAAGAAGGTTGAAACTTTCACTTTCCTATGTTATCCCAGGTTTAAGGAAGTTCAACGCTTTTCTTTTTCCTTCCTCCGGATTGTTTTGCAATATTAATTGCTATTATAGAAACCGCCGCCGGGGTTATTCCGGGGATACGAGAGGCTTGTCCAAGAGATACAGGCTTTACAGTGTTAAGCTTTTCTATGATTTCATGGGACAGTCCGGATATTCTGCTGTAATCGAAATCTGCAGGAATCAGCTTATATTCCATGGTCTTGTATCTTTTAATGATTTCGAGTTGTTTTTTAATGTACCCTTCATACTTGACCTCTATCTCCACCCTCTTTTTCTCTTCATTTCCAAGGAGTTTTGGGGAAGGGTATAATTTCTCTATTGCTCCATACTCCATTCCCGGCCTTTGAAGTAATTGTGACAGAGTTGTGCCAGGTTGTATTTTCCCAATTGATATCCTTTCGTCATCCCTTCCCCCTTTATCCGACCATTCAGAAGCCCTCAGCCTGTCTATCCGCGTAGTTTTAAAACGGGTTATCTCCTGTTCTATTATTTTTTTTGTTTCTTTATATTTACTATACCGTTCTTCTGATACAAGACCTGCTTTATAACCTCTTTCCGTCAGACGGGAGTCAGCATTATCATGTCTCAGCAGCAGCCTGTATTCAGCCCTTGACGTAAACATCCTGTACGGTTCCTGAGTTCCTTTTGTAACAAGGTCATCTATAAGCACACCGATATATGCCTCTGAACGGTCCAGGATGAATGCTTCCCTCCCCTGAATCTTCAACGCTGCATTTATTCCGGCAATAACACCCTGTGCTGCCGCCTCTTCATAACCCGATGTACCGTTTATTTGACCTGCGTTATAAAGTCCTTCGACCAGTTTCGTTTCAAGCGTATGCTTTATCTGCGTTGGCGGCATGAAGTCATACTCTATGGCATAACCCGGTCTCATGATCTCAGCCTTTTCAAGCCCTCTTATAGATCTGACCATTTCCATCTGTACGTCTGCAGGCATGCTTGTAGAAATACCATTGGCGTAGATTTCAACAGTATCATTGCCCTCTGGCTCTAAAAAAACCTGGTGTTTTTCCTTGTCTGAAAACCTCACTATTTTATCTTCAATTGACGGGCAATACCGGGGGCCAATACCCTTAATAACTCCGCCATAAAGGGGTGAGCGATCGAGATTTCTCTTTATAATTTCATGAGTAACAGCAGAGGTATAAGTGAGATAACAGGGCAGCTGCTTTATCTCTATCTTATCCGTCATATATGAAAACGGCACAGGCGGTTCATCTCCATATTGTGCTGTCATTTCACTGAAGTCAATGCTTCGGGCATCCAGTCTTGGAGGAGTTCCTGTCTTTAACCTCCCAAGGATAAAACCAACTCTTTCCAGATCCTCTGATAAGCCTGCTGAGGGAAACTCTGCTGCCCTGCCTGCAGGATAACTTGTTAAACCTGTATGAAGAAGTCCTCGCAGAAAGGTGCCTGTTGTGAGAATTACTGCCTTTGCATCATACTGCGTACCAAGATTGGTCACAATCCCCCTGGCCTTTCCATCATGAACAATAAGTTTCTCCACTACCCCCTGGACTATGTCTATATTCTGCTGCATTTGCAGGGCATTCCGCATCACACTCTTATATGCATTCCTGTCAGCCTGAACCCTCAATGCCTGAACAGCCGGACCTTTACTTGTATTCAACATCCGGAACTGAATACCGGCAAGGTCTGTAACCCTCCCCATTTCACCGCCAAGGGCATCTATTTCCCGCACTATGTGACCCTTTGCTATTCCGCCGATTGCAGGGTTACACGACATAAGCGCAATATTATCAATATTAATTGTAATCACAAGGGTTTTACACCCAAGCCGTGCAGAGGCTAATGCTGCCTCACACCCTGCATGACCAGCACCAACGACTATTACATCATAAGAACCCATAGACATAGCAGCTTATACTATCATAATACTGCAGATAAGAACAAATTCGCTGAATGTTCCACGTGGAACATAGATAAGGTTATCCGATTGCGTCCGGACGCGAACTTGTCCGGCTATATCTGAGCGTGGAGGTTCAGTAGAAAATAAAGCTTCCCTGACATTCTGATCCTGTTTTCAGAATCTACTGACCCGGCAGCTGTGAGCTCCTGAAACACAATCAGGATGACAGACTCGATGACATGATTGATCTTTTCATGACCCTTGTGAGTCCGCGCTCATGCCGGTTCATCCACATTTCATTCAATCTTACGGGAATCTATTACGAAAGAGCCTGTCTTCCTCTTGTACAATTTGCACAATTCCAGCATTAAATATCACTTCTTTTCATTTCTCGTGATACGGATAACTTAAATGGGAAGAGCCTCTTGTTACCCCTGTGAGATGATCTGCATAAAATAAAGCATGACTTTCAATAAGTTACAAAAGCTTTGAAATAAATATATCAGCGTTCTTACGGAATATGTAAAGCGCAGTGTCCTTTATTGAGTTTCGTATGGTATCCACTGATGACTTGCAGATGTCTTCGCCTGATCTGATATGTTGAAGTTCTTCGCTGCAAAGAGGGCATCTTCGATATCTTCTTCAGAGAACCTTCTTAATTTGCTGATAACAAAATCCAATGGATGCAGTACAGCTGTTTCCAGTAAATCATTCTTATATATCTTTATAGTTCTGCCTCTGCAGCCCCGATGCATGGCTATTACCGACCACCTGGAAATATCCTCACTTATATCTCCAGGAATACTCATTGAGCAAACATTTTATTTTTTCAAGTTCAAGACCAGACAAAGTTCAACACCTCAATTAACCTTATGTATTCTCTGTTATCTACCCTCCCCTCACTCACCTTTAACGGTGGAGGATGAACACAGGCATCAATCATTCTCCTGAAGTTATCATACCAGATACATGCCTTTTCATAAGCAAAGCTGACCAATGGTATCTCATAGTAATCTTCCCAGTTGATATCACCGCTTAATAATATCTCAAGCCATAGCAGTTTATGGCCCCGGTTGTCTTCTATTGCATCCTTTAAGGTTGGCAGATCAGGAAAATGGGGGGTTTATTTTAACTTAATACTTATATAGCGTAACTCATTCTGCTTCTTTTAAGCATTATAATGTTTCGACGTCAATGGATACATAAATACCTATGTTCCACGTGGAACATCTCTTCATTACATTTCGACTCTACTTACCTATGCAGAACTCGCTGAAGACCCTATCGAGGATGTCCTCAGTTGTTACTTCACCCGTTATCTCCCCAAGCGAATCAAGGCTTCCACGCAGGCAGAGTGTTTGTATTTCCAGCGGGAGCTTCATATTAACAGCATCAAGAAAGCCATACAGCTCCTTTTTTGATTCCTCCAGGGCTATCTTATGACGAAGGCTGGTGACAACGACCTCCCCTGTCATTCTCTCTTCTTTTCCGACAACGGTATCACGGATGATCTTCCTGAGCGCTTCAACTCCCTCGCCGTTAATAACCGATGTGCAGGCAACGGCAGAATCACAATTTTTTAACTCTTTTTCAACACAATTACTTTTATCAATCTTATTAATAATGATGATTCTGCGTTTTCCTGCAGTCCTGTTAAGTAGTTCTTTATCCCATTCAGTCAGCGGCTCGCTCCCGTCAATAACGAGCAGGACAAGTTCCGCTGATTCAATTGACCTGAACATACGCCTGATGCCTTCTTCCTCAATTATGTCCGCCGTAGAACGGAGTCCGGCCGTGTCAAGAAATTTCAGGGGAAGACCATGTACCATCGCTGTACCATCAACTATATCCCTCGTTGTGCCGGGATAAGGGGTTACAATAGCCCGTTCTTCGCCGAGAAGGGTATTAAGCAGACTTGATTTTCCAACATTTGTCCTTCCTACAATGGCCGTAATGATCCCCTCCCGCAACGGCCTCCAGCGATAGTAGTCATCTATCAGACTGTTAATCGCTTCCATAGATGAATGTACCCTATTTTTTATTTCCTGTATGTCAATGTCGATATCCTCCTCAGGGAAATCAATAAATGCCTCAAGCGATGCTATGCATGACGTTAAATTATTGCGTATCTCATTGATATATCTGGACAATTTACCTTCCATCTGCCATACTGCACATCTCATCCCCTCGTCAGATTTTGCATTTATCAGATTAATAACTGCCTCTGCCTGGGCAAGGTCAATCCTCCCGTTTAAAAATGCCCTCTTCGTAAATTCACCTGGCTGCGAAAGCCTGGCTCCCTCTCCAACAATGACCTCCAGTATCTTGCCTGTTATCATGGTTCCACCGTGACAGCTTATCTCGACCACATCCTCACATGTATAGCTGTGGGGTGATCTCATGATGCTTATCAGAACTTCATCGAGGATTTCTCCTGTAAGTGGATCCAGGATATGACCGTAGCGGATTCTGCTGGTTTTTGTATTACTCAAAGACTTGCCGGATTTACTTCGAAAAACCCTGGATGCTATATTTACAGCATCACTGCCGCTAAGTCTAATAATGCTAACCCCGCCAACGCCGGGAGGTGTAATTATTGCACTAATCGTCTCGCCCTGTTTGATCATATTACAAATACTATCATAATCAGTTGGATTAACAAAAAGCATGCAGTAGATATCTGCAGCTACAGTTTCATTAAAAAATAATACAGGAAATACGCAGCCGTTATGCCTTAAACCGTATATATTATCAGGTTATTCAGAAGCAAGAAGTGGTTATTCAGCGTCAGGTTCCCGGCACAAAGCCTTTTCTCAATGTATTCTCACTGATGCAGACAGGATGCATGAACTGAAGCAGGTATTCCGGACCTCCGGCCTTCGAACCTATTCCAGACATACCGTATCCTCCGAAAGGCTGCCTTCCGACCAGGGCGCCGGTTATATTCCTGTTGATATATATGTTACCTGCCCGCATTCTCTCCCTTACCTTTTGGATGTTAACAGGGCTTCTTGAAAAGATTCCGCCTGTAAGTGCATATTCAACAGAGTTTGCTATCTCAATAGCTGAATCTATATCCTCTGCCTTAAGAATAGAGATTACTGGTCCAAAGATCTCTTCCTGAGCGATAACGGCATCTGGTTCAATGTTCTCAAACAACA
The DNA here is from genome assembly GCA_964611625.1 of uncultured Nitrospiraceae bacterium. Taxonomy (GTDB): domain Bacteria; phylum Nitrospirota; class 9FT-COMBO-42-15; order HDB-SIOI813; family HDB-SIOI813; genus RBG-16-43-11. The sequence continues at coordinate 259,392 of CAZTAM010000001.1, read as the reverse complement.
CAGGTCCTATGAAGTTCCCTGATGCGTTAAAGGCATTAACAATATGAGGAGTACCTTCATCTTTTCCTACCTCAATATATTCAATGATCTTCCTGCGGGCTGATGCATCTATTACCGGTCCCATGAAGTTTCCCGGCCTTTCAGGAGGTCCTATTCTGATACTTTCTGCTGCATCTTTTAACCTGTCAAAGAATTCCTCATAAATATCGCCAGTCACGATTACCCGCGAGCAGGCAGAACACTTCTGTCCCTGATAACCGAAACCTGATTCGATTACCCCCTTTATCGCCTCATCAAGGTCAGCAGTCTCATCAACAATGACTGCATTTTTTCCACCCATTTCAGCTATTACCCTCTTAATACTTCTCTGACCAGGGAGCGTATCGCCTGCCAGCCCCATTATCCTCAGGCCTACATCTTTAGATCCGGTAAAGGTAATGAAGTCAATATCAGCATGACTCACAAGATAATCTCCGATCAAACTGCCGGGTCCAGGAAGATATTGCAGGACACCCGGTGGAAGACCCGCTTTATAAAAAAACTCAGCCAGTTTCCATGCTGTGACCGGAGATAACCCTGAAGGTTTAAAAATCACACAATTCCCGGTTACTATAGCTGCAGTAATCATCCCTGTCGGGATGGCAAGGGGAAAGTTCCAGGGAGAGATTACGATACCTGTGCCTCTTGGCACATAATGATAATAATTTACCTCTCCCGGATAGTTACCGTAATGCCCTGCCCCGATCCTCATCATCTCTCTACCATAATATTCGAGATAATCAATAGCCTCTGAGACATCACCATCAGCCTCTTTCCATGATTTACCCACTTCATATATCTGAAGGGCAGCAAGTTCAAACCTCTCTTCCCTCATCATGTCAGCAACTTTGAATAGATATTCTGCCCGTTCATTTATACTGACACCCTTCCATGTTTCCCGTACCCTTCCTGCCCCTGCAATTGCCTGCTCGATTTCCCTTGCAGCGGCAGAGGATACCCTTCCCACAATCTCATCCGGATCAGCCGGATTAAATGAGATAATCTCCTTTTCAGTAAGAATCTCTTTATCTCCTATATAAAGCGGGTACTTTTTGTTAAACCCGCCCCTGACTGCAGCGAGAGCCTCCAGCATCCTGTTCCTGTTGTCTCCTCTTGAGAAGTCAGTTGGCGGTTCATTCAGAAAACTTCCATATCCCTGGAGATGAGAGGGCCGTGATTCATCTCTCCCGCCAGGCGGTGTGTATGAAACATATTCGTCTGCTGCTGTAAATCGTTCAGGTGTTCTCATAAGTTCCTGCAGGGAGCTCTTTTCTACAAAAGACCTCCTTAAGAAAGACTCATTGGATGTGTTCTCGAGAAGCCTCCTAATAAGATATGCCATGCCGGGAATAAGTTCCCCTATTGGTGAATAGACCCTTACCCGATAACCCATCTTTTGCAATACATCCCGAACCGGTTCTGCCATACCATATAACATCTGAAACTCAATTGAATTAACAGGAAGTCCAAGCTCTTCAGTTACAGCTATGGCGGACGCTATGCTCCTTATATTGTGCGTACCGATAGCAGGGCGCACTACATCAATGTTTTTTAGAAGGACACTGGTCAGTGCCTCAAAATTAAGGTCTGTTTCATCTTTAGTAAGAAAAACAGGGACAGGCCACCCGATCTGTCTGTTAACAACTGTCTCATAATCCCAATAAGCCCCCTTAACCAGCCGGATGGTAAGAATACGCCTGTTCTTTCTCGTCCATTCTATTAATGATTTCAAGTCATCAGCAGCATCACGCAGGTATGCCTGAATTGCTATTCCTGCAAACTGGAAGTCTTTGAACTCATCCTCTTCGAGCAGGCTCTTGAATACAGCAATGGTAAGGTCCTTCAGGTAATAATTCTCCATGTCACAGGTAAATGATGCCCCTTCGGTCTTTGCCTTTCGAAGGATTCGCCTGAGCCCGTCTTTTGTGTTTTTTAATGCTCCTTCCCAGTCTGCAGGGTCTATCTGTGAATAAACAGAAGACATCTTGACTGATAAATTCATTTTTGGAATATCTGCATTCCGATCCTCATCTAACGTGGAACTATGAGGCCAGCGGTTGTATACAGGACTCAGTGAGTCCAATAAATTCAAATTCATGTCAATATACCTGTCTGCTTCTTTATCACTCACGACTGTCTCGCCAAGCAGATAACTGCTTATGGCATAACCATTGCCTCTTAGAGACTGCAGCTTTTCCTGCGCATCTTCTATGCTGCTTCCTGCAATAAACTGTTTTGCAAATCTCCTGACATTTGTCCTTATTGCTCGTGCGGCTGCCTTTGCCATAAGGCCGCGTTCAGGTATATTTTCTGCACCTAATTTGAATATGCCGAGCAGGTCTAAGAATTCTCCTGAAAAATATTCTTTTAATATCTTAATTACCGAGAAATCGCTTTTGAGTGAAGGAAGGACATCTATGAACCTGAACAACTGGGTTTTAAATTTTTCATCCTTCATCGCCCACTCCAACACCTTCCCCTCCCACTTTCTCTTGTCAAAAATGGATGGGGTTGAGTTTATTGCTTCAGAGTAGAGCCTTTCTCCAATCTCTATAATCCGGCCTTCAATATTTATCATGTAATTGCAGGAGATACCCGGGAAATCCGGTATAGTACCAGTTCCTTCTATAATAAGAAAATTTTGTGTCTTACCAGTATGATAATGTCTATTATACCAAAATAGAAATGTCCTATTAAAGTACTAAGTTGTTATGGTTATAAAGGTGGGCATTGCTGTTATTACTATCTTCTTTTATCAGACATAAGAATTATCATGGATTTATCAGGATCAAAAGCAGGGTTATTGATTTATTAGGGGATTCCCCCCCAGGTATTAAAGGGGGGTGTAACCTGTCACATTATCTAACCTGAAACCCCTATCTTTATGAGGGATGCTGCATAAGAAGAGTTGTAAGCAGCAAATATTATGCTGCCGAATAGTATCAGACTTGTAATTTCTTTTTCATGTTTCTTGTCTCCTTTATTATTGTTATCATTATTTTCTCCTTCGAATATCAACCGCTCTCCAAGTTAGCGGAGATGAGGGAAGGTCTCCCCCATCTCCACCTGGAGTGAGGGTATTGATGCCCACGCAGATGCGGGCCTTACGCGGATTCAGAATGACTATTATAGTGGGTCTACTGACCAAGAAATCCTCAAACAACATCCTTCTATCAACTGTTATAAGATCACGGGGAGTGATTAAATATTGTCTATTCCGGCATATATGAGCATCAGTTCGGGTACAGCCATCCTGTTAAATAGAAGACCTTCTTCAGGTACCTCGATTGTAGCATCATTAGAACCGGGTTTGAGGGTTCAAATATTGCTGAAAAACATGAAGATTTGTCATCAGAAAGTTAACTCATGAGAAATGAACGGATTTCCGAAAGAACACCGTGGGTAATCTTTGAAAATCATATATAAAATCATAATAAGCTTCTATGTAATTGTCCTCATAATCGGCCTTGCCGGATATTTTGCCGTGCGCGAAAGTCATGAAATGATAAAAAATGAGACAGGGAAAATGGTTGAATCTATGACTGATATTACTGTTAGAGACATGGATACCAGGATTTCTGAGCGGATAAACCATTTTAATGAATATATAACTGACAGTTACTTACGGGAAAGTCTTGCACAGTCAAACGCTGCTTATGAACAGATGGGGAATGCACTAAGCTATATAAGAAAAATGGACAAAGAATGGACATCAGTACCAAAAGGAGTTATTACACCTTTCATGAAAAGACTCATTGATAATGACCTGTCTGATCTGATCAGAAACAAAATAAGTTTTTACAATGAGGTGTATAATTTCAAGGTTTATGGAGAGGTGTTTGTCACCAATAAATTCGGCGCCAATGTTGCTCAAACAGGAAGGACCACCGATTTCAGGCAGGACGATGAAGAGTGGTGGCAGTCAGCTTACAGGGATGGATTTTATGTCCGTGACGTCGCATATGATGAAAGTGCTGGTGTCTACTCCACAGATGTAGCGATCAGGATTGACGATAAGCAGGGGAAATTTGCCGGTGTAATCAAGATTGTCTTAAATATAGAAGATACACTTGCAATTTTGCGGCAACTTGCTGTTTCAGGAAGATACAGGGATGTACATTTTGTGTTGACTACCAGGGATGGGAAGGCCATTTATTCCTCAAGGGGAGATTTGTTCTTCAAGGACTTGTCGGGAGAGGACTTTTTCAAGTCCGTGAAGGGAGACTCAGGATATATAATTGAGTCAAGCGAAGGGCTGGCAAATAAATCAACAGTTTTTGCTTATGCCAGGTCAATGGGATTTGGCTGGATACTGTTTAACGAATACAACCCGGAAGAATTATTTGCACCACTCATACATTTACAGAGACGATTAATGTATTTGTCACTTGTTATGGTATTAATGACATTAATTGTGGGTTATTTTATTGCAAAGACCATATCAATGCCTATAGAGAAATTGAAAAATATCGCCAAAGCAATTGGCGGAGGTAAACTTGAAACAAAGATTGATGTGCGTTCAAATGATGAGATAGGAGAACTGGCCGCTGTACTTGGACATATGACAGACGCATTAAAAAACATTGCCACCCTTGACCATTTGACGCGTGCATATAACAGGAAAAAATTGGATGAGATAATGCCAATGGAGATGCATAGGGCCAGACGATACAGCAGACATCTCGCTGTTGCAATCCTTGACATAGATAACTTCAAGAATGTTAACGACGTCTATGGTCACTCAACAGGAGATGTCGTCTTAAAGACCCTTGCGGAAATTGTAAAAGCCAACTTGAGAAATACGAGCTATTTCTTCAGGTTGGGAGGAGAAGAATTTCTCATTGTGGTCCCGGAGACTGATATAAATGGCATTCGTATCCTGTCGGAACGCATTAGACAGATTATCGAAGGATACTCTTTTGAAAATGTTGGAACGATTACTGTAAGTTTTGGAGTAGTCCAGCTTGAAAACGAAGATACAGTTGAAACTCTCTTAAAGAGAGCAGATATAGCATTATATCAAGCCAAATCAAGCGGTAAAAATCGTGTTTGTGCAATGGAATGGTACCAGGAGGGGGAATCGAACCCACATCTGGATGTCCCGGCGGGATTTTGAGTACATTTAAAATATTCCTTTGAACATCTTTTCAAGTCCTCGTAATATCTATAAAAGCCCTGTTTTTCCTTGTGATAATAGAAATACCATAAATCAGGTGGAGTTATACAGATCTAAATTGGATTGACAATATGAAAATTCTGTTGACATTTCAATTGATTGAATTATAATTAACCTTTTTGAAGGAGGCATTATGTCGCTTACATACAGACCGCACAATAAAAGCAGAAAGAGGACTCATGGCTTCAGGAGAAGGATGAGGACTAAAGGTGGCAGAAAGATTTTAGCCAGGAGAAGGGCCAAGGGTCGTGCAAGGTTGGCAGTTTAAACCATTATAAACACCTGTATTGAGTAAGTCTAAATATAAGATCCGTAAGGGATGGGAATACCGGCATATTTACAAAATCGGGCGAAGAAAAGCCAATCGTTATTTAGTCCTCTACTTTGTAGAAACCAACCTTGGATACAGCCGGATAGGATTATCTGTCAGCCGCAAGCTGGGCAATGCCGTTAAACGCAACAGGGTTAAGAGACTTATCAGAGAGATTGTCAGGGCTGATGACTATTCTTTCCTTAAAGAAGCGAGCATTGATATGGTAGTAGTCGCTCGTCAGGGAATGGTTGGCATAAAATTGGGCGAGGCAAAAGAAGCATTCACTAAATTAGTAAGGTCAGCAGAGCGTTGAATATTTCTGGTTCACAAATCCTTGTTTTCACTGTTAAGAATTATCAAAGATACCTGTCCATTTTGAAGCCCCCATCCTGCAGATTCCATCCAACATGTTCTCAATATTCTATAGATGCATTTGAGAAGTATGGCGTCGCTAAAGGCATGGTAAAGACTGTTTTGAGGCTTTTTAAATGTCACCCATTTCATCCGGGTGGTTATGACCCTGTTTAATAAGAGAGAAATTTAATGGATAACATGAACAAAAGGATACTGATTGCAATACTCTTGTCAGTCGCCGTACTGGTGGCTTATCCATTTATCGTTCCGGCTCCAAAGACACCCAAGAGCGACCAGCCTGCATCTCAGGTAGTTGAACAACCCGATGCAGAAAAAACAGGTAAACCACTTTCCGCGGCGGAACTGCTGCCTGTTAAAGGTGAGGTTAGCACAGAAGAACGTACCATCACTATTGATACTGACCTCTACAAGGCAATATTTACGAATAAAGGCGGGGTCATAAAGCATTGGGAATTAAAAAAGTACTGGATGGATATATCCAGGCAAAAAAGCATTATCCTGTTTGATCCCGGAAAAGAAATAGTCGCTGCATATCCTTTGGGTGTTTCCGTCCAAAACATAGAATTAAACAATAAAGTAAAGGATGGGCTTTACAGCATTGAGGGATCGGATTTGAAACTTAATGCCGGAAATCCATCAGGTAGTCTTGTATTTACTCTTATTGACCCCAATAGCGGCAAAGGGTTTAAGAAGACATTCACCTTTCACAATGACACATACAATGTTGATGTAGATGTTATACCTGTAAACATAACTGAGAGCTATGCTGTCTCAACTGGTTCAAACTTCGGAATTCATGAGTGGGGAGAGGAAAGTATTCTTGGATTCGTAGGACCAATGACTATGGTTGGTTCTAAGGTGAAGAAAGACAAGATAGCCAAGATTGAGGGACCGGTATCTCATGAGGGTGATGTACAATGGACGGCAATACAGGACAAGTACTTCATCTCCGCTCTCATACCAAAAGACAAGGTCAGCAGGGTTGTTGTAAAGAAAACCACTGATAAGGATATTCAATCTACCATCGAAGTCACGAATGGACAGAAGGTTTCCTTATTACTTTATGCCGGACCGAAGGAATCTGAAAGATTGACCGGGTTCGGAGTTGACCTTGATAAAACTATCCCGTTTGGCTGGTTTATGTTCTGGGAATTGGGTGCTATAAGCTGGCTGGCAAAGGGTTTATTCTATATACTTCAGGTATTTTACCAGTACAGCGGTAATTATGGACTCGCCATTATAATCCTTACCGCAGTCATCAAGGTTCTCTTTGTACCCCTTACATATAAAAGCATGAAGTCTATGAGAGACATGCAGAAGCTTCAGCCTGAGCTCCAGAAGCTGCAGAAGAAATACAAAGATGACAGAGCAGCATTGAATAAGGGTATGATGGAATTATATAAGACCCACAAGGTAAACCCACTTGGCGGCTGCCTCCCTATGCTGCTGCAATTACCTGTATTTATGGGGTTATACAATCTGCTTGCCAGCTCGATAGAACTGAGGCAATCTCCATTATTTTTCTGGGTCAAGGACCTTTCTTTAAAGGATCCTTATTATGTCCTGCCAATTATTATGGGAATAAGCATGCTCCTGCAGCAGAAGATGAGCCCAACAACAGTTGACCCTACACAGGCAAAGATAATGCTTATTATGCCTGTTATATTTACATTCTTCTTTTTAAATTTCCCCTCAGGACTGGTGCTCTACTGGCTGGTAAACAACCTGCTTACTGTTGGTCAGCAGGTCATTCAGAATAAATACTTCTCAGGAAAGTAGCGCCGCCCGTTATGGCCGGCATTAAGTTGCCCATAAAGGGCAACTCTACGACGGATTAGGAATGATGTTCTTAAGTGCCGATTTGTATGCCATACAGGCATCTTCCCCAAACAGCACGAAGCGGACATGCTCAATCTCATCATGCTGTTTCATATATGCAATCACCGTCTCTAAGGCTATAGGAGCAGCTTCATCAAATGGATATCCATAGGCACCGGTGCTTAGAGAAGGAAACGATACGCTTCGGATACCCTTCTCTGACGCCCGTTCAAGGCTGTTTTGATAGGCCCCTGCCAGGAGCCCTGCCTCACCCTTTCCACCTCCATGATAAACCGGACCTACTGCATGTATCACATATTTCACCTTCAAACGTCCACCTGAAGTAATCACGGCATTTCCAGTCGGACATCTGCCGATCTTCCTGCACTCCTCCATAATCTGCGGCCCGCCTGCCCTGTGTATCGCACCATCAACACCGCCGCCGCCCCGAAGCCCTGAATTTGCAGCATTGACAATGGCATCGGTCTCCTCATTCGTAATATCACCCTGAACTAATTCAAGCACAGAGTGATTGATGTTTACCTTCATAAATACCCCCTTCAATTTTGTACTCCCTCGATGTATGACGGCATCCAGTCATCCCGTACTTGTTTCGGGATCTCATTATTTGAGACTCTGAAACAATGCTGAAACGAATTCAGCAATAGGTTCAGGGTGACAATTCACGCCCCATAATCGAGAGAATCTGCTTGACACGAAATCGTCATGAGTTATAATACCTATTAGACTCATCTACCACGTGTAGAAAGAGATCTTTCGCCGTCCTTCGGGGCGGCGATTGCATTTCAGTCTATCTTTTTTTCAAACTTTTTTCTCAAATCTCTTTTCTTGGAATCTCCATCTACATAAAAAGCAGTTATTAAAAAAGCAACCTCTCCAATTCTCTGTGGCCGTTTCTCCAAGATCAACACATAGTCCCAATCTTCAAGCCAAACATAAGTACGCAGCCGTCCACTGGCTTCCTTAAAATCCCATACCTTAACATCACTGTCATCAGAATTGCTTATTGTAGGACCACACCAGGGAAGACGTTCTACACGCCTTGAGTCAAAAAGCCTGTCTTTTGTTACCTGGTCATCTTTCGATATTAGATGCCAGAAGCCTTCTTCGTATTGTTCATCATCTAAAATCCGGCGGTCCCACCACACAGGCTTACCTCTGAGAAAACGTTTTGTCTGTTTGATATCTCTATCAGAAATACCATATAGCATTGAAAGAATATCTTCCCACTGTCCATCCACAGAGACCATTTCCGGCAACCATTGGGGTTTCTTCATTAATGTCGCTCCGAGGCATGCCAACGAAAAAGATTGATCTTGTCTTCCCGGAGAAGTGTTGTATTTACTAAACTATAATTGGAACGCTCCTTCATCCGGGCTACCAGGGCATCCTTCCCTGCATTGCCGGAACGTCCTCTATTCACGTAAGAAATGGCCCCGATCAGAAGATCGGCCAATTGTAATATCTGGACTTCATGAGACCGCACTGTTTGAACACGTTCTATAATGTCCCGCGAAAAGTCGTACATATTATTACACAGAACATTGTGCAATTTGTCTACCTTAGCAGCACTCCGCGTATCTTTTATGTCAATATATATTCTGTAACAGTCATGAGGATTAAGGATTACCTTTAACATATCAAAATACATTTTGTAATACCAGTCATCGTGTGACTGGCCAAAATCCTCATGCCGCAGCCTGGTTTTGTCTGGTACGATCAGGGCACGGAAATGAAGATCATCATCATCAAAAAAGTAATCCAATACATCAAGATAAAAACTCACCTTAGCCTGGGAGACCTTTGTCCACTTGATCTCTAAATCAGGCTTAATGCCGTGGTGTTCCTTTATCTCCCGAAGGCGAAATGAAATCTCTCTGATTTTGTCCAATGGGCACCACACCGCACCAAGAAGCATGACCTTTTCGCGGTCATTTTCCATGTGGCAACTCTCATCACAGTAAATATTATATGTCTCACTCATAAAGTTACCCTCCGGTTAGATCCTGATTCTTTGTGCATCATAACCGTTATTTCTACCCCTCTCCCCCCCAATTCTTCCCTACGTCAGGCCATAAAGCTGATAAACCATTCGGTGGATAAGTACTGTTTAGTAGGCAATTTCGGAGGACTGAATACTTAAGGGTTAAGACATAATTTTTTATATTATTTCCCCTGTTAACAATAAATAGAACCATCCCAATTATTCCCAGAGAACTGCATAAACCATTTCATTACCCTTTGATTAAGTTATTAAATATTCTGACAATTTTATTTACATAGTTCGATCTATAACGGACATCAGTCCTAGTTGTCCATCCCAAAACATAATTGCCTCCGTCACTGTACGATTTATAACGTCTCAAAGATTTCGTTGTGACATCTACATCAGTAGTATTGCATATAAATGTAATTACGACATTTGTCGCCGATGTTTCAAATACATCCGCTATTTCACCAATTGTTGGGTAATCTAATGTTATATTTACATAATCACGTAGTGGAGTTTCAGTGTTTATTTCCGTCACAATTAACGAATATTGAGTGCCAGAAAACACGCATGCCGGAAGTTCTTCTATCCACCATGTAGATCCTTGAATCCTGCGATTTTCTATTTTCTGTTTTGATTGCTCAAATGTCAGGCTGAAGGCATCATCTCCAGGATATGTTTGACTCCATGACCAATTCCATGCGTTACGACCTTCAGAGAAGAAATAAATACGACTCTTTTTACATAAAGCTACCTTGTGCGAGTCAATATTTTGTTCAATATATGGTGAATAAGATATAAATTCCTTCATAATTTCTATTCACTCCCTCGTCATGCCTTCGATCCCGATGGTTTATTATCCTTCTGTGCGTCAATCAATATAATATTGGGGTCATTTATGATTTTCAGATCTTTCAGGATTCTACTAACCTTGTTCAGTTCTTGCATTGAAAAATAGAAAACTACTTTGTATCCTCTCTCAGAGTCACTTGCTTTCTTGTATATTTCGAGCTGCCTTTGCAGATTTCTCCTCAATTGGGGATTGCTTGCGAGCTTAAACTCCACTAGTGTTTTATCCTTGCTGCCCCTCGAGATTTTGAAATCGACTGGACCACGCCCATCATTAACCTCGCGACTTATATCTGATGGAGTTGCAAACCAAGTCAATCTGAAAAGAATATGGATATCTTCTTCTTTCGCTATAGGCTTGCCTTTGTCATAGAAAATCTTATAACCACCCTTATTTTCTATCACATCCTTCATAAACTCTATTCGTTTCAATACTTCCTCTGAAGTATTGCCCGGGATAGAATAAAATGCCGATTTCTGTGATAATAAATTGACCAGTGTCCCAAATTGATCGATATAGACCCTTCTTGAATCAATGACATCCAGAGAACTCTTTGCGATTGCTTCGTCACCGTGGTTCTCCTTGTACCTAATGAAAAAATCAATCAGCTCCGGGAATTTAACTGCAACATTGGCAATCGCTTGCTTATGTTCCCGCGCAGTGGGCCTCTTGGGCAGGATGGAGCGGAAATAATTATCAATCTGGGCACGTAATTGAGCATTCTCTATGGCCTCAGGAATTTTTTCGAACTGTCTGAAGAAATCATCCTTATTAATCCAAGTTTCATCCTTGGTCAGGATATCTTTAGGTGTGAGCAAAACGTAGCTGTCCTTGAACATAGGGAGGTCAAAAACCTCGGGTTGCCAAGTTTCTGTCTCATAATTAAAGCATACCCTTGATACCGCAATCTCTCTTCGCAATTTATTATGAATATGCTTCTTTGCAAAAGACTGGGTATAGTGCAGAAGATATTCCTTGATGAGATTAGTCGTAAAATCGCTTATTGTATCCCTGCCAACTCCTTCTTTGATCAGGCACAGCTTTTCAAAATGACTGCCTTTTGTTACTTTTTCAGAACCAAAATCAGAGAAAAGAGTGCCAAGATTATTATTTAAAGCCCGTGCAAAATCACTACCTAATCCACGACCAGTATTACCGGAGATACAGAAGCCTAAATAGTTCTCCCTGACTTCAGAAAAATGATACCATGCTTTGAGGAGTGCAGGGTCTACTGTTCCTGCCGTAGATTTGTCTTTCAGAAAGCACAAGTACCTGATTATGTCATCATGGAGTTTCTGGTGTTCCTTTTTCTTGCTGTTAAAGAGGAGAAATGGGTCAATAAAAAGTGGAAGGTCTGTGACAAGAGAAATATTAAAGGCACCGTATTTATCAAGCGTCTCAGGTGAAACATTGAATATGTCTGAAAAGTATAATTGCATATAATTAGCCACCGTTGCTGAATGTTAGTATGCTGTCACCCAACCAGTGGGCGTTTCGTATCTGACGCGGTCACTCAAAGTATTGTCATAAAAGTTGACACCATTATTCTTCAGAACCCGGAAGCAGGCGTCTCTATCAACATGATCATCACCATCCGCAGACGAAAGCCAGCCTTTCACATTAGCTTCATAGGCCAAAAGCCAATACTCGCTGTATAAGTCCTCAGTTGTCATAGCGGATTGCAGATTAGTAAAATCAATGCCTCTCGGAATAAGCACCTTATTATTTGCGTCTAATAAAAGTAAGGCCACTATAGAATCATTCATACCGATTGTTTTGCGGAAAGCAGTTTCAGTTATTTCTATTCTCAGTACAAGAAGGCCCCACAGAGCCCAAGCTACCTCGCTGCCGTGTCCCAAGGGACCATGCTGATATATTGTGTCATTAAAAGCTTCTCCTATTCGGTCTCTATTAATAGAGCAGCCTACATCTCTATAGCGAACTATCTGATTTAAGGCAAAGGGAATAGATCCCGGCTCGGACATAATACACTGGAGTATCAGATTTTCAATGAGGAACCAATTTTGTGACTGAATATCTTCTCCACTTAATCGTGATAAGGCATACTTCAATATACCCTCTTCAGGATTCTCATTGGAAAGAAAGAATGCCCGATCAAAGTATCTCAGTAAATCCGATTGCTGGCCCGAAACAGACGTGCGAAATTGAAAAGTTCTCAATTCAGAAATAGCTAATGGTTCTGTTGTCATTGGTAATTTTACTATCTTTGTCTTTGTTGGATTTAAGGCAAGTTCATACGTATTCAATGCTTCCTGGAGCAATGCCAATGCTTCTTCAGCATCTGAAAGAGTCTTAAATCCAAACTCATAATCATCTATATATCTGAAACCGTCTCTAAACCCGTTTGAGGATAATTGAGCATCAAGTGCGCTCAAAATAATTTCTGCTATTAATAGGGAAGTATCTGGCCCAATGGGAATACCCATTGTCTGACCATCCTGCGCATTTCTAATAAGCCGATCGAGTTTGTTTCCGATTAAATGATCACTCCTATTAGTTTTGGCGGAAGCTTTTGTGTGAATCGCCCATGGAATGCTATGTGTGTATAAAGAAGGATAGAAACGGTTTATATCAGCAGCTAATATATAGCGCGCGGTACTCCGTAGTTGAGCCCTGCGCAGGGATCTCTCAGAAAGACTATACTGCCTTTCAATTGCACGGCTCAGATAACCATCGACAGGGGTAGTTAATGAATAGGGGGATAGGGAGGCAAGTCTTAGCAAATCGCTCCAATTTTCAGTAACACAGCTTGCCAGTTGATAGAAGAGTATTGGATTAGGAATCCCTAACTTTCTTCTCAATGAGCCGCTTCTTGCAAGATTGTGCGAAAGTAATTTAGCAGATATATTGTTTTGATGAAAGATAGATTTAAAATTTGTTTGAGATGAAAGGAATGAGCCAAAACTCACCGATGAAAACGCTGGGGGCAGTTCACGCGGAAAATAACCACGACATAAAAGGGCCTCAAGACTTGGCATTTCTCATCCCTTTCCTTCCACAATTGCAATTTCTTCAGGCGTGAGGTTGTAGAGTTTATAGACCAGATTATCTATTTCCTGCTCAAGGATGGATGTGTCAGCGGTGGGGTCTTTTTGTTTGAAGGATTGGATTTGAGTAACTAACTTATCAAGACCAATATTTGTCGCCAAAGACAAGTTTACTATAGGAATGTTATTAAGCTCGTTGTTCCCTATATTAAAATAACCACCAGCCATTGCCAATGAATTATAAAAATTGGCAAACCAAAAAGAAATTAGCTTGCTGTTCAATATGGCTGTTAATACTTTTAGTTTCTCAGGATCGCCTAATATAATCGAGGTAGACTTGCCTGCTAAATATTCCCCTTTGTCGTAAAGGGCCTCAATACCTTTAGCCATTCCTGCAATTATAATTTTATTGCTATTTGCCTGCTCTAAACGTAGCGGATTAATATGATTTAAATCTGAGGATAAAACAACCGGTTTGTAATAACTTGTTTTAATGTACTGAGTTTTTTTATTACCCCAAAAAGAACAATATTTATCAATCGTACCTGTATTGATAAATTTCTTATATCCTTTAATGGTACCATCTAATTCTCGAATTATTTTTTTGATCTGGTATGCTTCATTAACAGTTGCTGCACCCACTATATTGGAGAAATATTTTGATAATTTATCATTATTAGAAACTTTCAGGATAAGATTCACATATGAGGTGACTCCAAAATAATGATCCCAATAAATATCTTTATAAAAAATATCCTTATTGATTTTATTAATGTTCTTACATGTACTTAAATCTGACATTTGAGTCACAATCACATCTGAGGATGGTCGTTCGTTATGTATTACAAAAACAATTGGATAAACATCTGCCTCTTTAAATACATTCAAATCTGAATAGTCTCTAATCTCGATGAACTGTTTTTTTAGCAAAATCTCTCGCAAGGCTTCGGTATATTTTGCGCCAAATAATTTATTTGGCACAATGTAACTAAAACTACCATTTTCTCTTGTTAGTAATAATCCTTTTTCAATGAAAATAACAAACAAATCCCAGTTTCCCTTTGCACTCTTATACAATACTCTTAGCAGATCACGGAACAAAGGATTTATTCTTGTCATAGTTTCGGAATCCACATACGGTGGATTGCCGATTACAATATCAAACCCATCTCTAATTCCAAACATCCACTCCGGATCAAAGAACTCAGCATAAGCATTTTGATCATAGGGATTCAAGTGTGCCAATTTCTCTGTTGTCTCACTTGGAAAACCGTCGTCTTTTAACAACTCTGCAATATGAGCCCTTAGCCGTTCATCTTCCTTGCGGTATTTCTCTTTTGTCTGCGGTGTTCTGGCCGTAAAATGCCTCTCCCTTACTTTTTTAAGATCCTCTTCTTTTATGTCTATTTCAGGATTGCGCAATAACAACTGCTGAGGTTTTTCTATCCCTATCAGGGTATTCGCGGCAACGAATTTTGTTTCCAGGTTGGGCAAGGGGCGTATACCGAAGTTTTCCTTCTTCGGGTTAATTCTCTGATCAACAATCAGAGAAATAAAGAACCGTAACTTTGCAATCTGGACTGCTATGGGTTGAATGTCCACACCGAAGATACTGTTTTCGATCAGGTAGAGTTTACGTCCATAATCAAGCTCGTTGTTGCGGAATGATTGCTCAATGTCTTCAAGCAGTTTTTCCCTTACAGTCACATCTGGTACTTCAAGGACTTTATTTATCTGTCTCTGTTTCCACTTTTCATTATTGGGATCGAGTTTGCCAAGGATGTAGACCAGCTTATGTAATATACCCATTGGGAAGGCGCCGGAGCCGCAGGCGGGGTCAAGTATTTTTATGTTGTCTATGGCATTAATAAGGGTATCAACCTCGTTATGAGTAAATTGATGAAGCTCGTCGGTGTAGGAGAGGAGGTGGCGGAAGCGTTGTTCACCCCCACCCTTTCCCTCCCCCTTGACGGGGGAGGGGATATTGGTGGATACCTCTCCAGCAAGTGGAGAGAGTAGCTTGTTATGGAGATATGCCATCAGGCTTTTGTCTACCATGTAATTTACGATTTCTCTGGGGGTGTAGAAAGAACCGGTCTGTTTGCGTGCGGTGGTCTGTGTTTCAGGATTGTAGCTTGCGAGGAGGTTCTCAAAGACCTTTCCCAATAACTCCGGATCAAGTGCTACCTCTTCTTCTATTGGGGTATTCTCATCAACGGTGAACTTATAACTGTCAAGGATATCTATCAAGCCTTTGACCTTGTAAGTTTTGTTCTTTGTCCCGTAGACCTCATTAAGGTCTATGGTTTGTTCCTGTGAAAAGAATAGGTGATCCGGTACCTTTAATACATTCTTTGGATGCTCTGAGAAGCCGTCAATACGGATGACCTTATCCTCTCCGTTTACAATAATCTTTCGATCGAGGCATTCAAACAGGCCTCCGTTTAGGAAGGGGACGTTTTCAAAATATTTTACCAGTATTTCATCAGGGTTTGTAAAGTAGTCTTCATACCGGAAGACATTATGTATCATGTAATGTTGGTCTCTGCCGTTGGTCTTGCTCTTTCCCCTGAACTTCCGGCTGCTGGACTTGTCCTTGTTCATCTCTGTATTGAGGGTGGCAAAGAAGAGGTTCTGGAGGATTGCCTTGTAGTAGGTACTCTGATTATTATCTTTGTAATTTAGAATATGCTTCAGTTTTGTGCGATTAAATAAATCATCTTGGACAAGCCCCTTTTCTTTTATGAACCAGATAAAGATAAGACGGGTAAGGAGTCGTATAACACTCGTTGCATTTCTGACATCTGTGTTCTTTTCTGCATCATCTGGAAATTCAACGTTTTGCACAGCCCAGAAATACCAGTTTGCAAGCTCGCGGTAAAACCGTTTGTTAAGCTCCTTTGTATCAAGGTTTTTTTGCCAGGCATTGTGCAATTCTACAAAGTTGGTAAAGCTGTATTTGTCTTTCAGTTCATCGAAGGAAATATCAAACAGTATCTCAATGTGCGCCCGGTGTGGGTTTTGTATTTGAATGTCTTTTATAAGGGTAACTTTTTCCAGCACATCTTTGCTGTCATCCCGCTTGTGCAGCCTGCGGCTGATAACAGAAAGCGTTAGTAAATTACCGTGCTTGAAAAGTATCATTACCGGCATGGCAAACAGGCGGTTTACTTCACGGGTAATGTTTGCAAGGCCGGTTCTGCTGTAATGATCGCCTGAAAGCTCAATGGTAAAGAACAGATATGTCTCAATAGCAGTGCGATCAACCTGCTTAGTGGTGAATAATGAAGTCTGTTTCAGTACTTCTTCTTTGGAAAGCTGGAATAGCAGATCAATATATTTCCATTCTCCCACAAGTGCCTTGGTTTCATTGAATGGAGAAGATGGCTGGATGTAATTTTCTTTAAGTTCAGTATAAGTTGGTTTGTCAAGAGGGGCTTGCCTTTCAGTATTATAACCAAGGGTTTGAAAAAGGTGTAGGGCATTTGCAGTAAGGCTGCCCTTTGAAAATGCCTGAATGGAGTGGTCTATTTTTAATTTGAGTTCTGCAGCCGCCATATTTATTTAATCACTAACCATGTGACCAGTTCAAAACTGTTCATATCGCTCACCTGTTTTGATTTTGGAATGAGTACTGCTCCCCTGTCTGTTGTCAATTTTTGATTGCTTTTCTTTTTAAATACAGCGCTGATTTCATTAATTGCCTTGCTGAGCAGTTCGGTGTATTGCCCCATATCTTCACCTTGCTTTGTTTCAGAGTTGAAAAGCCCGCACAGTTCTTCAAAAGGTTCTTTCCGGCCCTGACACATCAGGCGATAGATTTCCAGGATTTGCTTTGCATTAATGTAATTGAAACGTACGGTTCCATCTTCCCGGATATACACCAGAAAGTATGGCTGCAATGGATTGACCTCTTCGTTTCCTTCGGCGTCACCCTTCTGTTTCAGGCAATATACAACTCCCGGTTTGATAATCTCTTTTTCTCCTGCTGATAAACGGGTTGTATCTGAAAGACCCGAATGTTTTCCGGAAGGCGATGGAACAACGGCATACAGACCGAAGGGGGCGTCTTCTAATTTCTTACGGTTGTTTTCTATAAAGTTCATTAACTCAATCCTGAAATCATCCAGTGTAAAATCTGTCAGGGAAATACTTTCAGTCATATCTTCAAGGTCAAGCACCTCATCCCTCAGTGCCTTCAACTGCTGATTCCGGTATTTCAGATCTTCTTCAATGAGTTCTTCAATCTGTTCTGTATTTAAGATATTATCTTCCCCTGTAGCTGTTACATCCACCAGCGCCATTCTGGCCTCTACACGCTCTTTCAGATTGATGTAATTGTCAAGGTCTTTGGTGGGCCAGAAGTTTACCAACTGTATCTTATCATTCCTGCTCCCCAAACGGTCAATACGCCCAAAACGCTGAATGATACGAACGGGATTCCAGTGTATGTCGTAGTTGATGAGAAAATCACAGTCCTGCAGGTTCTGACCTTCGCTGATACAGTCGGTGGCAATCAAAATATCAATTTCACCTTCCTGCGGCATTGACTTCATCTTTGCCCTGTTTTTTGAAATAGGAGAGAAATTGGTGAGGATGCTTGCGAAATCGTTTTTACCAAAAGTAGTCTGTGTGGCTGTTCCTTCAACCAGTGCGATGTTCAAACTTAGGCCTTCTTTTACCCAGCCTTTAAGGTTTTGGTATAGGTATTGGGCAGTGTCAGCAAAGGCTGTAAAGACTATTACCTTTTTGTTGCCGTTGTTTAACGGTCGCTGCACTTTACCGGTAATTTGTGTTTCGAGGTCTTTGAGTTTTGCATCTCTGTCGGGGGTTACTGCTACTGCATTGTTGTACAGGTCAATCAACGCTTCTTTGTCTTTGCGTAAGTCTTCCAGCCAAGCATCCAATTCCAGATCTGCCAGATCAAATTTTAATTTTTTACCTACCTGCCATTGCTCTGAGTCATCAGCATCTTCCTCTAACTCATCTTCATCAGGCGACAGTGTCTCCAATTCTTCTTCCTGCGATGCAAGTTCTGCCCGTTGAAATGCAGTGATTTTATTTTCCAGGTTTTCAATTTTCCGAATTGTTCTATCCATTGAGATTTCAAACGATTCTATAGAGCTTTCCAGACGCTTGAGAAAATTTACTTTCATCATCCCGATCAAGAAATGCTCACGGTCGCTTTGCTTGAATCCTAACACGCCGGTCGTGGCTGCCAGTTCTTCATATTTTCTAATCAGTTCCGGTTTCACATAAGCAGAAGGGTTGAATACTGACAGTTTGTATTGGAGTATCTTCTTGTTCAACGCATCATAGGTAAAGAAGCGGTTATTGATGTCAATGTTCGGGTAAATGGAATGTGGTTTTAACCGTTCAGGGAATTGTCCTATGGTATTAAAATTGTAAAAGCCCTTTATGTGTTTTCTGCTCCGTGCAATAGTGAGTTCATCCAGCAGTTTAAAGAATGATGAATCCAGACGCTCCAGTAATTGTTTGACGGTTCTGTCAGGGTTCTTTTTATGGTCAGCCCAAAGGGTGAATTGTGTCTGGGCATTCTTGAGTGAAAGGGCGATGTCTCTGATTTGTGTGCTTTCAAAGAGTGCATCATTCCTGCCTTCAGTAATGAGCGATATCTGATTTCTTAGATCACGGAGGTTATTGTTGACCGGTGTGGCAGAAAGCATAAGCACCTTGGTCTTGACTCCAGACTTGATGATTTTCTCCATCAGCCATTTGGCACGGTTCATCTTGATTGTGCCGTCTTCTTTGTATTTTTCCATCGGGTTGCCGCGAAAGTTGTGACTCTCATCTATTACTATCAGGTCATAAGCCCCCCAGTTGAAATTCTCCAGGTCAATACCATTGGCATCTGATTGACCCGTTATCCTGCCGAGGTCTGTATGATATAAAACGGAATAGTTAAAACGATCTCTTATAAATGGATTCAGTGAATTGTTCTGGTTTGCCTGATAAATGGTCCAGTTGGCTGAGAGTTTCTTTGGGCAAAGGACAAGGACACGGGAGTTCAATGATTCAAAGTATCTGATTACTGCCAATGCCTCAAAGGTCTTGCCCAGCCCCACGCTGTCAGCGATGATGCATCCGTTATGTTTCAGGATTTTGTTAATAGCGCCTTTTACACCATCCTTCTGAAAGTCGTATAGCATATTCCAGATTTCGCTTTCAAAGAAACCTGTTTTTTCAGTCAGTAGTCCACCCTTCTTTTGCTCGTCAAGATAGCCTTCGAATATATGGAAGAGTGTTTTGAAGTAAATAAATTCGGGCTCGTTCTCAACATAAAACTCTTCTAAATATTGCAGGACCTGGTCCTTTACATCTTCGACAAGTCCGGTATTATCATCCCATAATTCATTGAACCAGTTTTTGAGGTCGTCCAGATCTCTCCTGTCTTGAATGACCATGTTCATTTCAATGTTCGGGCTGCCTCCAAGTCCAAGTCCGTTTACAGTAAAGTTGGAACTTCCCATCACAGATTCTTTCACGCCATTAGGGTTTTCAATCAAATAAAGCTTTCCATGAAGAAAGTTCGGTTTGACCATGGATTGGATGTCCACCTTCTGCCTGATCCATTCGGCGCAATCTTTAGCAATGGCCTTTTGAGTCAAACGGCTTTGAATGGGAATTACTATCTGATCATCTTCAATCTTGAAATCCCGCTTATTTGTCTTTGCAGGATCAAGTGATTTGATGAATGTTGGTTCGCCGAAGAGCAATTTGAGATGGCTTATCTGCTCAAGTTGGGTCTTGAGATGATTATAAGCATAAATGGTAAAATAGGCCGAGACAACGGATAAATCAGCCTGCGGCTTCAAATTGTCAATGAGAAATTGTCCGACCGAACCATGTTTGTGATTGTCTTTTATAGAGGATAAGTTTATGCTCGTTGACATATTTATCAATGACAGGAAATTGCTTTTGTTGTAAGTAAATTAACAGGATGGGATTGTTCTGTCAACGGGAGTTTTGTTTACACCTTGACACCTTTGTGCATATGGAATATAAACTAATCTTGAGATTAATCCCCATATTTCCCTTTAGTTAAGGGGGAGATTGCTGTATGGAAAAGAAAAGGATTGATTGTTTCAAATGCAGGCACTTTTATGTCACATGGGATCAGAGTTTCCCAAGGGGCTGCAAGGCAATGGGATTCAAATCAATGGAAATGCCGTCTGACGTCGTTTATCAGTCATCCGGCATGGTGTGCATGAAGTTTGAAGGTAAGGAGACTCTGGAAGAATCTTCTTAATAAAGTATGGTGTCCCCTGAATTCTGTATAATATTAATCACTGCAAGCTCTATGGATGAAGGTGAGAAGATTACTGATTCTCTTGTAGAAAATCACCTTGCGGCCTGTGTAAATCTTGTCCCTTCTGTCAAATCTGTGTTCTTCTGGGAGGGAAAAACAGACCAGCAGTCTGAGGTTCTTCTAATAGCAAAAAGCAGAATGTCCCTGATAAGTCAGATAACAGAACATGTAAAAAATATCCATAGTTACAGTGTACCGGAGATCATAGCCATCCCAATTGTTGGCGGCTCTGAAGATTATCTTAAATGGGTAGAGGAAACAACTTCTTAGACATATACAACTCGCTCTTAAAACACTTTGGCCCTCAGCACTGGTGGCCTGGTGAGACTCCTTTTGAGGTTATAATAGGGGCAATACTAACGCAGAATACATCATGGGATAATGTGGAAAAGGCTATAGCATCCCTTAAGGCATCAGGGAGTTTTACGCCAGAGGGTTTATTTAGCCTTCCGACTGAAAAACTTGCACTTCTCATCAAGTCTTCAGGTTATTTTAATATCAAGGCAAAACGTCTCAAGAACTTCCTTTCCTTTCTCTTTGATGATTTTGATGGGGACATCACCCGTATGATGAAGGAAGATGGGCTGATACTAAGACATAAGCTGCTGAGTGTAAATGGAATCGGTCCTGAAACAGCTGACTCAATACTTCTTTATGCAGCAGAACATCCCGTCTTTGTTATAGACGCATATACCAGAAGAATTTTCTCACGTCATGGATATATAGATGCCGATGCTACCTATCATCAAATGCAGGAGTTATTCATGAAATACCTTCCACAAGATACATACCTGTACAACGAATATCATGCCCTTATTGTCAGGGTCGGTAAGGAGTTATGCAGAACAACCCCAAATTGTGTTTCATGTCCTGTGGAGTATGATTTGCATAAGAATGGCAAAAATGCTATAAGATAAAAGATCTAATAGGAAATAATTCAGAAATATTAGGGGGTAAATAATCAATATATATGTTGGGTAACTTATTTAAAAAGATAATCGGCACGAAGAATGAACGGGAAATAAAACGTCTTGATGAAATTGTAGATGTAATAAATGCACTTGAGCCTTCAATATCATCTCTAACTGACAACGCATTAAGGCAAAAAACAGATGAGTTTCGCTCTGCACTGTCTTCCGGTAAAACCATCGATGACATCCTGCCGGAAGCCTTTGCCGTTGTTCGTGAGGCATCTAAAAGGACTACAGGTTTACGGCACTATGATGTACAGCTTATAGGTGGAATGATCCTCCATGAAGGCAAAATTGCCGAGATGAAGACCGGTGAAGGCAAGACACTTGTTGCGACATTACCTGTATATCTCAATGCACTGACAGGACAAGGGGTGCATGTTGTAACAGTAAACGACTACCTTGCGAGACGTGACAGCCAGTGGATGGGTCAGATATACAAATTTCTTGGACTATCAGTCGGGGTTATCCTGCATGGATTGAATGACAGAGAACGGCAACAGTCGTATGCAAGCGATGTTGTGTATGGAACGAATAATGAGTTTGGTTTTGACTATCTCAGGGACAATATGAAGTTTGATGCTTCCACGTTTGTGCAGAGGGAGCTGAATTATGCCATAGTTGACGAGGTGGACAGCATTTTGATTGATGAGGCACGCACACCACTTATTATTTCAGGAGCCACAGAAGAATCAACAGACAAGTATTACAAGATCAACAAAATCATCCCTCACTTGAAAAAGGAGACTGATTATACCATTGAAGAAAAAACCCGTACTGCAGCGTTAACCGATGAAGGGAATGCAAAGGTTGAGCACCTGCTTGGACTTAAAAACCTCTATGATATTAATAACATGGATCTGGTTCATCACGTAGTTATGGGACTCAAGGCTCACGTCATCTTTAAACGTGATGTAGATTATGTTGTTAAAGATGGCGAGGTACTTATTGTTGATGAATTTACCGGGAGACTGATGCCAGGGCGCCGGTACAGCGACGGGCTACATCAGGCCCTGGAGGCAAAGGAAAACGTAACCATTGCACAGGAAAACCAGACCCTTGCCTCGATTACATTCCAGAACTATTTCAGATTATACAATAAATTAGCCGGGATGACAGGTACTGCAGACACAGAGGCTGCAGAGTTTCAAAGCATATATAACCTTGATGTCGTGGTAATACCCCCTAATAAACCAATGATCCGTATTGATTATGCTGATCAGGTCTATAAGACTGAACGGGAAAAGTTTAATGCGGTTACGGATGAGATCGTTGACAGGAACAAAAGAGGACAACCTATACTGGTCGGAACAGTATCCATCGAAAATTCTGAAAAGCTTTCAGACCTGTTAAAGAAAAAGGGTATTAAGCACACAGTACTTAATGCTAAATTCCATGAGATGGAGGCAGAGATTGTTGCACAGGCCGGACGAAAGGGCGCAGTAACAATTGCGACCAACATGGCGGGACGCGGGACCGACATCCTGCTTGGCGGTAATCCTGAATTCCTTGCAAAGAAGGAATTTTCCGGAAATCCGGATTTACCCCCTGAAGAACATGACAGAATTTTTAAAGAGCTTAAGGCGGAGTGCGACAGGGAAAAAGAAGAAGTCCTTAAATCAGGAGGTCTCCATATAATTGGATCAGAGAGACATGAGGCAAGACGTATTGACAATCAGCTTCGCGGAAGGTCCGGCCGCCAGGGCGACCCGGGATCTTCCCGCTTTTATCTGGCCCTCGAGGATGACCTGATGCGCATATTCGGTTCAGACAAGATAGCCGGACTTATGAACAGGCTCGGCATGGAAGAGGGGACGCCTATAGAACACAGGATGGTTTCAAAGGCCATTGAAAATGCACAAAAAAAGGTTGAATCCCATAACTTTGACATAAGAAAACACTTGATAGAGTATGATGATGTCATGAATCAGCAGAGGACTGTAATATATAGTCAAAGAAGACAGATCCTTCAGGGAGAAGGACTTACAGATATAATATTTGACATGATAGAAGACCTTGTTGATGAAAACTTATCTATTTATTGTGGTAAAGATATCTATTCTGAGGAGTGGGACATAAAGGGTCTTAAAGATGCTCTGTCGAGACAATTTGCCCTTGAGATAAGTGACGGCGAAATTGACTTTCTCCATACAGGGGTAGAAGGTTTAAAAGACATTCTAATGGAAAAGCTGCGGAAGGTATATGCTGATAAAGAAGCCGGATTTACCAGTGAGGTCATGAGACAGGTCGAAAAGGTAGTTCTCCTCCAGGTTGTGGATACACTCTGGAAGGACCATCTCCTTTCTATGGACCACCTGAAGGAAGGAATTGGGCTTCGCGGGTACGGTCAAAAAGATCCCCTGATTGAATATAAGCGTGAAGGTTTTGACATGTTTAATGACATGATTAACAGAATTAAGATAGATGCGGTCGAACGTGTATTCAAGATCCAGCTTGTACGACAGCCAGAACCAGCTCATCATGACCATCAGCACCATCAACCTCATGAAAGAAATCAAAACACTCAGAACCAGCAGGCGCAGGTGAACCAACAGCCCCAGGTGCGCCCGCCTGTATTAAACCCTGCTCAGGTTATGAGGCCTCAAAGGATGCAGCTTAATCGCGGAGTACCTCCACCTCAGTCTTCTCCTGCACATAAGAGTGAAAAAGTCGGACGAAACGATCCCTGTACCTGTGGAAGCGGCAAGAAATACAAGAAATGCCACGGGGCCTAATCTAATAAAGTTTTATATTTCTGCCGATATTTAGTTGCTCATATACAACCCGGGAGCAACATGAAAGACCTGAAGCAGGAAAATAAAAAATTAAGAGCTGATATTAAACAGGTAAAGAAGGAACTTGCCTTCTTTATTAATGTAGGGAAGCTGCTTACCTCCACCCTGGAATTCAACAAAGTGACCGAAATAATAATGGGCAATGTGAATAAAATAGTACCTGTTGAGGCATGGTCTCTTCTGTTGATAGATGACAAATTGGATGAAATCTATTGTGCTGTAACAAAAGGAAGCTATCTTCCTGGTGAACTAAAAGACGTAAAATTGAAAATAGGAGAAGGGATAGCTGGCATTGCGGCAGAACGGTGTAAACCTATTACTGTAAAAAATGTTCTTAAGGACAAACGTTGCAGTAAATACTTCAAGGAAATTAAGGGTTTTATTCCAAAAGACGTTCTTTGTATACCTATAACAATCAAGAAAAAACCGATAGCCATACTCGAGCTTGTAAACAAGAGAAATGGAAGGGCATTCACAGAGATTGAACAGAAACTAATGCTGAAGTTTGCAGACCAGGCATCTATGGCTATAGAACGTGCCAACATTTATCATAAGATGGCCAATCTTGCAATTACCGATGATTTGACAAAATTATTTAACCTCAGATATTTATACAGGGTTCTTGATACTGAAGTTAAACGATGCAGACGGTATAAATCGACTTTTGCGATAATATTTTTGGATCTTGACTCCTTCAAGCTTGTTAATGACACACATGGCCATCTCTTAGGGAGTAAGACCCTCGTTGAGGTTGCACGGATGTTAGTACGATGCCTCAGGGATGTAGATATCATATCGCGGTATGGAGGAGATGAATTCGTTATAGTTTTACCGCACACCTCAGTTGAAATGGCCTACAGAATAGCATCAAGGATTCAGAGAGACATTCAGAAGAATTCATTTCTTACAGAAGAAGGCTTGTCAATCCGGATTACAGCAAGCTTTGGTGTAGCAGGTTTCCCGGATCATGCGGGGGATGAAACCGAGCTGCTCAGAATTGCCGATAAAGCAATGTATACTGCAAAGGACATGGGAAGAAACCGTGTCGTAGTTGCATCAGACCCTGCACTCAAGTAGAGTCTCATATCCTATTTTGATTACCTTTTATTTTTTCAAGTAAAAATTATGCTATTGACACTGGCTATCTTTCAACATTCGAACAAGGATGCGGTCAAGGGCAGAGGCAAATCTCTGCCTTTCACGAAGCCCAAACTGTGCTGGTCCACCCCTGACTATTCCACCCGCACGGAGTTCATTCATCAGATTGCGCGTGGATAGGCGTTCACCTACATTATCATCAGTATATATATCACCTCTCGGATCAAGAGCTAACCCTCCTTTGGCAACTATTCGTGAAGCAAGGGGTATATCTGCCGTTATCACGAGATCTCTGGAAGATGCATTCTCTGTTATATAGTCGTCTGCGGCATCAAAGCCGCCCGCAACTAAAATAAATGTTACTAAATGTGAATTTGATTTTGATTGACCCTGGTTCGCCACCATGCAGACTGGTATATCAAGGCGAACAGAAGCACGCAATGTTATTTCCTTTATTATCCGTGGGCAGGCATCTGCATCAATCCATATCTTCATGTTCATTTCTCCCCGGAACCCCAACAATATCGATGAACGTTTTTTGATTCGTTCATTTAATGTTCCCGGGCATCAGAATGTTCTATTTTTCCTATTTAATTAATGAGTCAGGCAGGCTGCAGAACCATTTCAGCGGGATATACTTCTGTCTCTTCTCGCTTAGTCAGATTTACAGATATTAGTTTTGAGACACCCGGTTCTTCCATCGTTACCCCGTAGAGCATATCAGAGCCCTCCATGGTGCGCTTATTGTGTGTAATAACAACAAACTGAGAGAAACCCATCATTTCACGCAGGGTACGAATGTAACGCTCAGTATTAGTCTCATCAAGCGGGGCATCAATTTCATCGAGTACGCAGAATGGAGTCGGACGGGCAAGGAATGTGGCAAACAGCAGAGACATCGCTGTAAGAGCCTTTTCTCCACCCGACAGCAGTGCTAATTGACTTACCCGTTTCCCGGGAGGTTGTGCAATAATCTCTATTCCTGACTCAAGGACATTATTTTCATCGGTCAGGACAAGCCTTGAAGTACCTCCCTGGAAGAACATCTGGAACATCTGCTGGAACTTCTCATTAATTACGTTAAATGTATTAATAAACATCTCTCTGGTTGTCTTGTTGATTTTCGAGATTGTTGCATGTAGTGTGTCACATGCCTGTGTGAGGTCTGCCTCCTGAGCTGTCAGAAACTCGTATCTTTGATTCAACTCCTGATACTCTTCAATGGATGCGAGGTTAACCGGGCCCAATCTGTTAAGTTTTTCTTTTTGAGCCGCAACCTCTGAAGACAGGGTCTCCATATTTACATTATTGAGTAATTCCTTATGTTCCGGATTCTCAATCTCTCTCTCCAGTTCGACTTGGTAAGCCGTATTTACAGAGTCTTTCAGGTGCTCCACCTGTAATCTCAGCTCGGTTTTTTGCAACTCAATCTGATTCAATAAGTCCTTCAATCCCTCAATCTTCCGGCGTCTTTCCTTTATAGACTCATCCAGCAACCTTAGCTGTTCCTCTTTACCGCTCCTCTCCTGCTCTTTGTCGGTAACTTCTTTAAAAAGCGCCTCTTTCCTGATCCATAGTTCTTTGATTGCTGCTTCAACACCAGTTTTTTCAATAATATATTCTTCTATACGCTGACTTATCTTCAGGATGTCCCGTTCCTTTTCATTGATCAGTCCCCCTGCCTCCTGAATGCGTTTTTCAATCTCCTTTACTCGCACCGATAAAGACTCCCTTTTTTCTTTCTGTGTAGCAAGCTCTAACTTTTTTACTGTAACTTCCTTCTGAGCCTCCTCCCACTTCTCCCTCCCATACCTTTGTGTCTCTATCATTGCCTGTATACTTTGTTCTATAGAAAGCTGTTCTGAAATCATGGTTTGGATATCAACTTCATACTTTCTCAACTCTTCTGATAGTGTCACGACCTCGGAATCTATCTCCCTTTCTTCAGCAGACAGTGTCTCTATCTGAAACTCGCGCCTTGTCTCCTCATCCCTCAGTGCCTCAAGATCTTTTTCCTTATTTACAAGCGCCAGTTCGATCTGACGTATCTCGCTATTAAAGCCATCAATCTGTTCTTTAACGAGGTCATTTTCCTTCTTTAACCTGACAAGGTCACCCTCAATTGCTGATACCTCCTGATTCAGCTTAGCCACATCGTTCTTGAGGTTTCTCAATTCCTTTCTCTTCTCAATCAGTCCCTGCGATTTCCCGTTAGAGGCACCCCCGATAATGCGCCCTTCAGGTTCAACTATCTCACCATCCACGGTCGCAAATGTAAAACCAAAACTGTCATCATTCCATAATGATAAGGCTGTATCCAGGTTATCTACAATTATTACATCGGAAAGAAGGTATTCGGCAAGCGCCCTGTATTCATCCTTGCAAGTTACAAAATTCAAGGCCGGCCCATAAATAGGGACAGCGCCTATTTTTTCTTTAGAAAAATGGGCGCTGTCCCTATTTATGCGTGGTGTTAAGGGGATGAAGGACGACCGGCCTGCACTCTTCGACTTTAAAAATTCAATCGCCTTTTTCGTCTCCCCGTGATCAGTTACAACTATATTCTGAAGACGGTCGCCAAGGACAGCCTCAATTACCTTTTCTGCAGAAAAACCCTCTGTCCCTGCTACTTCAAAGAAATCAGCAACTATTCCGCGGATACCTTCAACATTAATCTCATTTTTGGCTTTGGACAGGAAAAGAGACCTAACCCCTTCCTGATAACCTACAAGGTTTTTCTCCATCTCCTCAAGAGAGTGATAACGTGCCTCACTTCTGTGGAGAAGCTCTTTCTTAGAATGAAGGTTGTCGGTCAACTCCTGGATCACACTTTCCATAGAAACAAGTTTATCAGACAGAGACTTTAAAAAATGCTGTTTTTCGTCCAGTTCATTCTTTGTTGTATTTCTAACCTCATCCGTTGAGCCTATCCTGGTCCTTACATCTGATATTGCACTCAGACTGGTATCCCTCTCCGACATAATGCGGTCCTTTAGTCTTGCTAACTCAGATGCCCTTGATTGCAGGGAGACCTCCCTGTTTCTTGCCTCTGTTATCTTCGTAACTATGCCAAAAAGAGTTTTACGGGCATTTTCGATTGATTCCTGCAAATCATGAAATTCCCTGTTTGCAGCCTCATATCTTCCCTCCACTTCAACGATAGACTCTTCTCCCCTGGAGAGGAACTCGTCAACAATTACCTTCTCCATATTAAAGGATTCGAGTGATATCGAAAGTGAAGAAATATCTTCCTTAAGTTTCGCAATTTCAGATGATACCCGGTCTATCTCCTCCTTCTGGTGTGTCATCTGATTTTCATTGAGAATCAGTCTGTTTTCATGTCCTCCTATCTCTTTTTCCACCTCGTGCAGGAGTTGCCTCAAGGAAGCAAGGTTTTTGTCCATTTCTATAATGGCAATCCGCGTTTCCTCTCCGTCTGCCTCAATCCTGGTAAACTCGGACACTGCCTGCATTTCTTCGTTCCTGAAAGATTGTTCCCGGTTGTTCAGATCTTTCAAGCTGTTATCAAGCTGAGTATACCTTGCAACTGAAAGGGCTATATCACGCTCCTTAATGCTGGATGCAAGCTCCTGATAATCCTTAGCTTTTCTGACCTGCCTGTCGAGGGAATTAATCTGTCTCTTAACCTCAGAGATGATGTCCCGCACCCTTAGAAGATTATGTTGAGTGGATTCTAATTTCCTCAGCGCCTCAGTCTTTCTGAACTTATATTTCATTATGCCGGCGGTATCTTCAATGATAGCCCTCCGGTCCTCAGGGGTAGAGGTAAGTATCCTCTCTACCCTTCCCTGCTCTATCACAGTATGTCCCTTGAACCCTATTCCTGCATCAATCAGGATATCTCTTATGTCTTTTAGCCGGCAATGGACCTTATTTATTAGATACTCACTCTCACCGGAGCGGAAGAGCCTCCTCGTAATCTCTATCTCTGAGTATTCTGAATACTGGGAGGGCAGTTCACCCCTGATATCTCCTATAGTAAGGGTGACCTCTGCAAGACCAAGGGTTTTTCTCGACTCACTTCCGAAGAATATGACATCTTCCATCTTCTCCCCTCTCAGGGTCTTGGTGCTCTGCTCACCCATAACCCAGAGGATGGAATCAACGACATTGCTCTTGCCGCACCCATTAGGTCCAACGATACACGTTATCCCGGGTTGAAAATGAATGGTGGTCTTTTCAGGGAAGGTCTTAAAGCCGAAGATTTCTAATTTCTTCAGACGCATGTGACAAATTTATATCATATGCAATTTTCAATGTAAAGAAAAAAATACAATTTCATGGGTGACAGCTTTCGGATTGACACAAGATAGAGTAGACTAAACCATCATAAGCTTTCCGCTTGCCCTTGCGATAATTGCGCCGGTTATGTCCGTAACCTCTGCAACCGCCTCAAAGAACTTCTTTCTTTCTTTTATTACCCTTGCACACACAAAGACCTTCTCACCTATCGCAAGAGGAGCCATATAACGGACCTCCATCCATGCTGTTACCGCAAGACTTCCAAGCTCAAATAAAAGCCTCCCCATAGCCTCATCAAGAAGCGTGGCAATAATCCCGCCATGTGTTATACCCTGATACCCCTGATACTCCGGCCCTGGAGTAAACTCACCCTTTATCGCCTTCCCTTCCCTGTCCAATGTAAAGGCGATCTTAAGGCCAAGCGGGTTTTCCTTACCACAGCCAAAGCATTTGTTATTGTCACTGAGGTTCATTATTTACTGGAAGTATTGGGCCAATGAGTTCTTCGGCTAAAGTTGAGAAATCTTCTGCACGCTTGATCTGTTCTTAAGCCTGTTCTAATGTCACTCCACATTCTACATCATAATCACAACTGTGCCTCATTTCTTGTGCTTCCATAAGTAATCAGTGAAACTCGACCGGCACTTTACCTGTGTGAGTAAACTCACGACCAAAAGCAGCGACTACAGCAGAATGTTTGGAAAAAGATAAGGACTCACCTTCAAGGAACGCCTCTGCAATATAGAACATTGCATAGTATGCACGCACCGCAGCAAACTTTGGATACCCGCCTGTTACGAGCAGTTTCACAGCCGAGATGCTTTCGCGTGATTTCAAAAGGAGTCCTGACTGCTCTTCAGTCATGCTGCGATTCCTTCCTTGCGAATATTCCTTAAAAGGGGGCCATTCCTGTGAAGATAGCGGTTCTCATCCATAAAGACACAACTTATAACAGCATCATTCTTCAATGACAATCCTGTAACTATGTCTCCGGTTCTTTGTATTTCTTCTCCAAGATTAACCTTTCCCAGTAACACAACAAGCACATCTATATCTGAATCAGGATCGGCATCGCCCCTGGCATGAGAACCAAAGAGAATTACATGTGCAAGTCTATTGCCGTAAAGCACTTCCAATTGTTTTCTCAATTGAGATACAATTTCCCTCACATCATACATCTTCATCTCCTCGCACATGTTATACTTGTAACAAATATTTTATTATAATCGTTACATTAAATGATGGCAATTTTAACTTTTTTAACCTTTTTACTCCGCTTCTCTCTTCTCATGTCTTGTTCTATCGGACTACACATTCAGCTTCCGCAGAGCTGATAATGCCTCTACGATCTCCTTTTCCTTGACTTCGATCAGATCCAGCAATTCTTCCGGTGTCCTGGTATCCTCTTCTCCTTTGGTATGGGGGTTTACTGCCTTGAGGTCATAGACAGCATCCTCTATCTCACCCGCTTTCGCTGACTGTTCACGCCCCTCCTTAATCAGTTCTGTGATCTTTTGCTCTGCATTCCTGATAGTTTCCATGTCAGATTGGTTCGTTCTCTTCAACTCACTGAGGCGTTCTTTCCATTGGACAGCCTGATGTTCCTTCTCGCGGGCTGCTGTTTTGAAAGGAGCTGCCTCGTCAACTGCCTTCTGCTTTCTTGCCGTGAAATCTATTGTCCAGCTTCGCTCGCTATCTCCCCGGACTGATAAGAGCTTGAAAAAATCATCAAACCGATCAATCGTAAAAGGGGTCTTCTTCCCGACCTTGATATCTGAGAGGTCATAATACCATATCTTCTCTGTATGCTTTCCCTTGGTAAAGAAAAGGAGATTCGTCTTTACTCCCGCTCCTGCGGTGGTAAAGACGCCGGCCGGAAGGCTGATGATGCACCAGAGGTCAAACTCCTCAAGGAGCTTTCTCTTGGTCTGGACAAATGCGGTCTCGTTCGTCCTGAACAACACGCCCTCATCCAATACAATACCGCAGCATCCCCCAGGCTTCAGGGAATCCATCACATGTTGTAGAAATAGTACCTGAGTGGCGCCTGTCTTATATGCAAAGTTAGTCTGGGCGGCCTTCCCCTCCTTGCCGCCGAAAGGAGGATTCATGAGCACAACATCATATTGAGCCGGGGCATCAAGAAAGAGACCGTCATAGGTCTTCTCATTCGTCAGGGTATTGCCATGCCAGATGTTGGGCTGGTCTATGCCATGAAGGATCAGATTGGCAAGGGCAATCGGATAAATCAGGTTTTCCTTTTCCCGTCCATAGAATGTCTTGTGTTTGAGGGTATCCAATTGATCAGCTGTTATATCAGCGCCAAGTGCATCCTTCATGTATTCATAGCTCTGAGCCAAAAACCCTCCTGTACCGCAACCAGGGTCATACACGGTTTCACCAACAACCGGATTGATGGTCTTTACCATGGCACGGATGATCTCACGGGGCGTGAAGAACTGACCGCCATCATTATTCTTTTCACCCATTTTAAGGAGGAGCCCTTCATACACCTGTGACAGGCTGAATATGTGGGTGGGGTCTATCGCATGTACACTGATATCATGCACCTTATCGAGTATATCAAGAAGGTTTCGCTCGGTATCAATCCGGACACGCTCAATTCCGGACATGATCTCACTGATGACCTTTTGGCGCGGGGTGGCATTCGGTAGTCTCTCCAACCCTCTCAGATGCGGTATCAGCTCCTGATTAACGAATCTGAAAAAACCGCCCATCGGGCCGTCATTCAATTCCTTCCGTTTCCACCCCTGTTTGTGGCCGTTCTGTGCAACTGCGGTCTTTTCATTGAAAGAGGCCGCCCAGTCCTGCCAGCGGTAAGGTGCAGATAAAGATGGCTTAAACTCTATGCCAAGCGCCTCATGCTCATCAGCCTCACGGATCTCGGTCTCATCGAGGATGCGGAGGAATAGTATCCATGTCAGTTCAGGAACATACTGCATCGCCCCGGCGCAGTTTGACCGCCGCATGATGTCACAGATGGATTTGATGGCGGAGTTTACCGATTGCTGAGAGGTTAATTTGCGGGAATTGTTATGTTCTGGCATCTAATCTCTCACCCGGGAACATAGTCCTGATAAACTTTCTTGCTTCTTTCAAGTTCTTTTTAATGTCTCCGCAGGTTAGCTCTAATACGCCGAGGGGAGGGTATCTGTCTGCAAAATAATAACCTGACACACGTTCGCACAAATCCCGAAACCTCTCCAAGTCAGGATTACACTTTGCAGCATCGTCCAACAATGCATCGAGCTCATGAATCTTGCGCAATTTCCATCCATAGTTAAGTATAAAAGCCTTGAGGTACTTTTCTAAGGACTGCTGGAGGAAAAAACCGGATGCTTCGGCATCATCAGCTCTCAAGCTTCTTTTCATGCGTTTCCAGTCTTTTCTCGCTATCTTTATCCATTCTTCGGTATTAACAATTATTTTGTTGTTCTTCATAATATGATTCCTGATTTCAATATATCCCGAATAAATTGGTCTCCCACTTTTTTTCTCTCTTCAACTTCCTCCGGCGTTAAGACAATAGGAGAGACAGGGAACCCATCACGCAAATCCCGAACAAGGCGTTTAACAGTTGCCATCCTTTCAAAAAACCGTTCTTTGGTAGAGGCAATAATAAAGAGATCAACATCGCTGTCTTTAGTGGCTTTGCCTGTGGCGTAGGAACCAAATAGGATGACTTTTTGTGCACTATACTCTTTTTTTAGTCGAGTACTTATTTTTTTTAATTTTGTATGAATCTCTTTGTTCATTGCATTACCTCTTCGCAATTATAATATCACAACTCCCCACTGAATGCCTGCCGCAGAAGCGCTGCAGGCAGGGATTTTATGGTATTGAGTTGTTCATCAACTGATTTTCTAAGTCTCTCTGCCTCTGACATATGGTCGTTGAGGATTGCGGCAATACGTTTTTGTTCAACAACAGGGGGGAGGGGGATTTCTATATTTAACAATACCTCCATGTTTGCTCTTGGCATACGCGAACCAGTTTTACCTCTCATCGCTGCATCAACAGTTTCTTTACGTCGTAAAATCCATGCAACAAAATGGCGATCTGTTCTACTGTTAGGAATAAGGGGAATAGCCTCTGTAGTACAACGCCCTTCAAAATTAGGTAAAGCAACCTTATTTAAATACGGCCTCAACTTTCCATACAATATATGTCGCGAATCGAAAGCGAATGTTGTGCTTTTACCTTCATCTTCTAATGGACTCTCAGGGTTCCGAAGAATTTGCCCCGTTTGGCTTTCGATATGCTCAAGACTTAAATACAATAGCTTTTTCGCCTTCTCTGAAGACGCATCAATGACTCGCCTGTCTTGTTGACACACCTCCCCCAGACTTATCCATCTCCAACTATCCGGGAGCTTGGTTACATTTTTATATTCTTTGTCATCTTGAGGTCTTTGTTTTAACATATAACTAATCCGGTTCACCGGAAGTGGATGGCGAAAGCCATCGGGCCCAAAAGAGCCTTTTTACCTGTATAAATTCTCCTGTATTTCATGCTGAAAAAATCCTCTCCTTTGTATCCCGCAGGACGTCTGCTGGTTTGCCGAGGGTTTTCAATGCCTCAAGTCCTCCTGCCCGCATAACCGCCGGTGTCCTAAAAATCTGCTGATTCTCCAGGCCATCGGTCCCACCGCGTGCAAATTGAGAGGCAATCGCCTTGATCGCATCCGCCGTCCTTGGAGGCATCCCGACCAGCCATTTTTCATGCTTATAAATGAATGCCTCTGCCCTCCCCTTGCGGGTTTTTGGCGCCATGCCATAAGCTGCATCCGCAAGGACATCATAAAGGTCATACTCCTCCATCTCTTCAACCATGCGGAGGACATTCGGGGAATATCCGGATGAGACAAGACGGTCAATTAGAGGGTGCCGTACGGCAGGGGTGATCCAGTCCCTGCGAAAGAGGTCAATCGTCGGGGCCTCCTGGATGAGCCTCTCAGCAAGACGGTTCTTGTATTCCTCCACAGTCACAGGCATTGCCTTTCCGTCAACATCAGTGACAATGTAACGTCCAGCCGGGGTAATCCTGACATCAAACCCCTCTACAATAACGGTGCGTTCAGTCTCTCCCTCCTCGCCTCCCTCTCCGCCTCTGCCATTACTGCTTCTTGCCCGTTTGGTGATAAATTCCTCTCCAAAAAGGCGGGTGGCATCTGTGTAGTCATAGACCCGGAACATGAGTTTGCCGGTAGGCAGATCAATCCGTGTCCCCCTGCCGACCATCTGGTAAAAGGCTATTGGAGACTTCACATATTTGAAAAAGACGATATTGCGCACACAGGGGACATCAACGCCGGTGGTCAGAAGTTCCACTGTCGTGGCTATGAAGTGGTGACGCATAGCACCCCTGAGGTCGGGTAGATAATCACCGCCTCCGGATGCTGCCGTACACTTGAAGGCATACGGCTCAAGCCGGGGCCTCCCGTTTACCCTGCACCACTCGGAATAGAGGTTGTTCATTGCAGCAGCCACATCGTCTGCATGACGGTCGCGGGCACAGAAGATAATAGTCTTTTGTTCAGGCCCTCCGGTCTCAAGTAGATATTTGAAAAGGTCCTGACACATCACAAGGACACGGTCAGGAAGGAGGAGCTTGTCTTCAAACAAATATTTCTCATACAGGTGACGGATATCGCCTGCGCCAACAGACTGGCCGGTTACTGCATCCACAGGGTTTCGGGCTATGATATCTTCTAAACTGACGCCGGTGTCGTCGAGATTCACCCTCCCCTTATATATCTCACAGGCGGCAAGGTAGCCGTCTTCAATGGCCTGGGCCATATCGTATTCATAAACCGGTTCGCCGAAGTGCCTCACGTTATCCGCGGTAATCTGCTCATCTCTATCGCCTTCCGTAGTATCTGCTGTTGGAAATTTTCTTGGTGTTGCAGTCAGACCTATCTGCACCGCACCCGGGTTGCGGGTAAGTACCTGAGACCACTTTCCCCATGCCGAGCGGTGGCACTCATCAATGACAATATGGCTGAAGTAATTTTCTGGATAGTGTTGAATGAGAAAGTTCGCATCGTCCTCATCTGAGTCCACATCAAGGGTCTGATAGGTTGCAACAACGACCCTCGCATTTTTCACAGGATCACTTCCTGCCGCAGCAGCAGCGTCCGAGCCAAAGAGTCTCTGCATGGCAGCAAGTCCCTGGGTGCGAAGCTCATCACGGTCACAGACAAAAAGTGCTCGGCGCATATTACCGGCGTCTGCAATCTTCTTAAGCAGATTGACGGCTATAAAGGTCTTTCCAGCCCCTGTTGCAAGGGAGAGCAATGCCCGCTTTGGTTCACCTGTTATTTCGCATCGTGCAATCTTTTCAAGAACAGCCCGGATTGCGGCATCCTGATAGTATCTGCGCGCTCCCTCGCCGCCGGTATAAGGTGTCAGGAGCGGTCTGGCGGCAGGAGAATCAAGGCTGAACCCTTTCCCATTTTCATAACGGATACGGAGTGCATCAGGTGTTGGAAATTCCGTCATGGAACGGGGAGGAGTGGTTATCCCTGTAAAGAAGTCGTATTCTACAAATTGATGACCATTAGAGGAAAAGACAAACGGTACATTGATCCGTTTACAGATAGCATAAACCTTGGCCTGTTCAAGGCCATGACCGGCTGGGAGCCTTTCAGCTTTTGCCTCGATAAGCGCAATCGCCACGGGCTGACTCTCAGTAGTTACTTTGATGCGCAGGGTATAATCAATCCGTCCCGTAGCCCTGCGCTGTGCCTTGCCCTCAATGATTTCAATGGTCCCTGCACTAACCTCTCGCTTGATGTGGTCCTCTGTCCACCCACGGTTGTGAATGGCAGGATCAATCAACTTGGCACGGGTATCCGCTTCATTTAAGGACATGGCTGGATGATACAACAAACAATGGCTGGATTCAATCCCAACTTAGGGATTTAGGTTGCATTCCCTTTCATAACACATATAAAATAATGAAATTTGTAATAGTGTGGAAACAAATAATATGACTGACGATGAATTATTCAAACAATGGGAGGGGTGGCTGGAGATTATCTATACAGATATTCAGGAATTGGTTATCCGGCGTCATATTTTCTGGGAGGTTCAGAAAATAATACGGGCAAATCCCAGAATTCAGAAACCAAGCTCTTATTATACGTGGATGGGAAGCGTATATGCCGCTGCAGCCTCTATTGGTGTCAGGCGACAGATAGATAATGGAAGACATGTTGTCTCTTTTTACCGGTTACTCCTTGAAATCCAGAGAAAACCAGGGGTTCTTTCCAGAAAGAGGTACGTAAGCCTTTATAAGGAGCCATTGATTGAGGTAAGAGTTGCCGATCGTCATTTTGATAGAATTGCAGGACGGGGAAAGCCCCATGTAGAGCTACGGATGATTAAAAAAGACATAGCAGATCTTACTGCGATAACTTCTAAAATAAAAGACTATGCCAATGAACGAGTGGCACACTTTGGTAAAAAAGGGCCTACGGTGGTTCCAACATATAAAGATCTTGATGAGTGTATAGATTTTTTAGGAAATCTTCTCAAGAAGTATTGGGCTCTCTTTAGCGCAGAATCCATAATTGACCTTCTCCCTACCTGGCAATATGATTGGAAAGAGATTTTTCGTGAGCCTTGGATCCCAGAGATTACCCGTAATGCCAAGTAGGAAGTGTAATATATTAGAGGTATGTCTGAGGTGGTATCGAAAATTCGATACATCACCGAGACTGTAGTTTATTATCAGTCTTCTTGCCTTGAAATTTCTATTCTTTCTATGCCATATTCTTCAAACTCTTCTTCATATTTCTCAATAAAAGGGGAATCTTTTTTTAGACGTTCCTCCCAGCTCATTTTTGTTAATTTATCTTCTCCATATTTTCCAATAAGATCGCGTCTGGCTAAACGATAGATTAACTCATCCCAGAAATTTTCATCATTGTATTCGTCTATGAATTGATCTAATTCTCCTCCTCCAGGCTTTTTGTAAAATAATACTTTTTCAGGCTATCATCATAAATGATGCTTTCTTGAAGACCAAACTCCCTGGAATAAGAAAGAATGTGTTGCTCTAATTCTTCAAATTTTTCGATTCGATCATCTGTACGAAAGGTATTGATCATCCAATTACCTAAGTATACGATCTTTATCAGATCTTCATATTGCTCTTTTGTAAATTTTATTTCCATTTATATTACTCCTTTAGTGAAGATGAATAATACTGCGTGAACGAAAATGTTAATCGAGCATAAAATTATAAGAAATTTAAGACTGTAGCCCCCCATGTCAGGCCTCCTCCGAAGGCGGCCATCAAAACTGTATCACCCTTTTTTATTCTCCCTTCTTTTACCATTTTATCAAGGGTGATAGGGATAGAGGCTGATGACGTGTTTCCGGTATATGTAATAGTTACAGGGGCCTTTTCTTCATGAATGCCAAGCCGTGAAATGACCTGTTTGATAATCCTGAGGTTTGCCTGGTGGAATACGAAGTGGTCTATATCATCCAGATTTATTCCTGATTTCTTTAGTGTGTCTGTCAATAGTGATTCCAAGGTCTTTATAGCCTTACGGTAGACCTTGCTGCCGTCCATCTGCATAAAGTGATGGCCGGATTTTATTGTTTCCTGAGATGCGGGAAGCCTTGTCCCGCCGGCGGGGAGATTTATCCAGTTCCAGTTAGTGCCGTCGGCATATAGCCAGGTACCGAGGATACCAAACCCCACCCCTTCCCTCTCCCTGAGGGAGAGGGGATCTTGACTGCTCATAACTACGGCGCCTGCCCCATCACCAAACAGTATGGCGGTTTCTTTGTCCATTGGGTCTACAAACCTTGATTTTACCTCTGCTGCGATAACGAGCGCTGTGTTCGTCTGGCCGCTCCTTATAAACATTTCAGCTATGTTGAGGGCATACAAAAAGCCGGAACAGGATGCGTTGATGTCAAAGGCTGCTGCCTTTATTGCCCCGATGTTCCTTTGCACTA
This sequence comes from uncultured Nitrospiraceae bacterium, assembly GCA_964611625.1. Taxonomy (GTDB): domain Bacteria; phylum Nitrospirota; class 9FT-COMBO-42-15; order HDB-SIOI813; family HDB-SIOI813; genus RBG-16-43-11. The sequence goes on along the minus strand of CAZTAM010000001.1, from coordinate 220,349 downwards.
TGCAGGCGGTTGACGGCATGAACATGTCCTGGGATGTTGTAGAAAGAACTATAAGCCCCAAATCCTCTGCAGCAATCCCGGCAGATATAAGAGCTGCCATAGCAGCCTGAGCTGCCAGGTCTGAAGTTGCCTCATCCTTTCCAGCCCTGCGGCGCTCTATTATACCAGTCATTTTTTTTATGTCGTGAGGCGACATATCTGTTATATCAGCCAGCTCCTCATTTGTGACAATGTAATCCGGCAGATATGAGCCGGTTCCTATGATGTACGCTTTGTTGTCCATTCTAAAATCTCCAATTTCTCTTCAATAAAAACTTCTTGCTATTCTATCAAATTTCTGTTAATAATGTACGAAGTAATTATGAGAAGTAAATTTCTTTCAGTTTCATCCACTGTTATCTTGTCAGCTACGTTACTAATCAGCGGCTGCGCAGGAAGCAATAAGACAGATACCCTTTCTAAGGCAGATAACCTAACTGATAGCCTCAAAGATCTGTATGATGCAGAAACCCTTATCAAGAAGGCTGACAAGCTTTTCAAGGAAAAGGATTATGCAGGGGCCATTCAGGAATACAAACGGTTTCTTGAATTGCATCCAATTCATAAGTCCGCCCCTTACTCCCAGTTCAGGATTGGACTTTCACACTTCAAACAGATCAAGTCTATTGACAGAAATATAGAGCCGGCTCAAAAAGCCCTGGCTGCCTTTGATACAGTTATAAAGGTCTACCCTGGCAGTGAGTATATAGATGAAAGTATGGAAAAAATAAAGATATGCCGCGACAAATTAGCAGAACGTGAATTTTACATTGGTAACTTTTATCTTCATAAGGAAGAATATCAGGCAGCCATTGTAAGGTTTAATAATATCCTGACAGATTATAGTGACACTTCCGTTGCAGATAAGACATTATACCACCTTGGAATCGCGTACAGATCTTTGAGTAAAGAGGACAAGGCTAAAGAAGCGCTCGAACACCTATTGACTGTCTATCCTGACAGCAGATACAAGGATGATGCTTCCCAGTTACTTGCCAGGCTGAACAGCAATTTACAATAACATAGTTGTTAAGAAGCATCATTAGAACGTCATAAATGCCTTTAGACAAGGCGGACGACGAGGGAAACCGGATTTTTCAGTACGTTGAGGATTTCCCGGGGAGTCCAACGTTGTATAAAGGCATTTATGACGTTCGTAGCCGCCCTTCATTCATGCTGCCGGTGCGATATCCCTCAAGATCAAGCGCAACATAGGTAAATCCGAATTCTTTGAACCTCTTTACAATCTTCTCTCGCAATGACACGTCTTCCAGGAACTGTTTTAACTCATCTACTGACAGCTCTATACGTGCCACCTCACCGTGATATCGGACACGGAATTGTCTAAAACCAATCTGGCGCAGATATGCTTCACACATACCTACCTGCTCCAACCTATCCTCTGTAATCTCTGTTCCATAAGGAAATCTGGAAGAAAGACAGGCAAACGAGGGTTTATCCCAGTTAGAAAGTCCGAGCATTTTACTGATTTCCCGTACCATCAACTTTGAAAGACCTGCCTCCACAAGCGGACTTCGTACACCGAGTTTTCTGGCAGCCTCTGTTCCAGGACGATAATCTGACAGATCGTCAACAGTAGTACCGCAGGCGATATTATCAATATTCAGATCATCCGCAAGGGATTTCAATTTATCAAATAACTCCTTCTTGCAGTGATAACACCGGTCAGTATTATTTTTGGCAAAATCTGCAATATCAAGCTCATTAGATTCTATAAGTATATGTCTTATGCCTATGGCTGACGCTATCATCTTCGCTTCTTCTATTTCATATGACGGGTAGGTAGGTGACGTAGCTGTAACGGCCACTGCCTTTTCAGACAGGGAGTCATGGGCTACCCTGGCAATCAGAGAGCTGTCTATCCCTCCGGAAAAAGCAACCAGTAGAGATCCCATCGAATCTATAATCTCTTTCAGCTTTAGATATTGCCCCCTTACAACGATCTCGGAATTGGAATGCGGTTGATCGTTCACTATTGCAATCCTGTTTTTTCCTGTTTTCCTACAATAACAGTAATATAATTCTCTGTATCAATATACTTCCTGGCTACCCTGAGAATATCATCCTTGGTTACAGCATTTATTTTTTTTGCATATTCATTTATATAGTCAAGCCCGAGATTATAATACTCAACCAGGACTAAAAACTTTGATATTTTTGCGTTAGTATCAAGCCTAAGCGGGAAACTTCCGGTAAGATATGACTTTGCATCCTTTAATTCTTCATCACTGACCTGCTCTTCCCTGATCTTCTTCAGCTCTGCTTTAATCCCGTCTATTGCCTCCATAGCAGTTTCGTTCTTTGTCTGCACCTCTACGGAAAAAGCCCCGGGATACTTATTTACGTCAAAACGGCTGTATACAGAGTATGCTAGCCCCTTTTTATCCCTGATCTCCTTCGTCATACGCGACTCAAAACTCCCTCCGCCAAGAATATAATTCATCACGGTCACTGCATAATAATCCGGGTTATCTCTTGACAAACCTGTATGACCTAATATTATATTAGACTGTGTTATATTACGTTCTATGTAAATAGAATCGTGATTCGCAACTTTAATTACTGAAGGAATAGCCGGTAAAATCAACTTAGACTTTTCCCATCGTTTAAATGATGACTCAATCAGGGAAACCGCTTCTTTATATTTGATATCACCTGTAACGGCTATTATAGTATTATTGGGTTTATAATATTGCTGAAAAAACCTTATTATGTCATCCCGCGTAATACTGCTTACAGATTCCTCATCACCTTCAACCGGGATTCCGTAAGGATGTTCCTTGAATACAGCCTTGTAAAATGCCCTTGACGCAACCGCCCCTGGATCATCCTTTTCCGATATTATTGCAGCTATAGTCTCTTTTTTCTTCCTCTCCAGCTCTTCTTCTGGAAATACAGGATTCAGGAGGATATCAGTGAGGAGTCCCATACCCGTTGCCAAATCCTTTTTCAGGACGACCAGTGAAGCTGAGGAAAAGTCTTCACCTCCGGATGCCGAGAGTCTGCCGCCTATAAAATCAATCTCTTCAGCAATCTGCATTGAGGTCCTGCTCTTAGTTCCTTCATCGAGCATAGCTGCAGTAAGGTTGGCGACCCCGCCTTTTCCAGGTGGATCATAAATGGCGCCGGCCTTAATTGCAACTGATATGTTAATAATGGGAAGAGCTTTGGTCTCAACAAATAGAAGGGTTATTCCATTCTTTAGCACAACTCGCTTTGGCACAATACCGGCAGAGGCAAGGCAAGTCGAAACCAGGAGGAATATTACTGTGAATAATACAGGCAATCCCCTTGTGATATGCTTTGTGCTGATGCAGTTCAAATGAAATTTCAGTTTCAAATCCCCCTCGTCCTGTTACGTCTTATTGTCATAACGAAATTGATTCGGGATCTCTATGCATCCCAATATCAATTTTGCGGCAGGGGCACGAGCACACCCACTGTCCTTTTATCCTCTACAAAATACTTCTGTGCAACCCGCATTATATCCTCTGGCGTAACCAGCCTGATTTCGTCTATATAGCTTTCCAGATACTTTGCCCCTGCGCCTGTAGTTTCAAGCTGGCCTATCAGCATAGCCTGATAGAAAACCGAGTCCTGCCCCATAATGAACGATGCCTCAGTCTGGTTTCTTGCCTTCTTAAGTTCTCTTTCTGATACAGGCTCAACTTTAAGCCGCTCGATTTCCTCATTTAAGGCTATCTCCGCCTCTTCTGTTGTCCTTCCGGGCCTTAGTTGTGCATAAAAATAGAAAAGTTCCGGGTCGGTCTGAACCGGCGTAAAACCTCCCCCTGCAGCAAGTGCAATTTGTTTTGAATAAACCAAGTTCTGATACAGTCTTGAACTCTTGCCTCCTGACAATATTTTACTAATAAGATCCAGTGCATAGTGATCCTTGTCTTTATAGTTTGGAACATGGTATCCATAAATAACATATGGCAGTTGCGCCTCACGCTTATAAAGAAACCGCCGTTCCCCTTTTTGTTCAGTCTCTGTAATTTTTACTGCCCGAACCGGAAGGCCACCTTTGGGAATGCCTCCAAAATAGTGATCTATTTTTTCGATTAATTCTCCCGAGTTGATATCCCCTACAACAACGATAGTGGCATTATCAGGCCTGTAATATTCTTTATAGTAGTTATATGCGTCTTCCCTTGTAAGGTTATTAAGATCAGTCATCCATCCAATTACCGGAAAATGGTATGGATGTATTTTAAATGCAGTGGCATAGAGCTCTTCTATCAGGGATGAAACAGGGTCGTCTTCAGTGCGAAGCCTCCGCTCTTCTTTGACAACGTCTCGTTCCAGCATGAATTCATCAGGGTCTATCAGGAGATTGACCATGCGGTCCGATTCCAGCTCAAGAGAAATTTCAAAACGGTCGCTCGATATGTTCTGAAAATAAGCGGTATAATCCTGGCTTGTAAAGGCATTCTCATTGCCGCCATTCCGCGCAACTATACCAGAGAATTCTCCTTTACCATACTTAGACGTGCCTTTGAACATCATATGTTCAAGCAGATGTGATATGCCAGTCTTGCCGGTGATCTCGTTGCGCGAGCCGACCTTGTACCAGACCTGAAATGTTACAACCGGTGATTTGTGATTCTCAACTGTTACTATCTTTAGACCATTCGGCAAAAAGTGCTCTCGTATTTCTGAACCAAATGCTGAACCGGTAAATGTTAACAGTATTGTAAGCGCTATTGTAATGATTACTGACACAAGTACATATTACAGATAGCACCATTTGGTGTCAAGATTGGAGGATACCTCATTCTCATCCAGCATTCTCAATTTTGGTGAGGAATCAGCAGAGAGGCAGAAGTCCACAGGTTAGCTTCATAGGTATGTTCTGTGCCTTTGACTATATCATAGAGTAGTATTCCATTGTCAGAGAGTGTAAATACGATCTGCCTGTCTGAGTAGCTGTTTGCTACATCAATTTCTGACGGAGGTTCCATGTAGTCATTATGAAAATGAAACAGGCCTAGATATTCCCCTTCAATCTTTCCTGAACCGAGAAAGGATTTAAAGTCGGCCGGAGAAAGGACATATTTTAACTGCGAGTGCATATCATATGTCCTGATATAATCTTTGATGAGCTTGTCTTTTATATTATTACTTACGGAATCAACAGACAGGACTTCTATCAATCTTTCTGTAAGCTCACTGTCAATTTCAACCTTTGCAAGTATACCCTTGCTTTCTTCTTCCTGTAAAAGAGCGAGGAACTGACTTACCGATAATTCGGAGGCTCTCTTGAGACTGTCTGAGAATGCCTTGTTCACTGATGGAATCTCATAAAGTCTAAGCCTGGGGTTGTCCTTTTCATAGGATATTGTAACTATACCGCCTACTTCTGTATTTAAGTAAGCCTTAGATGCCATGATCCTGCTGTATATATGTTGAACATCACCTTTATTCATTAGTGCAATTTCTATATCAGCAGTTGGTACCTGATCTATTCCCAAAAAGTATTTTTTTACTATAGCAATTTCTTTAAAGTGTCCTATTAGGGTGTAGGGAAAATCGGTTGACACTAAACTGTACGCAACTGAAGGGCCTTTAAAAAAATTAAGGTTTCTTTCAACAATATTTTTTAAAGGAGAATCTATAGGCGGAATTAACACAGTCAGTAATTCCAGATAAATAATAAAAACAGGAACTAACCAGTAACTATTAATACTTCTTCTGAGTCTGTTTCTGAATGTCCTTTTTCTGCGATCAACAAAATTAAACTCAAAAAAAGGTTTTGAATAACAGTCAATGTTGTTTTCACTCATAGATAAACTGCTTCGCAAATTTTATGCCATTAAATCCCTTACCTATAATAAAGGTTGCATTCTGGTTTCACTACTATTATAATGGCTCGTTCATGAAAACATTTAAATCAATGTTAGCTGGCAGTATAATACTGTTATGGGCTATAATTATTATTACTGCTGCAGGTTATAAAGAAGCCCGCGCTGAGAACCCTTTTTCAATATCCGCATATCTTAGCGATTCTATATTTAACAGCGAACTTGTTGCTTCATCTGAAGATATGCCGCAATATGTATTGGATAGAACGGCGTTATACGTGAAATCTTTCACGACCTCCGGACGAGAGTTATTCCAGCAGTGGCTTAATGAATCTATACCGTATATGCCCCTCATAAAGAAAATATTGAGGGAAGAGGGTTTGCCCGAAGATCTTGCATTTCTCCCGTTGATCGAGAGCGGGTTTAATGTCAATGCCCGTTCGCGTGCAAAGGCTACGGGCATGTGGCAGTTTATGGCAAGTACCGGAGCACACTATGGACTCGAAGTGAACGGCTGGATAGATGAGCGCAGGGATCCGGTCAAATCCACACGGGCTGCGGCACGTCATCTTAAGGACCTTTATGAAACATTCGGGTCATGGCCCCTGGCTTTGGCTTCATATAATGCAGGTAGTGGAAAGATAAAAAGGGTTCTTAACAACAATGGATCATCTACATTCTGGGAGATAGGACAAAGCAGGGCGTTGGCAGCTGAAACAAGAAACTATATACCAAAGTTTATGGCTGCAATGATAATTGCCAGGAATCCCGAGACCTTCGGTTTTACCTTCATGGAAGTACCCACATTTCAATACGATTTACTGGAAGTACCCGCCGGGATGGATGTTCGAACGATATCAGAACGATCAGGCATTAGCCTTGAGTTGATACGTTCTATTAACCCGGAATTAAAAAACAATATTATTCCTCTTAGCGAACCAAGTTATATTTTACGCCTCCCAAAAGGTATCGGAACCATTTTCCTGGCAAATTATGAGCATCTCCTGCCTGACAAAAGGGTAGTATTTAAGGAATATAAGGTCAAGAAAGGTGATAGTCTATATAAGATCGCAAAGAAATATAATACTACAGTTACTTCTATCAGGAAAACTAATAAACTCAACAAAAAGAACAGGATAGTCTATGGCAAAACCTTACTTGTTCCTGTAAGGCTTCCCTATACTATTGATGTTGTCAGGCTGCTGACCCCTCCTGATGTTAATACCAAAATGCCCTTACAGCCCGATAAAGCTGGTAACTTCACTGGTAATCAAGATCCTGCAGCAGCCCTGCATATCAGTACATTAGCACCTATTTTGTGACCTCTTTGTCAGCTCTGGCTCCATTCAGACTAATCGTATATAAATGCTACATGAACAACTTAATGTAGAATAAGTAGTCAGCGTATCTCCTGCATACCTCTTTAAGTAAACCCATCATATGGATTTTCTAAGGAATTTCAGGTCATATATATTTTGCACGGATTTTGCAAAATAAAAACATAAGTACGTCAACACAGAAGTAATTCATCATTGAACTGCAAAGGAGACTGCCATGGAAGACGGACAGAAGATGCGTGACCCGAAGACATCAAAAATTGCGATGGAACTGCACCTTGCAAAGTTTAACTATTATATGGCAAGACAGGACTGGAGATCAGCCGTTACCGAGCTTCAGCATGCCTTGAATGCGGTTATAGACATACTCGACCATGCTAACAAGACATTGAAGAAGGTAGTAGAAAAATACCAGCCTGTAAAGGGAGAAGTTAAAATTGAAGGAGCGGTGAAGAGTGAGAGGATATCGGATGATATGGTATTAATCGAATATCCGGGTGATAAGTTGGTCATAAAAAAACAGACACCTCCATCTGTCAAGTGAGGCGAGTATCATTCATCAGTGTTTCTATCATTCTTTTTATCTCTGCCGGTAAAAAGATCGAATTTGAGACCTGATAAGGGTCTTATTGATGAAACCCGCATAATAAGCTCTTTATATGTTATCGCTTCTACATTACGTATTTCCATTATAGTAGGTAAAAAGATCAGAGACATTATAAGTCTTGATATCCCGGAGAGTAAAAAAAGCCATTGCAGATTTGAAATGATATTGATCTTTATATCCAGAATGGCAATAGAACCAGGCAGATAACCTGACAACCAACCGCCTGTGGAACCTCCTAAGAAAATACCACAGGCATTCAATATGTTAAAAATTGCAACACATTTTGCTCGTCTTGGTGAAGGTATGGCATCGTATATGAAATTTGCCATACTTAGATTGAATCCTGCCCATGTGAGCCCGGCCAGCATCTGTATAATCAAAATGAGATAAAAGTTATCAGTAAAAAGCCAAAGCACCGGAACCATTGGGAGTGTAAATCCGGTTATCTCTAATACCTTTCTATTACCGAATCTATCACCAAATTTACCCCAGTTGTGGAGTGTAAAGTATTGCATCAGTACAGCAACGGCAGCGGCAACCATAAACTGGACGTAAGAAAATTTAAGGTCTCTGAGCATATAGACAGCAAAGAAAGGACCTGCCAGCATAACAGAGAAATGCATGAGTCCGGTGTAGATTACGAAACGTACAAAGGTCGAACTCCTGAAATCTGCAAAAAACTCAATAAGACTGAAGTCATCCTTCTCCTCTACATGATAATAAGGGTTCTCCATCTTTGATAATGAATACGCTGATAAGAGGCGGGCAATGATTGCTGAAACAAAGAGTGCCGAAAATCCAACCCACGGTTTTCCTGCCTTTTCAGTGCCATGAAGAAGGAGTCCGCCAATTGCAATAGCACCTAAACTGTATATACTCATTATCCTGTTACGATATCCAAAGTATGCCCCGCGGTTAGATTCAGGAACAATGTCACCCATAAGGCTATTCCAGGGAGGAGTTGAAAGGTTCCCGAATATATAATATGCAGTAACACTTATTATTAGGAGAACAGGAGCATACTGTTTAAATATAAGCGGAAGGATTAACAGCGGTATCCATGAGAGCGCCTGTGCAATAACCCCGTAAATGATCAACGGCATCCTGTTTTTCAGCCTGTTAAGCAAGCTTACTGAGAGCAGCTGCATGAATGCACCGAGGAGTTGAGGAATAGAGGCAAGCAATCCAATCTGGGAGTTGGTCAATTTCAAATAAATTGCAAATGGACTTATGTAGCTTTCTCCGGCACCCCCCATGATGGCAAAATAAATGCCGTCCTTAATCGCATACGTGAGGCTTTTTGAATAGACTTTCTTAGCCATTGTGAATATTCCGAAAAGGTATTATCGGGACCTGTACACCGGGCAGCAAAGGCAACAAGAGGATGAAAAACTTCAACCTTTCTGTGTACAACACTCCTTTCCATCCGATCAAACTGCACAGGAATTCTTGCTTGCATCTGTCATCGAAGAATATTATGATTTGTGAATAGATACTATTTCTTTCGGAATTATAGTACGATATAGATGAAAATAACATAATAATGTTATAATTGGGCATTCAGCAGATTTTTCGTTACAGTACTTCTTGTGAATGTTACGTTTTGGATTAATCCTATGGAGGATATAATTTCATAATGCGTAAAATATTCATTCTATTCTTATTGGTCATTATAACTAATAGCTGCGCTGTTACTCAGGCAAACCAGCCGTTATTAGCCAGCAACTATTCCCTTGTTTACGTTGAGCCGCCACGAGTATACGGCAACATTGACAGAAAGGCCCTGCGGGAAGCGATACTCACAAATCTTTCCTATCTTCAGAGAATTGATCCCGAAACAGAATTTGACTATGGTGGAAAGATTGTCCGTGCAAGGGAGGTTGTTAACACACAAAGGACCCTCCTTCAGATAATTGAGACCGCCGAGTCAAATGAAATGATAGAACTGCTAATGGATTATATGTTTGACTGGTATAAGGCTTCTGGCGTGGATGGAAAGGGAAATGTGATATTTACAGGTTATTATGTCCCGGAGGTAGAAGGAAGCCTTCAACGTACAGATAAATACCGCTACCCTCTATATCGTCCGCCATCTGACCTCAAAAAAGATACCGCTTATTTAACACGCAGCGACATTGATGGAAACAGGGCTTTAGAAGGAAAAGGGCTTGAGGTTGCATGGCTTTCTGATCCGGTCGAGGCATATTTTCTACATATTCAGGGTTCCGGAATAATTAAGTTGCCTGATGGATCAACAATAGGTGTTCACTATGCCGGCAACAATGGGCATTTATATACAAGCATTGGAAAGCTTATGTTAGAGCGGGGCCTGTTAAAGCCTGGAGAAGCAAACATAATGGGATTAAAGAGGTACCTCAGAGAAAATCAGGGGCAGATGTCGGAAATACTATATAATAATCCAAGATACATATTTTTTAAGCTTGATAATGAAGGGGCAAAGGGAAGCATCCATGTCCTTCTGACCCCAGGTCATTCAATAGCCACAGACCCGTCTCTCTTTCCAAGGGGAGGACTATCTTTCATAAAAACAACAACCCCGGTTGTAGATCAATCAGGCAATGTGCTCAAATGGGAACCGGTTAGCCGCTTCGTGCTGAATCAGGATGAGGGGGGAGCAATAAAAGGCCCAGGCAGGGTAGATCTGTTCTGGGGATCCGGTGTTGACGCCGGCCATTCAGCCGGCTCAATGAAAGAACAGGGCGAGCTGTACTTCATACTGCAAAAATAAGTTCATGACATCTGCTTGACTCAAACCCCTAATTAGCATAGCATTATCGTCACCATGACGAACAACAAAGGACCTATAGGTGTATTTGACTCAGGAATCGGCGGGCTGACTGTACTCAAAGAAATTATCACGGCACTGCCCGGCGAGGATACTCTCTACCTGGGAGATACCGCCCGTTTGCCATATGGAACCAAGTCTGAAGAAACTGTCATAAAGTATTCCATTGAAAATACCCGCTTTCTCTTGAAATACAATATAAAGCTTCTTGTCGTTGCCTGCAATACAGCCTCAGCGGTAAGTCTCAGTGAGCTGAGGAAACAATTTTCCATTCCAATCATAGGAGTTATAGAAGCGGGAGCCCGTGCTGCAACCCGGACAACGAAAAACGGCAAGGTTGGCATCATCGGGACAGAAACAACGGTAAGCAGCGGCGCCTATACAAAGGCTATCAGAGAGATAAACAAAAATATTGTTACCATTGGACAGGCATGTCCTTTGTTCGTCCCTCTGGTGGAAGAAGGGTGGATAGAAGATGACGTTACATTTGCTGTTGCAGAACGTTACCTTGGCAAACTTAAAGACATGGGGATAGACACGCTGGTATTGGGGTGTACTCATTACCCGCTTTTGAAGGGAATAATTCATAAGGTGATGGGTAATGATGTCCGGTTGATTGATTCTGCCGAAGAAACTGCATCTGAAGTTAGAAAGGTGTTGTCAGGGACAACATCTGGAGAAAATTCTCCTGTAAGGAGATATTTTGTAACTGACGTTCCCCGCCGTTTTGAAGAGCAGGGGAGCAGGTTTCTCGGTGAGAGGATAGGGAAGGTAGAAAAGGTTACTTTGATCCTTTAACGGCACTTGGGATTGTTTAACAAGGAGAGAATTAGTGAAGAGAAAAGACGGCAGAAAGGCTGACCAGTTAAGGACTGTTAAGATCCACAGGAATTATATCAAGCATGCAGAGGGGTCTGCCCTGATTGAAGTAGGCGATACAAAGGTGATTTGTACTGCAACTATTGAGGATAAGGTACCTCCTCACCTTAAGGGAAAAAACAAGGGTTGGATTACTGCAGAATATGCAATGATCCCTCGTTCCGCATTGCAAAGGATTGTCAGGGAATCTGCGAGGGGGAAGATAGGAGGCAGGACACATGAAATACAGCGTCTTATTGGAAGGACGCTAAGAGCGGTTGTCGATCTGGAAAAGCTGGGTGAGAGGACTCTATGGATTGACTGTGATGTCATACAGGCAGACGGCGGTACGCGAACGGCCTCTATTACTGGTTCGTTCGTTGCCCTTTCTGACGCTATACATTTTGCCAAAAAGAATGGTTTGATGACAGAGAATCCGATTAAAGACTATCTGGCAGCCATTAGTGTCGGCGTTGTTGATGGAGAGCCTGTCCTTGACCTGAATTATGACGAAGACTCCACTGCAGAAGTGGATATGAATATTATAATGACTGGCAAGGGGAAATTTGTTGAACTGCAGGGGACAGCCGAGGGAGAACCTTTTTCCAGAAACATGATGGATGGACTCGTTACCCTTGCGAAAAAAGGGATAGAAGAGCTGGTTGAAATACAGAAGAAGCTGGTAGGCGAGTTGTAAAATACGTATGCTTAAAATAATAATAGCAACGAGAAATCCCGGCAAGATATCGGAGATACAGTCAATTATAAACAACTCAGATCTCCAGGACAAAATTGAAATAGAAACCGTCTCAGCTTACCCCGGGATCCCTGAAGTCAAAGAGGATGGTAAGACCTTTGCGGAAAATGCTGCAAAGAAGGCTGTCACGGTCGCCAGGTTAACTGGACATATTGCAATTGCCGATGATTCAGGCCTTGAGGTAGATGCACTCGGCGGAGCACCCGGAATCTACTCAGCCAGATTCGCAGGGGAGGGAGCCACGGACGCTGACAATAACACAAAACTCATGGGGCTGCTTAAGGACACGCCTCCCGAGAAAAGGGGGGCAAAGTTTGTATGCGTGATAGCAATTGCAACTCCTGCAGGCGATGTCAGTCTTGCAGAAGGGGAATGCCATGGTTTCATTGCCGAAGAAGCACGAGGGACATCCGGTTTCGGATATGATCCCGTATTCGTGGTCCCTCAGCACAAACGGACATTTGCCGAGCTTGGACGTGATATAAAAAACAAGATAAGCCACCGCGCTGCTGCGCTTGGCAAGCTATCTGATATCCTTGAAAGTATGATTCGGCAGAACTGTTAAATAACCTTTTCACACCTGACAGGTGATGGCTGTTATAAAGAATTTCATCATCAAATATATAATCCCTCCAATAGGAATGCTCATAATCTACCTCCTCGGAATAACTTACAGGAAGGAAGTAAGAGGACGAGAATCAGAGCACTCCCTGATAAAAAAAGGAATTAATCCAATATATGCGCTTTGGCATGGACGACTGCTTTATTTGCCATTTCTCTACAGGCGGCAGAAGAGGCTTTACTCACTTGTAAGCCCGAGTACTGACGGGGAGATAATTGCGCGGACATTAAGTATGTTCGGAGTAAAGACAGTTCGCGGTTCTTCCTATAAGAGTGGAAGTAAGGCATTCCGGGAATTGATAAGGATAGTAAGGGATAAAGGTCTCGTATTTATTACTGTGGATGGATCGAGGGGGCCTGTATTCAAGGTCCAGAAAGGCATTCTCCACCTGGCAAAAATCAGCGGCAAGCCAGTTCTTCCTATCACATACGGCGCAGAAAAGGCGTTTGTCTTTAAAAGCTGGGACAGATTTATTATCCCGCATCCTTTCACCCGCGTTGTTGTAATCTACGGTGATCCTCTATATGTATCAAGAGATTCCACTGAAGAGGAGATCGAAGCGAAGAGGGCAGAGCTTGAGAAGAGGCTAATAGTGATGACGGAGAAGGCGGATAAACACTATTTTACTGATTGAAGAAATAAGCGGAGGTACTTCTGCATTGACACATAAATCTCGCCCTGCTAATCTAACCGTTATATAGGTATTTCCTGCTGTGTAATAACAAAGAAAGTATTTTATTCAGAATGTTATACTGTCTGAACAGAACATTAATTTAATGAATCAGCAGAAGGAGGCTACATGAAACGGTTATTTTGTTTTATCCAGGCAGCAGCGTTGCTTGTGACTGTATTATTTGCATCCCCGTTATTTGCAGTTGATATGCAGGAGGGTGAATGGGAATATGTCTCGGAACTCGTGATGGAGGGTATGCCATTTTCAATACCTCCTGCGAAAATCCGCAAATGCCTTACCAGGAAGGACCTTGTACCGGCAAGTGAAGATGGTAAAAACTGCACTATTAAAGACCAGCAGATAAGCGGCAACACGGTAAAGTGGACTCAGATCTGCAAAGACAAGGACGGAACCAGCGAAGGCAAAGGAACTATCACTTACAGTGGAAGCAGTTATAAGGGCTCAATTAAGATGGCGCATACAGACAAAAGTGGCTCAACAGAGCACATGACAGTCAAATTATCAGGCAAATATCTGGGACAATGCAGCAAAGAGACCCTGGCAGCAGATAAGGCACAGGAAAAACGCATACGCGATTCAGAAAAGGCAGGGTTACAGGCACAAAAGCATACAAATGAGATAATTGAACAGCAGCAGCAAACACAGAAGGAAGAACGCCGAAAGGCAGAGGCCATAATTGCTAAAGTTCATGTGCCAAAAGAAGACCCCAAACCATGTGTCTTTGATACGGTAATGACAGATAAGAACAAGGAGTGTGAGAGCGCTATGGGAGAATTAAATCTGAAGGAAGGCATATGGAAGATTGAGAAAGAAACTGCCTCCAGGACAGTAGACTATAACGGACAGGAAATCTTTTCCGCAGGCAGCGCTGATAGCGCAGAAAAACATCTGTCATCTCAATCACCTCTGGCAGTGCCTGTAGGCGGATGCGGCGGAAACGAAAAGACAGTTGTCAAAAGAAGCGGAAATAAGCTTATATGGAACTTCAAGTGCGATTATTCTCAGGGAGACATGAAGAATACAAATGAAGTTAAAGGCGGTATAGTATTTAACGGAAATAATTTTGACGGCGGTATAGTAGAAACTTCCTATGCAAAAATTAATGGGATGGGGACGACAACAACGAAATACACAAAAGTATCAGGCACCTTTTTAGAAGGAAGGGCCTTTACCTCGCAGAAACGTTCATATACATCATCTGATAGAGAGGAAACACCGGCAGATAAAATAAAAGATGCGACAGACAACCCACTGAAGTCTATAAAGAAGATATTTAAATGGTAATAGATAGTGAGGACAGTCAGACCTGAAATATTTTTCTTATTATCGCTTATTGTCCTGCTTCCATCAGGTGTCTTTGCAGTAAATGACCCTTTCCCTGACGCTGCCAGATCATACGTATTATATATAAACGGCAACCTGATCTGGGCTCACGAACCAGAATTAACCATGCCGCCTGCAAGCCTTACCAAGATTATGACATCCATTATTGTGCTTGAAAAGGTGCGTCTTGATGAGATTGTTACTGTAAACAGAAAAGCGGAGCAGGAGACAGGGACAACGATAAAATTAAAGGCAGGCGAGAGGTATTATGTCATTGACCTTCTGGCTGCAACTTTGATTCAATCAGCAAATGATGCCTGCCGTGCGCTTGCAGAGCATGTAAGCGGCAGTGAAAAAGATTTTGTAAAGGTTATGAATAAGCGGGCTGCGGAATTCGGGCTTAAAAATACCCGATTCAAAAACGCATGCGGGCATGACATGCCTGGACATTACTCGACGGCAGAAGATATGGCCAAACTTGCCTTTACAGCAGTGAAATACAAGACGTTCGCAAAAATGGTAAGCATTGTAAATGGAACAATAAGCACAGCAGATGAAAAGAGAGAGATACATCTTGAAAATAAAAATGAGCTTATAGGCAGGTATTATGGAGCAACAGGCATTAAGTCAGGTACAACACTGAAGGCAGGCAAATGCCTTGCAGCCCTTGCAGAGCGGGATGGAACAGAGGTGTTGCTTGTAATCCTTAATTCGCCTGACAGATGGTGGAAGGCGGTTTCAATGCTTGATAGGGCATTTGCTCATGCAACTAAAACGGGCATTAAATGAGATGGAAACTGCATTCATTCCTGCTTGTCCTTGCTGTATCTATAACCTATCTAAATTCTTTCCAGGGTATATTTCAGTTTGACGACTACAATGTCATAGTTGACAACCAAATAGTCCATTCATTGCAGGCATGGATCTCTGACCTCAATGCCGGCATAAGACCGCTCCTGAAACTGAGCTATGTCCTGAACTGGACCTCAGGCGCCGGTCTGTCTGGATTCCATCTTGTCAATGTCTCTGTTCATGCTGCGAATGTTTTGATGTTTTATTTCTTATCTCTGAAAATCATACCATCAGTAATGAGTACAATAGATGCAGGCAGGGCTGCTCTTATTGCATCCTTTCTCTTTGCAGTTCATCCTGTTCAGACAGAAGCAGTAACTTATATAAGCGGGAGGTCTTCCTCGCTGATGTCAATGTTTTATCTTGCTGCCATCCTTGTATATATTAAAGGCATTAACAGCAGGGGCAGAGAGATCACGGCTGTTTTGCTTCATGTCTTTACTGCAATTCTGTTTGCAGGAGCAGTTATGGTAAAAGAGACCGCCGTGACCCTGCCGTTTGCACTTCTTCTTGCAGAGCGAACATGTAAACCTGATAGTTCATGGTTTACTATCCTAAAGAGGCAATTTATTTATTATCTGCTTATTATCATTATTATGATTGCCCTCATCATTCACCCAAACCATGGCAGCCTCCTTGAGCATAGTTTTGATATACGAAGCATAGGTGATAACATCCTGACACAGATAAATGGCATATGTTACCTGCTTTCCCGGCTTGTTGTGCTAAATGGCATGAATATAGACCCTGACCTGCCGATTATAACCATGTGGTCATATGATCTGTTTATAAAGTCTATTTTTGTTGTCTTATTTTTTATCATTGGCGTAACTGCCTTTTATTTCAGGTCCCTTTATGGATTTGGAATACTGTGGTTTTTTCTCCACCTCCTGCCTACCAATTCTATAGTTCCGCGCCTCGATGTTGCAAACGATCGGCAGTTATATCTTGCATCAGCAGGGCTTTTTTTTGCAGCATCGTATGGCATTGAAAGACTCCGCTTATATGCCATACAGCTAACGGATTCACTATCAAAAGTTATTACTGCATTAACGGTTGCTTTGCTGATTACTGCAGGCGTATTTACTGTTTCGCGCAATCATGCATACAGAAGCGAGATCGCACTTTGGGAAGATACAAGAATTAAATCGCCACTCAAGGCTCGCGTCCATAATAACCTTGGATACGCATATTATCTTGATGGAAGAAACATCGATGCGAAAAACTCATATCTTGCTGCGTTATCCCTTAGTCCTGATTATACGACAGCAAAAAACAATCTCATGCAATTAAACATAAAGGAAAGTGCTGAGTAGGTTTGTCTTTTTATTATTCGAAAGCCTGAGAACACCGGATATATCAGCCGTTCTGATGGAAAACCTCCAGGATATAAGAAAGAGGTCGACAAAGGGGATACCTGTGGGTAAGATATAGATAAGTTTACATTAAGATACCTTAACAGGAGGTGTGAAATGAAAATCAAAATGTTTTTATTGACTCTTTTCTGTTCAATGATATTTCTTGTTGCCCCGCCGGTCATGGCTGAGTCGCCAATGCATACAATGGCCGACATTTTAATGAATCTGAATCACTACCCTGGAGATGCAGAAAAAAAGATTTTGAAGCAGATCATAAACAACAGCGCTAACCCCGAAGATGTTCGAGTCCTGGCAGCCGCCATTCTGAACATTAACCATAAAGTTGGAGCCGATGACAAGACCAGACTTCGCCGAATCATCGATAACACCGCTACACCCGCAAATGTACGTAATATGGCCGAAATCCTTTTGAATCTGAATCATAAAGCGACTCCGGATGATAAGATTAAACTCCAGCAACTGATGCATTAATAAAGCATCAGTTGCTTCCTGGAATTCTCAGAAGGCAAATACTCCACCAAAACCTTGCAGCACATATCTTCTTTCAAGTTCTGCAATTTATACCCACAAGTACCGGACTGGCAGTACGGAACAATCTGATACTTTTTATATGAATTTTTAGTATAATTGGTTTGCCTGAGAAGACAAAATGTACTTATTGTATAATTTCTTGCTAATAATGCTTGTCACAATTACCTTCCCTTTATGGTTCTACAAGGTAGTTACAAAGGAGAAGCACCGTAAGGGCTTTTGGGAGAAGCTTGGAATAGGCAGCCGATTGGGATCTGCATTTATTTCTGTCCCCGAAGGCAGTTACCGCATACACATCCATGCCGTGTCAGTCGGCGAGGTAATAGCTGCTATTCCCTTTGTCAGGGAGATCAGACAGAGGCATCCTCAGGTTCTCCTTTCTCTATCCACAGTTACGCCGACAGGTAATGAGTTGGCGCACAAGAGGCTTCCTGAGGTGGATCAAATATTATATTCACCATTTGACCTGCCATGGTCTGTAAAGAGATTTATCAACAGGTTCAGACCTGACCTATATATCTCTGTCGAGACAGAGTTATGGCCAAATATCCTGCGGGAGGTAAAACGCTCCGGAGCAAGATCCGTCATAATAAATGGAAGGATCTCCCCGGATGCCTTTAAAGGATATAAAAGGTTCCGGCAATTTATGAAGAGGGTCCTGTCAAACGTTGATATTTTCTGTATGCAGTCTGATGAGGATGCAGAAAGGATCAGGGAGATTGGGGCACCCTCAGGGTCTGTAACGGTTACCGGTAATATGAAATATGACCAGAAATTTATCGAGATGAGCAATGACCTTATTAACAGTAAAATGAACCTATTCGGAATAAACAATGGCGATAAGGTCATAGTAGCAGGCAGTACCCATCCTGGTGAGGATGAAGTTATCCTTTCATCATACGTAGAATGTCTTAAAGATGAATCAAAACTGAGATTGATCATTGTCCCGAGACATATTGAAAGGACAGCAGAAATAGAAAGGCTTGCAAGGGCACGGGGGCTTGATGTTAAAAGGAGGACCGGTTTAGTAAATGCAGAAATAAATAGTGTGCCATACAAGACCATTATTGTTGTTGATACAATTGGTGAACTGTCCACTCTCTACAGCATAGCAACTGTAGTTATAATCGGAGGAAGTTTTGTACCTCACGGTGGTCAGAATCCGCTGGAGGCAATGTTTTACAGGAAACCCCTTATATTTGGAAAACATATGTTTAATTTCAAACTGATAACTAAGGAAATATTAGCGTGCGGCGCCGGCCGGATGGTAGAAAATAAAGAATCACTGAAGGATGCCCTGCAAGAATTGCTTAAAAATACCGGCAGACGTAAGGAAATGGGAGAAATGGGATATAAGATTATTGTAAGAAACAGGGGGGCAGTGGAAAGAAATCTTGCAATTGTGGAAAAATTTATAATTCCTTGATTAAGGTTACTGTGTTAAGATTCAAAAAAATACAAAACTGATCACCAAACCTTATACATAAATCATGAAATGGGACGAAGATAAAACACACCGTAAGTACGGGAAGTTTCGTGTGTTTCTGCACGAAGTCATTTTCGAGGCCGATACCCCCTTAGGTAAGGCATTTGATCTCATATTACTTCTCAGCATTCTGTTAAGTGTTCTGGCCGTCATGCTTGACAGCGTAGAGAGTATTAACGCTGACTATGGTCATACCCTCTATAAAGTTGAATGGTTCTTTACCATCCTATTCACGATAGAATACTTCCTGCGGCTCTTGTGCGTAGGCCGTCCACTCAGGTATGCCTCAAGTTTTTTCGGTGTTGTCGATCTATTGGCTATAGTTCCTACTTATATAAGCCTCCTGATGCCAGGCAGCCAGTATTTCCTGATAATCAGAGTACTTCGCGTTCTGCGCGTCTTCAGAATACTCAAGATTGCTCTATATGTTGGAGAGACGCATGTACTTATGGACGCTATGAGGGCAAGTAAAAGAAAGATTATCATCTTCCTATTCGTTGTATTAAATGTCGTAACAATCCTCGGTTCATTCATGTATCTGATCGAGGGGAAGGAACACGGATTTACAAGTATACCTGAAGGGATCTATTGGGCCATAGTTACACTGACTACTGTCGGCTATGGAGACATAGCGCCGGGCACTCCTTTGGGCAAGGCCGTCGGGTCATTCATAATGATACTCGGTTACGGAATCATCGCGGTACCAACAGGCGTGGTGACCGCTGAAATCTCCTATGCCATGAAAGGGAAACAGGTCTCAACACGTGCCTGTCATGAATGCGGCGCTGAAGGACATGACACAGATGCAGCATTCTGCAAAAACTGCGGCGCACATTTATAGCAGCTACAACTGGTCGTCTATTAGTACACCAATGACAGGATATTTTTCCATGACATCAGGACCATGCGGGGCTGTATCTAAATCTTTCGTAAGGTCCTGACCTGCGCGATGCATAACCTGATGAACTCCCTGCCTCCACTGGTAGCTTCGGGATACATCATACACCTTTCCCTCTACAGCTATTAAAATAACACCAGTCCGTCCGTCGTACAGTTTCAGCTCTTCTTTAGAAAATACCTTCACTTAAAAAACTTCGAAACAAACGGGGATGTCTCTCCCTTCCTCATAAAATGACCTGAGGGGCCTTCACCAAGAAATTCCGAGAACCAGGACTCATGTTCAATTTCCTCATTAAGAATTGCCAGTGACAGATCGTATGTTCGATGGTCTTTTCCTGCGGTCAAATTACAGATATTCGTATAACCCCGTACTGCGCATCTCTCTGCTTCAACCAGGACTTTTAACATTGCCCTGGTATCCGATGGATCCTTCGGCAGCCTGGCAGGCGGGCATGCTGAACAATCATGGAAGGTCTTCATATCTTCCGGCAACTTACCGCCCAATTCATAAATGCGGGGTACTAACGCCTCGAAATGATTACGGTCTTCAATACGAGCAGTCTCTGCAATCTCCTTGATACCTTCTCCCTCAAGCCCGATAAGGTTGACTCGCAGAATTGTATAATAGTAAAAGGTCGTCAGTTCAGCCGCTGCATTGTTGACCAGCAACTGCACTAACTCATCTACATTTATACCTGCTTTTTCTACCATCTCTCTCGCTACTTTTGCCATTGTTTGTCCTCCTTTACGTTGCGATGAATCATTAATGTTAACAATATTGACCTATCAGAGTAAATTAGCAGGATTGTCATCTCTGTGTCAAAATATATTTTATCTACTCAGAATCAAAAATAGATTGCAACCCTCCTTTTTTTCTGTTAATATTCAACAGTTACCGCTTCAAAAAGCTATTACTTATCAGCAATCCATATAGAATAATCATGGGGGGATAATGAAAAAAATATTTATTTCATTGGCATTTCTTTTTTTTCTAATGCCTGTTTTTGCCAATGCAAACGACAGATTCAAAGCCGGAACCTGGGAACTGGCGATAGGTTCTTCTTCATCAGACTTATCTATCAATCCAATTATTGGATACTTTTTTCTTGATAATGTTGAAGGAATAGTTCATTTCGACTATAACAAAACTAATATCGACACTTCGCCAGCTTATGCTGATACTGAAACTACGACAATAATGTTTTCTGCCGGAATTGCCTATAATATCCCTTCGAAAACTAATATAGTGCCTTTTGTAACCGGGGAGCTTGTGTATTACAGCTACGATGAAGAGGTGAAAAACTCATCACAACAGGATATATATGCCGATGCTGTCGGGTTAGATGTTGGATTCGGATTGCGTTACTTAATTGGAAACCGTGCATCTATTAATGCCTCTTTTGACTATGGCGTTTTTGATATAGACGAAGACGACATGAACATTGACTTGAATGGGTATAGTCTGGGAATTTCCTATTCGTTATTTTTCAGATAATAGATGACGTCAGCCCGTCTTATTTTTTCTTAATGAACGTGCCACTGCTGTACTCTTCAAATGCGATTCGCAGTTCATCCTGTGTGTTCATTACTATCGGTCCATACCAGGCTACAGGTTCACCGATGGGCTTGCCGGAAATAAGCAGAAACCTCACAGGGTCGTCTTCAGTCGATACCATGACCTTATCCCCATCGTCAAACAGGATTAGGGTTTCATTGCCAATTAACGTGTCCCGTTTCATGTCGAAATAGTTAACGCCTTCTACATCATATGAAAATGGATTCTTATCTTTGCAGAAGTATCCCTTTCCATCAAAAACGTATGCAAAGACCGTATGCCCCCGTTTTGTCTGGTGGATGTATTCGGATTTGCCGCTTACTGTAATGTCAAGATATTCCGGGGCAATAACAACGTCCTGAACTGGCCCCTTCGTCTCCCCGATCAGTCCGGATATGACCTTAACTCTTGTGCCGTTATCCATCACTACTTCCGGTATATTTTTGCTTACTATATCCCTGTATCGGGGTTCCATCATCTTATGACTTGCGGGTAGATTGGCCCAGAGCTGAAATCCACCCATGAGTCCCTGCGGATCACCCTTCGGCATTTCCTGATGTATTATCCCGCTTCCGGCGGTCATCCACTGCAGGTCACCGGCAGATATTATGCCACTGTTTCCCATGCTGTCACCATGTTCTACCTTTCCGCTGAGGACATAAGTAATAGTCTCGATCCCCCGATGCGGATGCCACGGGAATCCCTTTAAATAATACTCCGGATTACTTGAACGGAAATCGTCCAGCAGAAGGAATGGGTCAAACATAGGGACTTCACTGAATCCAAAAACGCGTTTCAGGTGGACTCCTGCTCCTTCTATCATAGGCTTACTTTTCAATACCTTAAGGATCTCTCTGATTTCACTCATATTCATCACCCCTTTTCTAGTTATTATCTATGGAATTACCCATAGACTCTCTTTTTTCAGGGACACCCGGATGTGCTTACCCTGATCAAGGGATAACTTTCTTGCAACGAAATTTGGTATTTCTATCTTCAGATACGTATCTCCGGTCCCTGTCTTTAAAAACATGATCTGGGTTGAGCCTTTACCAAATATTGAAATAATCTCCCCCTCAATAATATTGTCGTGAACTTTATAGTCCAACGGCTTGTCGGGTCTTATGATAATGACCTCTTCAGGCCTGATACAGAAGGAAACATCCTGGCCTGTCTGTAATTGCGTCCCCTCTGCCACAAAGGCCTTTACCAGCCCGATATCCTTATTCAGCATCGTCACCAGATGTTTATCCACACC
The DNA here is from genome assembly GCA_964611625.1 of uncultured Nitrospiraceae bacterium. Taxonomy (GTDB): domain Bacteria; phylum Nitrospirota; class 9FT-COMBO-42-15; order HDB-SIOI813; family HDB-SIOI813; genus RBG-16-43-11. Next base: position 197,520 of record CAZTAM010000001.1, on the reverse strand, counting down.
CACTATGGTCCCGTCAAAGATATTTCTTGTTCCGATGAACCTTGCAACACTTCTTGTCCCTGGCCTGTAGAATACATCTTCCCTTGGACCTGCCTGTTCAATACGCCCATTATTAATCACGGCAATCTTTTTGCCAAGCATAAAGGCCTCTTCAAGATCATGCGTCACGAGTATCGTTGTTATGGGATAGAGTGTGTGTATGCGCAGGAGATCAGCACGAAGTTTCTCTCTAACCTGAAAATCGAGCGCCGAGAAAGGTTCATCCAGGAGGAGTACCCGGGGCTCAATTGCCAGAGTCCTTGCAAGTGCGCACCTCTGTTTCTGCCCGCCGGAGAGTTCATGGGGATACCTTTTTTCGAGGCCGGTGAGCCGCATCACTTCGATAAGTTCATTGACCTTTATCTGAATGAGGGAACGTTCCAGTTGATTTATTCCGTAGGCAATATTCTCATATACTGTCATGTGGGGAAATAAAGCATAATCCTGAAACAGATATCCGATACGCCTGCTGCGCACCGGCAGGTTAATACGATTAACCGAGTCATATACCTTCTCTTCACCTATTTCAACAAACCCCTCATCGGGCATTACTATCCCTGAGACCATCTTGAGGATCAGGCTCTTCCCAGCCCCCGATGGACCAAAAAGAACCATGAGGTCTTCCTGTATTGAAAGGTTCACGTTTAAACTGAACCCGTCAAGGTATTTTTTCAGATTCAGCTTCAGGTTCATTTAAAATTTCCCTCTGGTAAACCTCTCTGCTAAGTAAAGCACCACAAAGGAAAAAAGCGTAATAATGCCGACAAGTATGTTGGCTGTATAAGTGTCGCCACTCTGTACCGCATCGTATATGGCTATCGGCAGGGTTTGCGTCCTCCCCGGGATATTGCCGGCTACCATGAGGGTGGCCCCGAATTCGCCGGTTGCCCGTGCAAATGCCATTACTACTCCGGCCAGGATACCGCGCCATGCGATTGGGAGCGTGATCGTCCTGAAGATATATAACTCCGTTTTCCCAAGGAGGCGTGCAGCATTTTCAATGTCGTCCCCGACCCCTTCGATAGCTGCCTTGGCAGGCTTTACAAACAGCGGAAGTGATGAGACGATCGCAGCAAGCACGGCTCCCTTCCATGTAAACACGATCTGCATTCCCAGGACGTCATCCAGGAATCTTCCCATTGGACTCCCTTTTCCAAAGGCGCTTAACAGATAGTATCCCAGCACTGTCGGCGGAATCACCAGGGGCTGCATGATAAGGACATCGAGTATGGTCTTCCCGAAAAACTTCTTCCTTGCCAGGACCCAGGCCAGCAGGAGACCTGCTGATGCGGTAAAGACCGTGGCAATGAAAGACACCTTGATAGTCAGATATAAAGGAAACAGATTCATTTTACTGAGGTATTATAAAACCGTATTTTTTCATAATCTCACTACCCACAGGCCCCTTCACATAGCGCATAAAGGATGCTGAAGCCTCCGTATCTCCTGAGGTTTTCACGATCCCCATAGTCTGATCTATAGGGTTATGGAGAGAAGGGTCTATCATGACATAGGTTATCTCCGGAACATTAACCAGGGAGAGAGCCACGATCCCGGCCTGTGCATTGCCGGTCTGGATGAACTGGAGGGTTTGCCTGATGTTCTCCCCATAGACAAGCTTATCCCTCAGTTTATCCCAGAGACCGGCTGACTTCAGTGCCTCCATAGCCGCCCGTCCGTATGGTGCGTGGTCCGGATTCGCGATCGCAACATTTTTTATTCCCGGTTTCATAAGGTCTTTTAAATTTCTGACTTCTATTCCCGGGGATTTATTTAATGCAAGGACTATCACGCCCCGTGCATAACGCTCCACAGAGGATGATATAACATGACCATTTCTGCTCAGATCCTCAATGTACTTCCGGTCCGCCGCAAAGAAGAGATCAAAGGGAGCCCCCTCAGATATCTGTTTTGCCAGCATGCCGGAAGAGCCGAAAGACAATATAATTTTTATACCGGTCTCTTTTTCAAACACAGCCGCTATGTCTTTGAATGCAAAGCTAAGGTCAGAGGCTGCTGCCACGGTTATGCTTCGTTCTCCTGCGGCATCCGAATTCACCGTGAATATAAAGACTATAAGCGTTGAAATAACAACCGGTAAGATTATCAAATAAACTATTTTATTTTTAAATTCTTTCATGACTTGTCTCCAGTATTTTATCAGATCATGCCTGAAACTGTAATCCTTAACCCTTACTAATCTAAAAGACGGTGATGGCCTGTACCAGAAAGAGGTTTCCGATCGTCGAGCCGGCGGCATCCGTCTCCTGGGCAGTGACAGTGGAGCTTTTCCCTGCGTCTCTCATCAGATAATTTGCAGTTATTCTGTTTTTTCCTTTCAGATAATAGGTAATACCCAGGGTAGTCGTCATCAAATGGCTGTCGTCTGTATTAGAATCTTTTTCATAATCTTCGTATCTTGCCAGCAGCTCCAGATCCGGCAGGGGCTGCAGTTTATAGGATGCCTGGAGATACCATCCAACAGGCTTCTGAGTCTTGCCTGATGAAGCTGCCAGCCTGTCCACATCCCAGTTCTCCCACTTTGCCGTCACATATTCCCCCCTTAAATGCACCCCGGCATTTAGCAGATACTCCGCATCGAAACCATAGGCATTCTCCTTTACCGCTGCCTGATCAATCTCACCTTCTCCCCTGCCTGTATATCCGGAAATACCAAGTGTGAGCCCCTTAACCGGGGAAACGGCAACCCGTCCGACTATATCCTTCTTTCCATTATTATCACCCCTGTTGATCCCCGCCCCATTGATGAGGGCAAGTGAATAATTAAGACCCTGAAGGTCTTTGATCTTTCCGTCAATCTTTATCCCTATGTCTCTAAAACTTCCCCCTTGTGTACCCAATTTCCCGGCGACATCATTAATAAACTCAGCCTTTAAGACAGGAACCCTGTCCGGTGCTCCTTCCAGCCCTTCCAGGGTAAAGGGATATTTCAACTGCCCAAAGGTAAATATGGCCAGTGGGTGTACCTTATAGGTGATATACCCATCCCATAGTTTAACGCCTGTTGTCCCGCTGGCAGGACTCGGTCCATCGAAATTGCCTGTGACCCTGTACCCAATCTGATCCGTTACTTCCCCCTTCACGTCGATCCTAGCCCTCCTGATTCGGAATTCGTGATCCACCTTCTTCGCTGCTGTCGTCTGGCTTGAAAGATCGCTGTTGTCCAACCTGTACCACCCCTCGATATAACCCCCGACATTTGCTTTTAACATGCTCCCGCCCGTCTCCACTGTATTACCTTCCCCCTGAGCCGCTGCACTACCCGCACAGACGAAGATTATCATTAATAGAATTTTTAAATATACGTGTGTCAAAAATCTAAATTGGCGCTCCATGTCAACATCTTTCCTTTCATCGTGCGTTGTTTTAAGTTAAACATAACGGTTGATAAAAAAATTATACCTTTACATTTATCACCTCTTTCTCTAAAAAAACCCTGAATCTGGCATTGAGATCCCTGAATGCCGAAACCGCTCGCTCTCCTGCTGGTGTCAGCCTTGCACCTCCGCCACCTTTGCCCCCTGTGGCAGTTTCGATCAGAGGCTCCCTTGCCTGCCTGTTGATGGAATCAACAAGTTCCCATGCATGCCTGTAGGACATATCCATTGATTTTGCAGCCTCTGATATGGAGCCATGTTCCTTTATCCTTTCAAGCAGGATAACCCTGCCATATCCAAGAAATGTCCCATCCCGTCCCTCGATCCATATTCTCCCCATTAATTCGTATTCACCTTTCTTGACGGAACTGTCGGCAGGGATTTTTCCCTTAACGGAGGATGTTAATTTGGATCCTGATCTTTTCATATTCGTAATATACGTAAGGGAATAACCATTGTCAATGATTTTTATTTATGGATTAACCATTAGCAGGCGGTCTGGATTAATAACGTGACGGCTCTCCAACCTCTATTTTTTTTGTCAGGAACCTTGAAAGTTCCTCGGCCGGCTGGGGTTTACTCAGCAGAAAGCCCTGGTACTCATCACATCCACGTGATCTTAAAAAATTCAGTTGATGCTCGGTTTCCACTCCTTCAGCGATGACCCTTAAATTTAAGCTGTGAGCCAGGGCGATAATCGCTTCAATAATAGCTGCATTGCTGCGGCTTGCGGTAAGGTTCATAACAAAAGATCGATCGATCTTTAGAGCATTTAAGGGCAGTAACCGCAAATAGTTTAATGATGAATACCCGATACCAAAATCATCCATTGAAATTTGTATTCCCATATCTTTGAGTCCATTCAAAGTTACGATGGCTTCCTCCGGGTTTTTCATAACCATGCTTTCCGTAATTTCCAGGTCCAGATATTCGGGATGAAGATTCGCATTATGTAAGGACTGTGTCACAACTTCTATCACGCCCTTTTGGTTAAACTGACGATTTGATATGTTAACGGATACGACAATCGGATCGTAACCAGCTTCCTGCCAGACCTTATTTTGTAAACACGCTGTGCGCAATATCCATTCGCCAACCGGTATTATAAGACCAGTCTCTTCCAAAAGCGGGATGAATTGTGATGGTGGCACAAAATCAGAATCAGCAGGTTTCCAGCGCAGCAAGGCTTCCACACTAGTGATCTTATCCTCTAAGATGCTTTTTTTAGGTTGGTAGTAGAGTTGGAATTCCCCATTCTCTAAAGCCTTATGAAGCTTGCTCGACAAAGTGAGATATTCCAATGCCTTTGCATCCATGGATTTGGAGTAATGCTGATAGCTATTTTTTTCCTTCACCTTGGCCTGGTACATGGCAATGTCTGCGTTCTTAAGAAGGTCTGAAATATCTTCTCCGTCAGCCGGATATACGGATATGCCGATACTGGCGGTTATAAACACCTCTTGTCCATCTAAATCATAAGGCCTGGCTATGGTTTCTAAAATTCGCGCGGCCGCCGTGCCTCCATCATGAACATGGGCAAGACTCTGCAATAGTATAACGAACTCATCCCCTCCCAACCGTGCTGCAGCATCCGGGCTTTCTTTTTCATCCAACCGTGCGATATAATCTGAGATTCTGAGCGATTTGATCAATCTGTTTGATACTGACTGTAAAAGCCTGTCACCCATATCATGCCCGAGTGTATCGTTAATGCGTTTGAAATCATCCAGGTCAATAAATAGTATGGCAAAAGTATGTTTGCTCCGGCGTGCATATGTTATGGCCTGTTTTAACAGTTCTTTGAAGAATGTTCGGTTTGGCAGATTGGTCAAGTTGTCATAATAAGCCAGATAACGAATATGTTTCTCGTTTTCCTCGCGATTTTTTATTTCTTGCTGCAGCTTACTGATTTTGGAGACAGAGTTAATAACTATTGAAACAACAAGTAATGATACAAATAAGGCATCCAGAAAGCCAATAATAAGCACTTCGTATGGAATACGGTTCCATAACAGATAACTTAGCACAGAAGAAATCACGAATGTGCAAGTTTCCGACAGAACAACTCCGAGCCAGAGAAAGTGCCAGGGATTTATCTGACTTAATTTATCTATTATTTGGTCTTTAGTTATCATTTAAGGTTATTTGTTATCGGCATTATAATAATATATCGTAACTACATGCAAAACATGAAATAAGGCCTGTCAGGTCTGAAATCCTTATTCCGCAGGGAAAAACAATTTCAAGTTATTTCGCGTTTAATAAGACTATTGCACTTACTGTCTGTCACTGTTATAATTCCCGCGTTTTCATGTAATTTCAGCATCAGTGTATTTTGATGAAGTGTTGTGTGTATGGAAAAAAGGACTAGCAAGAGGATACCCATAAGTTTAGAAGTGCGCCTTATTTGTTTAGGTGTAACTTATAATGCCTTCATAACAAATATTTCACAAAGCGGTTTATATATAATTACTTCATCTGGTGAAAACATTTTTCCCGATCATGCTGGAAGGATATTGACGGTAGAATTCCCTGTTTCATCAAAGCAATTCCTGGAATTGCAGTGTAAAGAAGTATGGTCCAATCAGTCAGAGCTATCATCAAAAATAATAGGACTGGAAATTAAAGACCCGCCTGTTGAATTTAAAAAATTCTACAAAACTTCTTACTATAAAATAAAAAAAGAAATATCCTACGAATCCATTGCCATTATTGGAATGTCCTGCAATTATCCTGGCGCTCACGACCTGCAATCATTCTGGGAAAATATTCTTGCGCGCAGGAGAGAGTTTCGCCTGATCCCCAGCCAGCGATTACCTATGTCCGAATATTATGACCCTGATCCTTTTACCCCCGATAAGACTTATGCGAATCAGGCGGCAGTTATTGATGGATTTAAATTCGACTGGATTAAACGGGGCATTCCGAAAACGGTTGTTGAGTCTTCGGACATTGTGCATTGGCTGGCATTGGAGGTTGCGCTTCAGGGATTGGAAGATGCCGGATATGGCCGTGAGAACATTCCTTCAGACCGGACAGGGGTAATTCTTGGGAACACTTTGACAGGTGAACACAGCCGGTCGCAGAATATGCGATTGCGCTGGCCCTATGTCAAAAAAGTATTAGAGGCGTCTGGCGCAAAAAAACGATTGTCTCCTAACTTAATTAATGAGTTGATTCGCATAATGGAAGTATATTATAAGTCAGCTTTTGCGCCTGTTACTGAAGACACGCTGGCCGGAAATCTATCCAATACCATTGCCGGAAGAATCTGTAATTTCCTTGATCTGCACGGTGGCGGGTATACAGTAGATGGGGCATGTTCTTCATCTCTAATTGCGGTTGCTACGGCTGCGACAGCTTTGTCAAATGGAACTCTCGACCTTGCAGTTGCAGGTGGAGTTGACATTAGTCTTGATACTTTTGAACTAATAGGTTTTGCCAAAACAAATGCACTGACCAGAGGAGAAATGAGAGTATATGACCGGCGTGCCAGCGGCTTCATTCCGGGTGAAGGAGCCGGCTTCGTTGTATTAAAAAGACTGGAAGATGCGCGTGCTGACGGAAATTATATATATGCAGTTTTACGGGGATGGGGAATATCTTCTGATGGTAAGGGAGGAATAACTGCTCCGAAAGCGCAAACACAGGCCCTCGCAATACGTCGGGCTTATGGTAAGGCAGGTTACAGCCTGAGCAGAATTGATTTTATTGAAGGTCACGGCACCGGCACCGTTGCCGGAGACAAGGCGGAACTCGAAGGAATTGCAGATGCAATGGATAATAAAGAGAATGATTCTCTTCGTTCCTGTGGTATCACGTCTCTTAAATCACTCATTGGCCACACTAAAGCAGCGTCCGGAATTGGAGGCTTCATTAAGGCAGTCCTGGCGGTAAACAGGCGTGTTATTCCACCTACCGCTGCATGTAAAGAACTTAACCCTGTATTTCAGGAGAGGGCCCGCAGTGTGTATCCGGTTATACATGGTGAAATACGAAGTACAGATGGAGTGATGCGTGCAGGGATATCAGGAATGGGGTTTGGGGGAATCAACTGTCATGTGACAATCGAATCGGCTGGAGAGCCTGCAAAGCATATCGAACCTTCTGTCGGAGAACGAGAACTGCTTGCATCGTGTCAGGAGACGGAGATCTTCGTCATGTCTGCTGAGTCGCAGAAGGAAATGATGGATCGAATAATTTACCTGAAGAATCTTGCTGAGGGAATCAGTATAAGTGAAATGGTTGATCTTTCAAGTCACCTGACCAGAGACCTACATCCTGACAAGCCATTTCGTATAGCCATGATTGCCAGGTCTCCTGATGATCTCAGCGACTGTCTCGATCAAGCAGAACTAATACTAAGGGCAAATGATATTCCAAATGGAGGAACAATATCCAGCCCTCAGCAGAATATCTGGATTGGGAACTCAGTAACGCGTGACCGAATCGGTTTCCTGTTTCCCGGGCAGGGGTCTCAACAGTTGAACATGGGACGACTTCTGCTGGAGCGGCACCCATGCGCCCGGGATTTAAGTGATAACGCGGAATCATGGCTATTCGAAACCGGACATGAAGGAATACGTGAATATATTTACAAGCCGATAGAAAGGGCTTTGAACAGCGACCAGATACTTGAATGGAAAGCGACGCTATCCAGATCTGAAATAGCACAACCAGCCATATGTATGACATCCCTATTATGGATTCGATATCTTGCGAAACTGGGAATAAAACCTGTTATTTTGGGCGGCCATAGTCTCGGTGAATTGACGGCTTTTCATGCTGCGGGTGCTTTTGACGAGAAGGCCTTGCTCAGTTTTGCAGCATTCAGAGGCAGAGTAACCGCTGCGTCAGATGACAATCCTGGAATAATGGCAAGTTTTGCCTGTGATCGGAAAAAAGTTGAAGAGCTATTACAAGGTATTAAAGGCTATGCTGTTGTCGCTAACATTAACAGTCCAGTGCAGACAATAATATCCGGCGAGAGATCTGCTGTGGAAAAAGCAGTCGTGTTAGGTTCGCTTTTGGATATAGAAACCAGGTATCTCCCAGTTGCGAACGCCTTCCATTCGAGATATATGATTGATGCAGCAAATAGATTAGTTAATTATACCTATGGTTCAGAGTTCCTGACAGAAACAGAAATTAAACTATTATCATCTATGGATGGTAAGGAAATAAGGCCGGGAACTTCTCTGCGAAGTCATTTTTCACGTCAGGTTACACATCAGGTTGATTTTATTTCATTGATCGCCAACATGAGAAAAGAGTGCGATCTTTTGGTGGAGGTAGGGCCAAGCCGTGTACTCAGTGATTTGGTCAAATCAATTACAGCAGAGGAGGGAGCAACGTGCCTTCCTGTAGAATCAAGTGCTGAAGATGATCGGTCCCTGAATGTCCTTCTTGGTCGTTGCCTTGTAAATGGAGTTAAAATAAACTGGACAGCCCTCTTTGAAAATAGGCTGGTAAGACCTTTTATCCCTGCATCAAAACGGATCTTTATAAACAATCCATGTGAGCATTCTTTGACATCAGAAGATGAGGATATTCTTAATCCTGACTTGGATGATCAGTCAAACATGCATACTCCTGAGGTTATGGATGATAATGTTGGACTCTTCTCAGTGCAACAGATAAATTTAATCCGCAAACTGATACAGAAGGAACTCCGGGAGACAGGTGCAGTATCAAAGCCCAATCCTGAGCATTCAGTTAGAGATGTTTCAGCGACATCACTTTCAGCGCCTGATAATTTAGAACAAGTCAATACATTGCCCTCAACCGCGGCATCATATGACCCGGAAATATTGTTGAAACTTGCATCGGAAATGACCGGGTTTCCGGTAAGTTCAATATCACTGGATCACCGTCTCCTTGATGACCTGAATCTTGACTCCATCAAGGCGGGTTCGTTTGCAGCCAGGGCATTGAAAATGTATGGTGTGGAAGGTAAACTTGATCCAACGACCATGTCAAACAGATCACTACGTGAAATTTATGACCTAATCACTAACCAAATAACCTCAGGACAACCAGCTCAGGAATCATTAGACAAAAAGGAGAGGGAAGAAGCATTCAACACGTTAAAATTACATAAAGCAGACAACTGGGTTCGCAATTTTAAAATCGCCTTTGTGGAGCAGAAGAGCCCATTTCAATACTCTTTTGATGAAATAATTGGTGCCGACTTCAAAGAAAAAAAACGATATTTGATCATTTCTGACAATGTGACAGATGGCCTTTGTTCTGAACTGCAGAATATATTGACTCAAAATGGAATTTTGGCGACATTGATGGATTATAGAAGATTATCCGGATCTGCATTTCGGGAGTATGAAGGGTATAACTATTTTATATTTTTGCTTCCCGGGGAAAAAAGATCAGGATTGTTTGAAAGAGAACAGATCTACGACATGGCATCGAGAATGCACTGTATCGGAAAAGTTGTAACCTCAATGAAAATGCAAATTCCAAAACCTACTTACGCAATAGTTCAGTTTGGAAACTTTGGTTTTTATAAATTTGAAGGAGATATTTCAATAGAAGCTAAAGGAGGCACTGCGTTCCTTTCAAGTCTTCATCTGGAAAACCCTGCGGAAAAGATACGAGTTCTCGAGTTTTTAAATACAAGAGATGTTGCTGGCATCGTGCGGAATATAGTGGAAGAGATCCATGCTCGGGAAGAATTCAGTATAGCGTCCTTCAACAGCAGCTTTAGAAGACATGTCCCGGTACTGGAACTTATAGAACCCGAGGTGTTTGATAAAAGAAAGGTTGTCTGGACAGGTGAGGATGTAGTCCTCGTTACAGGAGGGGCCAGAGGTATCACCGCAGAGTGTGCTTTTGCATTTGCTATGAAAACTGGCGTTAAAATGGCCATTGTCGGAAGAACAGTTCTTAATGATCAAGATGAAGAGATGCGGAGAGTGTTGCAACGCTACAGAGAAAATAAAATAACCTTCCGCTACTACGCATGTGATATTTCCCAAAAAGCGAGTCTTGCCGATCTAAAGAAGCGGATAGAACAGGATCTCGGCGTGATTACTGGTGTCATCCATGGGGCTGCAGTCAATAAGCCGCGTCGGGTAGAGCAGATTGCACTCAATGAAGCTATGAGTGAAATAGCGCCAAAACTCCTCGGCGCTCTAAATATTTGCGACATTCTTAAAGATAATCCTCCTAAAATGTTTGCTGGATTTGGATCTGTTATAGGTGTTACCGGAATGATGGGAAATGCCTGGTATGGATTTTCTAACGAGATCCTGAATCTTCTTCTTCAACAATTTAAATTTCGTTCCGGAATTACTGAAGTTATATCTTTTGCATTCAGCATATGGGATGAGGTTGGCATGGGGGCGCGAATGGGAAGTCTTGCTGGTCTCTCAAACATGGGAATCCTTTCTATACCCAGAAGCAAGGGGGTAGAACATTTCATGCAGATTATGGAAAGGGATTACAGAGAGGAACAGGTTATAGTGACGAGCAGACTGGGAAGCCTGAATATCCTTAGGAAGCTTCCCAGTTTGAAGACTCAGGAAGCACGTTTTTTGGAAGAAATACTTTTTTATGAAAAGGAAGTTGAAATAGAAGCAAGGGCGGTGCTGACTCTTGATAAAGATCCTTACCTCAAAGACCATGTCTACAAAGGCACTTATTTGTTTCCTACTGTTTTTGGAATAGAAGCCATGACGCAGGCTGTGTCATCTGTTATGGGCATCAGTGACTTTGACTCCTTTCAGATTGAGAATATCCTGTTAAACTATCCCATTACTTTGGATCCGGATGGTTCAACAGAGATTCATATCCATGCACTCATTGAAGATGTGCCTGCCGGTCGTGGAGAAGTCCGTGTTAATGCGGATATAACAGTTGATCAGACAGGGTTTTTAAAGAAGCACTTTGAAGCAACGTTTGTTTTACACGTACCAAAGAGTTTGGAAGGATATTCCGGGAATATTCCAGAAAATATTCTTGATATAAAACCATTGGAAGATCTTTATGGACATATGCTCTTTCAGGGGACCCTGTTTCAGAGGATTAAAGCAATACGATCATTGAATGTTAAACAATGCATATTTGATTCTGAAATGGAAATTACTTCGAAGAGTATCGCGGCTTCGGATGGAAAATTGTTTGCCGGTGATCCGTTCTTCAGAGATACGCTTCTTCAGTCTGTGCAGATAATACTGCCGGATTTAGTGGCGCTGCCTGTCGAAATTGAAAAATGGGAAATATTCCATGAGTCCCACGATAAGGGAACTCATCATGTTGTTGTGGACCTGGTACAAAGAGGAGACGACATCGTTACTTCAGACGTAACTGTAATTGATGCAAGAGGTCGGATCGTCGAAAAACTTCATGGATATAAGGTGAAGATTGTTGAGAAAATAGAGAATGCCCCACAGGTAAATGATCTCATATTCCCTGATGATTGGGACGAGTCACATATAAATAATAGACTGCAGTATTATTGTCAAATGATTAACGAGACACCTCCTGTAATCTCTCTTAAACATCAATCCGGTTTTCATGTGATGGATAAAACGTGGCGTCATAGGATCGAGAAGGAGTTATTTAGAAAAGCTTATCAAAAACTGAAGATTTCCAGTGAAGATCTTCCCAATGAAATCACTATTGACTGGACAAATGAAGGAAAACCCTTTGTTAAAGAATCTTCCGAAGTAACCATTTCCTGCAGTCATGACGATAGACTGTGCCTCTGTGCAGCAGGCAGGACAAGAGTGGGATGCGACATTGAGACCGTATCGCACCGAAGCGAATACGAATGGATAGAACTGCTTGGATTATCGCGGAAGTCACTTTTAAATACAGTAGCTGAAAAAGACAAATCATTAGACATGGCAGGGAGCCGCATATGGTGCGTTCTGGAAGCTTTTCGAAAAGCGACTGATATGAAAGAAAGTAATATAAAATACGATGAGCAGCTGGACGACTGTATGATATTTAAAGGGGGTGATATGAGCATCCTGTCTTTCCCCATAAAACTATTGCGCGGCCGGGAGCGAATGATTGCCATCGTAACTTCGAAAAAAGATACGTACAATAAGGATGGGTGGAGGACGAGCAATGCAGGGGACATTATGGAAGAAACTACCGGGAAATTTGTTGAAGGAGGTCCCCGGGGACAGCTGGTGTTTGAATACCAGTTTCCTCTGGGATTAAAAGACAGTTCAACGATTGGAGGTGGTGTTTACTTTGCCAATTATTCACATTGGCTTGGAAAGGCAAGAGAAAGGGCATTAAAACCTATCGGAAGGTATATAGCTGATGAGTTTTTTAATGGCCACTTCATGGTTACAAATTTTACAGAAACTCAAATATACGGCTTCGTCAGAAACCACGAGATGGTCTGCGTACGGGTTTGGATAGACAAAGTATTTGGTTCTGGTAATTCATCACTGCTGTTACACTTTGAATGGTTCAAGCTCATGGCGAATGGAATCTTACATCCTATAGCTTTTAGCAGGCAGCAGACCTCCTGGATCAGAACTGTGGGGCATGGTGTCGTTGAACTTGTACCATGTCCTGAATTTTTTATGGACTTTCTGAGACAAAACAGTTTGCTGCCAAAAGAAGAGAGAATAGAGTCTAAGGACAACATGTCCGGCATTCAAACTATATCCGACGCACAACTCGGAAGAACTCTTTATGAGTCGAATTTTCTGGGAGATAACGCTATTTTGAAAGAAATTGTGATTGACACCACCATGGAACATTCAAACCTTGCCCAGAATATTTATTTCTCAAATTATTTCACATGGCAGGGACAATTACGCGACAGATACTTATTTGATTTCTCTCCTGAACAGTACAGGAAAATGGACAAACATGGTCAATTTGTATGCATAGACAGTCAGGTCAGACATTTACGGGAAGCAATGCCATTTGACCGTATCGCTATAACGATGAAGCTGCTGAAACTTTATGAATGTGGATTATCCCTCTTTTTTGAATACTTCAAAGATGACCCTTATGGGGGAAGACAAAAACTGGCGTATGGATCACAGACATTGGCCTGGGTGCAAGTGAACAGCTCAGATATGTACGTACCTCAGCATCTGCCTGACGTCTACGTCCGGCAGATGCTGAGAAGAAAAGTGAGTATCTGATTTGCTTCGCAGTCAAGTGTTCCTGGCGCAATGCCGTCTCAGCAGAAACAGAATGCAAAGAATTTGCTGCTTCCTTACCCTTGACAGCACTGCCTTTTCCTGTGTACAATCCTACCCCGAAAGAAGACTACCATGGTCTTTTCATTTTTTACAAGTAAGGCTGCTAATTTGGCAACTGCAGACGAGTCAATAACCATAATAATACAACATTCGCATAGATCCATAAAGCAAAGACAAAGGCCGGGGATGTTGGCTTTATTGTTAGTATTCTCCAGCCTTTTGTTTGTTAATGGAGAGGCTGAAAGGAGGTAGTAAGAGGAACGGTAATAATGTCTAAAAAGATACATGCAAGAAACAATACTTCACATCTCAGGGAAAGGAATAAGATGAAAAAATTTATACTATTAATCGTTGTTATGTTTTATACACTAATTAGTGCCGGAACAGGTAATGCCCAACTTGGAGGGCAGGTCTTTTATAAGTATGGGACAGCAAAACTGAAAGATGACAGAGGTGGACAGGTTTTTACGGATACCCTTGGCCTGATGGGCAGAAATGATGGAGACAGCGGGTCGGCTATCGCTGCCGGGCTTGATGTTCCTTTAGCAAAAATATTTGGCCACACCCTGCTGGGTGAGGTTGCATTTGAATATTCCCGGTTTTCTGATAAGACAGTGCTTCAGCCGGCCAGTGTCCTGGTAGACGAGGCAACAAATCCTTCGGAAGACGGAACATCATATAGCTCATCGAGTATCAACATCACCGAACTAAATGTTGTTTTTGCACCAAAGTATCGTTTTGAGCTCGGTAAATTAAGGCCATGGATAATACCTGTTGGTCTCGCATTCCTTGTAAACTCACCCCCCTCCAATGATGCTACTTATCTTGATACTGGTTACCATTATGGCGCCGGTGTTGAATATATGATGACTGAGAAGCTCAGCCTCGGAGTTGATTACAGAAACACAATAGCATCAGGTGACCCTGGCTTCAAGGCAACCTATTCTTCATTCGGAGTCTATGTAGGGATTAACTTTTAGAACTGATCTTCTTGTCCCTCCGTAAAGTTAAGAGTCCGGTGACATAACCGCGCCGGACTTTTTCTATTAATAATGGACATTCCCGCAAATTATCTATTGCACTCAGCAACTTCCAAAGGTGTGCCGTCTGCAGCCTCTCAAAGGTGCCGAATTATCCTTGCATATAGGTCGGGCAGGCTCTTTGTCAGTCTGTCAGCCCCTGATACTACGACGTAATTTCCCCTGCCGAAAAGTTGCGGCAGATACTCGCCGGCGTTATTGTCTACAGTGAGACAGAATGGTATTATACCATCCCTCTCAGCCTCTTTAATCGCCATGCGTGTATCCTCCAGGCCGTATCGTCCCTCGTAAGCGTCAAGATCATTCGGTTTGCCGTCCGAGAGCAGAAAAAGGAGCCGCACCCTTGAAGACTCCTTCTTAAGGATATTTGCTGCGTGTCTTATGGCCGGGCCCATCCTTGTGTAGTGGTATGGTATGAGTGAGCCGATACGTTCTCTTACCCTGTTTCCATATATCTCGTTGAAACCCTTTATATGGTAGTAGCGGCAGTCTCTCGCCGTCTTGCCAGAAAAACCGTATATCGCGTACCTGTCCTGGAGTTTTCTCATCGCCTCGCACAGGATCACAAGGGCCTCTTTCTCATGGTCGATAATTCTGTGATCAGCAACCCATCCGTCAGTGGACATACTCAGGTCAACGAGGAAAAGTACTGATATGTCACGCTCGTTTCGCGTGTATGCTGCATAGAGCCTGTCACTTGGGGTCTTGCCTGCCTCATAGTCTGAAAATGCCTCAACTGCGGCGTTGAAGTCTATAAAATCCCCCTCCAGCTGCCGGTTCCTGAGTGCAGAGGCATGAGTTATTGTCTCGAACTTGCGCGTCACCTCTTTAATAAGACCCCTCTTTTCTTTCAATATTTCGTCTACTATTTGTGTCCCGGTACCGGCAGCGATGTACTCGCTTAGTCTGGAGGCGTCAGGTTTGTATGTCCCTTTACGATAGTCCCATTCCGGATAGAAAAAAACTTTTTTTGTGTCTATTTCCCTTGCTGTCGCTGCGGAATAATCTTCCGCCTTTTCGAGGTCTGCGTCAAAGAATGATCTTGTCGTCTTTCTTACCTCAGCGGTTGTCAGCTCTTCCATACTGTCGGCCTTCCCGCCTGCATCGTCTTCTGGATCGTCATCAAATGGCCGGCTGACATTTACAAAATCCGCCCATGAGAGGAGCTTGTCGTATATATTTAGAGTAAGGCCCTGTTTGCACTGCTCTTCGTCAACATTAGTTTTTTTTGCGGCATATCTCTTTTTTGTTTCGGATTTGGCCGCAGATTTTTCTGCTGCAGTCATCTGCACAGCATCGGAAGTTGCATCCTCAGCAACGCATAAATCCTCAGTATCAAAAGAACCTTCTTTAATCCTGCCTGGTATGAGTTTGCCCCAGGGCGTAAAAGGAACCATGCCCCTGTATTTTTTAAGTGGTACACCGGAAACATGCCAGGACTCTTTGACTGCCTGTGCCATCCTGAGGCTCTCTTCAGAATTTGATGATACCGAAGCGCCGGATAATGTTCCATTGATCGAATCCTTGAGAAATTCTTCAATCCTGACTTCCGCCCTGTTTATATGCTTAGGACCAGGGCGCCTGTTTAGCAGATATTTAACAAGGTCCTCCCAATCACGAAAGACGCCGGGAAATGCATCTTTGATGATTGAGGTTATTCTGATATTTTCTATTATCCAGTATATGTCCGCAATGAGCCTGTCCTCTTCCAATAACGTGCGGTTTGTGAGGGCGGTCTTCAGTGTATGAAAGTGTATCTGGCTGGAAAGAAAAAAGAGAAGGAGTCTGGTAAGTTTCTCCTGCCTTTCCATGTCAGGCATATCTGCCATAGTGAGTGGAAGGAAGACGGTCTCTCCGTCACTCCAGCCGAATCCATGATCAGCAAGTATAGCAGGGTGCCCCATCTTGTTCAGGGTTTGCAGATATGGCCTTGGAGGCGTGTCTCCCTTTATACAGGCGGCCCGGATAGTCTTGCCAGCCGCCATAGACGCAAGTATGCCGAACCTCCTCACGCGGCCCGAAAGAAGATAGGGGGCCTTATCTGCCCCCCATTTTTCCATGCGCCTGCTGTAGAAGTACTGTATGGCCTTGTCTATGCCTTTTCCTACAAGATGTTCCATCTTAAAAAACGGCTTCGATGATATCCATCATAGTGCGATGAATCTCTTCGTCGTCTGTCAGCGGTCTGACGATGGCTGCCTCACACGCCGTCTTGACCGGGAGGCCATTTCTTACAAGCGTTGCAGCATGCACAAGCATGCGCGTTCCTGGATGAGCGTCGAGTCCGGAGTCTGCAAGCGAACGCATATTGCGGCTTGCTGATACAAGCTTTGCAACAGTCTTTCTGTCAAGCCCGCTTTCGCTTTCAACAATATCGGTTTCCAACTCTTCAGGCGGATAGTCAAACTCAAGGGCCACAAATCTCTGACGGGTACTCGGCTTGAGGTCTTTGAGGATATGCTGATAACCGGGGTTGTAGGATATAACCAGCATAAAGTTGTCAGGTGCGTGCAGTTCCTCTCCCGTCTTTTCAATGATGAGGATACGCCTGTCGTCGGATAGAGGATGTATGATGACGGTGGTATCTTTTCTTGCTTCAACAACTTCGTCCAGATAGCATATTCCGCCTTCTCTGACTGCCCTTGTTAGCGGCCCATCCACCCAAACAGTCTCCCGACCCTTTATAAGATACCGCCCGACGAGGTCGGATGACGTCAGGTCATCGTGGCATGAGACCGTATGAACGGGCAGACCAAGCCGCCACGACATGTGGGTTACAAAGCGGGTCTTGCCGCAGCCGGTCGGCCCCTTCAGCAGGACCGCCATGCCGCTCTTGTAGGCCGCCTCGAATATATCAACCTCGTTGCCGACCGGCAGATAAAATGGCTCTTTTCCTCTTTCTGGACCTGTTCCTGCCCCGTTTACTGGCAGTGCGGCGATGTTAGTATTTCCCGTCATTTGAACCTTCTCCTTATGCTTCACCCGAAAGTCACTTTTCAAATCCCCCCTTCCCCCCCTTTTCTAAAGGGGGGGAATCTGTTTTCCCCATAAAAAAATGGGGGTGTCTTATATCCCCCTTTGAAAAAGGGGGAGTAAGGGGGATTTCCTCATGATACCATGATACATTGTGATCCCCCGGCTTATGACGGTTCCATCCCTAAGCTGCCGGACTTGCCCGGGAAGAAGAAGTCATAGAGATAGACAACAAGCCCGATTGCAAACGTACAGCCGAAGAATAACCTGAGCCAGTAGAAGAGCGCCATCTGTGCCTGGGTATCCATAAACGGCATCGCCAGTATACGCTGCAGGTAAACCTGAACTATACCGGCGCCCGTGAGTGAAAGGGCAATAAACATCATAGATGATACCATTACCCAAAAGGCAAATATCTCGGCCTTTTGATGTGACGGCCTGTGTTTTCTTATGTTAGGCACGGCGTACGATGCCATAGCGAGGACTATCATTGCATAAGCCCCGAAAAAAGCCAGGTGTCCGTGACTTGCAGTTATCTGTGTACCGTGGGTCAGGTAGTTTATCTGAGGGAGCGTATGCATGAAACCCCATACCCCTGCGCCAAGGAATGAAACTATCGCGGTACCGGCTGTCCAAAGAGTAGCCGCGCGATTAGGGTGATTACGCGTCCTCTTGCTGACCATCTTGAAAGTGAAGGCCACCATGGCTGCAAACGGAAGCACTTCAAATATTGAGAACCATGCGCCCCATGTCTGCCAGAAGGCCGGTGTACCTATCCAGTAGTAGTGATGCCCCGTACCAATAATGCCAGTGAGGAAGGTAAGGCCGACTATGACGTAGAGCCACTTCTCTGCGACTTCGCGGTCTATGCCGGTAAGCTTTATAAGGAGAAAGGAGAGAAGCGCGGCCATTATAAGCTCCCATACACCTTCAACCCAAAGATGCACTACCCACCACCAGTAATACTTATCTACCACCATATTCTCCGGCTTGTAGAAGGCAAACAGATAGAAAACGGCAAGGCCAAGGAATCCGGCAAGAAGTATGATGGATACGCTCGTCCTCTTTCTGCCCTTTATCATTGTCATTATCATATTGAAGATAAACATCAATACAACTAATACAATTGCAACCTTTATAATGAACGGCTGTTCGAGAAACTCCCTTCCGTCATGCCACTTAAAAAGGTAGCCAACTATGGCTGCAGCACCGCCTATGAGAAAGAGCCAGAAGTGCAGAATGGCAAGCTTGACGCTGTATATCTCTCCTTCGACCTCTTCAGGGAGGAGATAATAAGCAGCTCCCATAAATCCGAAGATAAGCCATACTACCAGCAGGTTTATGTGTATCATGCGTGCTATGTTAAAAGGAATAGCAGGGTAAAGCACATCAGGCCATATGTATTGTGCACCTATCAGAAGGCCGAAAACTATCTGACCGGCGAAGAGCAGCATAGCGCCTATAAAAAAGGGGTATGCCACGCGTTGTGATTCATATTTGTATTCCATAAAGTCCTCTCCTTAAGATTGTTATCTATGTTTAGCCTTGCATTAAACCGGTCTGTTATCCCTCTTTGTTGGGCGGCCAGTTGTTAGTGTCGATCTCTCCCATCCATTTAAAGAACTCAATGAGCGAGTCTATGTCTTTCTCTGAAAGGTCGAACTGAGGCATTCTTCTGGTGCTTCCCCAGCCCTGTTTCGCAGTAACCATGAGCACTGTGCGCACATACGGTTCACCTCGCCTCGCAATAACGTTGCCGAGTTCAGGGGCATAGTATGCTCCTTCGCCTAAAAGGGTATGACAGTTGATACAAGCGTGTTTTTCCCATACCTTTTTGCCCCAGGCAACACCCTCGGTAATATTTTCAGGGTGAGTCCGTTCAGGGTATGACTGGTGCGACATTATGGTAAGTACCAGCAATATCGCAGAAACAACTACAGTTGATCCTATAAACATGTTGCGTGCCGAAGCCTTTGTCATCTATTCCTCCTTTTTTTAATTTGAAAACATTGCTGAATTTGAAGAACATTTCGCACAAATCAGCCGGTTATGCAATACCGTACCCTGTTGTACGGAAAATACTACCACCTCCTAACCTCTGGAGTTTTATGAAATATTTACATCCTGAACATCATAACTCTTCAAATCCAAGGCATTTCAACAAATATGTGTTCTGCAGAAGATCAACTTTTTCACAATATTGACATAAGGATAAAGGACAGCGGTATGATATAAATCATCTTTACAAACTTCCCTTATTATTGATGCTGCCAATCCCTTAAGCTTCATTTAAGTTTCCCCATGTAAACTATATTTACAAAAACCAGAAAGGGGGCATTGAGAAATGAATATAGATATAGAAAAAATCAAGGTATGGGATCCATTTGTCAGGATATTTCATTGGACCGTGGTGTTCTCTTTCATCATCGCTTACCTTGCAGAAGATGAATTACTGAGCCTGCATGTCCTGGCAGGGTATACCATACTGGTACTGGTCTTTTTCAGGATCCTGTGGGGTTTAGTAGGGCCTGAGCATGCAAGATTCTCAGATTTTGTTTTCCGGCCGAGTGTTGTTTTAAATTATCTTAGGGATTTAGTAACATTCAAGGCAAAACGCTATGTCGGCCATGGTCCTGCCGGGGGGACTATGGTGATTGCCCTGCTCATCGGACTTGTGCTCACCTCAGTATCCGGCCTCGCCCTTTATGGGGCGGAGGATTACGCGGGCCCGCTGGCCGGTCTTATGTCCGGGACAGGCAAAGATGCAATAGAGGCACTTGAGGAGGTGCATGAGTTTTTTGCAGGATTCACTTTAACACTCGCAGTATTCCACGTCATGGGAGTGGTGCTGTCAAGTATAGTTCATCGGGAAAATCTGATCAAAGGGATGTTGACAGGCTGCAAACGAGCAGAAGAAGAGTTGCTGTAATGCGTAATCAAATTTGAAATTGTAAACCAAATGGGGAACTTAAGATGAAATCGAACTTAATAGCAGTCGCAGCCTTACTGGTTTTATCCTGTACCTGTCTTCCTGACTCTGTTCATGCAGAAGCCTCAGATGTTCTTCTGGCCAGATATCAGGCACTCGGGGCCGGAAATTTCAATGCAAAGAATGGAGAGGCTATGTGGAATCGATCCTTCAAAGATCCTGAACATGGTCAGGAGAGGAGCTGTGCGACTTGTCATCACCGCGACCTGCGTCTCCGCGGAAGGCATGTTCAGACAGGAAAAGCTATCGAACCGATGGCTCTTTCAGTTAATTCCAGCCGTCTGACAGATCCCAAATTTATTGAGAAGTGGTTCCTCCGGAATTGCAAGTGGACAATGGGACGCGAATGCACTCCGCAGGAGAAGGGCGATTTCCTGATGTATATAAAAGGCCGGTAGTCATTATTTACAATTATATGGAAGGAGATTTATAATGAAAAACAGACTCTGGATTGGAATATTATTTATAATCGGGACATTCATTTTAGTGGGGCAATTTGCCATGAGTGAAGATAACCGGAGAGGATTCGATGAAATAAGAAAGGGAAAGAAAAGCTCGGGAGTGCTTCCAGTTAAGAATGAATTATATAAGACGGAGTGCGGAGCCTGCCATTTTGCTTATCCGCCTGGACTGCTGCCTGCCCGTTCCTGGGAAAAGGTGATGACAGGACTGAGTAATCACTTTGGAGAAAATGCAGAACTTACACCTGAAGATCATGAAGCATTAAGAAAGTACCTGGCGGACAATGCGGCTGATCACTCAGACAACAGATACTCTGTCAGAATTTTGCGCTCCCTGAATAGTAATGCGGCACCAGAAAGGATAACTCAGGTTCCTTATATTGTTAAGGAACATCGTGAACTTACACCAAAATACGTTGCCAACAATCCAAAGGTAAAAAGCCTTAGCCATTGCAGCGCCTGTCATACCCGGGCAGAGGCAGGGTCCTTCCAGGAGGGTGATGTGGTGATTCCTGGTTTTGGCAGATGGGATGATTGAAATTAAAAAAATAGCCCTGCTGGTATTAATCCTTATAATATTTAGCGAAGGCATCGTCCTGTCCGGTGATGATCATGACAGGGCAAAACAACTTAAGGAGGCCGGTGATATTCTCCCCCTTGAAGAGATTATTGAAAAGGCGAGCCGAAAATATCCAGGCCGAATTCTTGAGACGGAGCTGGAGGTAAAGGGCAAGCAGATGATATACGAACTCGAGATTCTTGATGTAAATGGTATTGTGTGGAAACTTAAATTTGATGCCAGGACCGGCGAATTGATCAAACAAAGAGAGGAGAGGGGGCATTGAGACTGCTATTGGTTGAAGACGATGCAGCCCTAAGCCAGAGGCTGAAAGAGGATCTCTCTCAGGGAGGATTCGCAGTAGATGTTGCAGACAATGGAATTGATGCTGAGTTCATGGGCAGTGAAATTCCGTATGATGTTGTAGTACTTGATCTGGGATTGCCGGGCCGTTCAGGTCTGGAAGTGCTTCGAAAATGGCGTTCAAAGGGAAATAAGGTCCCGGTCATCATCCTGACCGCACGCGACGCATGGTTTGAAAAGGTGGACGGCTTCAAGGCAGGCACTGATGATTACCTCGCTAAGCCATTCCATGTTGATGAGCTGATTGCACGAATCAACTCATTGATACGCCGCAGCAAGGCTCAGGCTGGCGGGCTGCTGAATGTAGCGGGTCTTACACTTGATGATGACAGGCAGTGTGTTATGACAAACGAAGGCGAGACCCTGGAGCTGACAGGCATAGAATTTCGACTTCTGCGCTACTTCCTGCTGCACCCGGATATAATACTGTCAAAAACACGCCTCACCGAACATGTCTATGATTTTGATTCTGATAAGGACAGTAATGTCATTGAGGTCTATATAAACAGGCTGCGCCAGAAGCTGGGAAAAGAGTTGATAGAGACACGACGCGGCCAGGGATATGTTTTCAGGGCGCCGAAATAATGCTCTCCCTTCAGGCACGTCTAAGCGCCGGACTTATTATAAGCATAGTGGTCCTCTTTGGCCTTCAGTGGTTCATTGTAAGTAAATCAATTCGATATCTGACAGAAGATTACGTAAGCTCACGCCTTAAACATGACACTGAGAATCTGTTGGGGGCACTAAACATCGGAGATGAGAGCTCCCCCGCCTTTCTCGATCCTCAACGGATTGACCCAATTTACAAACATCCGTTTTCCGGCCACTACTATCAGATCCGTGTTGGCGGAAAGCTAATCCGCTCACGATCACTCTGGGATCAGGAATTGCCGGTTTCTGAGGTTGCTATCGGTGATACCGTAAGATTATACTCTTCAGGACCCCGGGGTCAGCCTCTACTCTATATTATCAGCGGATTTCAGAAACAGAATCAGCCGGTGATCATAGGAATTGCAGAAGACCTCTCCAACATTGAATCCGATATCAGGCGGTTTCAATTGCGTTACGGGTTAGTCTCCCTGGCCATCCTTGTGATCCTTATTATTATCCAGCGAATAATCGTAGGCGCAGGACTGGCCCCGTTGGGCCGGGTGCGGAGGGATATCGCCTCCCTTGAAAGGGGAGAAATAACCCAGCTCAGGGAAGATGTGCCTGGCGAGATACGCCCTTTTATCGCTGAGATTAACAGATTGCTCGAGGAGATGAGCCAGAGACTTCAACGCTCACGGAATGCCCTGGGGAATCTGGCTCACGCCCTTAAAACACCTTTAACATTACTAAAGCAGTTGCCTGATCGTAATGAGATGCAAAGATGCCCGGAGGTCCGCAAGGAACTCATTGAACAGACAGTAAATCTTGGCAACCTGCTGGATCGTGAGCTCAAACGAGCCCGTTTGGCTGGTCCCCCAAGGCCGGGTCAGCAGCAAGTTTTGAAAGAGGAGATAAACTACCTTCTCGATGCCCTTGGGAAAATCTATAAAGATAAGCATTTAGAGTTTGAGTTTTCACTCCCCGCTAATGGAATAGTCGCCGGTGACAGGGAAGACATGCTGGAGCTTTTGGGCAACCTGCTGGACAATGCCTGCAAATGGGCGCACAGCAGGGTATCCATTAAAATCGAAAAAGACACTGGTATCAATATATACATCGAAGATGACGGGCCTGGCTGCCCCGATGAAGAGCTGGAACAATTGTCCCTAAGGGGGATTCGTTTGGATGAGGCTGCTGCCGGGCACGGACTTGGCCTTTCCATTGTCAGGGATATAGTAGAGCAGTATGAAGGTGAAATAAACTTCGGGAGATCAGGAAGATTAGGGGGATTAAAGGTAGGTATAAGATTCCCTGCACCGGAATCCGTCCGGAGCTAACGGGTCAACCATGGAACTGCCTTATCACTTCTGTTCTTCAGGCGGCTTCATTGTCCTGAAATTATAGAACAGTAATAAATCGTATATTATCTTCATACCCCCTGCCATGAAAAACGGCATGCTCAACAGCGCAGGAGATGAAAGGAATAAGCCGCTTAATACGGGTGACAGCGATGAACCTACTGACCGTGCTATGTTGGTAATACCGGCTGCAGCAGAGCGTTCATCCGGACTGACAACTGCCATTGTAAAGGACTGGCGTGTCGGAACATCCATCTGGGAAATGGAAAACCTCACCATCATAACCGCTATTGCCAGAGTAAGGTTTGGCATGAGCGGTATCAGACATAGTAATATGTTCGACGGGATATGAGTAAAGACCATTGTATTGATGAGGCCGATTTTCGATGCAAGAGGGACCGCCAGTAAGGCTGAAATGCCTGCAAGGATATTTGCTCCAAAGAAAATTCCGCCGAGCGTTCCTGCGTCAACATTAAATCTGACATAAAACCAGTATGCAAGTATGCTCTGCATAATGAGGCCGCCTGCAAATGCATCCATTGAGAAAAGGGCGCTCAGCCGCAGCACTGCATTGCGTGAACGATGTAATCCAAGAAAACGTTTTATCGTATGGTGATCACTGTAAGACTTTACTTCGATTGCAGAAGAGAGAAAGAAAAATACCAGCATCAGTACAAACCCGCTTATTGTATAACCAATTATCACAGAACGGTACGATTCAAGCCGTGAAAACCCGCTTCCCTCCATTACATGTACCATGACTCCTCCGGCCAGGGAACCGGCAGCAGTAGCAAATGACCCTACAAGGTTGTACCATGCGAAAACATGAGTCCTCTTCCTGTCAGATACAAGCTGCGTTAGCGCTGCCTGTTCTATTGAAAGAAAAGGTCCGGTTTCATAGCCACTTGGACTTATCACACCGACAATAGCAGCAAGTATCAGGAATACAGGGTTTCTGGTCAGTGTGAAGACTATGCCGGCTATAATCATCAACAGAGACCCGAGTATCAGCATACGCCTTCTGCCCCGGTAATCTGCAGAAGTTGTTATCCAAAGAGAGATAATGGAATCACCTATCAGGGTAAGCGAGAACAGAAGGCCAATCTCTTTTACACTCAAACCGATCTCTGCAAGGTAGAGGGCAAGCGTGACAGACAAGAATCCGTATGCAAATAATCTTGTAACACGTGTGGTAAATAATAAAATGAGGTCAATTTTCTTATGCTCCATAACTTTAACTTTTATCCGGATCTTATGACGATTTGGGATATTATATTACAAACAGGCAGGTAAATTATATAACGGACTGCAACGCCCCATTTCTCAACCATTCGCAAAGGAGCAAGAGAAACGCCAGCCAGAGTGTTCTCATCGATACGAAACTCTTTGAGCACGTCTCAGGGCAAAATACACCATGAAAACGCCTGATGCTGTTCTACTTGCTACTGCCATAAATGCAGTTGCAACCGGCTTTATTAGGAATGACAGCATCATGAGGGGATGTACCGATTTGGATGACCTGGGTGTCACCTTTTCTTCATTGACACCCCTAAATATTTAAGGCAATTTGGCAGAACTTGGAACATACTGCATGCAGATTCAAGAATTCGCTGACATTACCATTGACAATTATAAAAACGACTGGAAGACCCAGCGCATCGTCGAACGGACGCTTCAGATGCAGAGATCGTCATGGTAATCTTAAAGCGGCATCTTAATGACTTTGATAAATTCAAAGAAGTTATTCTGTCCTATATTCAGAATTTATCCGAAGGTAATGAAGCCTCGTAACCATTCATTACGGTGTATGGTGCCGAAGGGGGGAGTCGAACCCCCATGCCCTTGCGAACACTAGACCCTGAACCTAGCGTGTCTACCAATTCCACCACTTCGGCATCATTGACATGAAATTTCGTCACTTTAATGAGTGACAACTGACTATAGTACAAAAGGAAGTCATGAGTGTCAAATCTTTTTTATTGACAATAGTATGCCAACTTAGTTATAACAGTCAGATTAGATATCAGCTGAGAGATTGGGGGAAATTATATGAAGGTAATATTAAAAGAAGATATAAAAGGCCTGGGTAAACTTGGGGAGATAGTTGAAGTATCCAACGGCTACAGCAGAAACTTCCTTATTCCGCACAAGAAGGCAGTTGAGGCAACGACCCACAATATCAGGACAGTAGAACATAAAAAGAAAGCGCTCGAAGAAAAGATGAAGCAAAACCTTCACGAGGTTGAAGAACTGTCAAAAAAGATGAGTGAATTGTCAGTTACGATATCAAGACAGGTTGGAGAAGGTGAAAAGATGTTTGGTTCTGTGACTACTGCTGATATTGCCGAAGCAATCGGAAAGGAAGGTATTGCAATTGATAAACACCAGGTAGTTCTTGAAAAACCGATCAAAGAACTCGGATTATTCCATGTTCCTGTTAAACTGCATCCTGAAGTCTCTGCAGAGGTCAAGGTATGGATTGTCAAGTCATAAACTGATAAACCGTTCCTGTAAAAGATAATATAGACATATCTATTAAAATTCAGTAAACCGCACCTGTCTAAACACTTCTCATTCTGCATACGTGTGTCTGCTATGGCTGTCTCTGCATTGTTGACATAAATTGACTCATTAGAATATATTGATTTTATATATGTGTAATGGAAAGGTGGTTATCCTGTGGATGATATTGAAAAGATACTAAGGGAATCGCGGAGTATAGCGGTAGTGGGAATATCCAATAAGCTTGGGAGGCCAAGCCTGACAGTTTCAAGCTATCTGAAGGGGCAGGGTTACAGGATAATACCTGTGAATCCAACTATACAGGAAGTTTATGGAGAAAAATGCTATCCTGACCTCGCCTCATCTCCTGATAAGGTGGATGTGGTAGATATCTTCAGAAGACCGCAAGACGTTCTTCCTGTAGTGGAAGAAGCCATCAGGATCGGGGCAAAGGCAGTCTGGATGCAGGAGG
The DNA here is from genome assembly GCA_964611625.1 of uncultured Nitrospiraceae bacterium. GTDB lineage: Bacteria > Nitrospirota > 9FT-COMBO-42-15 > HDB-SIOI813 > HDB-SIOI813 > RBG-16-43-11. Next base: position 170,582 of record CAZTAM010000001.1, on the reverse strand, counting down.
GTATTGTGAATGAGGAGGCAGCAAGGAAGGCAGGGGAGGCAGGTCTTCTGGTAGTGATGGACAAATGCATGCTGAAAGAGCATTCGCGGCTGAAGCGAGAGGGAAAGATTGAATAAACTTGAAGTCAGCAGAATCCTTGAAGAAATAGGTACCCTGCTTGAGCTTAAAGGTGAGAACCCATTCAAGTTCAGGGCATATCATAATGCAGCGGTATCTGTAGAGGCACTGGAGGAAGATTTGGATAAGGCCATAGAAGATGGCACACTTGCAGAACAAAAGGGTATCGGAAAGGGTATTTATGAAAAGATCGTTGAACTTAACAGCTCTGGACGGCTTAAATACTACGATGACCTTAAAAAGGAGATACCTGCAGGATTGCTTGAGATCTTACGAATACCCGGAGTTGGTCCCAAAAAGGCCAGGGTCGTTTACGATGAGCTTGGAATCTCTACAGTAGGTGAGCTTGAGTATGCATGCATTGAAAACAGGCTCATCGGTCTTCATGGTTTTGGTGAAGCTACGCAAGAGAAGATATTAAAAGGGATAGAGTATTACAGGAAGGGGATGGGACACCACCTGTTCAATGCTGCCCTTCAGGATGCAGAAAACCTTCTAACAATATTAAAAAAGAATAAGGATATTATGATGAGCAGTATCGCCGGAAGCATACGGCGAAGAAAAGAGGTTATAAAAGATATAGATATAGTGGCCAGTGCAAGGGATGATCGTGCCGGGTCTGTTATGGATTTCTTTACCACACTTCCCGAAGTCCAGTCTATTATCGCAAAGGGTGATACCAAATCAAGCATTATACTTAACAGCGGTATAAATGCTGATCTTAGAATAGTTTCTGACAGCGAGTATCCCTTTGCACTTCTTTATTTTACAGGAAGCGTCGAACATAACACAACATTGCGCGGCCGTGCCAGGAAACTCGGCCTCAAATTAAATGAGTATGGCCTCTTTAGGGGAGAGAACTCATTACCTTGTAAGAATGAGGAAGAGATATACGAAGCGCTCGGACTAAAATACATTCAACCCGAATTGAGGGAAGACAAGGGGGAGATAGAGGCTGCCGAAGAGGGTGAATTACCGGAGCTCATTGAACCCGCAGATATAAAGGGGATATTTCATGTACATACTACCTATAGTGATGCGAGCATGACTCTGCATGAGGTTGTAAAGCTGGCAAAGGGGATGGGCTATCAGTATATAGGCATCTCAGACCACAGCAAGTCTGCTTACTACGCCGGCGGCCTTACTGAAGAGAAGTTGAGTGCGCAGCATGAAGAGATTGACGGATTAAACAAAAAGTATAAAGACTTTTGCATCTTTAAAGGAATTGAATGTGAAATTCTCGCTGACGGTTCCCTTGATTATAGTGATGAAGTACTTTCCAAATTTGATTTTGTCATTGCCTCTGTTCACAGCAGATTCAACATGAGCGAAGAGGATATGACCAGGAGGATTATCACGGCTATATCAAACCCATATACAACCATGCTCGGTCATCCTACAGGACGCCTTCTCCTCTCAAGAGAGGGGTATCATGTGGATCTGCATAAAGTAATAGATGCGGCGGCAGAAAAGGGTACCGTAATTGAACTAAACGCCCACCCATACAGGTTTGATCTTGACTGGAGATTCTGTAAGTATGCAAAGGAACGGGGTGTAAAGATCAGCATTAACCCTGATGCCCATCATTCAGAAGATCTGGGCAATGTCTCATATGGAGTAGGCATAGCAAGAAAGGGCTGGTTGACAAGAGACGATGTGTTTAATACTATGCAGCTTGGAGCAATCAAAAAGGAACTTCGGCGTGCCGGCAAACCCGCATCAGCTCCGGATAAATAATCATGAAAATACATGATATTTCCGTAACTATATCCCATGACCTTCCAACCTGGCCTGGCGACCCGCAGATCAGCATAGAGCGTCTCGCAAAGATTGAAGACGGGGCAAATGCAAATGTGTCCAGTATTTCAATGAGTGTCCATACCGGAACGCACGTGGACGCGCCATTTCATTTTCTGAATGATGGAAAAACAGCAGAATCTCTTCCACTCGATCTGCTCACAGGCCCTGCTTACGTATTAGACCTGCCCGGTGAAAAAGTTATAACATCCTCTGTACTGCAGCATGCCGGCATACCTTCAGGTACGCTCCGTCTTCTAATAAAAACAGCCAATTCAGGATTCTGGAAAAAGCATGGAGTAACTTTCCAGACTGATTTTTCAGGAATAAGTTCTGACGGGGCTGAGTTTCTTGTGAGTCTTGGAGTAAAATTGATCGGAATGGATTACCTTTCAGTTGCACCGTATAAGCAAAGCCGTCCTACTCATGAAGTCCTTCTTAACGCCGGTGTCGTCATTGTCGAGGGCCTGAACCTGCTGGAGGTTATTCAGGGGCATTATACCCTATACTGTCTGCCTCTAAAGCTGGCAGGATGTGATGGTGCACCGGCACGGGCGATTCTGGTAAGTGAGTAACGTGTTTAACCCATTGTAATGGATATGATTACTTCACTGGTGTTATACTTGCCTCTTCAATAATAACCTCATATATATAGCCGGCCCCGAAGTCCTTCCCTACGGCAAGAGTTCCGGTCACGATTACCTTGTCCCCGATTCTTGCATCGTCCTGTGTTGTTGCAGTTATATCATTAGTCCCGGGTTTTCCGCTGCCATCTCTAATGTGAACCCAGTTTTTCCCCATGATACCGCTGTTGAATTTTGCAACTTCTCCCTTTACAGAGATCTTTTTGCCATTGAGGGTATCCTTCTTTGCATACACCTCTTCTACTTTTATGGTATCTTTCGCTGCTGCAAACTTATCCGCTTCTGCTGAATATACATTGTTAATTATACCGGCACTCAGGACAGCCGTTAACAGCAAGACAACAATTAAAGTTGATTTCATCTGGTATCCTCCACTATTTCCGGCTGAATTTCCGGGTTGTTACACACTTGTATTTAGTTTTACAGGATTAAAGTAGCATGGGGAGATTATCATGGCAATTGATTTTTATTCATGTAAGTGTGGTTGCCGGAATTTCGCTGTATTGACAGCCCTCCTCATAGGGTTATAGAATACCCTTCTATGTCCGTCAAATACGACCACAAGGAAATAGAACCCAGGTGGCAGAAGTACTGGGAAGGTCACCGCACATTTAAAGTGACAGAGGACACATCTAAACCCAAGTACTACTGCCTTGAGATGTTTCCCTACCCATCAGGCAGGATTCATATGGGGCATGTTAGAAACTATGCGATAGGTGATGTGACTGCTCGTTATAAGACAATGCGCGGTTTTAATGTCTTGCATCCGATGGGTTGGGATTCCTTCGGGCTTCCTGCAGAGAATGCGGCCATAGAAAAGGGCATTCATCCTGCGATATGGACGAACCATAATATAGCTTACATGAAACAGCAGTTGAAGAGGATGGGACTTTCCTATGACTGGGAGCGTGAAATAGCGACCTGTGAACCTGCCTATTATAAATGGAATCAATGGTTTTTCCTGAAGATGTATGATAGGGGATTAGCGTATAAGCGTAGGTCAAGCGTGAACTGGTGCGGTTCATGTGAGACAGTCCTGGCCAACGAACAAGTTGTTGATGAAAGCTGCTGGCGCTGCAGTACTGCTGTTGAACAAAAAAATCTGGAACAGTGGTTCTTTAAGATAACGGATTATGCGGAAGAACTGCTGTCTGGCTGCAGTAACCTTCCGGGATGGCCGGAGCGGGTATTGACTATGCAGAGGAACTGGATCGGCAAGAGTGTCGGCCTTGAGATAGATTTTCCCCTTGAAGGAAGTAATACTCCAATAACAATATTTACAACCAGGCCGGATACGTTATATGGTGCTACGTTTATGAGCCTTGCCCCTGAAAACCCGCTCATAGATGAATTAATTCGCGGGACTGAGACTGAGGCCGGAGTCCGGGATTTTATAGAACGTGTGAAACGCCAGGATAAGATCGTCCGGACTGCTGCAGATGTAGAAAAGGAGGGGGTTTTTACAGGAAGATTCGCCATAAACCCGCTTACAAAGGAAAAAATTCCTGTATGGATTGCGAACTTTGTGCTGGTTGAGTATGGCACAGGGGCAATAATGGCTGTACCTTCACATGACCAGAGGGACTATGAGTTCGCAGATAAATACAACATCCCGAAGAGGGTTGTAATCCAGAATCAGGAGGGAACATTATCTGTTGAGTCAATGTCAGCTGCATATACAGGGGAAGGATTCCTTGTAAGCTCAGGAGAGTTCGACGGTCTGATATCGACAGAGGCAATAGGCAGGATTGCAAATTACATCGAAAAAGAGGGCTTAGGGAAGAAGACGGTTAATTATAAGATCCGTGACTGGGGAGTATCAAGACAGCGCTACTGGGGAACACCAATTCCTGTTATTTACTGCGATAAATGCGGGACAGTGCCGGTGCCGGAAAAAGACCTTCCTGTCTTGCTGCCCAAAGATGTTGAATTTACAGGAAAAGGCGGTTCACCACTTCTCAAGGCCAGCGGGTTTATAGAGACAAGGTGCCCTGCATGTTCCGGGCAGGGTAGACGGGAGACAGATACCATGGACACATTCGTTGATTCGTCATGGTATTTCCTCCGCTATTGCTCGCCTCTGACAGACAATTCCCCATTTGACAGTAATCATACATCTTATTGGATGAATGTGGACCAGTATATCGGCGGTATTGAGCACGCCGTACTCCATTTGCTCTATTCCAGATTCTTTACAAAAGTAGTTCGCGATATGGGTCTTATCCAAAACGATGAGCCATTCAGGAATCTCCTTACGCAGGGAATGGTTATTAAGGACGGGGCAAAGATGTCAAAGTCCAAGGGTAATGTCGTTGACCCTGATTATATCATTGATACTTACGGCGCTGATACTGCAAGGCTTTTTTCCCTGTTTGCCGCTCCTCCTGAAAAGGATCTCGACTGGAATGACAGGGGCGTAGAAGGGGCATATAGATTCCTGTCACGTATTTACAGAAAGGTAGCGGAGTTATCCCCATTCTTTATTGGAGTTTCCGACTCATGCCCGGAGGGAGATCTGCCGCCTGATTTAAAAAATCTAAGGAAAGCAGTGCATCAGACTATTAAAAAGGTTACGGACGATATTGATGTATTCCATTTCAATACTTCAATAAGCTTTATAATGGAACTGGTTAACAATATTTATCTTGTTTCCGTTGACGGGCGTTCAGGAGACAAGGCATTCATGTTTGTAATGAAAGAGGCACTGGATAATGTTGTCCTCCTTTTATCCCCCTTTGCCCCGCATATCTCTGAAGAAATGTGGGCAATGCTTGGTCACGAGCCTTCTGTATTAAAATACAAGTGGCCGTCTTACAGTGAAGAGATAGCCTCTGAAGAGGAGCGTATTATTGTCATACAGGTCAATGGTAAAATCAGGAGTAAGATTACAGTTCCCGCATGTTCAGGGGAAGAGGAGATAAGGGAAAAGGCACTCTCGGACGAGAAGCTAAAGAGTTTTCTCGGTGATAAAACCCCAAAAAAGATTTTTGTAGTACAAGGGAAGTTAGTGAATATAGTGATATGAAGCTTACAGGATCTTTCAGAAGGGCGGCAATCCTTACCCTCGTCTGCTCATGCTTTATCATTTCATCATGCGGATACCATATGGCCGGCACAGGAAATCACATTAAATCCGGTGTGAAGTATCTTTTTATCCCTGTATTTGAAAATAAGACAATGGAACCGATCATTGAGGAGGAGTTTACACGTGCCGTTATAAAGGCGTTTCTAAAGGATGGGAGAATAGAGGCAGTTGACAGCTCAATGGCCGAAATGATTTTAAAGGGGAGTGTTGTTTCCTATAAAGAAACACCTGTCACTTTTAACGCAGCGCAAATTGTGGAATATCGTGTAACCATAAAAACACATTTGATTCTACAGGAAAACAACCACCCCACGATTGGAGAAAGAGATGGGCCTTCAGTCAATCCCCTGTGGGAAAAGGAAATTACTTCATTTGCGGAATATACCGTAAGCAGTGATGTCATGGCCACAAGGATTGCAAAGCTTTCAGCCCTCAGAGAGATTGCTGCAAACCTTTCAGAAGAAGTAGCGGACCGGGTTCTTTTGGGATGGTAATTAATGGCCGGAATTAGTTATACAGAATTCTCAGGACGCTTCAAAGGGATAAAGCCATCCCCTGTCTATCTGTTTACAGGAGGGGAGCGGTACTTTATTGATGAAGGGGTACGACTTGTAAGTGACAGACTGCTTGAGGATGGGATACGGGAGTTTAATTACGACATCATTTCAGCGGCTGACGTAACGGCCTTAAATATCATAGGTATTGCTGAGACACTTCCGGTAATGACCAAATTCAGGGTAGTAGTAATAAAGGATGTAGATGAATGGGCTGCAAAAGAGAGAGAGGGTATTATTTCTTATATAAATAATCCTTCTCCCACTACCTGCCTTATACTTACAGCCGTAAAACTGGACAAACGCGAAAAGTTTGCTTCTGCAATTGGAAAAAACGGGGTTATGGTACTCTGCCAGACGCCATCAAAGAATCAGCTTGGAAGTTGGATCAGGCAGGAGGTAAGGCGCTCAGGAATGACAATTAGTGATGAGGCTGTTTATATGCTCTCTGATATGGCAGGCAGCGATATGATGTCGCTCCGGAATGACATTGAGAAGCTTACATTATATTGCAGGGACAAGAAGACTATATCCCTGAATGACGTTACAATGGTATCAAACAACATACGGAGTGTCTCGGTCTTTGAGGTAATTAATGCCATTTTTGACCGGAGAGTGAAAGATGCGGTCCTCGCCCTGAAGCGAGCCATTGATGAGGGAGAACCTCCTGTAAAGATATTCTATTTCATTACTAAGGAATTCAGGACAATGCTGAAGGCCAGTTTATTAATAGAGGGGGGTGAATCACCTGACAAGGCTGCAATTAAAGCCGGTGTCCCGCCCTTCAAGGCAGGAGAGTTTTCTCAGCGCCTGAAGAAATTTAACAGGATGGAGCTACGCTGCATGTTTGAGAGTCTTATTGATACGGACAGTCTTCTGAAGGGTTCAGCAATCAAACCTGCTGTCGTATTGGAAAAGCTCTTATTATCCGTTTGCAGATCTGTTAACCCGTGTAGTAAGCCTTGAAACAATCCTGCTGGCCTTTTTTTTGTGGATCAGGCCCTTGCGGGCAACTTTATCTATATAAGCGGTAGCTAACCTGAGATTCTCCTTTGTATCCTGAGACTCCTTAGATTCTGTGGAGGTGACAACCTTCTTAACGAGGGTCTTCAGGGTAGACATTGCTGCCTTATTTCTATGTTTTTTCTTCTCTGACTGCTTTGCCCTCTTAAGGGCTGATTTGTGTCTTAATGCCACTGATAATTCTCCTTTACATTATTAAGTAGACATATCTTATAACATGAAATATATTTGACTGTCAACTAAAGTTAGGGGCATTTTCTGATGAATAACCAGGAAAAGGTTACAAAGGCAGCAGCTGTAATGGGTGCGACAACCCTGCTTAGCAGAATCGTAGGATTCGTCCGTGATATGGTTGTTGCCTGGGCATTCGGTGCGGGGATGGTTGCTGATGCCTTCTACGTTGCTTACCGCGTCCCGTCCCTGCTAAGGGAGCTGTTTGCGGAAGGCTCAATTTCAGCCGCTTTTATACCGGTCTTCACCAGACATCTCAAGGAAGAGGGAAGGGAGGAGGCACTGCGTCTTGCAAAGGCAACTTTCACGTTCCTCATAATAATACTTACTATAGTTACCATCATAGGAATAGTTGCTGCTCCGGCGGTTGTCTCAGTAATCGCTCCTGGATTTTACTCAGATTCAGGAGGTAAATTCGAACTGACGGTTCAACTCACCCGGATAATGTTCCCTTATCTCCTCTTCGTATCCCTGGCAGCCCTCGTAATGGGTATCTTGAACACCCTTGGCTCATTTGCCGTATCTTCACTTTCTTCGATTATGCTTTCGATATTTATGATTTGTGGAGTATATGTCTTCGCCCCGCGTTTCAGTGTCCCTATTTATGGTCTTGCAACAGGTGTGCTTCTTGGCGGACTATGCCAGTTTGCCTTTCAATTACCTGCATTGTCACGGCGAAAGATGACCCTCGGATGGTACTTCAAACCGACTCACCCCGGCTTAATCCAGATAGGAAAATTGATTGTACCTATGATACTGGGACTTTCAGTGACCCAGGTAAACATATTTGTTAATACAGTCCTGTCATCCTTATTGAAGGAGGGAAGCATAACCTACCTGTACTACGGCATCAGGCTAATACACTTTCCACTCGGCATATTTGGAGTGGCAATGGCATCAGCAGTGCTTCCAACACTTTCGGCAGCAGCAGTAAATAAGGACTATGATGAGATGCGGAAGACCTATTCATTCGCAATCAGATTGATACTGTTAATTACACTTCCGGCAATGGCCGGTTTGATAGTCCTGCGGATACCCATTGTGAGCGTCCTCTTTCAGTCACGGGCATTTGATTATACTGCAACACTCGGTACAGCAGATGCACTTCTGTATTATTCTATAGGCCTGTGGGCCTTTGCTGGTACACGGATAACAGCGCAGGTGTTCTACTCTCTGCAGGATACAAAGACCCCTGTTAAGGCCGGAATAATTGCCGTTGCAGTTAATATTATATTATCTCTTTTGCTGATGAAGCCTCTTCAGCATGGAGGGTTGGCGCTGGCAACCTCGGCAGCCGCCATGATAAACCTCTCTTTCCTCATATGGACGCTTAGAAAAAGACTTGGGTGGCTAAACCTGAGCGAGATCCTGCACTCGCTGAAAAAGACACTGTTTGCTACGCTTGCACTTGGAATAATAGCATGGGCAATTACGAGAGGTGATTTATGGGCATTAGACGGTTTTAAAACGACAAAGATCGGCCTGCTTGCTATTGGTATTTCGGCAAGCTCAATATCCTATGTATTTATTCTTTATTTATTAAGGAGTAAGGAGCTGATATTCCTGTGGCAGATGTTTGCAAGAAAGGCTAAACTGAACTAAACTTCGATAAGGACTTGACTATATTGAAGCATGCTTAATAATAGTCATATGGAAAGACTCTTACTTTGTATGAAGGTTACGGGTGACTATACATACCACTTGACCGGGATATTAATTCCCAAATAAAATTGACTTTACATAATATTATCTATAAAATTTAATATCTGCCTGATTATCAAACAGCATTTAATTAATTCAAACCAACTAAGAGGATGCAAATAATATGGATATAAAAGAACAACTGGACGCAATGAGCAACATTCTCAAGTTTGACAGGTTGCCCGTTAGTTTCAGGTTATTATTTCTGGTTACGGTGCTATGTCTGAGTGTCGGATTTGTTTTTAATCTGACTCAGATATGGGAAAGTCATTCAGGAGAGGGTGGAATTTTCGGGATTTCCGCTGAAAGTATAAGAATGAATTATTACGGGAAAAGGGATTCCAGCATATTGGAATCAAAGTTAAAAACAACTATGAGCGGATTTGTCACCAGTGAGGAAAAAGAGACTATAGTAAACTGGATCCGCACTGGCGCTGATGAAGCAATTTATGATACGGAAATAAGGCCTGTAATCGAACGGAATTGCATGGTATGTCACGGTACAGAATCGTTCAGTCCGTTAACCAATTATAAAGAGATTAAAAATGTCACAAACATTAATCAGGGTATGGGGTTTAAAACCCTGGTGAGGGTCTCCCACATCCATCTTAACGGAATGACTTTTCTGTTTTTTATCTCGGGCTTTATCACCTGTTTCGCCAGAATCGGGTCAAAAAAGCTGAAATGGGTTAAATGGCTTGTTATTATTGCCCCGATGATAGCCATGTTCTGCGACATTATGTCCTGGAACCTGGCAAGAGAATATGAGAATGGAGTTTATATCATCATCGTATCCGGTATGGTAATGACCGCTGCTTTCTTTACGCAGATGACTATTTCTGCATATCAAATTATAAAATCGTTCTTTGTATAAAAGAAAGGAGTTTGCCACGAAACTTAAATTTGGAATAATGATCATAATGCTTTCTTTCCTGCTTTCTGCGTGTGCGACATTGCATACAAAAGAGATAGATTACCGTTCCAACGGCCAGGTTCTGAAAGGATACTTAGCTTATGACAAGAAAATAAAAGGAAAACGTCCCGGTGTTTTGGTAGTCCATGAGTGGTGGGGCCATAACGAATATGCCCGAAAGCGGGCACGAATGCTGGCTGATCTGGGATACACGGCTTTCGCCCTTGATATGTATGGTGACGGGAAGCAGGCTGGGCATCCGGACGAGGCAGGCAAGTTTGCCCAGGAAGTTAGCAGCAATAAGGAAATAGCGGAAAAACGCTTCATGGCAGCGCTGAATCTGCTGCGCTCGCAAGAAACAGTAATTTCAGATCAGATAGCCGCCATAGGTTATTGCTTCGGAGGTGGAGTTGTTTTGCATATGGCCCGAACCGGAGCGGATCTGGATGGTGTGGTCAGCTTTCACGGAAGCCTGACTACAGACACACCTGCAAAACCAGGTATTGTACAGGCCAGCATTCTTGTATTGCATGGTGCTGATGACCCGTTTATAACCCCTGAGCAGGTTGAGCAGTTTAAGCAGGAAATGCAGGAAGCCGGTGTTGATTACAAGTTTGTGTCCTATCCCGGTGTCAGACACAGCTTTACAAACCCTGATGCAGACAGTTATGGAGAGAAGTTCAAAATTCCGTTGAAATACGATCCGGAGGCAGATAAACTATCGTGGGCTGAAATGCAGGCATTTTTCAAATTACTATTTCAGAAATAGGAGATTCCAAGCCGATTCTCTTTACATGAAAAAAACAAGCAGCTTTTCACTTCATTCGTTATGTCTCGCATCCTCTTTATTAATTCTTTTCTTATTATTACCTGAATCTGTTTTTGCCGTCGAGCCGAACGAGGCATTCCTGTTTCAAAAGCTTGCGGTTCTTGATACGGATGACAGTACAGGAAAGGCTCTTGGCAAAAAGATCGGAAAAATCACCAGAAGCGAGCTTGAGCAGATCCAGAGGTTTGACATCATCCCGCCTGAGAAGGTTCGTATTCAGCACCCGTTCACGCCTCAATCATTGGAAAAGATTGGCAGTGAGTTGCAGGTTGACGGATTTATAGTTAGTCGGGTTTATCTTTCCAATGAAACACTAAACATATCTCTTGAGATCCGGGACAGCAGGGGGGACATGTTTGCCCTCGAACTGCTGGCAGTGAATGAGCAGGCATCCCGAACTGAATTGGAAAACAGCATTCGCGAACTTGTTGCAAGATTGATACGGCGTATTCCTTATAAGGCAGTTATTACTGAGGTTGATAGAGACATGGTGACTTTCGATGCGGGCCGGGTCAATGGGGTTGAGATAGGATCGAATGCGTCCATCTTTGAGATCATCGAAGTAAAACGGCATCCATTTACCAATGAGATAATCTCTTTCACTATGGATGATCTTGGAGTTATTAATGTTACACAGGTGGAGGCTCGAACGGCTGCCGGCAGGATGATCAGTAGTAAAAAGGGAGGAAAGATCAACGCCGGCCAAAAGGTGGATTTTTCCCCATCCGAAAGGGTAATCCGCGAAAGTAGACTCGAGCGGAGGTTGACCAAAGAAACTCCGGTTCGGCCTCGCGGGTCTCTGGACGTCGGCACCGGGTTCCTCCTGAATGACTATGAAATCAACTCAAATCAGTTCAATTTCAAACGAGATACGTCACCGGTACCGGTTGCAGCCGTGACGGGAGAGTACTGGATTCTTGCACCAATAGGTGTCGATGTTTCTTACGCAGCATCCTGGATTTATTTCAATCAAACTGACAGCGTCCCCAGGGCAGATGCATCGCTTTCCTGGCTGGGGGCTCATCTCAAGTACCGCCACTTTTTATCAAGTGTTCCTTTGAGTCCGGAGATCACCGGGTCTATAGGATATCATGTCTATGAATTTGAGGTGGACCAAAGCGATTTGAACTTTTTTAACAATATTAAATACAGTGGAATTGACTTAGCCCTGGCTGCAGGCTATCCAATGACATCAAAGATTAAAGGGGTTCTAAACGTTGGCTACAGGCCATCTCTGAATGTCAGGGAACGCCCGGTAACAAGCGGAACAAACCCCAGTGCCGATGGCTACTTAGCCGGTTTGACAGGATACTTCAAAGTATTTGAAAGGACGGCACTCAAACTGGGATATTATTATCAGGCATACCATTTAAACTTTAGTGGAACCGGAACCAGGGGGGTTGGGACAACCAATGCTGAAATTAAAGATATCTATCATGGAATTAATTTGAGCGTGGTTTATGATTTTTGATGAGTAGATGAATCTATCTTAAGCGCTTCTCTGTACACCTGATTCCTGGGCAGATTCAAGTCTTTTGATGTCTTGCTGACCGCATCCTTCAGACTAAGCCCCTTCTTCTGAATCAGTGTTGCCAGATAACCCTTCAAGTCTGCAATGTCAAGCGTAGATTCTTCATGCGCACCTTCTATTATAATGGTAATCTCACCCTTGAGGTTCCTTCCCCTGATCTTTTCCATAACATTGGAAACCCTGTCTCTTATGACCTCTTCAAACATCTTGGTAAGCTCCCTTGTCAGGACTATCCTCCTGTCACCGAAGATATCTGATATGTCTTCAAGGGTGGAAGAGACACGTCTCGGTGTATCAAACATGATAATGGTTCGACTCTCTGAGGCAAGCTCTTTAAGCCTTTTCCGGCGAGCTGTTTTTTTTGCAGAAATGAAGCCTTCAAAGACGAATGCATCAGTCGGCAGTCCTGAAATTGACAAGGCAGTTATAGATGCAGAGGGACCTGGGATTGGGGTTATCTTGATATTTTCATCTATTGCCCTGTTGATGAGGTAGTATCCGGGGTCTGAGATACCGGGAGTTCCTGCATCAGAAACCAGGGCAACATCATTACCCTCTTTTAATCGGACAATAAGTATTTCTGACTTTTCTTCCTTATTGTGGTCATGATAACTGGTCTGCGGGGTATGTATATCGTAATGGTGAAGCAGCTTCCCGGTGTGACGGGTGTCTTCTGCTGCGATTATACGGACGCTGCCGAGGATCTTCAATGCCCTTAGTGTTATATCCTCGAGATTGCCAATTGGAGTGCTGACTATGTACAGGGTACCTGTCTCAGGTTTATCTGTCATCTACCTGAATTATTCAACCTCACTCTTATCCAGAACAGCGATATAGGGAAGGTTCCTGTATTTATCCTGATAGTCCAGGCCGTAACCAATTATGAATTTATTTGGAATAGTAAAACCGAGATATTCAATCGGGACCTCATGCTTCCTTCTTTCAGCCTTATCAAGGAGGACACATAATTTTAAAGTATCAGGATTTTTTGCCTTAAGGGTGTGATATATGTATTCCAGAGTCAAACCTGAATCAATAATATCCTCAACAAGAAGAACGTCTTTACCTTCTAAAGAACCAGATAATTCCTGAATGATATTTACTGAACCAGTGGATACAGACCGGTCCCTATAACTTGATACCATCATGAAATCCACCATTACCGGCAATTGAACGTTTCTTACGAGATCTGCAAAAAAGGTATATGCACCCTTCAGTAAACAAATCATCAGCAGGTCTTTTCCATCATAATCAGCGGTTATCTTTGCCCCCAGCTCCCTGACCCTTTTTTCTATCGCCTTCTGTGTAATTAGTGGTTTACCGAAAATGCGTTCCATACCTTCCATCCTTTCTGATTAAATTATAGACCTGCACTCACTCCTTCGGCTTCTCTCAGGACAAGCCTTCCACCCCGACTTCCAATATCTTTTTCGTTTCGGGAGTCACCCGGAATCTCTCATCAACCCTGTGTCCGGCAATCCACATGATACCTTCAGGAGAAGCAAGGACCGGTATCTTCTCTCTGTCTCTACGGGGTATTTTTAAATCAATAAAATATTCTTTTATCTTTTTTCTCTTTCCCATCATACCCTGCGGGCAAAATAAATCGCCTTCTCTGCGGTTTCTGATGATCAGTGGTTCAGAAAATTTACTTATATCAAAATAAGCCGTATCTCTGCTGGCCTCTGTCTTACCATGCAATCCCTTATTCAGAAAAGATGGTATCCGTATGGCTGTTTTAATTTTAACCCCTGCATCGTACACGATAGTATCTCCGGGTACACTTACTGTATATTCATATGGAGGAATTGATGTAACTGCTGATCTTAAATAAATGCTGAATATGTCTCCTCTTCTCTCTGCTGCAACCCCGGCAGGAAAATCAATCTCCCCTGCCTTATTATGATTCAAAAGGGAAAGGGCCTCCTCAACATGCTGAAAGGATAATGCAATACCCTCTGACCCTGCAACTGATTCTACTGCACACCTTACCAGTCTCCTTTTTACAGGATCCTCACAGGAGTTGAAACTTTTTACATCAAACTGAATTATTTCTTCTGACACATTAATTACCATATCCCGGAATATTTTTCTAACATAATTATCAAGAAATATATCCTCATCCCTCAATATATTCAAACTCCGGATAATTGTATCCATTATATTCGGATTATATTCCCTGGCAAGCAAGGGTATAAGTTCCAGACGAATTTTATTCCTCATATAAAGAGGGGTCTGGTTAGATGAATCAATCCTGCATCTTATGTCATGAACGGATAGATATTCCCAGATCTCTTCCCGAAAAACCTCTATAAGAGGCCGTATGATCTTCTCCCTGACAGGCGGGATACCGGAAAGACCATGTGAACCTGATCCCCTGAGGAGCCGCATAAGGAATGTTTCTGCCTGATCATCTGCCGTATGACCAAGTGCAATCCTGCACGCGCCGGCCTTATCAGCTGCAGCACCTAAGAATCTGTATCGAACTTCGCGTGCAGCCTCCTGTTTCGATATACGCTGTGCCCTGGCATAAGCAGGGACATCTGAAGTTTCAGCTGTCACCGGTATGCCAAGCGACTCACCCATAGCCTGAACAAACATTGCATCATCCTCTGCCTCTTTACCCCTGAAGCCATGATTGAGATGCGCTATATGAAGTTTGAGGTTATAATAATCCCGTAATTCTTTTAAGACATGGAGGAGACAGACAGAGTCAGGACCGGAGGAAACCGCGACAAGCACTGTATCACCGTCCTGCAGCATATCATATCGTCTGATAGTCTCCTGAGCTTTTCTAATTAAGTCATTCATCCGAAAACCCGCACCCACACCCCTTTGACAGGTTCAGGGCCTGCCTGTCCCTCCCTTCACTGCATTTGCCCCTAACACTTCCCGTGCCCTCGCAACATCCATTTTGATCTGTTGTATCAGCTCATCCTTATTATCAAACCTTTTTTCTTCTCTTATCATTTCAACAAACTGAATCGTAAGGTGCTCATGATATAGTTGGCCGCTGAATTCAAAGAGATAGACCTCTATGCCAATCCTCTCTCCTGCAAATGTAGGCTGGTTGCCTATGTAACATGCGCCCTCTAAAATCCCGTGACCCCGTAATACCCGGACTGCATAAATTCCATTCCTGGGAATTGCCTCATAAACCGTATATATGTTTGCCGTAGGGTAGCCCAATTCAACCCCGCGGTGATGTCCTGGCATTACAACACCGTTTATTGAATAGTACCTGCCTAAAAGCAATGCCGCTATATCAACCTCACCCCTGGAAAGATGCTCCCTGATCCTTGAACTGCTGACCCTGTTCCCTCCACTTTCTACAGAATCTACCACTTCAACTTCAAATCCCAGCTTCTTTCCCTTTTGCCGGAGATATTCGATATCCCCTGACTGGCCTTTTCCAAATTTATAATTTGCCCCTACAATAATGACCCTGGCACCGATCCTGTTGCAGAGAAGTTCCTCAGCAAATTCATCAGGAGATTTACCGGCAAATTCCGGCGTAAATTCAAGGCAGATTACGACATTAATACCATATGATTGAAACAGTTCTATCTTTTCCTGCAGAGATATTAATTGACGCGGCGCCTTGTCAGGCCTTAAAACCTTGGCAGGATGGGGTTCAAACGTAATGACAACGCTGACGGCATTCATGTCAGCGGAACGCCTTATTACCCTTTCTATAAGCTCCTGATGACCAATATGTACCCCATCAAAATTTCCAATAGTCACAACTGTACCGGTGAGACCTTTTGGAATAGCGTCAATACCCCTGATGATATTCAATTAATTATCTATCCTCCAGCAAAATCCGCGCTGCCTCTTTCGCAAAATAGGTAAGAATAATGTCTGCTCCTGCACGTTTAATAGAAGTCAGGGTCTCCATCATTACCCGTGACTCATCAATCCAGCCAAGCCGGCCGGCAGCTTTAACCAGGGAATATTCCCCGCTGACATTATAGGCAGCTACAGGCAGATCCCACCGTTCCTTTATTTTACAGATTATATCAAGATAGGGAAGAGCCGGCTTAACCATGACTATATCTGCCCCCTCTTCTACATCAAGGGCTATCTCCTGCATGGCCTCTCTCGAATTGGCAGGGTCCATCTGGTAAGATCTCCTGTCGCCAAACTGCGGGGTTGACTCAGCCGCATCACGGAATGGCCCATAAAAGGCAGATGCATACTTTGCGCCATAAGACATTATAGGAATATTCTCAAATCCCTCACTGTCGAGGGCCTGCCTGATAGCCGAGACGCGTCCATCCATCATATCCGACGGTGCAACAATGTCAGCGCCTGCCTTCACATGCGATACGGACTCTCTTGCCAGTAAGTCGTTAGTAGGGTCGTTCAAAACCCGGCCGCTTTTAACGATACCGCAATGCCCATGACTCGTGTACTCGCACAGGCAGACATCAGTTATAACAATAAGGTCAGGTATGCTGTCTTTGATAGCCTTAACTGCCTGTTGTATAATCCCGTTGTCAGCATAAGCCTCTGACCCTGTCTCATCCTTGTGCTCAGGTATTCCAAAGAGGATCACGCCAGGTATTCCCAGTGAGTTCACCTCTTTAGCTTCACGTAAAATATTGTCTATGGAATATTGAAAAACCCCCGGCATGGAGCTTATCTCGCGACTGATATTGCGGCCATGAACCGCAAAGAGGGGATATATGAGATCATCAACCGAAAGCCTTGTCTCCCGTACCATCCGTCTGTGTGTCTCAGTTGCCCGCATCCTCCTGAGACGGGTTATTGGAAATGACATATGTCTGTTTCCCCCTGTATGCTGATGTTAATATGTACCCGTACCCGCTCTAAGCCTTACCCTCTTTGTGCCGGGCATCTCCGTAATATCTGGCAAGAGACCTTGCCAGATCAGCCACTGTATATCTGTCCGGCATGATATCCACTTTAAGGCCATACTTCCTTGCAGTGTCTGATGTTACAGGGCTTATGCATGCGATCTTTACTCCTTTAAGGAGTTTTTTATATTCATCGAGTCCTAAGATTTCAAGAAAATTTTTCACACATGAACTGCTCGTAAAAGTAACTGCATCTATTTCATTGTTAACTAACTTCTTCTTCAGTACCGACACATCTGTATCAGGCCGCACAGCCTTGTAAACAGGAATAACGTCAACCTTCATCCCCATTCTGGCAAGTTCTCCGGGTAATATCTCCCGGCCAACCTGAGCCCTCGGCAGTAGAACATTCCTTCCGGGGCTTCCCATATCCCTGAATCCTTCAACCACTGATTCTGCACGAAACTCATCTGGTATGTAATCAACCTCCAGACCGTACAATTCAACGACCTCCGCTGTTTTAAGTCCAATAGCACATATATTTATGTCTCGCAGTGTTTCAATTACATCCTTGTGAAGTGTATTCACTCTGTCAGCAAATGAGATTACACCATTAACACTTGTGAAAATAAGCCAATCATATTTTTTAATATTCTCTATTGCCCTGTCAGCATCTTTCCAGCTGTCAGGCGGGGCTATAGATATCACCGGAAATCTGACTGTCTCAGCGCCAAGAGAAGAGAGCAGAACATCAAACTCCTCCTGCTGATCAGACGGTCTTGTAATAACTATCTTCCTTCCAGTCAATTGCATATTACCTCACCCGAAAATCCCCTTGTTAACCCATCCCCACCCTTTCCCCTGTATGACATAATTGCCGCCTGAGTTGACGTTCAAAAATGTCGGGGGGCGAGGTTCAAATCTGCAGTCCTGACGCCGCAGATAGGCATTTTTCAACGTCAACGGTACACCTCCCGCAGGATTTCCTCTCCGCCCTGCAACAGTAGACTTTCTGCAAGGGCTGTCCCGGCTTCTTCAGGATTATTTGTCGTCCCCGACCTCTTATCCCTCACAATCCGTCTTCCATCAACAGAGGCTATGAACCCTTCGATCATAATATTGTTATCGCTCATTATAGCATATGCACCAATAGGGACCTGGCATCCGCCTTCCAGATATTTGAGAAATGCCCTCTCAGCACGCACGCATATGTTGGTTTCCCGGTGATCAAGGGGACCTATCATCGCCATAATACTGCTGTCAGCTTCCCTGCACTCTATACATAACGCCCCCTGTCCAACAGCAGGCAGGCTTATTATTTCCGGTAAATATTCTGTAATCCTGTCTGCCCATCCGAGCCTGCGAATACCTGCTGCAGCAAGGATTATAGCATCGAATTCTCCGGCCTCCAGTTTATTTATCCTCGTATCAAGGTTTCCGCGAAGCGGGTGAATAATAATGTCAGGCCTTTGATTTAACAACTGGGATATCCTTCTGAGGCTGCTCGTACCTATACGGGCGCCTGTCTTAAGGTGAAGAAACCCACTCCCGTCCCTTGACAGCAGGGCATCCCGCGGGTCTTCCCGTTCAGGGATTACTCCAATACAGAGCCCCTCCGGAAGAATTGCAGGGACATCCTTCATGCTGTGAACAGCAATGTCT
Organism: uncultured Nitrospiraceae bacterium; assembly: GCA_964611625.1. Lineage (GTDB taxonomy): Bacteria > Nitrospirota > 9FT-COMBO-42-15 > HDB-SIOI813 > HDB-SIOI813 > RBG-16-43-11. The sequence continues at coordinate 151,675 of CAZTAM010000001.1, read as the reverse complement.
ATCTCATTGTTTAAGAGTGCATCCTCGATTTCTTTTACAAACAGACCTTTTCCGCCAACCTTTGCAAGCGGGACATCAAGTATCTTATCGCCGGTTGTCTTAATCTTATGTATAGTAACTTTAATGCCGGAATGTATGGCCTCAAGGGCTGACTTCACATGCTCTGCCTGCCATATGGCCAGTTTGCTTCCCCTGCTGCCAATCCTGATTTCTTTCACCTGAAAAACACCTCCCTACGATGACCCTTCGTCCTCACCATTTTCCTCAGCCACCTTAACCTCAAGATTAAATATCTTTTTTATCGTCTCTACATACAAAAGTCCATTGCTCGAATGTGCCTCTGATTTGAGAGTTACAAGCGGGCCATGCAGTATCTTACTGACAATCATATTAGTAAGTCCATCAACTGCAGCTATCTCTTCCGGAGAGAGAGTACGAAGTCTGTCTGTTACCCGTTCCAGTTCCCTCTTCCGTATCTCCTCAACCTTTTCCCTGAGCGCAACAATTGTGGGCACAACTTCAAGTGACTTAAACCACTTTGTAAAGGTCTCTACCTCCTCCAAAATTATTTGCTCCCCCTTATCCGCTTCCTCTTTCCGCGTCCTTCGATTCGCCTCAACTACCGCCTGCAAGTCATCAATGTCATACAGAAATACATTATCAATCTTATTGATGGCCGGGTCAATATTTCTTGGCACAGATATATCTATGAGGAATATAGGCCTGTTTTTCCGCTTATGAATAATATCCTGCATATGCTCTGACCTGATAATATAGTCCGGGGCCCCTGTTGAACATATTACAACATCTGATTTTCCAATTTCCTCTAAAAAATATTCAAACCGTACTGCTCTGCCTTTATATTTCTGTGCAAGGGTTAGCGCCCGCTCATAGTTTCGCGTAGAGACAACGATCTCTTTAATACCGCTGCTGACAAGATAATTTGCCGCGAGCTCACCCATCTCACCTGCACCAACCAGCATCCCTCTCTTGTCCTTTAAACTGTTGAATATCTTTTTTGCCAGCTCTACCGCAGCAAAGCTTATTGACACTGCATTTTCAGCTATCTTCGTCTCTGTCCTTACACGTTTTGCAACAGATATGGACTTCTTGAAAAGCTTATTTAAGATCGTGCCGGTAGTCTTGGAAAGCAGAGCCGAATCAAAGGAATCTTTTACCTGTCCCAGGATCTGAGGCTCACCCACCACCATAGAATCAAGGCTGGACGCAACCCTGAAGAGGTGTTTGATGGCCGCCTCATTTTTATGGATATAGAGGTGTTGTGATATTGATTCAACCGGAAAGTCTGTCTGATATGAGTGCAGAAAATCCTTTATTCTTGCTATCCCGATCTCGGAATGGTCAACTACTGAATAAATCTCCACTCTGTTGCACGTAGAGAGGATAAGACATTCACTGATATTTTCATATCCTCTGAGCCGTTTAATGCCATCTGACAGCATCTGACCTGAAAATGACAGTTTCTCCCTGACTTCAACGGGGGCTGTATTATGACTAAGACCTACTAATATGATGTCCATAACAATTCAATGCGCACCTGCTACAAAAAGGCGTGCCTCCCCTGAAGGAGCAAGTTTACTCCTACAAAGGTAAAGATTACACCGGCAAACCCTATTATAGCCAGATAAGCCGCCTTTCTGCCGCGCCATCCCACTGTTATCCTTCCATGAAGCATCGCAGCATAAAAAAGCCATATTATCAAAGACCACGTCTGTTTAGGGTCCCAGTTCCAGTAGGTACCCCAGGCATATTCAGCCCATATCGAGCCTGTGATAATACCAAGGGTTAGCAGAGGAAAACCGAAGGATATGGCGCGATAATTAAGATTATCCAGCAAATCAAGGGCTGGAAGCTTAAAATAGAGGTTATTAAAACTCTTGGATTTAAGAAACCAATCCTGCAGCAGGTACATTACACCGGCAAGAAATGCCACTGAAAAGGCAGCAGCTCCCATAATTGCAAGTATCGTGTGGACACCAAGCCATGCACTCTGCAACTGAGGATCGAGCATTTTTATCTCCATTGGAAGTGTTGCAGAAGATATAAGGGATATAAAAGTAACAGGGAGGACAAAGGAGCCGAGTATATAGATCCTGTATCTGTATTCTATAAGGAGAAAGGCAAAGACAAGTGCCCATGAAAAAAAGGACATTGCCTCATGCAGGTTTGTTATAGGTATATATGTTGCTTCTGCTGTCCGCACTATCAGTGCAGCCGTATGAATAAGAAAGCCCAGGCCGGTCAGGGCAAAAGACAACCTGGGAGGCCGTTCCTTTTTGCTGATAAGAAAGTAAAGGAAAGATACCATTCCAAGGAAATATATACCAAGGGCAGCCTTAAAAAAAACGATATTTACCATGTTCAAACAGTTTAACTTTATTGCAGATTATGTGTCAAGGATTGTACCTGATTATGTCAGATTGACACGTCCGTCCTACACTGCTAAGGTAAAATATAGAGGCTGCAGAAACACCCGGTTTGATGCGAAGGAGGGATTAAATTATGAAAAGATATGTGGACGGATTTGTCCTGCCAGTTCCGAAGAAGAATCTGGCAGCTTACAGAAAGATGGCTTCGGAAGCCGGAAAAGTGTGGATGAAATATGGCGCCTTGCAGTATCTGGAATGTGCGGGTGATGACCTTGCTCCCAAAATGGAGGGTATGAAAATTATGACCTTCCCCCAAATGGTGAAAACAAAGCCAGGTGAAACTGTTTTGTTTTCATTCATCGTGTTCAAGTCACGTGCCCACCGGGATAAGGTAAATGCAAAGGTGATGAAAGAGATGATGAATGACCCGGCGTGTAAAGACATACAGATGCCATTTGATGTAAAACGAATGACTTATGGTGGGTTTGCAACGATTGTGAGCCTGTGAAGCCCGGCAGAACAGTTCAGTCAAGACTGCATACTATAGCAGCAAATGTATCCAGGCTTTCGAATCTCCTGACGCGAGAGAGAGGATCCCTTCCACACCCCTATCTTAAGGACAGAGGCCTGCGGGAGGCATACAGTGCCTATTATCTTCCTGCGAACAAGCGTAAGGTTCATCTTCCCCTCAGGGAACTCTCCCTTCATCCCGCCGGGATAATACTGAAAGACAAACTGCGGGTCCTCGATCTGGGTTCGGGTCCTGGAACGGCTATACTGGGAGTTATGGACTTTTTTCATGCCTCGGCTGTACAACCATATCTTGAGTTTACGGCCGTTGACCCTGTTATAGAAAACCTCCTGGATGCAGAGAGGCTCTTCAGGTCTATCAAGGAAGACACGGGTGCGGAAGCCTCTCTTTCAACTATTAAATTAGTGATCGGGAAGACGAAATCACTTCCTCAGGGTCCGTTTGATATCATCATCCTCTCCAATGTCTTGAGCGAGTTATTCCATCCAGTCAGTCACCCTGAACATGTTTCTCTTTCTCAAACAAAGAGTCCCCGAAACAGGTCCGGGATGACAGGGGAACTGGATTACAGGGTTAACCTGTTAAAGTCGCTTATTGACAGGACCCTTGCCAGTGACGGGAGCTGCATTATCATCGAGCCTGCACTTCGGGAAACGTCACGTGAACTGCTTGAAGTCAGGGATGGACTCCTGAGAGAAGGCCTCCATATTTACTCCCCGTGTCTCATTGATGACCCATGCCCGGCGCTTGTTAACTCCAAAGACTGGTGTCATGAGGACATCCCGTGGGAACCTCCGGCAGTCATCCGTGAAATTGACAAATTGACCGGCTTAAGAAAGGACGCACTGAAGTTCTCCTATTTAATTGTCAGAAGGGACAACCTGTCTCTCCGCCGCATCTGCGGAAATGATCCCTTCAGGGTTGTCAGCGAACCGCTCATCTCAAAAGGAAAAATCGAGTATTATCTATGCGGCCGGGGCGGCAGACGGCTTGCAGTGAGGCTTGATAAGGATGAAAGCACTCTTAATAAAATCTTTTCAGGGCTGAAACGGGGAAATATTGTCTCGTTCCATGACCTGATTGATGAAGAAAAAAGGTTGAAGACCGGAAAGGAAACAATTGTGGAGACCATTAAATGAAACCACTACTTGAGGCAAAGGGAGTTTCAAAATATTTCGGAGGTCTTAAGGCATTAGACGGGGTAGTGCTTGATATATTCCCGGGCGAGATCATAAGCCTTATAGGTCCTAATGGTGCCGGAAAGACTACCTTTTTTAACTGTATCACCGGCCTGGTATCACCTGACAAGGGTGAAATAAGGTTCATGGGAGAAAAGATCAGCTGTCTGAAACCTCACCAGATTACAAGGCACGGTATAGCCCGGACATTCCAGAACCTGCGCCTCTTTGCTGAAATGTCAGCCATTGAAAATGTTATGGTAGGCGGATTCAGTAAAACCAGCAGTAATGTCCTGGGCGCAATTCTGCGCACCAGACGAACAGTAGACGAAGAACGCCAGCTCACATCAAAGGCCATGGGACTGCTTGAGTTCATGGGGATCGGAGACCAAATGGAGAACTGGGCGAGAAATCTTTCATATGGCGACAGACGGAGGCTTGAAATTGCCCGGGCGCTTGGCAGCGACCCATTATTACTTCTGCTGGACGAACCAGCTGCAGGACTGAACCCGAGTGAGTCGAGGCAGCTCATGGATATTATCAGACAGATACGTGACAGGGGTATTACAATACTCCTTATAGAACATGATATGAAGGTTGTAATGGGCATTTCAGACCGTGTTGCTGTCCTCGACTATGGAGTTAAGATAGCAGAGGGGCTCCCGGCAGAGATACAGAAGGACGCTGCAGTAATAGAGGCATATCTGGGAAAAGAGGAGGAGGGTAACTAATGCTGCGTCTGGAAAATGTGCATGCCTCATATGAACTAATTGAGGTATTGAAAGGAATCTCTTTGGATGTCAAAAAAGGGGAGATCGTCGCTATTATAGGCGCGAACGGCGCAGGCAAGACTTCCACGCTGATGTCCATATCAGGGATAAATAAAATTCTAAGAGGAAGTATTTCATTCAATGATAAGGACATATCAAATCTCCCCCCGCATAAAATAGTAGAACTGGGGATTTCTCATGTCCCTGAAGGGAGAAGGATACTTCCCCGTTTTACAGTATTTGAAAACCTGGAGATGGGGGGCTTTTTGTGCAGGGATAAGAAAGTGCTGAAGGAGCGTATTGAGATGGTATACAGTCACTTCCCAATACTATCAGAACGCAGCAGTCAGTATGGGGGAACACTGAGCGGAGGAGAACAGCAGATGCTTGCTATTGGCCGGGCGCTCATGTCTGAACCTGTACTTCTGCTTCTTGACGAACCGTCACTCGGATTAGCACCTATGGTGGTATCAAAGATCTTTGAGATTATACGAAAAATTAACGGAGAGGGCGTAACCATCCTGCTTGTGGAACAGAATGCGAGGGCTGCCCTGAAACTTGCAAACAGGGGGTATGTAATGGAAACAGGGACCGTAATTCTTTCCGATGATGCACATGCGCTTATATCAAACAGGAAGGTACGGGAAGCGTATCTGGGAGAGTCCGGGCCTTAATTTAAACCGTGTGAAGGTTTTATTTAAAGGTTTTTTTTCTCTTGACGATAATTATTTATTATGTTAAATTGTTAACGTTTTTATGGATTAGATGTGGTAGTTTTAATGTTTCAGTAGGTCGGCCATCGGTAACCGCAGGGGTTTTTAGTGGCCTCTGCGGTATTTTTATTTCTGTAGAAAAGGAGGTCAGAAGAAATGCCAAGAGGTCGTGTAAAATGGTTCAATGATAAAAAAGGCTACGGTTTCATTGAACAAGAAAATGGCGAAGATGTCTTTGTACATTTTTCAGCCATTACTGAAGAAGGCTTCAAGAGCTTGAGCGAAGGTCAGGAAGTAGAGTTTGAAGTAACTTCCGGTCCTAAGGGTGCCCAGGCTAAGAACGTCACTAAAGTGTAAATCCGTAGAATTAAGTGCCCCGCTCAGGCGGGGCACTATTCTTGATCTTCCATCCAATCCCAATCTTAAGTAGATAATTCATTAAATCCTGTAATTTTGAACCAGTTTCAGAACCTGCTGATCAAGCATCATAGCTTAATGTTTTGAAAAGCCCTTAACAGGCATCGATCAGTAACTGTAATATCAGCCTTACACCTATTGCTGTAGGACCTGCAGGTATATATGCCCTGTCCTTATCAATCCATTCTGTGCTGGCAATATCGAGATGAACCCAGGGATAGTCCTCAACAAATTTACTGAGGAAGATTGCCGCCGTAATGACGCCGCCTTCCCTGCCGCCGGAGTTTTTTATATCCGCTACAGTGCTTTTTATCTGCTCTGCGTACTCATCCCACAGGGGCATCTCCCAGACCCTTTCCCAGACTTTTTCTCCGGCTGTGGTTATACGAGCCTTTAAATCCTTATCATTGCCAAGCATTCCTATGGCATGACTCCCGAGTGCAACAGCGCAGGCGCCTGTCAGCGTTGCTATGTCTATTATCCATCTCGGTTTATACCTTGTGGCGTAGAAAAGGGCATCGCTTAACACAAGCCGTCCCTCTGCATCCGTGCTGATAATCTCAATAGTCCTTCCGCTCATGGAACGGAGGACATCTCCCGGGCGTATTGCAGTCCCGCTCGGCATATTCTCCGACGCTGGGAGAAGCCCTACGATATTCATCGGAAGCTGGAGCATAGAAGCTGCCCTCAGCACACCAATAGTTGCCGCACCCCCTGACATATCATATTTCATCTTTCCCATGCCTTCGCTTGGTTTGATGGATATACCACCGCTGTCAAAGGTAATTGACTTGCCAACTACAACTACAGGCTTATCTTTCCTTTTACCACCATTATATTCAAGGATAATGAACGCCGGCGGCTCGACACTCCCCTGTGATACCCCAAGCAAAGCCCCCATGCCAAGTTTTTCTATTTGTCGTTTAGAGAGTACCGTACACTTTATTCCGGCGGCTTTTGCCATGCCCTTTGCCGATTCTGCAAGTATAGCAGGGGTCATATCATTGGCAGGATGGTTAATAAGGTCTCGTGCTAAATTAACCGAATCTGAAATAATCCGCCCCTTTTCAACACCTTTCTTAACAAGGGCCGCTGTCTTTTTATCATTCTCAACAAAACGTATCTCATCTAAATTCTTTGAATTACCGTTTTCCTTTACCTTATATTTCGTAAATCTGTAGAGTGCAAGATTAGCCCCCTCAGCCATAGCTGTCGAAGCATCCTCTGCAACAATATTTACTGATTCACAGATAAACGAATCAGTCGAAACAGCTATCCTCTTTAGACCCATTTCCCTTGCTCGCAGAACTGCACGACCCATTGCCTGCCGAATCTGTTCAATCCCTGTCTTTTCTGCTTTACCCAGGCCGCATAAAATAACGTAAGCCGCCGGCATCTTCTCCCTGGACTCCAGAACTTCTGTCTGCTCGACTTTGCCTGTAAAGGACTTCCTGCGCAGCACCTTATCAACAGCCCCACCCAGAAGCCTGTTCACCTCTTCTGCAAGCAGACCCTTTTCCCCTTCATCTTCATATATGCCAACCAGTATTGCATCCACCTGCTCCCTTAATACAGGGCCTTCTTTTACGCTAAATTTGACCATAAAACCTGCAACCTCCTTAATCTTTCCTTGTAATATAATATGAAAAACCTTCCTCTGAAAGCTTTTCAGCAAGGAGCTCTGCCTTACGTATATCCCTGGTAGCCCCGACTCTTACCCTGTAATATTGCTGGTCTTTAGCTTCATATGTTTTAATATGAACGTCCTTATATTTAAGGTTCAGCCTTGCCTTTAATCTCACAGCATTCTCTTCCACTGCAAAAGACCCTACCTGCACCGTAAAATCCGACAAATTCTCTCCCCACTTCAATACCTTAATCTCAACCCTGGACAATCCCTTCTCGGCCATACCGAGTTCCCTGGCAGCTGAATACGACAGATCAATTATGCGGCCTTCAATAAACGGACCTCTGTCATTAATCTTCACCACTACAGACTGATCATTTTCTAAATTGGTAATTTTTGCGACTGTACCAAGCGGCATGAGTTTGTGGGCCGCAGTGAGGTCATACATGTTGTATATCTCACCGCTTGATGTCGGTCTGCCATGAAAATCCTCCCCGTACCATGACGCAACACCCCGTTCAACATACCCTGCGGCATATGGCTGCCTATAAGCAGGTATTGCACAGGAGGATACGAGTAGAGCAACTATAATAATGTAAAGATGGCGTGTGTTATACAGCCTCTTCATCTTCCCTCTCTGCTAATTTTACAACACCTACAACCTTATCATTATCTTCTATATTAATGAGTTTTACCCCCTGCGTGTTGCGGCCAATTATAGATATATCCCTGGTCTTCATCCTTATTATCATTCCTGCAGAAGTCAGTATCATTATTTCATCATCTTCAGTAACCTGAATGGCAGACATGGCCTTGCCGTTTCTCGCGGTGACCTTGATGGTCAGGATGCCTTTTCCTCCCCGCCCCTGCATCCTGTATTCCGACAGGTCTGTCCTTTTCCCAAAACCCCGTTCAGTAACCGTAAGAATAGAAGAATTATTCTGAACTATCTCCATATTCACCACAAAATCATCCTCACCAAGGGCAATACCCTTTACACCTCTGCCAACCCTGCCTATAGTCCTGACGTCATCCTCATTGAAGCGTATGGACATTCCATTATGCGTGCTGAGCAGGATCTCCTGATTGCCTGAAGTAATCCGCACGGTTCCTAATTTGTCTCCTTCATCAAGAAGGATGCCTATTATGCCGCCTGCCCTGATATTGCTGTAAGCGTTCAGGGGGGTCTTTTTTACAACTCCCTTTATCGTAGCCATAACAACATATTCGTTCTCACTGAAGACCTTTACAGGCAATACAGCCGTAACGCGCTCATCCTTGTTCAGTTGAAGAAGATTTACAATGGCCTTGCCTTTTGCATGCCTTCCTGCCTCTGGTATCTGGTGTACCTTAATACTATAGACCTTACCGCTGTCCGTAAAGAACAGGAGGTAGTCATGAGTGGACGCCACGAAGAGGTGTTCAACAAAATCTTCCTCTTTCGTCTCCATCCCTATCTTGCCCTTGCCGCCCCTCTTCTGGCTTCGGTAAGTGGTAACCGGATTTCTCTTGATATATCCTGTGTGCGAGATAGTTATTACCATGTCCTCTTCAACTATGAGGTCTTCAATATCAATCTCTCTGGTCTCAGGGACGATCTCTGTCCTCCGGGAATCTGAGTAGGCGTCTCTTATTACTTTAAGCTCATCTGTTATGATCTTCATTACGAGGGCTTCACTTGCGAGTACTGAATTCAGGTATGCTATCAGCTCAATAAGCTGTCTGTATTCTTCTTCAAGTTTTTCACGCTCAAGGCCTGTAAGCCTCTGCAGCCTCATATCGAGAATAGCCTGGGCCTGCATGGCCGAAAGCGTAAAGCGGGCAATCAGGGATCCTTTTGCCTCCTCAGGTGTCCTTGATCTTTTTATCAGATTTATTATTTCATCAAGATTCGCCAGGGCTATCCTGAGACCCTCCAATATATGTGCCCTTGCCTCAGCCTTCCGCAGCTCAAACTGGCTCCGCCGGACAACAACCTCCCGCCGGTGTTCAACAAAATAGCGGAGCATCTCTTTCAGATTCAGTACCCTTGGCTGATTATTAACCAGGGCCAGCATGATGATGCCGAAACTGCTCTGCATCTGTGTATGTTTATACAAATGATTAAGAATGATAGCTGACTGCTCGCCGCGTTTTACTTCTATTACTATACGCATCCCCTCGCGGTCTGATTCATCCCTTACCTCAGAGATCCCCTCTATCTTCTTATCCCTTACAAGTCCTGCAATAGCTTCAATCAGCTTTGCCTTGTTCACCTGATACGGGATCTCGGTGATTATGATGCTCTCTCTGTCTGTTCTCTGATTTGTCTCAATAAGAGCCCGTGCCCTCATCTGAACAATACCCCTGCCTGTCCTGTATGCATCCTTGATCCCGGTAAGACCATGAATAAAACCTGCGGTGGGAAAGTCAGGGCCCTTTATTAATTCTGTGAGCTCATCCACGGTTACTTCAGGGTTTTCTATGTACATAACCAAACCGTCTATTATCTCACCAAGATTATGCGGCGGTATGTTTGTCGCCATACCAACTGCAATGCCTGATGAACCATTGATCAGAAGGTTTGGAACCTTTGCAGGGAGGACTGTCGGTTCCTCCATTGAGCCGTCATAATTGGGGACAAAATCCACGGTCTCTTTATCTATATCAGCCAGCATCTCGCTGGTAATCCTGTCCATCCTGATCTCGGTATAACGCATCGCTGCAGGTGGGTCTCCGTCCACAGAACCAAAATTCCCCTGCCCGTCAATCAGCGGATATCTCATGGAGAAGTCCTGCGCAAGCCTTACAGCGGTATCATAAACTGCCACATCACCGTGCGGGTGATATTTACCTATTACGTCACCGACGATCCTCGCTGATTTCTTATACGCCCTGTTCCATACAACACCCATCTCATGCATGGCGAACAGGACACGTCTGTGCACTGGCTTCAGGCCGTCTCTGACATCCGGCAGTGCCCTTCCAACAATAACACTCATTGCATAGTCAAGATACGAAGACCGCATCTCATCTTCTATACTTACCGGAACCTTCTTTTCCCCGCCTATAGCCAAGTCATCCCCTCCCTGTCCTTCATTGTCACCTGTCATCCCGAACTTGTTTCGGGATCTCCTGACCCTGCGTCATTCGAGACCCTGAAACAAGTTCAGGGTGACACGATTGACATTTGGGAACTCCCATTCTTTTCTTTCCAGCAATTTATTATATCGCATGCCAGGTTCACGCTCAAAAATGCCCAGGTGCAAGGAAGGACTTTGAATTTGAATTGAGGCGTACTTGTTAGTTTGTTAGTACGTTGAAACTCAAATTCAAAGTCCTGACGCCGCAGATGGGCGTTTTTCAGCGTGAACTACACATCGAGGTTTTTTACTTCCCTGGCATTATCCTCAATAAACTTCCTTCTCGGTTCAACCTGATCCCCCATCAGGATTGTAAATATCTCGTCGGCCACAACACTATCGTCCAGTGCAACCTGCAGCAGTGTCCTGGTCTCCGGATTCATTGTCGTCTCCCACAACTGATCAGGATTCATCTCCCCAAGCCCCTTGTATCGCTGTATATTCAAACCCTTCTTACTTATATCCATGACAAATGTCAGGAGCGCTGATGATGTATCGAGGTCATACTCCTTATCCTCTGCGCGCACTTTATAAGGCGCCATGCCGAGTCCTGTCTTACCCGGTGACAGGGCCTTCAACTCCCTGAATTCAGGAGAGGAGATGAAGTCTTCATCAATTATCATTGTCTGATGTACCCCGGATCTCCTAATCTCAATCTCAAGCTTAAACGACTTGTGCTCCTCATCTCCTACGATCTCAACCGTTAACGAATCACCCGGCCTCCGTGAGGAAAACCTGTCTTTTATCTTTGTAATAAGCCCTTCCACAATGCTGCGGTCCTTCAATGACTCCCTGTCTATATCTGACTGAGTCAGTGTACTAATAACATCAGGGTCGTTCTGCTTTTTAGACATCTGATCAATAAGACTCTTGTACGTAACAAGCTTGATAAGAAGCTTTTCAAGCCTCTCCCCTTTTATCCAGGAGTTTTTCTCCTTATCCAGAAGTTCTAATTCATCAGAGGCTGCCTTTATCAGAAAACTGTTGAGTCCGGCTTCATCCTTGATATACTTCTCAGACTTCTGCCGTGATACCTTAAACAGCGGGGGCTGTGCAATATAGATATATTTGTTCTCAATAAGCTGAGGCATCTGTCTGTAGAAAAAGGTTAGTATGAGCGTTCTTATATGAGCGCCGTCTACATCAGCATCAGTCATTATTATTATTTTGTGGTACCTCGCCCTCGACAAATCAAAATCCTCGGACCCGATACCTGTGCCAAGGGCAGTTATAATAGTCCTTATTTCTTCAGATGAAAGTATCTTGTCAAAACGCGCCTTTTCAACATTCAATATCTTGCCGCGGAGCGGCAATATCGCCTGATTTCGCCTGTCCCTTCCCTGTTTGGCAGAACCGCCTGCAGAATCTCCTTCAACAAGGAATAATTCACAGAACTCAGGGTCTTTTTCGGAACAGTCCGCAAGCTTACCCGGCAGGTTGCCGCCGTCCATTGCATTTTTTCTCCTGATAAGCTCTTTGGCCTTTCTTGCAGCCTCTCTTGCCCTTGCAGCATTCAATGCCTTATCAACTATCTTCCGTGCAACAGAGGGGTTTTCCTCAAAGAACGTCCCAAGATGTTCGTTGACCACGGTTTCTACCAACCCCTTTATCTCACTGTTGCCGAGTTTCGTCTTTGTCTGTCCTTCAAACTGCGGATTGGGCAGCTTTATGCTGACTACTGCGGTAAGCCCTTCTCTTATATCATCACCAGTTAATGTCTCACCTTTAAGCATATTATTTCCTGCAGCATAGGAATTGATCGTCCGCGTAAGGGCTGCCTTGAAACCTATAAGGTGAGTCCCGCCTTCCTTGGTATTAATATTGTTGGCAAAGGAAAAAAGGTTTTCAGCATAACTGTCATTATATTGAATGGCCGTCTCAAGAATAACACCACCTTTTTCAGCGGTTACATAAACCGGGTTATGAATGGCATTCTTGTTTTCATTCAAATGATCCACAAACTGAACTATACCGCCCTTGTATTTATACAGACCGGACTTTCGCGTACGCTCATCTGTAATTGAAATCTCAAGCCCCTTATTCAGGAAGGCGAGCTCCCGCAGCCTGTGTGCGAGCGTATCAAAACTGAACTCTGTATATTCAAATATTTCCTTATCCGGTTTGAATGTAATCTTCGTGCCGCATTTCTTTGTCTTGCCTACAATGTTGAGCGGTGTGACAGGATTTCCCCGCTCATACCTCTGCTGATAAACAGAACCGTCCCTTTTTATTTCAAGTTCAAGCCACTCAGCCAATGCATTTACGACCGAAACCCCTACCCCATGGAGACCGCCTGATACCTTATAGGTTGCATTATCAAATTTTCCTCCTGAATGAAGTACGGTCAGTACAACCTCGGCAGCAGGCCTGTTTTGTGTCGGATGCATATCAACAGGTATACCCCTGCCGTTGTCTATAACTGTAACACTGTTATCAATATGGACAATAACCTCGACATTCTCGCAGTATCCAGCCATTGACTCATCAATGCTGTTATCAACGACCTCGTAAACCAGGTGATGGAGACCTTCTGTACCAGTATTACCTATGTACATTGAAGGCCGTTTTCTTACAGCCTCAAGCCCTTCCAGCACCTTTATATTTTCTGCAGTATATTGTTCTTCCATATTACCTCGCTCTACTCGCCATCCTGCACCCTCATAGGCATCACTATGCACAGGTGGTCAGGGTCTTTTTCGTGCCTTATAATGCACGGGGTCAGGTTTGTCTGTGACTCAATGATCACGTCCTCATCATTCATAGAATCAAGTGCATCAAGCACATACTGATAGTTAAGGCTGACTGTAAGCCCTTTACCCTCATACTGAATATCAAAATCCTCTACTGCCTCGCCAATTTCCGGATCCTTAGCCTTCAAAGTTGCACTGTTCCGGGTAAACTCAATCAGCAAAGCCTTGGTCTTTTCACGGGACATCACTGAAATACGTTTAATAACATTCATAAACGTCTGCCGGTTGATCCTGATGATCTGATCCCCGCCTTTAGGTATAACCTGTTTATAGTTTGGATATATACCGTCAATGAGCCGTGATGTTATGAATATATCATCTCCCTTTAATGAGATTTCTTTTTCCCCAATACCGATCTTTATTTTCTCATTTACATCCAGATATCTGCGCATCTCGTGCAGCGTCTTCTTAGGTATAATCGTCTGTGTGTGTTCCTTTGCGGGGATAGTGCCTGAATCTGTCCCCAGATTCCTTTCACATAGGGCCAGCCTGTGACCATCAGTACCAACCATGCGTATTGTTGCCTTTTTTTCATCTTCTTTTTCAATTTCCAGTAAAGCTCCGTTTAATACATGTCTTGCATCCGCATCAGCGACAGCAAAAAGGGTCTTTTTTATCATATCCCCGAATATCTGGGATTCTACCTCGATCATCTTGTTTTCCATTACCTCAGGAAGTGATGGAAAATCTTCTTTATTAAAACCGGTTATTTTGAAAAGACTTTTGCCTGCCCTTATAGTTAACAGTTTCCCGTCTTCTACAGTAAAATCAACGTTTCCATCAGGGAGTTCCCTTACTATATCATAGAGTTTCCTGCCAGAAACCACTATCGCCCCTGCTCTATGGACCTGAGCAGGATAAGATCCCCTCATCCCGATTTCAAGATCTGTAGCGATAATGTCCAGGATGGCATGACTGGATTCAGAAGTTGACACTTTACCGTCAAGCAGAATATTTGAAAGTATTGGCACTGTGCTTCTCCTGTCAATTATACCCTGCACCCTCTGCAGCCCTAACAATAAAACACCTTTTTCAATTTGAAGTTTCATGTACGCACCTTCCTTCCATAAGATATTAACTATGCAACCAAAAAAATGCTCAAAAATACCCATATGCAAGGAAGGGCTGTAGATTTGGGTCGAGGCGTACTGTCCGTACGTTGAGGCTCAAATCTACTGTCCTGACGCCGCAGATGGGTGTTTTTCAGCATTTTTTTCATTCTTTTATCTTCTTTATCAGATCTTCTATAAGATAAACCATATTAGTGTCTTTCTCCTTCTGTTTCTCAATTAAGTTGCATGCATATATTACCGTTGAGTGATCCTTTCCGCCAAAAAACCTTCCTATTTCAGGAAAAGACATCTTGAGGAGTTCCCTGCTCAAGTACATTGCTATCTGCCGGGGAACAACCAGTGTCTTTGTCCTCTTCTTTGACTTAAGATCCGCAAGTTTTATGTTAAAGTGTGCTGTTATCACCTTCTGGATTTTTTCGACGGTAATCTTTTCTTCCCTCTCCCTGATAATATCTTTAAAAATCCGCTTTGCGAGATCATAGGAAAGCTCCTGCCCTGTAAGGGAGGAAAAAGCACCAAGCCTTATCAAGGCCCCTTCCAGCTCTCTGACATTGGTCTTAATGTTCTCAGCCAGAAAAATGGCAACCTCATCCGGGAAATTTACATGAGGGAACTCACCGGCCGCCTTCTTTTTCAGAATCGCTATCCTTGTCTCAATGTCCGGTGGTTGTATATCCGCCAGCAATCCCCACTCAAACCTTGAACGGAGCCTTTCATCTATATGCTGTATATCTTTAGGAAAACGGTCACTCGTTATCACTATCTGTTTATGGGCATCATAAAGGGTATTAAAAGTATAGAAGAACTCTTCAACTGTCCTGTCTTTACCGGCTATGAATTGAATATCATCCATCAGCAGGACATCAATATTGTTTCTGTATTTGTTTCTCAACTCTATTGTTTTATTGTTTAGAATCGCCTGTATAACCTCATTGGTAAATTGCTCGGAAGATACATAAAGGATCCTGTATGAAGGTTTTGCCGCCATAATATGATTTCCTATGGCATTAAGAAGGTGAGTCTTTCCCAGTCCAACACCGCTGTAAATAAATAACGGATTATAGCCTTTACCAGGGCCTTCAGCCACAGCCCTTGTGGCTGCATGGGCAAACTGATTGCTCGGACCAATTACAAACGAATCAAAGGTATATTTCGGATTTAGTTTTTCATCTCTCTTTTTCTTTATGCTTACCGCAGGAGATGACTCAGTTGCAGCTTCTTTCAAATCATCACAGACAATAAATTCTATATCTATATCTTTTCCAGCAACTTTTTTTACTGTATTCTTAATGACATCCATAAAATGGTCTTTTAACCAGTTGCCAAGAAATATACTGGGAACACCAACCTCCATTAAATTCTCTTTAAAAGAGTGGAGCCTGGTCGAACGAAACCAGTTATCAAAACTCTGTTTTGTAATAATGTTTTCTATTTCTGAAAGACTTAATTCCCAGATATCCATATAAACATCCTGTAACCAACTTACAAACACAGTTATTAACAGGTGTTAATAACTATGTTAATTACATATATTACAAAGAGTTGTGTTACACAATATATGCAACTTATGTGTTTTTATGAGACTTACTGAAGGATTTATTACTATAACAGACTATTAATTTAAAGGCAACGGATTTATTCTTAAAAAAGGTCCTTTTTATACACATGTTAATCTCTTTTATTATCCTTATTTTACAAAACGTTACAAAGCTATCAACAAGTTAACAGCCCTTACTACTATTACTATATCTTATATATAAATATTTATGTAAGAAGAAGTCTTCAGGTTATATAACCAGTCCTTGTAAGCATTTTCACCCTTATCCTGAAACAATGACTCTCTTATCTTGTCTTTAACCTCATCCAGTGGTTTAAACTCTGTTTTTTTAACCTCAATCTTTTTTATTATGTAAAAACCTGCAGAGGTCTGTATGATGTCACTTACCTCGCCTTCTTTAAGACTGAATGCCGGATTTTCAAGTTCAGGCAATAAATCACCCTTTTTAACAAACCCAAGGTCACTAACGAAGTTTATATCCCTTGAATCAGAATACCTCCTCTTAACTTCAGATATGGATAGGTTATTATTAAGATCTATTAGAATATTGTTAATTTTTCTCAAGGCCTTATTTACATCATCCTCTGAGTCTGATGATTTAACAGGCACATTTACATAACCAATTCTGATTCTCTCCTGCTCCCTGAAAAAACCCTTATTCGACTGATAATAATTCTCAACTTCCTTATCACTTACGGAAATTTTGGATTTTACCTCCCTGTTAACAACCTTGAGAATAATTAACTGCTCTTTTATTTCTCTCTTATAATCTTCTATTGAAATTCCCTCTTTTAACAATGCCTCTGTCATCTCTTCATCAGAACTAAATCTGTTCATTTTTTTTATGTCATTGAGGGCCGCTTCCACTTCTTCATTATTAACTGATATACCTTTCTTCCTGGCCGCCTGAAGCTGTAATTTCTTTTCAATTAAAAATGACAGGGATGCTGACGGAAAAACCTTAGTGTCTGCAGCCCTCAGCTCGCTTGACGTGATAATATCATCATTAACAATAGCAACAATCCTGTCTTCCGATGCGTATGCATTGTAAAGACAGGAAGAAGAAATAATTAAACAGGCTATTATTATTTTTAACTTGTTCATCCGGATCATTATTGTTTTAACAGGTCTTCCTTAATAGTTATATTTGCCTTTGATTTGAGTCCTGCTATGAGATTATCAAACTTTTCTTTCTTCTTTTTCTTTAAAAGAGTTTGTTCCAATTCTGTCCTGGCCTCATCAAAACTCTTCGATTTTCCCGTCCTCTTGTCAGTAACCTTTATGATATGAAAACCAAAACGTGACTCAACAATACTGCTTGTCTCACCTTTCTGTAATTTCATGGCCGCTTCTTCAAATTCAGGTACCATGACCCCTGATTGAAAATAACCAAGATCTCCACCACGAACCTTACTGCCTGTATCAATTGAAGATGCCTTTGCAAGGTCTTCAAATTTTGAACCTGCCGAAAGTTTTTTCAGAACAGATTCCGCCTCTTCACGTGTCTTTAAAAGGATATGGCTGGCCTTGACTTCAACCGGCGCCTTTGCTTCTTCAGGATGCTCATCATAATATTTTTTTAACTCTTCGTCTGAAATCTTTAAATTTTCTTCCAGTTCCTTTTTAAATAATTTTTCAACAAGTATCCTCTTCCTCATCTCTTCAAGCATGTCAGCCGTCTCTTTTTCTTTGTCCAGGCCTGTACGAAGAGATTCCTGATATAACAGTTCCCTTACTACCAGATTATCAAGAAAACCTTTCTTCGTCTCAAAATCAAGGTTTCCCCCATGTGCAAGAGAAGGATACTCCTTAAGTCTTTCATTGAAAGCAGCAAGGGTTATCTCTGTATCATTGATCCTGGCAAGTACTGGTCCGCTGTCTCCACCCTTTGCAGTGACAGTCTCCTTCTTATTGCAGGAAATGGTTGATAAGGTCATTGAAGAAACCAGCACTGCAGATAAAAAAACAAGTCTTTTATTCATCTTCTCTCCTTTTGTTATTATAAATGTATTATTTAAACATACCCCCCTATAACTTTCAAGCAGTATATTATCTCAGAAAACAGCGAATAAGGCTCTTTATCTTTCAATGAAAGAAGAAATTTATATTCAGAGATAAACTGGATTTTTCTGGCATAGACTTTAAGAAGTTTCTGGAGTATATCCCTGTTATTTACAGTAACTTGGGGGTCAACTGTAATAACAATCCCTCCATCACCATCTTCAATCTTTGATACCCTGGCCATACAGGCGATTAACTTGATTTCTATGACCTTTAAAAGGTTTTCTACCTGTACAGGCACAGGACCATAACGGTCAAGCAACTCTTCCCTTATAGAGACAATCTGCGCATCTTCTCTTATAGAGGCGAGTCTCTTATATACGGAAAGTCTCTGAGATGGGTCGCTTATATACTCCTCAGGGATAAATGACGCTATCCTCAGGTTTATCGTAGGAATAAAATCATCCTCAACCTTTTCACCACGGAATTGTTTTACCGCCCGGTCAAGCATTTGTGTATAAAGTTCAAAACCTACGGACGCAATGTGGCCAGACTGCCTGCGGCCAAGCAGGTTACCCGCCCCGCGTATCTCGAGGTCTTTATTTGCAAGACGGAAGCCTGCCCCGAGACCGGTCAGCTCCTGAATAGCCTTTATTCTTTTCCTGGAATCTGCAGTCAGAGCATCCTCTCCAGGCACTATCAGATAGGCGTATGCCTGATGACCGGAACGCCCGACTCGCCCCCTTAGCTGATACAGATCGGCAAGACCAAACATGTCCGAACGATTGATGATAATTGTATTTGCCTCCGGTATATCAAGACCTGACTCAACAATAGCGGTACAGACAAGGAGGTTATAATCACCATTTATAAATTTAGACATGACACCTTCCAGCAGACGCTCCCTCATCTGCCCATGGGCCACCCCAATCCGTGCCTCCGGGACGAGTTCCTGCAGGAGACCTGCCATGCCTGCAATGTTTTCTACCCTGTTATGAACAAAATATACACTCCCCCCCCTGTCAAACTCCCTCAGGATCGCGCGCCTTATTATCTTTTTATCAAAGGGGATTATGACGCTATGAATGGCAAGCCGGTCTTCCGGAGGCGTCTCAATAACACTTAAATCGCGGATTCCAAGCAGGGCCATCTGCAGGGTTCGCGGAATAGGTGTGGCGGAGAGGGACAGAACATCTACACTTTTACGTATCTGTTTTAACCTCTCCTTCTGTGAGACCCCGAACCTCTGCTCCTCATCAACTATGAAGATACCGGCGTTTCTGAATGAAATACTTTTCTGCAGCAGGCCGTGTGTACCTATAACAATATCAATAGTACCCTCTGCAAGTCCCCTGATAATCTCTTTCTGTTCCTTAAGGGTCCTGAAACGGCTCAGCATCTCGACCCTGACGGGAAAAGATGCAAACCTCCGGGCAAATGTCTGATAGTGCTGCTGGGCCAGAAGGGTAGTAGGTACAAGAATTGCGGCCTGCTTTCCCTCAATAACCACTTTACAGGCTGCCCTGAGGGCAACCTCTGTTTTTCCGTATCCGACATCCCCGCAGATAAGCCTGTCCATCGGTTTCTGTGTCCCAAGGTCCCTCATTACATCTTCTATCGCATTAAGCTGGTCCGGAGTCTCATCAAATTCAAATGAAGATTCAAACTCCTTCATAAGATGATTTTCCGGTAGATAGGGAGACCTCTCTACAACCATACGCGTTGCATAGAGTTCAACAAGGTCCTCTGCAATCTCTTCAATCGCCTTCTCAACCCGCCTCTTTGTCTTTTCCCACTGAGAACCCTGGAGTTTGTCAATGTGCGGGGCGTGCCCCTCTGCACCGGCATATTTCTGAACGAGGTCCATTTTGCTGACAGGGACATATACAAAGTCATTGCCTGAATATCTGATGCATAAAAAATCTCCTTCTCCTCCGCTCAAAGTCTTTCTCACAAGGCCGTCATACTGCCCTATGCCGTGCTGGAGATGGACCACGTAGTCGCCTTTATGCAGGTCCTGAAATGATGTCTGAAAGGGGCGGGCCTTTTGTTTTGGAGGGGATCGCCGCCTGCTTCGTTTACCGAAAACCTCTTCTTCTGTAATAAAGATCAGGTCGGCATCCGGATATATGAAACCTGAAGAGAGGTGTCCCGACAATATGTGTATGGGAAAACTCTGCTTCAATCCCCCCCTCCCATCTTTTTCTTGAGCGGGGAATTGCAGTCTCCCGTTTGGTCCTGCGGCCATAATGGCTGCAGGAATGTCATATTCCATAAGCACATCCCTGAACCGCTCAGCCTGTCCGTCTGTCGGTGACACGAGAATCAGAAGATTTTCTTTTCTGTAAAGGTTTAGCGCCTCTGCGGTCTCTTTTAATGAAGAACCCTTCAGCCTGCTGCCCTGAACTTGTTTCTGGGTATCAGACGTAGATATCCCGAAAAAAGTTCGGGATGACCGGGAGTCTGCACCTGATGACAGGGAGCCTGCATTCAGTGATGAAATTGAATTAATAAATACTGATATCGTTCCTTCTACCGGCAGTGATTGAATATCTATATTATTCTTAAAAAGACTCCGGATATCTGATATCTCATCCCACGGAAAATATAATTTCTCCGGTTCCTGCACCTTGCGTCCCTGGAGCAGGGCGTCCTTATATATCTCCACTATCTGAGTCCAGTATTCAGCAGCATTATGTTTAATCTCTTCAGCCTCATCAAATACGACAAAATCATCAGCAGAAAGATATTCAAAGAGAGAGCCGCTGCCCGCCCCCCCGGAGTTTTTTTCTGATATTGAGGGGTAGTCCTTGTGATGGATCTCAAGATGCGGAAGCTCTTTAGCCGGCAGAATAACGGCAGTATCCATTTTAGTTACAGACCGCTGTGTTTCAGGGTCAAAACTCCTCAAAGATTCAATCGTATCCCCGAAAAATTCCAGCCTGACGGGACTTTCTGCAGATGGCGAGAATAAGTCTACTATACCGCCGCGTATTGAGAAAAGACCCCTCTTTACAACCAGGTCAGATGGCTCATAGCCGGCATCCACCAGGTGTGCTGCAAGCGCCTCTTTTTCTAATTCCATTCCAGGTTCTATCCTCTTTATCAGGCCCTGTAATTTGCCGGGAGTTATCACCTGCTGGATCATTGAATAAGACGGACAGACAAAGATCCCGCGTCTTCCTGATAATAAAGCGAGATATCCTGACATCCTTAAATGCGTTATATCTGTGTGGGGCTGTATAGTGTCATAAGGCAGTATTTCCCAGTATGGAAAAGAAAATACCTCAGGTTTTGAAGGGAAGAACTGTGAAAAAAACCTCAGATCAGTTATCAAGGTCTCAGATGATTCACTGTCCGCAGTTACAACGAAAACAGAGTGCTCAGTACGATCAAAAAGTTCAGTAAGAAAGAGGGCCTTCGATGAGCCCCAGAGGCCGCTGATCTTAGAGACCCGCTCACCCGATAATATAGCCTCCCTGTCATCGCGAAACCGTTTCGGGGTCTCTTTTGTAATTTCATTGATGATATGATAAAAAGGATACATTCAACTCAACTTATTTTCACCCTGCATTTAGTTATTATACTCTCGATAATATTTGTTGATGACGCTCCTTCAATAAACGGAATTGTACAGACCTTCCCGCCGCACGATTCCACAATATCCCTTCCAATAATATTTTCAATATGCCAGTCACCACCCTTAACGAGAATGTCGGGTTTCAATGCTGCAATCGTATTGTAAGGGTCGGGCTCATTAAAGATAACAACGTAGTCTACACTCCTGAGAGATGACAGAACCTCAGCACGTTCTGCCTGCGGGACGATTGGACGGCTTGTCCCCTTTATGGTTCTTACAGACTCGTCACTGTTTAATCCAACAATAAGCACATCACCGAGTTTGCGCGCCTCCTTAAGATACCGCACATGACCCACATGGATGATATCGAAACAGCCATTAGTAAAGACAATACGTTTTCCGTCCTGCTTTAACGTCTTAACTTTTGAGGATAATTCAGAAATATTGAGAACCATGCTAAGCTTTTCCAAACAGGGCGTCTTCCACAACCTGACATATTACATGACCCAGGGTAATATGGACCTCCTGTATTCGGGGAGTGTCTTTTGAAGGGACGATGAAGGCATAGTCCACAAGTGAGGCAAGCTTACCGCCGCTTCCGCCGGTCATGCCGATTGTAGTATTACCCTTCTTCCTGGCTGTTTCTACAGCCGCTATGACATTTTGCGAGTTGCCGCTTGTGCTGATTGCTATTACTACATCTCCCTCTCCTGTAAGGGCTTCCACCTGACGGCTGAAGATCTCATTGTAACCATAGTCATTGCCTATGCAGGTTATGACTGCCGTGTCAGTATTAAGCGCAATCGCAGGGAGCGGAGGGCGGTCATTGTGAAACCTGCCGACGAATTCACCGGCTATATGCGACGCATCGGAAGAACTTCCGCCATTGCCCATCAACAAAAGCTTGTTTCCATTACTGAAGCAGGAGACAATTAAATCAGAGACCTCCCTTATCATGGATGCATACTGCGATATAAACTGCTCCTTTACACTTATGCTGTCCCCGAAGAGGCTTATAATCCTGTCATTTATATCCATTCTGCCCACATACCATACAAGTTATTCCTGTTTTCTCGGTTTTTTCTCTGCACGGCGTATTTTATATGTATGCTCCTTTTTCATCATGTCTTTGAACTTCTTTACCTCCCTCAGCAATTCGTCAAACGCAAGGTTCATCGCATTAAAGGCATCAAACCCCTGGTCTTTCGCCCGCAACTTTTTTCTTGGGACGGAAAGAGTCAGTGCAGCATAATATTCCTCCCGTCTTGCATGTTTTTCAAATGATACCTCAAGGCTTATTGTATCCTCATCAAATGTCGAAAGAAGTTCTTCTACCTTGCTGACCTTTTTTTCAAGCATCGCTTCCACCTGCGGCATAGGCTCCAGATTCTTGTAGAATACGTTATAAATCATCGCTTAATCCTCCTGTTCTTTGGTTGTCTCATCAAATCCGGCAAGGAATAAATCTACTATCCGGTCCCTTATGGTTGATTCACGTCTGTCGCCAAAAAACTTATAAAAGTTCTTTAACGGGACTACAGCCTTCGCCATATGACTGTGCCCGCCGGCACTGCCAAGCTGATTGAATGCATTCTTCATAATAACGCCCGCACTCCGGACATATCCAACGTTTCTGACAGATATTATCAGATTGCCCTTGAATATTCCAGAGACAACTGACCACTCCACCCCCTCTATCTGTAAGGAAAAGTCGGCAAAGTGGGGTATTACGTCTTCCCGTCTCACCCTGCCAAGGTGAGAAAATAAGATATTATTAATGATCTTTCTGTTCTTGAGGGCATTGCTGAAGGAATCTATATCTTCCGGATATACCTCAGGGCGCTCTATTTTCCTCAGGATATTTGTGTTAGCGCGGGGATACAGATACGAGAATGCCTCGATGTCCGCAGGGTCAACCCCCCTTCCAAGCAGCAGGGTATCACTCTTTATACCATAGAGGAGCGCAGTAGCGAGGCGCTGAGAGATACTAAAATCAACAGCCCTTAAATATTCAGTAAGGATAGTAGAGGTTGCCCCGTAGTTAGCCTTGATGTCTTTTATCTTTGCCAGATAACCTGGTTTATCCGGGTGGTGGTCAATGACAACGTCTACCATATTTATACACTGATTGCTGTTGGTAAAGAGATGGGGAGGCTGAACATCCAGCATGCAGAGGCTGTCATATTTTTGTATGACATCCGGTGTGATTTTTTCAATCTCAATATCGAGTAACCTTAGCATCGCTACATTCTCAGGTCTTGTAACCTCTCCAAAAGATGCAATATGTGCAGTGGATCTGTTGCGTCCTATAAGGTGACGAAAGGCGAGAGCGCTTGCGATTGCATCAGGGTCAGGGTCTGACTGTATCAGCAGGAGAATCCTGTCCTTGTCCTTAAACAGTTCCCTTATCTGATGGACATGTTTCTTTATAAATGCCTCCTCTATCCTTGGAAGGCAAAGTCGAGTAAATATCAGCGATGGTTTCAAAATCCTGGCGCTGAGCTGTTCCGGCAAATCAACATCTTTTTCTTCAATTATTATTGTTGGCTGATAAGGGTGATACTTTGCTACCAGCTTTAATATTCTTGACAGAAAGGCCTTGTTCTTTACTGATATAATCAGACAGCTGTCAGGTTTTAATCGCAGGTTTCTGAAAAACCTGTCCTTATCTCTGTTAAAGGAAGATACCTCTGCTGAGACCCCGTGATCCTGGAGCCTCTGATACAGATCCTGATTATTAACAATAAAATGTACGGAGTCCCTTTTGGAAGAAAGGGTTTTTAGGAGCAATAAGAAATACGGCAGCTCATCCTGACAGAGGATAATATAATCCATTTAATTTTTTGACTTATGGAGTTTCAGGGCTTTTCTATTGAAATGAAGTGCCTTTTTGTATTCCCCACACTTTATATAAATATTCCCTATACCCAGGTAATCAAGTTCCATGGAACGCCTGTCACTCAGCATCGTATGTATATTAAGGGCATTAGAAAGAAAATTTAACCCCTTCTTGTAGTCTCCCTTACTGCTGTAGACAGATCCTATCTGGGCATAAGCATTCCCTATGCCGGCCTTGTTGTCAATATGTTTATAAATATCCACTGCCCTGAAAAGAAAATCAAGCGCCTTGTCATAATCACCCCTGCTGCTGTAAATATTCCCAAGACTGACCTGAATATTGGCAAGCGATCCCTGTTCCCCGGTCCTGCTGCCTATTTCCTTGAAGACATCAAGCGCCATCTCCTGATATTTAAGGGCAGAGTCAAAATCTCCCTTACTGCTGTAAATATTGCCGATGTTGGCATACACATTTCCAACACCCAGCTTATTACCCATATTATTGTGAATCCGGCGGGCCTTTTGATGAAAATCAAGCGCCTTGTCATAATCTCCCTGATGACAGTATGTATTTCCTATATTTGTATATACGCTTCCAACACCTAAAAGGTTGTTCAGCTCTTCATGAATCCTGAGTGCTTTATTATAATATTCGAGCGCCCTCGAATAATCTCCTTTTTGACTATATACATTTGCGATATTGGAATAGTCGCTTCCTTCACCAAGACGGTTAGTCAACCGCTTATGGATTGTTAATGCCTTTTTGTAAAAAATCAATGCCTTGTCATACTTACCCATTTCTGCATAGATAGTTCCAAGATTGGCATGGTCATTGGCCTCCCCCAGCCTGTGACCCAGCCGGGAATGAATCTTCAGCGCCTTCTCATAGTAGCGGATGGCGTTACTCCGGTCCCCCTGGATGTTGTAGATATTGCCGATATTGGTGTAGTCATTGCCTTCCCATATCCTGTTCAGCAGGCGGCGGTGAATTGAAAGTGCGCGCTTATGATGTTCGAGGGCGCTTGAGTAATCCCCCCTTTTGCTGAGGACATTTCCGATATTTGCATAGATATTTCCTTCACCAAGCCTGAATCCTTCTTTCCTGTAAATCTCCAGGGCCTTCTCATAATAGCTCATCGCTTTTTTGTAATCCCCCTGGAACTTGTACAGGATGCCGAAACTGCTGTAATCGTGGCCAATTTCAAGGGCCTTTCGCTGTGACTTATGGATTTGCAGGGCCATCTTAAAATATTTATTAGCCTCATCTGCCCTGCCCTGAATAGCCTTTATCGTACCGATGTTATTGAATACCCCGCCCTCTTCGGTCTTGTCACCGCTTTTTTTAAATATTTCAAGCGCCTCTTCAAAACATTTTATAGCCTCTGCATACTTCCCCTTCTTGGAATGTATCGCCCCTATCCGCCTGAGGGACTTGCCATGTCCGTTGTCATGGCTGGAGGCAATGGCGTCGTTAAGGGCATGCTTATAGAATTCTATTGCTGCAGAATATTCACTCTGCGAGTCGGCAATTTTACCGTATAGCAGGGCAATCTCCGAGTGGACATCTTTCTTTCCGGGATGTATGGATGCTATTTTATCGAGATTCGAGGAGGCCTTCTTATACTCCCCCCGATCTATTGAAGACTCTATAAGGACTAACTGGCGTTCTAAGGAACTATCCATCTTAAGAAAAACATTATATCACAATTTACCAAAGGTAGGGTCATTAAAATAATCCTATTAATGCGACAAACACAACTACACTTGCCGTAGTAACAAGGGTAAACTTGACCACATCAATAATCTTGTCTATCCTCCCCACTATATCCAGGCTCATTACCCTTGCAGGGACATAAACCATGTCCCCTTCTTCAAGGTATTTAACCTTATCAGCAGGTATTATACTCCCATCCACCCTCATGACCTTGACCTGTTTCTGGTCCGCATCAATCGAAAAACCGCCTGACTTTTCAATATAATACCCGAGTCTTGTATTTGCCCTGAAGTGTACTGTAGTGGGCCTTGTTACAGCGCCCACAACGCTTACTGTTTCAACCCTCCGGGGAATAAAAACAGAGTCTCCATCCATAATTGTTGTGTTATCTTTCCCCCCCTTTAAGGCATCATCCAGATTAATAATAACCCTCTCTGATTGAGCCAAATCTGCCTCCCCAAAACTTCTCGATTTAGTAACGACCCCCGGGGCGCTCTCAAAGGTTTCCATAATCCCGCCTGCCACCAGCCCTGCAGACTGGGCAACCCCCGGTGCAAGTCCTATAGCAGCGGCCTCTGATGGCGACCCGCTTGTTGCAACCATTGGAATTCCCGCCCCTGCACTCACGGACAGATCTTTTTTCGTGCCCTCTGTATACATCAGCCACTGGTTTCTTGCCAACTGCCTCGCATATTCTATTTCATTTAATGAATCAGTGATCTTATTAGCCAGGAACACATCTTTTCTCTGCTCCTCAGATGGGAAATGCTCTTTTTTTCTTGTAAACACAGTTCCTTTTGGGTTGGCGTACTTTGTTAAACCTCCGGCCCTCTCAATGAGATCTCGAAGCTTATCCTCTTTCCCTTTAAGGGGGTAGACGCCCGGATACTTAACCTCGCCTTCAATGGTAATCCAGGCAGGCTTGTCAAAGAACTCTGACTTTTTCCTTACCATTATGATGTCCGAATCATTTAATAACAGATCCTTGCCCTGTTCGCCATTGACCAGGGATTCCAGATTTACCGTCATTATCTTAATCTCTCCAACATTCCTTGCCTTAGCGATCTCGATCATTTCAAAACTTCCTGGTAATATACCGCCTGATAAACGAAGTAAATCACTGAGCCTCATACCTTCAAAGCGCGTATACACCCCCGGCCGCTGGACCGACCCTACAATAGAAACCTCATGCGGAACAGTAAACTCCAGGTCCTTTAAGGAGTATATCCTTAACAGGTCTTTGTCCTGCAACACATTATATTCCGACTCATGCCCCTCAATGACCCTGTATAAATCCACAGACAAATTGGTATAGGTCTCTCTTTCAAAATCATATCTCAGCAGGTCTGCCTTATCCATGTAGGTATTCGGCAGCAGACCTCCTGCCTTTATCAGCAAGTCCTTAATGGTCATTCCTTCCGATCGTTCATATTCGCCCGGTTTCTGGACAGAACCCAATACCGTGATTTTCCGCGGGGGAAAGAAGCTGATATCCCATTTAGAGTAGACGATGAGTTTATCCATTGGAGCAAGTTTGATGTCATAAGAAGGTTCTTTTGACAGTGCCTTGCCGAGGTTGACAGGGATTAATGATGTGGTTTTATTATCCTCATTCAGCCTGAGAATATCGGCCCTTTCCATGTAAGCCTCTCCAAGCGGTTTATTGATGTCAGAAAAGAGGTCAGAAACCTTCATCTCCTTTTTTAATTCATATACACCCGGTCTTTCAACCCTCCCCTGTATAGTGACGATATTCCTGGTTTCCGGAAGTACAGCGGCAATCAAAACAGTATCACCATCAAAAAGTTCATAATTTGAAGAGACAGCGCTTTTACTTATATCAAGATCAACAACAACCCGTTCTTTGTTCGGTATAACAGACCTGATTTGAACATTTTTCAGCATGCCGGTAGGTTTAATGCCATTACCGAGTAAGATAACGTCCTTTAATCTTTCCCCGTCCTTTAACTCATATATACCGGGACGGTTTACTTCTCCATCCACAGTTACCAATCTTCCAGTCTTAGAGATAAAGATTGTATCCCCAGGCAGAAGCGGGTAGTCATCCCTGCTTTCTCCTTTCAGAAGATAATTATAAAAATCTACATTAATTGTCTTATTGTTCCTGATTAGCTTGATATCTCTTAATGAGCCGGTGTCAGAAGGGCCTCCTCCTGCATAAAGGGCATTAAAAAGAGTGGTCACCGCACTTACTGCATAACTGCCGGGACGAAATGCCTCCCCTGTTATGAATATCTGAATACTCCTGAGACTGTCCAGAGATGCAATCAGGCTTAAATTCTTACCAAGCACCCTCTGCAACTGTTCTCTTACGGCACCCTGAAACTGAGAAATAGTCATCCCCCTTGCAACGATCCTTCCGGCCCTGGGAATAGACACCTCTCCCTTTTCATCAAGGGTTAATTTAACCTCGGAAAGTTCAATAAGGTCTCCCCAGTAATAGATTGTTACTTTGTCTCCCGGACTGAGTGAATATTGAGGAGGGATGGTAGCATTAGTATGAGAAGAGACCATATCAAGAGGACCTACAAACCCTGCGACGGCGTCTTTCTGTGAGACCTGAGGCGTTTTTCCCTTACTTATCATATCCTCTACAGCAATTATCCTGTTTCTTGCAGGTGTAAAAAAGGAAAGGCCGAACCTCTCTAAAGTCTGCGTTCGCTTTTCCTCAGGCATTTTCTGAATAAACTCAAGACCGGCTTTTGTATCTTCTTTTCCCTCTGCCTCAGCGGCACTCTCCGTACTATCCGCCTTTTTTAATTTTTTCAGGCTTGCACACTTATTAAGAATCTTTTCCGCCTCAGGGGGCGCCTGACCACCCTTTTTTGATAATTCAGATTCAATTGCCTTACACTGTTCAGGAGTCAGGGATTCCATGTCAAATCCCGGCGATAAAAAAGCCTGAAACTGCGGAGGTATTTTATCCATAGAAAGTTCCTGAGCCGAGACATTATTAAATAGCAGAAGAAAAAAAGAAGTAAGAAAAACAAACCCGATTTTTAAATTATTCCGCAATACATGCAGCCTGGACATCTACACCTCCCTTAATTTCTTTATATACTCAAAAAAGAATGCCAGAAAGATCCCCATGAATGATGAGGCAATAAAACTGATGACAAGAATATTACGTCTGTTTGGCCTGATCCTCATGTCAGGAACCCTTGGGGGATCAATAATCTTGTATGCAAAAAATTCATTCATTTCAGACATCATTGCTGTTTCCACCTGCTGCGAGATAAGGTTATAGATTTTCTGCCTGATAAGAGGGTCAGAGGTAGATCTCAACTGTTCCTCAAGATATTTTCTCTTTATAAGGGCCGACTTTTTGGATTCCCTGCTCATATGTTCGGTAAGGGTTGAGAGAAGGTTGTCAACCAGGACTACTGTTATCTCCGGGTCATGAAATTCCGCTGAGACGGTAATTGTATCTGCCTTAACATTATTATTAACATTAATTATAGAGTTAAGCGCCCTGATACCGTCCCACATTGTTGGAGGCTTATTTACCCATTCCTTCTTTTCCTTATCCCAATTTTCAGAAAATAATACAGGGAGGAGATTATATTTTTCTATCATTTTTTCCCTGATCATATTGGATTTGAGGAGATTAATAATCTCTGCTGCAGATTTTGAAGAAGGAAGGGATATGCCGGCTATATTGCCTAAACCGCCAAATTGCTGAGAAAGGAGAGACATTCCTCCGCCCCCTTTATCTTCCCTGACCGGAGAAATTATAGCTGTTGTCTGAAATATTTCGGTTGCATATAATGAAAAAATGGTACTAATCAGGGTCGTTAAAAAAATAACGCTGATTATAAGTACCTTCCGCTTCCAGATAACACGCCAATAATCCAGTAAGTTTATTTCATCTTCAGAATATTCATCCTGATTGTTCATAATAGTTGTGCTATCATATGAAAATTTAATAGAAATTACAAGTCATTGGATTTGTACAGACTTGACAACCGTGCAACCATTATCTATAATTCACAACTGCATTTCATTATAGCCCTTATGTCTTGGCATCACATCCACAATTTTTTATTTTGACTTCCTTTGAGGATGCCATGGGGTTTTATGCGGCGGCAGCCAGACTATGCCCTTTAAATTTACAAGACTATCAATTCCCGCAGTGGTGATTATTGAACCGCGTGTCTTACGGGACGAGAGGGGCTTCTTTATTGAAACATACAAATATTCTGATTTTGAGGGTGAAGGGATAAGAGATAACTTCGTTCAGGATAACCATTCGCAATCTACCAGGGGTGTACTGCGAGGGCTTCACTATCAGATTAATCCAAAGGCCCAGGGGAAATTATTGAGGTGCTCAAAAGGAAGGATATTTGACGTGGCCGTTGATATAAGAAAAGGCTCTCCAGACTTTGGGAAATGGGTTGGGATTGAACTTTCCGATGAAAACAATACGATGATCTATATACCTCAGGGTTTTGCGCATGGATTTCTCACACTGAGCGATACTGCTGAAGTTTTATATAAATGCACTAATGAATATTCACCCGGACATGAACGGGGTATTATCTGGAATGACCCGGACATAAACATTGACTGGCCTTTAGAGGCCCCCATCCTTTCAGCAAAGGACCTTTCATATCCGGCGTTAAAAGATGCTGAAAATAATTTTGCATATTAATTGTGAAATTCATAAGGAGGAATATTGAAAATGCTCACTAACCAAATCCTGAAATATCGCAGGGTATTAGTAGTGTGTGTACACCTTATTCTGATTGTGATATCAAACCTGTCTGCCTTCTTACTCAGATTTGAATGGAGAATACCTCCGGATTACTATTACATGATTGGTGTAACACTGCCGTTTATCGTGCTTATCAGGTTTGGATTCTTCTACTTCTCAGATCTCCACAAAGGACTGTGGCGATACGCCGGAGTAAGAGACCTTATCCATATCATAAAAGCGGTAACATTCAGCTCAATAATAATAGGGCTTATCACATACATAGTCTTGGATCTTCATTCATATCCCCGTTCAGTACTTATTATGGATGCAGTCTTTCTTATCGTGTTAATGGGCGGTGTAAGGCTCGGGACCAGGATTTTACGGGAGAAGTCGAGGTTTACGCTTAGTGAACAAAGAGGGGTTTTTATATATGGGGCAGGGGATGCCGGTGAACTTCTGCTCAGGGATATGCTGAAAAATCCAGGATATACACACCATGCAGCCGGTTTTATTGACGATGATAAAAAGAAGAAGGGGCTTAAGATCCACTCTGTGCCAGTCCTTGGTTCAGGAGAGGACCTGCCGCATCTTATAAAACAGCATGAACCGGAGGAGATAATTATCGCTATACCTTCTGCTAAACCTGTCCAGATACAGAAGATCATGAGTGAGTGCAGGAAGCACAATATATCGCTCAAGACCCTGCCGAGCCTCAGGGATGTCATAAAAGGCGACGTTACGGTGAATCAGATAAGGGAAATATCCATTGAAGACCTTTTGTTCAGGGACCCTGTAACAATTAATCCGGAAAATATCCGGGACCTTGTTTGTGGAAAAAGGGTCTTCATTACAGGCGCCGCAGGTTCAATAGGTTCAGAATTGTGCAGACAGATAATCAAACATAACCCCCGCAGCCTTGTACTTTATGACCGCAACGAAAACGGGCTCTATTTTATTGACCATGAGCTGGGAACTAAATATTCGAGAGACTTCTTCAGCGTCGTCATTGGCGACATATGCGACATGAACAGATTGTATATGAAATTCAAGAAATACAAGCCGGAGATTGTGTTCCACGCCGCTGCATATAAGCATGTCCCCATGATGGAGGATAATATAATCGAGAGCGTAAAAAACAATGTGCAGGGTACCTGGAACGTCATGGAGTTATCTGACCAGTTCGGTGTCGGAACATTTGTGCAGATATCAACAGACAAGGCCGTTAATCCTACCAGCGTAATGGGGGCATCAAAGCGTATCGCAGAGATTGCGGTTGGACATATGAATGCGGTCAGCAGCACTAAATTCATAGTCGTACGATTTGGCAATGTCCTTGGGAGCAGCGGCAGTGTTGTACCCCTTTTCAGAGAACAGTTAAAAAAGGGCGGCCCAATCACAGTCACACATCCTGATATACAGCGATTCTTTATGACAATCCCTGAGGCGGTCCAGTTGGTTCTGCAGGCCGCAGCCATGGGCAAAGGGGGAGAGACGTTTGTTCTTGATATGGGCGAGCAGATAAAGATTTTGGACCTCGCAAAGAATATGATTACACTTTCGGGATTAGTGCCGGAAAAGGACATTAAGATAGTCTTTACAGGGCTGAGACCGGGAGAAAAACTCTACGAGGAATTGTTTGACTCAGAAGAAAAAATACTTCCAACTTCCCACGAAAAGATAAACATGGCAATATCCGACACAAACGGCATGGATTCCGGGAAATTCTTTGACCAGCTCATAGAATTACAGATAAAGGCATTAGGCGCCGACAAAGATGGCGTAATTTCAACGATGAAAGATCTGATACCAACTTATAACCAGACATCTGTATAACCGAGCAGTGAGTGGGAAAGCAATGAATAATAATAACAACAACATAGTCTGGCATCATGCGGTCATTACACCTTCCCATAGAGAGACTATGAACGGACATAAGGGTTTTGTCCTCTGGTTTACAGGACTTTCAGGCTCAGGAAAATCAACGCTGGCACATTATATTGAAGAGAGGCTCTTTCATATGGGCTGTCATACATTTGTCTTTGATGGAGATAATGTAAGGCATGGCCTCTGCTCTGACCTTGGTTTTTCTGACGAAGACAGAAGTGAAAACATAAGGCGTATCGGAGAGATGGTAAAGCTTTTCATAGAGGCAGGCATAATTGCAATGACCGCCTTCATATCACCTTTCAGTAAGGACAGGGAGATGGTGCGAACACTTGTGGGCAGGGAAAGATTCATTGAGATATACTGTGACAGCAGTCTCGAGGTATGCGAAAGCCGGGACACAAAAGGCCTGTATGCCAGGGCAAGGAGGGGTGAGATACCCGGTTTCACAGGCATATCGTCTCCCTATGAGACCCCTGTAAACCCAGAACTGCATTTAAAGACAGACGAAACACCATTGGAAGATTGTGTTGATATTGTCGTTAAATATCTTTCGGACAGAAAACACATCTCGAATAAAACCCGATGAATTCCGATAACTTGACAACCACGCAGCAATCCCTTATATTGGTTCAGTAGCTGAACACATCACCTGAGATACTTCATCTTTTTACCCCAATAATTCATCAGTCAAAAAAGACACAAGACATCCTCGTGCCTTTTAATGGCGGCAGCCCGCCTGCCGGTTCTTGCTCATTGCTCAATACTCACTGATTCTTAAATGAACGGCCATCACCTGAAACTCCTTAAAGAACTCTCAAAGGATAACAAGCTTTCCCAGCGGGAGCTTTCACAAAAACTCGGCGTAAGCCTGGGCAGTGTCAACTTTGTTCTGAGCAACCTCATAGATGCCGGACTAATCAAGGCTAAGAGATTCAAGAATTCTAAGAACAAGATAGCCTATATGTACATCCTGACCCCTGCCGGAATAAAAAGCAGGGTGCAGCTAAGCCGTTCTTTCCTGAAGCGGAAACTGGATGAGTTTGAGGTTTTAAAGATGGAGATAGAGGAGTTGAAGAGAGATCTTGAGGTAAAATAACAGACCAATGATAATAAATGCTAATTACTGGCAAATTCATTTTGCTGTATCGGCTTACGGTGACCTGTATTCTGGAATGTTGTTAACCACTATTGAATCTATTCTTTCATCAGGTGTTAAACCATTAATTTCAGTATACTGGCAAGATATAGCCGATGATATAATTATTCCATTTCAGAAAGCATATGGCGATAAGTGCAGATTCATATGTACGACTCATGACCTCGAGGGTGATCAAGTAACAAGGATTAGCATGAAAACCCTGATATGGGAGCAGGCCGTGGCTGAAGCACCGGACATCCCGCTGGTACTGCTGGATGGGGACACTCTTGTGACCGGAGAAACTTTATCGTTTTTCGATCAGGATTTTGATGTGGGCTTCACTGTTAAAGATGAGAAGTGGCCAATCAATACTGGAGTGATGTTGGTGAAGCACCCTGAAAGGGCCTTATCATTCTTCGACGAGTGGAGACAGCGTACAGTTGAGATTATCAGATCTCCT
This sequence comes from uncultured Nitrospiraceae bacterium, assembly GCA_964611625.1. GTDB lineage: Bacteria > Nitrospirota > 9FT-COMBO-42-15 > HDB-SIOI813 > HDB-SIOI813 > RBG-16-43-11. Next base: position 117,210 of record CAZTAM010000001.1, on the reverse strand, counting down.
GAGCTTTTTGCCAGGGCCAACTCCCCGGATTTTCCGTATGGTGGTTCGGACCAGATGTCTTTTTATGAGCTGGTGAAATATGAAAAGGGCCGGGAACTGTATCTGCTGAAATCAGACAAATTGGATCTGACCTTCAAGACATTTCCCTGCCGGGTATTAAACGAGACGCGATCAGTTCCATTATCCGAATCAACCCGCATCTATCATTTTAAAGGAGGATGGAGGAGCATACTTACCGAGGGAAGTCCGTTTACAAAAAATCGTCCGAAGAAGGACGGATTCGACATGTATACTCTGTACCTGCGGACATTTTTGAAAGCATCGAATAAACTCGCTTCCATAGTGGATGGTCTGGAAATTAAGCGACTGGGTATTGTCATACCCTGGTACCTTGACAGCTCAACTCTGAAGGAGCGTCGGGGAATATATCCAATATATTTTTTTCTTTTTCTTTCCAGGAAGGCTGTATCGAGTTTTTTCAGAATTGTGTTCAGAATATTTTCTGGACTTGAAAAAGCGGACTTGCATAGATGAAAGTACATATAGCATACCGTTTCAGGGAGGGGGCATATGGTGGGGCAAACCAATTTCTGAAGGGTCTGCGGGACCATTTTACAGCAACAGGCAGATACGCAGAAAAAATAGACCACGCGGATGTGGTGCTGATAAATGCAAATCCCGACAGCATAAATATGAAGATGCTCGGTGAGGTATTTATACAGCCAAATCGCAAGTATGCAGTTGTTTTACGACTTGACGGGGTGCTTTCCCGTTACAGGCCCCTGGATATGGGATTTGATAACTTTGTAACACGGGTACTTGCTCCTCGTGTTGATGGTCTTATTTTTCAGTCGGAATGGGGGAAGCTGCGCCTCCGGGAGTGGGGGCTAATCCCTAACAAACATGAGGTCACAATTATTAATGCCCCAGACCCTGGTATATTCTTTGTGAGTAATAATAAACCAGCAGATAAGACACGTATAATAGCATCTTCATGGTCCCCTAACCCACGAAAGGGTTTTGACATATTAGACTATCTTGACAGGAATTTGGACTGGGAGCGTTTTAGCATGAGCTTTGTAGGCAACAGTCCGATCCGATTTAAAAACATAACCCATTATCCAGTCATGACAAGCCATGAACTGGCAAACATTCTTCGGGAACATGACATTTTTTTTACGGCGACCGCTGACGATACCTGTTCAAATTCACTGATTGAGGCGATGCACTGCGGGCTTCCAACTGTGGCCTTAGACAGCGGTGGTTCTCCTGAGATAGTGAAGCGCGGCGGGTTACTTTTCAGGGATGCAGCAGAGGGAATAAAGGCCATACTTGAAGTTGCTAACAAGCTTGATGTGTTCAGAGCAGGGATAGAAGTACCCACAATAAGCGAAGCAAGCAGCAGATATCTGGAGTTTATGGAGAAAGTACTTGCTGAAAAAGTGATGAGAAGCCAGATAGGCTGCCTGGCCGGTTACGCTGCTTTGGTTATGGGTAATGGCTGGCGAATTCTTAGACGTAAGTGTTTTGATCCATTGGCTGCCATCCGATGAAGTTTGAAGCATTAATATTAGACAGCGATGGCGTTCTGATAGATTCCGTGTCGAAGAAAATAGATGCCTTCAGACAGTGGGTGCGCTCATACATGCCGGAACACGAGGATGAGTTCATTTCCTACCACATCGGGGTATACGGAATAGGACGGGCTGAACAGCTCAAATATTTCTTTGATAGCATCGCCAGGATCGAAGTTGACGAGGAACTTTTTTCCCGTGAAATGGCGCGTCTGGGAGGGATAATCAACCGATGCATGGCAAATCCTGTCTGGAGAAAAGATTCCAATGAATTTGTAGAGTATTGTTTTAATAAGGGGGTCCCATTGTATATTGTGTCCGGGTCTCCCCAGTCTGATCTTGTTTCGACATATACGAAATTAGGGGCTAAAGATCTATTCAGGGAAATGATAGGATCTCCAACTAGTAAGAAGGATGGTATCAAAGTGTTGCTTGACAAGTACAGACACAACCCCGGAAGGGTGCTTTACATCGGAGACGCGACTGCTGACTCTCTGGCTGCCGAACAAGCAGGGGTGGTTTTCATTTACTTTCCTTCTGAGGCGAAAATGACCTCAACATATGTCTGGAAAACAATTAAAAGTCTGAGGGAGGTTGTTGAATATGTTTGAAAACGTGCAAGTACTGGACTGCACTATAAGAGACGGTGGCTACATTAACAACTGGGATTTCTCCGAGGAGTTCGGAAAAGCCCTCTATAGGGCTGTCAGCAAAGCAGGATGCTCCTACATGGAAACAGGTTTTTACAGAGCACAGGGCAACAAGATTTGGAACGCTTGCACTTCTCAATTACTTTCAGAAATAAAAAGAGCCTATCATTCAGGAGCGAAGATATCCCTGCTGGTTGACTTTCAGGAAGGGATATCACCGTCGATGTTTCTGCCTTCGGAAGAGTCTGGTGCAGACATGCTGAGAGTAGTAACCCACAAGGCAACGAGGGAAAAAGCAGTTAAGCTTGCTTCTGGCCTGAGCGATCTCGGATATGAGACGACGGTAAACTTTATGGGTATCTCAAACTATTCCAATGCAGAAGTACTCGAACTGGCTACACTCATGGAGCATTACAGGGATAGAGTGACCTATTTTTACCTTGCGGATAGTTTCGGCAGTCTCATCCCGTCGAAAACTAAGGAACTCTTTGAAGTCATGAGGTTTGGGACCAGTGCAAAGTTGGGTTTTCACCCGCATAATAATTTACAGCTTGCTTTTGCCAATGTGCTGGCGGCCGTTGATGCAGGGGTTTCCATTGTTGACGGTTCTGTCCTTGGAATGGGCCGGGGTGGAGGCAATGTGTGTATTGAGGCGCTTTTGGCTTTTTTTCAGGAGCATTCCCCCGAAAAATTCAGCGCCCTTCCGATGCTGGACTTTATTGAGATCTTCATGGAAGGGATCTCAAATGAGTATAAGTGGGGCTATTCTCTGCCTCAGGTGATAGCCGGGGTCCTTCGCTGTCACCCTCACTATCCGACCAACCTTTTGAAGTTAAAAAGCTATTCGGCAAAGGAAGTATATGACATTCTGAAAGTCATCCCCGAGGAGCAGAGAGGGCAGTACAGGGAGGATATGCTTAACAGCACAGTGGCACGATACCAGAAAGATACCAGCGGCAGGATGATGGCCGGGGTTTTTGGAAAGATGAAATCCTTTCTGGCGTCCGGTCGAAGAAAGGCTATGCTCATTTCCGGGGGTTCTTCCGTTGGCCGGTTCAGCGAGTCTCTCAAGAGACTTGCTCAGACAGAAGACCGGTTCATAGTAGGCGTGAACAGCGCTTTTTCACCAATTCCGCTTCATGCGGTTTTCTTCGGAAATGCCCGCCGATATGCAAAATATATAGGGAATGTACATCAGGAGGTTGATGTCCTCCTGGGCCCGTCAATATCTGTTGACGAAAAGGTAAGCGAAAGTTTGAACATGGCAGGCAGAGTTTCTCAGGCATCCTTCAGCGCATACGGCGATGATGCGCAGATGAAACTGTTCCCAAAGCTTGTTCCAACCAACTCAGGGATCGAGGCCCTGCTCTGTCTGGCAAAGTTTGGTTTCAACGATATCACTATAGCCGGCATGGACGGGTATTCCGCTCCCGGAGTTGACAAATATTTTTACAACGAGCAGGACATTCCGAATGCAGCAGAAACCCTGTCAATGCTTGATGAGTTGGCTGTGAAGGAACTTTGGGCGGCGAAATGTATACTGGATCTGGCTGGAATCAGTTTTCGTATTGTTACGCCGACACTTTACCAGCAGTATCACGAAGCAGGGATTAGTGAACAAGATAATTAAACCTTCGACAACCATACTGCTTCCCATGCGTGCGGGAAGCCAACGGGTTGTAAATAAGAACCTCAGACCATTTGCCGGTTACAGATATGGCCTCGCGGAACTGAAGATACGCCAGCTGCTGGAGACGCACAATGCGGACGAGATACTGGTAGATACCGATATTGAGTCCGTGGATGAGATAGTCTCCTGCCTCTTGTCTAACGGTTGTGATATTTCAAGGATTCGGGTGGAAAGAAGGGACCCCTATTTCGCTCGCAGCGAAACCTCCACTGATGAATTGATAACCTATCTTGCGGCAAAGGTGCAAAATGATCTTGTTGTCTGGACCCACTCTACTCAACCGTTCATTACAGCCGCTATAATCGATGATGCAGTGGACGTATTTATAAAAAACTCTCAGTTTTATGATTCCCTCATGTCGGTAACAGCAGTGAGGGATTTTCTATGGGACGACAAAGGCCCGCTAAATTACGACCGCAATGTGGAAAAATGGCCGCGGACACAGACGCTGCCTGTTTGGTATATGATTAATTCTGGCATTTTCATAAACAGCGCCTCTGATATGATGGCCAGAAAGGATCGCATCGGTGACAAACCTTTTTTTTATGAGATGGACAAACAAACAGGATGGGACATAGACGACATTGACGACTTCGAGATTGCTGAGTTTATGGCGATGAGCGGGAAAGTCAACCTTCTGAAGGGACCGATTAGATGAATGGATTGATGGGACGTGTTGTTGATCGCCTGGTGGACAAAAGGGACTGGTTTGAGAAAAAGGCTGCCTATGAAATGCGGGACAGAGGGAAACTTTTTTTTCTGTCGGAATTGATTCCGGCATTTAAAGGCAGCGCCGTATATACCTTCGGAACTGGCGGCAGTGTTGCCAATCTGCAGCAACCCGAGCGTCTGAGAGATTATAATCTGTTCACAGTCACCACTGGCCCTCTGTATTATTTCAGGAAGTACGGGACTGTACCTAACATATGGGTTATACATAATCCTGATTCTGTTGATATGTTTCTTGCAGGGGACAGTAAAACACCAGTGGACTTTACCGATTCGTTCATTATGGTTCCGGCAAATGATTCCAATTCAAAGCTTCATTTTTCATCCCCAGTGATAAAGAAGCTTAGAGAACGCCACCCGGAGGCGTCATTCGTGCTTTATAGGGAGATATTCACCCAGATAACTGACTTTAGTATACCAAAAAACCATATGGAGGTTGGCATTGAACCATTGCGAGCCCACCACGGCAGTGTGCTTGAGGCTCTTTTTCTTCCGCTATGCTCATTTCTTGGAGTGAAGACCCTGTTTTTTTCTGGTATAGACCAGCTTCCCACCGGCCATTTCTGGGACAGGGATTTTCAGTATCAAGATATCACTGGCCGAAGTCTATCTTTTCCTGAACATGAGAGCACTATAAAAATTAATAACATATTGATTGAGCTTGCGGAAGCGAAAGGGATGAAAGTTTTTAGACTTGAGGAAAAAGAGACAATCTTACAGATGTACCCCCACGCCAGTTTTAATGACACCCTTAAAACCGCCACACGGCGCATTGGACCATCCATGCTTATATGATAGCTGATATACGCAATAAATTTCCACGGGGAATATTTCATATTGTATAAACAAAGCGCGGCTATGATGGCAGCACATATCATGCAGGTGATGATCGGATTGGCTGCCAGCATTATTTTAGCTCGTATCTTCACCAGGCAGGAGTTGGGGGCCTATCTTATGGCAGGTTCTTTCTTCGCCATGGGCGGGTTCGCGGCTCTTCCGGGTATGTCAACAGCGCTGATGCGTGGAGTGTTGAAGGGAAATGAAAGCGCTGCGCGGCCGATACTGGCAAGATCCTTAGCTTGTACTGTTCTGGCGGGTGGAGCCTTTGTTATTGCAGGATATGCATTAAAGTTTTTTGGAGTGTCATTGATCACAGCCAATGCATTCATGGCCGCCGGATTGGCGCTCCCAATTAGTACATTCGACAAATACGACATTGTGCTGCAGGGCAGAAGGCAGTTTTATGCTTCTCGCATTATATTATTACTCGGTTCAATATCCAGTTTTATCATGATTGCATTAACTGCCTACTTCACAAGGAGTGTGGGAGCAGCATTTTTCATGTTCGCGCTTTCTTCGGCCATCAGGAATGCCATCGGCTGGTGGGTGGTACTGCGCGGAGGCTTGAAGGCTGGAGATGAAGTAAACACAGGGGAGCTCCTGAAACAGGGGTGGCAGCAGACCGGATATGAGGCGGTGAATCCGGTAATAGGGCAGATGGACAGGGTGATCCTGGGCTCCATAGACCCGGCTTTGCTTGCGGTCTATCATGTGGGTGCACAGGTTCCGCGCCAGGTTAAGGATAATGCAAAGGCGATACTTTCGGTCCCATTAGCCCACTGGAGCGCCTTGAATAAGCTGGATAACATTGAACGTCTATCCAGGCATGGCTGGAAGATTATGATGTCCGGTGCATTGCTGAGCCTGAGTATATGTGCTGTTGCGCCATTTGCCATACCTTTGTTGTATGGTGATGCATACTCCGCATCCATCATAGTAGCTATTGTTCTTTCCCTGCCAATAGGGATGCGGTTACTGGGAAATATGTATTGGTCGGTGGATCAGTATCAGAACAAGGGGCGTGCATACGGGATGAATGTCATAATCTCTAAATCTATATACATGATTTGCCTGTTGATTTTGGTGCCATATTTCGACATAACAGGCGCTATGGTTTCCCTTCTTCTGTTCGATGCCGTTCAGTTTTTACTGGGTTATTCGTTTTACCGAAAAGAAAGGTCCGGCTACAAAACCATGGCCGACCGCTTCAGTTTCTAAATTAAAAGGAGGTAATGTGATAATACGCAGTTTGATCAAAAAACTGTTCAGGTCTTTTGACTACGATATTGTTCGTTATAAAGACAGTTCCAGTAATAATCTACAACTCCCGCCTGATTTCGATGAGGAAATTGCTTCGATATTCAAATCAGTCAGGCCGTATACAATGACGAGCCCGGAAAGGGTGTTTGAGCTGGTTAATGCCGTCAGATACATATCAAAAAATGGGATTGAAGGAGATTTGGTGGAATGCGGTGTTTGGAAAGGCGGATCGAGCATGGCAATGGCCCTTGCGCTTAAGTCCAATGGTGATGCAAGCCGTAATATTTACCTTTATGACACATTTTCTGGTATGAGCCAGCCTACAAATGTGGACGTGAATCTGGGAGGACATGCGGCCAAAGACAAGTATGATAATGTAAAAATTTCTGAAGAATCTTCAGACTGGTGTTTTTCATCGTTGGACGAAGTTATGAAAAACCTTTTTTCTTCAGGCTACCCGCAAGACAAATTACACTTCATACAGGGAATGGTAGAAAAAACGATTCCGGCAACTGTTCCGGATAAAATTGCAATTCTTAGACTCGACACGGATTGGTATGAATCCACAAAACATGAACTTTTACACCTGTTCCAAAGGGTTTCAAAATATGGTGTCATAATAATAGATGATTACGGGCATTGGGCAGGCGCGAGAAAAGCAGTTGACGAGTATATTGCTGATAATAATCTCTGCGTTTATCTGCATCGAATTGATTATACTGGAAGAACAATCATCAAACCCTTTTAGGTGCTTATTTAGACATCATGCGAGTTTACGAAAAATCATTACATCGCAGGAAACTTGAAAAATACCTTGAACATGTTCTTCCAGGACTCACCGGAAGGGTGCTGGATGCTGGTTCCAAGAATAGGAGGTATGACAGACTTTTTAATGCCGCCGAAATGGTTGTGGCTGTGGACAAGTATCCAGAGGTTGGATATAGGGTAATCCCAGCGGATGTCTGCAAACTACCGTTTGCCAGTGGAACTTTTGATTCAGTTGTTTGCATTGAAGTATTGGAGTATGTCCCAAATTACGAAAAAGGCCTGGACGAGTTTCAACGGGTACTTAAAGCGGGAGGGCGACTGGTCCTCTCGGTGCCGTTTATGATCCCCGTCCATGGTACTGGTTCGTCCGGCTCACTTGATACCGATTATGTGAGGCTTACTGTCAAGGGCTGGCAGGAGTGCCTGTCAAAAATATTTTCACAGGTGGACATCAAGCCTGTCGGCGGCAGGTGGACTATAATTGCCGACTGTCTGATATCATGGATAAAGGAGAAGGGAGGAATAGTGAGTCTTTTCTTGTATGTACCAGTCGTTATTCTTTCGTTTGCCACCCGGCTTGACGAAAGGTTTGGAAACTCCAGGTTCGTTTCCGGTTATTTCATCCAGTGTGCAAAATGAATGCTGTAGCCTTGAGGATGGACGATCCCGGTGCCTCGTCAAAGTATTTCGAAATATACGGAAAAGAGTATGTAAATATGGCCGGACGTAAGATCCCTTTTCCATCAATCATTACTAACTTCCTTTTCTTTAAGCATTTTCCTCTTTGGCGCGGTTGGGCACAATACGAGGAATTGACTGCACCCCAGTGGGAAGAAATAATTGAGTTGATATACCGTCGCAACGTACGACTAACGGTTGCTGTTACTGCCTGTTGGGTGGAGGCAGATGGCACCCTGGTGCCATATCCTGAGAAATTTCCAGAGGCTGCAGCAGTATTGAAGTCAGCAGTTAATTCCGGGCTGGTGGAAGTGGCAAACCATGGATTGACACACTGTGTGGCCGGGATGCATTTACCCAGGAAGTTTTCTTCAAACCGACGATTCCACAGGGAATTTACTGATATGCTCCCGAAGGAGATCCATTACGAAAATATCAAAAGGTCTCAGGATATATTACAAACCTGGCTCGAAGAAGAGGTTGTAACCCTCGTTCCACCTGGAAATGTCTTTACTGTTGATACAATTTACGCGGCCGCTGAATGCGGAATAAAATATATTAACTGCGCTACAACCTCGCGGACAGAAAAAAATATTATTATCGTTGGCAATGAAAATGTCTTCGATTTTCATGACCGGGAGATATCATTGCATGGTTCCGGATGGCTTGATAAGTCTATCGATGACTTGGAAGGCAAGCAATTTCTGTTTGTACGAGAGCTTATAGAAATATCTATAAATGCACAGATGAAACCATTAAAATGAAAAGATGTCGACTATGCCAAACAAGATTGATGCGGTTCGCATTCGGTAATCTAGCCTGCTGGTGATGCTTAATGAGCTTGGAATGTGGACCGATTTGATAAAGACCAACCAGAGTAGTAATGACTATTTTTATGCTATAGAGTAAGTATTGGGAAATAGTAGATTCCTCAATCACTTTCGAAAAATTTATGCCTTATGTACGGTTAAACAGAATTATAACCTATTAAATTATAAGTACAAATGATGCGGCATTCAATCATTAATAACACATCAACAGTCATGTATAACCACAGTTGTACTCTTAGAATTTCGAAAAAGACACTAGCCATGCTGGTGGTATCCTTGGTTTATGCCAGTTTTGTCGTTTTTTTCCCGTGGCATAAGATATCAAAACAAGAGAAATTGACAGATTTCAATCGTTATGTTGAGTATTACAATATGCAGGAACAATCTAAAATTGAGATGTATGGAATTAATAGTATTCTAGGTTATCTGACTGGAGAGATCTTGTGGGATGAGATTATACGTTTGATTACAACCAAAACAGGTGATGCTGCTATAACTCTTCGCCTTGTAAGTTTTTTTATCTGTATGGTTTGGGGGATATTTTTATTTTCTAGGATTCCGCCAGGTTGGGCATTGCTGTTTCTTCTGAATCCAATCTCAATTGATATTGCAATGTCACAGATCCGCAATGGTCTTGCGTGGTCTTTTATAATTATTGGAATAATGACATCAAGTAGAATAGTAAAAGGTATTATGTATTTTTCAGCACCTTTTTTTCATATCACTTCATTAGGATTAATAGCGCTTAACTTAATTAACAATATTTTTGTGAAAAGAATTAGAGCAAAAGTTGCTGTAATTATTTTTTTAATAATCTCTGGTCTCGTATTGGGATTTTCCCTAACTGTAGGAAATGAGGTGATTCTTGGTGCTCTAGGGGATAGGCGAGGAGGAGTGGATTATATACGAGGAGGTGGAAGTGTTCTTCAAATGGTCTTCTGGGTAATTTTATTGTTAGCTCAGCTTTCAAGTGGAAAGAAGTATTTACGAAGAAATGCATTGGTAGTAAGTCTTTTGGTTTGGTATCTTGTAATGAATCCATTTATTCCATGGTCTTATCGCCTTTGGGGTGCTTTTATTCCTGTTATTGCTGTGTCAATCTGGGAGATACCTAAAATAAAGCGCAAATATATTCTTTCCATCTGGCTTGGTTATTTAATGTTTTGGTACTTGTATTGGACAAAGCTTTTTGATTATTGGTACCCAGTCTAATATTACGGACAAAAGTCGTTCTGTAGATGAAAATACTCTTTGTTGCACCGCGCTTCCACACTAATCAAGTTGAGTGGATACGTGCTCTAAATTTGCATGGGCATGAAGTTGCTTTTCATGCTTTACTGAGGGGTGCTACTGAGAACTATACAGTCATTAAGCCGATCGTATTATCTCCATGTCTTATTTCGCGTTGCTTAATGTCGATTTTCGGGGAAGGTGGAGTGAATTTAGTTCGAGGCTTTCCTGAACCTTTTAGCTACTTTCGTTATTTGTCGGAGCAGAAGTACGACATTATTGTGGTACGGGACATTGGGCGATGGTTTTCATTTCTTGCTGCAACTTGTGGGCGATTTTTGGGGAGCAGGATTATTATCTACTCTCAGACGCCTCTCTACAAAAACTATTCGTCCTTTAGAAGACTGATTACTTGGCTGACATTGAAAATTTTCAGTGCGGTGTGGATGACTCCAATCCTTGGTGATAAAAAGGCCAATATTAAGCCACCATCTAATATGTTTTATGTTCCCTTCGCAGTTCCTATATATGTGCGTCGTGAAATCAATACGCAACCACCTTTTCGTATACTTGAAATAGGTAAGTTTGAACCGAGAAAGAATCACCGGCTTCTACTGCAGGCGTTAAAACAGTTACAAGCAGAGGGGTATGAGTTTCTGCTATCGATAATCGGTGAGTGCAGTCAGATTCACCATTATACAGAGCATTCGCTTGTTATGGAAGAAATATTAAAACTAGAGCTATCAGAACGCGTAACTGTCTTGGTTAATATCAGGCACGAGGAAATAAGCACGTTTTATGCTAACGCCGATCTGTTTATTTTACCAGCGACAGATGAGCCAGCCAGCATCTCGATACTTGAAGCCTTAGGACATGGTTTGCCGGTAATATGCTCCGAAACCAGTGGAACACGTTGCTATATCTTGAATGGAAAAACTGGATTTACTTTCGCAGATAACTCATTGGATGACTTAGTAAGGGTACTTAGAAAAACCTTAAACGTAAAGATGCTACAACAAATGAGAAGACAGTGTGAAGAGACTTGTATTGACAAGATTTCGTCAGAAGCATTTATCTCTACCTTCTTTAGCATGATTGGAAACAGCTCCGTTGTTATCTAGAATTGTAACTGAAAAGACATTCGGAACAGTGAAAATCCGGATGGTGTCATGACACCACTTGTTCGAAAACAAAAAAAGAACCTTTAGTTATTGAATAATTCACGTCGACAAGTATTGTTTATAATTCCTTCCCTCGGTGGCGGTGGTGCAGAGCGAGTTGCTGTTACACTTTTGCGACATCTGGATAGAACGAAATTCCTCCTGTCACTTGCGGTGGTTGATGTGCGTGATGCAGTTTATCGAACTGATCTTCCCGAAGATGTTGAGTTTATTGATCTGCAATGTCCTCGTATACGCTACGCAATACCCAAGATCGTATGGCTCATCTGGCAACGGCGGCCTGATGTGGTGTTTTCCACTCTGGGGCATCTCAACCTTGCACTGGCCATCATCCGTCCCTTGCTTCCGGATAAGGTTAAATACATAGCACGTGAGACTAGCGTTGTTTCTAAAACTATTCGTTATTATCGAAGGCCCTCAATATGGGAGTGGTCCTACCGTCGGTTTTATTCTCGATTTGATTCCTTGGTGTGTCAGTCACGTTACATGCGTGATGACCTGACAGATAACTTTGCATTTCCGATAAATAAAACCTTGGTTATTCACAACCCAGTGGATATGGAATATATTCAGAGGCTCGCAGCTGAGCCATTGGTCTCTGGATTCGAGCAACCGATGATGGCCAGTGGTAATGAACCCATTAATTTGGTCGCAATTGGGCGTTTGTCCCACGAAAAAGGTTTCGACCTCCTTATCGAGGCGTTGTCCTTATGTGGAAATCCACGGCTGCACCTAACAATTTTGGGCAAGGGACCACTGCAGACAGAACTTGAGAAATTAGCACATGATAAAGGTGTAGCTATGCAAGTTAGGTTTGCCGGATTTCAAAAAAACCCCTACCCATTTCTTGCTCGTGCCGATGCGTTTGTTCTCAGTTCCCGTTTTGAAGGGTTCCCCAATGTTGTGCTGGAATCGCTGGCCTGCGGTACACCTGTAATTGCTACGCCGGCACCCGGTGGACTGAGCGAGCTTATTGAAGGTGTGTCCGGGTGTTCGATTGCAGAAAGCGTGACCGCGGCTGGTTTGGCGAACGCGATTCAAAACCTATCACTTGGACGGACAATAACGGAAAATTCTATATCTGCTTATGACGTTAAAACCATTATACGAAGTTATGAGCAGGTATTGTCTTGAAACTTGTAATTGTTATCACCGGACTTTCCACCGGAGGAGCCGAAATTATGCTTCTTAAGGTGTTAGAAAGGCTAAATGGACGTCGCTTTTCTCCCTATGTGATTTCACTAACCGAATTGGGTGAAATAGGTCCACGCATCTCGGCATTAAGCATCCCGGTGGAGGCGATGGGTATGAGGACAGAAAGATTTCCAAGTCTTGCAGCAGTTTTCCGGCTGGTGGCCCGTCTCAAGTCCCTGAGACCGGATATAGTGCATACTTGGATGTACCACGCCGATTTGATAGGAGGACTTGCGGCAAGGATAGCTGGTATAAAATCAGTTGGTTGGGCAGTTCGCCAGAGTAATCTCTCACCTAAAGTCAACAAACGTTCGACCCTGGCTGTTGCGCGCACTTGTGCGCTGGCTTCACGGTGGATTCCAAAGCGAATACTTTGCTGTTCAGAGGTGGCGCGACAGAAACATGTAGAGTTTGGCTATATGGCAGACAAAATGGTGGTGATTCCCAACGGATTCGACCTATTTCACTTTAAGCCCGATAATGCTGCTCGTAAAGATGTCCGAGCCGAATTGGGAGTAAATGAAGACACGCCACTAGTTGGACTAATCGGCCGTTTTGACCCACAAAAGAATCATGCCGGGTTCTTCGAGGCAGCTAGTTTATTAAACGAGAAAATGCCCTGCGTGCATTTTCTTCTTGCAGGTAAGGGTATAGATGAAAACAACTACGAACTGATGCGTGTGAGGCAACATTCTAAAGTGACTAGTACTTCACACCTATTGGGTTTTAGGTCTGACATTTCGAGATTGATGGCCTCATTAGATGTACTCGCTTCTTCATCAGTTGGTGAGGCCTTTCCAAATGTTCTGGGTGAGGCTATGGCCTGCGGTGTACCATGTGCTGTGACTGATGTGGGAGATTCGGCCTATATCGTTGGTGATACAGGGAAGGTTGTTCAGGCTGGGGATATGGCCGGTTTGGCAGAGGCCCTGGAAAAAATATTGACCATGTCACTTTCCGAGCGATCCTCCCTGGGTGAGCGTGCCCGCGTTCGAGCGGCGGAGTATTTCGAAATAGGTCAGGTCGTGCAGCAATACGAAGCCTTTTATGAGGATCTTGCGGCAGTGGGCGGAAGCAAAAGCCAATAACAGGAGATGGTGGTTGATAGATATGAGTGGAATCAGGAATGAGGTGCCGTGGTGGCTACTAATCGGTGCGAAGATGATGTTGGCTAGGCTTCCCTTAAACTATTCCTTATGGAAGCGTTTGCGTCTTTTCGAGCATGGGGATATGAACCAGCCGAAAAAGGCACTGGATACCTTTTTGGAACATGCTCGTACAGCCGATGTGCTGGACATGAAAGGTCACCTGAAACTCTTGTCGGCCAAGAACGAAGAATTCACTGTTCTCGAACTCGGCCCCGGAGATTCTCTCTTTTCCATTGTAATAGCTAAGTCTTTTGGCGCATCGAGAACATGGCTTGTAGATTCAGGGCCGTTCGCAATAATAGACATGAACTCTTACACTGAACTATTCAATTATTTACGACTGCAAGGGATTGCGGTTCAATGGGCAACAGAACCGCAGACTGCCGATGACCTCTTGAAAAAGTGTAATGGTGTTTACCTGACAGATGGCGTTAACTCGTTGGCTCGCCTTCCGGCATCGTCGGTGAATTATTGCTTCTCTAATGCAGTGCTTGAACATATTCCAAAGAGTGAGTTCACCCTGTTGGCTAAAGAACTTTTCAGGGTATTGAAGCCTGATGGCATATCTGTTCACAGGGTAGACTTAAAAGATCATTTAGGCGGGGGGTTGAACAATCTCCGGTTTTCCGAAATGACATGGGAGGGCTCACTGTTCCGAAAATCAGGTTTTTATACCAACCGGTTTCGCTGTGGCGAAATGCTTGCCATGTTTGAGCAGGCTGGTTTTGATTGTCGGTTGCCGCGTATGCTGCGTTGGGAAACATTACCAATGAAGCGAAACAAAATGGCCATTCCATTTCGTTACTTGTCAGATGACGATTTATTGATGAGCGGATTCGATGTAGTACTCACTAAACATCCTGATTAATCTCGAGACTTAGGTAGTCCTTAACGGCAAGGAAAATTTATCTTTCAGCATGTTGTACTCCATCATGTTTATAACTACAGGGTTTGACTGATGTGTGGAATAGCGGGGTTTATTGGGGGTTCTGACGAGCCACTGTTCGTAGAATGGCCGCAAATATTGAAGCGGATGGGGGATGCCATTCGCCATCGAGGTCCAGATGATTCGGGTTTGTGGTTTGATGAACATGCTGGTGTTGGGTTTGTGCATCGTCGGCTTTCCATTATAGAGTTGTCCTCCACAGGACATCAGCCGATGGATTCCGTGAGCGGACGTTATGTACTCATTTTCAATGGAGAGATTTATAATCACCAAGAATTGCGGCAACAATTGGGAAGTATCGCGTGGCGTGGACATTCAGATACGGAAACGCTTTTGGCTGGGGTTGAGGCGTGGGGAGTTGAAAGTACCCTTAAGAAAGCGGTCGGTATGTTTGCTATTGCACTTTGGGATAGGGCTAATCGGCAATTGACCCTCGCACGTGATCGAATGGGAGAGAAGCCACTATACTATGGCTGGCAGAAGGGAGTATTCTTGTTCGGTTCCGAGCTAAAGGCCATCAAACAGCATCCTGCATTCGAGAACGAGGTGAATCGAGAAGCTCTGGCATTATATCTCCTCTACAGTTATATTCCAGCTCCCCACTCGATTTACCATGGCATTCACAAATTACCGCCAGGTACTTTGTTACGAGTTCCTCTTAGCTGCGATCAAACACCTGCGCCAGTGCCGTTCTGGTCATTGAAAAATATAGCAACTAATGGACAGCACACTCTATATCAAGGAAGCGATGCACAAGCCATAGAAGAACTAGAATTAAGATTGCTGGATTCTGTGCGTTTGCAGCAGATTGCCGATGTACCTTTAGGAGCGTTTCTGTCGGGCGGCATCGACTCTTCCACAATTGTAGCGCTGATGCAGGCCCAGGCCACCCGCCGGGTTAGGACCTTTACAATTGGGTTTCAAGAAGTGGGCTATAATGAAGCGAAGCATGCAAAGGCAATATCGATACATTTGGGCACAAACCACACAGAGCTGTATATCACGTCTGCCCAGGCCTTGGCTGTCATTCCACGGCTTTCCACCCTCTACGATGAACCATTTGCTGATTCCTCCCAGATTCCCACCTTTCTAGTAAGCGAGATGGCCAGACAGCAAGTCACTGTTAGTTTGTCGGGAGATGGGGGTGATGAGCTGTTCGGGGGATACAACAGGTATGCATGGGCAACAAAAATTCTGCATCGTCCAAAACTGTTACGCAAGCTTTTTGCTCATGGACTTACCGCACTTAGCCCCTTAACTTGGAACCAGCTATGCTTCGCCATAACTCCCTTGCTGCCAAAATCTATGCGGTTTGCACTGCCCGGCGATAAAGCACACAAGTTGGCTAGCATACTGAAATCCGAGAGTCCAAATGAGGTTTACCGTAAACTTGTTGCTATTTGGTCGGTTCCTGCGGATGTTATAATTGGACTCAAGACAGCTATCATTCCACCAGAAGACTCGCTGCGGTGGGAAAATGTGGATGCTTTTGAGCATCGTATGATGGCAATGGATACGATGACCTATTTGCCGGATGATATTCTTGTCAAGGTTGACCGTGCTGCGATGGGTGTCAGTTTAGAGACACGTACACCGTTTCTTGACCACAGAGTAGTCGAGTTTGCATGGAGGTTACCACTTTCATTAAAAGTCCGTCAAGGTCAGGGGAAATGGATATTGAAACAGGTGTTATATAAGTACGTTCCAAAAGAGTTGATTGAAAGACCCAAGATGGGGTTTGGGGTACCTATTGATGTGTGGCTACGCGGTCCCCTACGGGAGTGGGCGGAAGAGCTGCTGAATGAGTCACGCTTACGACAAGAAGGTTTTTTTACACCTGCCCCAATTCGCGAAAAGTGGACGGAACATCTGTCAGGTAAGCGAAACTGGCAGTATAATCTTTGGAATATTCTGATGTTTCAGGCATGGATTGATAGGAACTAGAATCTGTAGAGTGAAAAATTGCAATGATATTTATTATATATTCACCGGAGAGAATTGGCAAAAAATAGTCATAGTATTTTGTTTTTAGTGACCGAAGATTGGTACTTTTGCTCGCACCGCTTAGTACTTGCTCGTGAGGCAAAGAGAAAAGGGTTTAATGTGGTCGTTGCAACACGCGTAACTAATCATGGCAAAGAGATTGAGAAAGAAGGATTCAAACTGATCCCAATCCGCATGACGCGCCGTGGAAAAAATCCTTTAAAGGAATTATTATCCTTGCTGGAATTAGCCAGAATTTATAAATCTGAACAACCGGATATTGTTCACTTAGTGGCGCTAAAGCCAGTTGTCTACGGAGGAATAACGGCACGTTTAGTAGGTGTACCTAGGGTGGTTGCAAGCATTGCCGGTTTGGGATATGTTTTTACATCTTTGCGATTTAAAGCAAGACTACTTCGTCCTGTCCTTTCAATGCTTCTGCGTGTTTTATTGAATAGACCAGAGGTGTTGGCAATTTTACAGAACCCAGATGACCGAAACCTGCTAATCGGTGCTAAAGTCGTCGACCGGGAAGGGACAGTTCTTATCCGAGGATCAGGTGTTGACGTGAAGGCCTTTGCCCCTACTCCTGAGTATCCTGGTCTTCCTGTCGTACTATTAGCGTCACGAATGTTATGGGACAAAGGTGTTAAGGAGTTTGTGACTGCTGCTGAGATCCTTCGGAAACGGGGTGTGATGGCGCGCTTTATTCTAGTTGGTGCTCCTGACCATGGAAATCCTGCTTCTGTACCCGATGAACAACTGCGCGAATGGAACGAGGCAGGGATGGTGGAATGCTGGGGTATGCGTTCTGACATGATAGATGTTTTAGCGCAGTCTCATGTAGTTTGCCTTCCGTCCGCCTACGGCGAGGGGGTTCCAAAGGTCCTTCTGGAAGCGGCTGCTTGCGGACGTCCCATAGTTACTACTGACACCCCTGGATGCCGCGAAGCTGTACGACATGGCGAAAACGGTTTTCTCGTTCCTGTTCGTAGTACGGTGGAGCTTGCAGATGCACTTCAGTGTTTGATTGAGAATCCAGAATTGCGTCAAAGAATGGGTATACGAGGAAGAGAAATTGCAGTAAATGAGTTTGCTCTTGAAAATGTTATTGCTGAGACTATAGCCCTATATGAAGATTTGCTGAATTAATAAAACGTTTCAAACCTGAGTCAACGGGTTTGTTGGTGAAGTACTTAGTAAGGATAGAAATGAACAATTTGCAAGTGTGTGGTACCTTCAGGTCAACATAATTATAGTTCGAGCCACCTGCGTTTTACTCAGTAAATGTAAGTAGAACTGGATAATTATGCATGACCCGTCAGGCTATGCTTAACAGTAGTAATTGATTAGGTAGTCTGTCTTCTCTTTAACTCATGAAAATCCTCTGCCTTAACCCCCCATTCAAAACAGAATACGGACGTTTTTCGAGGACATCCAGGAGTCCTGCAGTCACTAAGAGTGGAACTGTTTATTATCCTATATGGCTCTGCTATGTTGCCGGGGTGCTGGAGGCTGCCGGGCATGAGGTCAGGGTTATTGACAGTTGTGCCAATGGGTATAACCTTGAGAAGACCTTGCAACTTGCTGAGGAGTTCAAGCCGGATATGGTTGTGATGGATACGAGTACACCAAGCATATACAGCGATATAATGACTGGCAGGAAAATTAACGAGATACTCCCTGACTGTTTCACAGTGTTGATGGGAACTCATCCATCGGCGCTGCCGGAAGAGACGTTGCAGTTAAGCAATGGTATTAATCCTTCCTTGCCCCCCATTAGTAAAGGGAGAGAGTATAAATCGCCGGATGGTGTGGATGCAATTGCTGTTGGAGAGGCTGATTATACAATCAGGGATCTTGCCCGGAAGTTGTCTATGGCCGATCTGCACAAGATTCAGAAAGACCCGGTTTACAGGGCGAACGTCCTGGATTCTGTCAATGGTCTTGCCTACAGGATTCGAGATAAGATTCTGATTAATAAGGAACGGGAAGTGATAAAAAATCTTGATGACCTTCCATTTGTAAGTAAGATTTACAATAAGCATCTCGATGTTCGACAGTATTTTTTTGCGGCATGTGACTACCCTGAAATACAGATTATGACAGCGAGGGGTTGTGTGGCACGGTGTACCTTTTGTGTTTATCCTCAGACGATTCACGGATTGGAATACCGGATGCGCTCTCCTCACAGCATTGCTGATGAATTTCAGTGGATTGTTGAAAATATGCCGGAGGTCCGGGAGATAGGGATCGAGGATGATACCTTTTCAGGAAGCGAGAGGAGGGTGAACGCATTTTGTAAAGAGATCATTAAAAGAAATATTAGTATTAAATGGTATTGCAATGTCCGGGTGGATTTGAAGTTAGAGACGATGCAATGGATGAGAAAGGCCGGATGTGTCCTTGTGACCGTTGGATATGAGAGTGCAAACAATGAGGTACTTAAAAATATAGACAAGCGGACTACAGCTGATATGATCCTTGAGTTCTCCAGAAACTCCAGAAAGGCAGGCCTTCTGGTTCATGGATGTTTTATGGCGGGGAACCGGGGTGATACAAGAAAGACCCTTGAAGAGAATCTTCAAATGAGCTTGAGGCTCATGGATGACACCATGCAGTTTTTTCCACTGATGGCATATCCGGGAACAGAGGACTATAAATGGGCAAAGAGAGAAGGCCTATTAACTATGAAGGACTATTCAGATTATTTAACTGAAGATGGCAATCATAACAGTGTCCTGCGAATGCCTGATATGACCTCGGATGAGATCAGGGAATGGTGTAATGATGCAAGGCGGAGATATTATCTTAGGCCTAAATATATCTTGTATAAACTGTCGCAGCAGGTGACGCGCCCCTCTGAAATCAGACGGACCTTTAAGGCGACTAAAAGTTTTGTGCGATTTCTAAAACCTTTTAGGTAATGATGAATACTTTGTCTGTTATAATGCCGACTTATAATGAAAACTTAGATTATTTGCAGAATTGTATTCAAAGTATTCTGAATCAGACCTACAGAGATTTTGAATTCCTCATTGTGATAGAACCTGAAGACTTGAACAAAGAATATTTAAATCATGTTTCCGTTGTCGACAACAGGATCAGGGTTATCGAGAACACCTCCCGCCTGGGGGTTTCTGCATCAAGGAACAGGGCTATTAAGATAAGCAAGGGCAAATATGTTGCGCTGATAGATGGCGATGATTATTGTGATGTCAGTAGATTTGAGAAACAAATATCCTTTCTCGAAAAAAATCCGGAGATCAGCGTTGTTGGTTCCAATATGTTTTTAGTGGATGATAAGGATAATGTTGTTGGAGAAAGGATATATCCGGAATTACATGAAGATATCAGAAGATATTTCTTGCTGGCGATGGCAGTGGGGAACCCTGCCGTCATGACGAGGATGAAAGATCTGGAAAATATCGGACTATTCGATGAACACTTTTCGAAAGCGGAAGATGTCGAGTTGTGGCTCAGGTTTCTTGTTGGGAAAAAGAAGATGCATAATCTGCAGGATCATCTGGTCTACTACAGAGTTTTGACAAATAGTAATGAAAAGAGAGGGCGGATACATTACAAGAACTTTTATATTGCGAGAAAAAGATACAACAGACAGATCTGGCCTTTCCATTTAGCTTATTTAAGCTTATCCATTTTCTTCCTCATCAGCCTCATCCCAAATACCATGTTGGATATATTACTCAATTTAAGACTTGTCAATAAAATGAAGAGGATTGATAGGCATTAACTCTAACCAGAATGAAATTAGCTATCATCGCAGGCGGACAGGGTTCCAGATTAGGCCTAAGAGAAATTCCTAAACCAATGGTGCATATTGGTTCTGTACCGCTTCTGGAACATCATATTACTTTAGCAAGGAAATATGGGATCGAAGAAATATATCTATTGTCAGGTCATCTGTCAAAAGTGATTACAGATTATTTTGAAGATGGAAGTAAATTCGGTATAGCAATTACCCATATTGTTGAAAATGTACCACTCGGAACCGCGGGAGCTATAAAACAGCTCTATGATAAAATAAACGAAAGATTCATGATCTTCTATGGGGATATCCTTTTAAACTTTGATATTACATCATTTATTCAATTTGACAGCGCTAAGGAATCTATTGCGACGATTATCGTTCATCCAAATGACCACACTTATGATAGTGACCTTGTTGAAATCAATAAAGATAGCATCATTACGGCATTTCACAGCAAACCACACGACGGCAATAGATACTATCAAAATATGGTGAATGCCGGTGTCTATATCATGAGTCCTGAGGTATTTGAATTTATTCCAGGAGATAAACCATCTGATTTTGGAAAAGATATATTTCCTATCCTTGTGGCATCAAAAAAAAGAATTGGAGCATATAAGTCCGCGGAATACATCAAGGATATTGGGACAACCGACAGGATGCTTAAGACCAAGAAAGACTATCTCAGTGGAAAGGTGGAAAGACTTTCAAAATTATATAAAAGGCCAGCCATATTTATTGACAGAGATGGGACTCTGGTGAACCAAGTTGACTTGTTACACAGGGCTGAAGATTTGGAGTTATTCCCCTTTTCGAGTTCAGCGATAAGAAAGATAAATGATTCAGATTACTTAGCGATATTGTGTACAAATCAACCAGTCGTAGCACGTAATCTCTATACCCTTGAAGGTCTGAGATCAATACATAATAAACTGGAGACATTGTTAGGCAGGCAAGAAGCCTTCTTAAATGATATCTATTTTTGTCCCCACTATCATCCGGAAGAAAAGTATCCTGATGAGGAGGTCGCATTCAAGATCACTTGTTGTTGCAGGAAGCCCAATACCGGGATGATCAAAAGGGCAGTTGAGGAATACAACGTGGACATTGAATCTTCGTGGTTTATCGGGGATACCACTACGGATATACAAACCGGTATCAAGGCAGGGATGCGGACTATTCTGGTCAGAACCGGTAAAGGGGGTAAGGACGGGAAGTTCCCTGTGTCTCCCGATTTCATATTTGACAATCTGGAAGCGGCTGTAGATTTTATCTTAATCGAGCGACCATGATACAATAAGGATAATGTTTATGAGTAAAGGAGAATTTTCTATGCCTGCCGTCAGAGTACCTGATAATGACATTACTGCCAAGAATTCATATGAGTAAAGTTCTGGTGGTTGGAGCCCGCAGTTTTATCGGTCAACATTTAATCAGGAAATTGAAAGACAACGGAGATCATGTCACCGGACTTGTCAGGAACATGCCTGATAAACCGGAGAAGTGGATGAATGATGTACATATAATTTCCGGGGATATTACAGAAAAGAGTTCATTAGCAGGACTTTTTAAAGATAAAGAGATAGTTTATCACCTGGCCGCAAAGGTTCATGATTTTTCAAATAAAGGTAACAATGCGGATGAACATTTCACAGTTAATGTCTCAGGGACTAAAAACATCTTGGATGAATGTATCCATTCCGGCATAAGGCATTTTGTCAATTTCAGCAGTATAAAGGCAATGGCCGGGGAGAGGGGGAACAATCTTGATGAGACCATTTCACTCTCCCCTGAAACACCTTATGGGAAAAGCAAACTTGAAGCAGAAAAAATAGTTGAGGATTATGGGAAAAAATATAAATTCAGGACAACCTCATTGCGGCTTCCACTTGTTTATGGACCGGGGAACAAAGGGAATATTTACAAGATGATAGAGGCTGTAGACAGTGGAAGATTTGTCATGATAGGAAGAGGAACCAACAGGAGAAGTATGGTGTATGTCCAAAATGTTGTAGATGCAGCGTTGTCAGTTGTGAGTAATTCCATGGCAGATAGCCGCGTTTACATAATTACGGATGGTATTGATTATTCCATGAAGGAGTTATATGACACGATTTGCAAAGGTTTGGGTAAAAGACCCCGCTCCTTTTTCATTCCTATGAGTTTGGCATGGGGAATTGCTGTGATGGGTAGTATTGCAGGCAGCATAATTGGGAAACGGGTTCCCTTTAATTTAAATATCCTTGAGAAACTGACAGGGACTTATACCTTCTCCTCCCTGAAAATTCAGAGAGAGATTGGCTTTAAGCCGCGATATAATCTCTACAATACGATAAGTGATACTATAAACTGGTATAAAACAGTCAGGCATGTCTAACATTTTTCATCTCTTCCAGCAAGGCATACATTTTATGTCCAGTTATTATTCAGTATGCATTGCAATTGCCCTTCCTTTCCTCTTCAGTTTATTCTGTGCGGCTGCCATTTCAAAAATGGGGCACCGTTTAGCCTTAATTGATAACCCTAACATTCGAAGCTCACATTCACTGCCCACTCCGAGGGGAGGGGGAATCGGCCTCTGGATTATATTTGTGCCTCTCGGGATCATTTTGACCGGTGATATATATTTTACCCTGATTGCAGGGGCTGCCGGATTGACAGGGTTTCTGGAAGACATTTTTACACTTTCATCGAAGCTGCGATTGTTTATACAGGTTGTTATGGCCTTGTTAATCATTGCGATGTTTTCTACCATAACACTCTCTATAACATCAGCAGCGCTCTTATTGTTCTGGGTGATATTTATTGCAGGGACTGCAAATTTTTACAACTTTATGGATGGTATTAATGGCATTGCAGGATTGACAGGTGTGGTGGGTTTTGGCCTCATTGCATATTATTCATATTTTTACCTCCATGATTTCAATCTCTTTCTGATGAGTATTATTCTTGTCGCCGGCTGCCTTGGTTTTCTACCTTACAATCTCCCTCATGCAAAGGTGTTTATGGGTGATGTCGGAAGTATATTCTTAGGATTTGTATTTGCATCATTTGTGATTAAGTTGTCAGCGACTATCAGCATATTCCTCTGCCTGATCATGTTTCTTTTCACCTTTTATGCGGATTCTATAGTAACCATCTTCTTCCGCTGGAGAAGGGGAGAAAATCTACTTCAGGCGCACCGATGTCATTTATATCAGTATCTGAGCAATGAATTAAAGATTGCTCACTGGAAGGTTTCAATCGTGTTTGCGCTCATTCAGTTAGTATCCGGTATCGCTGCGATCGCGGCATTTAAAATTGGACTGCCGGCACAGATCTTGGTGTTTGCCGTATTTTCAATCCCTTTTGTGGTCGGGTATACTCTAATTAAGAATGTAAAGCCTGAGAGTATTTTACTGTCATGACAGGTTCATTACTATGGTCATATTATCGATACAATCCCTGCCTCTTCCGTGGTTCCGTTCTGTGTAAGCATGGATACGCCTGACTGGTATTCATCACATCACTAAAAAGTCTAACCATAGACTTCGCCGTCTCCTCCCACCTGTATTTTCCAACCTGTGCCAATCCCTTCAGTCTGAGGTTCCTCCGGTAATCCTCATCTTCCAATATCTTATAGATACCATCTGCAATATCAACGGGATCAAAGGGATTAAAATAATGGGCCGCATCGCCGCATATCTCTCTGAAAGGGACAAGATGGTTCCCCTTGAGGTCGGATAAATCAGGATCGGATACTGCAACAGGCACACCACAGCTCATTGCTTCGGTTATTGGCATTCCAAAGGTCTCTGCAACAGACGGGAGGACAAAGAGATTGGCATGAGTGTAAAAATCCCTGATTTTTATATGCTCCACTTTTCCTGTAAAAATTATCCTCTCATCCAGAGACAACTCAGATACTAAATGACGCAATCTTTTAACATAATTAGAATAAAACAAATCCCCAACGATGACTAAGTTTCCATGATAATTATACTTTTTGACCAGTACATCGAAGGCCATAATAAGTTGATGTATATTCTTATAAGGTGCAGGAATGGCCACGGTTAAGATATAATTATTTCTAAGTTTTACATCTTCATGGAAATTATTCTCTGCACCAATGTAATTGATGTCACAGCCATGATAAATTGTTTCACATTTCGCTACGGGTAAGTTTAACTCTTTGACAAGTATATTCTTTGAGTTGTCAGAGACAAACCGCACCTTATCAGCCCTCTTAGCCGAAAGCCATCCCAGGTATTTAATAAGTTTGATACGTAATAACTCCTTCTTAGTCCATCCTTTATTGAGGGGAGAGTAAGGGGTGGGATTGTCCATTAATAGAACCACCCTGCAAGGGGCCAGGAGAGTCGTTATGTTGCCCACAGAATAAAAGACGTCAATCTTGTGATAGAGAAGATAAAATGGGAAGACGATCTGTTCCCAAACCACCCTGAGGTAAGGGCTTGGAGGAATATAATCAATAATTACCTTCTGGAATCCATCCGGGATAACATCCAGAAGTTCCCGCTGCCTGCCTGAAATAAAGATAATATATTCATTGATTTTATCAATTTTTGAAAGAGAGGGTATAAGGTTCAGGAAATTGGAAACACCCCCCCCTCCCTGAACGCTCAGGGTGTTTATGGCAATTTTTATTCGTTGAAATGGTTTCTTAATATATCTGTAAGTATTATAGCGAGACGTCAAAGTTTGCTTAATATGTATAATGTTCCAGAAAATACTTGAAACAATTAAAATAAAACTGGTAAAAATATTATAGCGCCTCATTCTTTTTAAAACGGGATCATCGGTGTTTCTGGTCATAAAAGGATTACATCCGTGATACATTAAAGCCAGGACCATACGAAATAATCTTATTAAATTTTCATTTTTTATTGCATATCTGATAGAATTTCTATATATCAGCCATGTGGCACTTAACTTTCCAATCCGGGATCCCTCGCTAAAATGCCATACCGGGATATTAAGCTGCTGCATCTTATAACCGGCCCATTGTAACCTCAAGAAGAAGTCATTGTCTTCACCATACATATAATAGTCTTCATCAAGAAGGCCGATATTCCTGAATACTTCTGTCGGGCATATAAATAAGCAGCCGCGCAAGCCTTTTACTTCTTTATTTTCTGCATTTCTTTGTACATCTACTCTGCCATAGAAAAGCTCTTCCCGCTCTGGAGGTATTTCAGTATAACCAACCAAACCACTATCTGTCTTTTTGAGTAAGATATCTATGGCAGGCTCTATCCATCCTGGAATTACACGAATATCGCTGTTGAATACGGCCACGTAGTCCGCACCATTATCAAGGGCGTATTTTATCCCCTCGTTGACAGCCCCGGCGAAACCCTTGTTTATTTTATTTTTTATTATCTTTATAAACGGGTAATTACTCTTGACAAAATCTATGGAACCATCCGTAGAACCATCGTCGACAAGTACAGCCTGGTAATTTGGATAGGTAGTTCCGGCTAATGATTGCAGAGAATATGTGAGGTGCTTTAAGCCGTTCCAATTTGGAATTATTATAAATACACTTGCATTATTCATTTCTGCTCATATGAGGATACGCCTTTTTAATATCCATCGCAAGAGTAATACTGACGGAACAGATCATGAGTACATGGTAGTGAAATCAAAAAAGAGATGATATACTAATCGTTGAGTAATTAACGAACATGACACTTTCATTAAGCAAAAGAGCCTCCCTGATAGCCCAGTCTGAAATAAGGGCAATGACCCTTGAGTGTACAAGGATTGGCGGGATAAATTTAGCCCAGGGCGTCTGTGATACCGAAGTGCCGCTTGCTGTCCGCCAGGGTGTTCAGAAAGGGATAGATGCGGGATATAACAGTTATACCAAGTATGATGGTCTTGCCGTCCTTCGTGAAGCAATCGCAAAGAAAATGGCTGATTATAACGGCATGCAGGTGGACCCTGAAACCGATGTCATTGTCAGTGCAGGTTCTACAGGTTCATTCTACTGTGTCTGCCTCGCCCTGCTTAATCCCGGGGATGAGGTGATCCTGTTTGAGCCCTTCTATGGGTATCATGTAAATACACTTCTTTCTGTTGAGGCAGTTCCTAAATATATAACCATGCATCCGCCGGATTGGACGTTTGATGCAAAAGACCTTGAGCGTGTTGTATCGCCTAAGACCAGGGGGATTTTAATCAATACCCCGGCCAATCCTTCAGGCAAGGTCTTCAGCAGGATGGAGCTTGAGCAGATCGCTGACTTTGCAATGCGGCATGATCTGTTTGTCTTTACGGATGAGATTTATGAGTACTTTCTCTATGACGGAAGGCGTCACATCAGTCCTGCCACAATCCCGGGGATGTTTGAGAGGACGATTACTATTTCTGGCCTTTCAAAGACCTTCAGCATAACAGGCTGGAGGATCGGATACAGTGTCAGCCATAAGAAATGGACTGAGATGATAGGATATATGAATGATCTGGTATATGTCTGTGCCCCTGCGCCGCTTCAGTATGGCGTGGCTATGGGAATTCAGGAACTTTCCCCTTCATTTTATGAGGGACTTGCCGCTGATCATGCAAAGAAGCGTGACATGATTTGCGGAGTTTTGAAAAAGGCCGGCCTGACTCCGTATATCCCCCAGGGTGCTTACTATATACTTTCCGATGTATCACGTTTGCCGGGTGAGACGGGCAGGGAAAAGGCGATGTATCTCCTGAAAAAGACCGGCGTTGCCGGTGTTCCAGGAGAGGCCTTCTTTCATGGCGCTCATGGCAGCAATCTGATTCGCTTCTGTTATGCCAAGAGGGATGATGAGCTGGATGAGGCTTGCAGGAGGCTGGGAAAGCTGAGTATCTGAGATATTTAACTGAGATGGCCCTGCAGTTCTTTGTAAAGCAATCGAAAATAAGATGGCTGATTATAACGGTGTGCAGGTGGCGCTGAAATGATTTGTATTTTTTGCGGCATCATTTATTATCCGAGACAATTATGGCTCAGTAATGCAAGTACTTGACGCAGTTGATTGAATCTTCTAATATTTTAGTTGTATAGTTGAGGTGATGATGTCCGGCACTGAAAAAGGGGAAGTTCTTATAAAAAAAATAAAATCTCTTCTTCTGCCCAGAAAAGAGATAGTGCTGGCTTATCTTTATGGTTCCTGTGCAAAAGGGACTTCCCGTCCTTATAGTGATGTGGATATAGCGATACTCCTTGATGAAAGCATATCGGTTGAAGAAGGTCATTATGGCTATCGTGCAGAGCTTCTTGCAATTCTTATGAAAACCCTTCGTACTAACCATATTGATCTTGTTATTCTGAATAATGCCCCTCCCTTTCTTAAGTTTCAGATAATCCGCTATGGCAGGGTTGTTCTTATAAGATCTGAAGCTAAGAGGATTGATTTTCACGTCAAAACCCTCGCAAAACATAATGATGTTAAAATACTTCTGGATACGCAGCATCAATA
Organism: uncultured Nitrospiraceae bacterium; assembly: GCA_964611625.1. Taxonomy (GTDB): domain Bacteria; phylum Nitrospirota; class 9FT-COMBO-42-15; order HDB-SIOI813; family HDB-SIOI813; genus RBG-16-43-11. The sequence goes on along the minus strand of CAZTAM010000001.1, from coordinate 89,280 downwards.
TCTATCAAAGCGATTGAAGAATGGAACTTACGGGAAAGCATGATAGATAAAAACCTTATCAATAAGAAACTGCGGGAACTGGAAAACTATATTCTTACCCTTGAAGGTCTAAGAACCTATCCCATTTCAGAGTTGCAAAAGAATCGGGAGAAGCTATGGTCTGTTGAACATGGGCTGCAGCTTACTGTACAACTTGTGATTGATATGGGGAACCATATACTGGCGGCTATCGGTGAGCAGGAAATAGAGGACTATGTAGACGTTATTGACAGGTTGGGAGAAAGGGGAATTATCCCCTCGGAGTTTGCGCAAACTATCAGAGGGATGGCCGGATTTAGGAATATTCTGATACATGAGTATACTGCAGTGGATATTAAGAAAGTCTATCATGTGTTGCACAATCAACTGGATGATTTCAGAAAGTTTGCTAAATATATTGACGCATACCTTGCGCTGATTAATTAACTGCCATGACACTTTCATTAGGTACTGTTCACATTACATATCCTTAATTAGTTCGTAGACGGCTGCATATTATAGCGGCTATATCTTGTATTTTTATTCCATTTCTATCTACATTCACCGTTGAAAACAGATGTGCATCATCGTATGTATGCATCCCCTTGAAATGGCTGGTGCCAAATACCGTGTCTCTTTTAACGGCCCCCTTTATATCAAAACCATGGTTTGGCAGGAGATATATGTCAGGGCCGTTGTCGGTGAAATCGCCATTAAATATCTCTTCCTTGAAATATATCTCTTTTATAACCTTACGCCCGTCAAACGTCAGATTATTTAACTCCTCTTTTAGCTCTACCCTCAACTTTTCATAGTCATTTATATTAACACTACCCCTGCCGTATCTGCCCTCTGTGTGAATATATATCCTTGATGGTTCAAGGCAGAATGCCCTGGACTCCGGCAGGATTCCTTTAAGTCCATCCGTTCCATTCAGGCTTAAGTATCCTTTTTCCATAAGCCATCTGTTCAGGTATACCTCCGAGTAAATTGTGGAAAATCCATGGTCAGAACAGGTCATGAAGACTGCTCCTTCATTGATGGCCTTTGTTGCAATGGAGCCAATAAACCTGTCGAGCTCGCTGTAAAACCGCTCAAATACCGGGTAATATTTCCCTTCACTCGAGGAGTCGAAAAAGAAGTGATGCAGCCTGTCGGTCTCGGTTACAACTGCAATGAAAAGCTGCCACTCCTCTCTATCAAACAGGTATTCGATAGCCTCTTTTCTCTTATCGAAGGTCTCAAAGAGGTCTGAGAAAAATGCTTCCGGATTTTCCGGGGCAAGTCTTGAATCTACATCTATCCTGTACCCGATGCCATTCAGATAATTATAGACCCTTTCAGGATACGTTGCCGTCCTCAGGTCAAGTGCCACAAATCCGCTGACCATCACACCATTCATTGGAGCGGCCGGATAAGTCTGGGGGATATTTAATGCTGCTGTCTTGATACCTTCTCTCTCCCACAAGGGGCGTTCCCGGAGGGACTGGAAATTGGGAAATGTATAATCATAGCTCTGTCTGTCAATTTCCATAAACCCGAATATGCCGTGCTGTCCAGGGTTTTTCCCGGTCATGAAAGAGCTCCAGGCAACGGATGATATCTCCGGGAGTGTTGATCTCATAGGCATAAGTGTTCCATCGCCTGAGCAAAGCATGGACAACTGCGGCATAATGCCTCTTCTCATATACTCCATTAGAATAGAGTATGGGACGCCATCAAGTCCCAGGATAACCGCCCTGGGAGAAGTTCTTTTGTCTTTTTTATAAGGCGGCATGGATTGCCTACAAATAACCAAGGGAGCTGAGTTGTTCTCTGATCTTTTCATTGTCAGGAACTGATAGTCCGGACTCTTCCGGGTTTAGGCCTGCCGATTTTTTTGTGCTTCGCTGCCGGTAAAGGGAAGGGTCAACACTCTTAATCATGTTAGTTGTGTTTAGACCTCTTCCCATGAACTTCTGAATATTTTCAACTGTCTCCAGCGGCTGCCTTAAAACATCATCGTAGTTGATATAAAGAGTCTTGAAATTCTCCTGCTTTGTGAGCCATGCCTCTATCTCATGCAGATGTCTGGAATAAAGCAGCTTCAAATCTTCATCTTCTGTACCAGGAGTCTTCCCTTTTCTTTCAAGCATAATCTTCTGGGAGGCAATAACTTCGTCAAGATTTCTCTTCATGAAGATTAGTAAATAGTCTCTGTCCAGGGGCAAGTCATATAGGAGCATGGAAACGATCTTTACTGCTTTACCTGTAGAGGAATCAAGCCAGGAACAGTTCTTCTTGATTTCCCTGACCTGTTTAAATTCAAAGTATCCGTATGGGTTGTCCTCATCGGCCTGACGCTGACTATCCGTAATGACTTTGATCCCGCCGGCCTCAAGCATCTTCATCATCATGGATGTGCCGGATCGGGGAAGCCCTGTAACAATAATCAAATTATCCACAAGACCTGCTTTCTGTTAGTATTGCATTAAGTAAACCAGAGTTTAACAAGGTCAATGCTCCTTGTCAATTTACTGCTTGTGCTGCCGCATGTATTCGGGTGTTGTCATCCCTTTCTCCATGGAACATATTTCCCTAATACAGAGGAATGGATTGAAATCTTTTTATAAACCCATATTGCCAGCAGGATATTCCAGGTAACCATGCTGATGGCTGTCGCAATTGCGGCTCCTTCTATACTCCATTTGGGTATTAACAGAGCATTCAGAATAATGTTCAGTACAGCGCTGATTCCTACTCCAAGAGCAGCATTCCGCTCATGTCCGGTCATTATAAGCAGCAGACCGACTGAACCCATTGAGGCATTTACAAGCTGGCCTGCAGATAAGATTGCAAGAGTCGTTCTGCCATCTGTAAAGGCTTCTCCAAAGAGGAGTAAAAACCAATGACCAAAGACCATAAGGGTAAGGGCAATGGGTAGGGAAAATAACAGAACTATACGTGTGCTGGCTGTAATGATATCCTGCAATTTTTTCATCTCACCAGATGTGTAGAGACTTACAACCATTGGCGCCAATGCACTATTGACAGCAAAAAGAATAAAGATGATAAGTTCTGCCCCATGATTAGCGACTGCATAAATACCGGCCTCTCGTGGCCCCTTAATTATCCCAAGCATGACGATATCTGTCCTGGCATTTATAATATGCAGGCCTGTGAGCAACATCAGTGGTAATGCGCTTCGCATCCATTCCTTTTTTTTATAGGCCGGAGAAGTTATGTTAATTGGGTGCGGAAGTGATTTAAGCAGCACCCATGTCCCGATGCTGAAGGCAATTCCCATAGCAGTAATATTAATACCTAACACCCACGGAGCAGTTAACCCTTTACCAAAAAGCAGATATGCGATGATGATAAAAACGATAAACAAGACAGGCTGTATGAGCGTTTCCGGCAATTGCCCGGCTATTACCCTGTTAAGTCCCCTCAATGCAGACTGCCTTAGTATGGTGAGTGTGACAAGCGGGAGCGAGATCAGGGCTATCAAAAGGGAGACAAAAACCAACTTGTCCTGATTGCCTGCGAAGATAATGATGATTAAAGCTGCTGATAACGCCAGACCTGATGATGCAAATAAGACCACCTTATTTGCCCACCGTAGAAGGCCTCTCATTAATCCCCATTCAGATTTAGTTTCGTATAGGGCAACTTCACGAACAAGCAATTTATCCATTCCCAGCGTCCCCGGGACGGCGAGAATGCCAACCCATGTTATTGCATAAGCATAAGTGCCGTACCCGGTAGTACCCAATAATCTGGCGAGTAATAATCCTGTGATAAAGGATAATCCTGTCGAGGCAATTTTGAGCCCGAACACTCCGGAAGCACCCACAGCAACCGGGTTCTTCAGGGTGGTTTTTTTTATTTTGAAAAGAGTCTGAAGCAATTCATTTGTTCCAATCGAAATTTATACATAAGTAATCATATAATTCCTGGTTATACGGTTCAAAATGTTTTACCAGGCGTTTTCTTGTAGCAGGATTCATTTTCTCGTATTCACTGATATTATATTTCTTATGATCATTAAGTCCCATGTCCGGAAGGTTCAAAAAATTATACACCTGCGTTAATACAGTGGATGGATCAAGATAGAAATTTTCGCTTTTGAGTATTAATATTTGATCCCTGGAGAAATAATGATGCCACTTTCTCAATTGCTCCATATAATAACCTCTGGATAGGTAGGAATAGTGCTGATGATTGAAGCTATAATAACTACCGTTGTTAAAGATTCTTTCCTCTTCAATCTTTAACCTTCCAATTTCATGTTGTATCGCATCCTCAAATGAAAGATTTTCATGGCCCAATCTGACAGATAATTGATAGTGCGAATATGCCCTGTCAACCGGGTTCCTTAACAATACAATCAATTTGACCCGTGGAATAAATTTATATATTCTCTCAGTAGACAGGGGGTGAAAGAAGTAATAAGGAGTTGCTTCCCCGGAAATAATGTTGTTTCTGTATGTATGTTTTAAATATGATTTATATAATAATGACGGGAAATGGGCCTGATACCAGGTAACACCTTTTTTGTAATTTATATCGAAGAAGTGAATCTCTTTTCTTAAAGCCTGCATAGTATGCGGATGCAATATCAGGTTATTATATAAGGTGGTTGTTCCGCATCTTTGTGCACCTATGATTATAAAATCAGGTAAGACGCGTACAGGGGTTGTAATGAGTCTCATTAACAGAAAAAACTTCCTTGTTGTCTCATTCATATAGCGGGAACCGTTAATTTATTAGTCGATATAACCCAAAGCTGCCAATTTCTCTTTGATGTTCTTTGCAATATTGATTAATTTTGATCTGTCATGAGTAGTACCTGATTCAGAGGACTTCTGAATAAATGCTTTGCTTTTCTCCAGATAAAATTCCAGTCCGTCATGTTTATACGGATCTGTTTCTTTGCCGGTATTTATATTAAACATTTTACAGACTCCTTTTAATTCGAGATGTGTCCTGTCTGTGTCTATTCCAAAAATATTCCCATGCTCTTTCTCAAACCATCCGCGGCTATACAAAAACTGGTAATCCCCTTTAATTGTTGATAGTTGATTTACAATCTGTGATATTACAGCCCTGTCTTTTTTCACTTCGCCGGATACTAATGAAATCCCCTGCATATCATTAGAGCCTGGGTTCACTCCGTAAAGATCAAGAATGGTTGGCATAATGTCAATCAGACTTACCGGTTCAGAAATCCTTCCAGTTTCAGACCCCGGGAGTTTTATTATAAGAGGAATTTTGATCTGGTCTAAAGTAACAGTCAGGCCATGAAAAAAGAACACATCATTTTCTCCAAAGGCCTCGCCATGATCAGACGTTAAAATTATTGCCGCCTCATCGAATATATTCTTTTTTTCAAGGAAGGTGAATAATCTCTTTATCTGGTCATCTACATACCGTATGGATCCGTCATATTGAGAAATGTAGTGACTGACGTTCTTCTGATAATCTATGATATTTCCCTGTTTGTCTGCTTTCTTGTCTAACACCTGGTAAGAAAATATTCCTGGCTGATAATCTATAGGGGCCCTGCTGAATAATCCGGGGGTATCAATAATTCTATCCAACAGAACAGGCTCTTTATTCCGGCACTGATCATCTGAAGGAAGATGATTCATAAAAAGTCTGTCATAAGGTGATGGTGGATTGTAGGGACCATGGACATCCATAAAATGAATCCATAGGAAAAAAGGTTCTTCCGAGTTGGCCTCAAGCCAGCGTAGTGCCCTGGACATAGTGTGCTCTGCACGACGGAATAACACTTCTTTTCTGTTTAACTCTGATTCTGTAACTTCATCATCATAAATGTCAAAACCCCTGTTTAGACCAAGCTGTTTTCTACTAAGAACAATAGTACTTACAAATGCCGCTGTCCTTACACCATTATTACTAAGGATCTCCTGTAATGTGATTTCCCTTTTTGAAGGAAGTCTCCTTGTCCCCTGCAAAAAGCCCATGTAATGAAAAGAGGGATAGCGGGAAGTCAGCATTGAAACGATAGATGGTGATGTATACGATATTGGAGAGAAAGCCTTTTCGTACAGGAGGCTTTTTTCAGCTAACCAGTCAATTGCCGGGCTTGGTTTGCGCGAATATCCATAGCATCCCAGATGATCCGGTCTTAACGTATCTATGGTTATTAAAATGGACTTTGTCATTCGATAAATTCGTCCCAAATTATATAGCATATGCTGGAAAAAGCAAAACTTAGTTCAGATTATTCATAAACTTTCCGTGAGTTGTGGTATGCTGCAAAAATTCAGGATCATTTATTAGTGTGTTTGATAACAGAAATTGGAGGGTTTAGCAGTTGCAGTAAGTCCGCATAGGGGATATCTTATTTGTGGCGGCTTTTTTTGTCTCGTACAGAGCCCGCCTCTTCAGGTAAGTCTACAGGAATCCTGAACCGGAATGTCAGTTGACAGTTCTTGTGCAATTCAATCGTATGGACATAATCCGGGCGCTTTAAGGCATGCTGGAAGGGCGCCTGTTGTTGTTTGTGTCGTATCAAAACATTGCTTTTTTGTCTGAAAGTCTTTAATATTCAGGCAGTGCAATGGGGAGGAGTCCACCGGCATGCCGCCACCCTCAAAAGGTAATCCAAGGGGTTTCATAGTTCTACTGCTTACAGTTGTTCTTGGTTTAGCTGGCTGCGATTCCGGCACCACAAACAGTGACGACAAAATTTCCTCTGATGCCACTACAGGGAGCATTACCGGTATAGTTGTAGCATCCTCAAGTATATCTTTTAAGCCGTCCAGGATAGCCTTCCAGGAAACGCTCACAGGGACTGCCGGAGTCCCCGGCGCCGTCTGCACTATCGAGGGGACCGGCAAGAACACTTCAACAGATAAGCATGGTTTTTTCACTATAACAGATATTGCCCCTGCGAGTTATATTCTTATCTGCAGAAAGACCGCTTCAGACGGCAAAATCTTTGCTTATTTAGAGAATGTGGTGGTTAAGACAGGTGAGACAACAGATATAGGAACGATTCAGGTCACACAGACAGGGGCTATCCAGGGAAAGGCAACTCTCGCAGACCAGACGCACCATGAAGGGATCTCGGTTTATATACCGGGCCTCTCCATGCAGGCAGCGACAGATGCCACAGGGACATATCTTATTAATGATGTTCCTGAAGGGACTTATAACCTCTTCTCTGAGAAGGATGGTTATGCAGCGGCATCTCTGAATATAACTGTAACTTCAGGAGCGACAGCCGTTGCGGGTGACATTATCATGTCCGCAGACCCTGCTGTTCAAACTACGTACGACCCTGTTGTCAATCCCAATATCAGCGTTACTATTGTTCAACCGACGCAGGGGGCAACTGCAGATACCCCATTGCTCATCTCTGTGACAGTGAAGTCACTCTATGAGCTGAAGGATGTCAAGGCGCGTGTGCATGGATTAGGCGCTGAAACCAATCTGGCTTTTTCCGGCAATGCTGTTTGCACAAAATGGGATTGCGGCCCCGGGTGGGGTGGGAGTATTTCCCTGACAGGATCAGAAAGGGGAGAGAGATTATTAATCGTTAAAGCCTCAGACATTTTTGGCAATATAACAGAAGCCGCCAGGTCGTTTATCTTTGATCAAAAGCCTGTTCTGAGTGTCACGGATCCTCTTGATGAGACAGTTGCCAGACCCCTGCTGCATATTTCAGCGTTATGTACAGATGATGGTCCTGCGGGCTGCACTTCTATCACTGTAAAGGCAGACGGGACAGTAGTCGCATCAGGACAATCCAGTATTGATGAAGATGTCTCCCTCGCATCCTTTGATGGCAGGCAAGTCACATTACGATTTGAGGCAAAAGATTCTGCAAATCAATCAACAACTGTTGAACGCGTTGTTTATGTAGAAGCGAGTTCTATGTTGACTGAGGCAGAAACCGGGAGCGGCGCCATTTTTGATGTACAGCCGGACAGGATCTTGTTTCTGGATAAATCCGGGGCTGATCCTGTATTAAAAATACGAAACAGGATTACAAATGTGGAAACTCTGATACCAGCCATACCTGGCAAGACGCCGCAATATGGATTCCTGACCCCAAGAGGGGCGATCTTTGCTGCGAAGGATAATGATTATAGATTGTTTGAGTGGATCGGTAATGAATTTGCGACTATCAGTTTCCCGACCAACAATAATTTGATTCGTAGCACCAACTCCCTTAAGGTGAGTGGAAATTATGCTATATGGAATCTGGAAAAGGTATTAAGTCTTCGCAGCCTGCTGTCCGGGAAAGACACCATAATTTATGATAACACAGAGGGCTGGGGGTTAGCGGATGTGGCTGCCAACGGAGATGTTGTTTTTGGATCAAGCTGCGGGGGCTTCGACTGCAATATCTTCAGATATCGCCAGGGAACAACCACTCGCCTGACCAATGATTTAGGCGGTCCAACTATCGGGTATTCCTTCGGCAATAGAGCGCCTTTAACAGACGGGATTAATGTGATTTACAGCAAGAAGTCTCCGCCATCAAATGAAGATCTGTATGCTATTGCAGTCTATGGCACATCCGGGGAAGAAATTCTGTCCCCTGCCCGCCCTCAGAGCCCCAGCCCGGGATCTGATTATCAGTTAAATAATGGCTGGATTGCATTTACCAAGACGGGATCAGATAATACATTGCAGATCTGGGTTCGTTCACCTTCTAAGCAGGAGACCAAGCTCACTTTTTGGGGGACTTCGAGTCGGATTGTGGCGCTTAGCCCGGGAGGTGAAGTCACCTTCATCAATGGAAATCGAATGTATTTAAGCGGACCTGGTTTGACGGCGGTTGAAATAGGCTCCAGCCTGGGCCGGAGCTTCTGGCAGAATGGGGAATGGTTTGTTACGATAGGCCGATCCCTTTTCAGGGTTGTTCTATAGAAAAATCAAAGACAATGAAAGGGCCAGGAGGTTCTATCAGCAGGTATTCGGGTGGAAGATCAAATAGGTTTCTTCGCCGCAATGAAAGTCCCGTCGCTGGAAAAAGCAAAACTTAAGTGACAGGCGGCGAATAATGTTACTATTGGTAACTGTACCGGCATAAAATGGGTAAAACAATTCCATGTTCAATGATATTAATCTATCTCATTGAAATTATTATCAATTATTAGTTATATTTTGTTTATTTGTTTTCAAAATGGTCCATGTAGAGTGACAGAAAATTTAACACTGCCGTAAGACACAGAACATGATCCTTATAAAATCAATGAGTTATATGTATGGAATGAAAAATGCATCCTTAATATAGCTAACAGGGACGTTAAACATTTAAAAATAAATGGGAAGGAGATCAAAATGCGCACATCAAGACGAGCATATTTATTTACTATCGCTATGGTCACTGCACTGATTGCCGGGAATTTTAATCCAGCATCAGCCCTGTCGCTAACAATTAATAATGCTGATTTCGAGAGTTTGGATCCGTTAAGCTGCAGACCAGCGAATACTTGGTTTTGCGCATCGGTTCCGGGCTGGGAGCTGACTGGAGATGGAGGCACATTCTATGCCAGTAAACCAGGGCAGTATTATTCTACCCCTTCTGATAGGGTAGCCTACACCAATGTAAGTACACTCTCGCAGACTCTTACTGATCCCCTGGCTGTGCTGACAGCCGGTCATTTATACACCCTGAGTGTTGATGTAGGTAATCGGTACGCGAATTTAACAACTGGTCGTTATTTCCCCGATTACACTATTGAATTACTTGCAGGTGGCACCCCGCTCAACATGGATATTTCATTTGTTGTTCCTGACTTTGGTTATTTCTCAACTGCAACATTAACCTATCTGGCCTCAATTGATGATCCTTTGTTGGGACAGCAGTTGGGAATACGTCTAACATCGTCTGGAGCTCAGGCCAACTGGGATAATGTAAGACTGACTAATTGTGATACACCGGGTTTATGTGATAATACTCAGAACCATGCCGTTCCAGAACCTGCTACTCTGCTTCTCATTGGCTCAGGTTTGCTGGGAGTGGCGCTGTTTGGCAGGAAAAGAATTAAGGCTTAGAAGTTCAAAACTGATTTTAACATGTCTGTTAGATTATAACGCCCGCAGGATATTATCCTGTGGGCGTTTTTATTAGCCGTCATAAAATTTCTTACTTTCTTATTTAAAACCTGCACAAAACCCCTGTCATTTGCTTTATACATTGCACATGTTCTGAGGCATTACTCAGTAATGCTGTATTATAATCTCTAATAAAATCAATAAGATTAGAAATGGCAAGATGGTTGCTCTCTTATGTCTGCAGAAGCAAAAATCTTAAAGAAAGGAGGTAATATGTATGCTTAGATCAGGAAGAACATATTTGTTTCTTACCTCACTGGTGATATCTCTGATGGTAGTGAGTATGGCTCAGGCTTTGGCAACTTCACTTTATATCGCCAATTCTGATTTCGAGAATTTAGACCCGTTAAGCTGCAGACCCGACAGGATGTGGAGCTGCGGAGATATTCCTGGCTGGGTAATGGAGGGAGATGCAGGTACATTCTATGCTTATAAAGATGCCAATGGCGATGGAATCTATGATGAGTATATTTCTCCCCCCTCGGAAAGTGTTGCATACAGTAATGGAGGCAGCATTTCTCAAATCCTCACTGACGTGCTGGCTGCCGACCATGTATATACCCTGACTGTTGAGGCAGGTAACCGCTATCAGAATTACTTATCAGGCCGGCCTTTCCCCGGTTACTCAATTGAATTGCTGGCAGGCGGCGTTGCGTTAAATCCGGTTACTTTAACCTTGCCTATACCTGACTACGGTTATTTTGAGACTGCAACATTAACCTATTTCGCATCATCCGATGATCCATTGCTGGGGCAGTCTCTGGGAATCCGCCTTATTTCGAATGGAATTCAAGTTAACTGGGACAATGTGAGACTGAGTAATACTGCCGTTCCTGAACCTGCAACTTTATTGCTTATCGGTTCAGGATTGCTGGGAATTGCAGGATTTGGCAGAAAGAAGATACAGGTGTTGTAGATAATAACGCCCACAGGACATAAACTCCTGTGGGTGTCTATTATTCAGCATAAATGCTTTTTAGTGGATTTGGGTAATGGCAATATATAAGAGATCTTTAAAAAAACTTGTTAATCCCCTGGAGTATAAATGGTAGCGATTTTTTGATAATTCCTGAGAAATTATTTTTAGACGGTGGGACCGCAGGCTGTAGATATTTGCACGTGCTTGCACATGTTCTATTTTTGATTTGAACTTTGAGATTGTATTCTGATCTTCTGATGTAGTTATAAAATTTAAAAGCCGCTCGTAGGCCAGGCAATATTGCATAGCAATAAAGGAATAATCATCTGCGCCTGTTCGTCGTGACATCTTTATTTTATCAAGTAAATTCTTTTTTTGCCCCCCAATTTGCTGTTCAGAATGTGTCCTGTATTTAATCAATGGTTCCGGGGTTATGACCAATTCGGCGAAAAAGCTGATCAATAATGCTATCCATCCATCATGCACCCAGCTTGATGGGATCGGTAAATATATGTTTCTTAAATCAGATTTGAATGCCATAGCGGCACCGGTAACTACATTACGTTTCAAAAGTACATCCAGGGCTTTTCCAGCCCGCACAATATTCTGATTATATTTATCAAATCCAAAAGAATCCCAGAGCCGATAATTCAGCGGTTGTAATAATTCATTAACTACTTCGCCATTACTAACAACCGCCCCTATTTTAGGAGAGGTTTGAAAAATATTTTCGATGCATCCCAGTTTATTACTAAACCACACGTCATCCTGATCTGAAAGGGCTATAATGTCTCCTTTGCAATACGAAATTGCTTTCTCGAAATTTTTAGTTGATCCCAAACGGATTTTGTTTGTGAATATGCGTACAGGAAATGATGCCTTATTAGAGAATTTCTCGATAATGCTGAGGGTATTATCAGAGGATCCATCATCACAGATAATTATTTCATCAGGTAAACGGGTTTGAAAAGCAAAGCTGTCTAACTGCTCTTCCAAATATCTGTCGCCATTAAATGTGCACATTGCTATTGAGATTGAATACTGCTGCATTATTTGGTACCTATATATACTATTTCTTCACCAATATTTTCATTGAATATGTGAAGCAGCCATTCGATCCTTTGCATAGCATGACCCCAAAGGCGATTTGAGAATTTTTGCTCTCCTCCAAGGATAAATTTATTACCCCTCTGAAATTCCCGGCTTCCGATAAATAGCTCATTCGCAAGCCGTATTGTTGTAAATACTTTCCTTTTTTTAAAACTAACCTGAACTAATAGCCTCTGTAACGTTTCAGGAGAAAATAAGTGCATATGTCTTGGGGGATCCAGGTGCAGCCAGAAGGATTTATATCTATAATGTCCAAAAGATAAAATATTAGGAGTTACTATAACAATGACACCGCCGGATTTTAAAATTCTATAGCTCTCTTTAAGAAGCTGCAATGGATCATCGACGTGTTCAATAAGATGGCTAAGAATTATTACATCGAACGTGTCATCTTGATAATGCTGATCTTCCAAAAATCCTGATACAACATGTAATCCATTTTTTTTCGCAATTTCTACAGCTCGTGAATCAAGGTCTACCCCCTCCACAAGCCAGCCCAGTTCTCTCAGTTCTTTCAGTATCTGACCACTGCCGCATCCGACTTCAAGTAACCGGCCTTTTTCCCGTGCTTTTAAATACCTGACTCTAAAATCCAAACTTGATCGTCGGTTAATATCCAAATATGCCAATATACCTGTTAATTTTTGCATAAAGCCAATGGTATCCTGGTGATATCCGTATTTTAGTGTCAGATAACCGGCTTTTACGTAATTAAGAAAACTTTTCAGAATTTTATCATCATTACTATTAAACAAATCTTGATGAGTAAAATAGTTCAGATACAATTTATAAATATCATCCTTAACCGGGATACAATCTATCCAGACTAAACCGCAACCGGAATGTGGACATTTTTTCATGTTCCATTTTCCAGGTGTCTGGAATAGTCGATCAACCATGTCAGTATAGAGGTTTATCCCTTCTGCTCCGCAAATATAGCAGTCAGGTTTATTTCTGGTAGTGATTAGATTAAGGTCAGCTGCCATAAATTATTCGCTATCATAATGCAGGCGATCCTTTTTCAGCAGAATGAATCTCTGGTAATGGTCTCAACACTGTTTATTAAGAATTATCTGACAGAACTTTCAGGCTTTCAAGGAGTTTCTAACTCTCTGAGTTTTATTTCACGCCGTATCAGATCATTTATCCTGACCCCTTGCGGGACCTGCATATAAATTATATCTTCATTTCTCGCTGAAGAAATACTGCTTCCGTAGGCAGATTTCATATCATCAGCCTTAAACACTCTTTCTTCAAGTCCGGGCGTCAGGTACTCTACGGGATCGCCTGTATCAAGCCTGTTTCTCAACTGAACCTTTGCGACGGAATCTTTCACATCCATTATGACCCCCACCAGTTCATGGCTCATTCTGTATGACGCGCCGTCGAAGTTATAATCGTTATCCGGCTGTTTTCCAAAAAACATACCTGTTGTGTAACCCCTGCTGCTGAACATGGAAAGCTCCCTGAGCCATCTTTCTTCAACCCTGTATTCTTCAGTATCAATGCCCAGTTTATTTATGGCCTCCCTGTAGGTTTTTACAACACCCGCAACATAATTAATACCCTTCATACGTCCCTCTATCTTAAAGCTGTCTATCCCGGCCTCTGCAAGCAGATGAAGATGTTCGATCATACAGAGGTCCTTTGAGCTCATTACGTATGTACCCCGCTCATTTTCATATACAGGAAAATGCTCTCCCGGTCTCTTTTCTTCCATAAGCGTATAGTCCCATCTGCAGGAATTGGTGCATTCCCCCATATTAGCGCTTCTGTTGGCAACGAAGCTGCTTATATAACACCTTCCTGAATAAGATATGCATATTGATCCGTGTACAAATGCCTCGAGTTCAAGGCGTGTCTTTCGCCTGATTTCCTTTATCTCGTTAAAAGACAATTCCCTGGAGAGCACGAGCCTTTTTGCCCCAAGGCCTTCCCAGAACAATGCTGCCTCGATGTTAGTGGTATTTGCCTGGGTGCTGATATGGATATCTATTTCCGGCGCCCTTTTCCTGAACATCATAAAGACTCCAGGATCTGAAAGTATAACTGCATCAGGCCTCGCCTCTTTTAGGACATCGATATGTTCTTCAATTCCCGGCAGGTCAGAGTTGTGCGGAAATATATTTACTGTTACATATGCCCTGGCACCCATATCATGTGCATACGTAACTGCGTTTATTAATTCCTCAGGATAAAAATTCCTTGCCCTTCCCCTTAGGCTGAATCTGGAGTCTCCGAAATAAACCGCATCAGCTCCATAATGAATAGCAGTCTTAAGTTTCTCCGGATCCCCTGCCGGGGCAAGTAATTCAGGCAGTTTCACTTGTATGCAGTCATTTTTCACAGCTACTCTATAATACTTTGTTTCATTAATTTAGTCCAAACCAATTTCTTATTCCGGCATCGAAAATCCTTGACAAGGTTCTATATTTCGTCTAAATATCTAACTTACTTATCTGCTGGTTAGCGCAGGAGTTTCGCTTATTGTCCTTTAATAAAGGGAGGTGAGGCATGGATATATGTTTTATTATCCCACCGCATATGTTGAAAGAGATCGCGATACGGGGGAGTTCTCAGCAGCAGCGTTGTGCCTGGGAGTCTCTGACCATGTCAGAGCAGATGCGGGGACAGAGGCTTTCACTGTCAGCGATTGCAGCTGCCGGGAGTACGGCTACCGGTACGAGGAGGAGAACGGTTTATGATGCTGGTAATGCATATACCCTCCCCGGTCGTCTCGTGAAATCAGAAGGGTCCGGGAAGAACAGAGATAAAACAGTCAATGAGGCATATACCGGCGCCGGTGTTACGTATGATCTTTTTCAGAAGGTCTTTGGACGGAACTCTATTGACGACAAGGGAATGCGCCTTGATTCTACTGTCCATTATGGCAGGGATTATGACAACGCGTTCTGGAACGGACAGCAGATGGTTTATGGTGATGGAGACGGGGAGTTGTTTAATCGCTTCACGATAGCTATTGATGTGATTGGTCATGAGCTGACTCACGGAATTACACAATATGAGGCAGGGCTTGTGTATCAGGGTCAGTCCGGGGCGTTGAATGAGTCCATGTCCGATGTCTTTGGCGCTCTCGTTAAGCAGTACAGGCGGCGCCAGGAGGCAAGAGATGCGGACTGGCTGATCGGGAAGGGGCTCTTTACAAGAAACGTCAGTGGCAGGGGACTTCGATCCATGAAGGAGCCTGGGACTGCATATGATGATCCGGTAATTGGCAGGGATCCGCAGCCGGGGCATATGAAGGATTATGTGAAGACAAGGGAGGATAACGGCGGTGTACACATCAACTCGGGGATTCCGAACCGTGCGTTCTACGAGACGGCTGTTCGCCTGGGGGGATATGCATGGGAGAAGGCAGGGCAGATATGGTATGTTGCGCTGCGGGACAGGCTTAGACCGGCATCTGATTTTATTGATGCAGCCGGCTTTACAGTCGCAGTTGCGGGTGAAATTTACGGGGACGGAAGTATTGAGCAGAAGGCTGTCAAGGATGGGTGGGCTGAAGTCGGGGTTTCAGGATGAAGCTCAGCTTTAAAAGAACAGGAGGAGTGGCCGCCCTTTCTCTATCTGTTACACTTGATACTAAGACTGTTTCTGCAGAGGAGTCCAGGCGGCTTCATAGACTGATAAATACCGTTTCATTTTTTGAACAGCCGGACTCATTTCTTTCAGCCAAACCCGGGGCAGACCGGTTTCATTTCGAAATAATGATAGAGGCGGAAGGGCGTACCAAGACTATAGAAATAGATGAGTCAGTAGTCCCTGCCTTATTCAGGCCCCTCATAGATCATCTCATTGAACTGGCGCGAAAGAAGAAAAAAGGCAGATGAAAATCCTCTCTCTCAGGGAGAGGGGCAAGGGTAGGTCTATTTAAGTGAAACCTTTAACAATAAAGTTTCCATTCTTTAAGGAAGGTTTATTGTATGCGAGCCTCTGGCCGGATGTGTCCACAACAGAACCGCCGGCGATCTCCACAATGCATTGTCCAGCCGCTGTATCCCATTCGCAGGTGGGATTAAACCTTGGGTATATGTCTGCCGTACCCTCAGCAACAGCACAGAACTTCAGAGAACTTCCGAAGGATTTCTTCTCCTTTACATTAAGCTGACTTACGAACTGCTCTTCTTCCCTCGAGCTGTGAAGACGGCTTCCGACTACGATTAAACCGTCAGAAGATGCAGTTTTTCTGACAGATATCCGTGATGCCTTTTTAGTACCCTCTGCCTTCCATGCTCCTGTGTCTTTAGCAGCATAATATAATAAATCTCTTGCCGGTACATATATAACGCCTATTACAGGTCTGTCTCCATTAATCAACGCTATGTTGACTGTAAAGTCCCCCCTCCTGCCGATGAATTCCTTGGTGCCGTCGAGGGGATCAACCAGCCAGAACTGTTTCCAATCCTTCCGCTCATTATATAGAGGTATATTTCCTTCTTCTGAGATGAGGGGTATATCACCATACTTTTCTTTTAATCCCCGCATGATAATATCATGAGCCGCCATGTCAGCGGCAGTAACAGGGGAGCTGTCATCCTTGTAATCTATATCATGATCTCCTTTATAGTATTCCATTATGGCCTCTCCGGCCTTTGTTGCCATCAGGATCAGATCTTTAATTTCAATTTTCATTCAATGATACTAACACAATGATTAATCACATACAAACTATGACAGCTTTACCTGTAATTTGAATTGTTATAATATAATCAGAAAGGACGTGTATTAAGTTGATATATGATTTACGAGGATATATTTAAAGGTTTTGAAGAGAATGGTGTAAGATACCTCGTTGTTGGAGGTACAGCCGTCAATATTTATGGATATGTCAGGTTAACCATGGATCTTGATATTATGGTTGATCTGTCAGATCATAATCTTGTTAAATTGATTGACACGATGAAACAATGTGGTTATTCACCAAGGGTGCCTGTAGATCCAGTGGAATTTATTTCAAGGGACAAGAGGGATGAATGGATAAAAGAAAAAGGGGCTATAGTATTTACATTCATTGATCCAAAGAATCCTTACAGGCAGATTGACATATTTCTGGTTAATCCTATTGAGTTTGAAGATGCATATTCAAGAAGAGCAGATATGAAGATCAGAGGGTTAACAGTTAGTGTAATATCTATTGAAGACCTGATTAAGCTGAAGATTTTGTCAGGAAGAGAAAGGGACATTGAGGATGTTCATCAACTTGAAAATATCAGGAAATTAAAGGAACAATAATGCATGGATGTTTCGGAACTATATAAATATGCTTACATAAAGAAACCTCTTAATAATGTATATACAGAAAGAATATCTGTACCAGATGAATTTTTAATGGATTGGTTAAAAGATTCTCATGATTATCAGAGATTGCACACTGAGGATGAATTAAGGCAATTTCTTTCACTAACGCCTGAGCAGATATTGAATTGGCTTGAAGAGGCAACAGAGTTTGTATGGGAAACAAAGAGAAACCTCTCATATTAATATCCGGGTTATTATCCTGTAACAATTATAGAAAAAACAGTCACGAAAATAGTGATTGTCACCAGTCTGTCATTCATATGTATTACAGGATCTCAATCCTTGCAGGGTAAGGAGATCCTGAAACAAGTTCGGGATGACCGGACAGGCGGCAATGAATTACGGGTGGGTGCTATTTACTGATGAAACAGACTACCTTTTACATAGAAGACATGTGTTGTGAGAACGAGGCACGGCTTGCGAAAAGGAGCGTTCAGGACATGAACGGTGTGAAGGGTTGTGATGCAAACCTTGTATCAAGAAGCCTGAGGATCTCATATGATCCTTCAGTTATTTCAGTCGATGACCTTATTAAGGCCATAGACAGAATCGGAATGAAGGCAAGTCTGACGAAAGATGAAAAAGATATGCAGACTGCCGTATGGTGGAAGCAGCTGAGACTTCTTGCATTGATCGCATGCGGATTGTTCATTTTTTCAGGATTTTTAATTGAACTTATTTTTGGACTGCCACATGGTGAGGCAAGGCTCTTCTATGGAATTGCCATTGTTGTTGGCGGCTATTATCCTGCAAAAATGGGTCTTACCGCCCTCAAGACCCTGTCTCCAAACATCAGGACACTGATGGTGGTTGGCGCTATAGGGGCGGTGATCCTGGGACTCTGGGGTGAGGCAGCCTTACTGGTACTTATATACTCTCTTGGTGATGTGCTGGAAGCCTATGCTGCAGACAGGGTCAGGGGGGCTGTGCGGGAGCTTATGGGGCTTGCTCCTAAGAATGCCGCTGTGAGGAGAAATGGAGAGATTGTTACACTCAGTGTTGATGAAATAGGGATTGGAGATACTATCATTATTAAACCAGGTGAAAGGATACCTCTTGATGGTGAAGTCATCTCTGGTAATTCATCCGTAAACCAGGCCCCTATAACAGGCGAATCAATGCCTGTAATCAAGGTACCCGGTGATGATGTCTTTGCAGGGAGCATTAATCAGAGGGGATCCCTGGAGGTAAGGGTATCAAAGCCATTTCAGGATACGGCACTTGGCAGGATTATACATTATGTTGAAGAGGCTGAGTCACGGAAATCAGGATACCAGCGTTTCGGAGAGACATTTGGCAGATACTACACTCCCTTGATGTTTGCACTGGCTGTAGTTGTGATGATAGTGCCTGCGATAATATTTGGTAATTTTTCGGGGTGGTTTTACAGGGGGCTGGTAGTCCTGGTTGTCTCATGTTCCTGCGGAATTGCCCTTTCTATACCAGTGTCGGTAGTTGCGGCCATTGCTAATGCAGCAAGGCACGGTGTTTTGATCAAAGGCGGGGTGTATCTGGAGAAGGCAGGCCGTGTCAAGGCGATTGCCTTTGACAAGACAGGCTCTCTAACTGTTGGAAGGCCGGTTGTCACAGACGTGATTACGTTTGGAGGTGCTACAGAGGAGTCAGTCCTGAGTCTTGCTTCATCTGTAGAGAACCTGTCGGAGCATGTACTTTCTGATGCGATAATCAACCGGTCAAAGGAGATGGGAATATCAGTACAGGAGGCTAATGGGTTTGAGGCATTTCCAGGTATTGGGGCAAGGGCTGTGGTGAATGGTAAATCTTATTGTGTCGGCAGTAAATTAATATGTGCGGATACAGGTATCATATCAAAAGATGCAGAGGACAGGATAAAAGAGCTTGAAGAAGAGGGTAAGACGCTGATTTTTTTAACGGGCCCTGGTGAGGATGATGCAGATACCCTGCCCTTAAAGGAAAGAGAGAGTGCGGGGATGGGGTCTTCTGGTGAACTGCTTGGTATAATTGCCATAAGGGATGAGATACGGCCTGAGGCAGAAGGTTCGCTAAAGCGGCTTAAGGAAATGGGGGTGACCGGTCTTGTTATGCTTACAGGTGATAATGAGCACGTGGCGCGTGTCATGGCGGAAAAGGCAGGGATTAGTGAGTATTTGTCAAGACTCCTTCCTGAAGATAAGGTTAATGCAGTAGCCGGCCTGAAGAAAAAGCATGGGGTTGTTGCTATGGTTGGTGATGGTGTAAACGATGCACCTGCAATGATTGAATCTGACCTCGGTATAGCAATGGGTGCAGTCGGGACGGATGTTGCTATGGAGACAGGTGATATAGTCCTGATGTCTGACGACCTGTCCAAAATACCTTATGTGCTGAGCCTGAGCAGAAGGACTGTTAATAATATAAGACAGAATATAGTTATATCACTGACTATAATAGCGTTTCTGGTTCCCGTTGCTCTGATAGGATGGATCGGCCTTGTTCCGGGTATCCTCATAAATGAAGTAGGGGGTCTTCTGGTAATAATCAACGGGCTGCGTCTTTTAAGATGATGATAGCTCTATCATTTCTTAAGTTTGTGTTTTTGCATGTTAGCCGGGACATACCACTTATTGATATTGTACCCTATTCCGATTGGGGCAGGCTCAATCCCGTGGAACCTTGCGTGGACAATAGGCAGGGCCTCGGGGACGTAAAGAAACAGGTAGGGGAGTTCATCGGCTAATATATCCTGTAAACGGAAGTAAGCCTTTTTCCTTTCATTTATATCAAAAGTCCTTCTTCCCTTATCGAGGAGTTCATCCACTTCAGGATTACTGTAGCTTACAAAGTTAAACTCTTTTTCTTTGGTCTTGCTTGAATGCCAGATGTCATATTGATCAGGGTCGAGGCCTATGCTCCAGCCCAGGACAACCGCCTGAAACCTTCTCTTGTCAAGAAATTCATTTATGAAGGTAGACCACTCGAGCGCCCTTATATTTATCCGGATCCCGACCATTTCAAGCCTCCACTGTATGATAGTGGCGGTTTTCATCCTGAGGGAATTTCCCATATTGGTTAGTATAGTGAACTCAAAAGGTCTTCCGTCTTTATCCAGCAGGCCATCGCCGTCAGTGTCCTTCCACCCGGCCTCGCTCAGGAGCGCCTTTGCCTTTTCAAGATTATATTCATATTTTTTTACGTCCGGGTTATATGGCCATGTGTTCGGTACATAGGGACCCGTTGCAGCCTTGCCAAGTCCAAACAGGACACCGTGTACCAGCTCATCTTTATCTATGGCATGTGCAATTGCCTGACGTACCCTTTTATCCTTGAACCAGGGGTGTTTCAGGTTAAAACCCATATAAGTGTATGAGAATACAGGATATCTGAATTTATTGAAATTTTTCTCAAAATACGCTGATTGTGTTTGTCTTGTGTATTGAAGCGGTGTCAGGCCCATCCAGTCAACACCGCCGGCCTGAAGCTCAAGAAACATTGTGGCCGGATCAGGGATTACCCGATAGACATATTTGTTTATGTACGGTCTTCCTTCGAAGTAGCCGGGATTTGATTCAAGCACTACTTCAGAGCCGGGTGTCCATTTAGAAAGTTTATATGGCCCCATACCAACAGGATTTCTTCCCAGTTCGCTCTTTGTAATATCTTTTCCTTCAAGCAGATGTTTCGGCAGGACAGTAAGGCTTCCCCAACTGCTTAGCGCAGGGGCAAATGGTCTTTCATATGTAACACGAAAGGTATACCTGTCCAGCACCTCTGCCTTTTTCACCTGCTTATAGTCTTCGGAATATGCAGTCGGGGTCTTGTCACTGATTATTGTCCTGTAGCCGAACAGTACATCCTCTGCAGTAAATTCAACACCATCTGTCCATTTAACACCTTTTCTGAGATGAAAGGTTATTACGAGACCATCCTTTGATATATCCCATGATTCAGCAAGGTCACCTGTGATGGTAAGGTCTTTGTCATATTTTACAAGGCCGTTAAATATGAGTCCGGCAACTGCATGTGATGCGCTGTCGCCCGCGAGCATCGGGATAAGGATGCTCGGTTCACCTATAGTGCCTTCAACAATGGTGTCGCCATAGGCTGGCGGCTTCTGATCAGTAACTTCCTTTGCAGAGGCTGATGAAGGGACATTGTCCGAAGCACGCTGACAAGCGGCATTGATCAGCAGAACGGGAACAATAAGTATTATTAAAATCCATTGCAAGATCATAAACTCACCCGAAAACCACCACCCGCCCCCTTTACCCCCTTGCTAACCGAACACCTTCTTTGCTCGTTTGGGTGAAAGAATCAGGGATAAAAAGAACATAAATGAAACAAATAGTACCGTAGTAGCTCCTGAAGGGAGGTCAAGCCAGTAAGAGAGAAAGACACCTCCGACTGAAGATCCTATCCCGATGACTGCTGAATAGAAAAACATTCTTATCATGCTGTAGGTGAGCTGATATGCAGCAGCGGCCGGAGTTACTATCAGCGCGAATACAAGGATAGCCCCGACAGATTTCAGCGAAATGACGATGGTCATGGCTATCATAGTAAGGAGGAGAAAGGAGAGCCATCCTGCAGGTATGCCGCTTGCCCTGGCTAATTCTTCATCAAACGTAATAAAGTGGAATTCCTTGAAAAAGATATAGACCAGTGAGAGGACTGCAAGCCCAAGGATAAGTATAATGGCTAAATCCGCCTTTGTTACAGACAGAATGCTCCCGAACAGATAGCCGTAAACCTCTGCATTGTAAATCTTCATGAGCCCTATGAACAGAACGGCCAGGGCCATGGTCAGAGAGTAGAATATACCGACAGATGCATCCAGCTTCAGATACCCCATCCGGTTCAGGTAACCTACAATCCAAACCGTTACAAGGCTGAATACTATGGCAAAGTAGATAGGGTTGTAATTAAGAAGGTATCCCAGTGTTACACCTGCAAAGGCGGCGTGTGATGTTCCCGCGCCAATGAATGTAAGATTCCTCAGGATTACAAATACACCAATGATAGAACAAACCAGGCCGATTATGACAGAAGCAATAATCGCCCTCTGAATAAATTCATAGGAGAGCATCTCAAGCATAGCGGCCTCTCAAGGAGTTACTGCAATAAACAATTTTGTATAAGCTCCATATGCAGGGCGCGCAAATCCCGGGGAATGAGGCGTGCTTTTTTAGTACACCGCAGTGACGAAGTATGCAGTGCAGCGCCGCAAATGGAGATTTTACAAATCCGTCAGGCATGGTGATAGTCTCCTACGATTACATATGTACCTTCATCACGCCTGGCAACTACAACCTGCTTGCCGTAAATATCACTCAGTATCTTTTCATTAAGCACTTCTGCTGGTGTTCCAATGGCATGCAGTTGTGTATTTATCAGGGCCATGCGGTCAACATAGGGGCTGATCATATTTATATCATGTGTCACAAGGAGTACCGTAAGTTTGAGGTTTTTCTGAAGATTCGATATGAGTTTAATCATACTGTACTGGGTTGGCGTGTCTATGCCTGTCGTCGGTTCATCCATTAAAAGAACCTCCGGCTGCTGGACTAAGGCCCTTGCTATGAGGACCCTCTGCTGCTGTCCCCCTGACAGATGTCCCAGCGGTGCATCAGTATACCTGTCCATTTCCACTTCCACGAGAGCCTTTTTTACCAGATCGCTGTCGTCCTTTGATGGTCTCCTGAACAAACCGATAGAGCTGTATCTCCCCATCATAACCGTTTCTCTTACAGTTACAGGAAAGTCATAGTCTATTTGACCCTTCTGTGGTATATACCCGATCCTCGACTTGTGATGACAGCGAAGCTTGTGACAGGCGCAATCGAAAATCTGAACAGACCCGCGGGATGGACGTACGAGGCCAAGAATGGATTTCAGAAGAGTCGTCTTGCCTGAACCATTCGGACCAATAATGCCAAGAAATTCTCCCTGATAAATATCAAGGTCTATATTGGTTAAAGCTGTCCGCTGCTGATAGGCAATCGTGGCGTTTGTAAATCGGATTATTACATTGTCCCTCATCAGAAATTACTGCCCCCCTGCCTGTGTGCTTTATTGAAGTGCCTCAGCAAGACGGCTGCCATTATACTCCATCATATCTATATAAGTGTCTGTACCTGGAAGGCCGCCTGGTATAGGTGTAAGCGTCACGACTCTGACTCCAGTCTCATCTGCTATCGCTTTTGGGATATTTGGATTTAACTGTGGTTCAGATACCAGGACCCGTATCCCTTCTTTTCTAATCTCGCTGATTAACTTTGCAATATGTCTTGCCGAGGATTCTGTACCTGCCTGAAGCTGTATGTTATCTGCTATCTGAAGATTAAACCTCTCTGCAAAATAAGGCCATGCAGGGTGATGTGTAATTATTCTGCGATTTTTGACTGTGCTCATTTTCATTTCTATATCCTTGCGCATCTTGTCTATCCTGATAAAATATCCGGCCTGATTAGAAAGATAATATTTTTTCCCTTCGGGATCAATCTTTGACAATGCATCGGTAATATGCCGCATCATACTCTTTGCACGTTCAGGATCCAGCCAGATATGCGGGTTCCCCCGATGGTGGTCATGATCGTGATGGTCTTTTTCCTTGTCTTCTAATAAAGGCACGCCGGTTGATGTAGTAACTGTTATTAATTTGCTGTTTGATGCATTTTTTACCAGAGATTTTACCCATACCTCAAGGCCAAGACCAACTTCAACAAGGAGCTGAGCATCTTTAACTATTATTATGTCGCTCGGTTTTGGAGTGTAAGTATGTTCACTCTCAAGTCCTGACAGGAGACTTCTGACTTCGACCCTTTCTCCGCCAATATTCCTTACAAAATCTTCAAGAATATTGAGAGTTGTAACGACTTTTATCTTCCCGGGAGGTGAGGCGTCTGCAGCAACAGCGATGCTGTTTAAAAAAAGAGAAATGATTGCGAATGTAAGATATCTGGAAACGGAATACACAGTCATAACTAAACAACTATAACACAATCAGAATTAAAAAATAAGGTATACGGGGAAAGGGAAGAGTATCTGTTCTGATTATTTAATCAGCCTGTCTGCCTTTGCAGCAATGATAAAATCGTTTTCTGAGAGGCCTTTAATTGCATGCGTCCAGAGTTCTACTTCTACCCTGTTATAATGGATGCATATATCAGGATGATGACCTTCTTCCTCAGCCAGACCTGCAAGCGAATTTACAAAAACCATGGCCTCTTTAAAATTCCTGAACTTAAAGGACCGGAATAAATGCCCCTCTCTTAAAGACCATAAAGGTATTTCATTGATAAGTAAATCTATTGCAGGTTTTGCAAGCGGGGGGGTGCCTCCTTCACAAGGTATGCATTTTTTTTCCACTAAATTCATATTAATCCCTCCTGTGGAAATTCTGCAGTCTGCAGGCTAATCCCCTGATTCATACCCGCTCTGCATTGCCCGTAGTCCGCACTGTTACATATCAAGGCCTGCATCAGATAACTCTTTGACGCTTCCTTCATACTTGTACAGACTGGTAAAACCATTGTCTTCAAGAAGCGCAGCTGCTTCATAGAGAGAGCCGCAGATATTTCCACCACAGTATATGACAATCTTTTCATCCTTACGGTCGAAATGCTCATCAGCCCATTTATTAATATCTTCTACTGAACATCTTACAGCATTCCTGATAACGATGTCCTCACTTGCATCTTTGCTTAATATATCAAGTGGAATAAACTCTTCATCAGAATTCAGTAAATGTACAAAATCATCTGCTGAAATGTTTCTGACCATAAAACTCACCCCTGTTCTTTAGTGAATTTGATATTCAATATCAATTACATTATATGACAATAATTAATGCATGTCAAGGTAATCAACATCAGCAAATAATCATTTAGTCTGCTTTGTTTAAGCCTTACCAGGTTTTTTGTAATATTCGTCCAGCAGGTCCTGCCTGGTCAGAATTGCTTCATAATCAACATTGTGTTTCAGGATGTTTTCCCGTCCGCCTTCCTGCCTGTCGACGAGGATTATGACTTTAACGACATGGAGTCCTCCGGCCCTCGCATTTTCGATCGCCTCAATAGTGGATTGTCCGGTTGTCGCGACGTCATCAACGATAACGACCCTGTTGCCATGCGTTACGTCGCCCTCTATGACCCTCTTTAGCCCATGTTCCTTGGCCTTCTTTCTAACGGAAAAGGAATTGATCAGTTTACCCTTAAGTACGCTTGTATATGCCACGGCATCAGCAACAGGGTCAGCACCCATGGTAAGACCGCCGATGGCATCTATGCCAAGATCCGATATCCTGTCGTAAATTATATTTCCGATGAGATATGCACCCCTCGCATTCTTTGTTGTCTTTCTGCAGTCAATATAGATATTGCTCTTCCTTCCGGATGCAAGTTCAAATATTGGTTCATCCGCAACTTTAAGCGACTTCTCAATAATAAGGTCAATTAATTCTTTCAGCATGGGCATAAGAAATCTCCAAACGGTTATGTAAACATATAAATTTAATCGCTGATGATTGTCAAGTAAAAACTGGCAGATTTATCAGCGTAAAAAAAGATAAAATAGACAAAACGGAAAATGAGCTTTATCCTGTAATAAAGAGTAAATAATTAATAGAATAAATGTGACAGGAGGCAGCATGAATACTGAATATGAAAAAGCTACTTTTGCCGGCGGCTGTTTCTGGTGTATGGAGCCGCCATTTGAAGAGCTTGACGGTGTTATTGAAGTTGTTGCAGGCTATACCGGAGGGCTCACT
The DNA here is from genome assembly GCA_964611625.1 of uncultured Nitrospiraceae bacterium. GTDB lineage: Bacteria > Nitrospirota > 9FT-COMBO-42-15 > HDB-SIOI813 > HDB-SIOI813 > RBG-16-43-11. The sequence continues at coordinate 63,106 of CAZTAM010000001.1, read as the reverse complement.
AAAGATCCATCTTATGAAGAGGTATGTGAAGGCGATACGGGTCATGCGGAGGTTGTTCAGGTTACCTATGACCCGTCCAGGATTACCTATAACATGATTCTTGATGTATTCTGGAGGCAGATAGATCCTACGGACGATGGTGGTCAGTTCGCAGACAGGGGAACGCAATACCGGACGGCCATCTTCTATCATTCGGATGAACAAAAGAATCTTGCAGAAGAGTCCAAAGCAGAGCTGGAAAGGTCCGGACGGTATAAGAGACCCATTGTTACAGAGATCCTGCCAATGTCGGAATTTTACATGGCGGAAGAATATCATCAGGATTACTACAAAAAAGAAACCCTGAGATACAAATCCTATCGCAAACACTCCGGACGTGACCAGGTACTTAAAGCGTTATGGCAGGATCAGAGGCCGTCAGAGGAAGAACTCAGGAAGAGGCTGACCCCGCTGCAATTTAAGGTTACTCAGGAGAATGGGACAGAGAGGCCGTTTGACAATGAATACTGGGACAACAAAAGAGAAGGCATCTATGTTGATATTGTTTCGGGAGAACCTTTATTCAGCTCCAGTGACAAGTTTGATTCCGGAACAGGCTGGCCGAGTTTTATTAAACCTCTTGAAGCTGGAAACATAGAGGAGAAAAAAGACATAGGACACTTCATGGTGCGTACTGAGGTGAGGAGCAGAAATGCAGGATCTCACCTTGGTCATGTCTTTACTGACGGTCCTGAGCCAACGGGGCTTCGCTATTGCATAAATTCCGCAGCCGTTCGTTTCATCCCCAAAGAGGAGATGGAAAAAGAGGGGTATGGTGCTTACCTGGACTTATTCATACCTAAGGGCTTCAATCGGATTTAGCTGTGACGCCTTTCTGGCTGGCCAGATTCCGAAGACCATTCCGACGGCGACAGAAAATAAAGTGGCCAGGGCAATCGCAGATAGAGAGACTTTGGTTGTCCAGCCGGCTGCAAACGATAAACCAGACGCTATTCCAATGCCGACAGCTATACCTATTAAGCCGCCGCTGACAGACATTACGACCGCCTCGATGATGAACTGAGTCATTATATCCCTCGCGCGTGCGCCAATGGCCTTGCGCAATCCGATTTCCCTGGTACGCTCTGTTACGGAAACAAGCATAATATTCATTATCCCGATACCGCCTACCAGGAGAGAGATTACCGCAATGGATCCCAAAAGCCAGCTCATGGTTTTCGTAGTACTCGCAAGGGTTTCCTGAATCTCGGTCAGGTTACGTATGTCTACGCTCTCACTGATATCACCCGTCAGCCTGTGCCTGCGTACTATCAGTCCTTCTATCTCTCCCTGAGCCTGTGCGATCAACTCAGGTCCAAGGACTTCCACATCTATCCCGTCAACATAATCTTTTCCCAGAACCCTGTTCATTGCAGTTGAGATCGGAATGACAATTACATCATCCTGATCCCTCCATCCTGTTGCACCCTTTTCCGGTAAAACCCCGATGACCTGAAAATTTATGCGGTTGATCTTAATCTCCGCACCAACCGGGTCGTTATCAGCAAATAATTCTCTTGCCACTGTTAATCCCAAAACTGCCACCTTGCCCCGGCTTCTTAATTCATCTTCTGTAAAAAAACGTCCCAGGATAGGTACTGATGCGCGCATTTCAGCGTAATTAATACCAACCCCTTCGAGGCGAGTACTCCAGTTCTTGTTGCTGTATACGACCTGGCCCCTGCCGGTTACATTGGGAGAAACCATCTTGACAGGAGATAACTTGGCAATGGCCTCTGCATCCCTGACAGTTAAACGTGTAACTGATCCTGTTTCGAGGGCTACGCCTCTAAGCCTTGGTGAACCCGGCCGCACAGAGAGAAGGTTTGATCCGAGTGAAGCCAGCCGCTGCTCGAGAGATGCCTTGGCGCCTTCTCCTAAGGCGAGCATGGCAATGACGGCGGCAACGCCGATCAGAATCCCCAGGATCGACAGGAATGCGCGAACCTTATGCGACAGGATAGCCTGTATGGCCTGCTGCATATGATCCGGCAGTCTGGCGCCGGTTGTATTTACAGAGTTCAGGACCTGCTCTATCCGCTGTCTTTCATCCGGAAATACAGCTGCATTGTCATCCCGAACTTGTTTTGGGATATCCTGACCCGGCCCCGTATGAGATCCTGAAACAATTTCAGGATGATTAACCGTATCTGTTGTATGCCCTGCAGGGTCTTTATGCGTATCCGAAACTATCTTGCCATCGCGCATGAAGATGATTCTGTTCGCATGGTCGGCAATCTCCTTTTCATGCGTTACCATAATGATCGTCTTTCCCTGACGGTTCAATTCTTCCAATATTTTAATAATCTCTTCCTCACTCCTGGTATCCAGGTTTCCTGTAGGCTCATCGGCAAACACGATCAGCGGATCGTTAACAAGGGCACGTGCAATTGCTACTCTCTGCTGTTCTCCTCCGGACAATTCATTTGGTTTATGATCCTCCCTGTGTGCCAGACCGACCTCTTTTAATCTCTGACTCGCCTTTTCTCTGTTCTGTCTTGTGCCTGAATATGTAAGAGGGAGATGTGCATTGTCTATGGCAGAGGTGCGGGCAAGGAGGTGAAACTGCTGAAAAACAAATCCAATCAGGTGGTTTCGAAGACATGCAAGTTCCTGTTCGGACGATATGCTGATTTCTTTTTCATAGATGGTGTAAGAACCCGAATCAGGACTATCAAGCATCCCGAGGAGATGTAATAATGTGGATTTGCCTGAGCCGGATGGCCCCATGATGGCGATAAACTCCCCCTGTTCGATTGAGATGCTGATATCCCGAAGCGCCTGAAACGCAATCTTGCCTGTTCTGTAAGTCTTGTTTATGTTTTTTAGTTCTATCATGAATCCACGTTAAGTTAAACGGGGACAACGACTATTTAACGGATTTAACGCCGTCTGGGCATGAAAGGACTGCCGCCTGCTGTATTTTTACCTGGCAGGACAGAGTTCATTTTCTCAACAACTACGGTATCCTGTTCATCAAGTCCGCCTGTGATTTCGATAAAATCTTCGCTGGACAGCCCTGTGTCAATCTTGCGGAGTACAGTTTTTTCCTCTCCCTTCTCCCTGACTGCCACAAATGTCCCATCCTTCCCGCGTCTGACAGCATTTATTGGCAGCCGTAAGACATTATATCTGACCTTTTCAATAATATTCACATTGGCTGTCATGCCTGAGCGAAAAACCTTCGGGACCTTTTTCGTTAAGACATCCACCTCATATATAGTAACGTTGTTTATAAGCTTTGATTCATAGGATATATGATCCACACGGGCACTAACCTTGTCGAGCGGATATGCATCCAGACTGACGAATGCATTCTGCCCCACCTTCACACGACCTATATCTGTTTCATCAACCTGCGCCTTTACTATCAATCGGTCGGATAAAACTACAACCGGGTCACCTGTAGTAACAGACTGTCCAGGTTCAACAGCCCTTACAATTACATCCCCGTTGATTGGAGCAATCAGCGGTGTTGGTTTATATGCTTCTTCCCATTTCTGAAGAGTCTCCCCTCCTCTTGAACGGGCTGCATCAAGAAGGGCTGCCCGTTCGGTTGAACTCATCCACGCTATTATATCCCCCTTTTTTACATGACTCCCTTCTTTAACAAGTATGTCCTCAATTCGTCCGCTGATCGGCGGCTTCATTTCTAAGCGGTTCTGCGGCTGTACAGTGCCGGTTGTAGTAATAAACACCTCAATGTTGCCCCGCCCGGGGGTAATTGTTTCAATAACTGTTTTTCTGTTATCGCCAGACTTATAGGCCTGCCAGATCCAGTAGCCGGCGCCAATAACGGCTATTATCAATAACCCGTACAATATCTTACTTTTCATTTTCCAGAGTTCCTCCTTTAGCCTGAACCCAATTTGCTTCGGTAATGAATACATCTGCCTGAGCCTCAAGGGAACTTTTTTTAGCCCTCACTAAGGCATCTTCTATGATGATCCAGTCGTCAAAGGAGATCAATCCGTTGGAATACTGAGCCTCGCTGATCATGGCCCGGGTAACGGCCGAGTCCAGAAACTTTTTCTGCACCTCAGCATTATCAATTGCATCCTGGTATCTCACCCAGGCTTCATGCAGTGTCAGGATTACACTATCCAGGCCGCTCCGTTCGTCTGCCAGGGCCTGAGCAAGTACAGCTTCAGCAATTTTGACCGAAGCCCGGCGGCTGCCTCCGTCAAAGAGCGGCAGAGTTAAAGTAACTCCGGCTGACCACGATGAATTACCAGGCGGCCAGCTGTTCTCCGAACGTCCGGCATCTGCCCTTGCAAATACCTTCGGAAAATAATCTGCCCTTGCAGAATGTACGCGGTATGAGGCAGCCTTTTTTCGGGCTGTGAGTTCCAGCAGAAACGGAGTTGTCACAGCCAGGTGCTCAAAATCCGGCTGTTCAGTCCGGACATCTGCTGCCGCAAGGTCACCTTCAATCAGAACTGGCTTAAACTGTCTGCGGCCTAATTCCTTGTTTAAGCGTTTCTGCGCAAGATCAATACTGCGACTGGCCTGAGACACTTCAGCCTCTGCCTGAGCAAGATTGGCCTCTGCCGTTAACAGCGACCCTTTATGTTCACGCCCGGCCTCGTAGCGTAATTTTATCAATTCCAGACTGTCACGACGCCGGAGAGCGATGTCTCGGGTAATCTTTAATAGCTCCTGTTCTTTTAACAGCTCAACAAACGCAATACGCAGTCGAAGCCGTACGTTGGATGAGGCTGTCAGATAACTGAACTGAGAGGAAACACTGTTCTGTCTGGCCTCGTTAACCTGGCTTCTTGTGCTGGAACCGTCATACAGTAGTTGTGACCCGCTGATGCCGTAAGAATAATGTTCTGATATACCTGATGAGGATTCTCCGAATGGTACGGCCGCTGCGTCAAATCCGACCTGAGGTGACAGCGGGCTGGAAGTGCTGTCTTCAACGGCCCTGGACTGGTTAATCCTCTCCTTTGCGGAAATAATATCGGGGTGGTTCTTCATTGCCTCATCAACGCAATCCTGCCATGAGGAAATCGTTTGAGCCTGCACATCTGCAGACATGATAAGACCGGCAAAGAAAAAACAGGCAAACATTTTCCTGGTGAACAGATTAAATCGTTTTAAACACATGTTTTGAATACTGACCCAGACCCTTTCATCATATTTGCTCAACTCAGTCCGCCTTATCTGCCTCTGTGTCTGTCAGAAAATGTCCTGTCCTTCTTCAATTTCATAAACCTGCTGAATTGTTCGGGTGTAAGTATTTTTCTAACCTCAAGTATTCCATTTAAACGATTGTCTTCCATCCTGGCCTTAAGTGATTTCAAGTCGTCATGAATTTGCTGAACCTTACTCATATCAAAATCTGTTTTTTGCAGTTCCTCTCCGAGCTGTTCTCTTTTTACCTTGATATCCTTGTATAATGTCTCCATCTGCATGCGATGTCTGTCACGGTGATCTTTCAGTTGTTTATCCTGTACAGGAGTTAAACCCAATTGCTTATACATTTCGGATATTTTATTTTCCCATTTAACCCTGCTGCTCTCCCCTTCGATTCCTCTGAAGGTATCACCGGCATGTACATTGATGGCTGATGAAAAAATAAAAGACAGGACAACACCGATCAAAAAGATAATATGTTTTTGTTTACGTCTTCTCATTTGTATTCTCCTCTTCATAAAAAATAATGTTCTATATCTGTTCCGTAATCCACATAGTCATCGGATTGATTATGAGACAGCTCTTCTGCAACATAGCTGATATATTTTGTGCCTGAAACAGCAGACTGTGGCAGATCTGCAACCTCCTGGTTTCCGGTATTAATATAAACTATCGCTATCAGGGCGATTACAGCTGCTGTCAAGAGTGCAAACGCAGGTTTCCTGAGCGTAATAACCTGTCTAACTCTATCCATCATCTCAACTAACGGGTTTGATGAACGTGATTGTGTCTGTTCCTCTATTATGCGGCGGGTTATGTTGTTCCATACCCTTTCCTTTGAAATGGTAATCTTTTTCGCACCTGTAAACGGTTCAACTAAAGATCTGCAAACGACATCCGAGAATTCCCGACATTGAACACAGGACGATAAATGCTGCTCTATTTCTCCATCCCTTGCTGAATTCAATTGCCTGTCCGGATAATCGGTTAACAGGGATTCCTGAATATCATTACAGTTCATCATGTATTTCCTCTCTTCTAACGGATAGCATTGTTTCCCTTGCCCTTTTAATCCTGGAACGTACTGTATTCACGGGAATCTTCAATGTTTCTGCTATCTCCTGATAACTTAAACCCTCAATACCACGCAATACTATACATGCCCGCTGATCAGGCGTTATGGCATTTAATAAGGCCGATATGAGCCTCTCGTTTCTCTCATCGCATACCTCATATGGTGTCCTTATCTTCGTATTCCCCTGACCTGAAACCTTGATATACTCTGCCATTTCACTATGGTCTTTTGATGTTTTCTTAGAATAATTGATTGCTGTATTCACTGTAATCCTGTAGATCCATGTCTTCAGGGTTGACTCAAAGCGAAAATGCTTCAACTGACGATAAATATTCAGAAACACCTCCTGAGTAACCTCCTCAGCATCTTCCCGGGTGTTAACGACCCGGAAGGCCACATTGGAAACAAAATCAATGTATTCTCTATAGATCACTTCGAAGGCGTCAATGTCACCTTCTGAAGCCCTGATAATGATATTACCGGTGATATCGTGCATATTTAATATGTTTCCATGGCTGTTTAGACAAACAAAAGGGTAAAAAAGTTCCCGGCTTCTACTATAAAATTAATTATGGCGTTTATAAAGCAAATTTAAGCTGCGTTTCATTAAACCCCGGGAAATAACTGTTTTCTTAATCTCTGGCCTTTCATCTTCATAACCCTTGATGTTTTCTCCTTTTTTCTGCTATGTTAAGCATAGGGTTTCGAGTCGGGGGGCAGTGTGGGAATTACTCTTTCTTTATTAGGTGAGGAAACCAGATATTATACATTTAATGCCGGGTCACTCGAAGAAGCCCTGCAGCAGATGCAGCGGCTGGGGCCCAGAGACGGAGATGGGCACCATGCGGCATCCTGCGACATACAGGCAGCAGTCTTACTTCCGGATCTTGAGATCAGCACCGTCCATGGAAGTGTTGTGGAAGTTCCTGTTTTACCGGAGGCCCGGAGATGGTCGGCAACTGCCAGTATTACACAGGCAACTCTGGGATATCGGGTAATTTTCCTCTTCCCCAGGTGGGTCAATGTGGAAAGTTTATCTCGTCCTGTTCAAAATGAATGGCGGCGTTATATGCGGTGTCTCCTGGTACACGAACGCGGCCATGTAAGGGTTGCCATGCCGGTTCTCAGGCGATATCTGGGGCAATATCAGGGACTGCGTACAGCAGGCGAAGGCCGAACCAGTCATGCAGCAGAAGAGGCCGCAAGAAGGGACTTGCGGGGTCAGATTCCGGGTGTCTTCAGATTATTTGCCCATGATACCCAGCAGGCAAGTGACCGCTATGATCAGAGAACAAGACATGGAAGAACCCAGGGCGCCCAATTGAGAACCAGCCCCACCAGAGGCAGCCGCCATTAATGAATTATCTGGCCCTGATAAAGTACCGTGCAATATAGGAAATTGAATGGAATCTTTATTGCTGACATTAAAAGCAGATTAACTTATAATTAGCCGAAACTGGCCAAAGTTAGTAAAGCCTTACTACTTTCATATTCAGGAGGAATTTAAACAGATGTCCGCATTCAAGCCCGTAAGATTCGGGAAATATCTTCTGCTGGAAAAGCTTGCAACCGGCGGTATGGCCCAGCTGTACAAAGGGAAGATGATAGGTGTTGAAGGATTTGAAAAACTCGTAGCAATAAAGCAGATACTGCCTCACCTTGTTGAAGAGAAGGAGTTTATCAGTTCATTTATTGATGAGGCCAAGCTCGCGGCCATGCTGCACCACCAGAATATAGTCCAGATTTATGATTTTGGAAATATGGAAGGAACGTATTATATAGCGATGGAATATCTGCAGGGCAGGGATCTGCGCATGATCGTCAGCAAGGCCAAGGAAAAAAACAAACCTCTGCACCTTGAACAGATCCTTTTCATAATGTCCAACATATGTTCAGGCCTTGATTATGCACATAAAATGAGGGATTTTGAGGGCAAGCCTCTAAACATCATACACAGGGATATCAGTCCGCAGAATATCATGATTACATATGAAGGTGAAGTAAAGATCCTTGATTTCGGCATTGCCAAGGCTGCAACGCAGCGTACTTTGACGCAGATGGGGATGATTAAGGGTAAGGTTGCTTACATGTCGCCTGAACAAGCTGCCGGAAAGGTTATTGACAGCCGGTCAGACATTTTTTCTGCAGGCATTCTGTTTTATGAACTGATTACAGGCAGGAGGATGTTTACAGGTGAAACCATGCAGATTCTTGCCAATGTTCGTGATGCAGAGTTCGAACCGGTCGCGGCGATTATTAATAATCTGCCGCCCGGTATTTATAAAATACTAAATCGTGTTCTTGCAAAGGAACCGGATCAGCGTTATCAGACATGCAAAGAAATGTTATCAGATATTGAGGCATGTATGTTTGGCCCTGAAAAAATAGATTATAGTTCACAACCGGCAGAACTTTCTCTGATGCCGACTGCGAGCGGTCTTGCCAGGTACATGAAAGAACTTTTCGAAGATGATCAGGAAAAGGATATGCAGGTATTCAGGAATACAGGCGAGGTCAGAATTGCAGAAGATCTTCCGGGTATAAAAGTCAGCGATCAAGGAGTAAAGGCTGATATTGTGCGAGAAGTGGAAACACCTCATGAAAAGATATTTACACAACCTCCGGTGGAAGAGCCTGCAAAAGAGAAAAAAAAGGTTCCTTTATTATATATAGTGCTTGGGGCTGCTGTAGTCATAATTGCTATTATTGCTGTCAGTGTATTCAGAGAAAAGCCTGTATCCATTCAGGATAAGACTGTCAGCCCTCCTGTTTCAGAAACACCTGATGCGCCATCCACCGGAAAAGAACCTCCTGCGGAATCAGCCGGGAAACCGGAGCCTGCTGCAATAGACCCGGCGGTATCAAGGGCAAATGAATTGCTGGAAGAGGCTATATCCCTGAAGGAAACACAAGCTGAAAAGGCTAAGTCCATGCTTCTTGAGGTCGTTAAGATTGACCCTCAGAGCGTAAAGGGACATTTTCACCTGGGCATTGTATTTATGAAACTGAAAGATTATCCCAACGCAACTGAAACTTTTAGAAAGGCTGCAGCGCTGGATCCGCAGTTCCCGGACAGTTATTTTAATCTCGGTTATATTCATGCTATAAATAAAGACTATCCTAAGGCTGAGGAAATGTATAAGCACGTGGTGAAGTTGTCTCCTCCATATCTTGATGAGGCGCTTTTTAACCTCGGGATTGTCCAGGACAAACAGGGTAAGAGAGAACTGTGCATAGAAAATATTGAACGGGCGCTTAAGGTCAACCCGAAAAACAGACTGGCGTTTGAATACCTTGCCAGGTTAAAGGGGAAACCATAAGTGTCTGTCAAAGCGGGATAGGAGGACGATGTGAAAATATTAATAGTTATTCTGTTCTTATTAACTGCATCGTGTAAAGGGGGGCCTTCCTCAACAGTCAGTGAAACAACCGGCCTGCCTCCGGTTTCACCGGCAAATTATTATACGCATACCGTAAGATGGACGGGTGAAACAGTATCAATTATTGCAGGATGGTACACCGGTGATATTGAAAACTGGAAGATATTGGGGGCGGCAAATCCGGGAATCAATCCAAACCGCATATCTGAGGGGTTAAGAATCCTCATACCAAGAAACATAATGAAAACCCAGAGTCCTATGACGAAAGAATACGTCGATAGCTTTTATCCCAAACCAAGGGTGATAAAAGAACCGCCAAAACCAGCACCTCCCCCACCCAAACCAGCAGCACCTCCTTCTAAACCTGTACCCCCTCCTGAAGAGGAGGAAGAACCGGTACTCTTTGGTCCCAAGAATTAATTTAACCAGGAACTATGAATAAGTTATTTGCTGTAAAAGTTAATTTTATTTTATTTGTGATACTGATACCGATGTTTCTGATAACCGGCTGTGCAATGTTGCAGAAGAAGACCACTGACAGACATTCGGCACTTTCTGAAATGTTGTCAAAGCAAACAGACCAGGTAAAATCTCATGTCAGGATATTTCCGGATTTTATTGCTGTAATTGCTCTGCCAGGCGATACGTTCTCTTCCCTCGCAGCACAGTATTTGAATGATCCGGGGCTGGACTGGTTCATTTCTGAATTTAACGACTTGACCTCGCTGAGGCCAGGACAGGAATTGATCATTCCGCTTAATGATTATGAAAAAGGGGGGGTCACCCTGAGAGGTTATCAGACAGTGCCTGTGCTCTCCTATCACAAGTTTGCAAGAAACAATTCAGACACTATGACTGTCAGTGAAAAGTCATTTGAAGAACAGATGAGATTTCTGAAGAAAAATGGTTATCATGTAATTACCCTGGATGAGTTTTTTGATTTTAGGAATTTCAGGAAACAGCTTCCCGGAAAATCAGTAGTTATTACGATTGATGACGGATGGCGGTCAACTTATGATATTGCATTCCCCATACTCAAAAAGTATGGTTATCCGGCAACGCTATTTATCTATACTGACTTTATTTTTAAGACCAGGAATACACTGGACTGGACGCAACTTGCAGAGATGAGTAATAACGGCATAGATATCCAGTCCCATACTAAATCCCACAGAAATCTGAACAGGTGGGATGAGAAGGAGTCTTTCAGGGAATATTTCGACACAGTCAGAAAGGAATTGACCGAATCCGCACATATAATAAAAAAACGGCTGAATAAGGACGTGACATATCTTGCTTATCCATATGGTGATACAAACCCTCTGATCATTGCCCTTTTGGCAAAACTTGGCTACAAGGGCGCATTCACGGTGAACAGGGGGAGTAATCCTTTTTATGCAGATAACTTCCGGATTAATCGCTCGATGATTTATGGAAACTTCAGTTTGAAAGATTTTGAAAGGAACCTGACAACGTTCAGTAGTGATGAGCTGAATTGATGAAGCTGATATATACATGTTTCCTTCTTTTTTTATTAACATCTTTTGTCAGTTGCGCTCCCGTGTGGTTGGTTCAAAAAGGTGCTGAGGAAAAAGAACTTGGCCGATTTTCGGCATTTCCTCAAAAATATCGCATGAAGGCAATTGAAGATGAGAGAAACGGGGAATTGCTCAAGGCCCTTTTATCATGGCAGGTTGTAAAAAGTTTTCTTCCGGACAATGAAGAAGCCTCCGGAAAAATCGCTTCTCTTAAGGCTCAAATCAGGATTGAGGAACAGAGACATTTACAAAAAGGACTGACTTTCTTCCGCAGTAATTCGTTTCAGGCTGCCCGAAGGGAATTCCTGATTGCCCTGTCTTACAACCAGGAAAATAAACAGGCATTGTATTACCTGAAACACAAACTGAATGATGATGGTTACATATTCTATGAAACAAAATTCGGAGATACATTAAGAAGTATTGCTAATGAGGTTTACAATGACCCGGACAAGGATTACCTGATTTCTTATTTCAATGATATAAATAAGGGATACAGTCTTAAAGAAGGGATAATTCTGAAACTGCCTGTAATAGACTCAATTATGATGAAAAAAGAGAACGGGGTGTACGAAAACAGGCGGCTTCGCAGGAAGTCGTCGGGTCTACCGCTTTAAAAAATTTTTTAACACTGACAGTAAGTCCTTCGCTGGTTTTTCTTCAGGGACATCAGGCCTTGAGGTTTGCTTCACTTTATCGTGAACTGCAGGCGGTATTTCAACAGGAGGCGCTTCAACCTCAGCCAGGCGGCCATCTCCGAGAAATCTGAAAACCGGGCCCTGTGGGCTCAGGGATATTTCGTCATCAGGCATGATCGGGGACTGAAGGTTAATAGCACTCCCGTTTATCCGGACCAATCCCTTTCCTGTGAGATCTTTGACCCAGTATTGGTCCTGGGCGTAAAAGACCTGAATATGCTTGTCATATACAGCAGGATGATCCAGAAACAGGTCGCACCCAGGATGTTTCCCGATTGTAACCGGTACTTCTTTATATGAGCGAATGGTGGGTCCGTACTGTACTATGAGTGATACCTTTACCTTCTGGACGGATGCAGCCGGCGGAGTTGCCACCTCCTGCTGAATGACCTCTTTATGAATGGTTTCAGGTTTTTTTGGTATTTCATGTACAACAGGTTTCTGTACAGGTATCCTGGGCTCTTCTTTAGGTTCTTTTTTTAAAGGGGGTGACGGGGTTTCTGCTATGACCTGACCTTCTTTCATTTGAGTCAGAAAACTTACTTTAGGACCTCCTTCCGCAAACATCAGGACATCGCCTTCTTTAAGAAATATTTCCCCGGCTTTTTTGCCGTTAACAAATGTTCCGTTGGCACTTTGGTCAATCAGCCTGAACTGGTTGCCTTCACGTACAATCTCAGCATGTTTCCGTGAAATACTGGTGAATTCAGGGGGAAACTTGACATGACATGACGGATGCCTGCCGATTGAAATCGTCCCTTCAGTGAACTCCTGAATCTCTCCCTTCAGTGGACCGCTGATATGAATAAGTTGTACAACTATGACAGGTGGAAGTTTCATTAGTTAGCTTACTCCGGGGATTTTTTTTCAGCGATTTTCGGTTTCATTATGTTATATTAATTTGATTGTAGTCAAGAAAAATAAATTCAAAATTTTGCGGTTTTGTTATATTATATCATAAGATCATGTCAAGAATTATCTCTTTTGGGAAATCAGATGCCGGCCTAAGACGCTCCAACAATGAAGACGCCCTTGTATTGAAACCGGAATGGGGATTATTTGCAGTTGCAGATGGTATGGGAGGAGCAGCATCCGGAGAGGTTGCAAGCGGGATATTCTCTGATACGGCACATGATGTCTTCTCAGCTATAAGTAAACGGTCGGAAGAAGAGATAGTTGAATTTGTACAAAATACATTTCAACTGGCCCATGAAAGAATTTTATCAAGCGCGCAGCAAAACCCGAAACATAATGGAATGGGATGTACTGCGGAACTGATAGCATTTTATAACAGTAACTATGTAATGGGTCATGTTGGTGACAGCAGGACTTATCTTCTCAGGCAGGGTCAGTTGAGGCAAATTACAAAAGATCACTCCCTGGTTCAGGAGCAGTTTGATCAGGGTATAATATCAAGACAAGAAGTAAGAACGCATTCTCTTAAACATGTTATCCTCCGTGCTGTCGGGATTAACGAAACGCTGGCCCTTGACATCATCAAGGGAAGATGTCTGGAGGGTGACATCTTTATGCTTTGTTCCGATGGTCTGACGGATATGGTGGAGGATAATGTTATTCAGCAAACCCTCTCACTCTCTGCGGATATAGATAAGAAAGTAGAAAGGCTTATTGATCTTGCAAAATCAGCAGGCGGATTAGATAACATTACGTTAATCTTATGCGAAATCCTACCATAACAATAAAAGTAATTTCTCTGCTGATATTAATTTCTGTCTTATCTGTATCTTCACTGTCGGCTGGTCAGCAGGATTCCCGGCGGAAGTATCCCCTTCCATTGCCGGAAGCAGAAAATATACTTGCTTACTGGCTCAGGGACACTGGATTTGAAACATTAAAGACAGTCTCTGATTCCGGATATATACAGTTCAATGCAGTTAAAAAAAATGAAAGATGGCAGATAACCCTTAAACCCTTTTCTCCGCTTGCGTCTGAAGTCCTTGCCGTATACACGCTGAATGACCTGCCCGATCAAATGAAGGTGCAGGGGATGTGGGACTATCTTGAGACTTACTCCGGAGGAATATATCCTTCAGGAAAAAAAGGTCATCCTGAACAAGCAGTGCCTTCCGCAGTTTTAGCTCAAAAGAAATCTGTAGTCTGTATCAGGGCAAAGAAGAAAGACAAGCCTATTCAGTTTTCCGGTTTCATCATTGATAAAGAGGGTCTTATCATATCAACAGCCCATGACCTCGAGGGCGTCAGGGATATCGTTGTGGTTCTGGACGATGGAAGTGAAGTGAAAGGCAGGATAAATAAGATGGACACTGATAGTGACCTGGCGTTGATCAGTATTAAATCAGAGGTTAAATCACGCATCTCTCTTGAAGACAGTCGTAATCTGCCGGATAATGGCGAGATGGTCTATTTTATCGGCTGCCCAATGAACCATCAGGGTATGATACAATCAGGAATTATTGACGGACTGCCGAGGAGTGTAAACGGTCATCCTCTCTGGCAGGTATATATGGAAACCCTGCCTGGCAGCAGCGGCAGTCCGGTACTTGATGCCAATGGCAGTCTTTTTGGTGTTATCAAAGGAAGGTACCGCGGAACGGATTCACGGGGATTTGTTATAACCATAAATACATTAATGGATTTTTTGAGCAGGAAATAGCATTATGAATTACGGTCGTTATCAGATTATTCAGGAGTTAGGCAAGGGCTCGATGGGCATGGTTTACCAGTCCCATGATCCGAATCTTGATATACAGGTTGCGCTGAAGGTACTGCGCCATGACCGTGTCGTCAGCGAGTCCTTCGTAGCGAGATTTCTGGCAGAAGCAAAGGCCCTGGGCCGTCTTGATCATCCGAACATTGTCAGGGTCTATAATGTTGACAAGTCAGAAGGGACTGTCTATATCGCCATGGAATTCATTGAGGGAGAGTCACTCAATGAAGTTATGCTGAAAAAGAGGTTCAGTCCAGAAGAAATTATCGAGCTTGGCATCACAGTGGCTGAAGCGCTGGATTATGCCAATCAGAAAGGCATTGTTCACAGGGATGTAAAACCGAGCAATATTCTGGTGAGGTCAGACGGCAGATTAAAAATTACTGACTTTGGAATTGCAAGGATTGAAGATCCGGAAGGGCATCAGCAGACGCAGGCAGGAGAAATTCTGGGCACACCTGCGTACATGTCTCCTGAGCAGGTTGAGAGTAAACCTGTTGATGGCCGTTCCGACCTGTTCTCCCTGGGAATAATACTTTATGAATTGAGTACTGGAAAAAGGCCGTTTAAAGGTGAAAACCTTGCGTCTGTTTTCAACGCAATCATAAAGGAGAGGCCGTCAGATATCAGGGAGACGGCGCCTTCCATTCCGGAAGAGTTGTCTGCAGTTATAATGAAATGCCTGGAGAAATCACCGGACGATCGTTTCAGGACCGGAAGAGAGCTGGCAGAGGCCCTGAAAGACTGTACTAAGAAGGATGAACCGGCCGTATCCGCCATTCCGGCGGCGGAAAAAAAAGAAAAAAACAAATTTCCTGCCTATTTAATTGTTATTGCCTTTGTCATTTTAGGAGGGATTTCTTCTTATCTGATATTCGGGAAGACGGAGCCGGCAAATGTTGAGAAAAAAATGACTGCCGCTTTTCTTGATACTGAAAGTACTCCTCCCGGTGCAAACGTTTTTATAAATGGTATGTTCAAGGGGAAAACCCCTGTAAGGCTTGAGCTTTCATTGGAAGGGAAATATGAGGTTCGCCTGACCCTTCCGGATTACCATGACTGGGAGGCACAGGTACAACTAAAAGACAAAGGAGAGACGCCGCTGTTTGTAGAATTAATTCCGGTTGAGAAATGAAACATTTATTATGGAGGGATAGCTTATGAATAAAATTATTAAACGCTGTATATTTCCAATGATGATTATTATGAGTATCATGCTTGTCAGCAGTGTTTGTCATGCCCGGATAACTTCCGGTCAGACTGCTCCAGTCTTTTCCCTTCATGACATAAACGGAAAGAGTTTTGATCTGTCACTGATGAAGCAAAAGCAGCTGACGATTCTCTATTTCTTCGATATAGAATCAAGACCGAGTCAGGAAGGTTTATTGAGTCTCCAGAGTTTGATGAAACAGTACAAAGAGGCAGATCTTTCGGTATGGGCAATAACGATATCTGACAAGGAAAAGGTTGCCCGATTCGCAAAAAGCACCGGTATTGGTTTCCCGATACTCATTGATAATTCATCAGTCAGCAGCCTATATAATGCCGGAATGATTCTGCCCACTGTTTGTATTATCGGGCCGGGTATCAAAGTTCTCGACTATTTCCAGGGCGGTGGAAAGGCAACTGAAACCATGCTTGTGAAGATTGCTGAAACAGAGTTGCAGAGAAAAAATGTGAGGTTTGCAAAGTCAATCAGTGATGAGGTAATCAGGAAGAATCCGAAAAATGTAAAGGCAAAGACGATTAAAGGTTATGCCGCATTGAAGGAAGGTAATATCAAGGAAGCGGAAAAATCATTTGCTGATCTTCAAAAGGCCAAGGAGGGAAGGGTCGCTGGCAATGAAGGTATGGCAGCTGTCTATGCCAGAAAGAATCAACCTGAGAAGGCGCTTCAACTGGTAAAAGAGGTAGAGAAGGAAGCGCCGGACAGATCTTATGTGAATGTTATCAAAGGGGACATCCTCTATTCGCAGAACAAGAAGAAAGAGGCAGAGGAGGCATATCAGAAAGCTGCAAAGAGTAAAGATGCTGAACCTTATCAGGAAGCGGTTAAATATAACCAGCTCGGCAGGCTTTATGCAAGTTCAGGGGAATACAAAAAGGCGCAGGAACTTTATGACAAGGCAGTGGCTATTGATCCATACTATGTTGAGGGCACTACGAATAAGGGTCTTACGTACGAAAAAGAGGGGAAGTGGGACAAGGCTCTTGAGTCCTACCGCCATGCGCTGGAAGTTGACAAAAATGATTCCTTTGCATCTGTACTCGCAAAAAAGGCACAGGAAATGCTGGACTTTCAGAAAGATGCTGATCGTAAGAAAAGAACTGATGAGCTGGTAAAGGACCTTGCTGAAAGATACCGCTCGCAGAAAAGTTTCTTCCCAAAGAGTGAAGATACATGGACGTCCCGGCCGATGGTGCTTTCTTTTATTGATTTTCAGGACAAGGGTGGTCTTTCGGAGAGGGATGGATTTTCTTCGGTCATGATGGCTGAACTTGCTGACCATCTGAACAAATCAGGGAGGGTAAAGGTAGTAGAACGTATTCTTATAGAAAGGCTTCTGGAAGAATTAAATCTCGGATCGTCTGATCTCGCAGATCCTGAGACAGCCCTTAAGCTTGGCAGGATAATGGCTGCCAGACTGATCGGAACAGGTTCCATATTTTATATGCCCAACTCGACTATGTTAAGCATGAGGCTGGTTGATGCCGAAACATCGGCCATTGCTCAGGTAACTACCAGGCAGATGGAAGAACCTGTATCTGTAGATAAAGAACTATTTCAGATCAACAGGGAAATCCTTAAAACCATAATATTGAAGTACCCCCTGCGCGGTTATGTAGTAAAAGGCACAGGTGATCAATTTATTATTAATCTTGGGTCTAATCAGGGGGTTGTACAGGGAACAAGGTTTGATGTAATAGAGGAACAGGAATCCCTCAAATATAAGGGGAAGACACTCAAGGCATCACCGAAATCAGTGGCGGAAGTCGAAGTCGTCAGCGTAGAACCGGACATGTGCTTTGTGCGTGTTGTGAAACAGGAAAGGAACCTGAAGGCTGATGACAAGGTTCAGGAAAGGATACTGGAAACTGCCCTATGAAGAAAATAAATATGGGGTTGTCCTTTATATTTATAATCATGCCGCTGCTGTTAATTTCCTGTGTTTCTAATATAAGAGAATCAAGGGAAGTTACAGTGGCTGTGTGGGACCTCGAGGATTTAAGCCCTTCAAGGGCAGCACAGCCCGATCTCGGGGAACTTCTCTCAGGCCGGATTATTGAAACACTGTCACACAGAGAATATACCGTCATCGAGAGAGAGCGCCTGCTTCTTGCCCTGCAGGAGTTGAACCTCGGGAGTTCCATGCTTGTTGATGAGACAACCCGTTTGAAATTGGGCAAATTGATGGGGGCACGATATATGGTCTTTGGTGGTTATCAGGTTATTGGAGGTCAGATGCGCCTTGACCTCCGCATGGTTGAAGTGGAGACAGGAAAGGTACTGAAGGCCGTTCAAAAGACTACAGCTTCAGGAGATCTGTCAGGATGGATTGATGCTGCGCAACAGGCTGCTGAAGGGTTATAAGGCCTCAGCAAGAGAACACTATTCCTGAATAGACTAAGCTTATTTAAAACCGGGTGGTGAGTACGACTTCCAGGGATCCACCCGTGTAATCTCTTTCACTTCGTAATTCCGGGTAGCGGCTCTCTCCATCGTTCATGACAAAACCCTTCACCATCACCTCTCCATCAAGGTTGGGCAGGAAGGTCTTTGAGGCGCCCAGTTTCAAAGAGAATTTATCTCTCTTGCCAACATACAAATCTGCATTCGGTGCATAGTCGTTCTCCGCGATCCAGCGGCCCTGAAGGGAGGATTTCAGTATTATACTGTCATTCAGAAAATATCTCAGGGAAATATCCCCTATCCACTCATTGCCATGACTCTTATTGGCCTCTGTAATAAAGCCTTCGGCGCCATCATTAAATTTACTCTTACCTCTGAAAATAGATCGCAGGGAGAAGTCCCCATCCCATTTTGATTCAGCAAAATGGAGTCCGATTCCAAGGAGAAGCAGGTTTCCTTCCCTGTAGAAATCCTTTCCATCCACCTTATCTGTTCCATACAGTGCAAGGTTGCCAAAAAAACGGCCGGTCATATGGGATGATATGGAGTAACGGATATCAGCAGAAGAGTTTATAATATCTCCCGGATTAAAATCAGTTATTTCTGTACTGTAATCATACTTTCCTCTCATAGTATAACCTATTCCTATCCCGCCGACCCAGTTTCCCGCCTCCTTTGTAACCACCAGTGTTGGGTTTATATTAAAACCTTCTCCGAATTTGCTGATGGATATGAGATCAGGATCCATGATAAGTTTTAAATCATTCTCACTGAGACCAGTCTTGCCGGTCGGGAGGTTTACATCAAACCCTATAAGGATATCTATGGGTAGATTACCGCTGAACTCATAGGAAGCGTTGACCTTTGTATCAAGAAGATGGTTCAGTGACCGGCTTTCTTCTTCGGACGGGTTTATGTGAGTACTGGCATAACCGGTAATGACACTCCATGAGAACTGCTTATAACCTGATTCAATCCTTAAAGGCAGATAGACCTGGCTTGCCTTGTTATCTTCGGAATCATCCCACCAGTCATAATTAACACCGGTCCGAACCTTGATATCCGCAGCTTGCAGCACTCCTGCAGACAATAAGATAGTCACAAAAGACAACAGCCATGTGATTATTTTTATACTGTTAATAACAAATATCAAACGCCGGCGGATCTGTACATGTCGCGCCGCTGCACTTTTCATTATTTGATTCATGAATTTCCTTTATCAGGTTTTCCGGATCTGCTATTACAAGATAATTAGTAGTATCAGGAGCAACCAAATCCGACAGCAAGACCGAACTTTGAGCTGCTATCTGAGGTATGGAAAAGAAATCACAGCTATAGAAACATGCGGTTCTGCTGCAGGTTTCGTGAATATAATAAACCTGAACAGAACTTGCATCAATGTTGCCGACATTGTAAACAGTAATGTCAATTTGAGGGCAGACAGCTACCGGGGAACATGGATTCGTAGTGATTGTATCAACTGTTAAATCTATCCCGGACAATTGTGTGGTGGCAGATTTTTCGATTGTATTGTCATCTGTATTTCCCGCTTCATCCTTAGCCCTGACGACAAAATAATAGGTAGTGCCAGGGCTTAATCCTGTAACTGTATATGATGTTACACCGGGACCTGTAGTATAACTTGGTGATGTATAGGTCTCGCCTCCGGGCGAAATTGACCTGTAGATGTTGTAGACTATATTGGAAGATGCAGTGGTATCATCCGCTGCCGAATTCCAGGACAATCTCAGGGATGTGGTAGAAATGGTCACTGCAGATGATAACCCTCCAAAGTCAGGCGCTGTTGTGTCAGGAGGAGACAACGTTGTAGCGGATATCTCAATGGAGTTCGAATCCTTGTTCCCTGTCTCATCCTTTGCCCTGACGACAAAATAATAAGTCGTAGCAGGGCTTAAACCCGTGACATTGTAAGATGTCGCTCCAGTCGTCGTATAACCCGGTGATGCAAAGTCTTCTCCGCCCGGCGTATCTGACCTGTAAATCAGATATTGTATTTTGTCCGTTGTGGTTACATTATCATCTCCCTGCTGCCAGTTAAGGGTTAATGAGGTCTCAGTAATTGAATTGATATCAGACAGGCCTGTAAAATCGGGAGGTATCACGTCAGTCGGTTCCATTTCTATGATAAGATGAACATCCGAGCCAGCAAGATCTACGAAAGTTGTCTTTTTGTAAATGACCCTGCCTGAGACATCCAATGCCTCTATGAGGAAATTCCTGTTAGTGCCATTTAAGATCTCGAATGTTTCAGAAACAGATTCCTTTCCGGCAACAGAGACCTCTCTTACTATGGTGACTATATCAGGAGCAGTAATCGTAAATCTGACAGTTGCAATATGAGTTGGAATGGCCGAGGTAGTCAGTGCAAGCCTTTTTTCTGAGGCCGTGATTTTACCTATATTTATTTTCACCGTCGTTTTTCCGGAGCTGTCAGATGACTCAACTCCGCCTCCGCAGTTGACATTGGTAAAAAGTATCGTAATCAGCAATGTTATTAAAATATATTTTTTCATGAACGTATCTATTGTGCTGGAAAAGTCAATTCAATCGTTATAGGGGAGGTAACCTCCGTTGGAGCCACCTCCATTGGAGCCCTCTCTCTTCTGACCGTATCTTCAGGTGATAATTGATCAGTCAGGGAGGTCTGATCCCTTAATGACTGCATTAACTCCCGGCTTTTCTTTGAAGCTGTTATAAGGCCAAGGGTTTTTAATTCATCAATGGCCTCTTTTGCCACACCAAGTTTTGGATCTTCTTTCAATGCTTGCCTGTATAAGTCAGCGGCTTTTTTATAGTTACCCCGATCGCTTTCATCTATGCCCTGAAACAGAGGGATGAGTGCTTTTATATTGGTTGAGATAGGTTTCTCCAGGTTCACCTTCTCTTCGCTTGTTACTTTTATATTCAGCAGTTTTATTATTTCAAAAAGGATTTCTTTTTCCATGGTGAACAGATCCGTCAACTGTCCATTTGAAAGCGGATTGCCGAGGATATTTCTGGTTGGCACCTGCAGAAGGTTTGCCTGTATCCGGAGTTGAGTCGGTTTACTCTCTGTTATATCTCCCCCAACCAGCCATTGGGCCCCTAATAATTTACCCATACGCGGTGCCGTGCCGGTTTCAACCAACCCGGAGCCTGCAAGCCCCATTTCTTCAATCAATGCCTGAAGCCTGCTCCTTTCCACTACCTGAAGATCCTTTACCCCTGAAAGATCTGTAATCAGCATGAGGGTCAGACCCTTCTGAAGAGGGTCCAATTCCATCTGTCCTGTCTTATTCTGGAAATAGAGGACAGCCAGCGTATTTTGTCCGGTAACGGCCTTAAGGGCTTGTTCTTCTTTCAGTACCTTTTTGGCCCACAACCTTGCGTCTTCAGTAATTACCTGTGCGGCCCAGGAAGAAATTGGGTGCGAAATGGCCCAGAGTAAGACGAATATCAGAAGACCGGATAAGATTGACAGTTTCTTTTTCATCTTAGCTCCCGGATGATCAACAGGTTTCTAAAATTATTAAAAGATATTCGGCCTATCAGGCCATTCAAGGGAGAAAACAGTAGATTTATATTATAGTTTTATAAGAATGTCAAGGCAGGACGGGAGGCTGCCTGAACTTCTTCAGCATTAATCCTGAAATCCTGAGAAAATTCATGACTTTTTTACTTTGCATTTTTACTATAATCTGTTAACATACGTTTCGTCATTAACAGAATGTATTCTTCCATTTTGAAACAGGTGCTGATTAAAAAAACAAACGTAACTCTAAGAAAATAATATCCTAAATAAGGAAGATAATATGGCCTTTACCCAGGAAAACAGGTCCATTACTGTTCATACCCCATTAGGCAGGGATGTTCTGCTGCTGACGAGGATTGCAGGTTCCGAGGCAATATCTGCTCCTTTTAATTTTACGTTAGATATCCTGTCTGAAAATCACAACATATCATTCCCGAATATCATAGCCAAAAACATCACGGTATCTATCCAGCTTGAAAACGGCGAAAATCGTTTTATTAATGGGATAGTTTCAAGGTTTTCTCAGGGGCGGGGCGGGGGTGAGGCAGGTGGTGATCCGCGTTTTTCTTATTACAGGGCTGAAGTAGTCCCCTGGTTGTGGCTGTTGAAGAAAACATCGGATTCCAGGATATTCCAGGGTCTTTCTGCTCCTGATATCATAGAGAAGATTTTTTCTGAAAAGGGATTTTCGGATTATAAGATCAAACTTCAGGGTACACATGAGAAACGGAATTACTGTCTTCAGTATCGTGAAACAGATTTCAACTTTGTTTCGAGGCTCATGGAAGAGGAAGGCATTTATTATTTCTTCGAACATGAAGAAGGAAAACATACACTTATCATTTCTGATACCCCTCAGGAACACAAGCCCTGTTTGAGTCAGGAGAGTGCCCGGTATCAGTTAAGCGAAGGCGGACATCTTGAAGAAGATACTATTTCAAACCTTGAATTCACTCAGGAAATCAGGGCGGGAAAGTATACGGTAAATGATTTCAATTTTGAAACCCCGAATACCAGCCTGCTGGTTGAGGTTCCAGGAAAATATAAATCAGGACCCGGAGAGAGGGAATTATATGATTACCCGGGAGGATTTTACAAAAGGGCGGGAGGAGACCGTCTCGCTAAACTCCGGATGCAGGAGGAGGAGACCGCGATTACTACCATAAACGGAGGGAGTAATTGCAGGGCATTTGCAAGCGGGTTTCGTTTTCAGCTTCAGGGATTTTACCGTGATGATATGAACAACAAGGAATATGTTTTAACGTCCTTATATCATGAAGCTAACCAGGAATTTATTCCCGGTGAAGAATCAACAGAGTTTTCCTATACCAATAATTTTTCATGCATCCCGTCAGATGTCCCTTTCCGTCCGCCAAGAAATACACCAAGACCTGTTGTGGAAGGAGTACAGACTGCTATTGTAGTTGGACCGGGAGGAGAAGAGATATATACGGATGAACATGGACGCGTCAAGGTTCAGTTCCATTGGGACAGAGAGGGGCGGAAGAATGAAAACAGCTCCTGCTGGATAAGGGTCAGCCAGGTATGGGCTGGAGCAGGATGGGGTGCAATGTATATCCCAAGGATCGGCCACGAGGTCATTGTAGATTTTGAAGAGGGCGACCCGGACCGGCCCATTATCACAGGCCGGGTTTACCACGGAATTAACAAGCCACCTTATAGTCTTCCTGCAGAGAAGACCAGGAGTACAATAAAGTCTAACTCATCTCCTGGCGGCAGCGGTTCCAACGAGCTCCGTTTCGAGGATAAGAAGGGGAGCGAAGAGGTATATCTGCATGGCCAGAAGAATTGGACTATTTTAATCGAAAATGACAAGAACCAGACGGTTGGTCATGATGAGACGCTGTCAGTAGGTCATAACAGGACAAAAAAAGTGGGAAAAGATCAGAGCGAGGATATAGGAGATAATAAAACAATTACAGTCGGGAAGAACCATACTGAAACGATTGGTGAAAATGAAAGTATTGATATTGGAAAGAATGAGACAGTCTCAATTGGAAATGATCAGGTCACCTCTGTGGGGGCAGACATGACGCTGACAGTTGGAAAGGGCCTCACGGAAACTATCGGAGAAAATGCCGAACTGTCAATTGGAAAAGATTTCTCAGCAAATATCGGCAAGAATCTGTCAGCACAGATCGGTAAGAAAGGTGCTGTAGAGTTCGGCGAGGACCTGGATGTGGAAACCGGCAAGAAGATAAATATTCATGCCGCTGATCAGATCAATATATTCAGTGACAAACAGATTGTCCTGAAGGCAGGTAGTGCGAGCATCGCACTTAAGCAGAATGGGGATATTATTATCAAGGGAGCTAAGATCAGCGTTACAGCATCTGGTGATTTAAAGATGAAAGGCTCAAAGATTACAGCAAATTGATCAGATGCGTTCTACTCTTGATGTTTACGCTCTTCCATTAAGGAGAGCGGGCAGAGAGAGGATTAATGTGAGGGGTGAACTATGATCCTGCATGATATATCACAGAAAGAACAGTATACAGATAACAGGGATGGAGATGCATTAATCTCCCCCTTGATCGGCCGTATTGCCGATTCACGCCAGGCTGGCGAGGTGCTGGTGGAATTCAACGGCTCCCAACCCAGAGCAGCCAGGCTCCTTTTTGGTTTGAATCGGGTTGAGCTAAGCAAACCTGAAAGCAAAGGCCGTGAAGTTCTGATAGTCTTTGAACAGGGCGACCCGTACAGGCCTATAATAGTGGGGTTGATGGAAAATCCACTTGAAGATATGTTGTTTCGCGAACCAGATGTTCAGCATCCCTGTAAAACTTCTGAGCAGCCCAGTGAGGCTCTCATTGATGGAAGACGTGTCACCATTGAAGCTCAGGAAGAGATCGTTCTGAAATGCGGAAGCGGAAGCATCACATTACGCAAGGATGGAAAGATCGTTATCAAAGGAACACACCTGCTGTCGAGGTCTTCGGGGCCTGTTAGAGTAAAAGGCGGAAGTGTCAATATTAATTAATTTCAGGATTTATAATAAATGGAATTGTTAAATAGAACACCATTTGCAGCGGACAGGTTTGTTTTACAAGACAGGGATGGGAAAGACCTTGTGATTGTAATTCTAAAATGCACTTATTCTTTAAAAGATGGAGAAAAGCTGAAAGTGGCTGAAAAACAGGTTCCGGTTCAGTTGGCAGACGAATATTATGGCAAGCCCGGTGAATCGAGTATACGGTATGAAAGTGATGTTATTCCGTACAAGCGGAACATGGACATTGTTTTAATTGGCCATGCATACACGCTTAAAGGGAAGACCAGAGAAGTTGATGTCACGCTTAGAGCCGGGAAGGTTCATAAGACACTGCGTATTACAGGAAACAGATTCTGGAGAAAACCTCTCGGACTACCGTCAATATCTGATCCCGAACCTTTTGATAGAATCCCTATTATATACGAGCGATCTTTTGGCGGCAAAGATTTAAGCTCACCTGACAGCAGGGATCATGATCAGGAGAGTCGGAATCCTGTTGGTGTAGGCTTTGTGGCAAAAAATTCAATGCTTGATAAGCAGGAGATGTTGCTGCCAAATATCGAAGACCCCTCCAATCTGCTTAAAAACAGGAGTGACCGTCCCAAGCCGGCAGGCTTTGGTTTTATTGGCAGGCACTGGCAGCCGAGGATCAGCTTTGCCGGCACTTATGATGAGTCCTGGATGAATAATCGTGCACCATTGTTGCCGCTTGACTTCGATGAGCGCTATTATAATAGCGCCCATCCTGACCTCATCTCTTCCGACCATCTGAGGGGAGAGGAGCCTGTGGAAATTACGAATGCCAGCGCTCAGGGAACTCTTCGTTTCTTAATTCCTAAAATTAAGCTCAGCATGGCCGTAATATCGACAACATATGATTGGACCTGTTTAGAACCGCAATTCGATACATTGATCATTGAGCCTGATGATTCCAGAATTATCATGGTTTGGAGAGCAAGCCTCATAATCAATAGCAGCCTTCACAAGATAGGTGCAGTCAGGGTGAACGCAGATGTATGAAAATCAACCTGTCATAACCGGTCTCGGGATGATATCGTCAGTCGGGATGAATGCATCCCAGACCTGTGCCTCTGTAAGAGCCGGCATTAGTCGTTTTGAAGAAAACGAAGAATATGTTTGCGAACCTGACGAACTTGATTGGGGAGATCCAGAGCCATTCACCGGAGCTGAGGTTTTATTGCCCGATCTTGATTTTAACAGTTCAAGAATTCATAAGCTGATATTGACGGCACTCCAGGACCTTATTCAAAATACCGCCATTACGAGGGATTCACTTTCCAGTGCAAATGTCTTTATTGCTATTCCTCCTTCTGACAGGACAGGGAAACCTGCAGGATTCACGAAAGATACATTTGGCGATATCCTCAGGAGTGCTTTTAATTCAGAAATTGGAGATCTAAGGCTTTTTGAGAGTGATCAGAATGCGTTCTATGATGCATTGGAGGATGCGGTACAAACCCTCCAGAGAGACCATCGTAAAATGTGCATTGTAGCAGGAGTTGATTCTTACTTTGATCCTGACACCCTCGAATGGTTAGATAAGGCAGGACGACTCAAAAGCAGCAGAAATAAATACGGATTTGTGCCCGGAGAAGCTGCCGCTGCAATATTAATAGAATCGCGGGCAATTGCAGATCAGAGAGCGGCTAATGTGCTGGCAGTCCTGCAGGGTCTCGGTACAGGGATTGAGAAGAATTCAATTATCTCAGATGACCAGAGCAGCGGCAAAGGACTTGCTCAGGCTATTAAAACGCTTATAGATTCTTCTGCCGAACCCATTCAAATAGAATGGGTCGCATGTGATTTGAATGGTGAAGTTTACAGGGCCAGGGAATGGGGATTTTGTCAGGTTTTATTGCACCAGTCTTTCAGCCGGCTAAAGCATATTTGGCATCATGCTGACTCTTTGGGAGATGTGGGGGTAGCCTCAGGTGCAGTAATGGTGTCGTTGGTAGCAAAGGCCTTCGAAAGGGGTTATGCGCCGGCAGAAAAGTGTTTAATATGGGGAGCTTCAGATAATGGGACCAGAGCAGCCCTCATTCTCCATGGAAACTCAACATATTCGGGAAAATAATAGGGAATAATAATGCCTGTCACAGTAGGGGTAAATTCGTTAACTGTGGTACATAAGTCAAGTAATGGCATAACAATAGCCTTTCCTGATGTCTGCCTTACTCCTGCGCCGCCGGGACCTCCGGTACCGATTCCATACCCTAATATAGCAATGTCCTCAGATACGTCAAAAGGGAGCAAGAAGGTGAAATGCGACGGAAACCCGGTTTGTCTCAAAGATTCTAATTTTTCAAAAAGCAGTGGAGATGAAGCAGGTATGAATAAAGGAGTGATATCAGGAAAAAATATGGGCAAGGCTGAGTTCGTTAATTATTCATTTGATGTGAAGATTGAAGGGAAGAATGTTCCGAGGGCGTTGGATTTAATGCTGCATAACGACAAGAACACTCCTCCGTTCCCCCTGATTCAGCCGCCTCTGATATCATTGCCGGCTGATGTTGTTGAAGAAGAAGAGAAGAAGAATAAACTATCGGAGCTGAAATTTGTTCCCCACAAGGAAGAAGAATAAAAGGAGAGCATTCAGACATGGCTGACCTTGAACAGTGGTGCAATCTTACTGTAAACGATAATTGGATCGGTGAGGGCCTGAATGAACGCTCTCGCATGGGAGAGCGGACGAGAATAAGGATCCAGTTTGCTGAGCAGCAGCGGGCTACGGCATGGGTAACCTTAAAAGCTGACCCCAACAATGCAGTCTATTCCAACACAGAGAAAAGAAGAAGACTGGGGTTTAATATGCGTGAGTATTCACGCAGGCGGATCACCACAAACCAGCGAGGTTTTGCTGACCTCACAGTCAGAGTTACCCTGGCAGGAGGAGATAAATTAAATATAGAAGTGGAAGATCGCGATGGTAACAGGCTTCAATCAGATAATTTACTTACTCGCAGAAAACTATATTTTCAGATAATCAGGATGGATGGAGTGACGGCGGTTACTGCGGCCGATGTCTCGGGAATGCAAAATGAATTCTGGAATGCATCAGAGAACCTCTATATTCGCATGGTTGAGCATACTCCCAACAGGACGATACCCTCAAGACTGAATTTTAATGATGTGGACAATACGGTGCGAAATGAAGTAGAAAGACAGACAAGACGCGAATATGACAGGTCAAAGAATCCTTACAGCTTCGTTGTTCTTGTTGTTCGACGTAATGGCATCCCTGGAACTGAAAGCGACACAGATATAGCGACATTTGATGCAACCAATTCTTATTCCCTTTTTACGACTGACATACTTTTCGATATCGTTGATCCTGCAGAGGACTATTATCGTTCTCTCAGGTGGATTCCGGATAGTGGAGGATCCCATGTTATTCCCAGAAACCGGTTGAGGAGGCAGGGAGATAATCAGATCATTATTGATACAACCGGATACCCTCAAGGCCCCGGACGCCTCATATATGACATGCGCATTTTGGATATACCCGGGCTTGGATTCAGTAATCCAAGAAACAATTTTACAGTTGTTGCCTCCGAGCAGGCCGCGACCGGAGCTGCCGTTCTATCAGCCAACATTATGGCAACCCTGATTCATGAGATAGGCCACAAGATTGGCATGGTTCCCGGTAGACAGGGAACCAGGGCGCTTGATGAACAAAGTACCTACTATGATGGAAGAGGCCATGCTGGAGGTCATTGTCGCCATGGAATTCCCGGACCGTTGCTTCCAAGTTATTCAACCGCTGCCGGCATTACTCCTGACTGCACCATGTTTGGTGATGACAGTTCAAACACATCAAATTACTGTGAGGATTGCAGGACATCAATCAGAAAGCTGGATCTGAGATCCAGAACCAATGCAGGAATCAGAAGCCAATTCTAAGGGTGGTGACAAGGAACAGATACATAAGAAGATCGAAAATCTTTTGTTTAATATTATTTATATGTGTAATCTGTTACGGATATAAAACGGAGGGAGGAACTTCCATGCCAAATACGGATTCATCAGATTTTGACAGCGTAGCACTCGACTCCAGCGACCCCCATGACTGCTCTCCTGTCTTCGATGAAAATGATATGAATGTTAAAGGGATTAAGATCAACGCGCCTGACGAGATTAATATCACCATTGATGAAGATGAAAATATCGTGGACCCCTCAACCCGTTTTCCGGTATGCATAGCAATGCAGTTTCCTCTTAAGGACATGATCAATGATTCATATCCCCGTTCCTTAATAACCCTCGTAATGGTGAACAAGGCAACAGGTGATTCCTTATCAGGAAATCTCGGTTACTCCCGGTTTATGGGGGTAAAACCAAAAATGGATCTCCCGGGGCATATAATAGAAACCAGAATCCGGCGTTACTATTACAACGTAAATCTTTGCAACTATTTGAGGCTGCCGGCTGTCAGAGGCACATACTTGCTTTATGCTACATTTAAAGAATATAAGTCAAACACATTGTCCGTTGAACTTAAATGATATAATTATTCAATTTGAGAGTCTATGAGTACTGAAGTCAAATTCCCAGGATATAAGAAGAATCAAAATAGTCCCGCCATTGGTTATTCAGAAGGAATTGCCATATCATCAAAACCAGTTATAGATCTCGGCAATGATGCGACATTCCCGCTTTATGGCAGTTTTTCTGTGTCCAAAAAAGCTGCTTCTGAATTTCACCCGCATCTTCTGCGGGCGGTGGTCATTCTTTTGCGCGGGCCTAACCCCGTTACGTTGAACATAGGAACTGGACAAATATTATTTAATGATGATCTTATAAATGAAGGTGATTATATCAGGGGTTTTTTTAATCTGGATTTATTTAATTTCTTCAGCCTGGCAAAGGTTCCGAGCCGTTACTACGTTAACGCTTCTATATTTGAGTACGTGTCTGACGTAATTACAATAAATGTAATAGAATAAAATTAATGAAATCTTCCCGGATACAATCTGCATCATCAATATACCTGGAACACCTCGAAGAAGCTTCGTTTCTTTATGAACAGCGGAAAGGATTATTCAGCGATCCTGGAGTAACCTGGCTGGATATAGAGGATTTCGAAAACCGTTTTGAAGCCCATATCGATGGCCTTGTAATAGGAGATAAACTGGCGCTGGACGTCTGTAAAAAACAGGCAAACGGAGATGATGTTGGTGAAGTGCATGCGGCAGTAAGGGTATTCATCCGGCAGAACAGAAGGGATTTGGTCCTTGAGGTACTTGGAGGACTCGGTACTGAAGATGGTAAAAAAATCATGGCTGTTACGGATGCCCTTAAGTACGAATTGCCTGACGGCTGGCAAAACGAGTTTATTCAGATGTTGACAAAAGGGGGTAAAAACATAATTCCTGTTATGGCAAATGTCGCAGGATATCGCCGGCTTCCCGCGGGCAAAGAACTGCTTTCGGTCCTGCAAAAAAGCGATTCTGCCTCTTTAAATAATATTATACACGCGCTTGGCCGCCTTCGTGAGCAGGGTGCACGATCTTTGCTCCTCAACAATCTGCAGCATGAAGATGAAGCTGTCTGTTCCGCTGCAGCACTGGCGCTTCTATGGATGGGAGAGCAGCAAGTAATAAGTTACTGTGTGAATGCCATTCAATCACATGCCTGGCCATTACTTGCCCTTGGAATCGGAGGCAGTCATTCTGAGTTGTCTGTCCTGCTTGATAGGGCGTCAGGAAAAGGGGTAAATAATGAATGCTTTTTGGCCCTTGGGTTACTCGGAGATGTTTCTGCCATCGACACCCTGCTATCAGGACTTTCTTCAGAAGATCTTGCTGAATCAGCAGCAATCTCGCTTAATCTGATCACAGGAGCAAATTTAATTGAAAATGCTTTTATCCCGGAAGTATTCGAGGAAGACGAATTATTTGAGGGCGAAATTGAAGGGTTCAGGGCGGGAAAAGCCCCGGTGCATCCTGACGGGAAACCATTCGGAACGGAGGTAAACCGCACTTCTCAAAAACCTGAAGACTGGCAGAACTGGTGGAATGAGAATAGATCACGATTCAACCCGGGCACACGCTACCGCAGCGGCAGGCCCTATTCTCCAGAATGCCTGCTTGAAAACCTGGAGAACGAATTCACTCCGCACATAATCAGGAGTCTGGCTTATGAGGAGCTGGCAATTCGATATGGTGCTGACGTCCATTTTGAAACAGACATGCCGGTGGTGCTGCAGATGCAGGCGCTTCAGGAAATAAGGCAGTGGGTGCAATTAAATAAAACGAGCTGTCAGGAGGGCAGGTGGTATTTTGCCGGACAATTAATAATATAAATAAACCGAGAATAGCTTTTCTTCCCCACTTTTAATTGTCTATAAATACGCTTGAAGTCTCCAGTCCTTTTCTGTTATGTTGTAATTACATAATTATCATGGCTGGAACGTCTTCACTCTAAGTGGCAGCATTTTGCGCAGACTGCTCTGTTATGTTGACATGATCTTGAAAATGTTAACTATTTGCGGTATTAAGGTTAAATATATACGATGAAAGATATTTCCCGGACAGCCTCATTGCTCACCTATCTTGAATCGAATGATAAAAGATTTTTCATAAAACCTTCTCCGTCAGTACAGAACGGTCCGGTTCCGGATAAACCTTTTTTCCCTTTTCTTATTATCAATGAATCTGATCCCATGGCACGTTTAATAGAGGCTCAGGTTGTAAGCGATGCAGGCAGCGAAGTAAAGAAGGTGGCGCTTCTGGTACAGCGGGAGAAGTACCGGATTAGAGAGGATGATTTATGGCCGGTAAACAACAGGGATGTAAATGATTCATGGCAGAAGGCATTCTCTTTTTATGTTGAAAAGGGTCAGGATACCTCTTTTATACTTCTTTCTGAGCAGATCGGCAATAATGGCGGTCTTCTGCCTTTGTCATCTCTGTTCTACTGCAAGACCAAAAAGGCCTATTTTCATCCGCCCTGCCCGGGATGCGGCGGCTTACTGCAGCAATGTGAAGATGATGTACTGCTGAAAAATTCCGGACTTTATACTTTTTCCGGGTCCTTGAAACGTTATCTGTTCTGTTCTGCATGCATTTCATCGGAAAGTATGAACTTCTATGTTTATGAATCAGAACAATCTGATCCTCCGGCAGTAAAAGACCGCTGGACCTTAATAACGGAATTCGGTTTACTGCGTACAGTAAATAAAGACGCCTCAGATTTCCCCTGTATTGACTGTCAGTTTCATAAGGAATGTTACGGTTCAGACCACAAAGTAACAACACGGATAATCCCGTTCTCCTTTTATCCATTTTACATGTTCGTCTTTGAGGCCATGTCTCTGAACGGTTTGGATTTCATATCTCTCTTGTCAGGGGCGACCTTTGAAGAGTTGGAAGCGCAGCTTGAAAATAAACGTGAATTCGGGAGAGTCAACTGCCTTAAAGCTATAAGGCAAAACTGCCTGACTGGCGCTCAATTCTTATTTAATCATGATGAGAGATATTTTCTTGAGGTCTTGTATTTAAAGCTTTCTTTTCTTGGAGAGGTCTTTCAGAATCTTCTATCCGGAAACAATATTTTGAGACATCCTGACCTGCGGCTGAGCAGTGATCAAATATGGGTCAAATTACCGGAACAGGGCGGGCTTCTTCCTTCTTTCTGGAACTTCAGGGTGGGGTTCATGGATATAAGCGGACATCATGCCGTTACCGGGACGCTTCAAAAGCCGGAGTCCGATACACTGTATTTTCTCGGCCTCTTTTGGTTTTATACCCTGTTAGTTAACAGTAAGCATAATATGCAGGATATATCCGGGGCACTTGATAAAATGGTGTTTTCAGATGCTGATGCTTCATACAAAAAACTTGTGAATGAACCAATATTTCTTCCGAAAAATATCTTCTGGCAGCCAGCCGGCAGGAATGTCTGTCAGGAATGGGCTCCTGTCTGGGAGAAATCAGTAAATCTGGGATTATCGTTATTAAAAGGCAGCTCTCAAAGTGACTCTGCAATGAATAAAGAGGAATTTCAGCAGGAGCTTGACGATCTTCGAAAAGACGTCAGGGAAATGTTATTCCTGAAGGATATGATTTTTCCCATAGCTGACCAGCCTGCAGTGGATAGAACTTCCGTTAGCGCTGGAGATGAAGCCATACGTGGATTATTGATGGGGATTCTTGCCAGATGGTCTTCCCCGGGTCAGGTAATAAAAGAAGATGCTGAGGAGGAATTCAGGGAAACTGTCATTATTTCTCCAAAGAAACCCGAGAGGGATGTTTCAGCCCCTGCACTGAAAGAACCGGCAGAGGAGACGGAAACAATTCCTTCCGGTGCTGCAGGGAAAGAGGAAGATCTGGAGAAGACCCTGATACTTTCAGTTGCCAGCCAGGAACAAAAAACGCCCCCTCCTCCGTTAGAGGAAAAACCGGAGGAGGATTTCATGGACGAAACTGTTATCTTAAAACCAGGGGAAAAAAGTAAAAGTGCTACAAAAAAATAATGCAGAGCTTCTGAATATACTGTCTGATGAAATCAGAAGGATATATAAATCCGATCCTTCGGCATCTGCAGCCAAGATAGAAATATATCTGGCAGAGAGCCTTAAAGACATGTCAATCGAAGATAGGCTGTCTGTCACCAGAGAGCTCGTGCATCAGTTTAATACCCCTGGCGTCACAACTGGGACATCATCTCCAGCTGTTAGTAAAACAGGGGATGCAGGATTTTCAGAAAAGAGAGAATATTCACATCTGTTTACCCTGTTATTTGGAAAAAAAGTCTCAAAATTTGATTTGTCATCAGAAGAGCATCTGGAAAAGCTTGCCAAATCTTTGAATACCATTTTTGACAGCTTGAATCAGATAATAGGGGTGATACATACAACGCTTCTTGGAGAGCAGACTGAACTGGAGACAATCAGGCACATTATTGGAACAGACATTGAAAGCCAGAGCAGGACAGACTCCCTTCAGGACTATCTTGATCAGATACGTAAGGCCTTTTTAGTCGCTCACATGGCGTATCAGCAGGCTGCCCAGAATAAGATAAAGCAGATAATGGATGAACTGTCTCCTGAAAAGATATCCGAAGAAACAAAGGGCGGACTTAAGTTCGGTCCCTTGAAAAAGGCAGATCAGTATGAACTATATGAAGATAGATATAAGGCATGCAGGGGTTGGCTTGAATCCGGGCGTCTCATGGAAGAACTCTTGAGAGAATTTGAAAAGATATCGCAGAAATTATATTATAATGTGGACAACAAAGTGACATAATTTTACAGGGGGTTATATGAAAAAAAATATTTTATTGTTATTCCTTATATTTATTACTTCCGTATTTTATTCGTGTGCCACTCTGGGAGGCTCTTCGGATTATGGTTATAAAAAAGATGCCATCATACTTAATTTAAAAAGCGATCCACAATTAAATCTTTTTCAGAAAACCCCCCATACCCTTTTGCTTTGTGTCTATCAGCTGACAGATCCAACGGCATTTAATCAGTTGACTGATAAGAAGGAAGGGATGCAGAAGGCCCTGGAATGCGATCGCTTTGATCCGACAGTAACTACTTCAAAAAGTATTGTAGTTCGGCCAAATCAGCAAAGCATCGAGAAACTGGACCGCGCTGGTGGAACAAAATTCGTAGGAATAATAGCAGGTTATTATTCCCTTAAGAAGGAACGTGTGACCCGTTTATATGAGATCCGACGCGGCTTTTTCTCCGGTAATCCAAAGAAGCTGAAGGTCAGCCTTGATCTCGGGCCGCAGGAAATCAGTGAAAAGGGAAAAAAGTAATGGATATTCAAAGACCGCTTTTCTGGCATCAGGGGCTCTTTTTGCAGCCCCAGCATTTCCAGCTCTTAGAGCAGTCCTTACGGTCACTGCTGAATCCATTTAATGACCATATAGTGCCTCACTTCTGGGGTGTTGCAGATATCGAAATACAAAAGGCTGCATTAGGTACGAGGACCTTCAGTCTGTTGAATGGAAATTTTCTATTCCCTGACGGCACCCATGCAGTCATCTCAAAAAATGCAGTTATAAACGCCAGGTCTTTTGATGAAGCCTGGGTGGAAGGCGGCAAACCTTTTACAGTATTCATAGGTATCAAGAAATGGAACAATGCAGGAGAAAATGTCACAGTTGTAGAGAAAATGGATTCTGTTTCAGAGGTTACGACAAGGTTTGTAACAACCTATGAAGCTGATGAAGTCAGGGATCAGCATTTGAACGGTCCGCCGGGGCAGGTAAAATTACTCTATCACTCCCTGAAAATATTCTGGGAAACAGAAAAGGAACAGGTGGGTGATTATGTACTCCTTCCGGTTGCTCAACTGGAGAGAAACGGGGAGGAGGTAAATCTGTCACAAACCTTCATCCCGCCTTCCATAGTAATCTCAAGTTCTGAGATTCTCATGAAACTCATCAGGGAAATCAGGGATCAGATATCCGCCCGGGGACGTCAGCTCGAAGAGTATAAAAGTCAGCGGGGGATACAAACAGCGGAATTTGGATCCAGGGATATGGTCTATCTGCTGGCGTTGAGGTCGCTGAATCGCTATATACCACTTCTATTTCATTATACCGAAACCCAGCAGGTTCACCCCTGGACAGTTTACGGTATTCTGAGGCAGCTTATCGGGGAGCTCTCATCCTTTTCTGAAAATATAACAGTTATGGGCGAAATACCGGACGGAACCCGCCTGCTTCCTGTATACAGTCACCGTAATATATCAGAATGTTTTACTGCATCAAGGACACTTGTATCTCAACTCCTCGACGAAATAACAGCAGGGCCTGATTATGTAATCCCGCTTGTTTTTGATGGGACATATTATGCTGCGGAATTAAAACCTGCTATTTTTGAAGGCAGCAACCGTTTCTATCTGGTACTGAAAACAGAAGCTGATCAGAAGGGCGTCTTGCAGTCAATATCAACTGTAGCCAAGTTAAGTTCACGGGAACATCTGCCATTGCTAATTGCCCGTGCTCTGCCAGGCATAGGACTCGAGCATCTGCCGGCAGCGCCTCAGGAATTGCCGCGCAGGGCTAATTCCATTTATTTTGCCATTGATCATCATAACGAGCAATGGGCGCTCGTTTCACGGGGACACAATTGTGCTCTGTACTGGGACGATGCACCTGAGGATATGACAGTGGAACTGATGGTAGTGGGGCGAAAGTAATTAAAAAGTCAAAAGGAGTTCAATATGCATCTGACTGACTGTTTTATGGACATTGTTGCCTACGTTGTATACTTTCAGAAATCAGCACATATGAAGCAGCCCCCCTATGAACAGGTTAAGGCTGACATCACGCGCCTCCTCGCACAAAGCGAACAGTGTATTCAAAAAGGATCTTTCTCCCAGGACGATTATGACCAGGCCAGATTTGCGGTCTGTGCCTGGGTGGATGAGACGATTCTTGCTTCTAACTGGAATCAAAAAAGCAACTGGCAGAAGGAACAGCTCCAGCGAATCTACTACAATACCACAGGGGCTGGTGAAGAGGTATTTGACAGGTTGAATAACCTGGGACTTCATCAGAGGGAGGTGAGGGAAGTCTATTATCTATGTCTAACACTCGGATTCAAGGGACGATATTGTAAAGGAGGAGATGAATACCTTCTTGAACAACTCAAAATATCCAATCTTAAATTCCTCATGGGGAGTTCTGTAGGACTTCTTTCACTGGAAAGAGGGGACCTGTTTCCTGAGGCATATCCTCTTCAGGCTGCAGAGATTGCTCCGCAAAAACAGAAATTCAACTTATCAATCTTTACAATATCAGGCATAGCGGCGCCTGTTGTACTTTTTCTATTATTATTTCTGATTTATCATTTTACGCTGAGCGGGGTCAGTGAAAACATTATAAAGGCAGTGCCATAAATGAAAGACAATATAATAAAATTCCTGAAGTATTTTTTAATAGCAGCAGCAGCAATTTTAGCTATTCTGATAATTTTCGGATTTGTTCTCGTTATGGACTGGCCGTGGTGGGTAGGTTTCTTTCTTCTACTCGGAATCTCCGGAGGAGGAATCGGGAGTCTTTTCCTGAAAAAAATACTTCTAAGGCGTAAGGAGCAGCAGTTTGTTTCGCAGGTTATTGCGCAGGATGAAGCCAGGCTGAAGGCTATGCAGGGGAAAGAAAAGACCGAGCATACCGAAATCCAGAATAAGTGGAAAGAGGCTGTTGAGGCATTGAAGCAGTCGCATCTTAAGAAACAGGGAAATCCACTGTATGTACTGCCATGGTATATGATCATTGGAGAGAGTGGTTCTGGTAAGACGACCGCACTAAACAGCGCAAAGCTGTCATCACCATTTATTGAAGTAACACGGACATCAGGAATATCGGGTACAAAAAACTGCGACTGGTGGTTTTTTGAACAGGCCATTATTCTTGATACAGCAGGGAGATATGCAATCCCGGTTGATGAAGGACACGATAAAGAGGAATGGCAGAAGTTTTTAAACCTTCTTGTGAAATACAGAAAAAAGGAGCCGCTTAATGGCCTCATTGTTGCCGTGTCTGCTGATAAACTCCTTGCAAACACTCCTGAAACACTGGAAGAAGACGGCAGGAATATCGGGCGCCGCATTGATGAATTGATGAGGGTCCTGGGTACGCGGTTTCCTGTTTATCTTCTGGTAACCAAATGCGACCTGATTCAGGGAATGACTAAGTTCTGCGGGAGCCTCCCTGAAAAGAGTCTTGACCAGCCCATGGGTTATATCAACCAGAATCTTTCAAAAGATGTAACCTCTTTTCTTGAAACTGCGATCAATACGATCGTGGAACGTTTAAGGAATCTCCGACTCCTGCTGCTGCATAAACCGGAATCGAGGGAGGTTGACCCCGGACTCCTCCTATTTCCCGAAGAGTTCAATAATCTTAAAAAAGGTCTCGATACATTTATCAGGATAACCTTCAAGGAAAATCCGTATCAGGAGACTCCTGTCCTTCGTGGAATATTTTTCAGCAGCGGCCGCCAGGAGGGTACACCGTTTTCTCATTTCCTGAATGCCCTTGGTTTAATCGGAGAAAAGGAGGTCCTTCCCGGAACGAGCAAGGGGTTGTTCCTGCATGACTTCTTTTCAAATATCCTTCCAAAGGACAGAGGTCTGCTTAAA
The DNA here is from genome assembly GCA_964611625.1 of uncultured Nitrospiraceae bacterium. GTDB lineage: Bacteria > Nitrospirota > 9FT-COMBO-42-15 > HDB-SIOI813 > HDB-SIOI813 > RBG-16-43-11. The sequence continues at coordinate 25,242 of CAZTAM010000001.1, read as the reverse complement.
CCGACCAGGGTTGCTATTGAGTGGAACAATCTTACAAGGAATCTTGGCGTAACTGCATGGATTGTCATTGGGCTTGCTATCTGCGGGCTTTTAAGTTTTTCCTTTGTCAAGAATCTTAGAACTCTGCGAGGCGTCTCGCATGAATTTGCAAAACTGCCTGTGCTGCAGCGTGATTTTCCGACAGACATAAACAGTATGGAGAGTTTCAACCAGGCAATACTGAATATTGAAAACCAGAATCAAAGCTGGTGGATACCAAGATTCGGATTATATGAAAGCATTAATGTTGAGAAGCTGCTCAAGGATAAATTCTGTTACCAGTTCCAGCAGGGTTTTTTGGCCCCGATTGATAAACGGCTGAGAGAAAACATCGCAACCCTCAGCCCGTCTGTATCTGATCAAGTCTATGGACAATATGTCTCTCACATAGTGAGACGAATTAACCTCCTGAAATCGAGGCTTGCTGATGAAGAACTTGAAAGCCTTCAGTCACGTCCGCAGCCGGCTTATCTCTCTCTCATGTCATCAGAGGGCCTCGAAATGACGCCTGCGGTCAGGCAAAAATTTGGTCGGATGTTTCTTTATTATTTGTACTGGCGTTCAGATTCCAGCGATATTGACAAAGAGATTGAGATTCTGCAATCGCTGTTGAAAGACCTGATGAGACTAAGAGGCGGAAACTTTCGCTGGCTCATAACATGGGCTAACACGGTTAGCACAGTTGAGCCGATAACCCTGAAAGATTTCTGGGGAGGGAGTGCCTCGTCGGAAGGTGAGGAGATAATCGCACCTGCATTCTCAAGTAAAGGAAATGAAGCGATTGATTCAATGTTTAAAGAGATAGAACTGGCCCTCAATGACCCTTCTATCAGGGAGAAATATAAGAGTGAATTTGATGCCTGGTATCGCATAAACAGTTTTCAGGCATGGCAGAATTTTGCATCAGTTTTTTACAAGGGAGCCAGGCGGCTCAATGGTATGAAGGAAAATCAGCCAATAGCCGGCAGAATAGCAACAGAGGAGGGGCCTTATTTTGCGTTCATGAACAAAGCGGCATCGGACCTTGAACCAATTGTTACCGGGGAAAGTCTTCCTTTGTGGCTTCAGCAGGTCTATCAATTCCAGAACATAAAAACCATGGGGTTTGCAGGTGGAGTTGTAGCAAAGACCTCTGAAGAAGGTATGAAATTCATTGACAGGATCAAGGCAAAAGTCGGCAGAAAGATTGAGACACCCACCATGGAATCTCAGTCAGCGGCAGTCAAGGCATTTCAGGAGTATAAAAACTCACTCTCTGCAATAACCCAATCTGCAACCTCGAGGGGGCAGATATATCAGCTTACCCTTCAGGCATACAGTGAAGATCCTTTAACGGGCAAATCCCCATTTTTAAATGCTCAAAGGGCTGTCTCCAGGCTGAAGACAAGCCTGACTGGTCAGTCTTCGACAGATGACCTTTTCAGCAGGCTGTTAACCGGTTCACTCGATTATCTCTGGGAGTATGCACGAATGGAGACCGCATGCCAGCTGCAAAGCCAGTGGGAAAAGGAGGTATTGGCGGAGTCACAGGGGGTTTCCGGTCCGCAGGCGGTTGAGATACTTTTTGGTCAGGAAGGTCTGGTGTGGAAATTCATCAAAGGCCCTGCTGCGCCATTAATTGAATGGAAGGCTGCGAGGGGTTATTATGCAAGGGAGGTAATGGGCGGTTCGATACCGTTTAATAGTTCATTCATCTCTTTCCTGTCTGGCGGTGCAAAGGCAAAAGCTGCTACACTTCCTCAAATGCAGCAGCAGTATTATAAGGTTCAGATATCAGGACTGCCTATCGGCTCGAATCCTGATGCCGGTGTAAAACCTCACAAGAGCCAGCTGGAATTATCCTGTGAAGGTGAAACTCAGAGCCTTGTGAATTTCAATTATCCGATCACAAAGACCTTTACCTGGTCCCCTGCAACATGCAGTGATGTCATGTTAAGGATTGAAGTAGGGAATACAACTCTTGAAAGACACTATTCAGGTCAGCAGGGCTTCATCAATTTTTTACGCGATTTTTCCGGAGGAAGCCGCACATTCAATGCCGGTGACTTCCCGGAAGATAGAAATGCGCTTAAAAAAGCGGGTATTAAATATATCAGGATCAATTATCAGTTCAGTGGTGAAAACGCGATCCTCAGGAGTGCAGGCGCATCAACGGGTCAGGCACAATCAGGTGCACCAAGAGATATAGTAACATGCTGGGATTAATAAAACCCGACACATCGTGGAACTGGGCGGCTTACGGCAAGCACCCGGCTGCGAAGGATTTTTTCAGAGTAGGTCAGGATTTGCCTATGATTCGCAGTTTCTCCAACTGGGTAGAAGAAGGTTATAACAACCTGGTTCCTGACAGGAAAAATAATCTTAATCCAAATTCATGGCGTTTCTGGGCGAAAGGGGCTGTGAAAGAGACCCTGATCTGCGGTCTGCTAAGGGATAGCAGTGATTCCATAGGAAGGCAGTATCCTCTATTAATAATGGGTACAGGCCTCCTTAAAAAATGGGAAGAGCAATGGGATATCCTGCCATTTGCATGTGAACAGACATGGAATCAGTTCGAATATATCTCTGCTCAAAGGTACAGCGACTTAACAAAATTTGAATCTGAGATTAAGGGCATAAGGCCGCCAGGTTCAGACTGGTCTGAATTAAAGATAAAAAGGGATAAGGCTATATCAGGCAATTCGTATGACATTCCTGAAACAGCAGTTCACCTTTCAGGTGATAATGAAAACTTTATTACCCTTGACCAAAAAGACAGTCACGACCAGGGGTCACTCATAAGCTGCTGGCACCATCATTTTATGTCGCATGACAAGACTGTTCCAAATGCAGCTTTTATGGGTGGAACTTTTGACAGGAGTTTTCTGGCAATTTTTAAAAGACCTCTGGCAACCGCTGATTTTATAAGGCTGTGGACGGTTTCTTCATCAGCAAGGGGATAAGTTTAGATTGCAATTAATATTATAGTCTAATATAATTGCTACGTGTAAACAGGGGGCCTACCTATCAATGGATTCCAAAGAACTTATCAGGGCAGGTAAGCTTTCAGAGGGACGCAGACAGTTGATTGAAGAGGTAAAGTCCTTTCCCGCTGATATAAGTAAGAGGACGCTGTTGTTTCAGGTTCACTCGCTGCTGGGTGAGTGGGACAAAGCGGAACGTCATCTCGATGTACTTGTCACTCTGGACCCAAAAAGTGAAACAGGGATACAGGTCTTTAAGAACCTGATTAATGCGGAAAGAGAAAGAACAGAGGTTCTTAAAAATGGCAGGAGACCGGCCTTTCTTCCTGAGACACCTCCTTATCTGGAACTCTACATCACAGCACGGGAAAAGTTAAACGAAAACAGGTTTGAGGAGGCTATTGAGCTTTTCGATAAAATAAACTCTCAAATTCCTGTTATATCGGGAACTATTAACGGAAAAAGCTTTACAGGTTTTATTGATATTGATATATCATTGTCTTTCTTTCTTGAGACCATTGTACATGAACGGTATATTTGGATTCCCTTTGAATCAATCAGGGAACTTTCAATAACACCTCCAAAGTCTCTTTTGGATCTTATCTGGATTACCGGGCGGGTAACCACATGGGAGGGACTTAATCTCAATTGTTATCTTCCAGTGCTTTATCCGGAATCATTTCTTCATGAGGATGACCGAGTCAAACTTGGCAGGGTGACCGACTGGACTGCGAATAAAGGGCCGTGTGCAAGAGGGATGGGTCAGCATGTTTTTTTAATTGGTGAAGAGGAAGTTGGAATAGTTGATATCCGGGAGGTGTTGTTCAACTCCCCTGATCAGGGAGAACCTGGGGAAGAAGATGAAAAGTAAGGTTGACATTGAAAAAATATTAGCTCCGATACCGGGTGAAAATCCGGCAGGCGAGGATCTTCGCTACAGCCAGATTTATGAAGACATCAAGGAGGCAAGGCGGGCAGACGACCCCCTTGACCAGGGTGCATGGCAGCACGATTTAAAGACATCGGACTGGGACAAGGTTATAAAAATAGCGGCTGATGCGCTTGTCAGGAAGACCAAAGATCTGCAGATTGCAGTATGGCTTACAGAGGCATTAATCACTACAGACGATTTTGACGGACTTGCAACGGGAATGAAAATAGTTTACGGCTTATTAAAAGATTTCTGGGATAACGTTTATCCGGTGATTGAGGATGGTGATATGGAGTTCAGGGCGGCTCCGCTCGAATTCATGAACGAGAAACTTGTTATCCTTATAAAGAGTATTCCTGTCACAGACAGCAAGGTAACCAGCGGGTATTCCTATTTGAAATGGCAGGAATCACGCAGTGTCGGATATGAAGCTGATACGAAGAACCAGTTTGGCGATACAGATGAAGTAAAAAAGAAAAGACGCGGGGAGATGATCAGTGAAGGAAAGATAACGGCCGAGGAGTTTGATACTGCAGTAGCACAATCTTCTTTAGCTTATTATGAAACGCTTGCGGGAAAGGTAAAGATATGCCGTGATGAGTTCAAAAACATAGATGAGATTATGGATGAAAAATTCGGCTCCAGGGCCCCCAGGTTTTCTGATTTCGGCCTCTCTCTTGAAGAATTTGAAAGAGTGGTCACAAAGATAATCAAAGATAAAGGAGGGAGTGTGACTGCAGCGGAAACAGGGGAAGGATCCCAGGTTGAACAGAACGCCGGGGATGCAGTGTCAGCAGAGGATATCCAGGCTTTCTCCGGATTGGATGCATCACAGCAGATTCCTCTTTCGGCGGTCGCTGCATCCGCGGGAACTAATTCATTCATATCTGAAGATGCTGTATGGCAGGATGCGCTTCAGGTTATGAAGACATCTGGAATCAGGAAGGCATTGGATCAACTTCTTACTGCATGCAACAGCGCTCCTTCTGTAAGAGAAAGGAACCGCCTTCGTCTTCTGATAGCCAGATTATGTCTTATGGCTAACAGGCCTGATCTTGCCAGACCCATTGTTGAAGAGTTGAATGCCCTGATTGAAGAACTTCATTTGGAAAAATGGGAATCACCAGTATGGATTGCGGAAGTTATAGATGCATTGTATCAGTGTCTGACAAAGAGTGGTTCTGATGATGACACAAGCAGGGCAACCACACTTTTTCAAAAACTTTGTACAATTGATGTAACAAAGGCAATTATATATGGTAAGTAATACATGACAATCATTTAAGGGAAAGGAGTCGTTTATGGCAAAAAAAGAGAGTTTACAGCACAAACTGGACAGAGTCAGGTCTCCAAGGGTCCAGATAACCTATGACGTGGAGATAGGTGACTCGATTGAGACGAAAGAAATACCGTTTGTCGTAGGTGTCCTGGCAGATTTGTCAGGAAAACCTGAAGAACCTCTTCCAAAGCTCAAGGACAGGAAGTTTATAGAAATTGACAGGGATAATTTCGACAAAGTCCTTGAGGGGATGAAGCCCAGGTTAGCCTTCAGGGTTGACAACAAGCTTTCAGGGGATGACACTCAAATGGCAGTGGAACTTCGTTTTAAAAGTCTGGATGACTTCCATCCGGAACGTGTCGCAGATCAGGTGGCCCCTCTGCGCAAGCTTGGTGAGGCACGAAGGAAGCTTTCAGACCTGCTGAGTAAACTGGATGGGAATGACAAGCTTGATGAACTGCTGCAGAATGTTATTGCCAATACAGATACCCTGCAGAAACTCGGCGAGCAGTCCGGCATTGAAAAATCAGAGGAAGATAAATAAACAAGGAAGGGAGGGAAGCACATGGCTGAAGAACAAAAACAACAGGCTCAGGAAGTGCAGGCGCAGGAAGTACAGGAGGAAAAGGGTCTTTTAGACCAGATAATTGAACAGGGACGTATGATCCGTGATGAAAGCCAGAAGGGGTGGGCCCGCGATGTCCTCGGCGAGTTTGTGAAACAGATTATGGACGGGGCCATGGTAGTATCAAAAGACACGGAACGTATGATAAATGCCAGAATTGCCCAGATCGACCGGCTGATTTCAGCACAGCTCAACGAAATCATGCACCACGCTGATTTTCAAAAGCTTGAAGGATCCTGGAGGGGATTGAATTATCTTGTACAGAACTCAGAAACCGGAGAAAAACTGAAGATAAGGGTTATGAATGTTCCCAAAAAAGATCTTTTAAAAGACATGGAAAAGGCGAGCGAATTTGACCAGTCAACCCTGTTTAAGAAGATATATGAGGAAGAATTTGGCATGTTCGGAGGCGCATCCTACGGGGCATTAATAGGTGATTATGAGTTTGGAAATAACCCCCAGGATCTTTCTCTCCTCGAAAAGGTATCGCAGGTGGCTGCAGCAGCCCACGCACCATTTATCTCTGCCGCAAGTCCGACGTTATTTAACTGGGACAGGTTTGAAGAACTGAGTGGTCCACGCGATCTCTCAAAGATATTCCAGAGCGTGGAATATGCCAAGTGGAAGTCATTCCGTGAGTCAGAGGATTCCAGATATGTAGCGCTGGCACTGCCGCATATATTAATGCGGCTTCCATATGGTCAGGCAAGCGTACCTGTTGAAAATTTCAATTATGAAGAAGATGTAGATGGCACTGACACGAGTAAATACCTGTGGGGAAATGCTGCTTATGCCCTTGGCACCCGCATCACAGATGCCTTTTCCAAGTTTCACTGGACAGCGGCCATCAGGGGAGTGGAAGGCGGCGGTCTTGTTTCAGGGTTGCCGGTTCATACATTCAAAACAGATGAAGGAGATGTGGCGCTCAAGTGCCCTACTGAGATTGCGATTACCGACAGGAGAGAAAAGGAATTTGCCGATCTGGGTTTTATCCCTCTCGTTCATTGCAAGGGTACAGACTATGCAGCATTCTTCAGCACACAGACAGCCAATAAGGCAAAGGTCTATGACACAGAAGCTGCAAACGCCAATGCCCGGTTATCGTCACAGCTTCAGTACATACTCGCTGTGTCGAGATTTGCGCACTATCTGAAATCCATGATGAGGGACAAGATTGGCAGTTTCATGACCCGCAAAAACGCAGAAGATTTTCTTAACCGGTGGATTGCCAGTTATGTGCTGCTTGATGATAATGCATCACAGGAGGCAAAGGCAAGTCATCCTTTGCGGGAGGCAAGGATAGATGTAAGCGAAATTCCGGGTAAGGTTGGTGCATACAGGGCTGTTGCGTTTCTGAAGCCCCATTATCAGCTTGATGAATTGAGCGTTTCACTGAGGCTGGTTGCTAACCTGCCTCCTCCGGCTCAACAATAGTAAGTATGCAGTTCTTTAACAATCTGCTTTCTAAAGGAGGTAACAGACAATGGCATTTGACGCTTTTTTGAAAATTGAGGGCATACCAGGGGAATGTACCGATGACAAACACAAGGGTTGGATAGAGGTGCTGTCTTTCAGCACTGGTATATCTCAACCTTCATCAGGATCTGCAAGCAGCGGGGGCGGCCGTTCTGCAGAACGCGCGAATTTCAGCGATTTTTCTGTTGTAAAAGTCGTGGACAAGGCATCGCCTAAACTTGCTTTGTTCTGCGCCAATGGCGAACATATCAAGGAGATAACACTTGAATTATGCCGTGCATCAGGCGACAAACAAAAATACCTTGAGATCAAGTTGTCTGACTCTATAGTCAGTTCATATCGTCCCGGTGGTTCTGCTCAGGGAAGTGAGACATTACCGATTGAGGAAATCTCATTCAATTACGGAAAATTTGAAGTGACTTACACCGAGACAGACCACGCTACGGGTAAACCCAAAGGGGATATTAAGGCTCACTGGGATCTTAAGGCAAACAAGGGTGGATAAGCAATACTGTGAAGTATGAATAGGGATCAAAATGTTGAAACGTCTGTTCTGGACAGGCTCATTGATTACGAACCGGAGGTATCACGTGAGCCTGTCCGGAATCGTTTGCCCGGCATCAATCAAATCAAGGCCTCGGTAGTAAGGGACCTTGAGAATCTTCTGAACACAAAACGTCATATATTTCCTGTTCCTTCTGAGTACAAAGAGGTCAGCAACTCACTGTTTGTTTACGGTCTGAGGGATTTTACATCCGAGGACCCGAGAAGTCCTTCAATTAAACAGCAGCTTCGTAATGATGTTGAGAAGACTGTATCCCGGTTTGACAGCAGGCTTAGGAATATAACTGTCCGGCTCGAGACTTCAGAGCAGAATGAACGCAGCGTCAGGTTCAGGATAAGCGGTTTGCTGGTGGTCGAACCTATTACTGAGCCGGTTACTTTTGACACATATTTTGATATTAACAGGGGAGAGTACGTTATTTCAAGGTGACAGGGTTTCTTCCTGATGGACGATAAACTACTTAATTATTACGAACAGGAACTGACCTTCATCCGTAAGATGGGGGTTGAGTTTGCAAAGAAATACCCCAAGATTGCGGGCAGGCTCCTTCTGGAACCTGATAAGTGTGAAGACCCGTTTACCGAACGGCTGATAGAGGCATTCGCTTTTTTATGCGGGCGAATACATAAAAAGATAGATGATGATTTTCCCGAGATAACAGAATCACTTCTCAGCATTATGTATCCTCATTATATCAACCCGATTCCGTCCATGTCGGTTGTGAGGTTCGAGCCTGTAAAACAAAACATTCCAGCCGCTGGTTATAAGATAGACAAGAACATAATGCTATACTCAAAACCTGTAGGCGGTACGCCCTGCCAGTTTACAACAGGGTATCCTGTCACGATCTGGCCGGTTGAGGTAGTCTCTGCAGGGCTTCAGGATCTTAAGAAACCGATGAAGGATGCGAGGCAGGTCATAGTTGTTCAGCTGAAGACGTTTAACAACATGAGTTTTTCTGAACTTAACTGGGAAAGTCTCCGTTTTTTCCTGAATGGACCGCATCAGCAGATATATCATCTCTATGAGCTCCTGTTTAATAATGTTTGCCACGTCGAGGTTGAATTCAGAAACAAACAGGGTTTGGCAGAGCGGATATCATTATCTGAAGATGACATTAAACCAGTTGGTTTCGGGTCTGACGAGGTCATGCTCCCATATTCATCAAGATCCATGCCGGGTTATTTGCTCCTTTTTGAGTACTTCTGTTTCCCTGAAAAGTTCCTCTTCTTCGATCTTGCCGGACTTGAAATATTAAAAAAGGCGAATATTAAAGATACCCTTGATATTAATATTTACATCAACAGGGAGGCCAAATCAAACCTTTTAATTAATAAGGATACCTTTTGCATAAATTCAACACCGGTTATAAATCTGTTCAGGCGCATTGCCGAACCCGTACGTGTCGAACAGCGGGAGACGAGTTACAGGGTTATTCCGGACATCAGAAGACAGGAGGCAACAGAGATTTACAGCATTGACAGGGTTCTTGCTTCTTCATTCTCAGCTTCAGGGAAAGATATCGAATTCAGTCCATTCTATTCCTTAAGGCATTATCTTGATGAGGACTATATGAATATCCGGCGGGCGTACTGGCATATAAGCCGTCAGCCTTCAGGGAAGAAGGGTGACAACGGCACGGAAGTATTTCTCTCTTTTGCCGACCTTAATTTTGAAGCAGCAGACCCTGAGGCAGAGATACTGACCGTCTATACCACCTGTACCAACCGGGACCTTCCAGCCAGACTTCCTTTTGGAGATCCTGCTGGAGATTTTGATATGGAGGTTGCAGCGCCTGTTGCCCGGATAAACTGTCTGATTAAGCCGACCCCATCACGCAGGCCTTCTCTGAGGGGGGCGAGTCAGTGGCGGTTGATCTCACATCTGTCTCTAAACTATCTTTCAATTGTAAATGGAGGAGGAGACGCACTGAGAGAGATTCTGAGACTCTATGACTTTGACAACTCACCCTCTACGAGACAGCAGATTAATGGCATCACTCATGTCTACTCACAGCATATTACAAAGAGAATTGGAATGTCTTTTTCCCGTGGTGTCAGGGTTACCCTGGAGTTTGATGAAGATAAATTTGTCGGGGCAGGGCTCTTTCTTTTTGCAAGTCTGCTTGAGAGATTTTTGGGGCAGTATGTTTCGATAAACTCATTCTCTCAGCTCGTAGCAAAAACCATACAAAGAAAAGAGGTATTAAAAGAGTGGGCTCCGAGGAACGGCAATCAGGTGCTTCTTTAACAGAGCACCTGTTTAAGGAATACTATCGATATTCTTTTTTTAAGGCTGTCAGCCTCCTGGAAAATCTTTATCCTCATAAAAAGCCAATCGGGAAAACTCTGGTGCCGTCTGAAGAAGCGGTCCGATTCTCGTCAAAGATCGGTCTTGCGTTTGCTCCAAGTGATATTTCAAAGTTAGAACATAAGAACAGTGAGATGCCGGTTAACATGGAAGTTGCCTTCATGGGTCTCATTGGTCCATCCGGGATATTACCGAACTGGTTCAACGAACTGGCTATGGAGAGGGCATATTTCAAGGATTTCACAACAACTGCCTTTTATGACATGTTTAATCACCGTCTCATCTCACTCTTCTACCTTGCATGGAAAAAACATAAACTGTCTATATCGTATTTGCCTGAAGCAAAAGACAAGATATCTTCCTGTTTCCTGAATATTGCAGGCCTCGGCACGCCGGGGCTTTTGGACATGCTCGATATCCCTGACAAATCGTTCGTATATTGTTTCAGCGGGCTTCTTTCGAGACAGTCGCCGTCAACTTCTGCAATAGAGTCAGCAGTAGGATATTTTGCAGACACACCTGTCAATATTGATCAGTTTATGGAGCAGATGTTTCCAATTGACGTTAAGGATCAGACACAGATCGGCCTTGAAAATTCTAAACTCGGCATTGATGCTATTTGTGGACAATACGCCTATGATAATAAATCAAAATTCAGGGTAAATATGGGGCCGATGAGTTATAATATCTTCCGGCGATTACTGCCGACGGGTGATATGCTTGGTTCTGCCTTTTCACTTGTAAGATACATGGTGGGAATAGAGTTTGAATTTGATGTCAGACTGATGCTGAAGCGTGAGGAAGTGCCGGTGTGTATACTGGGACAAGACAGCCCGTCACCTCCTTTGCTGGGCTGGACGACATGGGTTAAAACAGATGGGGTAATGCATCATGAAAATCCGAGCGTAACATTCGGGGAGAGGGATTTGAACAAAAATTAAAAAGGAGACACTATATGCTTAAATCTAACGTCAAGTCATTAATCGGCAAGCTGAATGAAACCTGCCGCAGGGCCCTCGAATCAGCGGCCGGTCTATGCCTTTCTCAAACCCATTACGAGGTGGACATTGAGCATTTCCTTATCAAACTCCTTGAAATGCCGGACACCGACATTCAAAAGATATTGAGGCATTTTGAGATAAACGAGACGCGCCTGATAAATGAACTCACACGAGCGATGGAGGGCTTCAAGAGGGGCAATGCCAGGACACCTGCGCTATCTCCGCGTATTCCAAAGATGGTACAGGATGCATGGCTTATAGCCTCAATAGATTTTAAGTCCCCTCTGGTCCGTTCCGGTCATATAATTCTTTCACTGATGAGTGTCGATGAAATGGCGCGGATGCTGATTTCAAGCTCCGGTGAGTTTAAAAAGATATCTGTGGAGACGCTAAACCAGAATTTATCAGACATCATATCAGGTTCCAGTGAAGACCATGATATTCAATCTCCGGGAACCGGTATAACGAGTCCCGGAGGCATTCCATCAAAGGGCACCAAGGCACTTGATCAGTTCACGATAAACCTGACAGAAAAGGCACGAAGGGGTGAAATTGACCCTGTCCTCGGGCGCGATTTTGAGATAAGGCAGATGATAGATATTCTGATACGCCGCAGACAGAATAATCCAATACTCACTGGAGAGGCCGGGGTCGGAAAGACTGCTGTGGTTGAAGGATTTGCTTTAAGGATTGCCCAGGGTGATGTGCCTCCTCCATTGAGAAATGTGGCAGTGCAAACCCTTGATCTTGGTCTTCTGCAGGCAGGGGCAGGTATCAAGGGGGAGTTTGAAGGACGTCTTAAATCCATAATCGAAGAGGTCAAGGCGTCACCGGTCCCGATAATCCTTTTCATTGATGAGGCCCATACACTTATCGGAGCAGGAGGTGCCGCAGGATCAGGCGATGCGGCAAATCTCCTTAAACCAGCCCTTGCGCGCGGTGAGCTGCGCACAATTGCCGCTACGACGTGGGCGGAGTATAAAAAATATTTTGAAAAAGATGCCGCCCTTGCCCGCAGATTCCAGGTAGTCAAGGTTGAAGAGCCGGACGAGGAAAAGGCAATGGTTATGATGAGGGCCATCTCTCCGTTTCTTGAAAAGCATCATAATGTCATGATCACAGATGAGGCGCTGCGGGATGCAGTCCGCTTATCACATCGTTATATTACTGCTCGGCAATTACCTGACAAGGCAGTGAGTGTACTGGATACATCCTGCGCCAGGGTAGCCATCGGACTCACAACGAGTCCTCCCCAGGTGGAAGAGGCTGTACGTAAGATTGGCAATATAGAAAGTGAGATAAAGATTCTTGAAAAAGAATCCCTCATGGGAAACGAACACACGGAACGGCTTGAAGCACTGTCAAGAGAGAAGGAGACGGTCGGGGTTCGCAAGGAAGAACTCAACAATAAATGGCAGGCTGAGATGGCGGTGGCAAACCGCATAATGGAGATAAGGCAGAAGATCCATGAGATTTACCTGAAGAATCCTGTTGACCCGTCGCTGGCAGAGTATAGGGAAAAACTGAAAAAAATTGAGCAGGAATTAAAGGAGGTTCAGGCAGATTCCCCCCTGGTTCAGATTTCAGTTGATTCTCAGACTATCTCGGAGGTTATTTCAGGCTGGACAGGCATACCTACAGGGCGTATGTTGACTGATGAAATTTCAGCCGTCCTGAAACTGGAAGATCTTATTGGCAGGAGGATCATCGGACAGGATCATGCGCTGAAGGCTATGGCGCAGATGATACAGACGGCACACGCAGGTATTGAGGATCCTTCAAAACCCAAGGCGGTCTTTATGTTTGTCGGACCGAGCGGCGTCGGCAAAACCGAGACAGCCCTTGCCCTGGCCGAACTCCTGTATGGCGGTGAACAGAATCTTATTACGATCAATATGTCCGAGTATCAGGAGGCGCATACTGTCTCAGGGCTAAAGGGATCACCTCCCGGATATGTCGGCTATGGCGAAGGCGGGGTGTTGACAGAGGCAGTCCGCAAACGCCCATATAGTGTCGTCCTTCTTGATGAAGTGGAAAAGGCGCATCCTGATGTGCTTGAGCTTTTCTACCAGGTTTTTGATAAAGGTATCCTTGAAGACGGAGAGGGGCGCAAGATTGATTTCAAGAATACTTTGATCATTTTAACATCTAATATGGGTACAGATACTATCATGAAGGTATGCGCGGACGAGGATACAAAGCCTTCACCTTCAGCGCTGGCTGAGATGCTGAGGCCTGAGCTGATAAAGCATTTCAAACCGGCATTTATCGGGAGGCTTAAGGTGGTTCCATATTTCCCGATTACTGACAAGAATCTTCGCATCATCGTTAAGCTTAAACTCAATAAAATCTCCAAACGGATGATGGAAAACAGGAATGTTGTCTTCAACTTTGGTGATGAGATCGTTGAGTCAGTTGCAAGCAGGTGTACAGAAGTGGAAAGCGGGGCGAGAAACATCGATCATATCCTTACCAACAACCTGCTGCCCGAGATGTCAAGGGAAATACTTTCAAGAATGGCCTCGGGAGAGCAGATAAAAGAGGTGAATGTATCATTGAGCGATGCCGGGTTTGTATTTCATGTAACATAGTAATCAGTTGCTGGTCCTGGTGAATGACCCTGATACTGTGCCTGGTATTCCTCCGCCTCCACTGCATGCTGTGCCGGAGCCATTCATTGTCATTACGGTGTGCGCAGCATTGAGGGCAGCCTCCATTGGCATATTCCACTGAGCACATCCAGGGGTAATTGATCCTACTGGCAGTTCAAAAGAAAAGATGCCGTCTGATACAGTTCCTGAGATAGTATCTGATGATTGATCTGAGAGATCATACCAGATCCCGTTAAGAGAATTGCCGGCAGTAAGAGTTATTTTCGAATCAAAATCCCCTGATGTACCATTGCTGCTGACGGCAATTGAACCCTCCCAGGCACCCAGGAAATCTTCCTCAGTCGCACTCTTATCGATATCTTTTTCATCTCCGGTGCTTCCGCCTCCATTGCCGCATCCGGTTATTAGTAAAACCATTACAATCATTATTATACCGATACCATAGACTGGTCTTAACATATCAAGTTCCCTTCCTTTCAATTTTGAATCCTTCTCGCCACCCACGTGTTAGAAATTTTCTGTGTGGTTGTAGCATATCAGATCGCTGTCGCTGCACTCCTCACCGGCCAGCAAAGTTGGCAGAGATGCAGATTCCCTGTCTGATGCGAATTCACCCCATTTGACCTTAAGTCCTTCACTATCAAGCAGGTATGACGCCCGCTGATATACTGGTCCGCTGCTCCATACATCCCGCCACTTAATCAACAGAAAGCCTGAAGTTTCCTCCAGCACTTCACCGGCAGGGTAATGAGGCAGCACCAATGATGCATCCGGCATCTGCCATTGGAATGCAACGTCTTTCTTTTGCCGGGAGACGAGATGATTAACATTCGGTGAATCATAATCTGATGGATCATAGACACCGGTATCTTTCTGAATCTTTACTATTGCGAATGTCTCATCCGGGACTGCACCGGGTGAAGAGCGTTCCAGCCATCCCCCGAGTCGTGAGTGGATAGTACTGAAGTCGTTGAAATATCCTGGACTGTAAGTGGGGCATAAGAGTGCCTCCGCGCCCCACCTCCATCGCTGTGAGGCGAGGGTGCTGTAACGTATTGACTGCGGGTCTTTCATATCTTCTTCCATCGCCGCCTGCATCATTGATTTTTCATCCGGCTCAAGCAGATCATATATGCATGAGTCGCCATTTACACCGTGGTCAATGATCTGGAACTCTATTTGAGCCCAGGGTACATCCACAGTTGGTCCAACACCCCTGTAGTACCCTGGTGATCCCGGCACCTCTGTCGCTATCATATGCGGGTAGGCCAGGGTGTCCCCATGCTTGACTTTCAAAGTCTTGCTGCCCAGGAGATTTACTCCCATCGGACCGGTATAGGTATCGGTGTCGATTCCGGTTGCAGCTAATACCATGTTGCGAAGATCAGGTGCAACTCCACCGAGATGTCCAAGGCGGAGGGTATAGCGTGAGTTCAATGATAATTCTACGTTCCAGTGTGATTGGGACCGGAACCGGTTTGAATCTGGCCCGGAAGATAAAATCACACTTCGGACTGTTGAATCCAATGGGGCAATATATGGTGAAAAACGGGAGATGATTCCACTGCCATCCACTTCTCCCCAGTAGGCGCACTGTTCCGCAGGCTCACAGGTGCCATTTCCATTGCCGCCGGTACCTGGCAATTCATTGAGATCACTTCGATATTGAACCAGATATCCGATAAAATTGGCTTTGGCGTCTCCATGAAGATGTCCTGTCAGAGGGCTGAAGTGGGATCCATAAGGGCCAATACTGACATAGAGTTCGCCCCCTTCGGTCGGGATAAGAAGAGAGTTGGAACCAATAGTATAGTCGAAAGGAAGACGCAAAGTCAGGTCACTATCACCCGACGAGTCTCCGCTGCAGCCGGCCATCAGGAAGCAGGCTAATGCTATGCCCAGTCTGGTTTTTGTAAATCCCATGCCGGATTCCTTTTAAGTGAGTTGGACATACCTGTTATGGTTCGTGTCCATTATTGAAATCAACTCTAATTTCCTATACCGCCTTCTTTCTTCCATTCTCGTCTATGTTGACGAAGGTTATATTGGTATCGAAGACAAGCTCCTGAGCGCCAGATTCGATGTAGTCGCTGTATACTTTGACGTAATAGGTCACTGAAGTGTTGCCTTTCCGGGTCCGGTTGATGTCGAACTTTAAAACCGACCCCAGTCGAATGTTCTTCCTGAATACAACTTTGTCGAGTCCTATGGTGACGAACCTGTGACCTGGAAAATCGAGATTGGCAGTTATGTAGGCGTATTCATCAACCCAGTGTAACAGGTAGCCTCCGAAGAGGTAACCGTAGTGGTTCAGGTGTTCGGGTAACACAAGCTTGTGGTTTATCATAGTTATTATTTACCTTCCGGACATTCTATCCAATCCCGGTTGTAAGGTCAAATCTTCATTGACACTTAAATCTCTTACTGCTAATCTGACATCGTGTAAGGAAATTCATTATGTATGTAATCATTACCGGAATATAATTAACAAGCTGGATCATGACGATTTAGCAGAAGGCACAGGAGGGGAAAATGGAAGTTGAAAATGCATTAAAAAAGGCAATAATGGTTGAAAAAGAAGCAATGAAAAAATATCTGGAATACGCAAAAGCAACTAAGATATTATCGGGAAAGAACATGTTCATTACGCTGGCGCTGGACGAGTGGGATCATATGTCACTGCTTGAGAAGCAGCTGGAAAGCATTTCGGGCAGCAACAAGTGGCATAGCGCTGAAATCCCCAAGTCGGAAATTGAATTGCTGGTGCCGAAGCTGAAGGAAACCAGAACAAAAAGTGATCGGGAGTCCGGAATAGGCGACATCGAAGCTCTCACGACAGCACTAACCGAGGAACGGGTGGCTAATGAATATTACATGAAGCAGGCCGGACTGATGTCTGACGCGGCGGCGAAACAGATGTACCTTAGGCTCGCAGAAATGGAAGACGCCCATTACCGGATCATTGAAGCAGAAATTGACAGTATCCATGGCAATGGCTTCTGGCTGGGTATCCCGGAATTTACGATGGACTGATTTTTTCTCTGTGTCGGAGAGCCAGCGATGTTTAAACGGTTTGTCCTGATATTATTTACAATTGTTCTTATTGTAAGCCCTGCCCATTCTGCTGAACCTGATGTGGTAAAATTGGCAGACGGGGTCTTTGGCTTTATAGGGAATGAAGGGGCAACTAATTCTGGTTTTGTAGTAACTGATGATGGTGTGATTGTAATAGACACACAAGGGCCAGAAGAACTTTCGCTCCTGCTTAAAAGTAAGATTCAAAAGATTACAGACAAGCCTGTCCTCTATGTAATCAACACCCACTTTCACGGCGATCATACTTTTGGTAATCAGTATTTCAAAAATGCAAAGGAGATTATCAGCCACGAGAACACTAAGAAAAGTATGATCGAAAAGGATAAGGGGCACAGAGAGCAGTTTAAGAGATTCTTTGGAGAGAATTCTCTTGATGGTTTCGAATTAACGCCGCCAACTTCAACATTTAAAGATGTCCGTACGCTGAAGGCAGGTGATAAAAAGATCGAGCTTTCATACCTCGGCAGAGGCCATACTGACGGAGATATTATTGTGTACCTTCCGAAAGAGCGGATCATATTTGGAGGGGACCTCCTGTATAAGGACAGACTCCCGTGGCTTGGAGATGCCTATATCTCTGACTGGATCGCAACACTTGATAAATTAAAGACCTATGATGCAGGAGTCTATGTACCGGGGCATGGCGGTGTGGGAAATCCTGATTTGCTTTTGAATTTCCAGCACTATTTGAATGATTTGCAGCTTGAGGTGAAGGAGTATATTGAGAATGGTAAAACAGTTGAGGAAATGAAAAAGGAGATAAGCCTGCCAAATTACAAAACCTGGTCCAGGTATAAAGAATGGCTTCCATTAAATGCAGAAAAAGTTTACAAAGAGCTTACGGAGAGGTAAGCGGCGCCATCGAAGGATAAACATTTAGATCAGCTCTGTTCCTCGCAAGAATTCAAACTGTCATTTTAATCTTTACTTCTCTCTTGAAACACTCCCTGCTTCCATAATCTTGAAAAGAGGTGGATGTACGCCTTCATGGCGGCATTTCGGACAGCGGCTCGGTATAGAATAGCGTCTACGGTCGAAGAAGGTAAATCCGCATTTATTACAGACTGGCGGTATTATGATAAGCTTCTTCGTTCTTTTTGGGTTACCGTTTAATCCAACCAACAGCAATAGGAAGAATAAATATCAAGGCATAATACAGATACACATCCAGCTTGTAATACCCATCTGGAGGATTGAATGCCTTCACAAGGAAGAAGTAATCAAAGACTATGGCGATGAGTGTCCATATGATCGCCAGCATCATGTAGTACAGGATGGCAGTCCCTTTAACCTTTTTCAGCAGGACCCAGATCGTGATGACCGTACCAATAGGCAGAATGATCCAGCCGATCATGTAAAGCGGTACAATTGTGAATAAGATGATGCCGAAGGTATAACCGATAAGCCAGAGGATAAATCCCCAGCCCAGTGCGTCCTTGTAAAAATGCCTGTCCATAATCATTTTAAAACCTACTGTGCATTATAACGCAAAATGGAAAAAGTCACAGCGTCTTAATTCAGAATTCGAAATCTAACCTGAAACCTTGACTCGATAAGGTTTTTTCTCGAAGATTCGTTAGCTGACCGGCCGCAAGGTAATCGTAACCATCATCTCTCCGGGCATATTGGGATCATCAAACCTGTCTGTATAGCAGATGCGCTCACTTTGCCATTGCATCCGGATCCAGAAATGCCCGGTACACCCGCTCACATCATCTATTATTAAATGCATCCGGCTGCGGCAGAAGGACCGGAGGGATCATCCCTGCCATCGACCACTCTCCGGCTGCGGATCTTTCCAGACAGACCACGCTGCCTGCCTCAAATAAAAATCTTGCCCTTTCCGGATCTCGACATAGAAGAAGTGAAGTAAGACGGCTCATATAAGGGAGGTGGCCGACAAGCATCGTATCTTCGTTTATATCTGTGAGGCGTTCCGCCCATATCGCGGGATCATCCATTGGCAGCAGTCCATCGGCCGGTGATATCCCTTCAGAAGGATAGAGTTTCCCAGCAAACACCTGCGCGGTCTGCATTGTCCTGGTCTTGCCGCTGTGATGGATCCTAACGACGTGAACCCTGTCAGCAAGGAAAGAGGCCATCCTCCTGATGTCGTTTAGACCCCTTTCACTAAGGCCCTGGGATGGATCTTCCTCCACCCTCCTTGCCTCGCCGTGCCGTACAAGATAGAGATACATCTTCCACTCCGGGATTGATACTGTTATTATTCTGCCACATTTTACCATAATATCCAATTACAGTAAGCGGCAAAAGAAATTTCTTCGGAACATCGGATATAGAGCAGAGGTCCTCGACCGATGGCTTGCCCCTGACCACCGCACTTCCTTAAACTGGCACTATTGATGGGGATAGTCCAGTAACAATCGCAAGATATTCTTATATCTTATTCAGAAAATCCTAAGACGGCAAATCCCTTATCTCCTCACAGAAAGGTAACCCCTTAGATTCGGCGCCCATGAATCTTAGGGTGTGATAATTCTATCATAGAACCATTGGAGGGCAAAGAGAATAAACCTTGTAGATCCTCTGGGCCGGGCTACGGAAAGTTTAACAAAAATTAGCGCACTTTATTGATGACTTCTCCCTTCTTATTTGTTAATCTCTATAATAGATTAATAAGGGGACAATATTGATCACGTTTGATGTTGATAAGACTGTCAGCTACTGGCTTGAAGGATCCGAATACGACATGGGTGTGGCTGATGCAATGTACGAAAAAAGGAAATATACGTATCGTTGTTTATGGGACATCTTGCATTGGAAAAGCTACTTAAGGCACTGATAGTCAGGACAAGTCAACGACATGCCCCATACACCCATTCGCTACCTTTTTTAGACGAAAAGTCTGAGATAAAGATACCCAAAATGACAATGAAAAGACTGGCAAGATTTATGGAATTTCATTTTGAGGCGCGATATCCTGATGAGCAGCAGAAATTTTATATAAAGTGTACAAAAGAGTTTGCCACTAAAAAGATGAAGGAGATAAAAGAGGTTTATATATGGTTGAAAAAGAAGTTGTAATAAGCATAAATAAATTTGTAAGAGAGCTAAGACGGCGCAAGATCAGGGTTGCAAAGGTAATCCTCTACGGTTCCAGAATCTCAGGGAAGGCACATGAGTATAGCGATATAGATGTTGCCATCGTCTCCCCTGATTTTGGCAAAGACAGATACAGGGAAGGGGCTAAACTATTTGAGATTGCCAGTGAAATTGACACAAGGATCGAGCCTGTCCCTGTATCCCTCGAGGCCTATGAAAATGATACTTGGGTGCCTTTGATCTATGTAATAAGAGAGAAAGGTCTGGATCTGAAGGTGGCATAATATAGTTATCGAGGTATAATATATTGGATTCGAGAAGCTGATATTGGTTACGAACAAAGGACACATAAAGCAGGAACTCAAAAGACTTTTCAAAAGCATGGATTTTATCAGCGAGAAATTTCTCGATGATGGAGAATCCGGAACAAAAGATATCGAGCTATATTTCAACATCTATCAACAGCTTGGTCTGGCATGGGAATTTCTTGGCATGCAATGTCATCATTGGGACGGATATCGCAGAACGAGAGATAAACATGATGTATGTAAGATATGCGGAAAGGTGAAGGATGTTGCTGACAGATATTATCTCCTCGAGAAAGATAATCAAAAGACCATTGGCAGAAAAATAATACCAAATTCAAAAAAGATATTTGGACATAAAAAAGAAGCATCTTTACTCAATGATACGATCAAATTTCATGGAGCTATCCTTTCCGTAGATGTACACAATTCCTACAAATCATCCTTGTCAGGTGAAGAGATTAATATGGCTGCCGAGAGAATTGTCGAATTGAAGGAACGAGGCATTACCTGTTCTATTGATCCGCATTTGATATATGTTTCATTAGGCAAGGAGAAGGGAAAAAAGAACTATGGCGGCTTCCCGTGGGAGTTAAAGCAGGAACATTTGAAAAAATTTCCGGTCATCTTTGATTTTGATGAGGATTATAATCTCTTAGGGTTGACGATTTTAAGATAATTTAACTATCGATTCTTCATTACTAACAGGTTTGGAATTTATGCTACCTCTGAAGCGCATAATTCAGGTCTACTACGACCTTCTTGCCGCCCCCTCTCCGGAATACCTAAAGAGCATCAAAGAGGCCGGGGCGGAATATAAGACGGGCAAGGCAAAGACCCATGAAGAGGTCTTTGGTAAGTGAAGTACAGGCTTGTCTACACCCCGAGGGCGGAAAAAGATATCAGGGGTTTAGACCCCAATTCCAGCTTGGGGTCGTACCGCTTCAGGATAGGTGACTTCAGGGTTATCTTTGATATAGAAAAGGATGAAATTGTTGTATTGAGAGTGGGACACAGGAGAGAGATTTACAGGAAAGGATCCTTGCCCTGAACCCATGCAAAAATCGGAGATCAAGATCGGTGAGGAATATGCGCTTCGTGAAACGCTGAAATCCAAAAAGCCATTTCAACATGTAAAAATTCTTCAGCATATCCGAAGGAACAAATGGAAAGCACAGTGGATTGAACCCAATCCAGGATTGGTAGATTATATCGAATCCCGACACCTCGTTGTTCGCTGGAAAGACCGCAAAGCTTTTCTCCGCGATGAGGAACAGGCACGCCAGATAGAGGAGGACAATGAAAGACGAGGATTCACGAAAGTCTCCCCACTAGATAATGTGCTAACTGAGGTGTTCGAATCAGTAGGTGGACAGGGATTGAGCTTTTATAGAAATGTACTCTCAGGTCCACCCGAAGCCCTTGAGCGAGTGAAAGAGCGCGCTCGATTTGATCCAGTAAAAAAATCCCCATATACTTATATTGATCGCCGCGGTACCGTTCACATACCGGTTTCGGAAGCATTGGAACTTGCCAAGGCATTTTGCGCTGCGGAACCGGGTACCATCTTGGCTGGAGTTGAATCCACAGAGCGTGAGTGGTCCCACAAGGCTTCCCAGCCAGGCAAAGAGTATATGGTCGAGTTACTCAACGAATATCGTGCCTCTTGGGCCATTATCAGACAGTGGACTGGACACGATCCCGCCATCGCCCAGCGTGAAGCGACTATCCAACGACTGGAGCGCTTGGTCTGGGATGCCATCTATGCCCTTCAGGAAGCCGGGGCTGATTCTGAGGCCCACCGCCTCCGTCGAGTTCTACAACGCGACTAGGGCTACTGATTCAGCCACGCAACAGAGATTACCGGCCGAATTCTCCGGGTTCAAACCGGAGGGTGACTTTATCCGCTAGGCCGCCGCGGGTGAATCGAAACCATTATTTCTTCCATTAATTGTCACTTCGATTCTATCCGTTGCGATATTTTTTAGCACGACGATATTCTTATGACCGCGTCGTTATAGACATTATTATAAGATGTGGGTTATAATTTCGCGTAACACAGGTTTTTTAGTATGTAGAAGGAGATGAAATCAATGGGTCTAACAGATATAGGTTTAATAAAAGAATTGTCTGAAAAAATCAAGGGTCTCCGGGAGGATAATATCAGGGAGGTGATTGACTTTATTGAATTCCTCAAATCCAAAAAAGAAAATGGGAAAAAGGGCTCTCCTGAAATAATATTGGAGCATAGTGGGAGTTGGAAATTTCAAAAAGGGGAATTGGATACTATATTGGAAGAGATACAAAAGTTGCGGGAGATAGAGGAATAATTTGGATTACCTCCTTGATACAAATCATGTCAGTAAGTTGCTGGAAGGAAATAAATCCATTGTTTCAAAAATTAATTCCTTAAAAAATAGTGGTTCAAGGTTTAGCATATCAACGAGCATCCTGGGTGAACTATTCTTTGCTGTATTTGCCAGTAGCAGGAGAGAGGAAAATCTATTACAACTGAAAGAGTTTCTGGGGGATATTATCCTCTGGAATTTTGATGCAACCGAAGCTGAGGAGTTTGGTAAGATTCAGGCAGAACAAAAGACAAAGGGTAAGCCTATTCCCTCCATTGATGCCCAGATTGCCGCAGTTGCCCGGATTCATGGACTTACAGTTTTAACAGCCGACCAGCATTTTAGTCTTATAAATAGCCTGAGTGTTGAAAACTGGTTATAGGTGTTTATCATTACTCTCAAATAAAATAAGTCTGTTCCCATTTCGATTACCCCAACATATTGATCCATAAAAAATCCTGCACATTCCTTAGGTATCAACTTCCTATTATGGAGCCTCGCTCAAATAAAGCGATGGTCATTGAGAAAGACTGTTTCATCAATGAAGGTTGAATCTTACAGATATGTTTTTCCGACTAAAGATAGCACAGACTGAATGATAACGAGAAAAAAGCTGAAAGAAACTAATTCATAACATGCTGATATATAAAAAAATCTGGAGCGGGAAACGGGATTCGAACCCGCGACCCTCGCCTTGGCAAACCTATTTAACCAAATTTTGTAACTCCTTGATATTGGTCTGGTCTCCCAAATTAGATTGACAATCAAGGAGTTAGAGGTATTCCATACATTCCAATTATTACATTATTTCTATCCTTTTTGACAGGTTTTAGCACAAAATTAGCACAATTTTTTAACCTTTTGGAGCCGTGCCTCGCCTTTTCAGTGCGAGGGTCATGGGGTTTTATCAATATGTTGTGGTGGTTTAGTCCTACGGGCACATTTTGAATTACAATAGTAGCACAAATTTAGCACAGTACTATTTGAATATATCTTCCGGTTTCAACCTTGCCTGTCTTAGTATGGCTTTAAGCAGACCGGGGCCGATGATCTTACCCGGATGCACCGGGATAGTAATCTTGCTTGGCCTTTCAGGATGAGTATAATGCTGGTGGCTTCCTTCTGAGCTATCTAAGACAAAGCCATGCTTTTTAAGTATCTTTATGAGCTGCTTGGCAGTTATTCTCGGCAGCTTGGGGCTCAAGCAGCCACCTCAATAACGGTCTTATAGGCTTCTACTGATTCAGAGGGTATGGGTTCCCCAGCCTTTTTAAGAGATTTGATATGAAGCGCTATGGCCTCCTTGATATTCTTTTTTGCTTCCTCAATGGTCTTGCCCTGAGAAAAACAACCCGACAGAGATGGGACGACAGCATAATAACCAATACCATCTTCTTCCGGGATAATTTCTATTGTATAACGGTATCTTATTGGCATAGCGAGCCTCCTTAAATTTATTACGTTATATATACCACAATGATGTTGTCTGCTACAAGGAGCATCTTTAAGACGCTGTTGCGGCACCTTATGGCCTGTTCAGATCCCGCAGAAATATCTCAACGGTCTTTGCCCCCACACCCTTAAACTCCAGCAATCTCTTCTCAAGGTCTTTCCGGCTACTGGACTGACTGATCAGGGCGGTGATGGTTCCGTATTTTTCTTTCAGCATCCGGAGCGTTCTCCATGATTGAGGAACCTCAGCTACGTTCAACGCCCCTCTAATGAATTCTGCTTAACAGCTGGCGGCCAAGGCAGCTCCCCCCGGCCCGTTTCAGTGCCGGTTTAACTAAGGGGTGCCCGCCGTAATCTTTGGCAATTGCCCCAGGGCGATCCATGCACCAAAGTAACCAAAAAAGATCGAGATTAGGTTTCCAATGAGAAACACGTTATATGTTACACGGTTCTCGTCCAACCACCGATTCCATTGTGCAGCGACTTTGATTGCCAGCCAGACCCCAATCCATGTCGGGTTGCCTAGGAGAAAGGCCGCAGTGTAAGACACTCGTTCGCAGATCCCCAATGGAATCGTTAGCGCACCTTTTCCTTTTTTCGAGACGCCTTGTTTTTCGATATAGGGCCACGCACATTTTTCAATGAGAAACCACAGTACGATTGCTCCTACAAGTGAGGAGACAAAGAAGCCGATTACGACTCGCCTGGCATCCAGAGATGATAAATCTATGGTGTTCATATGTGCCTCCTTTAAGATTGGTTAACGATTGTGCTCAGTGGCGCCGCTTTAGGTGCGTCCGCTGCAGCGTAGGGTTAGGCACCACACTCCCCGTCGTCAGTTCCGACCTTCACGAAAACAATGAACTCTGTTTAAAATCCGTAAAATTGTCTCCCGGTCTATCTGGGTTTGGTGGATAATGTATTGAATCAGCTCTTCTTCCTGCTTGTTCATTATTCCCTCATCTGCAATATTAAAAGTATCTGCTATTATAGCACTACTGGGGAAGTAGATATAAAGAAAATGGCAAGCGACTTTGGCTTGCCATAAAAAGAAATAATAAAGAACTATAACCAGCTCCCCATTAATGACCCCGCAAATCTCTCCACTTCTATCCTCTGTAAGTAAGCGTCAAGTTAACCGCATCTTCCCAGCATTCAGTTGATATGACATGATGTG